>NZ_JAKIKQ010000001.1 GCF_023284045.1 Shewanella kaireitica
GTGCCAGTGCCAGTGCCAGTGCCAGTGCCAGTGCCAGTGCCAGTGCCAGTGCCAGTGCCAGTGCCAGTGCCAGTGCCAGTGCCAGTGCCAGTGCCAGTGCCAGTGCCAGTGTCAATAAGCTGGGCTGTGGGTTGTGGATTTGGAACTGATATTGAGGTTTTTTCTGGGGTTATAGTCGTTAAGGCTACGGTAAAGTGAGGCTGATTGTTTTCATTAGCAGTGAAGGTTAACGGTTCTGCTATGCTGCTCAAATCTATGGCACCATCAATGTTTGCGTGAAAATGTGCTCCTGAATGCAAGCCTGTTGTTTCGCTGGAACCCTGCTGCTGAGTGAGTGGCTGTTGTGCTATTTGAGCATTCTCTGTTGCATCAGCTTTCGCCTGCTTTGTCGATACTGTTTGCGTCTGTGTGGTTTTCGATTCGGTATCGAGTTGCTCGATATGCTGCTCTAGCTGAGCAGTGTCAGTTTTGGGCTCAGCCTCATTTTCATTGGCTATCGGAGTCGGAGTGCCCCAAGATTTATCCGCGACCAAGTCCTTATTGCCGATGATACTGGCTTTGCCACCGCTATCACGAAGCTCTTTGGCTTTTAAGCGGGCAACATCTTTATCCAGTTGCTTAGCCTTTTGTTTTGCTTCCAATTCCCTTTGTTTTTTTTCAGCTTCAATCGCTTCTGGTGTCTTAACACTTGATGTGGATTTCTTATCGTCCTGACTCATGATCTACTTCCTCTTTAGCGCTCACCAAAAGCTTCTGTGACATTAGTAAATACCGGCTTCCATAGATATTGGAATACCGTTTTATCGCCGGTTACGATGTCGGCTTCACCTGTCATCCCTGGGATCAGGTCAAACTGACCCGGCTTATCAGCAAAGTAAGGTTTATCTATACTGATTTGCACTTTATAAAATACGCCTCCTTTCTCATCTGAATCAGTACTAGGAGATATGCGTTTAACAATGCCATCGAGAGCACCATAACGGCTGTAATCAAAGGCATCGATTTTAATCCGCACAGGCTGGCCGACTTTCACAAAACCAATATCTCTTGGGGATAGTTTGGCTTCCATTAAGCCAGTTTTAGTCATGGGTACTATTACCGCGACAGTGCCACCTGGTTGGATGACGCTGCCTGTAGAAGAGGAGGGGATTGACTGAATAATTCCATCTACTGGCGCAGTCACAGTATTTTGTGACACCAATGAACCTGATGATTTTAAGCGGGCGATAATCCCCAGTAGCTCGGCTTGGGCATCGGTTCGTTTTTCACCAACCTCTTTTAGGAGAGTGGCTTGCTTCTGTTTTAACTGCTGCTCCAAGTTAAGCAAGTTTTTAGACAGTACTTGCTGTTTACTCTCCATGCCTTTGAGCTCACGCATATAGGAATCAAGTTTTTGTTGCGACTCTAAAATTCGCAGTTTTGAGACCGCTTGCTCCTCGGTTACTGATCGCATCATCTTAAGTGTTTGTTCGGCAGTATCTATCTGATCACTAAGCGGTGGGATCTCTGCTTTAAGGCCATCGATCTCTGCCTGGGATTTAGCGATGTCAGACTCTGACAGCTGCTGCATGGCTAAGCGTTCTTGATTCATTCTGCTAAGTGAAGCGGTGTGCAGTTTTACTAGTTGTGGATACTCCAACTCAAACTCGACGAAATTGGCTTCTCTTTGATCAATAAAGGCTTCGTAACGCTCAATTCTGAGTACCAAGTTGGCCCGTTTGCTCGCGAGTTCCTCTTCGGCTGATTGGCTGTCTATAGAAACAAAGCTGGCAAGCACATCACCTTTTTTGACCACATCCCCCTCTTCGACGACCACTGAAGCGATAGTCCCCCCGGTACGACTCTGTATGATCTGTCGGTGACCCAGAGGCACAACTTGTCCTTTAGATTTAGATATCTCTTCGACCTGAGCGAAAATAGACCACAGCAACATAATCAGTACCGAACCTGTGATTAAAAATATGATGCGCTTAATCAATTTTCTCTCTGCAGGCGCTTCAATTGCATCGGCAAATTCGTGCTCAGGCCATACTCGATTCGCTAGTTGACGATTATCCATTAGGGAGGTTCTCCTGAGGTGCTACTGATTGCGGTTGTTGAGCGGTTTGGTCGGGAATAGGACCTGCGTAAACGACTGCACCCTTATCTAAAATTACGACTTTATCAGCTTGCTGGATCAACTCTTGATCATGGCTGGTAAATAGCACGGTGCTTTTACCTTTAAGCGAGCTGAATGTTTTTAGCAATTGAGCTTTGGCTGCAGGATTACGGTTGGCAATGGGTTCATCAAGTATGAGTAAACTTGATTGCTTGAGCAGTGCTCGAGCTAAACTGATATAGCTACCTTCGACTGCAGATAACAGCGTGTGACCGCGGTTAAATAGATCGATGTTAAGATCATTTCCTAAGGCATTAAACAGTGACTCGCCTCCGGCAGCTTTGATAGCCGCAATCAGCTCTGCATCGCTGGCATCTTTTTTTGCTATGCGTAAGTTGTAGGCTAGAGAACCCGGGAAAAGATCTGGCTCTGCAGGGCAAAATGCGGCCCATTTTCGGTAAGCTTCAGGATCATATTGTTTTAGGTTTTTGCCATTAACACTGACGTATCCAGCCTGTGCTTCTGCGACACCCATTGCGGCAAGTAACATTGAGGTTTTTCCGCAGGCATTAGGGCCGATAATCGCTACATTTTCCCCTGGCTCTATATCTACGCTTACCCCTGCAAGGGCAGGATCTACATCTGCACCATAACGCAAAGTAAGGTGTTGAAAGCTAATCGCTGGCGGAGTATCTGTTGCTGGAGTATCGAGCCTTAATTCACTGTTCTCCGTTCCCGCTTGCATAAAGCGATCAAACTGCTTGATTGCCATATCCATCATGGTGATCTTTTGGCTAGAAGAAAACGCCAGTTGGGCTGGTCCTGTAATACGCCAGATTAGCATCACACAAGCAATGAGCGCTCCGGGGCTAATACTTTGGTTGAGCACTAAAAATATGCCGGTAAATACGGTGACCAATGCAGTGAGTAAGCTCATGGCATGGGCCACTGCGGCATTTAAACCATTACGCTTGGCAAAGAGAAAGTTTTGCCGACAATTTTCTTTGCACTGCCGCGCAAACTTAGTATTCCAACCGTCTGTTTCACCACTTGTTTTAAGTTGTAGTAAGTTTTTGGCTAGCTCGTTTATTGAGTTTTGGTAATCTCCGCTAATGGTGGGGGAGGCTGATTGAGCGTACTTATTAACTGCTTTCATCACCAAATAAAATAACAGCAACATTACCAGAGGAACGATGACTAACCAGCCACTCAAAAGTGCAATTGTGATAAGTGCAATAGCGGTAAAAGGTAGGTCGACTAGGCCTGCACCGCCAGGACCTGAAAGCAAGGTTCTTACTTTTTCGGCGTTACGCATTCGCGCCATATGGTTAGAGCTTCCCACTCTCGATAACACCATCAGCGGCATGCTTAATAGCCGCTTAAAAGTCAGATCCGATAAGTCTCGGGCAAAGCGGTTACTGGTGGTTGCGAGTACATTGGCTCGTGTCAGTCGAGTAGTGACCAACACCGCTAAGGCTAATGCGGCGCCAAGAGCGATAGTGGGCAGCACGTCTGGCGCTTGCCCACCAATGACACGGTCATAAACCGCCATGGTAAACAGTGGCACGGCTAAGCCAGTAATACTCGACAGTAAACTTAGCCAAAATACGGGTCGATACCATTTGGTGCGTTTACTCATATGGGCAGCAAAAGCACGTATGTTTTGCTTACTGGTTGGGAGGCTTTCGATAATAAAAACGTGGCCAACTAATGGTAAGTCTGCACCGCTTATGGGTTGCCACTGCTCAGTTTTCAGCTCAAAAATCTCATACCGCTCATCTCTACGTCGAGCTATAAGTGCAGGCCTATCATCGGGGATAATAATAAAGGGGTGAATGGCTTGTGATGTTGCCTCTTTATCAGCTTTAAATACTGAGTAACCGATATGGTGCTTGCTCAATAAATTAGCGAGTGTAACGGTATCAACATCCTTAACTGAGTCATCATTGACGATGTTGTTTGCTTGGGAGAATAGCCCTAGTTGCTGAAATAGCGCGACTAAAACACTTTTCAATTCTGTTAACTCTAATGCATCGCTTTCAGCTTCTGCTGGCTGAGCTTGATTGATTGAATTCATGATTCAGCCTCCTGAGTCGCCGTTAATAGTTGGCACTTACCTGCACTATCGATATTGACCTTTATCTCAGCGTTGTTAGCAAGCTCTACAAAATGAGAGGCGCAGATGATAGTCATCTCCCCTTTGTAGCGATTGATGACATTGATTAGCCGCACTTGGGAATCCGCATCTAGCGAAATCATTGGCTCGTCGAGCAGTAAAATAGAGGGGGATTGCACAAAAGCTCTGACCAAAGCGATGAGTTTTATCGCGCCTTTATTAAGCATTTGATTGTCGCTAACGCCCACTTCGGTTTGATAGCCAGATGGCAGCTGAGCGATGCTGCTGGTTAGCCCTAACGCTTCTGCTACCTCCATTGCCAGAGACTCTCGTTCGGGTCTAAACATGGTCATGTTTTCAAGTAAACTGCCGGCAAACAGCGTAGGCCAAGGTGAGACATAGGTTACCGATTGTCGATATTCATTGGCCTTGTGCTCGTCTTGCGCAATGCCTGCAATGGTAATTTTTCCTTGCTCTAAATGGTGGAAAGCACCAATAACGCTCAGCAGTAAACTGGCATGGGTGAGAGGATCTGAAGTTACCGTAACCAAACTGCCGCTTGGAATTGATAGGTTAAAATTGCTGAGCTTAGCACCCACTTGCGAGCTGGTAATATTGTCAAACTTGATTGGGCCTAGAGGCAGTTTCTGTTGATATTGGGTGCTGCCTTTAAACATCTCTTGTGGCAATTTAGCAAGGTCATTAACGTGATTCATTGCAGTATTTGCACTTGCGAGTCGCGATCGCAGACTAATGATGGCGCTGAGAGGGGCAATTGCTCTACCAGCCAATATCGAGCAAGCCGCAAGACCACCAGTCGTGAGGTTGCCATTGAGGACCTCATAACAACCAATCAAAACGATTAAAAGCGTAGTGCCCTGAGACGCGCCTTGGATCAACTCTTGTAGTTTGGAAGATAGCCAATCGACTTGTTGCTGCTGTTCTAGGCGGCGGTAATTTATCTCGCTATAAATTGCTGATAGTCGAGTTTCTAAGGCTAGCGCCTTTGCGGTAGTGAGCCCCGATAACACCAAAATCAGCATACGTGAGCGTTCACTGTCGGTGAGGGCTAAATCTTCAGTGGCACGGTTAAGCTTTTGACCGATAACAAATACCAAGCCACCGATAACAAACCAGACAGCAACGGGAATGAACACTAACGGGCCACCAATATAGGCAACCAGCGCTAGAAATATCAGCACAAAAGGGAAATCCATTAATGCCACCAGTGCTTGTCCTGAGTAAAGTTCGCGCATGGCGGCAATGCTAGCAAGGCCGTTTGATACTTTCCCTGTACCGAGACTTTCAACGTGGTGGTAGTCAGATTGCATTAATGCATTGACGACCTTAGTGGTGGTTTGTAACTCAAAGTTAGCGGCTGATGAGGCCAATAACCAGCTGCGAGAATAGCGTAATAGCAGCTCTAATAAGATAGCCACCGCCACCGCTGAAGCCAGCACACTGGCGGTGCCGTAGCCTTCATTTGGCAATATACGGTCGTATATTTGTAGCATGGTAAAAGGCAGGGCCAGCGATAGTAGATTGATGAAAGTTGAGGAGAGCAGTAACTCAGCCTTAGCGCGATTATTATTTAGTAAACTGAAGTTTTCTCTCATCGTTCATCACATCCTTGGGCCGTCAGAAAAGGGTGTATAAATAATAGTATAGCTTTCACTAACCTGTTCAACTTAACAGTTTTTTTACATCTTTGGTGTTAAAAATGGACAGTAATTTGTGATTTTCAGGCTTTTTTGGGGCTATTGTTCTAACCCTTAAGTCGTTGGGGGGGAGAGTCGAACATTGAATAATTGCCTGCTTTTTCCAAGCGGAGTTAGGGTGTCAGCCGGCAAATTGCAGGGGACCGGCTGACGATTAGCGCAACTAATGGAGCGATAGCTGCGCTAAATACTGCTTTGAAGTGGTAAGCTATTTGGCGTGCTTTATTCCCCCTTTATTTTTCATTGGGTCGCCATCATAACCTAGTGCTTTCCAATCCATACGGGTGCCTTTGTTATGGCAGTCGCTGCATTTCAATGCTTCCGTTTTTGGTGAAACCATGTGGTTTATACGCCACCACATCTCGGTTGCTGCAAAGCCATGTTCACCACTATAAGTGATACCTTTATCAGCTAAGACTTGATTGGCTTCCATGCCCAATTTAGCGGCTTTATCCCAATCATAATCTTTCCAATACCCGCCTTTACCGTAGACTTTAGCAGTAACAAAGATGTTCTGTTTACTGTCATAGATCTGCTTCCCGCGGTGTACTTTAAACGGATAGATTTTGGCGCTGCTATCGTTTATGTCTCCTAGCGGGCTTGTCAGTTTAGTCACCTTGGTTGGATCCATCTTGTCACCGACCATATAGGCATCGGCACTACCGTTATACCAAGCGTATTCAGGCTCAACCATCTTGCCCCAAACAAAGTTTCCTTTCTTTTTCTGGTAGCTCTTCTTGCCGTACTTATCTTTAGTTTCTTCAAGATCGCTACCCGCTGTAGACCAATCCCAGCTCATTTTGGTCGCTTCATTACGAGCAAAAAATGGAATATGACAAGTTTGGCAGGCAACACTGGCCGAATGGGTATTTAGCTTTTTATTTTTGTGCGGCGTGGCATCGTGGCAGTTAACACAACCAATTGGGTTTTGCCCTCCTGGTGATACCCCCATCGCATTTCCGGTGATCTGATGAGCTTCGGTGGTATGGCAAGTCTGGCATTGAAAATCGTTACCGTCGGTGTCCATATGCACATCGGTCGCTTTATCTGGGTAAGACATTGATGAATCTAAATCACCATGCTTTACCGCATCGCCACCGCCACCAAAGAAGTGGCAAGTGCCGCAGTTATCGCGCACTGGCGCGCCGACATTTTTAGCAACTCGCTCAAGGTTAACCTTGGCTAAGGCTTCGCCTGCGCCAGCGGGATCTTTGACATAGGTACCAGTGGTGTCATGACAGACAAGGCAGTCAACTTTGGTCATGTCAGTAAAATCAAAGTTGTTGTCTTTCCAACCATAGCCAGCATGACAACTGGTACATCTTGGTTCGTTACCTGAGATAGAGGTGCAGAAATTGTTGATGGCGTCTTTTTTACCACGTTTCACTGTACGTCCTGGTAACTTCTGTTCAAGTTCCCATGTCCAGTGTGACGACTTCATAAAGTCTTTAGCGTGGTCTTCGTGACATTCAATACATTGAGTGGTGACTTCTGAGCCTTGGGTAAATGGCCCCTCAACATACTCGCTGTGTGGGTTCGACGCCATGGCGAATTGAGCGCTGACAAGTAGCCCAAATACCAGGGTGGGGATGATGATTTTTTTCATTTTTAACTCTCCTGCCCCGGCTAACGCCGGGGGGATTCACTAGACTTAGAATTTAACGGTAAGAGAGGCGTTGAGGTCATAAGCCGTGTCGACCACGGGTAGCATTGAGTAAGCACTGCCTTCGATGACATCATCGATTTTCTGAGGTGCGCCAACTGGCGTGCCACTGCCGGTATATTCGAAGTCGTAATACATTCCAGCCAATTTGATGAACATATTAGGATTGATATCGAACATGTAATACGCCTCAGCAACATGGCCGCGGGTCGCTAGCTTGCTGCCGATCGGATCATCTTGTGCTTGGGTGAACGGAGTCCAATATTTTGAGCCGTAGTTGTATTCAAAACCGACCTTGCCGTAAGGCGCTGGGATCTGAATACCGGCATAGATGCTGTAACCGTCTTTGGCGCCGCTATCATCAGCTGCACTCGGCATCATGATAATTTCGCTGCCGTCAGAGTTAAGTTGCGCTTCAAAGACAGCGTCACTTAACATGCCGCCAAACATACCAGCATTGCCATTGCCATCAGCACGAGTCCAGCCTCCAGAGACAAACCATTTCACGTCGTTGTCTTCTTCACGTGAGAAGCCAATTCCACCTAAGAACATGTCGCCAATGACACCGCTTGGTTGTACGCGAGTGACAAAGTTAAAATTGTCGAATTTTTGCATATCTTGGTACATGGTTGGCGCAAAGATCCCAGCAAGTTGAGTTGGGAATGCCATGGTGCCTTTGAAACCATCATTAACATCTTTGGCACCAAACAATGTGAACTGGAGGAAGTTTTTACCATCGTTGATGGCATCAATATTAAACCCGCCGAGATGGGTATCTTTAGTGACGATGTCACCGAATAGTTCGCCATTTCCCCACTGTGATTCAAAACCTTGGCCGTAGCAGAAGCGCACCACTTGACCTTCAACGCCGGTAATATCACCGAGGTGGTAACCCATAGTCGCGCCGTCAAAATTGAAATTAACTAAGTGGCCTGATGGTGTGCCGCCACGCTTTTCATTCTCACGATATTGGGTGGGTGGGCCGTAAGTTGATGGGCGGCGTCCAATTGATAGATACAGCGGCGAGCCGTTAATATTTTTCCAGTCAAAATAAGCACGTTCAACTCTAAGCCAATCGCCACTGGTACTGCCACCGTTAGTGCCATCCATGGTAAATGAGTTCCATGAATCAAACACTTTTACGCCCGTTGAGTCGCCCCAGTTTTTGTACATAGAAAGGCGGCCAGCAAAGCTGACGTTGTCCCAAACTTTGGCTTTCAAGTTAAGTCTGAGGCGAGTGGTGTAAAAAATATCGTTGTCGATGTCTTGTGTGGTTTTAGGTGCTAATACATAGGGCATTACGCCTTGCAGTTGACCACTCTGGAATGCAGCTGCCAAATTAGGATCGGCTGCCATCATTTTGCCTAGTGGCGAATTAGCATCAGTTGGCGAGCCAAATACTCCAGACATCGCTTTGGCGCCAAAGTCATTGAAATTGACTTTAATAGCCGGGTTCCAGGTGACATTTTGGTAGTGTAAAGTGTGCGCTTTAGTGCGGAAGTCGCCAGTAATTTCAAGTCTGTCGAGCGCCGTATGACGCTCATTCGTATCGACACGATCATTGAGATCGTCGAGTTCACTGGTGATATCTTCTAGTTGGGCTTTTAGGTCGGCAATTTTTTGAGCATCATTATCGGTAGCATAAACGCTACCAGAAAAAGCGAGGGCGTTGGCGACAAGTAGTGAAATAAGGGTACGCATAACATCTCTCCTTTTGAGTGTTAACCACCCTGCTTGGTGATTAACCTCGATTGATGTTGAAGAATGACCTCGCTATTGCTGATTTTTGGCAGCACTAGTCCCTGAGGTATTCCCCATTTTCAATTTAAAATGTTGTTAGATATTGATTAGAAGGACTTAATCCCTCATACGGTTAACCACAAGTTTGTGGTTGATCTGAATCGGCCGCATGGTCATAAAGGAATTGTTGAATATCCTTAAGATCTTTTTCTGATAGTGCGTTGAAGGCTTCTTGATCGCCTTTGTGTTTCATACGCTTAAAAAAGCGATCCCACTGGCTCATGGTTTTAGTCATTGGCGTTATTTCGCCACCAATATCGCCTTGGCTATGGCAAGCTTTACACTCTTTTTTATACAGATGTTTGCCTTTTTTAGGGTTGCCGCCGTCTGCTGCTTGGGCTTGAAGTCCCAAAGACAGCGCTAGAGCAAGACCTATTCCAACTTTAGTGATTGTTTTCATCATCAATTCCTTACTATTTTTATAGGTTTTACGCCGTCCTTTGCGTGGTTAACAGAATGGTTCCAAAGTGCTTCTGTCTTGTTGCTAAATTTAACAGCCTGCTGTTATGAAATAGTTGAGCTTGATCACTTTCATGATAAAAATCTAATTGATAAAAATATCATTGAAAAAAATCTAATGGACATTTGACTTGTTGGTTAAGCTTTTGTTTTTTAATGGTTTTTGTTTTTGTTTGATATTGAGGGCGGGGAAGGGGTGCTTAGTTTTTAGCTATTTAGAGGTTGTTCAAGATCACACTTTTTGTTTTTAGCTATCACTAAAGTAATAGATTGGTTAATTTTAAGTGACAAAAAAGCCTCTATAGCGGATGCTGTTGAGGCTTAGATTAGACGCTACAATTTACACCACTAAGACTTTGAACAAGTATTAGCGGCGTATAATTAAGGCTGTTGACGTGTTGTCGCCAAGACAATTTCACGCACACAAACATTTTGTGGCTGTTCGAAAGCAAAGATAGCCGCATCAGCGATTGATTTCGGTTCAATGATCCCGCCCATGAACTCTTTCCAATCTTCGTAGCCTGACTTAATTTCGTCATTAGTTGTGTGGCTTAGCAGTGGGGTTTCAACTGCACCAGGTGCGATAGTAATCATACGTACGTCATCCATGGCCACTTCTTCACGAATGTTTTCAGTTAACGCGTGAACGGCAAACTTAGTGGCACAATATGCAGCGTGGTTCGGGAATGTTTTGCGACCCGCAACAGAGCTAATGTTAATGATAGTACCGGTTTTACGTGCTTTCATGCCTGCAAGTACTGCGTGAATGCCATTAAGTACACCCATAACGTTTACGTTAAGCATTTGGCTCCACTCAGCTGGATCTTGTACATCTGCCGCGCCAAGTAACATCACGCCGGCATTATTGATTAAGCCGCCAACAGGACCAAACTTCTCTTCAGCTGCTGTGATAGCCGCTTTCATTGCTGTCGCGTCAGTAACATCTACACTTGTGCAAATGGTATTCTCAAGCTGCAGTGCTTCCATTGGCTCAACGCGACGAGCCAATAAAAGTAGAGGATGACCTTTAGCACTGAATGCTTGTGCCATAGCTGCGCCAATACCTGAAGATGCGCCAGTAATTACGATAAGTTGTTTCATATAAACCTCAGTGAAAATGTATTACTCAACTCATGCAGTTGAACTGACTGTATTGAGTCGGCAATGTTAGTTAGTCATGTCGAATTGGGCGTAGTCTAACGCCAAGCTTATTGTTGATATATAATACATAGCGAACATCATTGTTTACATATAACTCCTAATGTAAGCTTGCCACTCTGTTTTCAGCCGAGCCGATGAGATGTACAAAGATTTAAATCTAGCAGATGTTAGAGCATTTACAGTGATTGCTGAGCAGGGCAGTTTTACCTTGGCAGCTGAAAAGCTTGGTTGTTCACGCTCGCACTTATCTAAGCAGTTGACTCAGTTAGAGATTTATCTCGGGGTGACCTTGATTACGCGCACGACAAGGGCGCAAAGGTTAACGGATCAAGGCGATTTTTTCTATGAGCGCTGCCAACATGCACTCGATGTGATGGAGCAAGCCGTTGCAAAAACGGTAGATAATGCGCAAAACCTACAGGGTAATATCAATATTAACTGTGTTGGTGGCTATATTGGCGAGGAGATTGTCACCCGCTTAGTGAATGACTTTATTAGTGCTCATCCCAATATCAGCATTAACCTAGACTTTAGCAGTCAACGTGTTGATCTAGTGTTAGATCATTTTGATTTAGTGTTTCGCATGGGGGAGTTAGAGGACTCTGGCCTAGTGGCTCGTAAACTCATGGGCATCGCTAACTGCACCTTGGCAGCGCCCGCATATCTTGAGCAAAGAGGCATCCCATCTCATCCGAAAGCATTGCATGAACACAGTTGTATTATCGGCTCAATTAACCACTGGAGCTTTCAGCATAAAGCTGATGCGCAGCAAAAAGCAGAGGTAGCGATCACCGGCAAGTTTCGCTGTAAAAATGGGCGAGTGATGAAAAGCAGTGCGTTAGCTGGTCATGGTATTGTGCGCTTGCCTGAGCTCTATTGTATTGATGAGCTACGACGCGGAGAGCTAGTACATGTGTTTGAGCAGTGGCTTATCCCAGCTACGCCGCTGTACCTGTTATACAGTAAAGATAAGTTTCAACCAGCACGGTTAAGGGAGTTTATTACTTTTACTACTCAACATTTTCTGGACTATGTTTGATAGGTTTTGCAGATAGCTTCACGTGTCGCTTCGACCACGCCAGAGGCGGAGATAATCAAATTTCGTTTGATAAAGGTCATGGTGCTTCGCCCATTCCTGTAATCAAGAGTTGAGCCAAGGGGAAAAGCGGCTTGCGCCCGCTCTTGATTTCATAAGAGTCAATCCCTCAGCGCCCCGGCGAAATAAGCCTTAAGCTTGCTCTAGCAGTTCCTCGACACCGGTTACTCCGAAGTATTGCACTGAGTTCTTGATGCTGACCTTTTTGGCTATCAGTTCACCATCTTTATAGATCTTAACAACTTTTTTGCCGCCTCTGTCATTGGTGCTGTACTCGTACTCATCGTTAAGGCGAAGTTCGTCAAACTGAGTTCTCATGATTAGATGCATAGTCACTCCTGTTGTAGACAAATAATACGGCTCACATTTACCTAGGCCTACACTATTTAGACGCCTGTTGGCAGGTAATAGTTTCGCTTTATTGTAATACTTTAAAGTCGTATGTATGGCTCTGACTTAAGTTTCAATATAGGTTATCTTCCCAGCGTTTGTCACAGCTTTTATGATTAGTTTTCTGCTGTTGAGCAAGTATTGCTGCAGCGGGGGGAGTTGGTCAGTATGAAAGTGGTATCGCTAGTCTTGCAGAACCATTAGGGGCGCAGCATTTTTCCCCTAATGGAGTGGTATTTTGAGTATTAACTTAAAGAACCCGTTACAGCGTTTTTATAATGCGATCTAAGCCTTTTTTCGATAATGCCACAGCTTCAAGTGGTGTCAGCCCATCGGGATACTCTTCCTGCTCGACGACAAACCACTGGGTGCCACCAACGGCTATGTTGCTGCTGATCACCGCTGGCCAGTCAGTCATGTCTTCGCCAATAATTGCACGTTTTCCTGCTAAGGCTTCGGTGGCCACAAAGCTCTTCGGCAGCTTTGCTTTAAAGTGGGTTGTCTGAGTACGGTTTGGGTAACGGTTGATATAGAGCACCGGGCTTTTTTCGGCATAAGCAACCCAACCGACATCCATTTGCATCACAAAGTCATCAGTAGTGTTACGGGCTATTTGATCCCAGAAAGTGTGCTGTTGGTAGGCTTCAAACTCTTCATCATGGTTGTGGTAACCAAAGCGTAACCCTTCAGCTTTTAACTGCTCGTTTAGCTTATTAAGATCGCTGACTAGTTCATTGATTTTATCTGGATCATTGGCGCGTTCATCCCAAGGTACAATCACGCTATCAACCCCTAAGGTTTGGTAAAATGCCACTGATTTAGCAAAGTTGTCGGCATCAAAATGCTTAAAACGTACGTGAGCGCCACTGGCTTGCAGTCCAAGGCTGCTAAGGTAATCTTTAAGTCCTTGTGGATCATCGCCATAGGGGCCGAAATCACCAGCAAATTCAACACCGGCAAACCCCATGGCGGCAATACGGGTTATGGTTTGCTTAAAGTCAGCTTTCAGATCATCTTTAACAGAGTAAAGCTGCACGCTGATTCGCGGTAAGCTAGTGGCTGCTTCAACCTTGGCGGGAGTGGCGTTTGCTGTTGGTTTAGCGGCTGTCACAGTTACAGTCTCCTGCGGCGTTGAGTCGGTACAAGCAATCACAATAAGCGCGAGTGCTATAAGGCTGATATTAGAGAGTCTATTCATTGTAAAATCCATGCTTTTTATTGTATTAAAGTCGGCTCATTTAAAACTAATTGGCTTAAAGTCTTTTCTGTTGTAGTTCTTTGGCGGCGTAATCGACGGCTCTTGCGGTCAGCGCCATAAATGTCAGGCTGGGGTTCTGCACTGCCGATGAGCAGAAACTTGAACCATCAGTGACAAAAAGGTTGGGTACGTCGTGGCTTTGGTTATAACCATTTAAATATGAGGTTTTAGGATCGCGCCCCATTCTTGCGGTACCAACTTCATGGATCGCCAGCCCTGGTGCTTCGTTGGTCACTTCAGTTTTGATATTGGTTAAGCCTGCTGCGGTCAGCATTAGCTCTACTTGATTGGCCGCATCATGCATCATGGCTCGCTCATTTTCAGAGAACTGACAATTGATATTGAGCTGAGGCATACCCCATTTATCTTTTAGATTTGTGTGCAGGCTAACGTGGTTTTCATAGCGAGGCAGCATCTCACCTTGGGCCCAGAGGCCAAACTTCCATTTACCTGGTCGCCTAAGTTTATTCTTGAAATCTACACCAATACCGTCACTACGTTGCATACTTTTCCAGTCTTCACGGTAAGCACGGCCAGAGAGTGCGTAGCCCCGTAGGAAACCGCGTTTGTTATCTGGCTTATAGTTGAAGTTGGGCATATAAACGCCAGTAGGGCGACGACCGGAATAGAACTCATCTTCAAATCCAGCTAGATCGCCAGTGCCGCCAGCATTGTAGTTATGGTCCATTAAGTAGTGACCTAGCACTCCTGAACTATTACCAATGCCGTTGGGGAAACGCTTAGAGGTGGAGTTGAGCAAGATCTGAGTTGAGCCTAGCGTTGAAGCGCAAACAAACACCACTTTAGCAAAGTATTCACGCTGGCTAAGGTCATCATTATCAATGACTCTGACCCCTTTCACTCGATTACTGCTTTCATCATAGATCAGACTGTGAACCACGCTATTGGCAGCGATATGCAAGTTGTTAGTTGCTGCAGCGGCGGGCAAGGTTGAGCTTTGGGTTGAGAAGTAAGCGCCAAAAGAGCATCCCGCTTGGCATTCGTTTCGAGCCTTACACTGCATCCGTCCTTGAGATATTTGCAGCTCGGTTGGCTCTGTTAAATGAGCGGCGCGGCCAATAATCATCGGCCGTTCTGGGTAGAGCGCTGAAAACTGCTTTTGTAGTGCTTTTTCGGGAGCATTGAGATCGAATGGCGGTAAAAACTCGCTATCAGGCAGGTTGGGTAGGTTCTCTTTACTACCACTAATGCCGGCGTGACGTTCTACATGGGAGTACCAATCAGCAATATCTGCATAGCGAATAGGCCAGTCATTACCATGACCATCAGTTTTGTTGGCGATAAAGTCGTAAGGTCCCCAACGATAAGATTGTCGGTGCCAAAGTAGCGATTTACCACCCAATTGGTTGGCTCTTATCCAGCTAAATTGAGTGCCTTTAGCGGTGGTATAAGGTAGGTCTTTATCGTTACCAAAAAAGTGTTTAGTGGCATCTTTAAAGGCATAGCATTGTTTTTGGATCTTATGTTGCTCGTTCACGAGTAGGTTGTCGACTCGAGTACGTAATGGTTGCTGCCATGGCGCAATATTCTCACCAATATAATCTTTCTGGTGCTCGACAATACGGCCACGTTCTATCATTAAGGTTTTAAAGCCGCGTTCGGTAAATTCTTTAGCAGCCCAACCGCCTGAGATCCCAGAGCCTATTACGATTGCATCAAAGACAGTGTCGCTGTTCTTAATATAATATTCGTCTTTTTTGTTGTTCATCTTGTCTATCTCACTGTGCTTTTTTTAACAGAAAACTGCGTTAAATAAATCTAGTAAAACAAGCCTTGAGAGCCCCAGTTACTGTCATCTTCACCTAATGCCACTGTGCCCTTATAACCGTTAGGGATAGGATCAAAGCGTAGCTCTTTCGTCGCGCCAACCTCAGAGGTGTAATAACCAAAACAGATCAAACTTTTTAGAAATTTAAAGTCATTGGTCTGTGACTTATTGAAGGGAGATTGTCCGGTGTCGATAGCATTGAGTAATTGAACTTGCTGAGTGTCGCTCACCGCTGTAAACATCAGTTGATATTGATGTTTAGCAGCACTATTGAGGTTATTAAGCGTAGCAATGACTCGCTGCTGCTCTCGCGCTTCATAACAATGGGCTAACTGGTTATCGATAAAGCCATGGCAGTCGACATCGGCAGCACTTGGTGTGTTGGTGCGCGGTAACACTTGGCGACATACTTGTGCTAATTGCTCAAGCTGAAAAGCCGTTAATATTTGGCCTTTTCCCTGAATACCACCGGGCACTATTTCGTAAGCCTGCGCCACCGATAGACCATTGCCAAAGATAAATTGACCAGCAGCAAAGCTGCCAACAAGGGCACTGAGGCCTTTTAGAAAACGGCGTCGGTGTAGCTGTTCGCTCGAGTCAGTTTCGTTATGCGGCATAGTCTTCACCATGATTAGTTTGCGGCTCATTTCCCGCTGGGAGTGCTTTTTTCGCGTTGTGTTTTCTCATGTAAAGCAGTAACACACTAAATGCGACGATCAATATCACAGGGAATATGGATAAGCTTGCCAGTACCGATTGCCCAGCTGCTAGTTCGGGGTTACTGCTTAGCTGTGATGCACTTTCTCTGGCTGTATCTATCCAACTGCCGATGATAGGGTTCCAAATGCTGACACCGAACATGCCAATGCCACCCATAACTGCTAAGCCGAGTGCACCGGTTTGCGGCATTTGTTCAGCGACAAAACCTAGCATAGTAGGCCAGAAGTAAGTGACACCAAGGGCGAACAGTATCGCTGCAACGTAGACAAAGCCGCCGGTTGCCCAGCTCATGCTGTAGATGCCTAAGCTTGCGACGATTGCCGACCCGAGTAGCAATCCAACAGGGTTGAGGGTATTTACTAGGAACGCTGAGAAATATCGGCCTAGTGCCATAATGCCAGTAATGAGTGCCATGATGAGCATAGGTGAAGCGCCTGAGGCGCCGAGTATTCTCTCTATCCATTGCTGAGTGCCAAGCTCAGTCGTTGCCGTTAGTGTCATGCATACAGCCATGAAGATAAATAGCGGTGAAATTAGCGCAGAAACATTACGACGAGTCGATATTTGTTGCTGTGGGATTGGCGGGAATATTTGCCTAAAAGTGAGTATGCCGTAAATCAATGTTGGTACTAGCATAATGGCTATTTGTGTTTGCCAGCCAAACCCAAGCTGAGTTAACAGCTGTGATGAAAGTGCGCCAATCACGATCCCGCCTGGAAACCACACATGGAAACGGTTAAGCATGATGGTTTTCTTATCGGGGTAAGCTGCCGCGATAAGTGGGTTACAGCCCGCTTCGACTGCGCCATTGGCAAAGCCTATAAAGAAGGTGGAGATCAATAAACCATAAAAGCCCTCTGCCGAGAGAGTGAGCAGCAGTCCTAATAAGTGACAACTAAAAGCGATAATGAGCAGCTTTTTGGCACCGAGCGAGTTATAGACTAATCCGCCAAATAGCGTTGCTACTGGGAAGCCGAAAAACGCCATTGCATTAACCCAACCAAGTTGGTTGTCACTGAGGGAAAACTCGCTGCTGAGCTGGGTTAAAATGCCAGCCCTGATTGCAAAGGTCATCGCGGTAACAGTCAGTGCGATACAGCAGATCCTAAATAGCATTGAGGATTGCCTGTGGGTATTCATCATTGCTCATGTCCTTATGCTTAAAGCCCAAGTAGCTTTTGATTAAATGTTAGGTTGGTTTCAACCGCGGCAAAATCATCAAACTGTTTGTCGGTTGGCCTTATCAGTTGCTGCTCGATATATTTTGCACCTTCACTGGCACCATCTTCAGGGTGTTTCAAACAGCACTCCCACTCGAGCACTGCCCAGCCTTGGTAGTCATATTGGGTGAGCTTGCTAAAGATGGCTTTAAAGTCGATTTGACCATCGCCCAGTGAGCGGAATCGTCCGGGGCGCTCCTGCCATGATTGATAGCCACCATATACTCCAGAGCGGCCATTGGGGGTGAACTCAGCATCTTTGACGTGGAATGCTTTGATGCGTTCATGGTAGATATCGATAAAAGCCAGATAGTCGAGCTGTTGCAGTAGAAAGTGGCTCGGGTCGTATAAAATATTGGCTCGTGGATGAAAGTCTACCTCGGCCAGAAAGCGCTCGAAGCTGGCGCCATCATGCAGGTCTTCACCCGGGTGCAGCTCAAAACAGACATCGACACCCGCGGTATCAAATGCATCTAAAATCGGTCGCCAACGTGCGGCTAGCTCTTTAAAGCCAAGCTCAACTAACCCAGCTGGTCGTTGCGGCCATGGATAAACAGTTTGCCAAAGCAGAGCGCCAGAGAAGGTAGCATGTGCTTTGAGTCCTAAGCGCCTGCTGGCAAGGGCGGCATGTTTTAATTGAGAAACTGCCCATTGGGTTCGTTCTGTAGGATTATCTCTATATTGCGGCGGTGCAAAGCCATCAAACATAGCGTCGTAAGCAGGGTGGACTGCAACAAGTTGACCTTGTAGGTGGGTCGAAAGCTCGGTGATTATAAGACCGTGGCCAGCCACAATTTCAGTGATGCTGTCGCAATAGCTTTGACTGCTGGCCGCTTGTTCGAGATCAAGCAGCTTGGGATCGGTAGGCAGCTGGATGCCTTTAAAGCCTTTATCGGCAGCCCACTGACATAGCGAGTCTAGTGAGTTGTAGGGGGCGCTATCAGCCATAAATTGTGCGAGAAAAATCGCAGGGCCTTTAATCTGTTGCATTAGGACTGCACTCCAAGCTCAGTGCTTGGCAGTTTGTGCCATTTAGTCTCAGCTTGGCTGGCAGTCACAACACCTTCAATAAAGGCCATTCCTGTTATAGCGGCGTCAATACCGGGGAGGTCAAGACTAAAAGCACTTTCAGGAAGATTGTCGAGTCTGGCATTTAATTTTGCGGCAAACTGCTTATAAATATTGGCAAAGGCTTCAATGTACCCTTCTGGATGACCTGCTGGAGTGCGGGTACATGCAGCTGCAAGCGGACTGATAGCACCAACACCCGTGCGGATCACTGAAGTTGCATCGGGATGTTTTATGATAAGGCTGTTTGGCTCCATTTGTGACCATTCAAGACTGGCTTTGTCACCGTAAATTCTCAGGGTGAGGCGGTTCTCTTCACCTATCGCTATTTGACTACTAAGCAATACTCCATGAGCTCCAGAGTTAAAGCTGAGCAGGATACTGGCGTCATCATCTAGAACGCGGCCCTCTACATTGCTGCTTAAGTTTGCGGATACCTGCTCAATAGACAAACCACTGACATATTCAGCAAGATTGGCGGCGTGCACGCCGATATCACCAACACAACAGCTGATCCCTGACTGTTTTGGATCTAAGCGCCAAGCAGCCTGTTTGCTGTCTTCGTCATCTTGAGACGATAACCAGCCTTGGGAGTATTCCACCAACACTTTGCGAATGGTACCAAGCTCACCACTGGCGATGCGATGCTTAGCTTCCTTGACCATAGGGTAGCCGTTATAGGTATGCGTTAAGCCATAAAGCAGATCACTGCTTAGCAGCTGTTGTTTTAATGCGACTGCCTGAGCAAGGTTTATGGTTGCGGGTTTATCGCTAATGACATGGAAGCCATACTCCAATGCCATTTTGGCTACTGGGTAATGCAAGTGGTTTGGAGTGACGATTACCACGACATCCATGCGAATGCTTTCATCGAGTTTGGACTCTTCAATAAACATCTGCTCATAACTGGCATAGCAGCGATCATGTGCTAGATAGAGATTTTTACCAGACACTAACGATTTAAACGGGTCGGCACTGAAGGCGCCACAAACTAGCTCAAACTGTCCATCAAGCCGAGCGGCCATTCTATGGATCTCTCCAATAAAGGCCCCTTGGCCTCCGCCTACCATTCCCATTCTAATTTTGCGCATGTTTAAATTTAACCTTACTGCAGTGATTAACTTATGTTATCTAAGTGTTACTAATAGGGTTATTATGATTTCGGTTTATTATATGACAAAATCGGCGTGGTATATTTTATGCCTTTTGTAAGTCTTTGTTCAATTTCTATAAAATATTGGAATAAGTGGAGATGCTTGTGCATCAGCGGAATAAGTGGCCAAACGAGTTAAATCAAATACTTTTACTAAGGCAGCTGGTGGAAGCCTTCGATCTTATGCCTGATATTCTGTTTTGGGTGAAAGATTCAGACAGTCGATTTATTTACGCTAACCAGTACTTTCTTGAGCATGTAGGTGTGCAGACACAGGCGCAGATCTACCATTGTAATGATTTTGATTTTTCTGAGCCGCATATTGCCCGGCAGTTTATTAATGATGATCAAAAGGTGATGCGAGGAAACCGGGTTAATGATCGTCTGGAGATGAATCGCCTTAAAGGCCAGGAGGTTGCGTGGTTTATTACTTCTAAACGTCCAGTAATGAATGATGCGGGTGAAGTGATTGGTTCCTATGGCATATCACGGCATTTGCAGAAAACCTCACTGACCCTAAGTAGTATGGATGCCCTGAAAGTTCCGGTAGCGTTTATTAAAGAGAACTACATGCAGCCGATTACTTTAACTGAGTTGGCACAGACCGCACACCTTTCTATCAGTGCCCTAGAGCGACGCTTTACAAAACATTTAGGGCAGACACCGAAACAGTTTATCAATGAGGTGAGGCTAGAGAACGCACGCCGGTTGCTGATTGAGACTAATGAAAGTATTGCTAATATTGCCCAGGAAACCGGCTTTAATGATCATAGCTATTTTAGTCGCCAGTTTCAGCGCCTATTCGGCAAGAGTCCATCGCTGTTTAGGCGAGAACATTGTACTCATTAGCCTTCATCAATTAATGGATAAACACTTTAAACTTAGCTTTAGATAATGCTAAAGCAGCAAGTCAGACGTTGTGTTTTAAGGTTTTGATATATCGTAGTTATATGCGTTTTGCAGCCAGTATACATCACCATTCTGAAAGCCTATTGAACCCACATCTGCCCGAGTTAGTATGGGTTGGTAATAAAAATGTGAGTTTAACGTTAAAATTTATCCCTTAGTTGTTATTTTTGGCTTAGAATAACTCTAATAAGAAAAAACAATTTAAGACCTTTTTTCGATTTGAGCCGTATTGGTGTTAAAGCGTTAAGGAAATAAAAAGGGCGGAATGGATGAAACTACGTAAACTAGCGCTACTGTGTACCTTGATCCCCAGTTTTTTTGCCTACTCAGGCCAAGAATATTATGAAGCGCGTAGTGATGCTATGGGGGGGGCAGGTGTTGCCTCATCGAACCATGAGGGCGCAGCATTCGTAAACCCCGCTCTACTTGGTTTAAATGCCCACAAAGATAACTCCGCTGTATTGCTTATGCCGGTTTTAGGTATTGATATGGCAGATAGCGACAACATGATCGACAAGTTCGATTCGCTTATTGATTCTTACGACGGACTTGCAGCATCAATTGATGCTGGAAACAGTGCCGATATCGATGTTTATCGAGATGAGTTGATTCTAGATTTAGAATCGCTAAAGGGAACATCGGCATATGCTAGTGCTGGCCTTGGGTTTAGCGTTGCTATCCCTCATCAAAGAATGCCGATAGCCATCTTTTATAAAAGTTATGTTAATGCGGTTGGGGCTGCCAATATTGATCAAGCCGATATCGATGCGCTTGCGACTCTCGATCCTGTTAATCCACCGCAAGTGACAGATTTACTATCAGAAGGGCAAGTGATTGGTGGTGCAGTATCTGATTTAGGTGTCGCATTAAGCTTTCCACTTTCTATCGTTAACATGCCGATTTCTGTCGGTATCTCGCCAAAGTTCCAACGTATCGATACCTATAATTACATTGCTAATGCCAACAACTTCTCGGCCAGTGACTTTGATGATGTTGAGTACCGTAATGATGAAACTAATTTCAATGTCGATGTAGGTTTTGCTATTGAACCTCTTAATGGCTTAGTGTTTGGTTTATCAGGGCGTAACCTTATCAGCCAGGATGTGGAAACGATCGAAGTAGAAGGTAATAAGTTTACCTACAGAGTAGAGCCATTAGTCACAGCTGGAGTGGCGTATGATTGGAGAAAGCTCACTGTCACTACCGACGTCGACTTGGTTGAGAATAAGAAGTTTAAAGAGCTTGATGGTACTCAGTATTGGCGCGTGGGTGGAGAGGTCAGAGCATTTGATTGGATGTCACTACGATTGGGTTACCGTCATGATATGAAAGACTCTACTGCCAATATCTACTCTATCGGTTCGGGTTTTACTATCGGTGAATCTTTTTTCCTCGACTTTACTGGTATGTTTGGTAGCGATGAAGCTTTAGGTGGAGTGCTGCAGACCTCTTATCATTTCTAAAATTGAGCCTGTTATCGATAATAAGCCAATTTTGACAAACAACTTAGTGTGATAATTAACTTAGCTCAATAACAGACTTAATCGTCAAAATCACAGCACTTAAACTACATAAAGCCAGAGTGAAAGCTCTGGTTTTTTGTTTATCTATTTTTCCAACCAACCTTCCAGCAACCACATAGCCGAGTATAACTGACGGCAGTAACATCAAAGAAACCCACAGGTGTTCGAGCTTTAATAGGCCGGCGAACGCTAGAATGGCTAAAGCGATCATAGAGCTAAAAATAAAAAATGCCGATAGAGCCGCTCTAAACTGCGCCGCATCTTTGCCTGAGAGCAATATCGCCAGTGGTGGTCCACCAATAGCGGCAATATTGCCAAAGACCCCTGACAATATCCCTGCAATGAACAGCGTAAAGCGATTAACGGGCAGACTAAATTTGAGTAGGCTGAAACCGACGGCTAAGGCCACAATAAAGGCTATAGCAAGCCCCAAAATCGCTTGAGGTGCGGTTAGAATAAGCAACGCACCTAAGATCCCTCCAGGAATACGCCCGAGTAACGCATATTGCAGTCCATTGAACTCAAGTTGTCCTCGTTCTCTAAACAGCGTTAGCGCCGCGATTGAAAACCCCATCAAGATCACTGGAGCTGGCACAAGCGAGGGTTCGATAATATAAAGTAATGGACTGGCAACCACAGCTAAGCCAAAGCCAATTAAGCTTTGAGTTAATGCGCCGCAAAAAATGATCAGTGAAGCGAGAATAAGTGTGCTTGGATCTAACATCAGTTTTTTAGCCCTGTGATGGCTTTAGAGCTCACTAAGGAGGCGCAGAGCAATTAGGAGTGCAATGTCCAGCGTAGGTAAGAATTCAGTGACAACGGTACACAGTGCAGTATTAAGCCGCTATAGCCAAATAACAGATATTGCTAAATAGTTGCCAGCATTGTTTACCAAATCGTTCAGTAACAATAGAGTTGCGTTGATAGAGAGGCTATAAAATCAAAAGAGGATCGCTTAAGACCCTCGATTTAATAATATCGTTACTCTAGTTCTTCCCACTCGATGCCCATTTCATCCATGAGGCGCTTTACTTCCGCAGGCATGCTGTCAGGCTTATCTTTTGATAGATCACCATCATTTGGCAGCGGTTGACCAGTGTATGCATGTAGAAACGCCTCACAGAGTAATTCGCTGTTGGTGGCGTGACGTAAGTTGTTCACTTGGCGGCGTGTACGCTCATCGGTAAGCACTTTGAGTACTTTTAAAGGAATAGAGACAGTAATTTTTTTCACTTGCTCATTCTTTTTTCCGTGTTCAGCATATGGGCTGATATAATCGCCGTTCCACTCAGTCATTGACTCACCTGTAATTTTAAAATGCGGGGCAGATTTTAACCCCTTATGCAGCACAGTCAAATTATTGCCTCTATTTTATGACAAATGCAAATAGATTTCTAAATGCTTGGACGTCTAAACGGCTAAATTGGTTGACGAGGGTGGATAGCTTAGGTACATTTAGACGTCCAGACATCCCTAATAAGAAAATGTAGAGAGAGGAGTAGTACATGACCGAGCGTAAACTAGCCACCGCTGCTGTGCGCCAAGGCATTGAGTCCGATACCCAACACGGTGCAGTCGTACCTCCGATATACCTCTCTACAAATTATTCTTTTGATGGTCACAAAAATCCAAGAGATTTTGATTACAGCCGCTCAGGTAACCCAACTCGCTCGATTCTTGGTGATGCGATTGCTGAACTAGAAAAAGGCTGTACTGGCGTTGTGACATGCACTGGGATGGCGGCAATTACTTTAGCGACAAGTTTACTCGGTCCTGATGACTTATTAGTCGTGCCTCATGATTGTTATGGTGGCAGTTACCGCTTATTTACTAATCTGGCTAAGAAAGGCCAGTTTAAACTAGAAGTTGTCGATCAAACTGATGCCAGTGCATTAGCTACTGCGATTGCCAAACAACCTAAGATGGTTTGGCTAGAAACCCCTTCAAACCCATTACTTCGGGTCGTTGATATCGAAGCTATTAGCTCAGCTAGTCATGAAGTTGGAGCATTAGTTGTAGTTGATAACACTTTTCTATCGCCTATCTTGCAGCAACCTCTCTTACTTGGCGCTGATATTGTTATTCATTCGACCACTAAATACATCAACGGTCACAGCGACGTAGTTGGTGGCGCTGTGGTGGCTAAAGATGAAGAGTTGGGTGAGCTGTTGCATTGGTGGTCCAATACACTAGGGCTAACGGGGGGGGCATTTGATAGTTACCTTACATTGCGCGGAATTCGAACACTTGCAGTAAGAATTCGTGAACATCAGGCCAATGCTCAACGTATTCTTGCTACTCTTAGCGCTCATAGCGCAGTGGAAAAGATCTATTATCCAGGTCTTGCAGATCATCCTGGCCATGAGATTGCCGCTAAGCAGCAAAAGGGCTTCGGTGCCATGCTCAGCTTCGAGCTAAAGGGCGGCGAAGAGCAATTAGTCGCTTTCTTAAAAAATCTTAATTATTTCTCTGTTGCAGAAAGCCTCGGAGGAGTAGAAAGTCTAGTGGCAGTGCCTGCAACCATGACGCATCGAGCGATGGAACCAGAAGCGCGTGCAGAGGCGGGGGTAAAAGACACCCTTATTCGTCTGTCTGTTGGTATTGAAGATGCTGACGATCTTGTTGCTGATATTGAAGCTGCGCTTAATGCAGCTGTAGCTTGTTAATTAAAGGGGTTTAGGATGGCACGTTGTCACTTGCATAAATTTGGTGGCTCCAGTTTAGCCGACGCAGACTGCTACCGTCGCGTTGCACATATTCTCCTGACACATGGTCATAGTGATGATCTTGTTGTGGTTTCTGCAGCAGGGAAAAGTACTAACTTTCTATATCGTTTGCTTGAGCTGAGCACGACTAAGCAGCTTTGGCAGGAAGAGTTGCAGATCTTAATCAGTTTTCAGCAAAAACTGATAGAACAACTGTTATCTAATGAGCAAGCTCGTTCGTTAAGAGAGCGACTATCGAATGATAAAGCGCAGTTGATCAGCTTACTTTCATTAGCGGCGATTAATGATTACCAGAGCAGTCAAGTGGTGAGCTTTGGTGAACGTTGGTCGTCACGTTTGCTCGCAGCTTTACTGCGAGAGTCCGGTGTTGCGGCATCTGATGTAGATGCACGTACTTTGTTGATTGCAGATGAAGGCGCAGTGCCACAGATAAGATTGCAGCAGTCACGTCAAAGAGTACAAAAGCTGATTGATGAGCATCCTAATGAGCGACTCATTATTACCGGCTTTATCTGCGCCAATGATAAAGGCGATACCTTGCTATTAGGCCGTAACGGTTCGGATTTTAGTGCTACGTTAATCGCAAGTCTCGCTGATATCGAACGGGTAACGATTTGGACCGATGTTGAAGGTGTATTTAACGCAGACCCCAACAAAATTAATGACGCGAAACTATTGAGTAGCTTGTCATTAGATGAAGCCAATCGCTTAGCGCATTTAGGTTCGCCAGTATTGCATAACCGCACTTTACAGCCACTATTCGATACCCAAGTTAGCCTCGCTGTGCGCTCTAGCTATGCATCTCATACCGACTTCACCTTGATTGCGCCTAAAAGCTCTTCAGCTAGTGCACCAGTGGTAACCAACCTAAATAGTGTGTCTCTGTTTAACATTCAGTTGGATGGTGCTTTATCCGATCTATTGAGCTTATTGACTGATTCTGGGCTCTATCCATTAGCCCATTGGTCGCTGGCGCAAAAACGCGTTGAATTGACAGTTACGCTTGAGAATCAGAAACAAGTGCAGGCGCTGCTTGATGTCAATAGCGATGCATTGGGAATAACAGATATTCAGATAAGAGATGACTTGGGACTGGTGGCATTGGTGAGTGCTGATGCGGATCTCTACCGTCGTGGCTTTGCCAGATTATTGAGTCGTAATGCTCGACCATTGTTTAATGACGGTATGAGTTTAGTGACTTTGGTGCCACAGACGCAAGTGAACTTGCTAACTCAGAAAGTACATCGCCGTTGTGCAGGCCCGCGCAAACGTATCGGTGTTCTGTTGTTAGGTGTTGGCAATATTGGTGAAGCATGGATAGACCTGTTTGATGGTGCGAGAGCAGCGTTAAACAAAGAGCTCGAGGCCAGTGTTGATCTAGTTGGGTTAGTGAGTTCGCGTAAAGCTTTAATAAGTGACAAAGGAATCGCCCTTGATACTTGGAAAAGCGAATTTGAACAAGATGCGACGCCATGGCAGTACAGTCATCTTTTTGAAGAGCTTCAAGGCCTAGAATGTGATGAAGTTGTGGCGCTAGATATCAGTGCTAGCGCTGATCTGACATTGCAATACCCTGAGTTTTTTGCTCGTGGAATCCATGTTGTCAGTGCTAATAAGCTTGCTGGTTCTGGCCCACTACCTTTTTATCGAGAGTTGAAGCTGCAGCTGGGTAATCGCCGATTATTTTGGCGTTATAATGCCAGTTGTGGAGCAGGCTTACCTGTACAGCACGCGATTAATGATCTGCATAATAGTGGCGACAGCATTGAAGCCGTTGGCGGTATTTTCTCTGGTACGCTGTGTTGGTTATTTGAAAACTATGATGCCGTCAAACCTTTCTCTGAGCTAGTAGTCGATGCGCGTGGGCTTGGGATCACCGAGCCCGATCCGCGAGATGATCTGTCTGGTCGTGACATGCAGCGTAAACTGCTTATTTTAGCTCGTGAGATTGGTTTAGAGATAGAGCTTGAAGATATAGAGCTCAAATCCTTGGTCCCCGCTCATCTTGCAGAACTTCCGCTTGAGCAGTTTTTGTCGCGTATAAACGAATTAGATGAAGACATGCTACAGCAGTATCTTGCCGCAGTGGAGCAAGACAAAGTGCTTAGGTATGTAGCTGCTCTAGATAGAGTCAATGGTAAGCTTAAAGCTGAAGTGAGCTTGCAATGGGTTGATAATAGCCACCCGTACGCTAATTTAACCCCTGGCGATAATGTATTTGTTATCCGCAGTAAATTCTATCAGGACAACCCGCTCATTATTCGTGGACCCGGTGCGGGTCGTCAGGTTACCGCTGCGGCAGTGCAATCTGATCTGGCACATATCTGTCGAGACCTACTACAAGAGTAGTGACGCTTAGCAAGTCTTAATGAATCAATAATGAGTGCATTTCAGTTTATGGAATGCACTTTTTTTATGGTGGTAATCCGTCTTATCAACTTCAGTTATTTGCCGTTCCATCAAAACTTCACTTACTTATTGAGCAAATAGGCAGATAAACGCTATTGTTAACATATCTATAGATGGAGGTGTGATGATGAAACGTGGATTCATAATGTCGGCTTTACTCATGTTAAGTAGTGCATCTTATGCAGCTATGCCGCCTCAGGCTGCGCTGTGTGGCAGTTGTCATGGTCCTCAAGGGCAAGGTGTTGAACCTTTAGGTCCTCGACTGGCTGGGCTGCCATCAGACTATATAGTGAAGCAAATTAAGCTATTTCAGTCAGGTAAAAGACAAAATTCAACAATGCAACCGATGGCGATGACCTTGCAAGGTGATGCCATTGTTGCGGTTGCTGAGTATTTTTCTGCCTTTGACGTGCCTATGGTTACACCGCATCTACGTGGAGAGAAAGCAGTCTATTCAGATCCTACTGAACAGTTAGTTTATCAGGGCGATTGGCAACGGGTGATTCCTGCATGTGTCACCTGTCATGGGCCTTCTGGGCACGGTATTGGTGAATTCCCAAGGCTTGCAGGCCAACAAGCTTCTTATATCAAAAGCCAGTTACTTGCTTGGCAGAAAGATACCCGAAGTGGCGATCAGGACGGCGTGATGGACACCATCGCAGACAAGCTCACAAGTGCAGAAGTTGATGCATTAGCCAAATATTTTTCAGAATTGAAATAAGGAGTTAACCATGAAATTACATCATTTAAGTTGGCTCGTTATTAGTCTGTTTTTCAGTATAGGTTTCAGTGTTGTTGTACAAGCAGAAGAGCTACCCGATAAACAAGCAGAGCTTAATGCTAAAGTTAAGCAGGATGGACAATTATACTTAACGCCAGCACCGCTAAGCACTATTCCTGAGGGCGAATTTGGCGACAAAGTTCGCCTAGGTTACCAGCTGTTTGTTAACTCTCAGCAGATGAGGGATGCGTACGTAGGTAATAATCTTAACTGCTCTAATTGCCATATGGATGCAGGGCGACGAGCTAATGCTGCACCATTGTGGGCGGCCTACTTTGCTTATCCCGCGTACCGGAAAAAGAATGATAAAGTAAACAGTTTTGAAGAGCGTCTACAAGGGTGTTTTACCTATTCAATGAATGGCAAACCGCCAGCCTCGGCAAATAAAGAACTGGTCGCTTTGTCGGCTTACTCATATTGGTTAGGTATGAGCGGTTTGATGCAGCAAGCTGGGATTGATAGCGCAGTGCCTGAACTATCTGATAGCGAACTATTAAAGGGGGGGAAGCGCGACGAAATCCCTTTACCTGAATCAATTAAAAATGCCATGACTCTTGAACAGCGTGCTTCATTACCGGGTAAAGGGTATCCGAAAATAGCCAAGCCTGCTCAAGCCTATTCACCAGAGCGTGGTAAGAAGGTGTATGTGGCGCATTGTCAGTCTTGTCATGGTGATGATGGACAAGGTTATGAAACATCGGGTGTTTACTCTCTGCCGCCACTTTGGGGCCCTCAGAGCTTCAATTGGGGGGCGGGTATGCATAGAGTTAATACCGCAGCCTATTTTGTCTATGAAAATATGCCATTCGGCAAAAGTTACCAGCTAAGTAATCAAGATGCCTGGGATGTTGCCGCCTTTATTAATGCTCAAGAGCGGCCACAAGATCCTAGGTTTGAAGGGGATATTAAAGCCCTGAAAGAGAAGTATCATAAGCATCAAGGTTATTACGGCAGTAGTGTAAATGGACATAAAGAGCTGGGCAGTAAAGCTTATCCTATCAATCCTAAGCGCAGTGATTAACCGGTTTAGTGCACTGTACAGAATCAACAGGGTTCGCTAGCGCGAGCCCTTTTTGTTACATTGAACTTTGTTCTGATATTTGGAGTATAGGCTTTGAAGCAAACACATATCGCCAGTTGCCATTGTGGCGCGGTTCAGTTGGCGCTGAACCTTCCTCAAGGGCTGACAGACTTAAGGCGTTGTGACTGTTCCATGTGTCGCCGTCGAGGCACCATAGTGACTTCTGCTGAGCTTGATGGGCTCAAGGTTATTAGTGGTAATGACAAGCTATCGCTGTATCAATTTAATACTTTTACTGCCAAACACTATTTCTGCAGTGTCTGCGGTATATACACTCATCATCAACGCCGTTCTAATCCAAATCAATTTGGTGTGAACGTGGCGTGTATTGATGGGGTTAATCCATATAAATTGACCAATGTCGCCATGCCCGATGGAATTAATCATCCGGCGGATCGATGAAACAGAGGGGGAAGAGTGATGACAATAGATGCTACAAGCTGTCCACTATGCCAATCTAAAAATCGCTGCGCCGTGCAGCAAGGTGAGGCTATTGAGCAGTGCTGGTGCCTATCGCAGCCATTTCCTGCTAAGACTGTGCTAGATAGTGAAAAGTTAGCTAATAGCGTGCTAGATGCTGAATCTTGTGTATGTCAGGCCTGTATAAAAAAATTGAAGCAGCAAGAGGAGAGTCAACTTTATAAACAAGTTGATTAGACCTTCAGACAAAGCTCAACGGCATGATAATGAGATACAAAAAAAGGAACCATAAGGTTCCTTTTTCATTTTATAAAACGCTAAGCTTTAATAAGCTGGCATTTAATCTTACTCAGCGTCTTTTGCTGGACCTTTACGGTGCGGCTTTCTGTCACCAGAAGGACGACGATCGCCTGAAGGCTTACGAGGACGACGTGGAGGACGGCTATCGCCACCAGAAGTGTTCTCGAACGTCTCACCCGCTGCTTCGCGAATGTTTAATGGACGGCCACATACGCGTACTTTCTTAAGGTGCGCTAATACGTCTTTTGGCATACCATCTGGCAAATCGATTGCAGTGACTTGATCAAATAACTGGATTTGGCCAATGTAACGGCTGTCGATGTTTGCTTCGTTTGCAACAGCGCCAACGATGTTACCAACGCCAACACCATTATCACGACCTACGTCGATGATGTAACGGCACATCTTAACATCTGGGTTATCCTTTAGTGAGTCTGCTGAGCCAATGTTAGCTGGCGTAGGACGAGATTCACGACGAGGACGGTCACCACGGTCACGGGAGTTGCGGTCGTTACGGTCACGTGAATTGCGGTCATCACGGCTATCGCGCTGACGTTCGTTCATTGACGGCAACTGTAATGGACGATCTTTCTGAACTTGCTGAAGTAAAGCAGCAGCAAGTACATCAGTGTCAACTTCTAGCTCTTGGCATAGTTTTGCAACTGCACCTTTCATAAAGTCTAAAGAGTCTTTAGCGATTACTTCACCAATTTGCTCACCTAAACGAGACAGACGACGCTCGGTCACTGTTTCAGGACTAGGCACATCCATTGGCGAGATACGGCTCTTTGTTGCACGTTCGATAGTGCGCAACATACGCATCTCTCTGTGTGTAACGAAAAGAATTGCCATACCAGTACGACCGGCACGGCCAGTACGGCCAATACGGTGAACATAAGCTTCAGTATCGTATGGAATATCGTAGTTAACTACGTGTCCGATACGCTCAACATCAAGACCACGTGCAGCAACATCAGTTGCGATGATGATGTCTAGCTTGCCGCGCTTAAGTTGGTCAACAGCACGTTCACGGGCTTGTTGGTTCATGTCACCATGTAGTGGTGATGAAGCGTAGCCACGTGCTTCTAGCTTTTCTGCTAGCTCGACACAACTGTTACGAGTACGAACGAAGATAATAATACCTTCAGTCTTCTCTACTTCTAGAACGCGAACTAACGCTTCTAGTTTGTTGTGTTGTGATACTTGTACAAAGCGTTGCTCGATCGTTTCAACAGTGGTTGTTGTAGCAGCGATTTTAACGTGTACAGGCTCTGATAAATATTTGTTAGCAACACGCTTAATTTGCTCAGGCATAGTCGCTGAGAATAACGCAAGTTGGCGTTGCTTAGGAGTGTGCTCCAGGATCCATTCGATATCATCGATGAAGCCCATTTTTAGCATCTCATCAGCTTCATCAAGTACCATTGCTTTTAGTGACTCTAACTTAAGAGTGCCACGACGCATATGGTCCATAACTCGACCTGGAGTACCGACAATGATTTGAGGGCCACGACGCAAAGCATTCAGTTGTTGATGCATGCTTTGTCCACCGTAAATAGGTAGAACGTGTAGGCCTTTCATGAATTTTGCGTAGCTGCCGAATGCTTCAGCAACCTGAACAGCAAGTTCACGTGTTGGGGCAAGTACTAAAATTTGTGGAGAATTAGTATTTGGGTCAATGCTGTTTAGCAGAGGTAGTGCAAACGCACCTGTTTTACCTGTACCTGTTTGAGCTTGACCTAAAATATCTTTTCCGGCCATGAGAGGATCGATACTCGCAGCCTGGATTGGAGTTGGTTTTTCGTAACCGAGCTCATCAAGAGCACGCAACAAAGGCTCGGCAAGACCGAGTTCGCGGAAAGTTTTTTCACTGGATGACATGGGTTGTAGCCTTGTGGAATAGCAGAGTGCAATAAAGCACTTATGTTTATAGACAGAAAATCAACCCCGTGTCGACTTCCCGCACCGAAAACGTATCAGTAAGCCGACTATTATAGCAGGGTGTAATTGGTATTACCATTTAATGATGCTATTTTTATCAATATTCATAGCAATTACTAGGCCAGTTAGCGGCTTACAGTAAAATAAAAATCAATGAACGTGGCCTTTATGGGGCGTTTTTCAGAAGAAAACTGTCGATAACCAACAGTTGGTAAGCAGATTCCACTGTAGCGGCGACAAAGCTAATATCTATTTTATCTGCGATATCACTAGGTTGATGGTAATCTCTATGGGTTGGAACGCCAAAGTAAAGCCAAGGGATCCCTACTTTGTGCATTGCGTAATGATCTGATGCACGTAATAGATCAACACTGATAACACTGCCGTCGAATGATTTTGGCTGACGAGTCCTTATGCATAATTGGTTTGATTGAGTCATTAATTGCTGTATTTCATCGAATGAGTCGAATCGTCTTGCACCCTCAATATAGATAGCATTGCGACGATCTGGGCGGCCAATCATATCTAAATTGATAGCGAGTTCAATCTGGGGAATTTGCGGTTCACTGCGTTTGTTGGCCAATTTATCTGCAAGTGCGTAACCCCCATACAGCCCTGGTTCTTCTGCATCGGTCGCGACAAAAAGTAAGTTTACTGGACTTCCTTTGCTAGCAGCGTGCTGCGCAAGTTGCAGTAAGCCTGCCACTCCTGAAGCGTTATCATCAGCGCCATAGTATATACGAGAGCCTTTGTGACCAAGATGGTCATAATGGGCAAGCACCACACGCCATTTACTGGTTGGTGTAGTGGCTAGCTGCACGCCAGCAATATTGACACCCACTCTATCGCTAAAAGATTTAGTAAAGTTAAATGGATGTTGGAAATCACCTTGCCAAGGCTTAAGCCCAATTTGTTCAAATCGTTGGATTAGATATTGCCTTGTTAGCGCTGCACCTGCGGAACCCGTTTTTCGGCCTGCGAATTCTGTTGACGCTAGTTTATGTATATCGCGACTAATCTGTGCTTGGTCTGCCCATAATGTGCTGGGGCGCTTTTGGCATTGGGAGGTTGAACTGCAGGCATTCAGGCTTAGAGTGGTAATAATAACTAAGAGAGTCGTTAATTTTTGCATTTAACTGTCCCTTTATATATGCAAAAAGCCATTACAACAGTTACTCAACCTACAGGTAATGGCTTTAAATAGCGATACTCTTACTCACTTTGTTGATTTTCAGCCGATTTATCAATATTCGACAACTTTAACTTGTACTCGTGGGTACCTGAAAAAAGCCGTTGTTTTGCACCAACAGTGACTTGAGATTGCGGCGCTAAGTTGCCCACACTTACTCGTGCAACAGAGCCATCAGGTAGGGATATAGTACTGCTTTGCTGGTCGCTACTAATGACTCTTGCCTCAGTAGAAGCACATTGGCCAAACAATGGATCAACCACCACCATTATAAGTAGGCCTAGTGTTACCACAAGGCCTGAGGCTAATAAAATATTACTGCTTGTCATTGAACTGGATGATCTCTTACTTTGCTAAAAGTGGCTTTAAAAAGCGCGCTGTGTGTGATTCTGTATTCTCAGCAACAACTTCAGGGGTACCTGCTACCAAAATGGTACCTCCGCCTGAACCACCTTCAGGCCCCAGATCAATAATCCAATCCGCGGTTTTTATTACATCCAAATTATGCTCAATCACCACTATGGTATTGCCATGGGATTTAAGGCGATGTAATACGTCCAATAACAGCTGAATATCTGCAAAGTGCAAACCAGTTGTTGGTTCATCTAAGATATAGAGAGTTTTGCCAGTATCACGTTTAGATAGCTCTTTTGCCAGCTTTACTCGCTGCGCTTCACCACCAGAAAGTGTGGTCGCACTTTGGCCTAAACGGATATAGGATAAACCAACATCCATTAGCGTTTGCAATTTGCGGGCGACAGCTGGAATGGCATCAAAGAAAGGTCTGGCTTCTTCAACTGTCATCTGCAGAACTTCGTGAATATTCTTGCCCTTGAAGCGAACATCCAAGGTTTCGCGATTGTATCGTTGACCTTTACAGCTATCACATGGCACGTATACGTCAGGCAAGAAATGCATCTCTACTTTGATTAAGCCGTCACCCTGGCAGGCTTCGCAGCGTCCACCTTTAACGTTAAATGAGAAGCGACCTGGCTGATAACCACGAGTACGAGATTCTTGAGTGGCCGCAAACAGTTCGCGGATTGGCGTGAAAATCCCCGTATAAGTCGCTGGGTTCGAGCGCGGTGTACGGCCAATGGGGCTTTGATCAATATCGACCACTTTATCGCAATGATCCATTCCGACAATACTCTTGTACGGTGAGGGTTCATCAACGGTAGCGCCATTCAACTCGATATGAGCGATCTTATAGAAGGTATCATTGATCAGTGTTGATTTACCTGAGCCGGATACGCCGGTAATACAGGTAAACAGTCCTACAGGGATCTGCAGGTCAACATTTTTGAGGTTGTTGCCTGTAGCACCAAAAAGCTCGATAAGTTTGTTAGGGTCATACTGGGTTCGTTCGGTTGAAATGTGGATCTGCTTTTCACCGGATAAATACTGTCCAGTGATAGACTCTTTACACTCAAGTAGGTCTTTAAGTGTGCCTTCACCTATAACTTGTCCGCCATGCACACCGGCACCTGGACCGATATCGATAACATGATCGGCCATACGGATAGCATCTTCATCATGCTCAACCACAATGACGGTGTTACCGAGATCTCGCAGATGAATAAGCGTTTGTAGAAGGCGCTCATTATCACGCTGATGCAGGCCAATAGAAGGTTCATCGAGCACGTACATTACGCCAACGAGCCCAGCACCAATCTGGCTTGCAAGACGAATACGTTGTGCCTCACCGCCAGACAAGGTGTCAGCTGAGCGAGATAAACTGAGATAATTAAGGCCAACATTAACCAAGAAGCCTAAACGATCGCGTACCTCTTTGAGGATCTTATCGGCTATTTGAGCTCGCTGACCTGTGAGTTCAAGCTTTTCAAAGTAATCCATGGCTTCGCCAATAGACCATTGGGTTAACACTGGCAGATTCAACTCTTCAATAAACACGTTACGTGCTTCTTCACGCAGGCGTGAACCACCACAACTTTTACATGACTGAGTATTGATAAACTTGGTTAACTCTTCACGAACAGCATTCGATTCGGTTTCGCGATAACGTCTATCCATGTTATTCAAAATCCCCTCAAAAGGGTGATTCCGAACCACGACATCGCCGCGATCATTGATATATTTGAAGGCGATGCTTTGGGTACCAGAACCGTAAAGCACGATGTTTCTGACATCGTCGGTTAACTGTTCGAAAGGTTTTTCGATATCAAATTTATAATGTTCAGCCAAAGAACTGAGCATTTGGAAATAATAGAAATTACGTCTATCCCAGCCTCTAATCGCGCCGCCAGCGAGTGACAGTTCAGTATTGGTGATCACTCTTTCTGGATCGAAATACTGCTGTACGCCTAAACCGTCACAGGTTTGACATGCCCCTGCTGGGTTATTGAATGAGAAAATGCGTGGCTCAAGTTCCGCCATAGAGTAACCACAAACAGGGCAGGCGAAATTCGCTGAGAACACATGTTCTTCTGCTTTTACATGTCCCTCAACAGGATCCATGCTGGTGACTTTGGCTATTCCGCCCGATAGTTCAAGGGCGGTTTCAAATGATTCTGCTAAGCGCTGCTTAATGTCATCACGGACTTTAAAGCGATCGACGACCACTTCAATGGTGTGCTTCACGTGTAAGTCTAGTTCTGGTGGATCGGTTAAATCGCACACTTCGCCGTCAATACGAGCACGAATATAGCCTTGTGCCGATAAGCTCTCAAGCAGCTTTACGTGTTCGCCTTTACGTGCATTAACCACGGGCGCAAGCAGCATTTGACGACTGCCTTCAGGCATCTCCAATACTTTGTCCACCATCTGGCTGACAGTTTGTGCGGCTAATGGCTCGCCGTGAGTTGGACAGCGTGGTTCACCCACTCGGGCAAATAGCAGTCTTAAATAATCATAGATCTCGGTAATAGTACCCACGGTAGAGCGTGGGTTATGCGAGGTTGATTTCTGCTCGATAGATATTGCCGGGCTCAAGCCTTCGATGTGATCAACATCGGGCTTTTCCATCAAACTTAAAAACTGACGAGCATAGGCTGAGAGTGACTCAACATAACGTCGCTGACCTTCTGCATACAGGGTATCGAATGCTAGAGATGATTTTCCAGAACCTGATAGCCCGGTAATAACAATGAGTTTGTCACGAGGTATGGTTAGGTTGATGTTTTTAAGATTGTGGGTACGAGCGCCACGTACTTCAATATTTTCCATCTAGCGTTCAGATCTCAAAGCCGAAAAAAGTGGTTAAGTATCTCACAAATTTGCCTTAGGCAATAGACAAAGTAAGCTATCAATTGTAGGAGAAATATAACGTATTGGCAGGGAAAGTTAGCAAAACCAAGCATGCACGCGGGTTTGCTGCTAATGCTTAAAAGAGGGGTTGAGTATACATCTTTTACTTTTCCTTTTGGGCTATTGAAAAACTTCGTGATAAACTGCGCCCCTTATTTAGAGTTCACTGATCAGGGCGGGGGCAATGGCCAATAACGGACTTTCGAACACTGAGAAAAAAGTAGCGTTTTCTTTAGCCAGTGTATTTGGATTGCGCATGATGGGTCTGTTTATGATCATGCCTGTCTTCGCACTTTACGGGCAGCATCTAGAAGGCTTTTCACCGTTATGGGTGGGTATTGCTATTGGTGCTTATGGCTTAACGCAAGCCATTCTACAAATCCCTATGGGGATCTTATCTGACAAATACGGTCGTAAGCCTATCATTTTAATTGGCTTACTGATCTTTGCTCTCGGTAGCTTAGTTGCTGCTAATGCAGAAACAATTTATGGCGTAGTTGCTGGTCGAGCTCTGCAGGGGATGGGGGCAATTGCTGCCGCGGTGCTGGCATTGGCTGCTGATCTAACTCGCGATGAACAGCGCACCAAAGTGATGGCTATTATCGGCATGTGTATTGGCTTTTCCTTTGCCTTATCACTACTTGTCGGCCCTATTGTTGCTCAGCATCTAGGTCTATCTGGTCTGTTCTTTATGACGGCCGGGCTAGCTGTTTTAGGCATGTTAATCGTGCAGTTGTTAGTGCCTAACCCGATTTCACAAGCGCCGAAAGGCGATACGGTTGCCGCACCTGAAAAACTACGTCGGATGTTGGTTGACCCGCAATTATTTAGGCTCGATGCGGGTATCTTTATTCTGCACTTGGTGTTGACAGCTGTGTTTGTGGCACTGCCTTTGGACCTAGTCGACGCCGGACTTGCCAAAGAGGAACATTGGATGCTGTATTTCCCAGCATTTATGGGTGCCTTTTTCTTGATGGTACCGCTGATTATTATTGGTGTTAAACGCAATAATACTAAAGCGATGTTCCAAGTTGCCTTGCTGATAATGATGGTGGCCTTGGGTTCAATGGCACTATTTGCCAACAATCTGATGGTATTGAGCATTGCAGTGGTGTTGTTTTTTACTGGCTTTAATTATCTCGAAGCGTCTTTACCAAGCTTGATAGCCAAATTCTGTCCAGTGGGCGATAAAGGCTCTGCAATGGGCGTGTACTCCACAAGCCAGTTTTTAGGTGCTTTTTGTGGTGGCATACTCGGTGGTGGAGCTTACCAACTTGTTGGCGCAGAGGGCGTCTTTGCCGTTGCCTTGGGCTTGATGGGCATTTGGTTCTTGCTGACATTTGGTATGAAGAACCCAGTGCTATTGAAGAGCTACACACTGGAAGCAGACGTGTCCGATAAGCAAGCAGCCAAAGTGATGGCGACAGAATTGTCTGCATTAGCCGGTGTGTCTGAAGCTATCGTGGTACTCGAAGAGAAAGTGGCTTACTTAAAAGTAAATGATGATTTTGACTTGAAAGCTGCACGAGCGGTATTAGGTTCTGTAAACTAACAAAGGCTCTAAATTCACCACTAAAGTGGGAGAGCAATATTGCCTATTCAACTGCAATATTGCTCCTTACATTAGCTTTTTTGGCTAGCGAAAACCATTTACTACAAAGAGTAATCAGCAGAAAACCCACCATAATCGAATACTGCATCATTGGCATATTATTCCGTATCGATATCTAAGCGAATAACCTGACGTAATTGGCATGTCTGCCTCGATATCTGTTTTTTGACTATAGCCTTGTGCTAGCGTCCCGTTAGACTTGTCGATACGACTTCGATGCCAGCAAAATAGGTTGGTTGAGAGGCAGATGTATTGTTTATGTAACAACTAACTCTAAGCTTTGCTGATCAATATTCAATGGGTTCAAATATCTCATCTGCGATAATCTCTTCGGCAATGATTCTATCTTCAATGTCACGCCTTACAATTTCATCTTCTATAATTTGGCAATTAAGATCACAACCTCTGTGATCATTGTAGATCGTATGACGATTGCCACTATTGCTATTGTTAGCGCAGGCCGACATCCCTACGATCAGTATTAAAGTCAGTGCGATTTTCATATTTTGCTCCCTGTTATTAAGCCCAAATTATCTGGGCTTAGATACGAGTGCCCGCATGTTGCATTCGCTGCCATCGGCGCGGCGATTACTGTTGCCAAGGTCGTTGCTAAAGCGATAAGTTTTACGTTTTGCATATTTATTTCTTCAATAGAAATATGAGTTTTTAACTCAAGCGGTTCCTTGGTTGAGGTAATGATATGGCTATTTTGAAAATGTGTTCAGTTAGAAAGTATATGAAAATCGAATGAACTGAGTTGGGAGGTGGGGTACCTGAGGAGTTGGTTTAAAAATACAAATGAAACAGCAATATTGCGTTATTCAACAGCAATATTGCCCCTAACATTAGTTTTCTAGGCTAGCGTAAACCATTTACTAGAAAGAGTAATCGACAGAGAATCCGCCGTAATCGAATACTGCATCATTGTAATATTCATCAGTATCAGTATTTTGTGCAAATTGACCATAGAACAAGGAAGTTGACCATCGTTCATTGAATTGGTACTCAACACTGCCCCATAAAGAATCTGATTGGTATTCAGATAAACCTGAATACTTATAGCCAATGCTGGCGGAAATGCTCTCGGTAAACTGATAGCCACCCTCTACAGCCAAAGAGGGGACAACGAATAGATCATCATGCTCACCTAGGTTGTTGCCATTATAGTCATCTAAGCGAATAGACTGGCCGACAAATGCTATACCTGCTCCTATATCTGCTTTCCAGCGACTGTCCGGTAGCAAGCGGAACATGTAGTCCGCCGCCAGCGTCCAGTTACGGTAAGCTGATATGACTTCGCTGCCGGTGGCATAGCTTTTTCCGCCAAAAATAATGTCTTCTTTTAGAGTCGCAGTATCTCTGGTTTCCATTGGGGTAAATTCAAAGGCAAGATATTGCTGTTTATCGAGACCCCACTTTAGCATTGCTGAGGCATAGGTATTAGGCTCTGATTCTTTACTGAAATCATTTAGATCAAAACCATTTTGGCCCTGCTCATTAATGCTGTTCTTGTTAGTGTCGAAACCACCGATTAACAATGAATAACGACGCATAAGCTCAGTTTCTTTCTGTCCCCAACCACTATCTACGTTGGAAGAGGATCTAGCTTTACTACCCGCAAGACCGGGCGTATAGCTCATTGCTAAGCCTATTTGACCTTCACTAAAACTTGGGGCAATAACCAGATCTGTTGAGTTATAAGGATCGGTAAAGTACAAGCTGCTCATTACCGCAATAGAGCCACCAGCTAACACATCGTCGATATAGTGTTTGTTTGCCCACAATCGACTGCCACCAACAAATGTAGCCGCTGCGTATGCCGGGATCCCCCATGCATTACCGTATCTATGATGAATATATGCAGCGCCAGAGAATGCGGCTGATGTATGGCCTGATGGAAAAGAGTTATTCTCGGAGCCATCGGGTCTGAGGCGCTCATAACCAAACTTCAGCGTATGAGTAATTGCAGCTGTGGTTGCAACACCTTTAGTTAGCTGCCAAGCACCTTCAGTATCACCTATCCATAAACTGCCAATCAATGCGCCGGCTGGAAGCGCGATTTGAACGACATCACCAATCTCTGAAATAGTACCGGATTGATTATCAAAAATTTCACTCTGTGCTTGGCTTAAGTTTGGTATCGAAATGAGAAGAAAAGATGCGGTAATTGCGCGACTTAAACGGGAAGCCTGAAAATGCATAGAAGTAATCCCAAAAGATAGAAGTAGACTCAGTGTATCAGTAGAATAGTTGTTAATGCATTGTTTTGCGTTGTGTCGGTTGTAGTTTTTTGTTAATTGTGCGCGGTGTATTTATCTAGTAGAGGTTCTATTAATTATTGGTGTTTGAACGCAGCAGTAAAGTACGCAAGTGCTAATTAATTTAACTCTTATTTTAATGTGATTAATAGCGGATGCTTGTTGTTATTTGAAAATAAAGGGTTATTGTCTTTTTGCTGTCCAATGATTTAGCTACTAGGGGATATTTTTAATAGTAATACCATTGAAAAGTGAATTACTATTTATGAGTGAAGAATGAAAAATAGAAGTAAAACCTGGCAGAAAATGGGGTGATATTGTTTGTACACAACTGGTTAACTTTGTTTACATACTCAAGGCTATTGGTTAAGGTTGGATTCTGTCACTGATAAAAAGGCCAGTGTGTGAACTCAGCGTCAAGCAAATATCTTTACCTGTCTACTAGTATGAAACTTGCTGTTGCATCGAGCATTTTTTTATTATTACCAAGCTATCTTAATGCGATATCCATACAGTTCGAGACTTCAGTTTATGATCTTAGTTATTTGGCGACAGTTGAATTATTTGGCTTCGCATTAGCCTCGGTTATCTGTTATTTCCTGGCGAAATCCCGTTCAATTAAAATTAACGAACGCTTCGCTATGCTGGTATTAGCCGGTAGTCATTTTGCGAGTGCATACTGCAGTGATATTAACCTTTTTCTAGCGTTAAGAGCTATATCAGGCGTCGCAGCTGGGTTAATTTTAGTGCTATGTTATGAAGCCCTGTCCCATGAGGCAAATCCTGATCTTGCTTTTGGTAAGGCTATTGCTTTTCAGATGCTATATAGCGGCTTTCTGTTTCTTTGTTTACCCTATTTAATACAAGACTTTGGTGTTGATACTTTCTTTTTTCTGTTGGCAGGGTTGAGCGTATTCCTGTTGTTATTACCTAAATTTTCACCGTTATCCCCCGAATCTGCAGAGGTATTTAGCCTGCCAAAAGCTGACCTATCAACCAAGCTATTGGGCTTGGCGGCGGTGTTTATGATTATCTTAACCCACTCTGGTTGTTGGTCTATGTTGAGTGTTGTGGGTGATAAGCTACGGGTATTGCCGACTGAGCAAGGCCAGGTGTTAGCGGTTGGAACTCTGTTTAGCTTGTTTGGTGCTGTGTTAGCGAGTTTAGCCTCTTTAAGCCGCTTTAAAAAAGCGTTGACGATAGCTGGACTATTTTCTCAAGGGGTGGTGATTGTGTTGCTGTTTACCACTAAGAGCCAATTGTTATATTTTGTTGCCGTTAGTCTATTTATGCTGTTTTGGAATTTTTTATTACCCTTGTTTATGGGCACTATTTCAGAAAGTGATCACAGCGGAGACATTATTCGCTTATCGGTGGCGGCGCAAACAACAGGAGCTGCATTAGGCCCTTATGTGTTGCTTAAAGGCTGGGTGTTGTCTGAACTGGTGATTTTCTTAGCGATTACGTTAATCTGTATCTTTCCACTGCTATCTCATCGTCGCGCAGTGAGTGTAAAGTAAGCCTGTTGAGGCAAGTTTAATTTAACCACTAAAGCTCGACGAATTGCTCTACAAACCAGCGACCAGCAGGGCCAAGAGACGGGCTCCAAACAAGCTCTATTGGCCAGCCTGGTTGCTGCTCACTATCTTCCATTTTTAACTCTACTAAGGTATTTGCTATAAAGTGTTTTTCAGCTAAGTGGCTAGGAAAAAGAGCAAAACCAAGCCCGTTAAGTAGCATTGACTCTATCTGATAAAACTGTGAGCAATACAGTAAATTAGGGCTGAGCCTGAGAGATTCCACTAAATGCTTTTCAGCAAAAAGGTTTTCTGCGGTAATGATCTGCCGATGACTTATCAAATCTTGGTAAGTTAAGCGGCTTCTTATTTTGGCCAGCGGGTGGCTTGGTGAAGCAACGACCAGCCAATCTAGCTTATCAATAATTTGGGTATCGTAGCCGTGGCGCTGCTTTAATTGGCTTGGGGCGATGATGATATCCGCAGCATTACTATCGTCTACGCTAAGCGCTGTAATATCTTCTACATCCATTAAGTTAATGGTTAGTTCTGGAAATCTGTTGGACAGCGCCGCAATTTTATCGACATAACTGGGGAATAGGGTAAAGCCATACACTGCGATATTAAGTTTATCTTCTATCCCAGCTTGAAAAGCCTGCGCACGTTTCTCCATTGCTTGTAGCCTTGGAATGACCTCTAAAGCTTGCAAATACATCGCTTTACCAACTGCGGTTAATTGTGGCGCTTTGCCCGCTACACGGTCAAATAGCACAATATTTAGGTCTATCTCCATATTTTGAATCACTTGCGCGACCGCGGAGGGGCTCACACCCATCTCTCGGCCAGCGGCAGAGAAGGAGCCTTTATCTGCAACTAAGACTAAATAAGTTAACCGTTCAGGTGTGACCAGCATGTTGGACTCTTCGATATTGCGATTGACTGCTGCTAGCTTAATCAATTTGCGGCCTGTTTAACACCCAGCTTGTTCGCGACGATGACTAAATATCTGGGCTGCTAACTGTGGGGGCTCAAAAAGTAGTATGCCTGTACTTTTCACTAGTATTAAAAGTACAGACACTTTATCTTGACGCAATGTAGATGCGTGACTAGCGCTGCATTTGCGGATAGATATCTGTGTATAACCAATCCGTTTCTTTGCGAGGGAGGTGACAACCCTGGCAGTAGTTTTTGTCTTGATTGGTATTCACCGTTGGCTGTTTAACATCAGTGAATTGTGCCCAGCCCCAGCCATCACCCCAGATCGCTTTATTGCTTGTGTGTTGAAAGCGATTCTGAGTATCTTTAACCATGACAAATGCAATATCTTGGCTAGTTTGGTGTTGAACTTGACCCGAGAGCAGGCTTTTTTTAGCGGAAACAAACTTTAGGATCTTAACAATGAGTGTTCCATCTGGCCACTCTCCGGTTTTCTGATACCACATAAGGGCGGACTTTTGGGTGTAGCTAGAGTTTATATTAAAGATCTCGCCTGATTCAGGGGTGGCAACAGTATTGCTGCCCAGGTGGACAAAGCCGTCCATCAAAAAGTCACTTGGAAAAGTGATGTTTCCCTGCTGATCAACATGCTTGCTGTAAGTTTTTGACAGATCTCCAGCTTGTATAGAGAGGGAGAAAAAAATTAATACTGTACATAGTAGGTATTTCATAACGTTACCAAATAATTAGAGATTGACTGTTGCGCAACTGGCAGCAACTTGTGCTTTGACGCTTATAGATGATGGGTTGTCTCAGCTTGGTATAAATGTAAAGGGCACTTATTTGAGTGCCCTTTGAGTTTAAGCTGAGTCTTAGCTTTACTTCGCTTGTGGGTGTGCGCCAAGTACAACACGTTTAGCTTGGGTTGCGTCAAACATGTCAAAGCTATAGTGCTCAACAGTCCAAGTGTCGTAGCGGTCAAGGTTCCACTCTTTTGCATCGCGGTCTGTGTGAATCGTCCATAGTGTTGGGAAAACATCATTCACATAAGGGTCGATTTGGTCGTAGCCTGCGAATACAGTTGCTGCAACCGCTTTGATAGAAGCTTTTGCTTTGGTGTTATCGGTCACATCACGAGCATACATATCTTCGACAATCGTTTTTGCACGTAGGCGACGGTCATAGGCACGTACTGTTGAACCAGCTTCTGCTTTTTCAGCATCAAGCACTAGGTGTACGCTAAACTCTGGGTCGTTACTCATGTATGCAGAGCCATCTTCAGTGTAGGCTTTCATTTCGCCATCAATAAACTCAACTACTGCTGTGTTGCCTTGTGCATCTGCAAACTGGTAGTGCACAGGTGGGTATAAACATTCGCCTTCATGGTTAGGTAGGTCACACACTTTGGTCGGCAGTACATCGACGTTTTTCAGTGCGTTAATCACGTCTGATACAGTGTCAAAGTTATCAACAGCCCAGCTTGGAACATTAGCGGCATCGACGTTTTTAACCTTTGCTCTATCTGCAGCAAACTGGGTGCCAGCAGCAGTACCTAAGTAGAGGATACGTGCTTCAAGCCCTTGTTCATTCATGGCTTCAGCTACGATACCTGGCTTGAATGATTCAATTTTCATTGCAGCAAACTTGGAGTCAGTTTGCACGCCGTCAGTGGCGCTGTAAGTATTAGTCATGCCTGCACCTGTGCCGACGACTACTGCGTCGTCATGTCCAAACCAATCCATTGTGCGAACGGTTAGATGAGCATCGCCATTGTTATAAACGGCGGTGGTACATGCTTGAGCGATACCGATAGCAGCTGTTGCAGCAATAGCGATGACAAGTAGTGATTTTTTCATGGTGTTACCTCGATGTGTTGGTTAGTGCCTCGTTGGCTTGGGTGAATTATTGCAAAAGCTGTAATTCAGGTCGATTAGGCACCTTTAAGCCTGGCTGTTAGGTTGTTGGCGATTTAAGGAAGTTATGCTGCAGAGTAAGAAGGGAAAAGGAGCAATTGATAGAAGAAGCGACAGGTAAGTTGATGACGAACCTAGTCAAGACAATGAGCTACCAACTCGGCAGGAGCTTAATAACTAGGAGAGGGAAGATTACAAAAGTTAAATGTAGTTATGATCATTAATGGTGCGGTTACAGTCGCAGAACGGTAAAGGATAGAGTTGGCGGTATAACCAAGCTAAGCATTAGATCTCTTAGCTTGGTTAAGAATTGAAGCGGCTGAGTAATAAAACTTGATTAAAAAATCCAAGCGTAGCGCAGCTTGATAGTAGACTCAGTACCAGGCACGTAACCTGCAATAGGTGCATTTTCACCGACGTAACGGGAACGCATACCTGAAGCGCGATTATTGACCATAAAATATTCGTTCACTAACATGAGTTTGTGACGTTTACTTTCGGTCAGATCAAAAGTCGCTCCTAATTCCAACTTTAGGGTGGAGCCCATCGTATCTGATCTCCAATATGCATACTGAGGGTGAAATGACAGGCTGAGGCGATCATGCAATTTATAATCTAGCTTTACGTTGAGCTGTGCCCCATGGTCATTGAAGTTGCTACCGTCTGCCAACTTACTATCGAGTGTGGCTAGAGTTGGGTTGATGCGAAAGCATAAATCACCGCTGCAATTCTTATAGGCAACACCAGCTGCAAGTATGCTTGGTCCTACTCCTTGCCAATCGCCTTTAATGATGTCGAGTGACAAGCCAAAATTTTCGTTCCAATATCCATAAGCCCAATTTCTAGCGACCGTGATATTGCCATGACGATTGAATTTGGCTGCGGTGGTGTTATGCCAGTTTAACCCTGCAAAGTCGATTCCTATGCCTTGGACAATGGTTTCTATTTGCTGTACATCTTTTTTTGAGCTTGCCTGCACGGTTCTAGCTTGCTCTAGTCCGACTATACCGACCCAAGCTGATTTTGCATGGGCGGTATACGTGACTGTAGTGAGCAACAACGAACTGCACAGTATTAATTGTCTCGATATTGACTTTCTACGCAATAGCTTTATACACATTATCTTTAATCTATATAAGGAATAATTTGCAGATGGTGCAGTGGTTTTTATTAAAATGCTTGTTAACACCTTTAAGTTACTCTTTAAACTCAGCTGTATATTTATATGGCCATTTTAATGAAGGCTCGTAAGTTGAATTGCATTTTTACTGGTGGGTTATTACTGGAGTATTGATGTATGTGTTTTCCGAATGGTAACTACCTAACAAGTTAATCTGTTTACTTATAAGATGAGTGGGTAACGAATTGTTTGTTTGCTTAGAACCACTCCCACCATTTTAATCTTGAGTAGTCAGTATGATAAATACCTCATTATTAAAATTCTGATCGTCAAATTTTTCGTTATCCTCTTTTGCTCCCACTAGTTTCAATGTTTTGGCTGACGGCGTTGCTAGTTGGGGGCGCCTACTTGATTAACCTCTTCGTAAATGCGTCGATTTAAGATACTTGTAGGGAACAAAACTGTTTGTAGCAATTATAAGTCTATCAAGACCTCACTCTATTGAATGACCTTTCTATTGTATTAGCTGAACCCATTTTTATTTAAACTTTTCACTTTTTAAAAAATCAAACTGTAATGGTCGGTATTATAAGTGGACTAATAAAATATCAATTTAATATTTATTGAGCCGATCAATTGAATCCCTTCATCATGAAATGAACAACGGTAGCCGCTTTAATAAAAATTAATCTCACCAGCTACTGTATTATTCGTACTTATTAAAATTTTACCAATGACTGCGCTGCAATTTTATTCACCTCATAGCTGATACAAACTGAACCTGAGCTGATCAACTGTAGATTCAATTCTTTAGACGTATTCGTTTTCAATATAGTAACTAACTCAATGGATTTGGTTTTCGACGGGATAATAGCCCCACTTAGCGACAACGCGGAATGTTTCGCACTGCTAATTAACTTAAAAATTAACTCCATGAGGATGAACACTATGAAAAAGTCAGCCATTGTTATAGCAACACTAATCGCACTTTCTGCAGGTACAGCAAGCGCAAATACTGAAGTCTTAAATGGCTTCACTGGTAAAATTGAAGCGGAATTTACCACTCAAGATAAGAATGCAAACGTTGAAACCCAACTCGGTTACGATTTCAACTTCGGCGCAGTATCGGTTATCCCGTTCTTTGCCGCTGAAACAGCTTACTCTGGTGAGCGTAATCTAGAAGATGGTAAACGTGAAGGTTTTGATAATGGCGGCCTAGGTGGCGGTATCAAGATTCAAACCAACTTCGACAACTTTTATGCCTATGTTGAAGGCCGTGCGATGCGTAGAGACCGCATTAAATTAAGCATTGCCGATGACGCCGGTTTACCCATTCTGCCAGACCCAATCGCTAAAGAAACAACTTTAGCTAACGCTACAGTCAAAGAGTACCGCGCTGAAATTGGTACAGGCTACAAATTCGATAACGGTCTAAGTGCTGGTATCGAAGCCTCTTTCACTCAAGACCGATTCGAAGGTCTTAAAGATGAGAAGCGTGAAGTATACGCAGTTGCTGGTTACCAAGTGTCTGACAACTTCAACCTCTATGTTAAAGCTGGCCAAGCCGATACCGGTGAGCCAAAACCTGAGTTGGCGAAAAAATCAAATAACGATGAGTGGGAAACTAAAACGGTTATCGGCCTAACTTACAAGTTCTAAGCTGAGCTATCCCCTCAATAAAAGATGCCTAACGAGTTTGAGTTAGGCATCTAGTATTTAGCGTAACCTATCTAATACAAGGTGTTTCTTGAGAATAGCTTGTATGGAAACTGCTTATAAGGAGCCTAGTTGCAATGGCTAAATTTGATTCTTGTAACAAACTATTTAACTTAAAGCTGCCGATGCTTTTACCCGAATTGCCGCTTCTCAAAAAGCGAAAGTCTAAGCTGGCTAATTTTCTATCGATAGCCGCTCCTTCAGCAATGCTGGGTTTCATTCTTATCAATGATGCTAATGCCGCTCCGGTTTGTGGAAGTGCTGATTTTGAATGTAAAGCAGCTTATGCCGCTGAGGTTGAACGCGAACTCGATGAGCGTTTAGCGCTTTATAATAAGCAACAACAGCTACAACTTGAGAAACAACAGGTACAGCGCGAGCATATGAAACAGGCTCACAACCTTTGCCTTGAAGATCCGTTAACGCCAAAAGATGAAAGGGACTGCGAGCGTTGATAATGTTATTGCTGTGGATAAATTTAAAGCCTGAGTGTAGCCATTCAGGTTTTTTGTTGTCTAGTAGACTCCAATGAGTCCCCTATTCATTGCTACATTACTTGTGAAATATTGTTGACCATCTGCTGTTTTACTATTTATCTCTTACTAACTAGCGAATCTCCTGTTTTGTACGCTAATCTCTTTAAAAATCGCCAGTTAGTGCTGACTGAGATCATTAACCAACAGAACTGCACTCGCGATTAATCCGGCTTATTTAAAAGTTGCTGAGCTTTTCGATTTGAGAGTAGCCTAAGCTGTGTTACGCTCTGTCGATTAGTAAAAATTTTAAAATTTAGCAGGAGATTTCAATGGCCAGTCGTGGTGTCAATAAAGTAATTTTGGTGGGTAACTTAGGACAAGATCCTGAAGTTCGTTATATGCCGAACGGCAATGCCGTAGCCAACATTACCGTGGCGACAAGTGAGTCTTGGAAAGATCAAAGTGGTCAAAAACAAGAGCGCACTGAATGGCACCGCGTAGTGATGTTTGGCAAGCTTGCTGAAATCACTGGTGAGTACCTGCGCAAAGGCTCTCAAGTTTATCTAGAAGGTAAATTGCAAACGCGTAAGTGGAAAGATCAAAGTGGTCAAGATCGTTACAGCACTGAAGTTGTTGTCGATCAAGGCGGTCAAATGCAGATGTTGGGTGGGCGTGGTCAAGGTCAAGGTGCTCCTGCTCAAGGTGGTTATCAGCAACCACAGCAGCAAGCTCCTCAACAGGGTGGTTATGCGCCTAAGCCTCAGCAGTCAGCACCTCAGCAAGGTGGTTATGCACCTAAGCCTCAAGCGGCTCCAGCACAAGGTGGTTACCAGCAACCACAACAGCAACAAGCTGCACCGGCACAAGGTGGCTACCAAGCACCACAACAGGGCGGGTATGCTCCTAAGCCACAAGCAGCTCCAGCCGCTCCACAGCAGCGTCCAGCTCCTCAGCCACAGCAGAATGTGACGCCTGATTTGGATGATGGGTGGGACGACGATATCCCATTTTAGCAAACGGTTGATTTAAGCTGTAAAGCTAATGCTCAATTCGATAAGAACCCAGCCTAAGTGCTGGGTTTTTTGTTAAGTCATGCAGTAACGTCGAGTTTTACCAAGGCTCGATATGATACTTATCTAAAATGGCTTGGTATTGACCGGACTCTTTGATGTTCTGTATTCCTTCTGCAAATTTACTTGCATAGTTCTGCTCAAGATCTTTATGGCTAAAACCGACAAAAAGCGGAGTTGAAATCCCCTCACTACCAGCAAATTTTATGTCGTCGTAATAATCAAATTTCTTCGCTGTATATTCAATGACATAACGATTGCCAATTAAGATGTCTACACGATCTTTCTGCAGCAGGTTTAGGTTTGTTTTTAGTGGTGTTTCACCAGAAGCGCGAAAGCTAGTTGGGCTTTTAGCTAAGAGGGAGTTAAGTTTATCGCCATAGTCATAGCCTAAAATGCTGGCAATAGTTTTGTTATTCAGCTCCACCAATGATGAGTATTGCCAATGACTAGTAGAATGCACATAAAAGTCATTCGCATACTGGCCTAATATCAAATCAGAATCTTGCAAACTGGCCTTGCCAATATGCTCAGGAGAAACGGCCAATACTGCATGAATTCTATCTGCTTGGGCTAATCTCAATGCTCTCTGGAATGGTATAGTTTCGAATTTTGTACTGACACCAACTGAAGCAAAAGCTTGTTGAGTTAGCTCTACAAAGTAGCCGGAATTGTCTGCACAGACGTAAGGGCACCAAATATCAGATGCAATGACTATCTGTTCAGTTTCAGACTGAGCTTGGAAGCTCAAACATAAAAGGACAAGTAACTTAAGTTTCAAAATAGTTTGGCGAGCACTAAATGTCTGATGGTGAGTTTGGTAGTGTAACAAATATGGGCTAAAAAATCGCTTTTTTACATCGCTTCAGCGGGTGACCGTGCAGAGTGAAGTACTGTCGATCAGCAGGTAGATTGAGCTATTTCAGAGACTGACATCGTTTCGTCATATTAATTAAACACCATGTCTCTAGTCTTAGTATTATTGTTACACCTGAGTCCAAAATTCAACCTACTGATAAATGGCTGTTTGTTGCGCTTATTTGGCATTATTACAATTTATTCTCTAATAAAAACTTGAATAACGACGGCTTTGAACTAAATTCGATATTAGTGTAATTGAGTTGAAAAAAATTAGCTCAATTCATATGAATTATATGAACTTGGTCATTGATATTGACTCAAAAACTGTAAGAATATGGTCGAAAACCCAAGCTAAAATGATTGGGGAAACCGAAGTAAATGAGCGTTCATTTACTTTATATTGATTAGTATGTGTTGATTTTTAAGGGTATTAGCATATATGTATAACACGTCTAAAAAATCTGTTTGGTACGGAGAGCTTAGAACCTCTCGTGGAAATACCGTAATCATTTACGATAAGCAGTTCCCTGAAGCCTCTGCGGGTAGAGTTTATTTCTATAATACTACTCGAGATGCCATTATTGAGTATGCTGAAGAGATCGTTAGGCCTAATTTGCATGAGCTTACCGGTGCTGAGTTAGCCACCGCTGAGACAAACTACAGTGTTGCATGGGAACTGGCTCGAGAAGCGTTTATGGAGAAGCACTCGGGTTGGGTTGAGGCTAATAATCCAAAGGCCGTAAATGTGGCTAAAAAGCCTAAGCCAGAGCCTGAGCCAATTATGGAAACTGAAGACGAATCTGAGCTTGAGGTTGAAGCTGCAGATGATGATGACTTTAATCGTGGCTGGTCGAGTGACGACTTAGATGACTAAATTGGTAGTGAAAAAAACAGCGCTTAGGCGCTGTTTTTATGCTTCATTATCAAATTGATAACGACTTATATGGTGATAAAGAGCGCCTGGTTTGACTAATGCATCTCCGGCAAATGTTGGCTGATTCGGCGCGTCAGGTACCTGCTGGGGCTCAAGACAGACTGCTTGATATTGACACAAAGATTGCTGACCTTTACCGATTGTACCTTGCAAATGATTGGCACCGTAGACCTGTACGCTTGGTTGATTGGTATACAGTGTCATACCCCGTCCACTTTTAGCTGAACTTAAGCGACCAAATCGTTGCAGTTGCTGGTCGCTCTGCGGCATGACATAGCAGTGATCAATCCCTGATGTTGGGACGAATTCTTCTGCACCAATCAGTGACTGCATCAGCGTTGGCTGTCGCATATCAAGTGCACTATTCTCAGTTAAGCTTAAGGCGGTTGGTACGCCGACTTCATTCATTGAAAGATACTGTGTTGAGTCAATTTGTAGGGCGTGTTGTAAGCTTGAGTCACTACCATCAAGATTGAAGTAACTATGTTGAGTCAGGCTGATGGGACAGGTTTTATCTGTGCTTGCGAGTATTTCAATATAGAGATTATTGCCGGCTAATCGGTAATCAAGTTGCACAGTACATTTCCCCGGAAAACCCATGTCACCATCGGGACTCACTAAGCTTAAGCGCACACCGTCTGGTAATTGACCTAAATTCCAATGCTGGCGATTAAAGCCGTCCTTACCGCCATGGAGACAATTACTCGCCTGGTTGATGCTTAATTGATGGCTTTTTCCATCGGCGGTGAATCTGCCGTTGGCTATTCGGTTAGCAAAGCGTCCAGCAATGGCTCCTAAGTGGGCATCTTGCGCTAAATAGTCACTGGCACTATCACAGCCTAATACGATATTGGCCCGTTCACCATCTCTATCTGGTGTCCAAAGAGAGCGGATAATGCCGCCTAAGCTGAGCACTTCTATTGCTATGGTGCCATTATCTACTATCACCCGTTCAATTTGACCACCACGGGGATCGTTCCAAGGGTCTTGCGGGCGAAAACGTACCATGGTTTGTCCTTGTCATTAGCAAAACACTACAGTGTACTATTCTGGCGTTAACTTTTTGATTTAGCGAGATGAATACGTATTCTAATGTACATATACCCATCCCACTTGAAAATGCTCGTTTCAGAGGTGTTGTGCTAGTTCAATTCTAGGCGCGTTAACGTGGAAATGGCTATTCCCTTTTAAGTTGCCACAACAACGAAGTGGGCTTGCACAACACCTTCTTCGATGGGCGTTTCTTATATAAAAAGCATGGGCTTTACTCTGTGTTATTGATTTTACCAAGGGAGCGACCATTAGCTGCAATCAATGCCTCGCCTACATGGATGTAGGTGCTTAGGTTCAGCATGGAGCAATGAAGCTGTGACTAAAGCCCATTAAACTCCCACTGAATCCTGCATTTTCAGGTCGGATGGGTATAATTAGCTATCTATCCTTTTCGCCCCGTCAGAGGCTGAGCATAAATAAATTGAAGCTTCTATACCCGTTTTTTGCTGATACTGTTGTTCTACGGCTTCTACCACTGCATCGGTAAATTCATGATCAACCAGTGCAACCACACAGCCGCCAAACCCGCCGCCAGTCATTCTTACACCGCCTTTATCACCAATAACATCAGAGATAATATTGACCAGATAATCAATCTCAGGGACGGTAATTTCAAAATCATCACGCATTGATAGATGGGACTCAGCCATCAAGCTACTCAATTGAGTGATATTGCCTGATTCTAGTGCCCAGGCCGCATTCTGAGTACGCCGATTTTCAGTAATGACATGCTTAGCACGTCGGTAGCAAACGTCACTCAACTCATTTTTTGCAGCTTCTAAAGCATTAAGCTCCAGATGGCGCAGAGAATCTAACTGAAAATGCTCCGCCACTTGTTCACATTGCTCACGTCTTAAGTTGTATTCAGACTCCACCAAACCGCGCTTAACATTTGAGTTGATAATAATCAGGCTCAAATTATCAGGAATACTAACCGCTTCGCTATCCAGATCTAGACAGTCTATCAAAAGTGCATGATCTTGCTGTCCCAAGGCACTGATCATCTGATCCATAATGCCACAGGCGCAGCCTACGAATTGGTTTTCGCCACGCTGTGCGAGTTGTGCAATGGCTAACGGTGACAGTTTAATTTGGCTGGCATCATTGACCGCAGTACCAAAAGCAATCTCAAGTGCCGCAGAAGAGGAGAGGCCTGCGCCTAGCGGCACATTACTGACTATGGCTAAATCAATACCTTTGGGTGATAGACCTGCGGTAGCCATTGCAGAGCTAAAGCCTTTAAGGTAATCAGCCCATTCTGGATCTTGCGGTGTTTGGCCTTCTTGACCAAAGGTCCACGCTTTCATTTCGCCAGGAAAGGCGTCAGACACGGCACGAAATTGGGAGTCATCACGACGTTTAATAGCAATAATAGTATTAAAATTTATCGCCGCTGGCAGCACAAAACCATCGTTATAATCAGTATGTTCGCCGATTAAATTGACTCTTCCTGGTGCAAAATAGAGTGCATCAGCTTGGGTGCCGAAGGTTTGGACAAAGAGTTTATTGGCGCGTTGAACTGGATTGGACATGGTTTGCTGTGTTCCGTAAGTAGGCCATTGTAATTAAAACGAAATCTGCTTATTTTTTGCAACCGTTTACACTAGGGCGTGGTTAAACGTTGTAGTCGACGATGATATTTTTTGGTCCCGAATTTACGACTTTACTTAAGCGTAAAGTCGCTTATCAATGAAAGTGGGTAAGCTATTTAGCTTGCTACTCTGTCCCTGAGTCAAAAATATTTACTTACACTTCATTAGCTTTATATCACGACTTTACATCATGTGTAACTGAGTTTTTCTATTGATTTTGGTAATGCACTTCAGACTGAGCCCGCAGCAGATGTGCAGCTTGTTCCGCTGTGAGGTCTCGCTGACTTTCAGCCAGCATCTCATAACCAACCATAAACTTCTTCACATCGGCGCTACGCAGTAGTGGTGGATAGACGTGTCCATGCAGTTGCCATTCTGGGTGTTCGCTACCATCAAATGGTGCGCCATGCCATCCCATAGAGTAGGGGAAGCTGGTATTAAATAGATTGTCGTATCTCGTCATAAGTGACTTCATTATGCTGGCTAAAGAGGTATGCTGGTCTGCCGTGAGCTTATCCAAGTGTGCTACCGCAAAGCGCGGTAAAATTAACGTTTCAAATGGCCAAGCTGCCCACCATGGCACCACAACAAGCCAATCATCATTGCTGACGACGACTCGCTCTGTATTGGTGAGCTCTTTATTTGTATAATCAAGTAGCATGTTTTCTTGATTCTTTTTAAAGTAGTTAAGCTGGGTACGAGACTCTGTAACGGCTTCGTTAGGTAGCTCACTCACCGCCCATATTTGCCCATGGGGGTGGGGGTTTGAGCAGCCCATAGCGGCACCTTTATTCTCAAACACCTGAACCCAGGGGTATTGCTCTCCAAGTTCAGCAACCTCTTTGCCAAGTCTGGCGAATACGGCGGTAAGCTGTGCAATAGAAAGCTTTGGCAAGGTTTGGCTATGATCGGCAGAAAAACAGATAACCCGACTGGTTCCCGTTACGGATTGTAGCGCAAAGAGAGGGTCGTTTTTCTGAGCTGGCGGCGTATCTGCAGTTAGCGCTGCAAAGTCGTTAGTGAACACAAAGGGCTCTGTGTAGCTTGGGTTTTTTTCGCCACTAATTCGACGATTGCCTGGGCACAGATAACACTCAGGATCGTAATTAAGACTTGCGACTTCAGCCGTTGCTTCACGTTGTCCTTGCCAAGGACGTTTTGCTCGGTGAGGCGAGACCAGCAGCCATTGTTCGGTTAGCGGGTTGAAACGTCGGTGAGGGTGGTCGTCACGATCAAACATCTATCAATAATCCTTTATGATGAGCAGTTAAAGGGCTGCTTTATGCAACCCCTTTGAGTTTAAGTATTAGCGGTGAGCGGCGCGATATCTTGCTGCGCTGCGAATACAAATCGACTGAGGAACAAAGTGACCAAGATAGTTGCCGCCAGGGTAATCGCCATCATGTGAATAAAGTGGAAAGGACTCCAGACAAAAGTAAATACGGCGTATACTAAGACCCCAAATACTAGACCAACCTTAATCGCATTAGCGCTGACATTTTTAAATGCCAGTGCGCAGATAAAAGCTGCTAATACCGGCATAGAGTATAGGCCATTAAGCTGTTGTAGCAACGAGATGATACTTTTTGATTCCGCGAATACAGGCACTAATGCAACTGAAATTAGTGTAAATATCAGTGCAACCCGAGTGCCTATTTTTTTCACATTGGCATTTGGGTTGATATAGTTTTGGTGGATGTCACAGGTGTATAGCGCTGCTGCTGAGTTTAGGCATGAGTTAAATGAGCTTAATACTGCGCCAGCCATAACCGCCGCAAATGCGCCTGACATCCAAGTTGGCAATATATCGCCGACCAGTCTGCCATAGGCAACGTCACCCACATCACCATATAGTTTGTAAGCGACAAGCCCTGGCAGAACCACAATAATAGGGATAATAAGCTTCATCACTACCGCAGCATACAAACCTTTTTGTGCTTCTTTAACTGACTTAGCGGCAAGGGCGCGTTGGGTGATCACCATGTTGGTGCCCCAGTAAAATACTTGAATGAAAATCATCCCGGTAAGCAAGGTATGCCAAGGGATATCTGATTGGTCGTTACCAACTAAGGTTAGCCTTTCAATCGGTATACCAGATAGATCCCAGTTGACGGCATTAAGTGCAAGATAAGATACCACCACACCCATCACCAACAAGCCGATACCATTTAGGCTGTCCGATATTGCGATGGCTCTCAATCCGCCAAAAATAGCGTATATGGCACCAACAATGGCAAAGATAATCGCTAACGCGGTAACTGAAATAGACAGACCAAACATCGATTTCATAAACAGTGAACCAGTGTATAGCACTACTGGCAGCAAGATGAACGCATAACCGAGCATAAACAGCACTGAGACCATGGCGCGGATCCCTTTGTCATTATATTTGCGCTCAAGCAGTTCAGTGGTAGTGGTACAGTTATATTTGTAATAGATGGGGATTAACCATTTAGCGAGAATAATGAGGCCGACAGCAGCGGCTATTTCCCACCAAGCGACTAGAAGAGTTTGCGCACCGTTCATCCCCACAATCTGCTCGGCACTGATGTTGGTCATCATCAATGAGCCTGCGACAACGATCCAGCTTAAGCCGCCTCCTGCAAGAAAGTAATCTTTACTGTCACTGCTATCTCTGACTATTTTTCGGCACTTGAGGTAGGTGATCAGGCCGACGAGTGCTGTTAAGCCAAAAAATATGACCAGCTGAATAACTTGTTCCATGTTTATCCTTTATTATTTTTCTAATGCCATATTAATAGCTAATTTTAGGCGTGGTTACTTCCCAGTTCTTAAGGTTTTGTTCTTGCTTGTTGTTGAATATCAGCTGCTGCCGCTAGCGGTTCAATGGTAAATTTGAACTCCATCGGCTCAGCTTTGATGCGGTACGGCTGGTGAACTTGCCTGCCCCAAGAGGTATCTCCGCCTACACCCATCTGTTTATGGTCAATATTCCAAGTGACAAACTTCTGAGTTGTTATTTCAGCGCCGTGATTGACGGTAACGGGCACGAGCCCAGAAGCTGAGCCTGACGCGTCTCCTTGTCTGAAGTCGATATCGGCTTGTGCAAAGGGCCAAAGGCTGGTTTGCAAAGTGGTATTGTCTGCATTGGTTTTGGCTAGTAATCCTTTACCCTTACTATCAGTAATTGCTACATACCGCACATCAGTGCGTTGGCCTGTTTCTTGTGGGCGAGAGTAACGGTGAAAGGTTTGCTCGATTGGCAGTGCAAACCAACCGACTGGGTTACCTGATTTTCTATCGGCGTAGGTTTCTTCTGGACCACGACCAAAGTAATGCATAAAGCGTTGGCTAAAAGGCAACTGTGTTTGAAAACCAAAGCGGGGAAGGTCAGCAAGTGCTACTGTCCCAGGTTTAAACTGACTTTGTACCAGCAATTGACCTGCTGTACTGATTTGGTAGCGAGTGTTAAGACTGAAATCTAAGGTCGGATGCTGTTGCTGAACCTCAATACTGTAGGGATTAATGCGTTTAATCGATAGTAGCCTCAGCTCCTTTGCAGCATCTTGCCAAGCGCCTGCCCATTCGGGCATCTGATTACCTAAATCATTATCGGTTGGTGCACGCCAAAAGTTAACCATTAGTGGTGCGGTTAGTTGTGACAGCCCATCTTGTTTGATATCGGTGAGCCAACCACTATTTTTAGAGATAAGGTATTGGGTTTGCTCATTACCTAACAGCCAAAAACTATCTTGCTGCGCTATTGTTACCGCTAAGGTATGTGGTTTACTGCTGGCGGCTCGCAATGAAAATTGACCAAATGCGATGCGGTGATCGCTAGGTAGCATAGGTTGAGGCTTGTCGACTAACACCTCGAGCAACAACTGATATTCAAAATGGTCAGCGAATAGACTCTGATCTAGCGGCAGGTTTATTTGCTTAGATAAGCCAGCTTTGACTATCGGCATCTCAATGCTGCCGACGCTAAATGGGCGACCATCTTGCTGGATTGTCCATTTTAGTTGTAAGTTTTGAGTGCCTATAAAGTCATAGCGGTTTTCAAGTTCAAAACTCGCTGAATTAGCATTGACTACAAAATTGTTGAAACGTAGCGGTTGGTAAACCTTCTTCACCTCACTTAAATGCGGGTGTGGATTACGGTCAGGATCAACCAGGCCATTATTGAGAAAATTACCGTCAGTCGGCATATCAGGGTGGTAATCTTTGCCATAAGCCCAGTAGCGTTGACCGTTTGAGTTGGTAAAGGCTAGGGATTGATCCACCCAGTCCCAGATAAAGCCGCCTTGCAGTTGCGGGTAGCGCTCTATGACGTCCCAATAGTCCTGTAGATTACCGACCGAGTTCCCCATCGCATGGGCGTATTCGATCATAATCAGTGGGCGATCATTATGGGATTTAGCGTATTTCTCAATCCGCTCGATTGACGGGTACATAGGAGCAACGATATCGGTATAAGCGTGTTGACCTGCGGGTTCATATTGCACCGGACGACTCGGGTCGCGTTGTTTAACCCAATCATATAAAGCTTCAAATAAATGACCTTCTCCAGCCTCATTTCCTAGCGACCAGATAATGATAGAGGGATGATTTTTATCACGCTCAATCATGCGCTCAACGCGTGCTTGGTGCGCTGGTAGCCAGCTCATCTCGTTACCGATTTGGGTCTTTTCGTCAATAGCCAATGGGTGCGATTCGATATTGGCTTCATCGATAACATACAGACCATATTTGTCGGTTAAGCTTAACCAATAGGGGTCATTAGGATAGTGACTTGAGCGTACTGCATTGATGTTGTTCTGCTTCATTAAGCGGATATCGGTTTCCATGCTAGCCCGACTCACCACATGGCCGGTATCAGGGTCGGTTTCATGCCTATCGACACCGCGTATGGTAATGGCCTTGTTATTGACCAGTAGTTGACCTTGCTTTATCTCTACTCGGCGAAAGCCTATCTTCTGGCTACTGGCCTGCAGCAGTGTGCCATCGGCTGCTTTTAGGCTCACTAATAGTTGATATAACGCAGGGGTTTCCGCACTCCAAAGAGCGGGATTATCGACAGATAAAGTAAGGGTTTGCTCAAGATTGTGATTAAACTCTGCGACAACTTGTTGGCCCAGTTTAGTGCTAGTCCCTTGAGGAGAAAACAACTGGTACTCTAGGTTTAGCTCCCCAGCTTTAATAGCGGTTTTAATATGATTTTTTAGCTTAATTTTAATCGCCATATTGGCTTTGGTGAGATTTTCATTGAGCGTGTAAGTTGCGTCGATATCAGCGATACGCTGCTTCTCTGTAGCGTAAAGGTATACATCACGTTCAATACCACTAACTCGCAGCATATCTTGGCTCTCGAGATAGCTGGCATCACTCCAACGTATTATCTGCAGGGCTAGCAAGTTTTCACCTTGGTTAAGGTGGGAAGTAATATCAAACTCGGCCGGTGTTTTTGCCCCTTGGCTATATCCGACTTCTACACCGTTTATATGTGCGCTTAACGCTGAACGCGCCGCGCCAATATGCAGAAATATTTGCTTGTCTTGCCACTCTTGGGGTAACTCAAATTGTCGACGGTAGCTACCTGTAGGGTTGTGATCTTCTGGGGCATTGGGCCAAGTAGTAGTGAAAGGGTAGCGTTCATCTAGGTAGATGGCATGACCAAAACCTTGGGTCTCCCAGTTACCGGGTACTTGTATGCTTTGCCAATCATCTAGCTTAGCCTGTTGTTGAGCAAAATCTTTAGGCGCCACAAAGGGGTTTTTAGCGTAATGAAATTGCCAACGCCCATTGAGATCAAGAAAGTTATTACTGGCTTGATAATCATCGACAATTGCTTTTGATAATGAAGAGTAGCCAAAAAAGCTGGCGTGGGGTGGCTGCTTATTTTGTTCAAACACAAGGTGGTCTTGCCAGCGCTCCGCTTGTGCAACGGACTGTGGACTTACCAGGCTCACTGCCAATAAGCTAATCAGTTTGGCGAAACGATATCGGAGACGCACTTGTTTTATTGAGGGTTGAAACTGTCGGGTTCGAAGTGTAGTTAGCATAGTATGTTATTTGGCATTTTTTTTATTTGCCAAATAACATACTCGATAGTGGGAATAATGTATACAATCAGTCTTAGGGTTTACTTTATAAGCGCTGCAAACCTTAACTTTCGCTGCGTGGATGATTCACCACTTCTGGATGATCAGGCTTGGTGCCATTAGGACTAAGCAACTCTTTAACGACATGATCGACAAAACCGGCACCAGCTGCTTCATAAAGGTTATATACGCTGTGTACTCCTGATTCTTGCAATGAATCAGCATCCTCTTTGTATTGCACGATGGCACTGAGTTTGCCCTGGTAATCAAGACGTTTTAGTTGTTCAACTGCAAATAAATTCCCCACGTGATGCGGCATAGCCAGTAATACCAGCTCTAGATTAGGCGCCTTATCAAGTTTCTCCCAAAAGTCGGTGTCGGAAGCATCGCCCTGCACCACATTACGCCCCTCTTGGTTGTGATAATCGACCAGATCTTGCTTGTGCTCCACCCCCAGAATTTCACCTTCGTACTGCGCTCTAAGCTCGTCATATGCACCAGAACCAATGCGGCCCATACCTAAGATTAAAAATCTTGGGTTACCCACATGGATCGGACGATCTTCTGGGTGCAATGGATGCTTCTCCAATCGCTGTAGTCGGTTTTGATACTTTTGATATAGTCTGTTTGAGGCTATATTGAGCGGTGCTGAAAATAGAAAACTAAAGCTTAAGGCCACGGCTAATATCACCATCCACTGCGGCGGTAACCAGCCTTTTGAGGTCGCGACGGCAGCAACGATTAAACCGAATTCACTGTAATTACCTAGGCTAAATGAAGAGAGTAACGCAGTACGTGAACGCAGTTTAAAGTGAGTCAATAGATAGAGGAATAGCACGATTTTAATCGGCACCACCAACACCAAAATGGCCGCTAAACCGATATCAGAGAATGTTGGTAAGCCATTAAGGCCAACTGTTAAGAAGAAGGCAACCAGGAACAGCTCTTTAAAGTAAAACAGCGACTTTGCTAGCTCTGAAGACTTAGGGTGTCCGGCCAGTAATATGCCGATTATCAGCGCACCAAGGTCGGGTTTTAGGCCGACGATTTCAAACAACCATGCACCCATAACAAGCGCCATGACTAGCCCGAATAGCACCAATAACTCACCGTGACCGACTCGGTCAAAGGTTTTATAAATAAGCGGTTTAGCTAGCGGAAGTAGTAGTAGACACAACGCCCAATAAGAGGGGATATCACCTTTAGAGATCGTTAAGAAGGCGACGGCAAAAATATCCTGCATAATCAAGATACCGATAGCTACGCGGCCATAGAGTGACTGCATGTCACCTTTGTCTTCTAATATCTTTACCGCAAAAATGGTACTAGAGAAGCTCAATGCAAATGCGAGTAGACCGAGTTGATTGAGTTCAAGACCAGTTAGTTGCTCTAAACCAAGTAGACCTAACAATTTTAACAGCGGTATAAAAAACAGCATAGAGCCGAGCAAGTGCAAGCTTGAACCCGCTAAAACCTCTGCTTTAAACAAGCTGCGAATATCCAGCTTAAGGCCGATGGCAAACAACAATAAGGTCACACCTAAGTTAGCTAACTGCTCTAACATTGGCAGGCTAGATTCTTCAATTCCGAATAGAAACAGTACAAATCCCGCAACAAGGTAGCCGATCAATGGGGGCAGTCCCACACGGCTAACTAGCATGCCGCAGGCTAAGGTTATAATGAGTATCGCGGGTTCCATGGTGCTCCTTGCAAAAGATATTATTAGTGAGCATTGTACAAGAAGTTTGTGAATTTGAACTGAAGTTTACGGATTTATTTAAAGATTGTGATAGCGGCAATCGTGGGGACAATTGTTATCTGATAGAGGAGCAGATGGCGATGCAGCCTTGCTATTTCTGTGTCGATAACAATCAAAAAAGCCCCCGCTAGCAGATAAATGCTAACGGGGCTTTTTACTGGATACTTCTGAGTTATACCAATTGTGTTAAGTATTTGACCAGTTCAGAGCCCCTCAGACTTTTCAATTCAAAGCGCATTGGTAAAGAAATGGTGATTCCCTTTTAAGCCAATGCAAAGCAGAAGTGGAAAGCCTGAGAGCCTCACGTAGTGCGGCTGAGGTTAAACAAATTGGCAAAACGCTTTAGACTTCGCTATGGGATTTGGATATAGAATAACTATTAGCTCAAATTCCACTACTTGCCTACAGCTTTTTGAATTCCCGCTGAATGGTCAAAATTTTAATGCAATTGGTATAAATGGTCTATTTTGTTCCATACAAAATAAGACATTCCGGCCCTCCTTGGCGGTCAGATTTAGGAGGTACGAGACCAAGGATGGTCGAAGGTAGAATAATGCAGGAGCAATTATCGAGAGCGAAGCAGGGGGCCAGAGCCGAGAATATCTATTAGCTCAAATCCCACTGCTTGCCTACAGCATTTTGAATTCCCGCTGAACGGTCAAACTTTTAATGCAATTGGTTTTATTTTACGAGATGATCCAAATGTTCTGCGAACGCTTTAGGACGCATAAAGCCGGTGACTCTTAAGTCATCCCTTACAGCGCCATTTTCGTCAAACATCAGCAATGTCGGTAAACCGAGCACATCGTAATGTTCTAGTAGCTCAATATCGACAGCATCATTTTTGGTGACATCAGCTTGCAGTAATACCATCTTGTTCATCCGCTCAAGGACTGCAGCATCTTTAAAGGTAATTGCTTCAAATTCTTTACAAGCGACACACCAGTCGGCATATAGATCTAACATGACTGTTTTGCCCTGTGCAGATGCCGCAGCTATTTCGCGATCGAGATCTTCAAGTGATTTAACACGCTTGAAGCTGTGATTTTGCTCGCCAGTCGCTAGCGTTACACTGCTGTTTGAGACAAAGCCAAAGTGCGACATTACCGCTTGTAAGCCGTAAGAGAAACTGCCCAATAGTGCTAGCAGAAGCAGTACCGCACGGGTTGTTTGTTTCCAGTTGAACTCAGTGAGCTTGTTTTGGTGCATTAGGTAACCGACGATGCTGATCCCCCAAACAGACCAGAGTATATCTGAGATGAGTCCAGGCCAAATTCGACCTAACATTACGATAGAAACTGCAATGAGTAAGAAACCGAAGATGGTTTTGATGATATCCATCCAGCTGCCCGCTCTTGGTAAGATCTTACCACCTGAGGTGCCGATAATTAGCAACGGTAGCCCCATACCCATACTCAACACGTAAAGCGCTAAGAAGCCTTGCAGTAAGTCGCCTGTTTGTGCGACGTAAATCAGTGCTCCAGATAGTGGTGCTGTGGTACAAGGCGAGGCAACAAGGCCAGAGATAACACCCATCAAGAACACACCAATGACGTTACCGCCTTTTTGATTGTTTGATAGAGTGTTCATCTTCTCCTGCCACTTAGATGGCAGTTTTAAGTCGTATAAGCCGAACATCGACAAGCTTAATACGAAGAACATTATCGCTAGTGTGATCAGTACTGCAGGGTGCTGTAGGTAGGCCTGATATTTCATTCCGGCAGATGCCACTACCAAGCCTACCAATGAGTAGGTGATAGCCATACCTTGTACATAAACCATCGACAAGCTAAAGGCTTTGGCGGTCGAGAGTTTCTTACCCTGGCCAACAATAATGCCCGATAGAATCGGATACATAGGGAACACACAAGGCGTTAATGCTAAGCCGATCCCTAAGCCAAAGAAGATAACTAAGGTCCAAATTAAGCTGTCGCTAGCAAGCATTTGAGTCAGGTTATCTTGCTGAGTTATTGGCGCGTTAGGCTCATTGCTTGCTGTGGTTATCTCGTTGTTTTGTTGTAAGTCGAGTACGCCGTCATTAGGGCTAACCTCGGTTAGCTCTGCCACTTTTTTGGTTGGAGGGAAGCACAGTTTGCCCTCAGCACAGCCCATAAATGTAACGTTGAGAGTGTCGCCAGCTGCCGCTTGTTTAATTGCAACCGGCATTTCTACAAATGAGTAATAAACCTCTTGTTCACCAAAGTATTCATCGGTATGAGATTTACCTTCAGGTAAGGCGATTTCTCCCAGCACAGCGCCGTTGGCTTCAAATTTGAGTTTATCGCGATACATGTAGTAGCCGTCGGCAATCACCCAGCTAATTTTTACTTTATCACCCTCCTGTTTGAAGTCGAAAACAAACGCTTCATCGACAGGCATCAACTCTGGTTCACCCTTTAAAAAGGAGAATTTACTACTATTAAAAATGCTTTCAGCTTGTACTAATGGACTAAGCATTAGTAGTGATGCTAAAAACAGAGTTATGATTTTTTTCATGGCTGTGTGGTTTCTTTTATCCAATCAAAATAGGCTGGCAATCCCTGGGTTACAGGTAGTGCTATTAGCTCGGGAACGTCATAAGGGTGCAACTGTAAAACTGCAGCCTCAATCGCGGGGTAATGCACGGCAAGGCACTTAATATGTAAACAGAATTCAGTATCTTCACAGACTTCAGCTTGCCACTCATATACGGAGGTAATGGCTGATGAGATCTGCACACATGCCGCTAATTTCTTTTTGACAAGGGCATGAGCTAAAGATTTAGCGCTAGCTTCGTCTGGGCAAGTGGTCATTAAGAGTAAAAATTCGTTATCCATTAAACTGTGTTTGTCCGTCTGATAGCTTGTTCAATTTATATTAAGCAGATTAAAGCTGCGTTAAGGCAATTTAGTTAAGCTGATTATCACGATAGTCAATATTGTTACTTTACGTGTTTTGCAGAATGCTTGCATTAAGGCATTACTAAAATAGTGATGCCAGTAGTTTTTGCTTACAAATGCGTATGCATTCTGCTGCATGTGTTGATTATTGTTAGCACACAAGCCAATTGTTGGTTATGCGACTTGAAAATAGACCGACTAACCCCAATTTAGTTTTCATCGCCATAAAAAAATGTGAGGTCAGCGTGTTTTTTATTCTGTTATTAATTTTTGTATTAGTTCCTGTGATGGAGCTATCTGTATTGATCCGGGTGGGCGAAGCATTAGGCAGCTGGACAACGGTCGCTTTGGTTATATTTACCGCAGTGGTCGGCGTATCATTAGTTCGTAGCCAAGGCATTAGTACCTTGATGCAGGTTCAGCAAAAGTTGGCTCGTGGCGAAGCGCCAGGGCAAGAAATTGTTGAAGGAATGATGTTGGCGGTTGCAGGACTACTGCTGCTAATTCCAGGTTTTGTGACCGATTTTTTGGGGCTCATTCTATTAACCCCATTTACCCGCATTCCTGTGGCGGGTTACTTTTTTAAGCGTATGCAGCAGAAAGCTAAAACCCATGGTGGCTTTCAAGCTGGCTTTGGTCCTGGTATGGGCGGACAAGGTAACCCCTTTGGGCAACAAGGTGGACGCTCACCTTTTGATGACGGTAATACCTTTGATGGCGACTTTGAACGTAAAGATGATCCTAGTGATAAGCGCCCTGAAACACATCAAGTTGAAACTTCACTTGATGACGATGACAAGCCAAAAGATGATAAATCTAATACCAATTAGTTAAAGCCTTAACTTTGTTTTGGGTTGCGCGGATAAAAGTTATCCGGCTTGCGCTCAAGATGGCTAAATTTACGGGTGTTTTTATAGGGAAGCTTCATAAAGCCTGACACCCCTTTGCCTTGTATCTTATCAACGTGACTTAAAATTCGATCTAAACAACCTCTAAACGCTGCTTGTTTCCTAGGGTTTAATAACCTTAGGTAGCTGTGGATCTTCATATGGTTTGGCAAAGCCTCAAAGATAATACAGCCGGTATGGTGAATTTGGTTGATGATGGCGAGTTCAGTCATGATCTCTTTTGGCAGTTCTAAATTTTCTTCAGGATCGCGGCCATCTTCAAAATAGGAGTGTAGTCTTGAACGATCTTCTAATGACGGCACATCACCCACTTCAAAAGGTAATTGCAATTCACTGCTAATCAAGAACGGTTGCTGACTATCTTCTCGTTCAATATGCAGCGTATCTCTTGCATTAAAGAAACATGCTTTGAACACCCCGATACGATGAATACCACGGGCGAGAGTGACCATATTGTTGACTGCAATGGTCAAAGCCTGCTTTTGGCTGTCGTTATACAGTGCTAGGTTCGAATCAATAAACACTCCGGTTTCACGCCAATGAATCGCTAAGCCGCCTACGATGTCATATTGTGCCAAGCGGCCTACTGATGCGATAAAGCCTTTCTCAGTATCGCCCATGCCAGCCATAAAGTTACGGTAGTATTTTTCCAGCTGTAGATCGTCCATTTTGGCAATGGGATCATCGGCATTGTGTTCTTTAAGAAATGACTTTCTTGAGCTATAGCTAACGGTTTCCACCTCTTTATTGCTGGCAAGCACCCAAACTGGGATTTCGGCGATAAGCGGTCCATTGTCAATCTCTGGCAGGTGCATCCTGTGACTGTGAGCCATACTTTTGAGAAAGTAATCACCCGCCTGCTTTCGTTGCATAGGATCATCGCTCAGCATACCATCCAAGGTTTTAGCAAGCTCAATGGGCAAGCCTACGCTGGTGGCGGGGATGACTTTACTGCCGAAACGACTGGCTTGGCCAGATGCTAGTGCATAAAGTGTTGCTGCTACGCCTTGCTCATCAAAACGTGGACTCGACAATGCGCCATTGAGTTGCTCTTCGCCAATAAAATACACATCGCCCATGCGGGCATTAGTATGTTGATGGTCACTGGACATCAAATCCATGACGTTGCCATTTACTGGGTTGCCATCATTGTCGCGCTGAGCGAATACCGCTGAGCCCCAGTCAATTAAAGACAAGTGTTGATTTTTAACATCATAAACCAGATTCGAGGGCTTAATATCACCATGGATCAGCGGCCGACCGTTATGCAAGTATTTGAGTATTGCCGCAAGTTGGCGCGCGATGTTCATTACCATGGCAACGGGTAACGCACCTATGCGCAGACAAAGTTGTTCTAAGTCCTCGCCCGGTGCTCTTGCCATAACAAGAATGCCCTGTTTTCCTACATGCTGGAATTTAATGGCTGGAGGTACGTTGGGGTGGATCACTTGAGAGAGCATAAACGCTTCCTCTTCGAGTCTGTCTTGTATGTGCTGCGGCAGTGTGAGCCGGGAGAATTTAAAGACATGGGCTTCGCCACTGGCATTGACGCCTGCAAACACAAACCCATAAGCACCCTTACCAACCATCTCAAACTCTTTATAACCTAGCTTACTCAGCTGCTGCTTACACAGCCTTATCCAAGCACGATGTTTACGGGCATCATTGGCTGCGAGTAGGTAAATTGATTGCTCTTCTGAGATATAAAAGTGTTGCAGTTCTTGGGTTTGCAATTGTCTCTCCTCGTTAATGTTGTTATTAAATCAACAATCGCAAAGATAGTCCAAGTAGATCCATTAAAAACTGCAGCTTAAAAGGGGGAAGTCGGTCACACCTAACCAATAATTTTGGAAGAGTTCTTGATGTATATCAATTCTGTAACAATAAGGGACAGGTAGTCTTAAAGTCAGTACTAATATAGAAGATATCAACTTAGTTTTATAAGTTAAATCAGCACAAAGGTGATTATATGTCAGGGTTAGATAAGTCACGCTTAATAGAATTACTCGAGTATCCTCGGCAGCGTATTTTGCAGTCAATGGAACTAAACCAATGTCCTCACGCTGGTTTTTTTAATCATACTGACATGCAGTGTATCAATTGCCATCAAGGCATGGAGTGCACCTGGATGAACCACAACGATGAGACTGTTGCGGTAGATCAAAAGACAGCCGAAGAGCTCAAACAACAGTTACTGGTTGCGGTAGATTTTATTGATTCAAGCTTAAGTCCACACCACTTATCTCGTCGTCAATGTGAGTGTGAGAATTGTACTTGGCTTAAAAAAGTCCAAAAAGCGTTGGATATTCCTGCAGCCTAAAGCATTGGTGTTTATTTTTCCTTTTGCTAAATGAAAGTATTGGCTTTAGAGTGTTGCTCATTCGGTTTTGACAGAAGTCGCTTAATTAAGGGAGGCTCCCTTGGTTATCGCATTCAGGTTAATCCTCCCTCTAACGCTTTAGGATTTTAGCAATGCAACCAAGCTTTTGGCATGAAAAATGGGACGCTCAACAGATAGGTTTTCATCTAAGCGCCGTTAACCCGCTATTGATTCAGTTTTGGCCACAGCTAAAGCTCCCCGCAAACTCGCAAGTTTTTGTTCCTCTTTGTGGTAAGTCTCTTGATATGTGTTTTTTGGCTGAGCAAGGCCACGAGGTGTTGGCTTGTGAGCTCAATGAACTTGCGGTAGCACAGTTCTATCAAGAGAATAATCTTACTCATACCGTTGAACAAATTGGCGAGCATAAGCGTTATTCAACCGAGCAGGTCACCATCTATCAAGGTGATATTTTTAGCCTCCAAAATACTAATAGTACAGAGCTTGATAAAACCAGTGCTTTTTACGACAGAGCAGCCTTAATTGCTTGGCCTGAAGCGATGCGATTGCAATACGCAAAGCAGCTTGCCTATCTAATTCCAGCAGGCAGTGTTGGCTTACTTGTGACCCTAGACTACCCGCAAGCAGAGCTAAATGGTCCGCCATTTGCGGTATCCGATGACTGGGTGCAGGCTAACATGGGCGCTGATTTCGAGATTGAACGTTTGGCTTGTGAAGATGTATTGAGTGACAATCCTCGCTTTGTCAAAAAACAGGTGTCATCGTTAACTGAGTCAGTTTATAAGTTAACCCGAAAAGGCTAGCAGCGGATAAGCAGGATAAGAGCAGTAAAAGCTGAGGAAGATAGTAACGACCATCTTTTATTTTGTATAAGTGTAGCGTCGGCTTTGGTACTTCTGCTATCGGCATCTATTGATGGGTTATAGTCTTCACTTGACCTTATTACAGGCATTAAAAAAGCGACCATCAGGTCGCTTTTTTGTACTTATGATTCAAGAGTCTAATGACTCATTGAATTAGAAGTTGTAACGAACACCAACGGTGAAGATGTTGTCATCTTCTAGGTCGATTTTAGCGCCTGCTACTTTGTAGTCACCTTCGTACATAGCGTAGTGGCCATATACCATAGTTGACTTAGATACCTTGTAGTCAGCACCAACAGTGATTGACTGCACGTTTATATCAGACATTTCGTCTTGGTATCCGCCAGAAATATTTTTGAAGTACTTACCGAAACCAGCTTCGTCTTTACCGTACTCAGCTTTAAGGTTAACGCCGCCTAGATTGTAAACAACGTTGACGAAGAAAGAGTCGCCTTCTTGGTCAGAAGTTTGGCTTTCAGTGTTCTGGTATAGACCACCTACTTTGAAGTCGCCTAGCTTAACTTGAGCCACACCACGGTACGCATCGATACCACCGATAGTGTTGTATGCACCCGCTACGTAGTAGTTTTGTGCTTTAAGCTTCTTGTCACCGATAGTTGCGCTAAGTGCGTACTGATCTTCGTAAGAAGTTTTGTTTGCATCGTTAGTGTAGTTGTCTTCCATTAGGTACGTTGCGTTCAACGTCACTAGGTCAGCAATTTTTGGTGAGTAGTACCAGATACCGTCGCCAGAACGAGTTTGTCCACCTACTAAACGGTCGATATCAGCATTTGAGTTACCAAATACGTCAACACCACCTTCAGACTGCTTGAATACTGTGTCATTACGACCAACAAGTACGGTACCAGCTTGAGACTTAAGACCTAGGAAAGTGTTACGCGCTTTGAAAGTCTCACCTGAGTTAGTTGTGTTTTCTACTTGGAATTCCATTTGGTAGATCACATCGATGTTACTTGTTAGGCTTTCGCTGCCTTTAACACCTAAATGAGAGAAGTTGTTCTCTAGAACAGTACCTTCTTTACTATTTTGTGTAGTCGCACCAGTATCTGAGTTAGTTACTGATAGATCTAAACGACCGTAAAAGCTAGGACCTTCGGCTAGCGCACCGAAAGAAGCTAGGGTTAAAACTGATGCCACTGATGCAGAGATTAGTGTCTTTTTCATTTCATTTGCTCCCAGAACCTAAGTTCTTATACGTTTCTTATGGTTTTTTACATAAACTTTTGTTTTTGTTACAAGCATCCGAGCTCATAACAATTGTGGGTGCAAATATTACAGTTTTATGGCTTTCAGATTGTGGGCTGGATCAAGTTTTTACTTTTCCACCGTAGATTAGCTGCTTTTTTGTGGCGCTTAGTGGATTTTAGTTATCAAAATAGCAATTTTTACAGAATTCAATGCCATAACGTATCTCTAAAGGGGTATCCGTGGTGATTTGTTGTTAAATATCGTCTGTCTTAATTAGTGAATGACTAAGCAAAGTAAAGGTCATTGAGCCGCAAAAGTGACAATGTTAAAAATGAGTGTGTGGCCGTTATCGTGTCAAAATGGAGTGAAGTAGCTGAAATGTTGCGTTTATGTTGTGTGTCGGTAAGGCTGTTCATTTATAAGAACAATAAAAAAGGCAGCCAAGGCTGCCTTTTTGTTGAGCAGGTTAAAAGCTTAGAAGTCGAAACGCATACCTATGGTAACAATATCATCACCAAGGTCTTGTTTAATGTTACTCAGCATCATGTCGCCGTCATACTTAGTATAGTGTCCATAAATAAGCGTGTTCTTGCTTAAGCGGTAATCGGCACCAACACTGAACTGCTGAATATCGACGTTGCTGACGGTTTCTAGACCACCATCGACATTACCAACATAGCGGCTGACGTATTTGCCTAGACCGGAATCATCACTACCGTACATCGCTTTCAGTTTTAAGTTACCCATCACGTATGCTGCGTTGACGAAGTATGTGTCACCTTCAAGATTGGCATACTTGCTGTCAACATGTTCACTGTTTTGGTAGAAACCACCTAGAATAACATTGCCTAGTTTTACTTGAGCAACACCACGGTAAGCTTTAATGTTTTCAATACTGTCATTGTAAGCGGCTGATACATAGTAGTTCTGCGCTTTTAGCGCTTTGTCACCAATTGTTGCACTCAGTGCATACATATTGTCGGTATACTTTTCTTCACCATCAGTATCAACTTGATCGTAGTTATCATCCATCAAGTAAGTTGCGTTTAAGGTGACAAGATCTGCAATTTTTGGTGAGTAGTAAGTAAAACCATCAGCACTACGTGTTTGGCCCGCAGCTAATAGGTCGATGTCTGAGTTAGTATTACCAAACAAGTCAAACCCGCCTTCAGCGGCTTTGAAAACGGTGTCGTTACGGCCCACAAGAATAGTACCTGCTGCTGCAGACTTAAGACCTAAAAAGGTATTACGTGCGCCGAATGTGTCACCTGAGTTGTCGAAGTTGCTTACGCCAAACTCCATTTGGTAGACAACTTCTAACTCGTCATTAATTTTTTCAGTGCCTTTAACGCCTAACCAAGAGAAGTTGTTCTCAATGATAGTGCCAGATTTTTGGTTTTGGGTGGCGAGACCCATGTCTGAATTGGTGATTGCTAGGTCAGCACGACCATAAAAGTTCGGGCCATCAGCTAGTGCTGTAAAAGAGGTGGCGGTTAGTGCTGAGATAATAGTGGCGGACAGAACAGTTTTTTTCATTTTCATCTTCCTATAGCTTGAAGCTATTCTAAGTTTGGGCTGCCATCTCGGTTATTGAACCGGTTGAATAACCAAGGTGAAGCTGTATTTGTCGATAGAAATACTGCAATGAAAGGGAACTTATAAGTGTGATCTCAGTCAAGTTTTGCGGATGATGTGTGATATCAATCATAACTGTTTACCTATATTAAACAGTTGCTTAATTGAAATTAGATAGTTGATTACAGGGATGTTTCGAAACACTGTTTTTTGCTTTAAATCGTTTACATAGCTTTCATTGCTGCAGGGAATAATTTAGAGTTTTCAGCAGAATTAATATAAAATTGACCATCACATTTTATCTATTACGCCTCCAGATTGAGTATTACCTTGAATAATCAAATTTTGTCAGACGCCTACCTGAATCGTTTTGCTGGTATTGGTCGTTTATACGGTCAACAAGCACTTCATTGTTTTGCTCAATCTCATGTTGTGGTTGTTGGAATTGGTGGTGTTGGCACATGGGTGGCGGAGTCTTTAGCGAGAAGTGGCGTGGGGCAAATTACGCTGATTGACCTAGATGATATTTGCGTGACTAACACTAATCGTCAAGCCCATACGTTAAAAGAGACGATTGGTGAATCTAAAGTCGAGGTGATGGCACAACGATTAAAGCAGATTAACCCAGAGTGTGTCGTGAATGAGGTAGAAGACTTTATTACCGTAGATAACTTGGCGGAATATTTTCTAGGAAAGAAAGCGGGTGGCGATTTGGATTATGTTGTTGACTGTATCGATGCAGTAAAACCAAAGACCGCGTTAATCGCTTGGTGTAAAAGGCAAAAACTGCCAATTATTACTGTTGGTGGGGCGGGAGGCCAGAGCGATCCTACCCAAGTACAAGTCACCGATCTTGCCAAGACTTACCAAGATCCTTTACTTGCTAAAGTGCGCAATTTGCTAAGACGTGAGTATAATTTTTCTAAAAATGTAGCGCGTCGATTTGGCATTGAAGCTGTGTTCTCGACCGAGCAGTTAGTGTACCCGCAAACCGACGGTTCAGTGTGTAATACCAAGGCAACGGCTGATGGTAATATGCGCATGGATTGTGCTTCAGGCTTTGGTGCGGTAACCGTTGTCACTGGTACATTTGGTTTTGTTGCGGTTAGTAGAGTGCTAAGCAAACTTGCAGCTAAAGCACAACGCAGTGAGTCATAATCATTGCTTGAGTAACCTATCCGTTAGGGCTGATGTTCTGACGGTCGACTCACTAACAAGCTAACTTTTTGATCTTTATTTTTTTGACGCGATCTTTGGCACTGTTTTTGCTTTTATCTGGTTAGGAACAGAATTCTGACACTGGATTTGGCAATGCAAAAAATTAACCTCAATGCACTTTCTTTTACTGGTAAATCAATTAAAAAATTGATCTTTAATGCAATGCTGTGGCTTTCTTTGGCATGTACTGCGTTATTATTCTCGCCAGTTAATTTTCTTGCCTCAATTAATCTTGCTGAATTTTCCGAGCAACATGCCAATCTAATCGGTTTAGGTTTGATCATCGGCGCCGCGTATTTATTGACACAGATCCTTAACTATTTCCTTGATGAGGCCATTGGCTATTTAAGTGATAAACGCTCAGTTGAAGTTATTGAAGAGAAAGTAAAACTATTAGACCCTACCGAACGTGCTTTGTTGAGAGAGTTTTTTCTACAGGGAGAAACGATTTTGACTCTGCCTGAAGCGGAGCAAGCTGTGAAGAGCTTGTCTAAAGCGGGAATACTGGAACATCTTGGTAATCAAAAGCATTATGCTATTCAAGGTTCAACCGCAGATTTTAAAATATCGATGCGTGCTCGTGAGTACCTAAATCGTCAAGTGCTGCGCTTTCCGGTTGGAGAGCCTAGTGCTGAAGAGATGAAAAACCTGATTAAAGCTCGCCCACAGTTCATCAATAGTTTTGTTACTCCGCGCAAACACGCGGCTTAAGCTTTTTAGCTGTGGCTGGTTCTGTTCGCTTTATAGTGAAAAACGGACAAAAAAATGGGGGCAAATAGCCCCCTGCATTAATAGAACGTTGGAGATTAACTCTCAGGATCCGCAGACTTGGTATAGAACATCCACATTAGATAGGAAACAATGCCTATCGTACTAAATATAACGATCATTGATAGCAAGCCGATAGCGTTGCCAAACATCAAATCTAACCAGAATGCCATGTCCGAAATCCTCTTTCTTCTTAGTTCACAGTTAAAGTACTCCTCTCGATTAATGACGTAATTGATCTTGGTCAAGTTACTACCTAGTTATTGGGAATTTGCTGCACGAGTGTTAATAAAGATGCTGTTGATCACGTTTTGCTAATGTGGTGGTTCGCTAAAGTAAATTTCGTAGCTTGAATCGGGATGTTTTTTGCCGTCGAGGCTGAATTTTGCTCAGTTGATAAGAAAGTCAAATCAAAGTGCTTGCCATTACGATATCGGAAGGTATAATTCGCATCACTCCTTGAGGTCCACCTCATTGAGTCGAGTAACAAAGCCTGAGTGGTGGAATTGGTAGACACGTCGGATTCAAAATCCGATTTCGAAAGAAGTGACGGTTCAAGTCCGTCCTCAGGTACCATTTCTCTTAAAGAGAAATAATCAAACCGACATTAAGTCGGTTTTTTTGTGCCTGAAATTTAGTATGAGCTTTTATCTTGGTGATTGCATGCTTTTCGTCGTTAAACTTAATTCAACTTCAGCCACATATCTATGCTCCAAAAAGACTTCAAACTAGGAAGTTTTATTTTGTTAGAAAAAGGCACCCATTACGGATGCCTTTTTTACTGGATAGGGTTGTCCAGTCTTAAGTTAACTTTTTAAGATCTCTAAAGGCAGCGCCAACATGTCATCGCCGCTCCCTGCAAAGTACCAGATAATTCCAATCAAGCATCCAACTGTGAGGAAATACCATACTGCTGAGAAGATCTGACCGTAGCGATCAAGTGGCAGTAAGTGACTTTGATGACGTGTTTTCCATTCAAAGACGATTTCAGCGCTACCAATAAGTAGCAGGAAGCCTAACAGCGCTAAGCCAAGGCTATAGCTGATGTAGACGCCAACTGCTGCGCCTGCAATACATGCAACAAGCCCCATAACGCTGTTCATAGAAAAGCTGATGCTTTTGAGAATATGACCACCATCAAGGGGCAATATCGGTAACAAGTTAAACAGATTCAGCAATGCATTAAAGGCCGCTAATCCGGCAAAGAAGATATTACCTGTTACCCAATAGGCAATCAGCGCAGCGATTGACATGAATAGGCCAAATGTAGGCCCCATTATTGAGATCACTACATCTTGCCAGCGAGTATTTATTTTCTCATCACTTAAGGCTAAGCCGCCCATAAAGGGGATGAGGTAGATCCCTTTTGTTTTCATGCCAAAATACTTCATCGCACGAATATGACCATATTCATGGAATACCAAACAGGCAATAAGCGCGAGAGCAAACTGAAATGAAAACAACCAAGAGTAGGCGGCTACACTGGCGCCAGCTAATACGACTTTAATCACCTTGGCGCTTTTTAATAGCTTAAAGCCCAGAGATGCAAGGCCGATCATGCTAAATTGCTTTTTTTCTACAATAGCGACAGTTGGGACTTGTTGCTCAATATCTTTAGTGTTGCGCTTGCCGCTAGCGATGACGTTCTCATCTTGCAACAGGCGGTAATCGATGACAAAAGGCTGCCAACGTAAATCCGTTTCTAAGGTGATTTTTATGGTTTTATGTGGGACTTCATCTGGTGAATCAATTGTGGCTGGAGTTGCAGTATTAAGCTCAAAAGAGTGGCTTTTTAAGCCTTCGTTATCTGCACTTGCTTGAATAACCGAAACTAAGGTGTCACCCCAAAACAGTTGTTGCCAGCCTGCCAATGAGCCTTCTAAGCGAAGCGGCTTACCTAGGCAGTCAATTTTCAATAATTCCACGTCATATCTCAACGATTTAAAGTAACGTTATTATGACGCTAACCATCACCCTTAGGCAATGGTTGTAAATCTGCCTGTTGCGGGGTTATTTCTTAATACTGTAATCGTAGTTGATCTCTTGATTACAGTTGGTGATACAGCAGGGACCATGTTCTCTTTGAGTTCGGTTGAACGCGCCACCAATATGGATCTCGATATTGGCGAAAACATGTTTTAATGCATCAATGCGGTAGTTTTTGTAGTAGCTTTCTACTTCTTGCTTAGTCGTTTCAAACTCTGTTTCTTCTTCACGCATAGTGCTGATGATTCGTCGCTTCTCTTCCAGCATTCCTTTGACTTGTTCAACCATCATCTCATCATCTTGCCATTGGGTTTTAGGAGGCAGATTACCTAGTTGTCCCTCAATATTTTTTACTGCGATTCTCATTGAGGTGATGCTCTCTTTGAGCTGAACTAGGTTATGTTTGTGTTCGCTAATATGCATGGCGCAGAATATTTCAGTTTTTGTTCCCGCTGTTGCGCCAATGGCAACGACCTTCACCCCTTTATCGGCTTCGACTTTGCCACCGACTAAATCGCCGCGACGACCGCTTGCATCGCAAACAATTAGCTGGTGTTTAGTTTTTGCGTGACTATGCAGGAGTTGTTTGGTTACAAGAATATTACCAGTGGCTTCAAGATTTGAGTATTGAACGAATTGAGCACTGATCTGCCCTTGAGCTTTGAGTGTGGTAGAAAGCGCATTGTCTTTTAGCTGACGGCCAATAACGCCTTTACTGACAGTAACATCGCCTTGAGCAATTAGGGTTGCAGAGTCGACAAAGCCCATCACCGTGATATCACCGCTGCTTTTAACCACCATACCTTCGCCAACATCACCGGTAATTAACACGCTGCCTTTAAAGTCGACATGGCCATAACCAACGTTGACATCTTTTATCTGCAGTACGTCATCAACTTGCATGCCATTTTTGGTTTCTACCGGTTGCCCTGCAACGCTTGCGATAAGCAGGTTAGGGTTATTGGCGCAAAACTCGGTGCCCTCTCCGGCAACCAATTTTATGTCTTTGCCTGGCTTAGCAAGCAGTTTGTCGCCAAAGACGTTGTAGCCATCAACTCCTGCAGTCGCCGGGTGCTTCAAAATAAGTGCGTTGCCGGCCTTTACCATGATGACCGAGCCGAGGTTGCGCATATCGACGCTGCCGTCACTATTCTCTTGAGGTTGCAGCAGCCTTTCTCGCGCCAACATGACTTTGCGCTCAATAGTGGCGGCTTTGCCATGAACAGCCAAACGTCCACTGGCGATGATATTGCAACATTCATCACCTGGTAAAAGGTCGGCTAATTGTTTTAACGACAGTTCTATTTTGGGTTTACTTAAACCAAGTTTAATATGCTGCGATTTTAAGTTTTGCAGGATATCTTTCAATGTGATCGTTTGGCCGCCATACGCTGCGGTCAATGTCATTGAAGCTTGCATTTTGTCATCGGAGAATTCAAAGCTGATTACTGCATCGCGACGCTCAGCGATTTCAAAACGTTGTTCAAACTGGCCGTCATCAGTGCCCGATAACTGGTTTATCTGGATAACAGCTTTGCTTATCGTCTCTTTGAGTGGAAATAGCTCGCTAAAGTCGGGAAATGCCAATAGCTCCACAATGTCCTTTTCAGTTAAAGGACCATGGGTATTGGGAATGAGTGTTAATACGGCTTTTTTACCGTCAACACCTAACTCTATAAGCTCCGGATGCAGCATGCAAACCCCTAGTATTTACTCTTTTTCTAAGAGATATTACCTTTGATTATAAGCATATAATATCCGTATACGGAAATATTAAATTAACAATATTTGACAAAGATATCAGTGAATATGTAACACGATATTGGTTGCAGAATAATCAGCTGGTTAGAGGTTCAAAGTATACTTTAATACTCTGCTTTAACGTTTTGTGTTGGAGTATATTTTGTAGCGGTTATTCTCGGCACTGACGTTTACGTTGCCAAAGTTTTCAGCGATACAATCCGAATAGGGTAGGTGGCGGTTAGCAACAATATGGAACAACCCTCCCCGTACTAAATTGGCCGCGCTGGCTTTGACGAAATCTGTCGCAATATTGGTGGTACTGGTTAAGCCGTCATGAAAAGGAGGGTTAGAGATAATGCCATTGTAGTGCTGATTGGTTTGCGCCATGCCGTCAGATGCAAATACATTGGCGTTAAGTCCGTTGGCTTGCATTGTTAGTTTGCAAGAGGCTAGAGCCATCGCGTTAATGTCGACGCAATCAAGCTTGAGTGTCGGTTGTGCCGTTAGTAATGCTGCGGCGATTACCCCTGCACCACAGCCAAAATCAAGCACATTCCCTTGCATTTTCGGCAGGTTTTCGAGCAGTAACTTAGTGCCTTCATCAAGTTTTTTCTCACTAAACACGCCTACCAGGTTACAGATAGTGATCTCACCTTGTGGGGTTTGCAGTTGATACTTGCTGTACCAATCTTGCAGTTTTATCTCTGGTGCGGGTCGATTTAGCTCACTGGTGAATACGATGCAGTGGCGGGCATTATCCATTTTAAATGCTTTGTCGAAGTAATCAGGGAGTTGTTTAGGTAATGACTTAATACCGCCTTTATTCTCACCAACAACAATGAGCTGTCCTTGAGGTTTAAGGTGTTTCGCCGCTAAGTTGAATAGATACGGTGCTAGTGCTTTGGCTTTTGGAAAATAGACTATGACGCTATCAAAGCACTCTTGGCTAGGCAGCTGATGACCAAAATACAATTGCAGATTTTTGGCTGCGTAGGGCTGCATTATAAGGTGGTGATGAAAATCCAATGCTAAGGCACTTACGCTCGACGCGCTATCTAACAGCGCTTTAAGAAGTGTATCACCTTCGTAGTTGAGTACTAATACAGATTGGTCTTTGACTAAATCACTATTTCTAAGAAGGACTTGCGAAGCGTTGGTTAGCATGAGTTTTCAAGGTCGGATGTTAAGTGGCAGTAATTATACCCAATTGGCCTAAATATGCACATTGCACCAATATAAAAATGCCAGCTAACCACAAAAATTAACTGGCATTTATTCTTAATGTTAGATTGTTATTAGACTAATCTTTCTTTGGCAGCAGACTCATCATCTTTTCAGCTATCTGGGTGTTGTCTTGATTGCCTTTAAACAGATCGGCGGCTGGGCCTACAGCAAAGACTTGCACGTCACTGCCGGTGTGGCCACTTGTCGTCCAGCCTGTATGGCTGCGGATATCGATAAGCTTCTTCAGGGCTATTTGCAATGCTTCATTGCCCTGCATGCGCGCATTACTCAACTGTTGTAATTCTTCGGCTGTTAATTCAAAACCAAGGCTTTTGCTTACACCTGCCTGCCACTCTTCATTAGCAATGGCTGCTACGCTAATGTTTGATGGGCTAGCGCTAATGCCTTTAAGCAGCTCGGTGTCCCAAGCATATTCGCCATTCGCACCAATAGAGAGGCCACCAGTATTATGATCCGCAGTTGCGACGAGTAAGGTATCTGGGTGTTGGCGAACATATTGCTCGACTACTTCCATCGCGTTGGCAAAGCTGTGCATCTCTGCCATGGCGGTAGCTATGTCGTTATTGTGTCCAGCCCAATCGATTAAGCTGCCTTCAACCAATAGTACAAAGCCTTTGTCATTTTGCGATAGTAGCTCTAAAGACTTCTGGGTTAAACGGCTTAAGGTATTTGCGTCTGTATCGTTAATCACCCATGGCAGTTGCACCTCGGCAAACAGACCAATGACTTTTGGTTTAGAGATCGATTCAAGCTGAGCCAAGTCATTAATATGCTGGTAGCCCTTGGCTTCAAACTGGCCTAGTAGCGCTTCAGAGAAGTATTTCTGTCCGCCACCTAAAATGACATCAGCATCAGACTGCAGCATATCGGTGGCAATTGCGTCGTAGTTGCGACGGCTTTCGTTATGCACTAAAAAGGCTGCTGGTGTTGCATGGTTTACTTGTGAAGTCACTGCCACACCTGTTGACATGCCACGCGCTTTTGCCATCTGCATGATGGTGGTCAATGGTCGCTTATTGGTATCGACTGAGATGGCGCCGTTGTAGCTTTTAAACCCAGTGGCAAGTGCAGTCGCTGATGCCGCTGAATCGGTTACATAGCCACTCTCTCTCGCGGGGTAAGTGGATGCCATACCCACTAACAAGCGATCAAATACAGTCTGCTCGATCTCTTCGGTATCAGGGTTGTCCTGAAAGTAACGATAGGCGCTGGTATAAGCTGGACCCATGCCGTCGCCGACCATGATGATCATATTCTTAGGTCGTGATGGTGCATCTGTAATATCGATATTGGCTGCAGCATACAGTGGCAATATGGCAAGGGCACTAAGGACCCAAGTAAAGGTGTTTCTAAAAGTCATACCGGGTCCTTGGACTGGTTATTTGTTGATTCTAGCTTCGATGGCATCCATTAACATGCCGCTAATATCGACATCAAAAGCAGCTTCAATCTCTTTTATGCAAGTTGGACTGGTGACATTAATTTCAGTCAGTTTGTCACCGATAACATCGAGCCCAACAAAGATTAGACCGCGCTTTTTAAGCTCAGGACCTAAGGTGCGGGCAATATGCCAATCGGACTCAGATAATGGTTGAGCAACACCGCGGCCACCGGCTGCTAAGTTACCACGTGTTTCACCTTTTTGCGGAATACGTGCTAACGAGTATGGGACGGGTTCGCCATCGACAACCAAGATACGTTTGTCGCCTGAAGTGATATCTGGAATAAAGGCTTGTGCCATTGCATATTGCTGGCCTTCACTGGTTAAGGTTTCGATAATCACACCAAGATTTGGGTCATCTTTTTTGACTCGGAAAATAGAGCTACCGCCCATGCCATCTAATGGTTTTAGAATGATGTCGCCTTTTGCTTTGTGGAAAGCACGAATACGTTGTTCATCACGGGTAACCACAGTCTCTGGAGTAAACTCTGAGAACCAAGCGGTAAACAGTTTCTCGTTAGCATCGCGTAGGCTTTGCGGTTTGTTAACAATTAACACGCCTTGCTCTTCGGCTCGCTCGAGCATGTAAGTTGAGTAAACAAACTCTGTGTCGAATGGAGGATCTTTACGCATTAAAATAACATCTAGATCGGCCAAAGGAGTGTCGATAGCTTCTTCAAGCTGATACCAACCGAGTGGATCTTGTTTGACTGTTAATGCACGCATGGTCGCCATCGCTTGGCCATTAACCATGGCTAGATCATTCATCTCCATGTAAAACAGTTGGTAACCGCGAGATTGGGCAGCCATTAACATGGCAAAGCTTGAATCTTTCTTAATATTAATGTCGCTGATGGGATCCATCACGATACCGAGTTTTATCATGGAACTTGTTCCTTATTCTATATTTCGAGTCAACTGCTAACATGGGGGCTATTAAGCCGTTTTTCCAGCATCGAACTGATATTCTTATCATTGGTGAAGCTAATTCACTGCGGCGTTAAGTTTAACCAATATCACCAAATTTGAGCTGCAGAGCGGTAATAGTGGTCAGCGCAGCGGTTTCGGTGCGCAGTACTCTTGGGCCAAGCAGTACATCGGTAAATTTATGGGTTTCTGTCATGGTGATTTCTGTTGCTGATAAACCACCTTCAGGTCCAATAACCAAACGCACACGATTGTTAGGTAAGCTGAGGCCATTAACCCCGTGAGAGGCTCTAGGGTGCAAATTCAACTTCAGCGAGCTTGTCTCTTCTGCGCACCAGTCACTCAGTTGCATGGCGGGGCGAATAACCGGTACCACACTGCGACCAGATTGTTCACAGGCGCTAACGACTATTTTTTGCCACTGCTGGATCTTTTTCTCTAAGCGCTCACCGCTTAATTTGACTCCACAGCGCTCAGAGAAAAGCGGTGTAATAGTGTTAACCCCCAGCTCGACAGACTTTTGAATGGTAAAGTCCATTCTGTCTCCACGGGAGATCACTTGACCTAAATGTAGATGCAGTGGCGACTCGCTGTCGTTGCTTTCACAAGATAAGACCTTTACCGCGACGTTTTTCTTACTGGCACTGATAATCTCAGCCAGATAATTATTACCATCGCCATTAAATAAACAGACTTGCTCTCCTGCAGCCATTCGCAGGACGCGACCGACATGACCTGCAGCTTCCTCGTGTAGCGACACTGTTTCATCAATAGCCAACGAAGAGGCTTGGTAAATTCTTGGAACTCTCATGGTACAGGTTTGCCTTATTCTGCGATGTTCGATGCTGAGATTAGTTGCTGACACTGAGTTTGTACAAAATGATTGTGGTTACCTTGTACATTTGCAATAGCTTGATCTCGCTTGCACTCAATAGTATCAACTGGATAGCTTTTATCCCATGCTTTAAATAACTTTAATTGGCTACTGGATATTTGTAACCCATAGGCGCTTTGCATATAAAAATAAATGCGGGCTATTTGCCCTCGAGTATAGCTAGGCGGCTGCACTTTTCGCGACTTAAAGTTAACGCTCATATCGCATTGGCCATATTGCAAGGGCTTGGCATTCCACTGGCTAAAGCGATAGTTACTGCGATCGCCATTTACTTCGCCAATAGCGGGCACTAAATTGTGCAGATCTGACTCCATCTTTTTAAATAGTTTATCAGTCCTCCCACAATTTTTTCGTCCACCTTGTTGCCAACATTGGCGTTGGTGGCCGAACTCCCAAGCCGGGACGATATGTTCCCACTCAATTCTTGCTGCTCTTTTTTGCTGTTTACGTACTTGATAACCACAGTGCTCAAAGTCAGTTCGCCATTTTTTGCCTTCAATCTTAATATCACAGCCACAATAGAAACTGCTGACGGGTAAAGATTCGCTGTAGAGCTTTTTAGCTAAACGTTTCGCTTGGCTAAAGCTGGTTGGGTGCTTTACTTCGGCAAAGCTCTGCTGAGGTGCAAACCATATAATACTAAGCGCTAATAAAAGCGTTTTTAATCCACTGCTGTTCAATCTTAATCCCCAATACTAACGAATCGTAGGCTCGTTTGCGGCGATTGTAAGGGAGCAAGGGTATTGGAGCAATATGTGAAGTGGTTGAAAGCATTAGCTGGGTTTAGAATTTAGCAGGTTCTGGCCGCATTTACGGCAACGGTATTGGGTATCTCCTCGTACAACTTTGTTATGACGCCTGATGCTCAGGTTTACCGAGCCACAACCGCAAAAATACTCGAATGTCTTACCTTCGACTGATTGGGTATTAAAGCTATGGGTAGTGCGAGGTTGGCGTTGATAAAGCTGACGCATTAAGCGTTGCCATTCAAGACCGTGAGGTTTTACTCTGCCATAGAGCTGGAAAGCCAATAGATGGCAGATCTCATGTGGCACCACATCATCAACAAAAGCTTGTGAGTTATCTTTAAGTAACAGCGGATTAAAGCGCAGTTTGTTGAGTTGTAAATGCGCAGTGCCTGCACTTTTTCCGCGCAGCTTAAAGTTGACCTCTGGCCGTGGGAACCGTTGTGACAATGCCGATTCCGCTATTTGATAACAGCGCTCAACCTGAACCGCAATGGATTGCTGCAATGGGTCGTTGAACGTCAGCTGAGGGTAATTTACCAGAGAACTGGTTTTTAATTGGCTGGACTTGAAAGGGTTAAGCGCTTTGAACATTGACTCAATTAACTCATGGTTGATGAACTCGCACTGCACGAGTTCATCAATGTTACCTGAGACAATAGTGCCATACCAGCAGAGGTTAAAGAGTTGCTGCAGCCACCTCTACCATGGCTCTTACTTGTTCGACAATATCGTGCTCGACTTTTACGTCGTATGCTGCAATACGCGGTGTGTGGATATGGCCAACGGGAATGCTGCTATTGAATTGTTTTTGTAACAATATGGCACGGTAGGAGATCTCATTGGATAGATAGCCACCGCCAGAACCCTCCACCGAGATTGCGCTTTGTAGTTGTCCTAATGATTTCGCTTGAAACTCGCCTTGCGCTAACGTCGACACCGTATGGTTGTCATTAACTTTCCAAGGGCCAGCCACAGTTTGCATTGCCGCAACGGGTAGCGAAAACTCAACAAATTCAGGACCATTAAGTGTGCCACCATTAAATAAAGGTGCGATTGGGGCTTGTTTGCTAGCACCGGTCAGTACATTTAAGTTATCAGGCGCTGCAGCACTGCGATTACGTCCTGGAAAACGCTCGATATCAAATTCGTCGCGGCCCATGCTGACGGTAAATATCATATCAACACTGTTGTCACGATAGATAGGCGTTAATATTGACTCGATAAGTCCATCATCAAAATCGGCAAATCGCACTGGGATCATCGCAGTTTCAATTTGAGCCTGTTTACCATCAATATTAAAGCGGTAGCCATCCAGCGCCAGAGCTACTAAGCCCGATGGATTACTCTGGTCGATATGTCGATCGAGGAAAAAAGGATCAAACCCTGTTAGTAGAATTTTAATCTCGGCATCATCTTTAAAAGCGATGTCACTTAAACCTCGTGATGATTTTTCAACAGCTTTGATAAGGATATCTCGCTGCCATGCGGCAATATTAAAATCCGGCTTTTGCGTCTTCAGTAGCTCTCGCATCGCAAGACGATTCCAATACAAAGAGCGATCGTCCAAGTGACCTGACTGTACATCTCTCACTGCTTGCTGCCATAAGCGTAAACCTTGGTGCGCCACCATTTTGGTGATTTTTAGTTCATCAGAGTGCTGGGCGTATTTGTCAGCAAGGTTGCTAACAAATGCTTGGTAGCGGCTGACGACATCAGGCATTGCCTCTGTTGCAGCAGGTAATCTAGCCTCTTCAACATCGAGTTTTGCAAAAGCAGCAGTTGAAGTTGCGCTGACAAAAAGTGCAGTGGCGACAAGTGCCATGCTAGATAATTTCATTACTACATCCTTTGTTATTATTCTCAGTTTTTGCTACTGGCTGTAAGCAGTAAAAGCTGAACTCTCAGGCTATTAGCTCATTTGCTTCAGTATGCCTTAGCCATGAAAACATTGAAAGCGACGAATAATTCTTCAGCTTGAGAGGCTCCTACTGCCATTATTTGGCCATAATTGATCTTCATATAGCCATTTTTCACCGCCTAATAACCGCTACTATGGATACAAAGCTCAGTGCAATAAAAAGAGAATGAAGAGGCTTACAATGACAAAAATAGTACCGCTGCTGTTGTTCACCCTATTAGCTGCAGCAGCACTGATTGTTGATGCCAGTGATAGCGATGACCATAGCGTTCAATTGGCAGAGTTAAGATTGACTCCGCAATTAACAACCGACTGGGACTCAGTATTTCAGCAGCACCAAGTCGAGGGGGTGTTAGTGCTGTTTGATCCCCAGCAACAGACTTTGACCACTAATGATATAAGCCGAGCCAATAAAAGCTTCATTCCTGCATCGACTTTTAAAATTGCCAATGGATTAATTGGTTTGGAGTTAGAGGTAGTTGCTGGAGCAGAGCAAGCCTATCCGTGGGATAAGCAACAACGGGCTTTTAAAGCTTGGAATCAAGACCACAGCTTTAAAAGCGCATTTAAGTATTCAGTGGTACCAATATTTCAGCAAATTGCCCGAGATATAGGTAAACAGCGGATGGCTAATATGCTGGCAAGCCTAGAGTATGGTAACCAGAAGCTGGGCCCTGAGCTGGATAGCTTTTGGTTAGATGGCGATATACGGATTAGTGCTATAGAACAGTTACAGTTTTTGCAGAAACTGCACGATGAAACCCTAGCGGTTAGCCAGCGGTCACAGCGGATCATTAAACAGCTAATGCTGACCGAGTCCACCGAAGATGACACCATTTACGCTAAAACTGGGTTTGGCCATCATGGAGACAAATACATTGGCTGGTGGGTAGGTTGGGTCGAGGTGGATGAGCGCACTGTTTATTTTGCGCTAAATCTTGATCTGGCCAATATACAACAAGCGCCACTACGAAAAACGATAGTGATGCAGATCCTGCAATCAGAGCAGATGATGTAAAGCGTTATTTTATACCATCAAAGATTGCAGTGACTCTTGACTGGTGAAACGTTTATGGAAAAAGTCGAGAAAGACACTGATGTTGGTTGCCAGTTGTCGGCGGCTGGAGTAGACACCGTAAACCTTAAAGGCCTCCATAGGCCACTCTTGTAAAATGGGCACTAACGAACCGCTGGCCAGTTCATTCTTACAGACTGAGTTAGATAGCATGGCGATACCAAAATCATCCATCACCAGCTGTTTGACCATCACCGCACTGTTAACTCTGACTTTACGCTTAAAGTTCACCATCGTCTTACGTGTCCCTTTTCCTAAGGGCCAGATAGGTGCTGAGCGCGATGTTCCTAATAATATGCCGCTATGTGTTGCCAGTTCTTGTGGATTGGCTGGGGTGCCATGAGTTTTCAAATAACTAGGGCTTGCCACTAATATCGGTTGGCGTTCGAATAATAACCTCGCCACTAAATCGCTTGATTGCAAAGGACCATACTTAATCGCAATGTCGTAACCTTCACCGACCAGCCCAACATCGTTATCGGTAAACTGCACATCGAGTTCAACATTGGGGTAGAGCCGCATAAAGCCACTACAAAGATTAGCGATTAGCTCTTGGCTGAAAGAGACAGGTATAGCCACCCTCAATGAACCAGAGACATCATTGTGGGTGTTTTCGATAGTCGCTTTGGCAGCTTCTATTTCATCGCTTATACTGGTGCAATGCTGGAAAAATAGCGCGCCAACCTGAGTTAAGCTCAGATTACGGGTATCTCGCTGTAAAAGCCGAACCCCTAGCTGCTCTTCAAGCTGGGCAACCTTGCGACTAATGGTTGACTTTGGCATGCCTGTTTCGCGGGCGGCTTGAGAGAAACCCTGGGCTCTAACAACCGCTGCAAACAGCATCATACCGTTTAAATCTGGCATGTTATCTTCACTGTCTCAAAAATGGAACAAAGCGTCTAGTGCAGTTTAATAGCAATTGACAGGATAACAAAGTTATATTTACGGGCTAAAAATTTCAGAGGCTAAAAGCAGAGGATCTTTCGATGACCAGCAAAAATCAGCCCGCTAACATGACTCAAGCGCAAACTGCCGATCCGCTTTTTTTAAAAGCAGAGCAATTGGCTAAAGACTTTTCGCTGTTTCCTGAGCACAGTAAACAGACACTATCTGAGGAGATTAAAGGTCTTCTTGGTGATGACGAAATCCAAGCAAATCTAAAAGATCTTGCTGGATTAGACGTTGATGGTTATGTCACTAAGGTGATCCAACCGACACAAGACAAGAACCGCCCGGGTGCGAAACGCATGATTGCGGACCTTAAAGGCAAGCTTGTTACTGAAACCCACATCGGCCCTTTTTATAGTGCAGAGATTGAACTGAATTTTGGATCTCGTACTCGCCGTATCGGTTTTGTTGCACAAGAGCGTACTACAGCAAACGGTGCGTGGATGCCTGAGCATCACCTAGCTTGTTGTAAAGCGATTCGTCATTTTGCCGAATTGTCTATGCCTATTATCTACCTTATTGACACTCCAGGTGCCGATGCTGGTGAGATTGCTAACAGCCAAAACCAAGCCCACTCAATCTCTAAAGCAATTGCAGAGAGTGCCAATGTTGACGTACCGACAGTCGGTATTGTGATTGGTGCTGGTTATTCTGGTGGTGCTATTCCACTGGCTGCAGCAAATATCTTATTGTCACTGCGTGACGGTATTTTCAACACAATTCAGCCACAAGGCTTGCAAAGTATTGCGCGTAAGTACAACTTGTCTTGGCAAGAATGTGCTAAATCTGTAGGTGTTTCTCCTGAAGAGTTATACACCTCTGGCTGCATTGATGGCATTGTCGATTTCTCGCCGTCAGACAGAGATGAACGTCAACATAACTTGCGCCGTGCTATTATCAGCAGTGTTGAAGCTGTTGAAAAAGCCGCAGTACAGTTTGTACGTGAATCATCGGATTTACGTGAGCATTATGACCGCAGTCTAGAGCGCTTCTTAGCTCCGTCTAAAAACTTAGCGGCTCTAGAAGTCAATGCTGAGCTAGCAGTAGCTAACAACCCAACCATGCACTTAAACCTGTTTGGTAGTACTTACCGTTACTTGCGTTACCTAACACTACGCAGTCGCATCCACTCTATCTCACAAGAGCAGTATGGCCGCCTGTCTAAGGTCAGCGTACCTGAAGGTGATTTGCTAGCCCGTATTCAACAAGAGCAAGATCGCGTATTCCAGTCTTGGTTATCAAGCCCTGATAAATTGGTTTATGACGAAGAGCTGAATAAGCTTTGGGGTAACTTCACCTCTAAGCGTGATGATGTTTCAACTGAGCGTAATATGCTGACGCGTTTGATTTTGGGTGAGCCAAAAGAGAACTACAAGAAAGCACGTAAAGCGCTTATCTTTAATATCAGCTGGTCGCTATACCACCGCTGGAAAGGCAATGCAGAGAATAACTTCAAAGGGCTAATTAGCTACCTTGAAACATTGCCATCAGAAGTGACTCAAGCAGACTGGCCAGAGCTGAATCAACTCACTGTACTTGATGTGATTGTGCACGATGAACTGCGTGAAGATTTCATCTGGCAGTGTCATAACATTTTGGTCTTTAACGCACTGTACGACAACGTAGTGGGTAACCTGGCTTCTATCGCTAAAGAAGCGATGATGTCTAAGAGCCTGTCTCGTAGTTCAGTGGATAACCTATTGCATGACTCTATCGACAGAGCACTATCTACTCAAGATGTGGCTAACGATAAGAACAAATTCTACAAGTGGCTGAAGTACTTTATGTCTCAGTCAAACCGCGCTGAGCTACTAACTCGAACAGAGCAGTGGAAGAGTGTTGGTTTCCCACAACTGAACGACAGTTTATTTGTTATTTTGACCTACTTCTTCGAACGTTTACTCCCTGAGTATTTTGACAGCGAAGAGGAAAGCAGTGAATACACTGGCGCAATTAACCCTGTACGTATCGGTCGTCGTAAAGACTTCTGGAACCGTTTGACCATGGGTTATCAAGATCTACTGATCCAAAAAGTGCTTCGCGATGAAAAGCGTGCAGGAAAAATGGGTTGGGATGCCATCATAGGTAAGTTCTTCACTGATTTCGAAGAGATCAATGGCGATAAAATGTCAGCTAATCTGCTGAACTTCCCAGGTTTCCGCCTTTCTATTGAAGATGCTATTGATAAAGGTATCCGCCCATGTGGTTTAATCACTGGTGTGGCTGACTTTGACAGTGAAGGCAAGCCAATGCGCGTTGGTGTTGCAGTGTCAAACACTGCATTCCAAGCGGGTGCATTTGATATGGCCGCAGCAGAGAAGTTCAGTGCACTACTGATTGAATGTGCTAAGCGTAAACTTCCGGTTATTTGCTTTATTAGTTCTGGCGGTATGCAAACTAAAGAAGGTGCAGCAGCACTATTTTCAATGGCTGTAGTGAACGACCGTATTACACGTTTTATTCGTGATAATGAATTGCCTGTATTGATGTTCGGTTATGGTGATTGTACTGGTGGTGCACAGGCGAGTTTTGTGACGCATCCTTTGGTGCAAACATACTACCTATCGGGGACTAACATGCCGTTTGCTGGCCAAATGGTTGTGCCTGCATACTTGCCATCAACTTCTACGCTGTCGAACTACTTGTCTAAAGTACCAGGTGCAATGAATGGTTTAGTTGAAAACCCGTTCAGCAGTACGCTAGATGACCAGTTGAGCAGCATCGATCCACTCATGCCTAAGCCTAGCGGTAAGATCGAAACCATTATTAATAATGCGTTGTCGACACTAGTGCCTGAAGCTGAAATCGAAGATGAAGAGATTGTTCAAGACGACCCTCGCGCATTGATGAAGCCAATTAACAAAGTATTGGTTCATGCTCGTGGTTGTACTGCGGTTAAACTTATCCGTAAGGCGCATGATAACAACATCGACGTTGTACTAGTGGCATCAGATCCAGATATGACATCTGTACCTGCTGATATGCTTAAAGCGAACGACAAACTGGTTTGTATTGGTGGTAACACCTCAGATGAAAGTTACCTCAACGCATACTCAGTATTGAAAGTAGCTGAATACGAAAATGTTGACGCCTTGCATCCAGGTATCGGTTTCCTATCTGAAAGCCCGCAGTTTGCCGCGCTTTGTGTGAATAACGGCGTTAACTTTGTCGGACCAAGTGTCCACAGTATGACGACCATGGGGAACAAGTCGAATGCGATTAAGACTTCGCAAGACCAAGGTGTACCTGTAGTACCCGGCAGCCACGGTATTTTGACTAATGCAGAGCAAGCGGTAAACGTAGCGACTGAGATTGGTTACCCAGTACTGCTTAAAGCGGTACAAGGTGGTGGCGGTAAAGGTATTCAGGTTGTAGAGCGTCCTGAAGACATGATTGAATTGTTCCAAAAGACTTCTACAGAAGCTGCTGCTGCATTTGGTAATGGCGATCTTTACCTAGAGAAATATGTCACCTCGTTACGCCATATTGAAGTGCAGTTACTGCGTGACCAATTTGGTAATACCAAGGTACTGGGTTTACGTGATTGTTCTGTGCAGCGTAACAACCAGAAAGTGGTTGAAGAGTCTGGTTCAACCATGTTGCCTGACGAACTTAAGCAGCGTGTGATGGAATATACTCGTGCACTGGGTGACGCGACTGATTACATGGGCGCGGGTACCGTTGAATTTATCTATAACTTAGACGCAAATGAAGTCTACTTTATGGAAATGAACACCCGTCTACAGGTAGAGCATCCAGTGACCGAAGCGACATCAGGTATTGATATCGTTAGTGCAGGTTTCGATATTGCAGCGGGTCGCTCGATTGCAGATCTTGAACCACAAGAGATTGGCTATGCCATGGAAGTGCGTGTTACTGCTGAGAAAGCGGCACTTGATAGCAATGGTATTTTACAATTACTACCAAATCCGGGCCTTATCACTGAATACAAGATGCCAGAGCGTGATGATATTGAGATCATCTCAATCGCTGGTAAAGATAAAGAGGTATCGCCTTACTACGATAGCTTGATCGCACAGATTATTTGTCGCGGTGAGAGTCGTGAAGACGTTATTAACAAGCTACACGATTACTTAGCTAACGAAGTGGTTATTAAAGGCATCGCGTCAAACATTCCATTGTTAACACGCATTCTTAAAGATGGCACCTTCAATGAAGGTGTCTACGACACCAATTACCTACCACGCTTTATGGCTGAGCTTGATATTCCAGAGCTTATTGCTGAAATGGAAGCGGCGGCAGAAACTGTTGGCGTTGATACTGAGTCACTGCGTGTTGGTGAAAGTAACGAGCTTAAAGTGATGGCTCAAGGCGCGGGGATCTTCTATACCTCTCCAGCACCGGGTGAAGCAGACTTTGTTAAAGAGGGTGACATTGTTACCGTGGATCAGACTTTAGCGCTAACTGAAGCGATGAAGATGTTCTCACAAGTGACATTAGCAGGCTTTAACCGCAAGAACGCCGTATTGTACCCTGAAGATCAGCAGTACCGTATTGAGCGCATTCTTAACAGTAATGGACAGCAGGTATCGCAAGGTGAATTGCTGTTCGTGGTATCGCCAGTCGCGTAGCACTGAATATAAAACAACGTCGAGCTTTAGCGTGTTGTTTTACTAGCGGTTAATATTAAAAATGCCCACCTAGTCGGTGGGTATTTTTATGTCTAAAATTTATCGTTTATCAGTCGATAGTATTATATAACTTGTGTTTAACAACTGTTGTCAGTAGTTTTAGCTCAATTGGGATTGCAGCATAAAGAGGTTATTGGTGGGTGTTGTTAGCTCATCAGAATGTAGATAAATGGAAGCGGTAAAAGCTGAACTGGCTAAGCTACAGAAAATACTTGGTACGCTAGAACAAGAAAATAAGCAGCTTTTGAACGATAAAGCGGAACTTGTGCGGCAAAAATCTGTGTTAGAGGAAAAGCTCAATGCAGCATTAGATGGCACAGGTTTATGCTTATGGGAACAGCATATTCCTTCGGGGAACCTTACCATGTTCAATATGGAATGGGGCTCACTGCTTGGCTATACCATCGATGAACTCGCCGCTCATATCGACAGTTGGAAAGGTAATTTACACCCAGAAGATAGAGACTGGGTTATCCAGAACTTTGAAGATCATATTAACGGTAAAACCGACTCTTATCAGGTGACTCATAGAATGCTGCATAAAGATGGTAGCGTTAGTTGGGTTTCGGATCGTGGTCGAGTTATTGAGTTTGATGAAAACGGTCAACCACTGCGGATCATGGGCACTCATATCGATATAACGCAAGAGAAGCGGTATGAGCTCGGTTTGGCAGAGCTTGCACACAAAGACCCTCTAACCGGCTTATTGAACCGTAAGGCGATTATGGAGGCCTTTGAGCAGCCTAAACGACGAGCATCTGCTGGGGCTATGCTATTTATCGATCTCGATGACTTCAAGGCGCATAATGATCATTACGGACATAAATTTGGTGATAGTGTACTCATCGCGATTACTAACAAGTTAACCTCATATCTAAAAGAAACGGCTGATACAGCCCGTTTAGGCGGAGATGAGTTCGTGATACTTTACCCTTCGACGGATAAAACGATATTGGCAAAGTTAGCGAAAGCGTTACTGCATCTATTTGCTGAGCCGCTAGAGGTTGAAGGTCGTCATGTTAACGTTAGCTTGAGTATTGGTATTGCAATCTGCCAAGCGGATGAATCATTCGATTCTGTTTGTGAGCATGCCGATACTGCAATGTACCAAGTAAAACGACAAGGGAAGAACTGTTTCCAGTTCTTCCCTTAATCAAGCTCATCTGCTTAGGGTGTACGTCTAGGTGTTAATGCCAAGGCGCCATTTCCCCACTGGCTTAATACCGCGCTAACATCTCCGATGCTGGCATCGAGCAGGGTCACTTTCTCATTTGGCACCAATTTCAATGGCCCGGCAAACCCTGCTGGAGCATGAGGAATAAGCACACATGAATAGTCATCATCTTGCTCAATTAGATAGGCAAATTGATGACTACCATCTTGGTTCTTAAGCATCGCGGCGCGAAAGCCTCCATTGTATTCACCGTTCTCATTAACTGAATTCTTATCGCAGAAAATACCGCTCGCGAGTTGTTTGATGGAGCGATAAAGCGCTAAACGACCGATGGTGCTACGCTCGATATAGCGAAAGAATTGGCTCATGAAAGCGGATTTCAAAAAAATGCCAAATAGTAAAGATGTTAACGCAAGGGTAAGCAACGCTAGGCTAAACGGGTGATCTTCCAATCCCATGACTGAACTGGGTAACAATTGCACTATTGGACTCGATAGTCCGATAAGGAGTTCTATCATTTCATCGGCCATAAGGTACAAAAGGAGTAAGGGTAATACCACTAGAAAGCCGCCAAACAGGCTGGCCTTTATCAAATCAACTGCATTTTTCATCTTATCCTCGCAAGGTTATCTGTTAGATAGGCTATTCAATGCGGCGATAATACAATTTAAATCGAATACGTCCTTGGTAGTAACTATGCGATATTTGGATACATATAATTAGCTTACACTTAACTCTCTGCTTAGGTTGATGAAAGTCGATGCCGCAGGTGTCAGTGGCAAGTTTTTACGCCAAATTAGCGCTAAATCCCAAGTCAGTTGAGGGTTGAGTGCTTTATAAATCAAAGTGTCTGAGTTCACTTTCTGGCAGATAGGTTCAGGCAAAATAGCCACCCCCATTTTAGCTTCAACCATCGCGGCGATAAAATCCCACTGGCCACTTTGAGCGGCGACATTAAGCTCTACATTGGCTGCTCGACTTAAACGATGAATTAATTTTGTCAGTGAGAAGTCATCGTTATATTGGATGAACGGGAACGGCGCCAGATCTTGCCAGCAGATACTATCTTTTTCGGTTAGCGGGTGCTCTTTCGGCAGGCAAGCTAATAACGGGTAGCCTTTGAGCTCTAAGCTATCGAATTCTTGAGTGTGGGTCGTTGGTAGAGCGGTAAAAGTCAGATCTAGGCTGTCGTTAAGCAAAGCTTGCTCTGCACCGAAACCACCTAACTCTTGAATACTCAGCTCAACCCCTGGGTATTTTTTCCTGAATTGGGCAACGAGCTCAATGATCATCTCACCCATCATTGGACAAACTCCTAAGCGCAGTTGCCCTGTTTGTAGGCCATTAAGGCTATTAAGATCTTCGCGGAGTCTATGCCACTGCCCGACAATTTGCTGTGAAGTGCAGATAAGTGCTCGACCAGCTTCTGTGGCGATCACTTTCTGGTTATTGCGGATTAGCAATGGTTGGCCAAGATTCTCCTCCAAGCGCTGGATCATTTTGGTTAGGGTTGGCTGAGTCAGGTGCAGCTTTTCTGCCGCACGGGTGTAATTGCCCATTTCAACCAAGGTCACGAAACAGTGTAGATTCTTAATTTGAATATTCATGCTTATATGGAATGTAGTCGATGGATATTATTCATTTTACTAATAGTATAAACAAGATTACTTTGACCTCAAGCACATACCCAACCATTTATTCCATTATCAGAGGTCACCGCTATGAAATCTTACCAAGGTCTGTTTGCTCAAGCACTTTATCTAGCCGCAATGCCGTTAAACTCAGAAGAATCGAGCAAGGCTAAAGCGAACATCAATGAGCAAGAGTGCATTATTGAAGAGTCTACGAATAAGCAGGCTTAAAACTGCAAAAGCATAACGTAGAGACGAGCGCTGATAACCCACTGCCAATCTATTGCCAGCCAAAGTGCCATTTGTCCTCGTTTGTTAATTCGTGCCAATCGATTTGATATTGGGCACGAGTTAACACAGCTTCAAATAGACATAAGCTGACCAAGCCCTCCTCATCAAATTTTACTTTAGTGACTAAAAAGTGTTTCTGCTTTTTTCTAGGCTCAACGGCTGTCCACTTACTATGAAGCAACTTTCTTGGATTTATTTTATTCATAGTGGTTTTTACGAAATATAGCCACGAAAAGATCAATGATGATTTATAACAATGAGTAGAAGAGAGCGGGAAAAGTAATCGGAACCCACCGAGCTTGTTACAGTAGGTTCGATTAAAGCTGCGGCGTTTAGTTGAGTAGTTCGTGATCTGCAGGTAACTGACGGCTTATCCATAGCACCAGTTTGTGCTTCATATTAGGACCATCTTCTTTGTCTTTTGATAGCGCTTGAATGAGGTTATCTTTAACTAATAAGCGGTAAATACACTCGACTTTATCTTTCGGTGAAATCCCCTGACCGAAATCAGCAAAACCTCTTTTCTTGGCATATCCCACACCAATTTCCATTGCAAGTTTTAGCAGTTGTGCATCGTGTTTTCCAGACTTCATATAGACACTTCTTAAGTCGATTGATATAGCTCTAACGTTACCTGAATCTAACTGAATGGCAAGAGACATTGCGCAGATAAGATGAGTTTAATCATTAGCATTAAAATCACTGTTTAGCAGGTTTTTGCTCTTTTAATGACCCCTTTAACATTAGCGGCCCTGCGATGGTGGTAATGACGATAATCATCACTAATTCAGTGAATAGTTTCGGCGGAATGATGCTCGCTTGGCGCCCCATCTCAGCAAAGACTAAGCCGACCTCACCACGAGGCACCATAGCGCAGCCAATAGTGAGTTTTTTTCGCCATGGCCCCTGAGCTGAGAATCCCGCCGCCAGTTTGGTTAAAATAGCTATTAGCGCTAGCCAAGCGAGTAACAGTAATCCTGTTCCGCTTATATCCAACTGGCTTAGATCCACCGTAATTCCAACGTAAACAAAAAAGATAGGCGCGAAAACATCGATAAGAGGTTTGGTGGACTTTTCCAGCCTATGTGTAAATGCAAAGGGATTTTGCAGGTAGCGGTTTATTGGGGAGACAAATTGTCGTGATAAAGCAATACCTACAGCAAAGCCGCCAAGTAGGGCAGGGGCGCCGAATAGGTGGGCTAACCAGGCAAATAGGCAGATGAGAGAGACGATAATAAAGACGTCATAACCGGGTTGTTTGAATCTCGATTGAAACCCGCGTGCTATATAGATTAACGTACGAGCTAATGGCGGAGCGATGAGTAAAAAAATGATGACTTTGAGGGTAAGCAAGACTATTGATAAAAAGTTTAAGCTACCGGATTCATTGAAATTTAATAGAATACTAAGTAAAACCACCCCTGCCACATCATCGATGACAGCCGCCCCTAAAATAATTTGCCCTGCGTGGGTATGAGTCTGTTTAGCTTGTGACATGACTCTAATGGAAATTCCTATACTGGTTGCAGTTAACGCACAACCAAAAAAAAGTGCGGTAAATGTAGATAAGTTGAGCCAATATGCAGCCGCAGCACTGGCGATAACTGCAGGGAATAAAATACCACTTAAAGCGACCCATAAAGAGTGTCCTTTAGCGTGATATAGCCGCTTGATGGAAGTGTCACAGCCAATATCAAACAGCAGTAAAATCACCCCTAATTCGGCCAGTACTGAAAGGGTATTGTGCGGGCTTATCCAGCCGAGAACTGAGGGGCCAATAAGTAATCCTGCAATAATCTCTCCCACTACCGCTGGTGAGCCTAACTTAGCTGCAAACTCGCCCAGCAGTCGACCGCACACCAGAATAAGAAAGATGGAAATTACAAAGCTATCTATTGCCAATTTCCGCTCCTTAAATTATTTCCACGCCGCTTTTGATCTTGATCATGACTCTGCTGCAAAGCGCGGCAGATCTGAACAAGCTTGTCTAAGCTAAAGTAAGGTAATAATAGCTGGAGCAAACCATGGATAAGGTATTTATTATTTCGCAGCGAGAAGAGTCTCATGTAGATGCTATTGCTGCGGGAATTGACTTGGCTAAAGGGCTGGGTAAACGTGCTGAGATTTTTGCCTACAGCTTCGAATACTTTGGCAGTGCTGAATATTATAATACCAGCTTCGCTGCGGTAGCTCATAAGCATATCATGAAGCAGCGCGAGGCGAAGATTGAAGCGGAGCTGCAAGAGTTGCAAGCACAAGAAATCCCTATCCATAGTGTTTGGAGCAAAGACCTGTCTGAACATGCCTGTAATCATTCTATTCGTCATGGCTTCGATCTCATGGTTAAAGCGGTGCATCATGCTGACCATTATCTCCCTGTTGATTGGAACTTGATTCGCCATATTCAAATCCCCCTTATGTTGTTGACCGATAACCCGCTACACAAAGGTAATGCTGTCATGATGGCTGTTGACCTTGGTAATGAAAAACCGATTAAAAAGCAGCTTAACGAGTCAGTCATTAAACATGCTAAGGCCTTAGCTAAAGCCACGGGTTGCCAACTGCACTTAGCTTTCATTATCAGAGTACCTAAAGTCCTTCGTGATATGGACTTGATCAATACCAGCACCTTGGTAAAAGATGCCTACAAAAAACATCAACAGCAACTCGCCCAGTTGGAGCTCGATCCGGACTGTATCCACATTACTATTGGTGAACCAGACCTTTGTCTTTATGAGCTTTCTTGTCGATTTAAGGCGCGCTACTTAGTACTTGGTGCATGCCAGCGTCGCGGTATTCTTGGTTTCGTTATTGGCAATACGGTTGAATCCATAATCAGTAGAATCCGTAGTAATGTATTGGTTATTCCTGCTGATGATTGCTCATCGTAGCCGCTATTGTCGGGTTTGTTTTAGTTCGCCAGTGTCTTTTATGGAGTTCGTCCACAACAAATAGCACGGAAGCGGTAATGAGTAAGATTAACCAGTGGCTAAAACTAATAGGAGTTAGTTGCAGCGCATCACTTACTCCAGGCGTATACATGGCGCCGATATGGATCCCTTGTGCAATGAGAATGCCCACGAGCAATATCGGATTGCTAAAAAAAGGGATCCTAAGTAGCGACCTATGTTCCGAGCGACTATTGAGGGCATGTACATTTTCAAATAACACCATCAACATTAATGTTAAGTTTCGGGCTTGTGTTTCATCGGCACCCATTTGCAGTGATAGTGCGAACAAAGAAAATGCGACTAACCCCATAGTGAGGGCACTGCTAAATACGCGTTCAAGCATTAATCGATCAAAGATTGGTTCCTTCGGAGAGCGGGGGGCTTGAGACAGCTCTTTGCCCTCTGCAGGCTCAAAAGCAAGAGCCACATCTTGAACTCCGTTGGTGACAATGTTGAGCCAAAGGATCTGTAATGGAAACAGCGGAATAGGGAGTGCGAAAAGCACACTAAGCACAAACAGAAAAATCTCCGCAGCACCGGTACTTATGAGTAAATATATTACTTTGCGAATATTGTTATATACCACTCTCCCTTCGATGATGCCTTTGACTATTGAGCTGAAGTTATCGTCGGTGAGTACCAGTGATGCGCTTTCTCTCGCAACATCAGTTCCTCTAAGCCCCATTGCGATACCTACGTGAGCGTGTTTTAAAGCTGGTGCGTCATTCACGCCATCTCCGGTCATGGCGACAAATTCCCCTTGCCTAATAAGTGATTGAGTGATTTCCATTTTCTGCTTTGGCTTAACTCTGGCAAATACTCTATGGCTACTGACGAGCTGATCGAATTGCAATTCGCTTTGCTGCTTAGCCTCTGCGAGTGCTTGGCCTGTAATCGCACAATCATTCTTGGTGGCTATATTAAGCTGTTGTGCCAATGTTAGTGCGGTTGTTGGATGGTCGCCGGTGATCATGGCCACCTTGATTTGTGCTTTTTTACAGGTATTTATAGCATCTATTGCATCAGGTCTAAGGGGGTCGTTCATGGCGACTAAACCAAGAAACTCCAGTTGGTTGAAATGGTCATCTTGTGGGTTGCCAAGGCCATGAGCTAATGCGAGCACACGGTAACCCTGCTCTGCCATTAAGTGGGTTTGGTTGATTATTTTGGTCTGTAATTCAGTGTTTAATGCACACATTGGGATAATCTTTTCTACCGCTCCTTTGACTGAAACCCTCGGGCCTAGTTCACTGGCATCAATGCTGGCACTCAAGCCCTTTTCTGACTCATAGGGAAATAGTCTTAATTGGTGCTGTCGCAATGAGTTGAGAGATAATCTTAGCTTATGTCCAATGACCAAAAACGCTAAATCGACACCATCCCCATCGGCGTGTATCTCGCCATTGTCATAAACTAAGTGCGCTTCGTTGGCTCGTATTCCAGCGTTGACTAACTGCTCTAGATTTGGTTCTGCCGCTAAATCGACCATACTATTGTTTGTGTTATGGCTAACAACGCCAGTAGAGTTTAACCCTTCGCCAGTAACCTTGTATGTCCGATCGTTTGCTAGCCATATTTGCCCTATGGTCATTTCATTTACGGTCAAGGTGCCTGTTTTATCTGAGGCGATAAAGGTACATGAACCAAGTGCTTCCACTGCCACAAGTTTACGAACTATCACATTGGCTTTTGCCATTCTTTTCATACCGATGGCAAGTGCTACAGTAATGGCTGCTGGCAGTCCCTCTGGGATGGCAGAGACTGCAAGTGCGACGCCGAGTAAAAACACGTCAGTAAGTGCGGCGCCGCGAACTAAGGTTAAGCCAAATATTAGGGCGATAATTATGATTATGGCGATTGCAATTCGCATTGTGAATTGATCGATTCTCTGCATCAGTGGTGGCTTTGTAATACTCCCTTGGTGAACCAAGTTAGTAATCTGCCCTATCTGCGAATTGAGACCTGTGGCGAACACCTCTCCTTCTGCTCGACCATGAGTCACTAAGGTGCCGGCGAGTGCTTGCTTTGTATTGCTAACCGATGCGGACTCGCCTGTGAGTGCGGACTCATCAACTTGAAATTGCATAGATTGAACGAGTTTTATATCTGCTGCGATGCGATCACCGCTGCTGAGGATGACCCAGTCTCCAGGAACTACCTGTTCACTTTTGATCAGTATGGGGTGCCCATCCCTAATGACTCTGCTTTGTTGGGGAACCATATTAGCTAATGAGTCGGCAGCCTGCTGAGCTGAATATTCTTGAATTGCCCCTATCAGTGCGTTAAGCATTAATACAATTGAGATAAAAAGTGCGTTGATAAGCTGATTAAGGAGTAAGCAGGCAATAACTGCTGCAAGAAGCACATAAATGAACGCACTACGAAACTGGATAACGAACAGCCGAAAGAAGCTATTTTTGGGCGGCTTTGGCAAAATGTTTTCACCAAACTGCTTCAATAACTTCTCTGCCTGCGGGGTCGTCAGCCCTTGAGTTGCCACAGTGACTCCCTAAGTGTTTTTTATTCTACCCTTTGATCTATAGTCAATAATTAAAGAGTTAGGCAGTTAATCGGATACTTAATTGACCAGCATCAAAGGTAGGCTGACATATGTAGAGTGTGGTTTTGTATTTAAGCTTGATGTCGTAACAGGGGGGGCCACTATTTAGTGATTTATAAGGAGTTTTAATGATAAAAAACCACCCCAATAGAGGTGGTTTTAAGATATTTACTTAGCAGGATCGAACAAGATTACTTGTTTGAAAAGTCGTTCTCTACAAGCTCTGTTTTGTTTTCTGCTTGCGGTGTATGACACTGGGTACAGTTGTAGTACTCATTGTTAAGTTTAGCGTCAGCTAGCAAGTGTGAAGGATCGATCTGAGTCGCCTTCATACGTTTTGCTTTCGCTGGGCTGTGACAGCTCATACAGCCGTTTTTCTTAAGCGTGATAGGGTATTCGGCTTTATGTGGGATCATCGGTGGTTGATGTACAAAAGTACGCTCAATTGACTTACCACGCTTAGGGTAAATCGGTGCTGCATCTGCTGCACGAATATCGGTGATCTCTGACTTACCAAGTGAGCTAACGTTTACCGGCTCTGCTTGAGAAGTTGCTTGCTGACCAGAACAAGCGCTAAGCGCCAATAGCGCAGCTAAGGTGAGTGCTTTTTTCATTGGTTGTTCTCCGCCTTTAGGGCAATTCGATTTTGATACTGGAAAACGCGTTGGGCACAAACGTCGATACAACGGCCACATTGAGTGCAATCACTGTCGGTTATCATCGGCTGCTGTCCTCGCAAGGCAGGTTTTAATACCTGTCTTTCAGGGCAGACGTCAAAACAATCCATACAGTTATCACAATCTTTGGCATTCACTGCCGATACTTTAACTGGACTGGCTTTACCAAGCAGAGCAAATAATGCACCTGTTGGACAAAGGTGTCCGCACCATGCTCGCTCACTGATAAACAGATCCAGTAAGAAGATGGCGGCTAATATCCATAAACCACTGCCAGCGCTAAATAACACTGCTCGATACAATACAGGAACAGGATTTACCCATTCCCAGACTGTCATGCCTGTTAGCACGGGCAGAATAAGCACGAGTGCTAGTAAGTAGTAACGCAAATTTCTTGGCATCTCACTGGTGCGAGGCAAGTTCATTTTGCGGCGTAACCAACTAGCAAGATCTGTCACCATGTTAACGGGGCAGACCCAGCTGCAAAATACTCGACCACCCAGTAACGCATAAAACAGTGCGATAATGACGGCGCCAAGTATCAGGCTTAGCTCTGGAATATGACCTGTCAGTAGCACTTGCAAGCTGGCAAGTGGATCTGACAGAGGTACAACACTTAGAAGCTCACTGGCTGAGAGGTTACCTTTTAGCAACCACAGGCCAAACCAAGGGCCGATGGCGAACATTGCAAAAACGCTGACTTGGCTTAAGCGGCGTAAGAATAGGAACTTGTGAGCTTGCCACCATCCTAGTTCATCGATTGCCGCCTGGGCGAAGCCCGGCTTTTTCAGGGTATTATTTTTGCTGTGGCTCATAGTTCAAGCCCCTTGTTCAGCATCTCAAGTGTAGTTTCTTCAGTGTTGATATAAGTATCGTGTGCGGCAGTTTTACCGAGCGCAATATGAGCAGGCAGTACTCTGATCGCAGCTTCCTCTAACACGCAAACATGTTCACATTTACCACATCCAGTGCAGCTATCGCTGTTGACCGTAGGTAGGAACATAGCGTGGTGGTCGCTACGATTATTGTGTTGCATTTCAAGCGTGATAGCGTCATCAATTAACGGGCAAACCCGGTAACAGACATCGCACCTTAAGCCTTTAAAGTTAAGGCAGTTCTTCTCATCAATAAGTACTGCTATTCCCATTTTTGATTGATCGATATCGGTAAGTTCATGATCCAGCGAGCCCGACGGGCAAGCCTTAACACAGGGGATATCTTCACACATCTCACAAGGAATGGTGCGGGCGGTGAAATAGGGCGTGCCCGTTGCTGCACCTTCAAACCAGCGCGCTAGTTTGAGGGTGTCATAAGGGCAAGCTTCCACGCACAGACCGCAGCGTACACAGGCTGAGAGAAAATCATCTTCGCTTAATGCGCCTGGAGGTCTAATCGCGAGTGGATCTAACTGTGCTGACTGTTTAGCCACTGCAGTTATTCCCATCCCTAGTAAGCCCATTGCGCAACCTGCCTTAGCCGAAGTGGCTAAGAACTGGCGGCGGTTGACGCCTTTGACGCTGAACTTACTTTGATTGACCTGACTCATTTGCTTTCGTTGTCTCCGCTTTTGCTCAAGCGATTAAAGTTAAGTGTGTTGGTGAAAAGTCTTAAGCTTTCATCACTTTGACTGGACACTTCTTGAAATCTGTCTCTTTTGACAGAGGATCAGTCGCGTCAAGTAACAACTTGTTGACCAGTTGGCGCGCATCGAAGAATGGCATAAATGCCACGCCTCTTGGCGGCTTGTTACGGCCTTTAGTTTCCACACGGGTTTTCACTTCACCGCGAGGTGAAGCAACAATCACTTCATCACCACGTTTAACGCCACGTGCTTTGGCATCTTCTGGGTGCATAAAGATCTGTGCATCTGGGTAAGCACGGTATAGTTCAGGTACACGTGCAGTCATTGAACCTGTGTGCCAATGCTCTAGAACACGACCGGTTGATAACCATAGGTCATACTCTTTGTTTGGCTCTTCTGCTGCTGGCTCAAACGGTAGTGCAAAAATAACGGCCTTACCATCTGGTTTACCGTAGAAGTTGAAGCCTTCACCGGCTTTAACATAAGGATCACTACCTTCAACAAAGCGACGTAGGGTCTCTTTGCCGTTAACTACAGGCCAGCGTGCACCACGGTTTTCATGGTAAGTATCGAAGTCTGCTAGATCGTGAGCGTGGCCGCGACCAAACTGTGCGTACTCTTCGAACAGACCTTTTTGAACGTAGAAGCCGAACGCATCAGATTCATCATTAAGATCTGCTTTACACTCTTCAGCAGGGAACTTGTTAACTACGCCATTGGCAAATAGCACGTCATAAAGTGTTTTATCTGCATATTCAGGCTTCTTAGCAATTAGCTCTGCAGGCCATACTTCAGAGACTTTAAAGCGCTTAGAGAATTCCATAAGCTGCCATAGATCAGACTTAGCACCTTCTGGTGGCTTAACTTGCTGATGCCACATGTGAGTACGACGCTCAGCGTTACCGTAAGCACCTTCTTTCTCAACCCACATCGCGGTTGGCAAGATCAAATCTGCAGCCATTGCAGTTACTGTTGGGTATGGATCTGATACCACAATGAAGTTTTCTGGGTTACGGAAACCTGGGTAAATCTCATCATTGATGTTAGGACCCGCTTGCATGTTGTTGGTACACATAGTCCAGTAACAATTCAGCTTGCCATCTTTAAGCATACGGCTTTGCAATACAGCATGGAAACCAGGCTTTGGTGGGATAGTCCCTTCAGGCACTTGCCATAGTTTTTCTGTTTTAGCACGATGTTTTGGATTTTTAACTACCATGTCTGCAGGTAGACGGTGCGCAAACGTACCGACTTCACGTGCAGTACCACAAGCAGATGGTTGACCCGTTAGTGAGAATGGGCTGTTACCAGGTGTTGCGATTTTACCCGTCAATAGGTGGATGTTATAAAGCATGTTGTTTGCCCAAACACCACGAACGTGCTGGTTAATACCCATGGTCCATAAGCTCATTACTTTCACTTTTGGATCGGCATAGGCTTTAGCCATCAGCTCGAGCTTTTCTGGCTCAACGCCACTCATCTCCGCTGCATATTCAAGCGTATAAGTGCTAACAAACTTAGCGTACTCATCAAAGCTGATAGGCGCAGATTTACCATTACCTGGGTTCTTTGCTTTTTGTTCTAATGGATGCTCTGGACGCAAGCCATAACCGATGTCAGTTGTACCTAAGGCGAACTTAGTGTGCTTGGTGACAAACTCTTTGTTAACTGCATCATTCTGGATAATGTAGTTGGCAATATAGTTAAGGATCACTAAGTCAGACTGAGGACGGAAAACCATTGAATTATCAGAAAGATCGAAGCTGCGGTTTTCGTAAGTAGACAGTACATGTACACGGCTAGTCGGGCTGCTTAAGCGGCGATCTGATAGACGAGCCCAAAGGATTGGATGCATCTCTGCCATGTTTGCGCCCCATAGGACGAACTCATCTGCGGCTTCAAGGTCATCGTAACAACCCATTGGCTCATCGATACCAAAGGTACGCATAAAGCCACCAACAGCTGATGCCATACAGTGACGCGCGTTAGGGTCTATGTTGTTGGTAAGGAAACCTGCTTTGTGCAGTTTAGACGCAGCGTAGCCTTCCCATACTGTCCACTGACCGCTGCCGAACATACCTACAGCTGTCGGGCCTTTAGTTTTAAGTGTGTTTTTCCACTTATCAGCCATGGTATCGAGTGCTACATCCCAGCTAACTGGCGTGAATTCACCCTCTTTATCATATTTGCCATCGGTCATACGCAGTAGCGGCGTCGTTAGACGATCCTTGCCATACATAATTTTCGATAAGAAATAACCTTTAATACAGTTAAGGCCTTTGTTGACAGGGCTTTCTGGATCGCCTTTAGTTGCAACAACTTTGCCATTATCTGTACCGACAAGAACACTACAACCTACGCCACAAAAACGACAAGGTGCTTTGTCCCACTTAATGCTATCTTTTTGCTCTGCAGCTTCTACTATCTTCACTGGCAGAGTCGCACCGACGGCTGTTGCGGCGGCAACTGCTGCGTTGGCTTTTAGAAACTCGCGACGGCTAATGCTCATGGTGTTCCTCACTCTTTTGTTCTACTGGATCGACTTGATGATAAATAAGGCTGCTATTAATGACGCCTTCAAAGGCGTTAATAGCTTCGACGTTATCGAGGATAGATCGTTGAGTTTCACCTTCTAGGGTGACCACAAACTTTCCTTCATCGGTAACGGCATGGATTTCGGCGCCAACAAGGGCAGACAAGCGTTGCTTGATATCTTCTACAGACTTGGACGCTGCATGTATGACTAAGCTGGTAATATGAAATTCTTGGCTCATTCTTCTACCTTCTTTGTTTTGGCAAATAACGGCGATGAAAAATCTTGCGGCTACTTACCAAGGTTTAACTCGAGTCTAGACCTCATAGAAAATGTGGGTATACCTCACAAGGGGTATTGAGGTTTTTTATCGACCAAGATCAACTTTTAGAGGGTGATCTAGTTCTCAAATTTACTAATAAAGACTAGAAGCTTGTTTGAATTTTGTCCACTCGAAATGTTAGCTTGCGCTACATTAAATATCCAAGATATTCATAAGCTTAGTAAATGATAATTATTCTTATCTATTGCTTTTTGAACGTAATAAAATCGTTCGTTTAGCTTTTGTTTGAGTGGTTATTACGGCTTAGTAGCCGGTGAGTTCCATGTAACCTTCGCCGCTATGGCTCCCCTCTATACTGATCGGTCCCTCCCAATAAGGGATAGAGAGCGGCATGCTAGAGTCATTATTTAGCGCAGTGGTGCTAATATTGATATTTTCTGAAGGAATTTGAATGCGCCACTTTATTGGGTAACGTCCTGACTGTGTCTGTTGCCATGCCGTGGCAGTCATACTTATCTGCTCACTGGCAATGTTGCGACCACGACCATCTCGATGCATAACACGGGCGCTATAAAAACTACTCTGGGTTTTGCTATCATCCCTTAGTTGAAACAACATCAGTGCGGTGTTGCTATCGAGTCGGATAGCAAACCAATCCCAACCCTGCTGTGTTTTCGATAAAAACTGCGAGCTCCATTCTCTGTCGAGCCAAGCTTGTCCGCTAACTTTCTGCTGTTTACCATCGATGACTACATTGCCACTGACATTGATAAAAGGTTGGCTGTAGTAATAGGAGGCGACGCTGCCTGCTGCATTCTTCTCACTGTAACCATTGTCACCTTGCAGCTGAAAGGGCGCAGTTGAATCAAGTTGTAACTGATAACTGAAATCTTGACCACTAACACTGAGTGTTGCGGGAAATAGGTGCTTGCTCTGGCTTAGCCATTGCCAGTCATCTTGCCTAATGGATAGCGGCTCTGCTTGGGTGCCAGCAATACTTTGATGACCGCGAGACCACTTCTCTTCAGCTAAATGGTTGGATATAGAGGTAACTGCGGTATGCGACATATAGAGTTGCTGGGTCTGCCAGGAAGTGCTATTAATCGGTGTATTTTGCTCGTTACTCAGCTCTGAGGGCGGTGCTAATGCAATGCGAAACTGGGTCCACTGTAAGCCAATTTTTTGCTTTGATTCAGTCTCGAGATTAGCGGTGAGATACCACCATTCCTGCCTGAAATCATCGTGCGCCATATGATCATCTGGAAAGCGTAATATGACGTTTGGCTCTACCGGACTATAACCTTGTGTATTACCATCGAGTAGCTCTCCCATGCCCGCAGTGCTTTGTTGCGCAGGGGAACAGGCTGTTATGCAAAGCGCCAAGAGCGTAACCACAATCGCTTGGTTCATAATACCTCCTGCTGCAAACTGCTGATCAATGGTTTGCGAGTTTGCCAATATAGCGGCAGTAATACGGCAAGTGCGCTGGCAGCTAGAGCGATTGCCACCACTCTAAAATAAGCTTGCCAGTCCCAAACCATAGCGATACTCCAGCCAAATGCTTGTAGCGTTACCTTGTTAATTAATAGATAACCCAATAACGCACCACTTGGCAGTGCGAGAAGACAAGTAAACAGGACAATTAGCAACATTTGTAGTGACACCAGACTTAGCAGTTGAGTTCGGCTCACGCCCAGTGCATATAAACGAGCCAACGGTGCTTGTCTCGCTTTGGTGAGCATCAAACAGGCACTGAACAGCCCAATAGCGGCAACCATAAGGGTAAGGCTGTTAAGAACCAACGTAATCGAAAAGGTGCGTTTAAAGATCTCCAATGCGCGCTGTTTTATCTTGGCTTGGTTATACATCTGCGCTGCGGACAATGGAACTTGCTGCTGTAATACCTGTTCTAATTCAGCGATATCGCCATCGTAACTGGCTGCAATACTGCTAGGTTTGCTGGGCAAGTTCAATTGCTGCCAAGTTTGCTGACTAACAATGACTTGACCTAACGGATTGCCGTAGTCGTAAAAAATGGCTGCAATCGGTAATGGAGGTTGCTTGGCAGATTCGAACTCTGGCAGTGAGATCGAGTCACCGACTTTGAGGCGATACTTGATAGCCATGGGCTCACTTATCATCAGCGCTTTGCCCCCAAAAAACTGCGGCCATAGGTTATCGGTTTGCGCTTTCATTTGATTGCTATTTCTAAGCGAGTGTTCATCTCGGGTCATCAAGCTCACTGGGGTATGTTGATATTGGCTGTTATGCACCCACTGGCCGTATATTTCAGTTACTTTAGGCTGCTGAGCAAGCAGTGTTTCAGTGGCTACGATTTTGTCATTAGGTGGGCGAATATAAATATCTGCATACAAGCGGGCATCTAGCCAGTTCTTCAAGGTTATCTCAAAGCTGCCAACCAGGGTGTTCATCGAAATATTAGCGGTTAACGCCAATAACATCGCCATCATCGCCAGTGACAATGGAGCGATCAACTCTTTGCTCTCAGCAACCGCATATTGCCATAAGCCATTGCTAGTCACACGGGTAGAAAGGCTAAGGCAAAACTGCAGTGATAATGGCAGCAGCAAGGGAATTGCCACCGTGACGACACCCAATAACACCAGGCTGTGTTGATACTCTTGAGTTAATGGAAACAGCATTGCAGCGAGGATGAGCAGAGCAATAGCGACCATAAACATAATTCGCTGGTATTGTGCCGCATGGCGTTGCTGTTCAAAGCGGCTAGCGCTACGGGCTAAAGGTTGCTTTGCTAATGCATTAAATAGTGGGAAGCATGCGCAGATAGCGGCAACAAATGTCAATCCAATAGATTGATAAAGCCAGCTCCACTGCCACAGTCCCGGTAATAATCTAGCGCCATAAAGTTGCTCTAGTGTTAGGGCTATCATAGGTTGCAGCCAGTGGCTTAGTTGCAAGCCAAGTATAAAACCAAGGATAGAGCCGATAACGACCAATACCAGTAGCTCTAACATTAGTGCGGTTAATAATGCTAGCTGTGGGATCCCTTGTTGTTGCAGTTGTACCAGCAGTTTTTGTCTTTTTAATAAACTGTAACGTACACCGTTATAAGCGATAAATAGCCCAACGACAAAGGCGAGTAGGCTCATAGCGGTTAAATTCAAGTGGAAACTACGCGTTAGGCTCGTCAGTCCTTCGCCTTCATCCTGCTCAGCAATTTCAAACTGTTGAGCACTTTGCTCGCTAAAGATTTGCGTCACTTGCGTGTTGAGCTTATTGGTATCACCAAACAATGCGATGTAACTTAGCTTGCCGTATTTATCTAATAGTCTCTGGCCTAAAGAGATATCCATGAGAATGGCATTACCGAGCCCAAGCTCGTCATCTAAGCTAATAACGTTAAGTGATTCACCTTCAAGCTTAAGTTGACCATCAGTGGTTGCTTGTTCGGCAAAGCTTTCACTCATGAGTATGTAAGGCTGTCCAGAAAGCAATTTAGCCAACGGGATCTGACTTGAAAGCAATGAGGTTTGTGCGGGCTCAGCTGATTTATCTGAATGTTGCTTAAATTGCTGCACTGACAGTGCGGCAATCAAATCACTGGCTTGAATATCCCACCGCTGACCACTGTCATCGGTCACAGTGCCTGTTAGTACCGCCAATGATTGACTCACACCGGCTTGTCGAAGGCGAATGTAAACTGATTCTGGAACAATTTTTTGTCCGGCAATCGGTGCGAGAATAAGTTGAGCACGCTGACTTAATAACTCCGTTGCCTGGGAATAACTGCGCACTGCATTTTCGTTGGTTGCGCGAACGCCTATCAGCAACATCACCGCCAATATAAAGCCGAGCAGTATGGCGCCAGCTTGTAAAGGTGCTTTCAGGTAGTGGCGAGCAAATACCTGTAAGCTAAGGCGGACGGATAACCTAAACTGGCTATTCATTTATCTTGCCTTGCTCCAAATGCCAGCGCCTTTTCATAAATTGCGCACATTCATTGCTGTGGGTCACCATCAATATGCTAGTGCTGGATTCATTGGCCAGTTCGGTCAGCAGCTGCATCACCTCAAAACCTGCTTTTTCATCGAGGTTGCCGGTAGGTTCATCGGCCAGTAATAATCTAGGTTGGTGTGCTAATGCTCGTGCTATGGCCACCCGTTGCTGTTGGCCGCCTGAAAGCGCTTCAACATGACGTTTCTTAACATCATTTAAACCGAGCTGTTTAATGAGGTGATCAACCCAAGGTGACCACGACTGTTTATTGAGGCGCAGTGAGAACGCAATATTGTCTTGTACATTTAACGGGGTGAGTAAGTTGAATTGTTGAAATACGACACCGAGGTCGCGGCGTCTAAATTGACTCCACTGTTTGTCCTGCCATTGGCTGGTGTTGTCACCAAATACGCTCAGCTTACCGCTATCGATAAACTCAAAACCGCCGATGATATTGAGCAGGGTGCTTTTACCGCAGCCACTGGGTCCAGTTAGGGCGACGGTATCAGCACCTTCAAGCTGCAAGTCAATTTTATCGAGTACTTGGTGATATTTGTCACCGTCATTAAACCCTTTAGATACTCCAGATAAAGCTACGATACTTTTGCCCATTACCACTCCTTTGTCGGTGACTCAAAGCATGGTGCAAAGAGTGCCGATTGGCTTTTTTCAATATTTACTTTCGAGCATAGTAATAACAGTGTATACGCTTAGTGAGAGTAATTGGATCCTTTATCAATAAATCTTATTTGATTGAATTTTAGGTGTTAACTGCCAGTATTGCCTACACTTATTAGCGAGTTCTAATAACCCTATTAAGTCCAATAAAAAACGTTGTCAAAGCAGCGATATCGATTTTTGGCTTTACTGCACTGCTTATCGGCGATAGACCTGTGGAAAATGGAAATGAGTAGACTTCGCACCTTTCGTAGCCGAATTTTATCGCAAATTGCCTTACCGTTAATTGGGATCATGGCAATAGTATTTAGCATCAATGCTTGGTTTAACTATCGAGCAGAAGAGCAGTACATCTATGATGATTTAGAACAGCAAGCTGACAATATTGCTCGAAGAATTGAATTCCTTCTTAAATCTGCGGAAACAGATACCCGATCTATTGCTGATCTTCTCGGTGATAGTCGTAACAATGGTTTATACAGTGATGAAGCAAAACTTAATCTACTGCTGACGCGGAGGCTCGATAGGCACCCTGATTTTTACGGTAGTGCCATTGCCTTTCAAAAGTCTTCCTCTAATGAGTTATTCGCTCCTTACGCATACCGTGATGGCAGTAAGATTAAGGTTATTGATATCGGGGCTGATGGCTACGATTACACTGATGGCAATTGGGATTGGTGGACGAAAGCGATAAATAGCATCAACGGCTATTGGTCAAGTCCCTATTTTGATGAAGGTGCCGGTAATGCATTGATGATCAGTTACTCACAGCCCTTTGGTGAGTCATTGCCCTATGATGGGGTGATAACCGTTGATCTGGCGCTAAATACCATTCCTAAAATGGTGAATGTTGCGGCAGGTAGGATTGTGGTGATAGATGATAAAGGTCAACTTGTTTACCACCAAAATGATTCTCTATTATTGGCAGAAAGTACTGATAAATGGTTGGCTAAAGTCGATAGCAATCAGGCTTTTATTAACTTAGTACGCAGTAGTCAACCTGGTTATAGCTATGTTGAAGATAGCCAGGGCCAAGGTTACTTAGCCAGTGTCGGCGTGGTGCCATCACTCGATTGGCGAGTGGTAATCATGACCTCTCAACAACAGTTACATAATAATTTTTTGCTAGGGTTTTCATCGCTGGCGTTAAATTTACTGCTGATATCAACCATCCTATTATTCACTGGCTATTTCACTGCTAGGCGGTTGACTCGTCCTATAGAAGAGCTGGAATCGGGGATTGCAGCTTTTGGTGCTGGCGAAACTAAACGCCTTGAAAAGCCAAAGGGTGCCGCAAGTGAACTTATCACTCTGACTGATAAATTTAATGATATGGCACAGGTGCTAGAGGAGCGAGAACAAGCCTTGCTAGACTCCCGTGGTAACCGTTTTGCAAAGTTGATTGATGGCATGAGTGATAAATCTTTTTACTGCTCTCTAGAGCCTGATGGGCATATAGCTCAGGTCAGTGAAGGTGTTGAAAAAGTACTGGGGATCACGCCTGAATTATTGAAGCGCAAATATCAACGACTCTTTTCCGACAACCCAATTAATGAACAGAATTGGCAATACATGGATGAGGCGCTGCAGGGGAAAATTGTTCCTCCTCATCAAATAGAGATGTTGGATTCATGCAGTAAATTACGCCGACTAGATGTGTTTATGCAGCCTTTGTTGTCAGATAATCAAGAGCTACTCTCGGTTGAAATGTTATTTAACGATGTGACTGAGCAGTTTTCGGCAGCGGCCTGGTCAAACGCCGTGTTGGAGTCTGCACCTGAGGCAATGTTGATTGTTGATGAGGCGGGTAAGTTGGTCTTTACCAATAGCCGTTGTCAGTTACTGTTTGGATACGATGAAGCGCAAATGCTGGCGATGTCAGTTGATCAGCTTGTCCCCGATTCAGTTAGACCTAAACATGCTGGCTTACGTGAAAAGTTTGTCGCTGAAGGGAGAGATCGCAAGATGGGGCTGGGAATGAGCTCTGATCTGATGGCGCTTAAAGCTGATGGCAGTGAGTTCCCTGTTGAAATTAGCCTTGGCTTATTGCCTGTTGATGCCGATGGTCAGCGCCAAGTGGCTGCTACGGTGCGCGATATGACCGAAGAACTCAAGATTGCACAGCGTATTAAAGACAGTGAAAATCGTTTTCGTGGCTTAGTGACCAACATTCCTGGTGCTGTTTATCGTACTCGTATTGCAGATATCTGGGTGATGGAATATGTCAGTGACAATATCGGAGATATTACTGGCTACCCCGCAGCAGATTTTATTGAAAACAGTAAGCGTAGCTTTGCTAGCCTGATTATTGAAGAGGATCTAGCTATTGCTACTCATGCCATTGAAACTGCATTGGTCGAACAGAAAAGCTTTGAAGTGCAATATCGAATCCAGCATCGAGATGCCAGTATTCACTGGGTGCATGAGAAGGGCAAAGCTATTTACGATGGCCAAGGAGTTGCACTGTGGTTTGATGGCAGTATTAATGACATAACCGTCAGTAAGGCAGCGCAAGAGAAAATTGCCCAATCTCAGCAACAACTTGAAACCATTACCGAGTCGATCCCGAGTACCGTCTACCAGTTGCATTGGCGATCAGATCGCGATCGCAATTTTACCTTTCTCTCTAGTGCTTGTATTACCACCTTAGGTTTTCACCGAGACCAGGTGATTGATAATTTCGACCTCGTTGCCGAATGTATTATCAACGATGAGCGTTCCCATATCATAGAGGCTTTATCCGGGGTGAGTTCGTCGGGTTTGAATTGGACTGAAGAGTTTCGCTATCAGCACCCTATGGGTGATATCCGCTGGTTACAAGCGGGGGCACACGGTAACCAACTTGCCGATGGCAGTATTATCTGGAATGGTTACTTGATGGATATTACTGAGCGCAAACAGATCGATAAAGAGCTAGCTAAGCGTGAGGCGCATTTTAGAGCACTTTTTGATAATGCTGGAATAGGTATTGTAAATGTCGATGAACGCGGGATCATTTTAGATTGTAATGAACAATTTAGTCAGTACGTTCAATTATCATCAGATGAGCTTAATGGCAGCTCCTTTTTTGACTATCAGCATAGCGATGACAAAGAAGCAGCCAAGCAATTGTTTAGTCAATTGATGGGAAATGATGGCAGCAGTATGACTGCAGAGATCCGTTTATTGAGGCAGTCTGGTGATGTGATGTGGATGGATCTGACCTTAACTGGCCTTCAAGATAAGCATGGTACGCTCAATTCTGCAGTGCTATCGATGGCAAATATTACTTCATTGAAGCAGATCTCAAACGAGCTTAAACAAGCCAAAGATTCAGCCGATGCTGCCAGCAAAGCAAAGAGTGATTTCTTAGCGAATATGTCCCATGAAATTCGCACTCCGATGAACGCTATTATCGGTATGTCGCAGTTATGCTTGCAAACTGAATTAGACAAGAAGCAGCAAAATTATGTGCAAAAGATTGATAGAGCCTCAAAGTCACTACTAGGGATTATTAATGACATCTTAGATTTTTCAAAGATAGAAGCGGGCAAGCTCGATATTGAATCTGTTTCTTTCCAGCTCGATACCATGCTGGAAGATCTCAGCGATATGTTCTCGGTTAAAGCAGCCGATAAACAGCTGGAGTTGCTGTTTGCGGTAGCCCCTAATATTCCCAGACAGCTTGAAGGAGACCCGCTGCGCTTGTCCCAAGTACTTATTAATCTCATGAACAATGCCGTTAAGTTTACCGACCAAGGAGAAGTGTTGCTGTCTATCAGTCAGCTTGAGCGTATAGAAGATGTTATCACTCTGCGCTTTAGTGTGCGGGATAACGGTATTGGTCTGACGGAAGAGCAACGCAACAAACTATTTAAATCATTCAGTCAGGCGGATACATCTACAACCCGTAAGTATGGTGGTACAGGGCTAGGGCTTGCTATCTGTAAACAGCTGGTGGAGTTGATGGGTGGTGAAATTGGCGTAGAGAGTCAATTTGGTAACGGCAGTACCTTCTTTTTTACCGTTAAGTTCAAAGTGGCAGATAACAAACTGATTAAGGCGGGACAAGAGCTAGAAGGGATGCGGATTTTAGTGGCTGACGACAATGCCACTGCGCGAGATATTTTGCGCACCACACTGGAAAGTATGGGCTTTGAGGTTGATACCGTCAAAAGTGGCGCTCAAGCAGTAGAGCGCTGCAAAGCAACCCAATACCCTGTAGCGCTAATTGATTGGTTAATGCCTGAAATGAACGGCTTAGAAACCTCATCGGCAATTATTACGAATAGTGAAACGCCGCCCAAAATCTTAATCGTCTCGGCACATGCAAATACCGAACTGACCGATCATATCGAGGGTAGCGGTATCGCAGGTTATATCACTAAGCCTATCAGTGCTTCACGTCTGCTGGATGGCATCATGTCATCACTAGGTAAAAGCGGTGCCATACCTGTGCGTCGTAAAGGCATTGAGGTGAACCAGAAACTGCTGGCGCAGCTGAAAGGTAAGCGTATTTTGTTGGTGGAAGACAATGAGATGAACCAAGAGGTTGCCACTGAGTTCCTTGAGCAAGTAGGCATAACACTGTCGATTGCTGATAATGGCCAAATAGCGCTTGAAAAATTAGCAACACAGACATTTGATCTGGTGCTCATGGATTGCCAAATGCCTGTGATGGATGGTTACCAAGCCACGCAAGCGCTACGTAAAATTCCTGAGTTAGCTGACCTCCCGGTTATCGCTATGACGGCAAACGCAATGGCAGGCGATAAAGAGATGTGTCTGCGTGTCGGCATGAATGACCATATCGCCAAGCCAATAGAAGTGTCGCTGCTATATACCACCTTGTTGGAGTATCTCGGTAATCGGAAAGAGCAGGTGTTAGCCAGTGATTTAGGCGATAGTAACACAGACGCTGCTGTACTCTTTTGGCCGCAACATGATGAGCTAGATGTTGATAAAGGCTTGCAGTTAGTGCAGAACTCGGTGCGCCTTTATAGACGAATATTTGAACGTTTCTATACCGGGCAGATGCATACTGCCGAGCAGATAGAATTGGCGTTAAACCAAGGTAAAGTCGAGGATGCAATCCGCTATGCACACACCTTAAAGGGGGTGTCGGGCAATTTGTGTGCACCGAGATTAGTTGAAGTTGCTAAAGCCATTGAAGCTCAATTAACTGCTGACAGTGATGCTGATATTACTGCTGAAATTGACGAACTAAAACAGCTAATAGAAGTGATCTGTCAGGCTATTTCAGAATGGATGACACAATTAAACCTGCCAGAATCTGTGGTGCCAGCGGCTGAGGATATCAAGGTTCTGTCTGCCGCAGAGTTAAAGATCGCGATTGTAGAGTTGCTGATCATGTTAGAGGAAGCTGACTCGGATGCCGTTGAAAAAATGGAGGAGATAAAAGCTCAGGTTGCCGCTGATATGTGGCACAAAATGAATCCGGCACTGGCGATGATTAACAGCTATCAATTTGATGATGCCGCAGAGCTTATTAGATCGCTATTTGAGGTTTGATAGTTTTATTTGAGTTTGTTAATAGTGAAAAATATTGGCGTATCCAAATGCGCGGCAGTTTTAAAGCTGACTATACTTAAAAGCAACCAAATTTAAATTAGCTGCCTAGCAAAAAGGAGAGTCGGTTTAATGGATAAAGCCACCATCTTAGTTGTGGATGATACCCCGGAGAATATCGATATTCTGGTGGGGATCTTGAGTAGTGATTACAAAATTAGAGTGGCGATTGATGGCCCAAAAGCTTTGGCGTTGGCTCAAAAAAGTACGCCCGATATTATTTTACTGGATGTGATGATGCCGGGGATGAATGGCTATGAAGTTTGCCAACGTTTAAAGCAAGATCCGCTTACCTGCCATATTCCAGTTATTTTTGTTACCGCTTTGGCTGAAACAGCCGATGAAACCCAAGGCTTCGCTCTTGGGGCTGTTGATTACATCACTAAGCCTGTAAGTGCGCCAGTGGTGCAAGCTCGAGTTAAAACACACTTGGCGCTTTACGACCAAAAACGGCTACTAGAGCAGCAAGTAAAAGAGCGCACCAAAGAGCTAGAAGAGACTCGCTTTGAAATTATCAGGCGCTTAGGCCGAGCCGCTGAGTATAAAGATAATGAAACAGGACTGCATGTTGTCAGAATGAGCCATTACGCACGCCTATTGGCGATACAATCTGGTTTGCCAGACAAGTATTGTGAGCTGATCTATAACGCGGCACCTATGCATGATATTGGTAAAATAGGCACGCCAGATTCTATCTTGAAAAAACCAGCTAAGTTAGATGAGCCTGAATGGGATGAGATGCAACGCCATGCCGAAATTGGTGCCGAAATTATTGGTGACCATCAAGATCCATTACTGGAGATGGCGAGACGGATTGCACTGAGTCACCATGAGAAGTGGGACGGCAGTGGTTACCCATTTGGGGTGTCGGGTCAAGATATCCCAATCGAAGGGCGTATAGTGGCAATCGCCGATGTATTTGATGCGCTGACGTCAATTCGTCCTTATAAAAAGGCATGGACAGTCGCCGATACCATAGCGCTCATTGAGAGTGAATCCGGTAAGCATTTTGATCCTGAATTAGTAGAGCATTTTAAGCAGATAGTGGATGAAGTGACGAAAATCCGTGATAAGCATCATGAGACGTAATACTACCCACAAAAAAAGCGCTCAATGAGCGCCTTTTAAAATAAATTCATCGATTATTACTCACTATCTTCTAGAGAGTAGGGTAGTTCAATTATGTGTAATTGTGATGCTTCATCGCCAGCAATTCTTAAGCTTGCGTCTAGCGGTGTATCATTAGCAAGTACAGCGGTAAATAGCACTTGCTGCTCGCGCTGGACGCTTTCAATAATGGTACCAGCCCGGCGGAACCCCGCTCCCTCTTCTAAAGCCATCTCTAACACGCTTTCATCAGCCAATGTTGCTGAGACAGTGCCACTAACGATATAGAGGGCGCGTTTATTGCCACCGCGGTACTTCATGCGAGCAATCGTCTCTTGCCCCATGTAGCAACCTTTATTGAAGCTAATGCCATCGATTGCCTGTAAGTTACACATCTGTGGCACGAACTGCGCACTATGGGCTGCACCAATATTAGGGTAGCCGGCGAGAATTTCTAATGCTTGCCATGCTGTTGCATCAAAAAGGTTAACATCAGCAACTAGGCTTGTGGTATCGACTTTACTCTGCTCTAAAATAACAATAAAGCGGCCGCTATCTTGGATGATTATGCCGTTATCGATGAGTGTTAACTCAGTATTTAGCTCACCAAACTTTGCCGTTAACCAGCTTGCAGCTTGCTCGCCAGCAACCCCTAGGATTAACCACTGCTCACTCACATCTGTAAGCTCAGCTTTGCTAAATACGGCATATTTTTGTAGTTGCGGTAGATCTAAAGCCAATGTTTGCTTTGGCATCAGCATAAATAGGGTGTCGTCTTTGGCAAAGGTTCTAAATGTTGCCAACATCTTTCCTTTAGGATCGCAGTGAGCGCCCCATCGCCATTGTTCTGCTTCGAGCGAGCTAATATCAGTAGTGACTTGGCCATGAATAAAGCTACGCCCCTGTTCACCGGTTACTGACATTAAACCAAGATGAGACAGATGAGATACCATTAGGGTAGGTTGCTGTCCGTTTAAAGGCCAGTTCGGCTGAGAAGTTGACAAGGTCATGAGCGAGTCCAAGAGTTTAACCAGAAGAGAAATGATTGTACCGCTAATCTTTGGCGGCGAAAAGTTGCATACCTCAACTTTATCAAAACTATCCTTAAACGGCTTAAAACTAATTGCTTGAAATAAAGAAAGGGAATTGTTGGCGGTGAATTTCTGAAAATAATAAGGCCGCTAAATGATATTAAGCGGCCTTTAGTTTCTATCGAGCATGGATAGGAGTCAATTTAGTGCAGTAATCGAGTTCTAATCGTGCCTTCAATCGCTTGCATTTCTGTTAGCGCTTCATCGGCTTTATCTGAATCAACTTCCATTACCACATAACCAATCTCTGCGGTTGTTTGCAGGTATTGCGCGGCGATGTTGATGCCTTTCTCTGCAAATGCCAAGTTGATTTGGATTAGAATTCCCGGTCTATTGCGGTGAATATGCAGCAAGCGTGAGGTTCCTGAATGTTGTGCTAAAGACACTTCAGGGAAGTTAACTGCAGTCATGGTTGAACCATTATCTGAGTACTTAGCGAGCTTACCGGCAACTTCGATACCGATGTTTTCTTGGGCCTCAGCAGTGCTACCACCCACATGTGGAGTCAGTAGCACATTATCCAGTCCACGTAGCGGGCTAATAAACTCATCGCTGTTAGACTTAGGCTCTACTGGGAAAACATCAATTGCAGCGCCTGCTAAATGCTGCTCTTTTAACGAGGCGGCAAGGGCGTCAATATCGACCACTGTGCCACGAGAAGCATTAATCAATATGCTGCCTTTACGCATGCAGGCCAGCTCAGCGTGGGCAATCATCTCTTTTGTTTGCGGTGTTTCTGGCACATGCAAACTGACTACGTCAGCCAAAGACATTAACTGTTCCATGGAGTGAACCTGCTGTGCATTACCCAGTGGTAGTTTATCTTCAATATCGAAGAAGATAACGCGCATACCTAAGGTCTCAGCTAGGATCCCTAATTGGGTGCCAATATGGCCATAGCCAATAACGCCAAGGGTTTTTCCACGAGCTTCATAACTACCAGCGGCACTTTTGAGCCAGCCACCACGGTGCGCCATCGCATTACGCTGGGGGATCCCACGCAGTAACATGATGATCTCGCCTAGTACTAATTCAGCTACACTTCGTGTATTAGAAAAAGGAGCGTTGAAAACTGGAACTCCCAGTTTTTCTGCTGCAGCCAGACTCACTTGATTGGTGCCAATACAGAAACAACCTATCCCGACAAGTTTCTCTGCTTGAGTTAATACTGTTTCAGTCAGTTGGGTACGGGAGCGAATACCAACAAAATGAGCATCTTTAATTGAAGAGAGTAGTGCCTCTTCGCTTAAAGCAGCCTTATGGTACTCAATATTGGTATAACCCGCTCGTTCGAATACATCTACCGCAGATTGGTGGACGCCTTCCAACAGCAGGATTTTAATCTTATCCTTGTCCAGCGAATGTTTCGCCATGATTTATGTACCCTTTTGGTTTATTTGTATTTTTATACCGCGCGTCACAGTTGAGACGACTAAATTCAAGCGTTAGCGTGGTTTCGGTATAGACTGTCAATTAATATACCTAAACCACCAGGAAGATACTCTTTGTAGAGCACTCGCATTAGCTTAATTCTAAGTGCATTACCGAGGAGTTGTAGCTCCTTGCTGTGATAATGCAACAGCGAAGTTAAGTAACGCAAGGCGTTCTTTGCGAGGTTTTAACCTACTTCATAGTTTGTATTTGATTTTGGTAAGAGGCTAGCTATTACCAGTAATCAATGACTTGGCTAAAGTTTGTTAAACTTCCACACAATTTTAGAACTTCAGGTAGTCTGGGCTTAAACAAAGTAGCACTTTTTTTGCTCGCTGTGGAGGGCTAGATGGCTAAAGTGTTTATTCTAAATTTAGAACAATATCTTATATGGGGGAGATATTTTGAATAAAAGCGTTTTATGGCTAGTTATATTTTTTATAGTACTAGTTTGGTCTGCTGTTGGACCTAAAGATCAGTTCACTTGGTTTTTAGAGGTTTTACCTGCATTAATCGCATTACCTTTACTTGCATTTACTCGTAAAAGCTTTCCGCTTACGAGTTTGGCTTACGTCTTAATTCTAATTCACTGCGTGATCTTAATGGTTGGCGGCCACTATACCTATGCTGAAGTGCCATTGTTTGATTGGATAGCTGAATGGACTGGAGGTAGCCGGAATAACTACGACAAAGTAGGTCACTTAGCCCAAGGCTTTGTGCCTGTGCTACTCGCTCGCGAAGTGTTTATTCGTCTAAGCGTGGTCAAATTGGGGGCTTGGTGTAACTTTTTGGCGGTGTGTTTTACTTTAGCATTCTCAGCTTTTTATGAGCTGATCGAGTGGTGGGTTGCAGAACTGACAGGTGAAGATGCTGAAGCGTTTTTAGGAACCCAAGGATACATTTGGGATACCCAATCTGATATGGCAATGGCATTGGTCGGTGCGATATCTGCAATTATGTTATTGAGCCGCTATCAAGACAAATTAATTGCATTGAAGATGAATCTTAAAGATAAATAGTAACTTTTAGATGAAAAAGCTAAAAACAGCAGTAAAGTTAATGATTGTACTGATGCTGATAAGTGATTTTCATCAAGCATACTTTATTACTAGGTCAAGTCTATGTAGACTGGCTTAGTCTGCTTTTTGACTGCAGCTATTTTGCTAACAACTGCATGTTATTAAGCGTTGAATGGATTAAGCGAAACTTTTCAGGGAGAGAAGTGATGAATAATAGTGATGAAGTAGTTTTTCTTCATCAGGTGACAGCACCTTGCCACCTGGCCATGCTAGCGGAATCAATAGGGTTGAAGACGCGGGTTATTTCGGATATTGAGCAGTTAGAAGCTAGCAATGAACAATGCAGCTTTTATCTAATTTCTCAACAAGGTGCAGCTGTCGACTGTAACGGGATCCCTCTAGTGGCTGCGCAATTGGTCAAGCATGTTCCTGTGGCGCTTTACGATGTAACAAAAGATTCGTTAGATGAAGAGTCAGCGCTGCTATTGGGTGTTAGAGGCTTACTTTTCTCTGATCAGCGGATGGACCTACAGCTCACGGGTTTGCGAAAAATACTGGCAGACGAACTTTGGTATGATAGAACCTTAATAAGCCGAGTTTTTCGTCAATTAGTCAGCCAAATTGAAACACCATTGCAGCTATCAGCTGAAGGTTCTGAATCCTTCCAGCAATTAACGCGTCGAGAAAAAACCATTATTCAATTGGTTTCTAGCGGTGCTCGTAATAAAGAGATTGCCGAAAGCTTGTGCATTAGTGAACATACAGTCAAAGCGCATATCTCATCTATTTTCAGAAAAACCCATGCCCGTAATCGTGTTGAATTATTACGTTGGGCGGAGCCGTTTCAGAACCAGCTAAACCTGCACACAGCTGTTTAGATACTACAAACTTGCTACGCCAAATTAAACGACCTACGGGTCGTTTTTTATAGTTATGGGTTTTAACACTTTTTGCTTGAAGTTCTCTCTCATGTGATGGGAGTTCAAAGTGCTGAAGGTAAGATTTGTATTTGCTACTGGGTAACAGCTTCTATCATTCTTGCTCTCGTTTATCCGACATCTGACCGATAAGAAAGGTGGCAATGCTCATATCAATCACAGTTAAGTATGTGATCAGAAATCGTATTACAAGGCTTCTCTTAGTATCAATCAACGTTCTGCAATCTTCCATTAACATTACACCTCTATAGGAAGCATTCTAGCTTCCCAATTCTGCTTTCCATTGCCTCAAGCTGGCATATTTAATGTGATCTTAGCTTGGTAAAAATGACAATAGCTAGTCATTTAAGAGGTAAGTTGCTTGCTAGGTAGATCAAATCTCTAAAAAAGCAATTTATTTTAGTTAAAAAAATCAAGGTTTTTGCCTGCTTACCGCTCGACACTGTTCTTTGCTAACCTCTTGATTTAACCGTTCCTTTGTTTGCTCTTGGTTGTCACTGTTCTTGATGGTGGCTATTTTATCCTTATATTACAGTTGGTTAGTGTAATCAAATGTGACGAGACCTCCTTTTTTTTGTTGCGGAACTCTGCAACAATCGTTACGCACGTTAATAGAAAATAGCGGCATTATTATAAAAATGGGGTTGAATGTATGAAGTATGTAATAAAGGGGTCGGCGTTTTTTTCACCGATTTCGTCATCGATTTCACCATCTAATTTTCCATCTACCTGAGCAACTAGCAGCTTAAGGTACGACTAATAAACATTTTTAATTTTGGGTTCGGCCTTCAATGAAAGGCTGACAAATTACTAATCGGAAGTAACAGAAATGTTAAACAAATCAACAATTGCAATCGCTATCGTCACTATGCTTAGTGCCGGTTCAGTGAACGCTGTAGTACTAGATGGTGACAGTCAAGGCGACCACGTTCGTTTATATGGCGAAGTGGGTGTAGGTGGGCATTTTGATACCCATGCAGATTATAACCACGATGAGTTCTACGACACCAAGGGCTATGTAGATGATAGCTTTGCGACTATGGGCGTATCGGGTCAACGTGAAAAATTTACTTATCGCCTTGAACTTGACTACCAACGCCGTAACTGGCTTGGCGGAGATGGTGAGTTTGAGCTGGCTATCGATAAATTATACGTAGGTTACCTTTTAACCGATCAGCAGTGGGTTGAGCTCGGCTTGACCGACACCGCTTTCGACGATTATGACCACTTTGGTGACTTCACATTCAACAAGTCCATCGAAACCGGTGAAGCCGGTGACCAAGAAAATACTGTTAAGTACCAAGCCAAGTTCGAACATCTTGTTACCGGAGTTTCTTACTCATATAACGGTGAGCACAAAAGTGGCGCACTGCAAGGTGACATCATTAACGGCTATGTAGGCTGGATGACTGATCTACTGTCTGTCGTGGTTGGCTTAGAAACTCGTGGTGGCTCTAACGGCGTCAGTAAATATGGTGAGCAGGAGCAGATAGGTTTTGGAGCACGCCTTAAACTGATGGAAGAGTTCTCTATTGGTATCAATGGCTTTATAGAAGATGAAGACTTGTCTACGCGTAAGAGCGGTGATGTACACCTGGATTACCAGACTTTCCGTAACCAAGGATTAACGGTAAGTGCCAAGTACGACCTGAATGAACATTGGGAAATCATTAGCTCCGTAAACCACGAAGAGTACGAAGGTTGGGATCTTATCAGTCCTAACTATGACTACTCTGAGCTACCACCTGAGTACGGAAAAGAGCGTCGATGGGCCAGCCTAGGCTTCAACTATCGTCCAGCTCGCGACATCGTGGTGTCACTAGAAGGCCGAGTCGGGGAAGCCCCTGAAGCTGGCTACGCTTACGTGCGTATGTACTTTTAGTCCTAATTGAATTCAACTTTTATAGAGTTTACTATGAAAAAAAGTTTCCTATCGCTGGCCATTGCCAGCACCATCAGCATGGGCGCCTTCGCTGGCGTTGAAGACCTGCTGATCACTGAAATGACTCAAGGTTCTGATGCTAGTGTGGGATCTGTTGAGATCACTAACACAGGTTCTGACGCCTTTACCTTTACTGCTGATGTCACCGCTTTCCAACGCTCTAGCGGTAAGTACGATAACGAGTTGCTTAATGCTGATGCTAAGCCATTGTTGACTGGCGAAACGCTTGCTGCTGGCGCCTCTCTAGTGCTTGTTAACAGTCGATCTACCGAAGAGTTTCGTAATGCGATTGAGACTCAAGGTGGCACAGTTGTAATCTCCACCTATGACAGCAGTAATAAATACAACAACCTGTTTATGACCAGTGATGACGGTTTCTTCCTGAAAAATGGTGATACTGTTATCGATCGTGTTGGTGCTGTGAACGACAATAGCAAGTGGGCGCCTAATACTACTCTGCGCCGCAAGAAAACTGCGGATGGCAACAATCCTGCTCAATCAGGTACTTTCGATGCGACTCAGTGGCAGAACATTTTACCAATGCGATTTGATGATCTCGGTAAGTCAGAGCTACCTGCTGCTGATGCTGAAGACATCATGGACATCTTCACTTGTCCAACTGATAAGAGTGAAATCAAGTCTCCTAGCGAAGTGCAGGGCAGAGGCTTTACCTCGCCTTTAATTGCCGAAGGTAAGACTGAATCAGATGATAAAGTTGCCGTAGAGGGGATCATCTCAGCAAAGGTGTCTATCCCTAATGAGGGCTTCTACCTTCGCAATTTTGCTTCTGACAACGATCCTGAAACTTCCGATGGCATCTTCGTTAGCTCAAGTGCGGCGGGCGAGCTTAAGGTTGGCCAAACTATTTGTATCGGCAGTAAAGTGGCAGAGTACCAAGGCCAGACTCAACTGTCTGCAGATACGGCATTTAGCTGGAACGTTACTGATACTAACATTGCAACCATGCCTACCGATATTCAAGTATTGAGCTCTGATAATGGTTCTTTCGATAAGACATTAGAGCGTTACGAAGGTATGTTGGTTAATCTGCCTGAGGATTTAGACCCTAGTACTCCTAGCGAAGAAGTCAAAGAGGACATGCGTATTACTCGCAGCTTCAGCTACAACTACTTGTCTTCTCCTAACGGCCGTAACAACATGGTTGCTGCTTATAAACGCCCTAACTTGCAGCCTAACCATTTACATGTTGCGGGAAGCCCTGAGTCGAAGGCGGCTTATGAGCAAAACAATGACTATCGTTTAGTTATTGAGAGTGCGACTAAGTCCAGCGGCACCGAGCTGCCTTATTACGCTGGTTTTAACAGTGACCCACACACCAACTACATCCGTATCGACGATAGTCTCGTTAATGCGCAGGGTGTGATCAGCCAATATGAAACTGAGCTGATCCCTGGAACTGATAAGTATGATCAGGATTACAGTCTGACTATAACTAACCAGTTGACCAGTGATAACTTTATTCACAACTTACCGCGTACTGACGAACCGGATTTGAATGACACTGTAGCGGAAGATGATTTTGCTATCCGTATTTCTAGTCAAAACCTGTTTAACTTCTTTAACTCTCCTTTCGGTGGTGACAATAATAACTTTGGTCAGAGCCGAGGTGCAGATAGCTACGATGAATACATTAACCAGAGAACCAAACTGGTAGAGATTATTCGTGCTCAGGATGCCGATGTTATGGCCCTGATGGAGATTGAAAACAATGGTTTTGGCGATGCTAGTGCCATTGCTGAGATTGTCAACCAGGTTAATATTCAGTATGTCGATGAGCGAGCTCAGGATTATAATGGTCCTAACTCCACTGAGAACCGTTATGTGTTTGTTGGTTTCGACAACAACGGCAATCAAATGTTGGATAACCTAGACGCTATTGGTTCTGACGCTATTGCAACTGGTATCATATACCGCCCAAGCAAAATGAGCGTTGAACGCACTCGCGTTATCCCAATGCCTCAGCAGAAAGCACCTACCATAGTGAACGACTTAGGTGAGGTGATCAAAGATCAGAACCAGGAAATTCTAGAGAACGGCCAGAACTACCACCGTGATGCTCTAGTTGTAACCTTTATCGTTAACCAAACAGGCAAGCGCTTGACGCTAGCTGTAAATCACCTTAAGTCAAAAGGCTCTACTTGCTGGGAAGAGTGGCAAGGTGTTGAGTTTGGCAATGCCACGACTTGGAACAACCGTACTGCACCAGATTTGGACTACCAAGGTTCTTGTGCTGAGTTCCGTGTAGCCGGTGCCGTGCACTTAGGTGAAGAGATGGAAGACGTTCTTGGGGATAAGATCATCCTTGGCGATTTGAACGCCTATGGTAAAGAAGATCCTGTGCTAGTTCTTACTGAGAACCCACGCAACAAGACGATCGTTACCGCTAGCCACACTTTCCTTGGACCTAAGCCTCAGTTTAACGAAGATGGCTCTGCAGCTGTAATCACTAAGACTTATGGTTACATCGATATTGTCGGTGAAAAGTTTAAGGAGAAGGGCAAGACGCCTTGGAGTTACTCTTTCAGTGACGAAATTGGCTCGCTTGACCACATCTTGGTCTCTCCTTCTCTAAAAGATCGCGTGATTGATGCGACTGACTGGCATGTTAATGCAGCTGAAACTGGTCTGTATGACTACCAGAATCGCTTCAAAGGTACCATCGACGGTACTGGAACGCATAAGTTCTATAGAGCAGACATCTATCGTGCGTCGGATCACGATCCTGCGTTAATCACTCTTAGCTATAAGCCTGGCGATGCGGATGCAAACGTGCCTCTGAACCTGCCAAAACTGAGAAAGTTAATCAAGGTTCCTTATCAGATCCCAACAGGTGTTACTGCTCAAGTTGGCGATGTAGCGACCGTCAATATGACTCCTACGAATGATGAAGAGCGCTTAGATTTGAGCCAAATGGTGCTGCCTAATGTGGTTGTTTCTAATGACGCAACGGCTTTGATTAATTTCGAAGTCTTCGGTGCGCCATCAGCTATCTACAACGTTACGGTAAGCCTACAGCGTGATGGTCAAATTGTAGAAGGGTCTAAGCAAACTTTCAAAGCGAAGGTATCTAGCCGTGACTCTTTGATTGCTGACATTGTTGAAGAAGAAACGGACAACACTGGCGGTGATGGTAGTGCGGGCAGTGCAGGCTTCATCAGCTTGTTATCCCTGTTCGGACTAGCAGCTATGCGCCGTCGTCTTCGCAAATAAGCGTTGTTCTCGACAATGAAGCGCACAGCCTGCGGGCAGTGCGCTTCCTATCAAGGATTCAAAAGAGATACGATTATGAGAATTAAAATGAATGCAGTTGCTGCGGCCACTGCTATGGTTTTGGGCGCTTTTTCTACTACGGCAAGTGCTGATTTACTGATTACTGAGTACATTGAAGGCGGCGGATTTAATAAAGCTATTGAGCTTTATAACTCTGGTGACGCTGCACAATCTTTAAATGGCTATAAGCTAGTTCGTTACAAAGATGGTGCCACTACTACGACAGAAATGGTCGCATTTACAGATCAAGAAATACCAGCAAAAGGCATCTTAGTTGTTAGGCATACCGATGCTGTGTTGAACCTCGACGCTAGCGTAACTGAGATGATTGGTGGCCTTCAGCAGAATGGAACAGATGCTGTTGCACTGCTCAATGGCGACACGGTCGTTGATATTGTTGGCGCGGTACCTACCCCAAAAGATTGGGGTAAAGATGTCACGCTGCGACGTAGCGATACTGCTAGCTCCATGGTGGCTAAAGATACTTTCGACGAAAATGACTGGACTTCTCAGCCCAAGGATACGGTCGATGGATTTGGCTGTATTGGTGACAATGCTTGTACTTTCGTCGAAGAGCCTGGTGTGCTGCTGATTACTGAGTATGTGGAAGGTGGTAGCTATAATAAAGCGATTGAGGTTTCTAATGTAGGTGGTAGCACACTCAATTTGGATGACAGCGAATATAAGTTAGCCATTTATTTTAATGGTGCGACTGAGATCACTGATTCCACTGTTGTTAATCTTACTGGTTCACTCGACGTTGGTAAAAGCTTAGTGTTCCACCACTCAAGCGCTGCTGAAGCTTTTAAAGTCGGAACTGCTCATACTGTAGCTAAGTTCAGCGGTGATGATGCTTTAGTGCTTACCAAAGATGGTGCTGTCATTGATAGCATTGGTAAGGTTGGAGAGCAGCTAGTATGGACTGATGGTGACTTTTCTACTAAAGATAAAACTCTGCGTCGTAAAGCAGCTGTAAAGGTCGGTGATACCAATACCGCTGACGTATACCCTGGGACCTCTAAAGAACAGTGGCTTATTCTACCTAAAGACACTGCGGATGGCCTTGGTTGTGCCGGTGAAGACGCGTGTCCTTCAGAGCCCGAGCCAGATCCAAACCCTTGCACTAATTGTGAGATCCTTGCTCCGGTTGCCGATCCGACTACGTTTAATGCTGAGATCTATTACTCAGATGTACTCAGTGGAGAATTCAATAATGCAGAAGAGCTTAAGAATGCGCTATCAACCATCATTGCTAAAGGTCATAAGCAACTGAGCTATAAGCAAGTTTGGTCCGCATTGACCTATGCAGATCAGGATCCTGCTGACGATAAGAAAGTTATTGAGATCTACACTGGTGAATCTATTTCAAAGTACGACAACCAGACTAGTGGTAGTGGTGCGGGCAAGTGGAACCGTGAGCACGTATGGGCTAAGAGCCATGGCTTCCCAAGTGATTCTCAGTGGGGTTACACCGATGCGCACCACTTGCGTCCTTCAGATCCTGGCATCAACACAGCACGAAGCAACAATGACTTTGGTGCATGTAGCGACACTGGTGAAGAAGTACTATTCAACGGTGTTGGTACCGGTAACTACCTGGACAAAACAACCGACTGCTGGGAACCTCGAGATGAGGTGAAAGGCGATGTCGCTCGTATGATCATGTATATGGATACGCGTTATCAAGGTACCGATACAGCGACAACGAATATGCCTGATCTCATCGCTGTTGATCGTCTAACGACTACAGCTGAAGATAGCGAGCCGCTGATCGGTACGCTTTGTACTCTGTATGCATGGAACAAGTTAGATGCTGTTGATACTTATGAGCAGAATCGTAACAACCAAGTCTATAAATATCAGGGCAACCGTAACCCATTCATTGACCGCCCAGAGTTAGTGCAAGAAGTATATGGTGCAGTCTGTGGTGACGATCCAAACCCTAGCTTGGTCGTTGAAGGCGATATCGTTACGCCTGAGAGTGTAACTGAAGGTACTGCATACACTATCGATGCCTCTGCAATCACAGCTGGTGAAGGTGTTGCTCTTACTTATAAGTGGGAGCAGGTTGTCGCCGAAGAGAAGACCGTTGTTGGTGACCAGGCTGTACTGTCTCTGACTGCGCCACAGATCAAAGCCGATGAGACTTTGAACTTTATGCTGACTCTGAGCGACGGTACTTTGACAACAACCAAAGCCGTTAGCTTGGTTGTGACCAATGTTCCTTTAACTCTGAGTGTAGAGTTTGCTGGCAATACCAAGTTGACTGAAGGCGATAAAGCGTCTATCACCGCGACTGTTGCAGATGCTCCAGAAGGTACTAGCTACAGCTGGAAGCAAGTATCAGGAAGCACGGCAGAGTATACTGCTACAGGTCTGACACTTGATGTAACGTCACCTAGCGTGAGCATTGATCAGGTTCTTGTGTTCGAGCTTACGGCTACTGTTGGCGAAGAAAGTTTCAGTCAGTCTGTTAGCATTGAAGTGAAAAATACTGAAGAAGCGGGTTGGACTAAGCCTGATGGGGCGGGTAGTTTAGGTGGTCTTATGACACTGCTGCTACCTCTCATGTGGTGGCGTCGCCGCCAAGGCTAGCCAATAGCTAAGCCTGTAAAAAGCAGCACCGGGATCGCTCTGGGTGCTGCTTTTTTTAACTGTACAGCCGTTGCCTTATATCTCACCTTGGCGCCTTAGCCTCATGGTGGGAAAGCTAATCACTAAAGCGAGTGGTAACGTTTATCTGTTTAATATTGAAGGGTTATTATGAATACTTCACTCCATCCTTCTCGCCTGCTTCTAACTGGTTCTTCTATCGCTCTGGCGTTGGTATTGAGCAGCTGTGGTAAGGAAAAGGTAGAAGAAGCGCCTAAAGCACCCAAGGTGACGGCATCTGCCGCCTGTATTGCTGCGGGTGATGATTGCAAGCGCTTCACTCTGTTGCATACTAATGATCATCACGGCCGTTTTTGGCATAGTAAAAATGGTGGCTATGGCATGGCTGCGCGGAAAACTATCCTTGATGAGATCCGCAAAGAGGTGGTTGCGCAGGGAGGCCAGGTGTTACTGCTCTCCGGTGGCGACATCAATACAGGTGTTCCAGAGTCAGATCTGCAAGACGCCGAACCTGATTTTATCGGCATGAATCACCTTGGTTATGACGCAATGGCCGTGGGTAACCATGAGTTTGATAACCCATCAACTGTGATGGACAAGCAGAGAAGTTGGTCAAAATTTCCTTGGTTATCGGCTAACATCTATCATCAAGTCGATGGTGAATGGCAACGCTACTTTGAGCCCTACAAGGTGTTTGAGGTGCAAGGCTTGAAGTTAGCCGTGGTTGGTCTGACTACCGAGCATACAGCTGAGATAGGCAACCCAGAGTTCGTTGCGGATTTTAAGTTCACGTCAGCTCAAGCTGAAGCGAAAGAGACTTTGGCAGAGCTTGAGCAGAAGCATAAGCCTGATTTGGTGTTTGGTCTCACCCATATGGGCCACTATGAAAATGGCAGGCATGGTAGTAACGCTCCCGGTGATGTTGCTTTGGCTCGTAGCTTAGAGCCGGGTCAGATCCAGGCAATCATTGGCGGTCACTCACAACTGCCTGTGTGTATGGAAGGTGACACGGGTGAATACGTAGAAAAGTATGCTCGAGATGAGCCGTGTAAGCCCGATCGTCAAAATGGCACTTGGATAATGCAAGCCTACGAGTGGGGCAAATTTATAGGCCGTGCAGACTTTGAATACTACGGTGACGAGCTCCACCTAGCAAATTACGAGCTGGTTCCTGTAAACACTGAAAGTAAGTATGGTTTCATGCTGCATTCTTCGATGCTAACCCCCAAGGATCCAGAAACTGTTGAGCTGCTGCGTCCCTATCAGCGCAAGGGGCAGGTACAGCTGAGGGAAGAGATTGGTGTCGCAAAGGCAGATTTCATCGGTAAGCGTAAGGTGGTTCGTTACCAAGCGACGCCTCTAGGGATAATGATAGCCCACGCTCAAACTCAGCTCCCTGTGCCAGCGGACTTCGGTATCATGAATTCTGGCGGTATTCGTGCCAGCATTAAAAAAGGGCCTATTCGCTATCGTGATGTACTTAAGGTGCAGCCTTTTTCTAACAGTGTGACTGTGACTGAGATGAATGGCGCCGAACTGAAACAGTACTTATCTAAGGTGGCGCTTAAAACTCGAGGTTCAGGAGGCTTTGCTCATTTTAGCGGCATCAAGATGACGGTTGACTGTAAAGCGAAAGATGTCGACATCAAGATGGTTGGTGACAAGCCCTTCAAGCTAACGGATAACTATCGATTTACCCTCCCCAGCTACAACGCTGCGGGTGGGAACAAGTATCCCAAGTTGAAAGAAAAGGCTAGAGACACCGGCTTTATTGATGCTGACATGCTTTATCAATTCATCAAAAAACATGACTCGCTTGATCCCATTGACTACGACACCGTGAAAGATGTCCGTTATATCAACTCTCGAAATTCTGATGGTTGCGGCGGCTAAGCTTATTATTCAGTGGAGTTAATCAGCTGCCAGCTTGGAGCATAACCCTGTGAACATCGCTCTGAGTTATCCAGTAGTTGTTGAGCGACCTAAGAGAGATGATGCTGTTCATTGTTCGCTAAGTTTGTGAATTCTGTCATTACTTGGTTTACGTCGTTGCAGCGGATAACGTTGCCTGCTTTATAAGTAGATAAAAGCAAATCGATTTATACGTTAAAAGCCACTTCCACCATAGGAGGTGGCTTTTTCATTTCCGCTTAATAAATGGTTGTTAAGGTAATTAAGTGGCCATAAAGTTCAGTCAAATAACTAGCCTGATTAACCTCAACCACTAATGATGAAATTGTTAAATTGCCAATTATTCGCTATTTAGTGCTCAATGTTCTATCAGTGACTAAATATCTATGTTAATTAATTACAGTTACGTAGTATTTAGATCTTTAAATAGCTCTATTAACGTCATTACTCTGTAAAAAATACAAAGTTACTTTCTATAAAATCTGTTGTGAAGTCGTAGGTAGTTGTTGGCTTTATTGGCTTTTATGTGATTTTTTTGTCAGTACTTTTTTGTAAAAAGTTTAACTTTTACCGTGTTCAGCATGGTTGTCTACTCAAAGCTTTGAAACCTCAAGTTTATTCTGTAAATTCAGCTTGGATCTCTTGCAGCTAAGTGCATCCTGTATACACTGCACCCATATCAATATTTATGTGGTTAAAAATGTATGGAAGTTTTCATCAGTTTATTCGGTATGCTCTGTTTGATAGGGCTTGCAGTAGCACTTTCAGAAAATCGCAAAGCTATTAATCTACGTACGGTGCTCGGTGCGCTGGCATTTCAGGTCGCCTTTGGCGCATTTGTGATGTACCTCCCTATGGGGCAATCCATGTTAGATGGTGCTTCAAGTGGAGTCATGCACGTTATCAACTATGCTAACGAAGGTTTAAAGTTCCTATTTGGTGGGTTAGCCACTTTTAGCCTAGGATTTATCTTCGTGATTAACGTGTTATGCGTAGTGGTATTTATCAGCTCTCTTATTGCAGTGCTGTATTACTTAGGCATTATGCAGCTGATTATTGGTGTGATTGGTGGCGGTTTATCAAAGTTACTTGGCACTAGCCGCGCGGAGTCACTCTCCGCGACCGCAAATATCTTCGTTGGACCCATTGAAGCGCCATCAATGGTGCGGCCGTTCGTTAAGCATATGACACGCTCAGAGTTATTTGCAGTCATGACAGGCGGGTTGGCATCTGTGGCTGGCGGCACCATGATTGGCTACATTCAGATGGGTGTGGACGTTAAATATGTTTTGACTGCCGCCTTTATGACGGCTCCTGCTGGACTTCTATTTGCTAAATTAATGTGGCCGGAAACAGAAAAACCAGTAAATGACATTAAGAAAGTCCTTGATGAGCAAACTGATAAGCCTGCCAACGTGATTGATGCAGCTGCTGGTGGCGCAGCGATGGGATTGCAGCAAGTACTCAGTGTATCAGCGTTATTGCTTGCTTTTGTTGGTCTTATCGCACTTGTGAATGGTTTTATTGGCGGTATTGGCGGCTGGTTTGGCTTCGAGGAGCTAACCATGCAAGCGATATTGGGCTACATTCTTGCGCCACTTGCGTGGGTGATGGGCGTGCCTTGGAGTGAAGCGGTTCAGGCTGCATCATTCATCGGTCAAAAGATGGTGATAAACGAATTCGTCGCCTATATAGATTTTCTAAAAGTCCAAGACCAACTGTCTGAGAAAACACAGATTATTATCAGTTTTGCCTTATGTGGCTTTGCCAATATAGGTTCGCTTGCGATGGTGATGGGCGGTTTAGCGGCGCTTTGTCCTGAGCGTAGACATGATTTAAGTGAGCTCGGCATGAAGGCACTCATTGGCGCGGCACTGGCAAACTTAATGAGCGGCACAATCGCAGGTTTGCTATTTAGCATCGCGGGATAATTTAAAACAGAGATTGTAAACCTAACTAGGATTTTGGTGTGCTTGCTGAGGGGTCAACAAGCACCTAATTGATACAAAAGGAAAGACTATGACACCACATATTAATGCCGAAGCTGGCGCATTTGCTAAAACCGTACTTATGCCAGGCGATCCATTGCGCGCTAAGTACATAGCTGACAACTTTCTAGATAATGCCGTGCTAGTAACTGATGTACGTAACATGCTGGGCTATACCGGTGAGTACAAAGGCAAACGTATTTCAGTGATGGGCTCAGGAATGGGGATCCCATCGATCTCTATCTATGCCAAAGAGTTGATTACAGAATATGGCGTCGAGAACATTATTCGTATTGGTTCATGTGGCGCTGTCAGCGACAAAATTAAGCTAATGGATGTGGTAATGGCAATGGGCGCAAGCACAGACTCTGCCGTTAACAGAACTCGCTTTGCTAATACCGATTTTGCCATGATTGCCGATTTCAACTTGCTAAAACGTGCAACTGACTCAGCAGAAAAGCTAGGCGCTAACTACCATGTCGGTAACCTTTATTCATCGGATCTATTCTATAGCAGTGATGAACAGCGTTACGACTTGATGGAGAAGTACGGCATCTTGGGCGTCGAGATGGAAGCTGCAGGTCTTTATGGAGTAGCGACTGAATTTGGCGCTAATGCATTAGCGATGATGACGGTAACGGATCATCTGCGACAGGGTTTACATTTAACTGCCAAAGAGCGCCAGCAAACATTGAATGAGATGATTAAGCTGACCCTTGATGCAGTAGAAGAGTTACTTTAATAGCGCTTTACTTTTTGAGCTTAATAGAGACTTAAGCCAAGACCTGTAAAGTGTAGTCATATAACTCTTTACCCTATGGCGTGCGATTAGGCACACAAGTTGAACGTGAAAACGTGACAGCACCTAATATTAAGCCTAATCGCGCGCCAATCCTTCCTCTTTGACTACTTTTTAATTAGCGACTCGAATCGTTAAAAAAGCCTAGATCCACTCATCTTACCTGTTTAAACAATTTGGCTTACGCAGTAAACTGTCGACAATAACTACAACAATGGATGTAAAAGATGTCGATTTGGTTTAGACCGGTAAGCTTAGATACATGTGCCAAGATGGATTCAGGGATGCATGGCAAAGGCACATTAATGCAAACAATGGGGATCACCATCTCAGAGATTGGTGATGACTATATGAAGGCAACTATGCCGGCATCTCCTGCTGTGCATAACCCCCTAGGCATTGTGCATGGGGGCGCAAACGTCGCTCTGGCAGAAACCGTAGCCAGTTATGCGGCTAATTTCGCAGTCGATTTCGAGCAGTATTACTGCGTCGGACAAGAGATCAATGCTAATCATCTAAAAGCATCGCGCAATGGCACATTAACGGCGACTGCAAAACCTATACACCTTGGAAAGCGTAGCTCTGTGTGGGAAGTATTAATCCACAATAGTGCTGGTGAGTTATGTTGCATATCTAGAATGACTGCTGCTGTAGTAAAACGCTAATAAGCAATAAGCTCACTAAAGAATATTTAATTACGCAATGAGGTTGTTGCATTGGCAATCTATTGCTCATACTCAGTATATGGTTTTTTAGGATAAAGGTTGGAGCAAAAATGGATAGCGCAACAATATGGGAATGGGTCGGGTATTTAGCCTCTGTGGTGGTTGCCATATCGCTGATGATGTCAAATATCAAAAAGCTACGCTGGTGGAACCTGATTGGAGCTGCACTGTTTGTGGCCTATGGCTTAGCCATTGATGCCATTCCTGTTGCATTGGTGAATTTCTTCATTGTACTTATCGATATTTACTATTTAGTTAAACTCTATAAAGCCGATCCTCAAGAGCAGGACACTGGTTCCTAAGTGTTTATAAAGCTTTGCTAACAATGGATGTTGGTTACTCATTAATGCTCTATGGCCACTAGGCCACGGAAAAGGAGGCGATATAAGTCGGCCTCCTTTAATTTTATCTTCTCTATAATACTCACAAGCTTAAACCTCTTAACCTCAATAATGGCCTAACTCTTACGGCTGAACACTAGTACACATTTTCAGTTAAGTATCAGTTCACCTTTTGAGGTTAATATTTTACTTGCTTGATTTAATGTAAGTCTTTTTATTTTTCTACTGATGCATTCTGTTGGGGGGAGTTAGATTTTCGGTGATTCTCACTATTAATCGTATCGCGAGCTAAGCAACGTTATCAAAAGATAAGAGTGTTAATCTGTATTTGTGTTTAGCGTTATCGCTTTTAATCGCTTTATTGATTTTTGGTTGGCGACTACTATTAATCCATCGACAAGAGGTCAATATCACCGCAATACGATACCGTACTGCACAGAGGAGATAAATCATGGCCACCATTTTTGATTTAATCGAAACTTGGCTTGAGTCTAGCCAAGATTGAGGAGTAATTTATGAGTCAGCACAACCGAGTACTAACTGCACAGAATGGCGTACCAATTAGCGACGACCAAAACTCACTATCCGCAGGTGAACGCGGACCATTGTTACTTCAAGATTGGCATTTAATTGAAAAGTTGGCGCACTTCAATCGCGAACGTATCCCGGAGCGTATTGTGCACGCCAAAGGCACAGGTGTTTACGGTACGTTTACCCTGACAAAAGATTTAAGTGACTTCACACTGGCAGAACATTTCAACGGTGTAGGCAAGCAAACTGAGACTTTTGTGCGCTTCTCTACCGTTGGTGGTGAGATGGGCAGCGCCGATGCTGAGCGAGATCCCCGTGGATTTGGTCTACGTTTTTATACCGAGCGCGGTAATCACGATATTGTCGGTAATAACACTCCGACCTTCTTCCTGCGTGATGGTATTAAGTTTCCGGACTTTATCCATACTCAAAAGCGTAACCCGCAAACCAACTTAAAAGATCCACATGCAATGTGGGATTTCTGGGCACTTAACCCTGAAGCACTACACCAAGTGACGATTCTAATGTCAGATCGTGGTATTCCTGCTAATTATCGTCAAATGCATGGATTCGGTTCGCACACTTTCTCTTTTTGGAATGCCAAAGGTGAGCGCTTCTGGGTTAAGTTCCATTTCAAAACCCAGCAAGGTATTGCAAATTTAACGGCCGAACAGGCAGATATTTTGAAAGGTATCGATCCTGATTCATCGCAGCGTGACATGGTGGCGGCGATTAATGATGGCAACTTCCCTAAGTGGAGCGTTAAAGTTCAGATCATGCCTGAAGCTGAAGCCAATACTTATAAGATCAATCCATTCGATCTCACCAAAGTATGGCCACACGGCGACTACCCACTGATTGAGATTGGTGAGCTAGAGCTTAATCGTATGCCTGAAAACTACTTTGCAGAGGTCGAGCAAGTCGCATTGGCGCCAAGTAACCTAGTACCTGGTGTGGGCGCATCGCCTGACAAGATGCTGCAGGCGCGGTTATTTGCCTATGCAGATGCGCAGCGCTATCGTATTGGCGCTAACTATAATCAACTGCCTGTAAACTGCCCCCATGCAACCACGGCAAATCATCACCAACGTGGCGGCGCAATGGCCGGAACTCAGTGCCCATTCTCCGGTAGCCAAACGGGTGGTGATGCGAGTCGTAACTATGGTCCTAACAGCCATGATGGTTTGCAAGAGCAAGCACACTTTGCTGAGCCACCTCTGCGTTTAGACGGTGAAGCTGACCGCTACAGTCGTTACAACCAAGATGACTTTAGCCAAGCAGGTGATTTGTACCGCTTGTTACCAGAAGAAGAGAAGGCTAGATTAATTACAAATATTGTTGGCACTTTGAGCATAGTGAGTGAAGCCACTCAAGCTAAAATGGTTGAACACTTTAGCGCGGCTGATAGCGACTACGGCCAGCGCGTGAAGCAAGCGTTGGGCTTATAGACTTAGCATAAACCGAGAAGGCTAAGATGGCTCTGAGCCGAAGGGCTAATACGGTAAAGACAGAAGAGCTGAACAAAAAAGCAAAGGCCTGTGGGGCATGACTCCACAGGCCTTTTTACTCGTATCTAAATCATTTCGGCATGATCTGGCTCAGCTAGAACCGATGCTAAAACATCAAAGTCACCACACCTAACAAAGCAAAAAGTACTGCACAGCCTCGATGGATCCAGTGCATGGGTAGTTTCTCTGCACTGAAGTGCCCTGCAATCACCACGGGGACGTTGGCGATTAACATACCCAGCGTTGTCCCCATCACTACCATTGCTAATGCATCGTATTTGGCTGAAAGCACGACGGTAGCTATCTGTGTCTTATCGCCCATTTCAGCAATGAAAAATAGTATAAAGGTTGCTAAGAAAGGTCCCATTGAATAAAAACGGCTCTCCTCTTCATCGACTTTATCTGGCACAAGCACCCAAAGTGCAATGGCAAAGAATGACCCTGCGACTAAGTAGCGACCAATCTCGGGACTGATATAACCGATAGCCCACTGACCAAGCCAAGCTGCGGCAAAGTGGTTGGCGAGTGTTGACAGAAAAATACCCAGAATAATGGCTGTTTTGTTTTTAAATCTGGCGGCGAGAATGAGCGCTAATAACTGTGTTTTATCACCAATTTCGGCAATAGCAACGGTAAAGGTTGAGGCGAGAAGAGCTTCCAATGGTATTCCTATATTAGGGAGGCAAAAATCCAAGCACAATACACCCCTCCCTAAAATGAGTGGCATTGTGCTCAGGTCTTGCTGGGTCGATGGCAATCAAAATGACACCGACTGTAAGTACCATGGCGTATGGCCAATTATGTTGATACTTACTCAACCAATGTAAAGCGAATACATTGATTGATAGCTACTCCCCTGAAGCAGAGCTGAGCATTATAGTGATAATGCAGCTAAGTTCAATGCTAAAAAGGCTGTCGATGCCTCATTTTTGAACTAAAACAGTGAAACGTAAACTAAGTGTTACTAAGGCTTTACAGCCTTATTGTCGATAAGTATTAAGTTGATTTTATGCTATGCAGATGGCTTGCCGAGGCGGTGAGTAGCTGTTAATGTCGCTAACAGTCATTTTTTAGAGAAAGAGTCGTAATGAAACAATCTTATCGATATTGCCCGCGATTTACCAAGCCTCAGTGGCGAAGTTGATAAGGTGAATATCCGTATTATTTAACTAAGCCGTTGGGGCCAATTGGAATCGTAAGGTCGATGGTGACCAGATTCGATTGGGGGCTGTTAATAGTATTGTTAACTTGCGAAAATATCTCTCCCTCAAAGTCGTTCTAAATCTGACCTACCAAAAATAAATTATAAAATCTAACAGGACAATTTTGTGAATTCAAAAATACTTGGCTCTATCGCCATTGTAGCTGGAACAGCAATTGGTGGTGGTATGTTGGCATTGCCACTTGCTACCGCATCACTCGGTACTATCCCTGCACTACTTTTACTGGTTGTGATTTGGGGCGTATCTATCTACACCTCTTTATTGATGCTTGAAATTAACCTGCGTGCAGGTGTTGGCCTAAACGTGCATGCGATTACCGGTAAAACACTAGGTAAGGTGGGGCAACTTATTCAAGGTGGCTCATTTTTAAGCTTGCTATTCGCATTAACCATGGTCTATCTGATGGGCGGCTCGTCGCTGCTTGAATCTAAGATGGAACTGGTCGGTATGAAGATGGACAACCAGCTCGCGGTACTGTTGTTTACTGCTATTTTTGGTGGTTTTATTGCAGTCGGTGTACGTTGGATTGATAAAGTATCCCGGGTGCTATTTACTTCGATGATTGCACTATTGGTTATTGTTGTAGCCTATCTGCTACCAGAAGTGGATATGAATCTGCTGATGAACAACTCAACCGCAGGCATCGTTGCAGGTAGTGATTTAACTAATCTATGGTTAGCCGCTATTCCTATTGTGTTTACCTCTTTCGGCTTCCATGTCTGTATCGCGACTATTGTGCGTTACTTAGATGGCGACGCCATCTCACTACGTAAGGTACTTATTATTGGTTCAACCATTCCGTTGGTGTGTTATATCCTATGGCTAATGGTGACGCTTGGTACATTAGGCGGTAAGACTGTTTATGGCTTTGAAGGCTCATTACCGCTATTGGTAACAGCACTGCAGGGCGTGGCTGACTCTGCTATTTTGCAGCAGTTTATTGATCTGTTTGCAAACCTTGCATTGGTCACGTCGTTCCTCGGTGTGACCATGAGTTTGTTTGATTACGTGGCTGAGCTTACTCGTGCTAAAGACAACGCCTTAGGCCGTGCGCAAACTTGGTTATTGACCTTTATACCGCCACTTTTATGTGCGCTTTACTACCCTGATGGTTTTTTCCAAGTACTCGGTTTCGCGGCGATTCCACTGGTTGTGATGATTATCTTCTTGCCAATTGCTATGGCTCTTGGCCAGCGTAAGCAAAACTTGGGCGGCTATCAAGTGAGTGGCGGTAGCGCTGCACTCAGTGTTGCTGGTGTGTTGGGCGCAGGCATTATTGCCGCGCAGTTGTGGGTTGCTCTATAGATAAAGTAGCAATGCAACGTTAGCTTTACAGATGATACAACTGGAGTCTGTTTATTAGCTAACATCTTGTGATAAAGTCGAGCAACAATATAAATATTGAGCTCGGCTTTTTTTATATCTAAAACTGACCAAAGTTGTATATGGCAGTTAGCAGAAAATAATAATCCTAAAAATAAAAATGGACTTAACAACATGAAAAAATGGCTTTTGACAGCTGCGGCAATGGCGACCTCTTTTGGAGCTACTGCTGATGAAGGTATGTGGCAGCCTTATCAGTTACCTGCAATGGCAGACGAACTGAAGGTAAAAGGGTTAGAGATCGATGTTAACTCGATTTCAAAACTAACCGAATTTCCAATGAATGCCGTGATCAGCCTTGGCGGCTGTACAGCGTCATTTGTTTCACCAAAAGGCCTAGTGGTAACAAACCATCATTGTGCTTATGGTTCAATTCAGTACAACTCAACGCCAGAGAAAAATTTACTTAAAGATGGCTTTTTAGCTAAAAGCTTTGCTGAAGAGTTGCCTGCTACGCCGGGTTCTCGTATCTATGTTACCGAAGCCGTCACTAATGTGACCGACGATGTGAAGTCAGGCCAAATGAGCAAAGTGGGTAACGACTTCTATAAAGGCATAGAGCAAAAAGAAAAAGCGCTAGTAGCTGAGTGTGAAAAAGAAGATGGCTACCGCTGTCAGGTTTACAGTTTCCATGGTGGTCTTGAGTATTACTTAGTCAAGCAAATGGAAATTCGTGACGTACGCTTAACGTACAACCCTGCCGCGAGTGTGGGAAAATATGGTGGTGATATCGATAACTGGATGTGGCCACGTCATACTGGCGATTACTCTTTTTATCGTGCCTATGTCGGCAAAGATGGTAAGCCAGCTGATTTCAGCAAAGACAACGTGCCTTACGAGCCAAAAAGCTTTTTAAAAGTATCAGCTAAAGGCGTTAGTGATGGCGATTTTGTCATGGTAGCGGGTTACCCTGGCCGTACGAATCGTTACCGCACCGCGAATGAAGTCGAAAACCAGTTTGAGTGGGCTTATCCAGAGGGTAAAGTTCTCCGTGAGCGCATTATTGAGATTATCAAAGAAACTGCACCAGAGGGCAGCGATGAGCGCATTAAGTATGAAAGCGCGATTGCCGGTCTAGCTAACTACGCTAAAAACTTCACCTCGATGATTGAGTTCTACGGTAAATCAACCATGCTTGATGACCGTAAAGGACTGGAGCAGGACTTAGCGAATTGGATTAAAGCCGACAAGAAACGCCAAGCTAAATACGGCGAAGTATTGGCACAATTGGACAAGCTAATTGCTAAAGGTCAACAAGGTCAAGAACGTGATTTGCTGCTGGGCTATATGGGTTACAGCACTATGATGAGCACAGCTAATCGTTTGTATCGCTTAGCGAATGAAAAAACGTTACCAGATATGCAGCGTGAACCAGGTTATCAAGACCGTGATATGACTCGCTTTACCTCTGGTATGGAGCGTATTGAGCGCCGTTATGCTGCTAGTGTTGATAAAGCAATACTTGCCGATCTAATTAGCCGTTATGCCGCACTACCAAAAGATCAGCGCTTACCTGCGTTTGATAAAGCCTTTGGTATTGGTAACAAGTTCGATATGGCTAAGTTTAATAAAACGCTAGATAAGATGTATGCCAACACTAAACTGTCAGATAAAGACACGCGTTTGGCATGGATGGATAAGTCAGTTGCTGACTTTAAAAAGTCTAAAGATCCATTCATTCAATATGCAGTCGCGACATATGCAGAGCGTATGCAACGCGAGCAGGCTGAAAAGCAGTTGGCGGGTGATTTAATGAAAGTACGTCCACAATATATGGACGCCATCATTGCTTATAACCAAGAGCAAGGAAAGCCAGTGTATGCTGATGCAAACTCTAGCCTACGAGTCACAGTGGGCAATGTGAAAGGCTACTCACCTGAAGATGGTCTGCAAGCAGTGCCATTTACTCGTCTTGAAGGTATCCTAGCAAAAGACACTGGTGTTGACCCATTCGATGCGCCTAAGAAGCAACTTGAGCTAATCGCTAACAAGCAGTACGGCGATTACTATGTTAAGTCGCTAGATTCTGTACCCGTTAACTTCCTATCGACGCTGGACACTACAGGTGGTAACTCAGGTTCACCAACCTTGAATGGCCGTGCTGAGTTAGTCGGTCTGCTATTTGACGGTGTATACGAGAGTATCATTGGTGATTGGGGTTACGATCCTGATACTAACCGTTCAATTCAAGTTGATAGCCGTTATATGCTTTGGGTGATGAAGTACTTAGATCATGCAGATAACTTGCTTGAAGAGATGGAAATTGTGCACTAATCATATTGATTATGATTAATTAGCCTTTTGATGCGAAAGCCGAAACATGAAAGTGTTTCGGCTTTTTTGTTTGAATCTAGCTTTCGTTATTTTGACTACATTTCACTAGAGAGTTTTGAAGCTCATTTATTGATTGTATGAGGTTAGTGATTCTTGTTTCTAAGTCATAAAATGCGTTGTTTAGTTCTTGGTTGGAACCTGATGTATATGACCAACATGTAATTGAGATATTTGAGGAGGCTTCTTCGTACTTGAGAAGTTTATCTTTTAACTCTGGAGTATAAATATGGATAAGCATATTAAGGCGCATTTGATTTTCGGATTTTTCCGATAGACTCTTTTTAATACTTTCTATTTGTTCAATAATTTCTGCTTCAGATAACCCTTTTCTTTGATTCGGTTCAATTTCAGTTTTATATAATTCGGAATGAAATTGCCGTAATTCAAATAAGAGGTTAAACATTGGCCCGAGGTTACTGAGTTTTTCTTTTCTACCGCTAACACGTCGTTCATGTTGATGCTGCATATCTAATTGCTCAAAGCGGGCTCTCATTTCAGTTTTTGCCCTTCCATGAAGAAAAATCTGTATCAGTATTACTCCGATAAAAGCAAGTAGCCCAACAGCTAACTGAGCGGCGGGCCCGAATAATTTATGAATCATCAGGAATTCAATAATGTACATATTCTGAGTGTTTATTGGATGTTGTGAACAGTACACTAAAGTGAAATCTTAATTTTATCAATGACTAAAAATACGAACTTACGCCCGAGGAAAGTCGTGGCGCTTCGCCCACACCCGAGCCAAGGGGGAAAGCGCTTGCCCCCCTTAGCGAACCCTCAGCGCCCCGGCGAAATTTAAAAAGCGAAATTTCCAACGGGGGAGATTAGCTTCTGCGAGCTAAGCTTTTTACCTTTACTCCAGTGCTAACTGAGAGCGCCGTTAATTTTTAGCGTAAAGCTGAAAACTCAAATGCAGCAAGTTCGCGCTTTTTTAACTCAGTGTAGATACGGCTGTGACCTTCCATGACATGGATGTCATGGCGAGCTTCCATGGACGGACTTGCTGCGCGTCACGGTCGTATCTGCACATGCGCCGACCGCAGGTCATTGGAACCACTTTTGCTTGATGATTCCTGATAGATAAAAAGATACTTTGAAAGCATGGAAGGCGGTGAGCTTATATGGCTAAACTTTTAGCGGGCCTCGGATTTATCTGCTCATGCTCATGCGCTAGCCGCAGGCCATTGGAACCAATGGTGCCGAGCGGCATAATACCAGACAAAATAAACCGTAATCGCTATAGGTTTGTCCGATAGCGGACATTCATTTAATGGAGAAAACCGTACTCTGTGCGGTATCTAAAATACGCTCAGCTGCGCAGCCTAGCCCGTAGCTGATTGTTAAGTCTTAACAGGTGAAAGAGTGAAACGGTTTTTAATCCTAATACTGAGCATACTGGCATTTAATAGTGCAGCCAGTTTTGATGAAAAAGTAGCGGCTTCATTTGCAGCTAAATACGAGGTTTGTGCACTCAAATTGAAAGATACTCAGGGCTATAAGCTCAAAGCGCTGGGGCTGAAAATTAAGGCTGATGAAATTGGTCGAGATAAAATTAGTGCTGATTACATCAAAGCTTTTGTCAAAGAGAAAAATAAAGCATGGTTGTTGCCGCTACATAAATGCAAAAAGTTTGCTGATAGGCTGTAGCTTACAGCTGGTCTGAAACGATAAATCAACATTGAGGCTATTATTGGCCTGACCGTTCACTGTGGGCGGTTTTCTTATATCTAGTACCTGCATCCTGCTTGTCTCTATATGCCATAATAGGGTGAGTAATTCATTGGCAACTCATCTTTTTAAGGTATTAATTTGATTGACTCTACGCTGCTAAAGGCACTCCACTGGAATACAGAACTTTCAGCGGGTTTGACTGAAAAGTTGTTATCGATTGCCCAGCTTAAAACGCAATTGAAAGCGAGTGAGATGGACGGTGCGACGATTGCGCATCAAGGCGCCAGCTTTGTCGTACAGGGCACCGTAGCAATTTGCTTGCAAACCCCGAACCTTAAAACCGTCAACAATATCGTGATGGGCAAAGGGGATTGGTTTGGCAACTATGACAGCCGTAACTCGTCTTATACGCCATTTTTTATTACCGGAATTGATGAGGTAACTCTTATCCATTTCAGTAATTTCGATCTACACCGTCTTGCTCAAGAGAATATTGAGATCTATAAGTGGTTTCATTCGTTGTCGCTGGAGTCTAAAACTAAGTGGCTGCAGTCGCAATTGATGATGAGTGAGAATAAGTTAAAGCGGGTAGTGTATTTACTTTTGGAGCTTGCAGCTCATATTCCTTTACTACGTGGTGAGACACCTAAAGTGTCGATATCTCAACAGCAAATCAGCCAAATAACCGGTATTGCTCGTCAGCGAGTTAATGAAGTTATTAAACAGCTGGAAAAAGAGCAGTTATTACAAATTAAACGCAGTTGCATTTACCTAGTTGATTTAACGGGACTTGGGCGTAAGCTCGATAACGTGGATTTGAGTTTACGCGATCCGAGATTGATGATTAATCAATGAATTGTAAAGCCACGAACTAAAAGGTGGCTATACAGGAATCATTATTCTTGATGATTTGTGAGTAGTTGAGTCGTGTTTGAATAAGCTGCTTGATCTAGGATATCGAAAACAATATCATTAACTGATCTAGCCGAATTTCGCAGCTGTTCACATTGTGCATAAACAAAATTGAGTAATGAAATGTCAAGCTTTGGCATATCACCATTATGCTCCTGCCAGCTGTAGATGCTACTGCGTATTTTCCATTCGGGATTATTTGCGAGGTTGCTTGTTATATCTTGTTTTAGGTCTTGACAGTAGTAGGTTTCATGCCCTGTAGGACTATCAGCTATTGTTGGTTGTGATATAAACAGCAGAGCAAGTGCTAGTAAGTTTTTAAGCATCATATCTCTCCCGCATAATAATAGGCTTTCTCTGTGGAAACCCATTTAAATCAGTATTGTTGCTATGTCTTTCTAGCTCCTTGAAAGGTATTTCATGATGTGAGTCCTTCATCATGCTAAATCTTGAAAATATCATTCTTTTCTCTACTCGCTAAACGCATTTACTCTATTGCACTTGAGTATGCTCATGCACAATATTTAAGACCGCGGTAGTATGCCATTTTAGATGATAAAGCTCTGTCCTGTAGTGGACACTTTTAGGGTTCTAGTTTGAAGTTGCCAGCATTTTGGATAAGGTTAGGAAGTTGCTAATGAAAGTTGTAACTTTGCCAGCTCAACAGGGCTTAAAGGGCGCATCTCTCCTTCGGCTAAGTGTGCTAACGTTAAAGCTTGAATCGATACTCTTTTAAGGTCAATAACTTTGTAACCAAGCGCTTGAGACATACGGCGAATTTGTCGGTTCAGCCCTTGGGTTAAGGTGATTTCATACTTATCTGTCCCTAAACGACTAATCACACATGGCAACGTAGTGACATCCTTATAACTCACGCCCGCAGCCATATTTGCCAAAAACAGTTCATCAAACGGCCGGTCAACTTGCACATGGTAAGTCTTGCTGTGGCCAAAATTTGGGTGCATTAATTGATGGGTAAGTTCACCATCATTGGTGAGTATAAGTAAACCGTGTGAGTCTTTATCGAGCCGACCTACAGGGTAGAGTCGAGGCGATTTGGGCAACAGGTGCAGCAGGCTATTGGGTAGTTCGGCTAACAAGCGACTATCGGTGCCTACTGCCTTATTAAATATCCAGTATTCTTTAGCCTCAACGGTTTGGATTAACTCACCATTGACAACAATTTTCTCTAGGCAGTCTTGGCCGTCAGGCGTATCGATTAGGGTGACGCTATCGACATGGTTGGCGAGGCGATCATTGAACATGACTCGCCCATCACGGATTAAACGGGTTGCGGCGCGTCGCGAACAGCATCCTGTGATAGCGAGGTACTTTGCGAGTCTCATGGTAAGCGTTATTGCTCCCCAGCAAGGTAGCGCTGTGATAGTTCTAGATAGTTCTTTATCGCGATTCTTCTCACTGTCCAGGCAAAGGACAAGCACCAAAGCAGAACGATATTGGTTTGTAGCCACATAGTGATAGCGACCCAGCATGGAGCGTTTTCTGGGTGTTCACAGGGGCTAAAGTCGAGGGTATTCCAATCGAGTTGTACCACTAATGCTGTTGCAGCAATAAAACCCAGAATACTTAAGGTGAAAATGGGTCCTTTGCAGATAGTATGTTGACTGAATCTGTCGGTTATACATAAAAAATACATCAATACAGTGCCGAGCAAAAAGCAGGTCGATACTAAGCGATGCATCTCTAGATAGTTGATGGGAAACACGCCCATCAGTAACACACACATGCCGACCCAACCACCGACGAATGAAAGATAATGACTAAAAAAGCCTTGTTTTAGCAGGTATAAGCCGAACATCGCCAGCATGATACAGATCCCTGTGATCATTAACGCGATATTAAATACAAAGGCAAATTTAGCGTTATTATAGTCACCTAAAAAATCAGAACGACGATTGAAAACAGTATCACCGATAACTTGGTATTCGGCCCAAACTGAGATGGAAACACCCGTAGCGGCGATGAGTGCACCAAAGAAAATAGTCAGTACGACTAACCGGTGCAGATCATACTGCATCGATTGATACTTTATTCTATCTTCCATCAAGTTCTCCATTTATTACGAGTGGCTAGTATATACCCAAGCTACTTGAAAGTGCAGGTTGTGTTGAGGAGATCGACTCTAGGCAACAATTTGCAGTTTAACATTACGCTTGCATGAAGAAATAGCGTCACTACTGCAGTGTGGAGACGCCAAGTGTTGAACTCGCTTATAACCTGCCTGAAGATCTTACTTTGTACAAGAATTTGATTTCTTTCGGCAACTCTCTACAAAAGAGTTGGTTTGGAAAACGTTAGGGGCTTGATCGTGACTAAGATACAAAAATGTATGATTTTCAGCATAGAACCAAGGCAGAGATCCCAGCAAAGTTTTTGTAACCATGATCGAGCATGCACTCAGTAGTGTAAAAACAGCGCTTTCGAATACTGTCAGATAGTTGCTGATGTACTTTTTTAGGATCGATATCTAGGTGATTTATATGGTACCGAATTCTGTGAAAAAATATGACCCGAGAGCGAAGCGAAAGTTTCGATGTTTTATTACAGGATTGAAGGCCTCGATAAAAGAAGGAAAGTGTCCTGCGTTTCCTTATTTTCAGAAAGAAGCTAGCTGGATCAATCTGTTGTTGTCGATATTGTAAAATTGTAGATTTTAATATACCCAACTGCAGCAAAGCGCGTGGTATACGATGACCAACACCGGGTAGCCGAAAGCGAACTCTGCAACTTTGGAAACGCTTCATATGCATTGAGTCAGGTTTATAGAGTGGATCATAAATAATGGTTAATGGGATGTCACAGTCTGCAGAGTCTGGAGATGCATTAAGATACTGAGCTGCTTCTCTAACTTTTGGATCCCAAGAGGCAATAGATATATCGTAAGTGCTAATAGGCATCAGCAGCAAGGCACGATCTAGGCGTAAATTCTTAGAAAACATCGATGTGGCAAAGCCGCCTCGACTGACACCATAACCGATGCGTTCGCAGAAACAATCCAAATGTTTGCCCAGTTTTTTGGTAAATATTACAAGCTCATTGGAAGTGAAATAGTTGCCTTTGCCTATATGGTTAAATGAAATGACATTCATCCGTCGTTTTGCAAAGAAATCATATCCCCAAGGTGCTTTATTTTCAATCAAATCTGAATCAGAGAATGCTTCACTACCAGGTGGGAAGGTGATCATCAGTGGTTGAGCAGCATCAAATATATGATATTGAATAACAACATCGTCAACCTGCAAGCGAACAGTTTGGTTGAATAATAGCAATGTTAGTTGCTCCTGAATCAGCACTAGGCTCTTTTGAAATAGAGTTGAGCATATTTGTAATTAGGCTAATTTTACTGAAAGCTAATATATCGAGAAGTCATTACCTCTTTTAATGTGATCTACCTTCAATTAAAAAATTAAAGCGTTAAAATCAATGGGTAATTGTATGTTTCTTGGTGGTGTACTTGTTGTTGGCTGGTTTGTTAGCTGTGCTTTATGTTACTTTGCTGTGTGTTTTTTGGGCGGTTTATGACAGTAACAATTAATTGGTTCAGTATCATTAGTTTGTTCGTAGAGGCCATAGGGCTGTTAAAAAAGGGCAAATGAGGGTTAACAGCCTCTTTTGCCCTTGAGAAGAGTTTACTTGCTATGATGGGTTAGTTTTGCTCAAACTGATACTCTTTGACTGGCTTAGCACCGAGCAAGTGTTCGACAAAATAGTCCCAGCGTTTACGTACAAAGTAATCGCTATCATTAAGGAAATGATCGCGGTTTGGATAGATCATCAAGTCAAAATCCTTATTGGCTTTGATGAGTTTATCCACCAACTGCATAGTTGCAGCAGGGTTAACGTTTTCGTCTAACTCACCATGGGCCAGTAACAGCTTACCTTTAAGCTTAGCTATGCTATCCATGTTTAGATTGGTTTGCTCATCCCAGTGTTTTGCCACCGGGTAGCCTAGCCAAATCTCGTTCCAGCCGGTTTTATCAACTCTAAAGTCATGGTTGCCTGATGCCGCTACGCCTACCTTAAAGAAGTCAGCATGCCTAAACATCGCTTGAGCAGTGTCGTAACCTCCAGCTGAAAAACCGTAAATACCGACTCGGCTAACATCTAAGTAGCTGTGCTTTCTAGCAAGATCTTTGATGGCTTGGACGTGGTCATCGACACCAGCGGCTAAATTCTCGTAAGCAACTAAATGGAAATCTCTATTTCGCTTGCTGGTGCCACGTCCATCCATTTTAATAACCACAAATCCAAGTTCAGCAAGGGATTGTGCTTGTTGGAAATAGCTCCAAAAAGATTTGGGTGTGAAAAAGTTATGTGGTCCAGTATAGGTCGCATCAATTACCGGATATTGTTTGCTTGCATCAAAGTTGCTGGGTTTATACATTAAGCCATAGAGTTTAGTTTTGTTGTCATTGGCGAGCACTTCAAAGGGTTCTGGTGCACGCCAACCAATGGCCATCAGTTCACTGACGTCAGGATTGCCAACGGTCATCACCACTTTGCCGTCGATTGTGCTACGCACTTTAGTTGTCGGCACTGATTGTACAGTAGAAGATATGTCGACAAAATAACTGAAATCAGGCGCAATGCGAGCGCTGTGCTCTAGTGCTTCAGGAGTAAGTAATTGATGGCCTGTTCCGTCTAAATTTACTTTATAAAGGTGGCGCAGGTAAGGGTCGCGATCATCAAATCCACCTGATGCTTCGTAATATAGTGTGCGGGTTTTCTTATCCAATGCGCGGTAAGTTCTGACAAAACAGTCACACTGGGTGATTTTGTTTTTGAGCTTTCCGCTTGCTAAATCATACAAGTAATACTGTTGCTTACCAGAGCGTTGGCTTGGCCAAATGACCTCATTTGTCTCCGGTAGCACCCAAGCATCTTGTGCCCACGGATCAAGGAATTTATCGGATTTTTCTTCAACAATGAGTCTTACCTGATGGTTTTCAGGGTTGTACTCATGAAAGCTTATGCGTTTTTTGGCTCTGGCTTGCTCGAAGAAATAGAAACGATTGTTGTCTTCCCACCAGCCCCACAGCGGACCACCGTAATAGGTTTGCTGCAACTCTGGTGCAACGACTTTGGTGACTTCCTTACTAGCTACATCAACGGAGTAGATATCACCTGTTGGTAGGTGTTCATCACCCGCGAGTGGGTAATAGTAACTATAAAGTTTTGGTCGTAGGCCTTCGTTATGACTTGACTGAATAAGGTGTAACTTGCCGACCTTTTCGCGATTCATTCTGTGGGTCAGAACTGTTTTACTATCTGGTGCCCAGTAGACACTAAGTCGCTGTTTAACCTTAGCAGGATCTTTATTGATATAGGCTTTTGGGTTCTGGTTTTGTACTGCATAAGGGTAACCTTCAGTGCCATCAAAAGTGAGTTGACTGATACTGTTGCTGCGATTATCAGTCAAAAATAGATTCCAATCTTTAACACCTAACGCATAGTTACCATCTGGAGATGAATAGCTTGCTTGTGACGGAGTGTCAGCCTTATCAGGTTTATCACAAACACTGGTGAGTAGGCTGCATTGATAGTCCTGCTTACCATATCGCATGCTCAGCTGGTTATTATCGACGTCTATTGCGTTAATCTTCAAATAGAAGTTAGTGCTCTCATCATGCTTTACGCTCGTTTTTAGCTGTTGATGATCAAACAATAGCGATACTTTGGCCGTGGCAGGTTCAACTTTGTAATAAGTATTATTGCCTTCGGGATCGACCTCACTGAACCAGAAATTGCTACTGTTATTTATCCAGTTAGGCTCAACCGCTAGGTTGCGGATCTTCTTACGTACATTTTTTGGTAAAAAACTCTCTGCACGTTGGTAATCTGCAATAGAAATGCTGGGCGTTTCAGGGGCCGTTGGTGTCGCGCTGCATGCTGCAAGCATTGCAGATGCGAGCACCATCGCTAACTTTCTTATCATTTTATACTCCGTAACTTAATCTTAAACAGTCGAAATAAAGTCTACAAAGAGTACGAGGATACACTTAATGGATAATGTATACACTTATTGTTACCGAAATGAACACTCTGAAAATAGAGCAAAATAAACGCAATGAGGTTATTAGCAGTAATTCCTAAGGGCTTAACAACCCAGTGACGGTGGCTTATGTTATGTATAGGTTTACAAGCTATAGAAAATGCTGCTGAATATTTTAATGTGAAGTATTGCGTTTGGAGATGGCGTTGAAAGAGCTAGATGACTGTTTGTTCTTTGGGGGATAAACAATGAGCAGCGTATTAACGATGCTCATTTTTTATCAATAAAACTTAGTTAAGCACGTTTACGAAATACCACAATCAGCACGGCAACAACCGCCAATATCATGCAGTACCAAGCGTGAGTAACCACTTCTAATGGTGATAAGCTGAAGGTTGATGCAACCAATAGTGCTTGTGCGCCGTATGGGATTAGGCCTTGGATAATACATGAGAATATATCCAAAATACTGGCCGCACGTTTTGGCGTTACGCCATGTTTTTGCGCTAAATCTTTAGCAATATCGCCAGTCACTACAATCGATACTGTGTTGTTAGCAACACAAGTATTGGTTGCTGCCACAATACCTGCCATGCCGAGTTCTGATGCGCGGCACGAAGCTTCGCCTTTGGCTTTAGAGAAACGTGCTATTAGCTTTTCTATCTGCTTACTCACAAAGGCGAGTCCGCCTTGTTGTTGCATCAGTGCAGCTAAACCACCGACTAACATAGACAGAATGAAAATCTCCTGCATGTTGCCAAAACCAGCGTAAATATCTTGTCCGAACTGAATGACACCGTAGTCCATCGTTAACAGTCCAGTAATCCCCGCTAATAAGATACCCACTGTAAGCACAACAAATACGTTCAGACCCGCAACCGCTAAGAATAGAATCGTTAAATAAGGGATGACTTTAATGAAGTCAATCTCTTGAGCTGCAACGTCAGCCTGCCCTTGGCCAACTAAGGTAAAGATAATCAAGGTGATAATAGATGCCGGGACAGCAAAGATAAGGTTTTCTTTAAACTTATCTTTCATTTCACAGCCCTGAGTTCGAGTCGCAGCAATGGTGGTGTCTGAAATAATAGAGAGGTTGTCACCGAAAAGTGCACCAGAGATAACCGCGCCCGCCATGATGGCCAAGTCGATTTGTGCTTCGTTTGCTACGCCTAGTGCGATAGGCGCCACTGCGGCGATAGTGCCCATTGAGGTACCCATTGCAGTTGCAATAAATGCCGCAATCACAAAGAAACCTGGCAGCAATAAGCTAGAAGGTACTAACGATAAACCTAATGCTACAGTAGCATCCACACCGCCAGTCGCTTTTGCCACGGCCGCAAATGCACCTGCAAGCAGATAGATCATACACATTGCAATGATATTAGAATGACCAATACCAGCTAAAAATGTCTCAATTGATTGATTTAGTTTTTGCTTCGAGATTAATATCGCAAAAATAATCGCTGGCAGAATAGCAACGACACTCGGTAGTTGGTAAAAAGCAAAGTCGACACCTTGGCTTTGAAAGTAAACTCCAGCACCAATAAACAGTGTTAGAAAAAGAAAAAGCGGAGTTAGCGCTAGAAACGATGGCGCTGTTGCGTCATTTGTTTGAGCTTTTGGGGCATTGCTGGAATTTGTCAATGTTATCTCTCTTATATTAAATCAGTCATCGAACCACTGTTCCCATCGCCCTCCTAGCTGGAACAAACTGTGGGTTAAATGAATAAACTCACAGAATGGTACATCTCAATAGTTGAGAGGATATGAGATCAAGAGCCGCCTGTCAATTTAGACGTCTAGATGTTTTTACTGCCAAAGTGAACGTTAGGTAAAAGTTGTGACATAAGTAGGATTAACTGCTACTTATTTTAGCAAGAACTTAACTTGCCAACATTGTGGGGTAAATACAAATGTTTTACCGAGACAAGGTGGATTTTGGAATATTATCCCCATCCGACCTGAAAATGCAGGATTCAGTGGGAGTTTAATGGGCTTTAGTCACAGGTTCATTGCTCCATGCTGAACCTAAGCACCAACATCCATGTAGACGAGGCATTGATTGCAGCTAATGGTCGCTCCCTTGGTACAATCAATAACACAGAGTAACGCCCATGCTTTTTATATAAGAAACGCCCATCGAAGAAGCGGTTGTGCAAGCCCACTTCGTTGTTGCGGCAACTTAACAGGGAATAACCATTTCCACGTTAACGCGCCTAGAATTGAACTAGCACAACACCGCTGAAACGAGCATTTTCAAGTGAGACGGGTATTAACTGGTAGCTAAGATGCTAGAATAGCAGCTCTTCTATCTGCTTAATCTTGAGAGCCACTAATGCAAATAATGCACGTTGATAAACAGTCATATCGAAAAAATACTAATATTGTTATCGCGACATTTGTTGCAAGTTTGGCAATATTGGCGCTAGTGTTTGGAACATTACTTATTCAGTTTTTTGGCACAGTAATAGTGCCTGATGATGGTTCGACAGGTAACTTTCATTTGAATGTATTAGGTGTCATTTTGTCTTTAGCTGTTTGCAGTGCGGTGTTAAATAGTCAGAAGAATAAACCTTATATGCGTGAGGTTTACTACGTTTGGCGCTTAAAGCAGTTACATAACCAGATCTATCGTAAATTAGCCAAAATTAAACTGGCAGCTGAAAACAATGATACCAATGCATTTATTATTTTGAGTTTTTACTTTGCTAGCCTAAAGCAGGTTTATAGTTTAGATAACAACACGTTAACCATTTCGACTGTCGAGAAAGATCTCAATCAGTTAAATGAAAAGATAGCATCGCTTGGTTTAACTATTTCTGCAGAACAGTTTGAGCCAGAACTGTTAGAGAAAATCTAGTACTGATAATGTGGTTGCTGTGTGAGCTAGCAATAGCTAGCTCACAGGTAGACTGTAGTGCGTTATTTTCAGGCAAGTATGGTTACAGTAACTTGTGGCTAATACGCTCCACTCAGCAGACTGATAGCATCAGCTTAACTCAAAATAAAAAAACGTTTAGACTTCCAGATGGCTGGATGATATGTTCATATTTCATTCAAATGGAATAGGAATTAGCTGGTATGAAACTCGAATCTTTAGCATTGCACCATGGTTACGAATCGGAAGCGACCACTAAGGCGGCCGCAGTGCCTATCTATCAAACCACCTCTTATACCTTTGACGATACCCAACACGGAGCGGATCTATTCGATCTTAAGGTGCCGGGTAATATCTATACTCGGATCATGAACCCCACTACCGATGTGCTTGAGCAGCGCATTGCGGCCATAGAGGGGGGAATTGCTGCATTAGCATTAGCATCGGGTATGGCGGCAATCACTTACGCAATCCAAGCGCTCACTGAAGTCGGTGACAATATTGTCAGTACCAGTCAGCTATATGGAGGCACTTACAATCTATTTGCCCATACACTGCCAAGACAGGGAGTGGATGTACGTATGGCTGCTTTCGATGATTTTGAGCAATTAGATGCACTGATAGATGACAAAACTAAAGCACTTTTTTGTGAATCTATTGGTAATCCAGCCGGCAATATTGTTGATCTACAGCGCTTGGCTGAGATCGCTCATAAGCATGGCGTTCCGCTAATTGTCGATAATACCGTAGCAACCCCAGTGTTGTGTAAGCCGTTTGAACATGGCGCAGATATCGTGATTCACTCACTAACCAAATATATAGGCGGTCATGGTACGACTATCGGTGGAGCGATTGTTGATAGTGGTAATTTTGATTGGGCTGCGCAGCCTAAACGCTTTGCACTACTCAATGAGCCTGATGCTTCCTACCACGGGGTGGTCTATACCCAAGCTTTCGGCCCTGCGGCATTTATTGGCCGTTGCCGCGTGGTTCCTTTAAGAAACACTGGTGCTGCACTCGCACCACAAAGTGCATTCTTATTACTGCAAGGCCTAGAAACTTTAGCGCTAAGAATGGAGCGCCATTGTGAAAATGCGCTGGCTTTAGCGCAGTATTTAGAGGCCCACCCAAAAGTGAGCTGGGTCAATTACGCGGCACTGCCAAATAGCCCTTTTCATGACAATTGCCACAAAATTACTGGCGGTAAGGCTTCTGGTATTATTAGTTTTGGTATTAAAGCTGCTGACGGCAAAGTGGCTGGCGGCCAGTTTATTGATGGGTTAAAAATGATCTTGAGGCTCGTCAATATCGGTGATGCTAAATCACTCGCATGCCATCCGGCTTCAACAACCCATAGGCAGTTAGATGCCGCCGAGCTTGCCAAGGCGGGGGTATCGGAAGACTTAGTGCGGATCTCTGTGGGCATTGAGCATATCGACGATATTATTGCCGATGTGGCGCAGGCTTTAGAGCAAGCTTGATAGCTTGCTCACATTTCAGTTAAAAGGTTAGCTTGCGGGCTAACCTTGTCTGTCTGTCCGCAGAACATTCGTTAGCTAGTTGGGATAACTAGTAAAATGGTAAATACCCAGTGCTTTGGTGTTATCGCAGTATATTGGTAGATATTTATCATAGTGTTGACTATGTCATTATTTTATATTGGAAAGTGCTAAATAAAGTTACCAAGTACACAATTGGTTTTCATGTGTTACTCTGCTGTTTACTACTCAAAAAGAGTTAAGTTTAAAGAGCTGTAAAATGCATAAAAAAATAATTATAGCGATCACATGTTCTGTTCTTATGGCGCTTTTTTCCTCTGCTCATGCGAATACTACGCTGTTGCAGTTAGAAACAAAGTTTAAAGATAGCTTTCCAGAAACTGCACTAGCCACACTTAATAATGCAGGCATAGCTAAAGATGAGCTAACCGCATATGAGCGTGCACGTTTGTACTTCCTCTATGGACAAGCTTATGAAAAAACGCGTCAGTTAGAGTTAGCGATTGAAAGTTATGATAAAGGTATTGCTGAAGTAGAATCTCTGCCTATTTCAGACATACTGATCGATAGTTATTTAGAACGCTCATTTGCTGTCTACCTACAGACTAACGATCCCGCTGCTTACTGTATTGATCGTCGTAAGGCGCTTAAATATGCACGGCAACATGATAACCAAGAGTTGCTTGCTAAGACTCTGACCCAAAATGCTTATTGCTATTATACAGCTACAACTGTGAATGAAGGGATTGCGCTGCTCGATGAGGCGATGGTGATTGTTGATAAAGGTGAGCAGCTAGATGTACACAGAAAAGCGGTTATCTATAATGCCACTGGTAGTTTGTATCGTACTGCCGGCTTACATAAACGTGCCTACGATAATTTTAACAAAGCCTATGAAACTTGGAAAACTGTAGACGACAAAGAAGACATGTTTAACATGCAGCATAATATGATTAGCTCAGCGATTAAGTCTGGTGATTGGGATAATGCTAAAGTTAATATTGCTGCGCAGTTTACCTTAGCGGAACAAGCTCCTGAGTTTAAAGATTTCTACTTTTTTGCCTACCTAAATGCTGGCCGAGTGGCACTGGGGACTTTCGATTACCCGCTTGCTGTCTCTCACCTCGAACAAGCTGTTGCCTTTAAAGATACAACCCAAGAACGCTATTTTGTGACTAGCAGTCATCTGTTTTTAGCACTAGCGTATATGCGAACAGGTGAGGTGGAAAAAGCGGCTAATATGGCGGCTATTTTTAAACAAGATAAGCGTTTCCCTGCCAATATGACCAGTATGGCGCTTACCGCTGATGCGATTTTGGCATTCGACAACAATGACTACTTGAGTTCAGTCAATACGCTGTTAAAAATTATAGATGAAGAGCGTGAGAATAATAAAAATATCATTAATAACAAAGTGATAGATGCAGCGCTGGAGCACAATGCAAAATTGGTTGAGTTTGAAAACGTGTTATTGGCTAATAAGCTCGAGCTCAAGGAGTTGAGTCTTAAAGCAGCAACAGATAAAGAGCGTATCAATGAACTTATACTTAGTATCTATTTTTTAGTCGCAGTGGTACTGCTAGCTGCTATTTTCTTCCTGTTACATTCACGTAGAGTGTTTATGGGTCGTGCCCAAACAGATTTCCTTACAGGCATTGCCAATCGAGGGTATACCTTTGTAGCAGGTGATAGAATCCTCGAAAAAGCGATCAAGAAGCAGCAGTTAGTTTCAGTCATCATTTTTGATATTGATAACTTCAAAAGTATCAACGATCGATATGGCCACCATATTGGTGATCTCACCATTCAAGCTACGACCAAGCGTATTCAGCGTTGGCTTAAGGAGCAAGACCTTTTAGGCAGAATTGGTGGTGAAGAGTTTCTTATTATTTTACCTGATACCAACGGCGAAGAAGCTGCAGCAGTGTCTGAGCGGATCCGCAGCGCTGTTGCATCACAGCCTTTTCAGTTTGATGAGATCAAATTGGAGTTAACGATTAGCTTAGGAATTGCTGTTTTACACGAACAAGCGACCACGCTGAGTGAGCTGGTCATAGAAGCAGATCAAGCGCTCTATAAGGCCAAATTCTCAGGTAAAAACAAGGTCTATCTCGCTTGGCAGCGTGCTTAAAGCTTAAAGGCCTGTAAGTCATAAATATTACACAGCAGCCCAAGTTCTTGGGCTGCTTAATTCTATGCTCAACCTGAGTACACTGGCTTGCCAGCCATCAAAGTTTCATCATATTGAGTAAACCGACCAAGCTAAATTTGACCTTCTAGCGTTAACTTACTGCGATTCTTCTTGTGTTATCAACTTGTATTAACCTATTTATTTGCTATGTTTTTTGGATAGCAATTACTGTTTTTGACTATCAATCATGTATATAGAAAATCAAGACCAGCGAATGTATGACGCTAAAGCAGAAAATGGATAAATAACCAAGGTTGGAGATACTATGAAAAAAGCGCTAGCAATATTGCCCCTCGCCACGTTGGTTTTTGTGCCGACAAGTTCGGCGATTGAAGTATTTAAAGATGATAAGAATGCATTTGAAGTTGGTGGTTTCGTTGATGCTCGTATCATTGATACCCAAGGTGTCACCGAAGTCGTAAACGGCAGCTCTAGAATTAATTTTAGCTTTACCCGAGAGATGACTGGTGACTGGAAAAGTTACGTTAAACTTGAGTGGGGCGTAAATCCCTTTGGTAATGCAACGATATCTTATAGTAGTGAGAGTAATTTCGAGACTCAAAGTGGTGATTTTTTAAATAACCGTTTAGGTTATGTTGGCCTTAGTCATGGTGATTACGGTTCAGTCTCTATCGGTAAACAGTGGGGCGCATGGTACGACGTCGTCTATAACACTAACTATGGTTTTGTTTGGGACGGTAATGCATCAGGGACTTATACTTACAATAAGTCTGATGGTGCCATCAATGGTGTGGGTCGTGGTGATAAAATTATCCAGTATCGCAATGATTGGGGTGACTTGAGCATTGCTCTGCAAATGCAGCTCAAGAGTAGCATGACTGATATTGAAGATGATGGCAGTAACAATCCTAATAGACTGGTATCAACAGAATACGATAATACATATGGTATTGGTTTAACCTACCAAGCGACAGATATGTTAGTGATTACCGCTGGTGGCAATATTGGTGAACCTGAGGGAACCACCGCAAGTGGTCGAGTGATCTCTGAGACTGACTATATTTACGGTTTTGGGCTAACCTGGGGAAGTTGGGATGAGCATGGTTTTTATGCGGCGATGAATCTCAACCAGAATGAGTTTCACGACACCGATAACTTAGGCCGTTTTTTGCAAGAGTCGGTCGGTCTTGAGACCTTAGCTTCTTACTTATTAGACAATAACTTTAAGCTTATGGCCTCATACAATATTTTAGAGGCTGGAGATGCCTATGAAGCGGCACATCCTGGTGATGTATTTAAGCGACAATTCGCCGTTGCTGGGCTGCATTATGTTTGGGACAATAGCTTGGTATTGTACTTAGAAGGTCGAGTCGACTTTAGTGATTTCAGTAGTGCGAATCCTGAGAATGAAGCTAAGCAGTCAGTTTCAGAAGATGACGGTATAGCGATCGGTATTCGATATGTTATGTGACCACTATAGTGAGTAGAAAAATAAATGCTTATCAAACTTAAGTTATTGATAAGCATTTATTATTGCTAGGCTATTTCAGGCGGTAAGTCACTTCAACCCTATCTTGGATCGTCACTTGTCCCTGTTGATAGCTTTTTGTCACATTGTAGCTGTCGCTCTCGGCGTTCATTCTCATCATTATCGGTTGCACCGGGCGTTGGTCAAAGTAACGAATTTGCCAAACTCCATCGAGCTCTTCACCAAAGCTTTCGGCTAATTCAGACGCTTTTTGTTGGGCATCTTTAATCGCTGCCAACCTGGCTTGTTTTATGTATTGTGCCTCTTTGCTCGATTTAAGGGCAATATTGTTGATGCGATTAATGCCTTGTTCGAGGGCGGTATCTAAAATACTGTTAAGCTCGCTAAGATCATTCACTGTAACGGTTACACGGCGATTTGCGCTATAGCCTATTAGCTTATTAGGCTGGCCCTTTTCGTAATGATATTGCGGTTGAAGATTGATATTGGCGCTTTGAATGAGCTCACGGCTAACGCCTGCTTTTTCTAACCGTTCAATAAACTTGGCGACTGCAACATCGGACTGTTTCTTGGCTGCTTTTGCGGTTTCGGCTTTAATGATCACTTCGACGTTAACGTCAGCCATATCGGCTTCCGCAACAATATTGCTGCTACCGATAGTTTCAAGGTGTGGGAAATTGACTTCGGCAGCCAATGTTGGTGCCGCGAGACTTGCAGATAGAATTAGACCAGAGATTACTGCCGCGATTGATGATTTATTCATAATGACTCCAAAAGTTGGCTTGCATTTGCCAAGAGATAATTGAGTTGTTGTGAGCTATAAACGGCGGCAATTTGGAAAAGGGTTATATTTTTTTGATATTTTAATATTTTTTGGAAGTTTGACTAATTGCAATGCTCAGGTTTTGGTAACTAATTATCATTTTTACAGTGATTTACCTTGTGCATCATGTCCATTACAAACCATTGGCTATACTGATTACTTCACTGACAAGGAGTAAACTAATGCAACGCATTTTAATCGTAGTATTTCTTTTGTTAACCGTAATATCTGTGAGCGTATCTGCAGGAGAGAGACCAGACCCTGGCAAAATGTTAGCTAAGCTGACTGAAGAACTGAGTCTCACTGAAGAGCAACAAACAGAAACAGAAGCTGTGATGGGATTGTTTCATGACGAGATGAAACTACTACACGAAAGTGATGGAAGTCGCCGTGATAAAGGCAAAAAAATGAAAGCAGCAGTCGAAACTCGCGACAGTAAAATGCAGCAGATCTTAGATGAAGCACAATATGAGAAGTATCAAGTGATGGTGACTGAAATGCGTGAGCAGATGAAGCAACGAAGAAAGCAGAACTAGGACTGCTTAACTTTTGCGGTTTTCTTTTTAAGCTGGCAAGTTTAACAGCCCTTAGTCAAACTGCTCTTTAAAAACGGTTTGTGCAGCAGATTTAGTTTGTTGCCAGCCTGTTTGTTTAAGTTCAGGCTCGGCCAGGAATTCATCAACGTAGCCAATGCATAAATAGCCAATCAGCTCTGATGATTCAGGGGCATTGAGAATGTCCTTAACCTTAAGTGGGTCTAAAATACTGACCCAGCCAACCCCGATGTTGAGTGAACGAGCCATTAACCACAGGTTTTGAATCGCGCAAACTACGCTGAACTTGCCCATCTCGGGCATACTCGTTTGGCCTAACACGGCTACTGTGCTGGGCTGATAAAATACCGCTAGATTGATGGGCGCCTCAATAATCCCTTCAAGTTTCAAGGCGTCATATTGAGCTCGTTTATCGCCACTAAACTGCAGGCTGCCTGCAGCATTTTCTTCTACGAAAGTTTGTTGTACTGCCTTTTTGGTCGCTAAGTCTCGGATAACCACAAATTGCCAAGGTTGTGAATATCCCACCGAGGGCGCGTGCATCGCTGCATTTAGCAGTGAATCAATCGTTGCTTGAGAAACCGGATTATCATTAAAACGATTACCGCGTACGTCTCGCCTAAGGCGGATGATATCAGCCAATACTTGGCTATCGCTTTGACTAAATAATTGACTCATTTGGCTTCCATCACTGTCATTAATGCTTAAGTTTAATCCGCGGTTTGTTTAAAAAAAACGTGCCGTTAGCGGCACGTTTTGAGTATAACTAGATTGAGGGGGGAAGGTTAGCTTGATTGTGTATCAGCGAATCCTTTTACTAGTTTATTGCCATTGAAATGAAGTAGCCGACAAATGTTGCCGTCACCACACCAATAAAGCCCGGGATGATAAAGCTGTGATTTAGGACATACTTACCAATGTGAGTGGTGCCCGTTCTGTCGAAACTAATCGCTGCTAAGTCACTTGGGTAAAATGGGAAAAAGAAGTAGGCATAGCAAGCTGGTAATACGCCGATTAATACTGGTGCAGGGATCCCTAAAGAGAAGCCTAATGGCAGCATGATTGTTAAAGTAGCGGCTTGGCTTTTTAAAAACACCGAAGCGACAAACATTGCAATCGCAAACGACCAAGGATGCGCATGCACTATGTCACTAACAGACTCAATCAAATAACTCTTGTGGTGACCGATAATGGTGTCACTTAACCATGCGATACCGAAGATAATAATTACCGCTGTCATCCCAGCAATGAACACGTTGCTGTTAACTATTTTCTTGGGATCTATTTTGGTAGCTAATAAAATAAGCGCGCCAACAGAGAGCATCATAAATTGAATTGCCACCGACATTTTAACGCCCTCAGGTAGCAATTCTTTGCTAAACATAGCTAAACCAATGACGGCTAGGATCCCAAGTAAGAAAATGGTTAAGCCTTTTTTGGCAATACTGTCACTTTTGGCTGCATCAGAGGTTTCTATTTCGGGATCAATTAGACTATTTTTAAACTCTTCATCCAATAGACGAGCTTGAAATTCTTCATCTTTATCAAGATCTTTACCGCGCTTTAAACTCCACGCTGAAGCAACTAATACCCCGATAAGCGTAGAGGGAATAGTGACCAATAATACATCTACTAAGCCAATGTCTAAATTATTTTCCATAGAGGTGGCAATAACAACCGCTGCCGCTGCGGCGATTGGACTGGCGGTGATCCCCATCTGTGATGCAACTGTCGCAATTGCAAGTGGCCGCTCAGGTCGAATACCTTTCTTGTATGCCACGTCGTAGATGACTGGCAACAGCGGATAAACCGAGTGACCAGTACCAACCAGTACCGTGAGTGAATAAGTACATAGCGGTCCGAGAAACACTATTTGATTTGGATGTTTACGCAGTAATTTTTCAGCATAACGTACCAGAAGCTTAAGCCCGCCAGTCGCTTCAAGCGTCGCCGATGCAGCAACCACGGCTAGAATGATCAACATTACATTGATGGGAGGCGAGCCTGGAGCAATTCCAAACACAAAGGCGAGAATCGATACACCTAAGCCGCCTAAAAGGCCAAAGGCAACACCGCCATGACGGATCCCGACAAAGATGACAGCCAGTAATAACAGCATATGTACGAAAAACATAAGGTATCCCTTCTAGTGATGTACTGAATTGTGTTTCTACAACAAATGGTGGTTATGCGTTAGAAATTGCCCTGCAATAGCTAACTTATACCGTATGTTATCTACTGCTTAAATAGTGGCGGTACAGCAAGGTGATAAGCCGCATTGTTCTGCCATTCTTTTTAGATAAAATGTGAGCTTAGTGCTTTTCATTGGACGCCAAACTATCGTGCTAAATAACAGTTATTGATAGTAGGACAGATTAAGAATGTGATAATAAAATAATAGAGGCATGCAATTCAGCAGGCCATGAATAGCCTGCTGTGAGGTGAGAATATTAACGAATCAATAGCAGCGGAACAGTGCTTTTTAGCAGCACTTGTGTGGTGTTACTGCCAACAAAATACTGCCTTAATTTTGAGTGGCCGTAAGCTCCCATTACAATCATTCCAAGCTGTTGTTGCTGTTGATAATCGAGTATTGCTGTATCTACATGGCCCGTTAATACCCGCTCGGTTACTCTTACCCCAGCATCTTTTAGCTGATTTGACGCCTGTTTAAAAGCCGCAGTTTGATCGCCAGAGCCATTAATCATTACAAGATGACATTCGAGCCCAGTGAGCAAAGGGGTATTTTTTGCTTTTTCAATTAGTTTGTCGCTGGTTGCACTGCCGTCAAAAGCAATCATGTATGAGTTAGGTATGGCAAAGGTCTCACTCACCACCAAAGTGTGTGCTTTAATGCTTCTAACAACGCTCTCTAGCTGCGAACCAATAGCTTTTGAAGCGCTGTGTTCTTCACCTGAGCGACCAATAACCAGCACCCTTAGTTGATGTTCAATATCGCAGAGCGTTTCGAGTAAGCTACCATGGCGCTGTAATTTATAGATTTCATCGACCCCCTTAACATGCGCTAGCTCTTCAGCGTCATTGAGTAGTTGTTTTCCATGCTTCAGTGCCACTTTACTGCGTAATTCATCGAGCTCAACCAGTTCATTGAGCAGCTCTTCTTGACTGCCAATGCCTATTTGCCCTGATAGTTCACTGACCACAGGCCTAGCTGTTCTATCAAGCACGTGCAGTAGAGTTAGTGGTGCTTTGACTTTCTGTGCAACCCACGCACTGGCTTCACAGGTGGCTAGGGTTAACTTAGAGCCATCGATACATGCAACTATATTTTTCATCTGTCTCATCCTTAATGTCCAGCCAGTAGTCTTTCAATTTCTTCGGTTTTGTCGTGTACACCAAACTTATCGACAATGGTGCGGGTCGCTTGATTCATGCCAATGAGGTTCACTTGGGTTGCTTCACGGCGAAACTTGATGACTACCTTGTCTAATGCGGATACCGCGGTCACATCCCAAAAATGTGCAGCAGACAGATCGATGCTGACCGATTCTAAAACCTGTTTAAAATCAAACGAATCAATAAACTTATCCGCGGATGCAAAAAACACTTGTCCGATAACACGATACTCACAGCTGTCATTTTCAACATTGTCACTCTTTACTACCATCATACGACTGATTTTGTTGGCGAAAAATAGCGATGCCAATAGAACACCAACAAATACACCAATCGCGAGGTTATGAGTCGCCACTACCACGACAACCGTCGTCAACATGACAATGTTGGTCGACAGTGGATGTTTCTTCATGTCGATAATTGAGCGCCAAGAGAAGGTACCAATGGCTACCATTATCATGACGGCAACTAAGGCGGCCATTGGAATTTGCTTTAGCCAAGGGCCAAGAAATACCACCATGATCAGCAAGAATATCCCCGCCGAAAAACTGGATAGACGTCCACGGCCACCAGATTTGATGTTAATCATCGACTGACCAATCATGGCACAACCTGCCATACCACCTAGTAAACCCGTTGATATATTGGCAATCCCTTGTCCCTTACATTCGCGATTTTTATCACTGCCGGTATCGGTAAGGTCATCGACAATGGTTGCGGTCATCATTGACTCTAACAGTCCTACAACAGCAAGTCCTAGAGAGTAAGGTAATACAATCAGTAAGGTATCGAGATTTAACGGTACATCCGGCCATAAGAATATCGGCAAGGTATCGGGTAAGTCGCCCATATCGCCTACAGTGCGTATATCAACATCGAACATCATCACAAATGCTGTTAAGCCAACAATACAAACTAAAGGGGAGGGCACAATTTTGCCGATAACCGGTAAATAGGGAAACAGGTAGATAATCGCTAGCCCTGCCAATGTCATTGCATAGACATGCCAGGTGACATTGCTGAGTTCAGGAAGTTGCGCCATAAAAATGAGTATTGCTAAGGCATTCACAAACCCGGTGACCACCGAACGGGATACAAAGCGCATAAGATCCCCAAGTTTTAGATAACCTGCAAGGATCTGTAGTAGGCCTGTTAACACTGTTGCTGCGAGTACGTATTGCAAGCCATGTTCTTTGACTAGCGTAACCATTAACAGTGCCATCGCGCCAGTTGCCGCTGAAATCATTCCAGGGCGAGCACCGGTAAAGGCAATAACTACTGAAATACTGAATGAGGCATAAAGACCTACTTTGGGGTCGACACCAGCAATAATCGAAAAAGCGATAGCTTCTGGGATCAGCGCTAGGGCAACAACGATACCGGCGAGCATGTCGCCACGAATATTAGATATCCAATCAATTTTGAAATTTTTAAACATTGAACTCTCAGTTTACGCACGGCAGTTCGCACCAGAGGTAATACTAATCAGTATAAAGATTTGATCGCTCAGCGAGAGTTTAGCGGCTTTGAAGCAAGGCGATGAATGAAGAGCATAGTTATTCTACGCTCAAGTTCATTAACGCAGTATCAGAGCCGCTAAAACTCGCCAGTAGGAGTGTTTTGGGCTTGCTACTTCTACGTAGCATAAACTCATAAGGGAATAACCATTATGTCATTTATCCGCTTTTGAATTAGCTTGCCAAAAACGCTCTGAGTAGATCAACTTCTTATACTGATTGGTATAAGGCTGGAGTGTTATGCGTGCTTTTTTGATAAAATTTTGGCGCGGAAAATGGTCGTAGTGATTCGACAACGAATTAACAAGCGCAAAGAATTAAGTGTGATACTTAGTTAGCAATGAAAGCTATAGGGAGGGCAGAGCGTTAGGGTGGCGTCATTAGCACAGTGAGTAATTTCCTCTAGATTAATTTTGGCTGAATACTACACCTAATAAGGCGTCGTTTGTGTGATTAAGATCACGCTAGAGTCGTTTCAAATTTATGCCAAGCCAAGCCAAGCCAAGCCAAGCCAAGCCACGCTCGCATAGCCGTTTAGGCGTTTATGGTTGAGGAGATGGCGTTGTAAATTAAGCTGTTAAACCGCTTCGATATCTCACTGAATTGGCAATCTTGTGTTTGAGTGAGTTTAAAGCATAGTTAACTGACAAATAGCCGCGCAATTGGTTAGAATAAAGCAGATTTTAAAATTCAGAGTGACCACTATGCACGTACATATATTAGGGATTTGTGGCACCTTCATGGGCGGCCTTGCGCTGCTAGCAAGAGCTGAAGGGCACAAAGTGACAGGCAGTGATGCCAATGTATACCCGCCAATGAGCACTCAACTAGAAGAGCAAGGGATCGAGCTTATTCAAGGCTTTGACCCATCTCAATTAGGGCAAGGTGAAGATGATGCTCCTGATCTTGTCGTGATCGGCAATGCGATGAGCCGCGGTAACCCTTGTGTGGAAGCCGTGCTCAACCGTGGTCTTAAGTATACTTCTGGCCCACAGTTTTTAGCGGAGCATATTCTTGCTGAGCGCTGGGTATTGGCGGTTTCTGGTACTCATGGTAAAACCTCAACGGCTAGCATGTTGGCCTGGATTTTAGAAGATTGCGGCTATGAACCCGGTTTTTTAATTGGCGGTGTGCCGCAGAACTTTGGCGTATCAGCCCGGCTTGGAGGCTCGCCATTTTTTGTGGTGGAAGCCGATGAATATGACAGTGCATTTTTCGATAAACGCTCCAAGTTTGTACATTACCAGCCTCGTACCTTGGTGATTAATAATCTGGAGTTTGATCATGCAGATATCTTTGATGACTTAAAAGCCATCCAACGCCAATTTAATCACGTAATACGTACTGTACCGGGAGAGGGTAAAGTCATTTGGCCTGCTGATGCTAAAAGTGTGCAGCAAGTTATTGAACTGGGTTGTTGGAGCGAACAGGAGATGTACCACCTAAACTCCGCAGCTACAGGTTGGTATGCCACTAACCATAGTGAAGACGGCCATGAGTTTGAAGTGTTCCTCGATGGTGATTCACAAGGTGTTGTTAATTGGCAGTTGATTGGCCAGCACAATATTGAAAATGCAGTAATGGCAATCGCAGCAGCTAGACATGTCGGGGTTAAGCCAGATGCCGCGATTGAAGCATTGGTTAAGTTTGCGCCGCCAAAACGCCGTATGGAGCTGATTGGTTGTGTTGCTGGTGTTGAAGTTTATGATGACTTTGCTCATCACCCTACAGCGATAACCACCTCTTTGGCAGGCATGCGAGCTAAAGTGGGGGCGGGAAAAGTGACAGTTATTTTAGAGCCGCGTTCAAACACCATGAAAAGTGGTGTGCACAAAGACACCTTAGCCAATTCATTGGCCTTGGCCAGTAATGCATATCTTTATCAAGCGGGTAATATTGATTGGGATATAAGCGCTGCCATGAGTACAGCTGCAGTGCCTGTTGAAGTCTTATTCGATATTGATGAGATTATTGCTAAAGCCGTGGCTCAAGCTTGCAGCGGAGATACTATCATTGTGATGAGCAATGGAGGTTTTGGTGGTTTGCATCAAAAGTTACTTGCTCAGCTAAACAATAAAGCTAGCCACTAACATAGCGATTAAAATAGGTAATAGATTAAGCATGAGTGTCACATATCAAAAAGCAGACAAGTCTATCAGTTTAGCTTGGACTGGCGCCTCTGGTGCACCCTATGGTTTGAGGTTATTGGAGATTTTGCTTAAGAGCGATTACCAAGTTTTCTTGATGATCTCATCTGCCGCAAGAGTGGTACTCGCCACAGAACAAGGGTTGCAGTTAAGTGCCAATAGTGACAAAGCCAAAGCGCAGCTACTTGCACAGTTTGGCGATGTGGCCGGAGAGCTCATTGTACTCGGTAAGGAGGAGTGGTTTTCACCACCTGCGTCAGGTTCCGCAGCGCCTAAGCAGATGGTGATCTGTCCCTGTAGTACTGGAACTTTAGCCGCCGTTGCCACTGGGATGAGTAATAATTTACTAGAACGAGCGGCGGATGTTGTAATAAAAGAGCGTGGCCAATTGATACTTGTTCCAAGAGAAACTCCTTTTAGCGCCATACACTTAGAGCACATGTTGTCGCTATCTCGACTCGGTGCAACCATTATGCCTGCTGCGCCAGGCTTTTATCATAATCCCAAATCGATTGAAGATCTGGTAGACTTTATGGTCGCCCGGATTCTTGACCATTTGGGCGTCGACCATGCATTAACGAATCGTTGGGGTTATGAAAAGCATAATAGCAACGACATCGACTATTGAGAGTTTTATGAAACACACCACTGAAGTGATGATCTCTGCTGAAGAGATCGATCAAAAATTGGATATTTTGGCTGAGCAAATTAATGCTCATTACGCCGATAGTGACCGCCTGTTGATGGTAGGTCTGCTTAAAGGTTCTGTTGTATTTATGGCAGATCTTTGTCGACGTATTAAAGGCCACGTAGAGATCGATTTTATGTCGGTATCAAGCTATGGCAATGCCATGACAAGTAGCCGTGACGTAAAAATCCTTAAAGACGTGCAGTCCGAGATTCAGGGGCGTGATGTACTGATCGTTGAAGATCTTATCGACTCAGGTAATACCTTAAATAAGGTACGTGAGATGTTACTTATCCGCGAACCAAAAAGTTTAGCCTTATGTACGCTGCTTGATAAGCCTGAACGCCGTGAAGTTAACGTACCTGTCGACTTTATCGGTTTTACCATTCCTGACGAGTTTATTGTTGGTTATGGTATCGACTATGCGGAGCAGTATCGTAACCTGCCTTACATCGCAAGAGTCGTTCCACTAGAAGACTAATTTGGTCTCTTTAGCTTTAATCTAGTTTCAACGCTAGATTGAAGTTGGGAGCGCAATGTAAATTATTGACTCCCGCTAATGCGGGAGTTTTTTTTATTGATACAGATTGATTGGAATAATCATGGCAAACACAGAAGCCGCCTTAGTTATTGACTCCCTAAAGAAAACCTATAAAGGCGGAGTTGAGGCAGTAAAGGGCATTAGTTTAACCGTTAACAAGGGTGATTTTTTTGCACTGCTTGGGCCAAATGGAGCTGGTAAATCGACAACGATTGGTGTGATTAGCTCCTTGGTACAAAAAAGTTCAGGCAGCGTGTCAGTGTTTGGACACGATATTGATAAAGAGCTTGAGCTTGCCAAACTCAGTATTGGTTTAGTACCGCAAGAGTTTAATTTCAATCAATTTGAAACTGTGCAGCAAATAGTTGTTAATCAGGCTGGTTATTACGGCGTTAAGAAAGAAGTGGCGCTACAACGTGCTGAAAAGCATTTAAGTCAGCTAGATCTATGGGAAAAGCGTGATAGCCCTGCACGAGCCTTATCTGGTGGAATGAAGCGCCGTTTGATGATTGCTCGCGCGCTGATGCATGAACCACAGCTTTTGATCTTAGATGAACCAACCGCAGGCGTAGACATTGAGCTTCGTCGTTCTATGTGGACATTTTTGACTGAACTGAATGAGCAAGGTGTGACGATTATCCTCACCACTCACTATTTGGAAGAGGCAGAAATGCTGTGCCGAAATATCGGCATTATCGACAAAGGTGTGCTGGTGGAATGCACCACGATGAAGTCACTGCTAAGTCGATTGAACATGGAAACATTTATTCTTGATCTTGCTGGTGATCTGGCAGCTAAACCTGAGTTGTTAGAGATTGAAAGCCGTCTTACCGATGCGCATACGTTAGAAGTCGATGTAGCTAAAGATCAGAGCTTGAACGATGTGTTTGTGCAATTGAGTAAGCTTGATATTCAAGTATTGTCTATGCGTAATAAAGCTAACCGTCTAGAAGAGTTATTTGTCGAGCTGGTAGAGAAGGGCAAAATGGCTGGGGATCAACTATGAATATGAAAGCGCTTTACTTTACAGCTTTTAAAAGTATCTTAACTAAAGAGATAAACCGTTTTACCCGCATATGGGTGCAAACATTAGTACCGCCAGCTATTAGTATGACTCTGTATTTCCTTATATTTGGTAATTTAGTTGGCAAGCGTATTGGTGAGATGGGCGGTGTGTCATACATGGAGTTTATAGCCCCAGGTTTAATCATGATGGCGGTCATCACCAGTTCATACTCTAACGTGGCATCTTCCTTTTTTAGTGCGAAGTTTCAACGAAACTTAGAGGAGTTGATTGTCGCTCCTGTGCCGCATTACGTGATTATTGCTGGCTATGTTGGTGGCGGTGTTGCTCGCGGCCTCTGTGTGGGCACGATAGTGACCTTAGTGGCGCTGTTCTTTGTCGATATCAGCATTCAACATGTTGGGCTAGTCGCTGTTACCGTGTTTTTAACTGCGGTATTGTTTGCCTTAGCTGGCTTAATCAATGCGGTTTTTGCCAAGAGCTACGACGATATTAGTATTGTTCCTACTTTTGTTTTAACGCCGCTCACTTACCTTGGCGGTGTATTTTACTCATTGTCTTTGTTACCAGACTTTTGGCAAGGAGTGTCAGCGTTAAACCCGGTGGTTTACATGATCAACGTATTCCGCTTTGGCTTTTTGGGTTACGCAGATATGAGTGTGCCTTTGTCTGTTGCTGTGATGGTTGGCTTCTGCGTGGGCTTCTGGAGCCTAGCTTATTACCTAATTTCACGTGGGATAGGCCTAAGAACCTAACAGTATTATTAGCTTCAATAAGATCTGCAAAAAGCCAGCAATGTCATTGCTGGCTTTTTTATTCGTTTATTTCTGTAGCAAGGGAAAGTTAATTTTGTTCGATAAATGCAACGATCTCAAATAGCTGCTCGATGGTATTAATCGTTAACTTACTGGTACAGCAGTGACCGTTTTGGCTGGCATATCGTTGAACAGTGCTGCGTAGCTGAGCTAAAGATATCTGTGGCGAAGCAATCTGTAACCTTGTCGGAAGATCTTCGCTAATCAAGTAACTGTTACCTGTATTATCAATAATATAACTACCTTTTAGTACGCCGAGCATATCTGTTTTTTCTGGCCAATCTTGTAAAGATTCAACAAGCAGCAAATCATCGCTATCTTGTTGTTGCAGTATGATAGGCCAGTTAACTTTGTCTAATAATATTGCCATCAGTCCTCCCGTTGCTGTAACCAAGGGTATTGTTTTTGGCAGGCATAATCAGCATAAGCTTGGGATTTGTCTTGAATGCTATCTGCGATGCCAAAGGCATAGCCCTTGATATATACAAGCACGTAAAAAGCGCGCTGTTGACCGTTATCAAATGGCGTCAATAATGAATTGAGTCGTAGGTTAAGCTGCATATTATCAATTTTCTTACCACTGCTCATTGCCAACTTTGAACAGACTAACATATCGATTATTTCGGGCTTACCCAATACTTTATTCGCAGTGTTAACAAAACCATGCATCCCCATGCCACCGCGGCTGGCAATCATCTTTTGCAAGGTAATATAAGCGAAAGCTGTACCCAATAATAGGCCGAGTATAAAGAGAGCGATGTAGCTGAGTTTACGCATGATGATAGCGGTGCTTTTATAATGGTAATAGATGAATATTACTCGGGTGGCATACAAAGCCTAGTTTCAATACTCTTATATGTGACATAAGCGGCTAGCGCAGTGCAGTAGTAAGCTATTTAGCGTCAGAAGTTTCTAAGGTAATCTGTTCTTTTCGATCGCCGAGTAACATTATGGTTGTCGCGTTGTTGGCAATAAGGTTATCAAAATGGCTATTCATCTCTTGAACTGATTCGATATATTCAGGATCAGTTGTCTCCTTTTTTTGCCAATACCGGTTACGTTCCAGTTTTTGTAACTCACTGGCTCTTAATATTTCAAAGTAACTATTTTCTTGTTTTAAGCGGTACACTTCACTGTCTAGAAGCTGTAATAAACGGGTTTTAGAAATAACTTCTTTCTGCAGTAGTGCCCGCAGTGGATCGACAGTATTGGTGCGTTTATCTGAGTCAGTTTCGGTGGTAATGCCGAGTTGATACTCAATTTTGTGCTGTCGAAATTCTTTTGGGCAAGAATGCTGACTAAAGACGATCTTATCGCCTTTAATACACTTAAAAATGCTGTTTGCTGCAGCGGAACCACTAAACATTAAGCAAAGTATTGAGAGTATGACTTTCGTCATTGGGTTAAATATCCTTTTAGCCACAGATTCCATTACTTATCTCATCCGTATTCCGTGAGCATTTTTAGCGATGCTTGGTGTTATACCAATTCCACTAAAGATGTGATCAATTCAGAGCTTTCTCAGGACTTTCAATTCAAGGCGCATTGTGGAATAAATGGTTATTCCCTTTTAAGACAATGCAACGCAGCAGTGAATGTCCTGAAAAGCTCACTGCGTGTGGGTTTTAAATCCCTTAATACGGCGCACGTGGCTTTCGATATAGAATAACTATTAACTAAAACCCGCTTGCTTGTCTAAAGTGATTTAAATTCCCGCTGAATGACCAACTCTTTAATGGAATTGGTATTACTGTCGATACAAATGTGTGGTTTGTGTAATAAGCATACTATGACTTAACTAGAAAGATAAAACCAGTTTTTTGACGCCGGATTAGGATGAGAAATTATGTAGTTAAGCTAGATAATACGGAGTTTTATAGCTGATATTTGTGTTCAGAGTTCAAAATATTGACATATAACCAAGCCTATTTGGTGAGATTAAATCGGCTGTAAGCAAAGCCATAAAAGCGATTGCTTAATAAGGCTCGAGCCAGCTGGCTTGAGCCTATGAAGGGCTACTTAAGTTTGACGACTAGGTTATCGATTAAGCGTGTTGCGCCCATATAAGCGGCGACTAAAATGACCAATTCTGCATCACTGCTTGAAGGCTTGCTAAATGTTTTTGCATTACGAATATCCAGATAATCGTTATCAAATCCCGCTGCAGAAATTGCTTGCTTCGCAGTGCTGATAACCTCGTCAGTTTGTATGCCAGCGCGAAGCTCTATCGCCATTTTGTCTAAGGTTTGTTTGAGCACTGCTGCTTGCTGCTTTTGCGCTGCAGTTAAGTAGCCGTTGCGTGAGCTCATTGCGAGGCCTGAATCTTCGCGAATCGTTTCTACACCGATAATTTCAATCGGCATAGAAAGATCTTCAACCATGGTCTTAATGACTAACAGTTGCTGGAAGTCTTTTTGTCCAAAAACAGCAATATCGGGCTGAACAATATTAAACAGCTTACACACTATTGTGGCTACGCCGCGAAAGTGGCCTGGACGGCTTTCACCACATAGCTGATCTGAAATAAGCGGCACTTCAACAAAAGTTTGTGCTTCCATTCCCTTTGGGTAAATAATGCTCGGTGTCGGCGTAAATAGTAGTTCAGCTCCTGCTTCAACTAATGCACTTTGGTCATCACTAAGGGTTCTTGGATAAGCATCAAGATCTTCATTCTGACCAAATTGCATGGGGTTGACGAAAATAGAAGCGACTACGTGATCGGCGCGTGATTTTGCTTCTCTAACTAATGTGAGATGCCCTAGGTGTAAATTACCCATTGTAGGGACAAAGGCAACAGTCTCGCCTTTCAAGCGCCATGCAAGGACTTGCTTGCGAATAGCGCTAATTGATTCGGTGGTGATCATGATTTTACTGCTCTAACACTGACAAAAATTAAATTGTTGAAATACCTTTAACTAATCGTTTTAGTTAAAGGTATGCTCTTCAGCTGGAAAAACACCTTGAGCGACTTCGTCAATATAGGCGCGAACCGCACTGCGGATTTCGCCTGTTTGCTTGAGGTAGTTTTTAGAAAAACGTGGAATGTAACCACTAGAAATACCGAGTACGTCGTGCATAACTAAAATTTGACCATCGGTATCTGCGCCTGCTCCAATACCTATCACTGGTATCGTTAAGGCTTCGGTAATTGCTTTTGCTAGTGGTGCAGGTATGCACTCTACCACGAGTAACTGCGCTCCTGCGGCTTCTAGTGCCTTGGCTTCGTCGAGAATGCGCTGGGCATTATCTGCATCACGACCCTGAATTTTGAAACCACCAAAGACATGCACTGATTGCGGCGTTAACCCCAAATGAGCGCAAACTGGAATACCGCGCTCGGTAAGCATTTGAACGCTCTCAAGTAACCAGTGGCCACCTTCAACCTTGACCATGTTGGCACCAGCTTGCATCAGCGTGGTGGCGTTAGTCATGGTTTGTTCTGGTGTGGCGTAACTCATAAAAGGCATATCAGCGATTAGCAATGCGCGTTCAACGCCGCGGCGAACACAGCGAGTATGGTAGGCAATATCATCAACGGTGACAGGCAGCGTATCGTTATGTCCTTGAAGTACCATTCCCATAGAATCACCGACTAATAGCACGTCAACGCCTTCGCTATCGAATGCGTTTGCAAAGCTGGCATCATAGGCCGTTAATGCAGTGAACTTCTTGCCTTCACTTTTGAAGGTTCTCAGTGTGGAACTCGTAATTTTGGACATAGTGGTAATTTTAAAACCTAAATTGTGAAGTTGTTATAAGCCAAGTAGCTCCGAACTTCAATGATCATGGAGTCAAACATCTGTACTAATGTGGACAGTCTATCAAAAAACAGCCATGAAAATGAATTCTATAGCTCGGACTGCTGTGCCAGCTGCAATTCGGCAACTAAAGCGTCGGTTATCAAACTGCTTAACGGTACTTCATCTGGTAGTACGAGTGTTGGAGATAGATCAAATAACGGTACTAATACGAAGCTGCGTTGCTTCATTCCGTAATGAGGCACTACTAGTCGAGGCAGATTTATCTGTTCACTTCCATACAGCAGCAGATCCAAATCTAAGGTTCTGGGCCCCCAACGCAACGTTCTTAATCGACCTTGTTCATTTTCTATCTTTTGCAGTGCATCGAGGAGAGCGAGGGGAGCGAGATCAGTTTTAAAGCCGGCGACAGCATTAACATAATCAGGTTGCTCAACGTCACCCATTGGCACTGAACGGTAGTAAGGCGAGACGCTAAAAGAGGCTTCTTCGGCAATGCTCAACAATGCTCGGCAAGCATTGTTGAGCTGCTCGATGGGTTGGCTTAAATTAGCCCCCAATGCAACATAGACTTGAATCATTATTCAGCAGGCTTAGGTGCTGCTTTTTCTGAAGGCTTACGGCGACGGCGTTGAGAGTTGCGGTTACGGCCGCCTTTGTTAGTCGATTTTGCAATAACATTGCGTTGATCTTCACTGCCTTCAACAAAGCTCTTCCACCAGGCCGCATTCTTGGCGACAGTTCCACCTTCGGCCTCGCCACGCAGCAAGAGTAGATCGTAAGCTGCTCTGAACTTAGGGTGCTCTATAAATTTAAACGCTTTGGTGCCTTTATTGCGTTCAAAACGGAGTTGCAGTTGCCAAATATCTTTGGTCACAGTGCTAAAGCGGCGTGGAATGCTGATTGAGCGGCACTGCTGTTCCATGATATCGCCCATGGCTGCAGTGTAGGCGTCATACAAGCTAAGACCACTTTCTAAAGCTATATCGTCAGCTCGCTGGGTGAGTGGATACCAAAGCATTGCTGCATAGAAAAATGCAGGAGTGACTGGTTTTTCCTGCTCAATACGCGAATCGGTGTTTTCCATCATCTCTTGTAGCAGCTTAGCTATCGGCCCATGTGGGGCTTCATTTAACTGCGTATCAACAAGTGGAAACAGTGGCGCAAATAAACCAAAGTCACGCATCATATTGTAGTTTTGTGCAGCTTTACCGGCGAAGAACAGTTTTAATACTTCTTCATACATGCGTGCTGCTGGAATATCTTTCAATAGTGGCGCTAATTCTTGTATCGGGTCGGCTGCTGCAGACTCAATGCTCATATCGAGCTTGGTGGCAAAGCGCACTGCACGAAGCATACGTACGGGATCTTCGCGATAGCGAGTCTCTGGATCACCAATAAGACGAATAGTGCGCGATTCTAAATCTTGTAGTCCACCACCATAGCTATGAATAGAGAAATCACTAATATCGTAGTAGAGTGCGTTAACCGTAAAGTCACGGCGTTCAGCGTCTTCATCAATTGAGCCGTAGACGTTGTCACGCAGTAGGCGACCTGACTCGTTAGTCTTGGAGATCTTTTCGCCGCTATCCACGTGATGACCACGCAACGTTGCCACTTCAATAACATCACGGCCAAATACAATGTGCGCGAGACGGAAGCGTCTACCGACAAGGCGACAGTTACGGAATAGGCGTTTTATCTCTTCTGGTGTCGCATTAGTCACGACGTCAAAATCTTTTGGTTGCATGCCCAATAGAATGTCACGCACACCACCACCGACTAAGTAAGCTTTAAAGCCTGACTTATGCAGTCTGTAGAGAACTTTGATCGCATTTTCGCTGATCTGTCTACGAGAAATTGAGTGCGCTTTTCTAGGCACAACTTCTAAACTCAGACCTTCCTGAGTATCTTCTTCAGCTTTTGAACTATCATCAAATAACTGTTTACAGAATTGGCTTATACGGCGAAAAATGGGACACCTCTGATTTGGATCTTAACTTAGGTAAAAACAAGTGGGCTATGATAACTCAATTAAAGCTCAATGAGTATACGATTAAGCTCACGTAACTAACAGGATCTCAGATTGCTGAGGTACCTGATTCAAATTGAACTGGTCAACGGCTTGCTCTAGCATCAAACGAACATCTGTTTCCGTATCGACTTGCGGTTGCCCTAAAAAGGCTAATGCCGCGTTAATACTGGCTTGCGGTTTAATGATATCAATCGCTGCGGCATGGTTTTGTTTGGATAACTTACGGCCTTTTTCTGCACAGGCTAGCGGCAGGTGCAACCAATCAGGACTCGGGTAATTTAATAGCTGAAATAGACTTATTTGGCGACAGGTAGGTTCGAGCAGATCCGAGCCTCTAACGACCTCAGTGATCTGTTGATGAATATCGTCTAGAACCACTGCCAACTGATAAGCGTAAAGGCCATCGCTGCGTTTAATGATAAAATCTTCAGCGGCAAATTGGCTATCGACAGAAATTATGCCTTTTAGCTGATCTTGGAACTGTGCCACGCCATATCGGTTCCGAATGCGAATTGCTCCGGTTGTATGGGGCTGAATACGTGATCCACATCGGCCATCATAACTGCCACCCATTGCCTTAATCTCTTTACGAGTGCATTGGCAGTAGTAGGCATTATCGGTTGCAAGTAATTGGTTAATTTGTTGCTGGTAAACATCGAGTCGCTGACTTTGGTAAAACACTGTGCTGTCCCAGTGCATACCATATGCTTCGAGCGTTCTGAGTATTTGATCGTTAGCACCTTCAATTTCACGCGGTGGGTCGATATCTTCAATACGCACAAGCCATTGGCCGCCCAAAGAGCGGGCACGCAAAAAACTGCCGAGGGCAGCAATCAATGAACCAAAATGAAGTGGACCAGAAGGGGACGGTGCGAAGCGACCGATATAGGGTGTCGAGTTAACCATGACGAAAAGAACAAAAGAGCGGAGCTTTTGCTCCGCACCTTATGATAGCGTTTAACCCGCCATCTGCTTTTCTTTGATCTCTGCAAGTGTCTTACAGTCGATACACTGATCGGCTGTTGGACGAGCTTCCAGACGGCGAATACCGATTTCGATACCGCAAGAGTCACAGAAACCAAAGTCTTCTTCTTCGATTTTCTGTAGTGTCTTTTCAATCTTCTTGATTAGCTTGCGCTCTCTATCACGAGCACGCAACTCTAAACTAAACTCTTCTTCCTGGGCAGCACGATCGACAGGATCTGGGAAATTGGCTGCTTCGTCTTGCATGTGATTAAGAGTACGATCGACTTCTTCACGCAATTGGTTACGCCAAGCTTCAAGAATTGTTTTGAAGTGAGCAGACTGCTCCTCATTCATGTACTCCTCACCGGGTTTTTCCTGGTAAGGTTCTACACCTGCGATAGCGAGCACGCCGAGTTTTTTAGTGCCTTCTGGCATAACGCATCTCCTGTTAATCATTTGCGTTGTAGGGCGTCTGTATAATAACGGGCGCTATCTATATCAGAAACCCACGATATAGGCAAATAATTTGTGTTATCTGGACTCTATTCTTTGACTATGTCCGCTATTAAGAACAATTTCAACTGTATATTCTGAATTAGAGTTTAACCGGGCAGGATTTAACCAAACTCGCTGCTATGGGTGACATGTCAGCACTATACGCTAACACCTCCACTCCTGTTGCATGGGCTTCACTGAGTAATTTGGCATATGCAGGATCAATATGTTCAGCTGCTTTGACTGAGTGTATTCCTGTATGCTGAACAACAAACAGCAATACCGCCCTGTGCCCTTGCTCAACCATCTCCATTAATTCACGTAAATGTTTTTGACCACGAGTGGTGACAGCATCTGGAAAATAGCCTTGTCCGTTTTCCAGTAGGGTGCAGCTTTTGACTTCTACATAGCAGTTAGCTTGTGCATCGCTGGTTAATAATATGTCTATGCGGCTATTTTCACTGCCATACTTCACTTCCCGGCGAAGCGACTTATAGCCTTGAAGCTCCACTATAATGCCGTTATTAATTGCTTCTTCAGCTAAGGTATTCGCTCTGCCCGTATTAATGCCAATAATATCACCGTCAGGAGTTTGGGCTTGCTCCCAAGTGCGACTGTACTTGCGCTTTGGGTTGTCAGAGACTGAAAACCACACCTTGTTACCTGGAAATAAACAGTTGCGCATTGAACCAGTATTTGGGCAGTGAATGGTGACTTCATTGCCATCTTCTAGAGTGATATCGGTTAGAAAGCGCTTATATCGTTGAATGAGCAGTCCGCTCGAAAATTCAGGGGTGAATTTCATCTCTACTACCAAATTAAAACTGATTTAGCGTTAGGTTAACAGAGTTCGTAAGTAGGATATGAGAAATATTCATTAGGGTGAGTTTAGTTTTTGCTCGCTTGTACTCTAAAATATCCTCAGAAAATACTGGCTTTAGAAATCAATAGCGATCCAGTAAACTCAGCTGAAAATAATAAGCGAGTCGAGGGCACCACTGCTGATCGATTCATATTTTAAGGACCGAAAATGACGGATTTAATGCAAGTTACCCTCACTCAAGATGCACCCGCTGCACATTGGGGCAAAGCCAATGTTACTTTTCAAAATGACGTGGCTTCAATCCATATTAAAGCTGGCGATATTCAGCGCCAAGTTCAACAGGCTGCTCGTAAACTGCAAAGTCAGGGCGTAAGCGCGGTAGCTTTGGAAGGTGAGTTATGGACTGTTGATTCTCAGTGGGCATTTGCTCAAGGTTTCGCGACGGCTCAAATCAAACCAAAAATTCAGTGGACCGGCGATGATGCGAGCAAAAAATTGCTTAATGATCGCTTAGAGAGCGCTAGCTTTGCCCGTGATTTAATTAACGAAACGCCTGAAAACCTGTCTCCTATGGTGTTAGCGACTCGCGCTGCTAACTGGCTGAGCGAAATAGGTGGCGATAAAGTCAGCTATCGCATTATAGAAGGTGAGGAGCTGCTGGAGCATCAGTGGATAGGTATCCATGCAGTAGGCCGTGGTAGTGAGCGCCCACCTGCTTTGCTAGAGGTCGATTTCAATCCGTTAGCAGCAGATGCCGATGTGTCAGTTGCTCTTGTAGGCAAAGGTATCACCTTCGACTCTGGTGGTTATAGCATTAAAAGCTCAGAAGGTATGCTGGGAATGAAGTGCGATATGGGTGGAGCTTCTACAGTTACAGCAGCACTTGGTTTAGCCATAAAATCAGGCTTGAACAAGCGTGTTAAATTATTCCTATGTTGTGCTGAAAACTTGATCAGCGGGCATGCTTATAAGTTGGGCGATATCCTGACTTACAAGAACGGTGTCACCGTAGAAGTGGTGAACACCGATGCAGAGGGGCGTTTAGTACTTGCTGATGGTTTGCAGGCCGCTTCAGAAACTGGCGCGCCACTTATTATTGATGCTGCGACACTTACCGGTGCTGCGTTTATGGCTGTTGGGACTAATTACAATGCTATCTTCTCGCCACAAGCGGAAGTTCTAGCGTTGGCTCAACAAAAAGCGATTGCAGCAGGTGAGCGTGTATGGCCATTACCGCTGGACCCTTGGCATATGGAAAGTTGCCCAAGCCCATATGCGGATACGGCAAATAGCCGTGCTATGAAAGGTGGTGGCGCAGGTGGAGCATCTAATGCTGCTGGTTTCCTATGGCGTTTTGTTACTCCAGAAGCTAACTGGTTACATATCGATTTAGCGTCAGCGTTTTCAGATTCTGGCGATTCATTATGGGCTGCGGGCGGCACTACCCATGGCGTGCTGACAATTGCGGGTTTACTGGAAGATTAGAGTAGCAAAAGCTAAACTAAAGCCACCTCAGAATAGGTGGCTTTTTAGTATTTATAGCACTAAGTGTAAGCCCTTTCAAAAGTGATCCTCTTTAGTTTTGGTATTGAAGCGATATTCTGTTGAATTTTAATCGCGGTGAAACCCATTATGCTGAAAACAGTCTTTGCCAAACCTTTTTTATTGTTGCAGTATTGTTAATTAGTGCTTAAGTATTGGTTTGCCGTCCATGAAATTGAGTTTTAGTGAATTTACCATCGATAATGAAGCTGCGGAGCTACAGGTTAATGGCAATGTTTTTGCCTTAGATGATCGCAACATTGCACTTATCCAACTGCTTTCTAAGCATTATCCTGAACACTGTTCAAAGCAGGATTGTTTAGATAATATTTGGGTTGGCACGGTAGTATCAGACATGTCTTTGTCAAAGCTAGTGTCTGATACACGTAAAGTGTTTAGCAAGGCTGGATACTCTGGGCCCCTTATTCAAACGGTCCACGGTCGAGGATATCGACTTGAGCATACGTTGGGCAAACAGCTGTCAAAAGCACATCCAGCGGCCAAACCCTCAATTACACCACAAGATAAGCCATCATCAGCTCCTTTTGTAGAGCGCCGTAAAAATCCTGCGCCAACTTCTTGGTGGGAAGTTTTTGCTAAGGTGTTGGTTGCACTAATTTTAGTTCTCGGCTTATTATTTCAGTTTTGGCAAGGTAATGACCATCAACATGAGCCAACGACTGCGGCGCGTGAGCTAAATTATAGCGAACCCAAGGCTGCGCTAGGTAGAGTATTGTGGGTGGACGATCATCCTGAGAATAATTTAGTTGAGAAGGCTTATTTGGAGTCTAAAAACGTTGGCGTTTATACCACTGTAACCTCAGAAGAAGCATTAATGCTGTTATCCATGTATAACTATCAAGCGATCATTTCTGATATGGGGCGCCATGGAGATTCATTGGCGGGACTGAAATTGTTACAGGAGGTTCGTGCGGCTGGTTACGACATCGACTTTTACCTATACACCTATGTTGATTCCCCTGGTGTCAGTGATGCTATTTTTAAAAGCGGCGGACAAGCTGTTGTTATCGATAGTGATACACTGTATCAGTTGGTATTAGCTCACTTTTAGACAGCCTTACTTCACTTTGTGGCAGTGCTTGTTAGTACCACAAAGGGCATGCTATTAATTATTGTTTTCTGCCAACAAACCCACCATCAATATTAGCCATAATCTTTAACTATCAACTATTTGAACCTCAATTCAGACTATTGAATTTAGATTCAAAACAAAAAACTGCCAAAAAGCGAAATTTTATCCGATTGAATTTAAATGATTTAATTTAAATTCATAATCTTTCAAACAAATTCAAGTTATCTCAATGGGCAATTAGCAATGCCTATGGTATCTATATGTTTAACAAGTGATTAAAGCTTTAGCGCAAAACCTTCCTTGATAGTTTAGTACACCAAAATTGATGGTGTATCCGATTAAGCAGTATTAATAGTTCTTCGATTAGCCACCTACGCTTAGGTGGCCTTTTTTTGTGTTGAAATTGGGTTAACTGTGATTGAGTTAGCTGTAATTGAATTAACGATAAAGCTGCCTAATCAGAAAAACCATCTTGGATAAATAGGTGTTTAGTTTGATTAAAGTTTGCTTCGCTACAGTTTACAAAATCAATGGCAAACTGCGCATTGTCTAAGCGAAATTTCTCTATTTTTGCTATCTCATATTCATTCATCACGATATTCATCGCTTCTTGTGTCCATTCAGGCTCACCTTTACCAATCACAACTTCAGGCGGATCGTAATGAGTCACCATCCAGTTTTGCAGCTCTTCTGCTGTGATCTTGCCCTGTTTCCAAGAGGATAAAAGTTCGGTTAGCTGTACTTTAGTAATATCTGATGTCGTCATAATGGGTTCCTAATGTGCTAATGCGGCGTAGCTTAGCCTAATTTTACCAAGCTCAACAGTGGATTTGGGCGCTATTATGTCAACTGCCATGAGTGTAATATCGGGTACTCTACGCCATCTTTACCGGCAAATGATTCAAATAGGTGGAGTGCACTAGGTTGTAAAGTCAGTGCGGTATAACAAATACCGTCAACAGCAGCCTTGGCCTTTCTAGACAGGGTAATATGCGGGCTATAGTGGTATTCGCTTTGATGTAGCTTGAGTTTCTGCGCAATCGTTTGACTATCGTTTGCCATCGATAACAGGTTTGGGTCAGACGCCGTACCTTTAAGACAGAGTATTTTTGGCTTTTTCCAGTGTTCAATGCAATCTAAGTTGACCGTAAAACGCAGTTTACTCATCGCATCGATATTATTGGTGAGCGCATCGATAGTTTCATTGCTGGCATAGCCAAAAAATGCCAGTGTCATGTGTAAATTTCGACTAGGCACCAACCTAACATTTGCAGGAAGTTGCCGCTGAATGGCTTCAATCTGCTTCGTTTGTTCAGTGGAGAGTGCGAAGCCAAGGAAAACCCGCTTTCCCGCCACAGTGCTTATGTTGCGTGTGCTGTTAGTCATCAATCGGTACCACAATAAAGATAAACACCTTTGAGAGTTTAGCCTGTTAGCGCTTTTAGAGTACACTGCTTGGCAAACATTACTTTAGTATGGTGCGTTATACGCCGCCATAACGAGCCTCACTACAAAACAATGCCAGTAACTTCATTACCCATTCACAGCTTATTAGAGCCTATTCGCAGTGCTTTTAATCAAACGAATCAAGTGATACTTGAGGCGCCTACCGGAGCAGGAAAGTCAACGGCATTACCTTTAGCCATGCTAGATTGGGATGAGATAGACGGTAAGATCTTAATGCTTGAACCGCGACGAGTCGCTGCCCGAAATGTTGCCCAGTTTATTGCAAGGCAACGCGGTTGTAGTTTGGGGGCTGAGGTTGGCTATCGCGTTAGAGGGGAATCAAAAGTTAGCGATGATACCTGCCTTGAGATAGTGACTGAAGGTGTGCTGACGCGGATGATCCAAAGTGATCCTGAATTGACCGGCATTGCACTGGTAATATTCGATGAGATCCATGAACGTCATCTAACCACTGATTTAGGTTTAGCTTTGGCATTAGAGATCCAAGCGAGTTTTCGCGAGGACTTAAAGCTACTGGCGATGTCAGCCACCTTGTCGGGATTACCGTTAAGCGAGCTGATGCCTGATGCACTGACGCTCAGTAGTGAAGGGCGTAGTTTCCCTGTTGAGCAAAATTATCGCGCTGCTCCCACGCAATCATTGTGGCTCGATCATATGGCAAAAGTGATTATCGATGCGTTAAATACCCAACAACAAGGTTCACTGTTAGCTTTCCTTCCTGGGCAAGGGGAGATTAGGCGGCTACAAAGCTTACTTGCACCGCGTTTAGACCCCAACTTATTTGTTATCTGTCCGCTATATGGCAGCTTGCCTGCTAAGGCGCAGGATCAAGCTATTGCGCCGCCTGTAACAGGTATTCGTAAAGTGGTACTCGCCACCAACGTCGCCGAATCTAGTTTGACGATTGAAGGCATAACCCAGGTTATTGACTCAGGTTATAAGCGCCAAGCAAGCTTTAATCCAAGAACAGGAGCGACGCGGCTATCGCTTAAACGGATAAGTCAGGCATCTGCGGCTCAACGTAGCGGTCGAGCAGGGCGACTCATGGCTGGCTTTAGCACTCGACTGTGGAGCCAAGAGGAGCATGGGCGACTGATTAAGGCTGATGAACCTGAGGTCATGCATACTGATTTGATTTCGATGGTATTAGATGGGGCGTACTGGGGCGTTAAGTCTCTTGGCGAGTTACCTATGCTGACCCAACCGTCAAAAGCCAATGAAGAGGTAAGCTGGCAGTTGCTCCGCTCGCTTGAAATGGTTGATGATAAACGGGTGATTACCGCTCATGGTCGTGCTGCTTATGAACTGGGTTGCCAGCCACGTATTGCGCATATGCTGCTTAAAGCGCAGCTTTTATCAAAGCAAGAGGGTGATAATAATCTAGTGATGCTTGCTGCTATTTTGGCTGGCACTTTAGAGGCTAGAGGCCGCAGCCGTAAAGGCAGTGATATCAGCCATTATTTTCAAGAAGCTTTAACATCGGAGCCTGCCAGGCAGATCCGTCAGTGGCTTAATAGCTTAGATGTTCGCAGTGGCTCCTTACAAGCTCTATCAATGGTCGCAAGGCAGGCTGCTAGTGATGATATTGCCATGCTGTTAGCTTTTGCCTATCCCGATCGCATTGCCAAGCAGCGCGGCGCAAGCGGCTATCAGTTAGCAGGTGGTACGGGCGTCGAGTTAGCGAACGATGATAGCTTGTCAGGGCAACCCTGGTTAGTGGTTGCTGACTTTCAAGAGAGTGAAGGGCGAAGTAATGGCAAAGTCTATCTTGCTGCCACGCTCAATGAACAATTATTTGCTGATCAATTGTCGAGCTTAGTGGATATTATTGAGTACTGTGGCTGGGATAACACTAAAGGGCGATTTTTCGCCGAGCTACGACGTAACGTCGGTCAAATATCCCTCAGTAAAACCCCTGTTAAACAGTTAGACAAAAAGCTAATTAAAAATGCGATTGTAGAGCAGGTCGAACTCAACGGCTTAGCATTACTGAAGTTTGATGAACGTACAGAGCAGTTGCGCTATCGAGTGGCGATTGCCAGCGACCTAGATAAATCGCATGATTGGCCAAGCTTAGATGACGAAAGCTTAATTGCATTATTGGATGATTGGCTAAAGCCCTATCTTGATGATGTGCGCAGTTTGGCACAATTACAGCAATTAGATTGTTATACTTTGCTGCTTAATTTAATGCCTTGGGCTACCCAACAGCACTTAGACCGAATATTGCCAATTAAATGGCCCATGGCCACCGGTACACATGCCAAGATAGAGTATGACGCTCAGAAGCGTGGACGGTTAAGTGTAAGGTTGCAAGAGGCCTTTGGTATGCAGCAGAGCCCTCAGTTAGTTAACGGTAAGTTAGTGCTTACTATGGAGCTGCTGTCTCCAGCTAGGCGACCTTTGGCATTAACGGCTGATTTAGCGAGTTTTTGGCAAGGTCCATATGACCACGTAAAGAAAGAGATGAAGGGCCGATACCCAAAGCATCTCTGGCCTGATGACCCGGCAAATACACAGCCCACCAAATTTACTAAAAAGAAGACCTTTAGCTCACAATAGTGTTGAGCTAGGCAGCGGAACAGTAATGACAGATAAAGCGACACCAAAACCTAAAAAAACCACCAAGCGTCCAGCGGTAAAAAGAGTATCAGCCGGCAAAGGTGGTAAAAAAAGAGCCACTAAGAAATCTCCCCCAAAATCGGGTTGGGGCCGTAAAATATGGTCTATAACTTGGAAACTTGGCGTTATTGCAGCTGTGGTTGTTGCTGCTTATGGGATCTATTTAGATCAAATTATTGCACGCAAGTTTGAAGGGCAAAAATGGCATTTACCTGCGCAAGTGTTTAGCCGCTCTATGGCACTTTATCCTGGAGCTGCAGTTAGCCACGGGCAGTTGATGTCTGAGCTAAAACTACTGGGCTATCGTAAAGTGGCTAACCCGCGCCAAGTGGGAGAGTTCTCTGCTTCAAAAACCAAAATCGATCTATGGCGTAGACCGTTTTTACATCCTAAAGGTGACCAAACAGAACAAAGAGTGATGATCTCCTTTGACTCGAACGGCATAAGCTCTGTGGCAAGAAGCAGCGACCAACGTCAGCTCGCAGTCTTTCATCTAGAACCCGTACTACTGGACAGAATTATTACCGGGGACGGCGAAGATAGATTATTTGTGGCGGCGGATAAGATGCCACAAGCGATAATTGATGCGCTTATCTTAGTTGAAGATCGCAGCTTCTATGAACATCACGGTGTTAACCCTTTTGCCATCTTGCGCGCGGCCATGGTGAACATCAGTGCTGGTCGGACAGTGCAGGGTGGCTCAACTTTGACGCAACAACTAGCGAAGAACTTTTTTCTATCTAGCGAACGTTCACTAACACGTAAATTACGTGAAGCTTTAATGGCAATCATAATCGACTTTCGTTATGAGAAAGATGAGATCCTCGAAGCCTACTTAAATGAAGTTTACATGGGGCAAGATAAGGCGCGTGGCGTCCATGGTATGGGGCTCGCATCGCAATTTTATTTTGGTCGACCAATAGGTGAACTAACCCTACCTCAACAAGCATTTTTAGTGGCGGTGATTAAAGGCCCTTCCTATTATAACCCATGGCGATACGAAGAGCGTGCACAAAAGCGTCGTGACTTAGTGCTTAGGTTATTAATGGAAGCGGGAGAGCTAAATGTAGCCCAATATGAAGCCGCGGTTGAATCACCATTAGGATTAAGAAAGTCCGATAAACCTGTACACCAAAAACTGCCGGCGTTTTTCGCCGTTGTTAAGCGTGAGTTAGCTACGCGCTATGGTGATTCGCTGCTGCAACAGTCTGGTATTAAGGTCTACACCACACTTGACCCTATGGCGCAGGAGGCGGCTGAAAAAGCGGTGAAACAGACCCTTAAGCAGCTAGGTAAGAATGATGAATCCTTGCAAGTAGGCATGGTGCTGACCGATAAATACTCAGCGGGTATTGCCGCAATGGTCGGTGATAAGGTACCTAGCTATCAGGGCTTTAATCGCGCAGTTGAGATAAGACGACCTATAGGTTCGTTAATCAAACCATTTGTGTATGCCACAGCGCTTAATCAACCGAAGAAGTACACCTTAGCAACGCCTTTAAAGGATGAGCCTATCACCCTTAAAAATGGCCAAGGTAAAACCTGGTCACCGCAAAACGTTGATAGAAAATTCCGTGGCCAAGTGCCGCTATTAACTGCGTTTAAAAAGTCGATGAACGTGCCGACCGTAAACTTGGGAATGGCTATTGGTGTCAGTAGCGTGGCTACGACCTTAGACAAAGCGGGTTGGAAAGACAAGATCTCTGAGTACCCATCAATGCTACTTGGCGCAGTTAATGGATCGCCACTCATGGTGGCGCAGGTGTTCCAGACCGTTGCAGATAATGGTCGTTATCGCCATTTAAACTCAGTTACCACGGTGCTAGATGAGGATAATCAACCGCTAGTTGCATCTAAGCGGACTGCGACACAGGCGATTCCGGTTGCCAGTAATTATCTGGTCAAGTATGCCATGACACAAGTGGTCGACAATGGCACTGCTAAACGCTTGGGTAACGCTTTCCCCCGAGTGACACTTGCGGGAAAAACAGGTACCAGTAATGATTCACGTGATTCATGGTTTGCTGGTTTTGATGAGCGAAACGTAGCGGCTATCTGGGTTGGTCGTGACGATAACGGTAAAACAGGCCTCTATGGCAGCAGTGGCGCGATGGCAGTCTATCAAGCGTTTTTAAATAACCGTCCTCCGCTGAGCCTGCGTATGGCGCCTGTTGATGGTACGGTTCAAGGTTATTTTGATCGTAATAGCGGCGCAGCCAAACAAGCAGATTGTGGCAATGTGATCAAGGTTCCTGCTTTAAGGGAAAGCTATCAGCCGGTTGCCAATTGTGGTGAGCCGCTGCCGTGGTGGAAAAAGTTGATTGGCGGCGAGTAAATTAACAACAGCTACTCCTTTGCCTTAAAGGAGTAGCTGCTGTTGCTTAATGTTAGATCCAGCTTTGCTCAATAGCGGTTGAAAAAGCGGCGGAGAAGTTGGACAAAATAGCGCTATGCCCAGCAGTAAACGCTTTAAATGATGCGTCAACAGGCACAGTTTGATCACTGCTAGTAACACTGACTGCAAGTACTGGGAATAACACTGTGCTGGCGCCATTGACTAAGTCTTGTGCTGCAGTTATTGAATATTGATCATTGCTAAGGTTGGCAGTAGATACATTGGTTAGCTTAGAGCTTGTCACTCGCTTTATCACTGCGGAATTCACTAATTTTGCCAGTGATTCTTCAGCGTCATTAACTACATCAGCAGTTTCTATATCAGTAGGTTCCACCCAAGTATATTCATAGCCATCATTAAATTGGTAGCTGCGGTTATTTTCAAATTCAATTCTGGCTGCTGTGTTGTCGACTGGCAGATGAAAAATAATACGACTAGCATCCGTACTTTTGGCGTAATCATTTTTCTGCGTTACATTATTATAAGTATATTCAAATCTGATTTCTTTCTGGTTGCTCTCACTGCTGAGAACGCTAATACACTTAACACTGATCTCCTTAGTCGCAGTACAGAGTTGAGTGATAATAGCCTCTGATAAGCCTAATTGCAGCGCATCATTTTTGAAGTTTTCATCAATTACGGTTTCATCACTATCGTCTGGATGTAATATATTGTCGATGTATTCACAGCCGACTAAATTCAAACAGAGCAAACTTGCTAGCAGTATTTTAACTTTTGCATTCATTCCTTGAGTACTCTTTCTAACTGATTAATTTGACGATAGCGACAATTTAGCATTGTTTTTATTAGTAATAGTAGTGATAAATACACTTATTGAATATAGAGGCGAAACTTCCGCTTTCGATAGCTGTTAGAGTCTAGATAGTCGAAGTTCTGCTAACCTAGGCGTTATTGAGTCAGTATATTGTGACTGTAGACAGAAACACTCATTACTAGATTACTTTACGTGAGTCATTGCAAACTGACGGCAGATGCTTATACCAATTGAGATTTCTATGCCGAAAGGAATAAGGCTTTATACTATTGCTATAGGTCTTTTTATAGGCCATTTAAAAGTGGCAGTGATTCATTACTAATCTGAGGCATTAGCTTATTGTTAGCTGCAGAATAAAGAGGTAAAAATGGATTTAAATCTGTTGAAAACGTTTGATGCGGTGATGAATGCCCGCAGTGTAAATCTAGCTGCTGAAGTACTAGGGATTACCTCTCCAGCGGTTAGCCAAGCATTGAATCGGCTCAGAGAACAATATGAAGACCCACTATTTGTGAGAGCAGGACGAGGAATACGGCCTACTAATTTTGCAGTAGAGCTTCATGCTGAAATACAACAACCCTTGTTGCAATTAGTCAACGGCACGCAATCTCGTCACCTTTTCAATCCTGAAACCAGTCAACGAAAGTTCAGAGTCTCTAGCCATAAAGATCTGGATCTAATGCTGATCCCAAGTCTGGTTAAGTATCGCCAAAAAAAGGCGCCCAATACTAAATTTATTGCCGACATTGAACACGATAGTGAAGAGTCTAGGCAAGATGATCTAAGGATGAGAAAAGTCGATATTATTATATCGACGGTGCAATTCGAAGAGCATGGTTATCATAACGAATTGCTTTTCAAGCAAGATCTCGTTGTAGCGCTAAGCCGTGAGCACCCAAGAATTCAGGGGGAAATTAGTGAGGATGCTTTTTTTGCTGAAGAACACATTCTTTGGCAAACAAAAAGAATGGACCGCTATACCCTCAACTCAGTGGCTGCTAAACATTTACCCTCAAGAAAAGTCGCTTATTCAACTGGATCTGCGATGACAGGGCTTAACTTAGTGGCTGACACTGAATGGTTATGTGTCAGTTCACGTTGGCATGCTAACCAAGTGGCTGTGACGGGGCGAATACAAGTGCTGGAGCTGCCATTTGAAACCCAGCAAGTACCGGTTTATATGACTTGGCACCATTCGCAACATAAAGATCCTGGCCATCAATGGTTAAGAGAAGCAATATTTAGCACAAGCACAGCCCTATATGGTTAGCAAACTTTACGTCTTAATCATAAGTAAAGCTTAATAGTTGTTTAAGTTTTGCACTATCGATACTGTGGCTATTAGTTATTAATATCTCCCTCATCAACGGGCCAAATGGTTGAGTCCGTCACTTTGAGAGAGTATTACTATGTTTAAATCTAACGTCATCGCAACATCAATTTGTGCAGTACTATTAGCTTCTTCAACAACGAGTGCATTTGCTGCCAATACCGACTTAGTTCGTAGCGCCGACCCGTCTTTTTTCACAAACGCGAAAGTGCAGAGCCATTTGGCTAAAGTGGTTTGGCAAGATGAAGCGCATAATAAAGCTTACACCGAAAGCTCTGACATGATCCCTGTGGCAATGACCGAGTTTGCTAAGCAAATGGCCCCTAAAATACAAGAGATTGCAGCGGGTAAGCTGTATTCTATTTCCGGCTTTCAATTGGCATCAACGTTAGTTGCCGTAGGTGATGACGGATTGATCATTGTTGATCCTGGTGAAAATGACACGGCGGCCAAAGCTTCTATGGATGCGTTTAGTCAATTTTCTAAATTACCTGTTAAGGCTGTTATATACACCCATCGCCATCCTGATCATGCCTTTGGTGCTGCTGGTTGGGGGGTTACTGAAGAGCAAGTTAAGTCTGGTGAGGTTAAGATTATTGCTTCAGATAACTTTATCCCAAATCTTGTTAGTGATGTCGGAGTTACAGGTACGATTCTTACCCAGCGTACTGCTTATGCCAGCGTATATTTACCTAAGGCACCAGCAGGGCGCCCAGCACATTTCGGCTTAGGCCCAACCTTTACGGCAGGCCCTGTTTCGTTCTTCATGCCAAATGTCTTAGTGAGTAATGATCAGCCATTAAAAATCACAGTCTCGGGCATCGATATGGAAGTGTTTGGTGCATACGGTGATGCAGGTGATGATGAAATCGATATCTATTTCCCTCAATTTAAGCATGTTCATGGTAGCGAAACGATCCAAGGTGAAACCTTCCCTAATCTATATACGCTGCGTGGTACTAAATATCGTGATGTACAGAAATGGTATGAAGGTATCGACCACTTGTTAGCTTATTCGGAAAAGGCCAATACCTATAGCGGTTCTCATATGAGAGCATGGGTGGGGCATGACTTTATTAATCAACGCATTACTAATTATCGCGATGCTATTCAATATGTACATGATCAGTCTGTTTACTACATTAATCGTGGTATTAAGCGTGATGAACTTGCTGAGAAAGTTATCTTGCCAGAGAATTTAGCCAATGATCCTTGGTTAGGTGAGTACTACGGTACCGTTGCTCATTCAGTGCGTAATATTTATAACGGTTACCTAGGCTGGTGGGAAGGTGATGCGACTAAACTTGCTCGTCCTGCTGTAAAAGAGATGGCTCAAGACTATGTTGATGCCATGGGCGGTGAAGCAAATGTGATTAAGATGGCGCAAAAAGCTGTTGATACGGAAAACTATGGTTGGGCGGCTGAAATTTTAACTCATGTGAACAACGTCGACCCAGCAAATATGGATGCGCGTAACTTAAAGGCCGAAGCATTACGTGAGTGGGGTTACAAGCAAACCAATATTTACTGGAGAGGATTTGCCGTTGCTGATGCTGGAGAACTTGACGGCACGTTAGATCGCTCGGTTGCTTGGGATTTTGCTAATCCAGCTATTGTGAAAGTACTACCTACAACCAAGATTCTAGCAACGCAGCGTGTGAACCTGAATGCTGAGCGCGCCAAAGGCCAAGAGTTATCTATCAATATTAAGGTGTCAGATACTGGCGAAGTGGCCAACTATACCGTACGAAATGAGATTGCTATCTTCTCGCTAAAACAGGACCCCAATGCTGATGCTACATTAACAGGTAATAAGTTAGAAATGTTGGGGTACTTCACAACGGGTGATGCTAGCAAAGCTCAAATATCGGGTAATAACAAGTCAGTCGAAACCTTCTTCAGCTTATTTGACCACAACAAGGCAAATGACATAAACCTAGTTTTACCAAACTAATTAGTGTGTAAAGGATGAAAACGGCTCTTAGTGAGCCGTTTTTTGATTGGCGGTTAAGCTTGTTGTTCATGGGGAGGCAATTATTTGCGTCCTTTCTCACTCAACTGCGTCTTAAGAGGTAATTAAACAATAATTTTCTCTCGGAGTTAGCCGTGATCAAACTTATCAGCTTTAAAAACTGTCCATTCGTTCAACGTGTGATGGGATCACTTGTTAGCAAGAGTATTCCTTTTGAAATCGAATACATTGAACTTAGCAATAAACCTCTATGGTTTTTAGATATTTCACCCAATGGCCAAGTACCAGTACTTATTACTGAAGATGAAACCGTATTATTTGAGTCTGATGCCATCGTCGAATACCTAGATGACAAATATGCGCCGATTGAACAGGTGTCGGCCGAACAAAAAGCGCTCGACCGTGCTTGGTCTTATCAAGCGAGTAAGCACTATATGGCTCAATGCGGCACTATGGGCAGCAAAGAGAAAGAAACTTTTGAAACACGCTTAGCTAAGCTATCTAAGTCATTCGCTAAAGCTGAACATAAGCTTGGCGACAGTGCTTTTTTTAAAGGCAGCACCATCTCTAACGTTGATATTGCGTGGTTACCGATATTACACCGAGCTGATGTTATTAAACGCTGTTCGGGTTTTGATATGCTCGATGGTTTCCCTAAAGTACAGAAATGGCAAGCCGCTTTGATTGAATCCGGTCTTGCAGACAAAACGGTACCGGATGATTTCGTTAAGAGCTTTAGTAATTTCTATTTGAAGAATACTTATCTGGCGAGTTTAGTCGATGGGGCTGAAATCAATGGTAAGGCTAGTTGCTGCGCGACCAGTTCATGCTGTGGTTAGTTGTTGAATATCATCGCCCTGTTATGCATCAGGGCGATATTTTTATTACATAGTATTCTTGCGCAGGAGTGTTATTTGAATCAGCATAGGCCTTGTTTCAACGAGCTGTGAGGAGTAATCATTGGATCTGTTTGAGGAATATCAAAAGCAACAAACTTGGCGAAATTGGGCGCGTTATCTACAGCATGTTCCTTTTAAAAGCAGTGACGTTGTCGTTGACCTCGGCTGTTCAGTAGGTGGGATGTCATCACTGTTAGCGTCTGAAGTTAAGCAGGTGGTTGGGATCGATTTAAATCTAAGCTTTATCGACTTCTGCCAGCGACATCAAAGTACCAAGCAAACTTTTATCTACTGTGATTTTGATAATATTGATTACCAGTCGTTGGCTGAGATTAACGGCGTATGGGCAAGTTTCTCGTTATCCTACCTACCTAATCCGCTTGATTACCTGACGAAGCTGTATTCGATTATTCAGCCTGGTGGCTGGATAGCCTTGCTTGATGTCGCATGTTTTATCTCTGCGAATCTCAGCATCGACAGTGCTTATTATGACAAGGTGCGTCAGTTTGAACTACAGTCGGCACAATCTGGGATCTATGATTTTAACTTCGGCGACAAAATGCAGCTGATGTTGCAGCAGGCAGGTTTTGAAATTAGCTATGTCGATAATGATGCTACCGACTTTGAACTTAACTTTTCAGGCGCTGCGCGGGCAGATGTGGTTCAAGGCTGGTCAGCAAGACTTGAGCGAATGCAAAAGTTACGGCAGTTGCTTGGCGATGATTATTCCGGTTTTTGTACTGAGTTGCTGGAAAACCTTCAATCGCCACAGCATCAACAAAGAGGCTGCGTTAAGTATGTTGTTGCCCAGAAGCATCATGCTACTGGTTAACTACTGTTTTTTGCGACGTTTCACTTTAGCGGGTTTCTGTTGCAACCAAATATAACAGCCGGTTAATGACATGATGATCAGTGCCAGTGCGACCAGATCCATCAACCAAGGGCCTAAATTGCCAAAGAAGCGACCGCTGTGTAGATCCAGTAATACCCTCTCCCAATGTAGTCGGCTGCTACGGATTTGCTCGGCGGCCTCAGAGTTATCAGTACCTTCTAGTGGCGTAATCCAAGGAATTGCCGCTAACGGCTGTGCAGGTGACCAATCAATCAAATCACTATCAGCAACAAATACTCCAGCTTGAGTTTTAAGCCATAGGTTTTGTTGTAACCCTAATGCTTGAATATGGGAGGGGAGACCTGTAGCACTGTCTTGGGTTTCCAGCAATTCGCCGCTTGAGGACATTAAATACAGATGGCTTGCATCGATAGCAACCAGCATATTGTTATAGCGAGTTACTGCTAATACTAGGCTGTTTGCTTCGAGTATGAGCTGATTGTCTAGCCAGACTTGATTGCCAGCGCTAATGAGTTTCTTTGGGCTTTGTTGATAAAAGCTTATCTCTGTGGGTGCTTTAATACCATAGTAATCGAGTAACCAGCGCTGTTTTACTTGGGCTGTATCGAGCGAAAGAGCATTACTGTGATTAATGAGCACCCCTGAAACGGCAATAAAGATGACCAAGAGGGTGGAAAATATCCCAATCCTACGGTGCCAAGGGCGTAATTGTCGTAACAGTTTGACTCTAAAGCTGGGGTGTTTGCGCGTCATTCTTTATCTTTATTTATCACATAATCATCTAGATACAGGGCAATGCGCGATAACTTAGTTAACGCTCTAACTGATAATGTTGCACCTGTTATGCCATCAATATGCGTATCAAGTTGTAAGTCTTGCTTGAGTTTGGCTGATTTAAACTGATCAGTAAAGAAATCATGTCTGACTTCGTCGCCGCGACTCTCTCTATATACCAGTACTTTTGTTTGGGCAATCGCACTGTCTTTGACATGAATGCCGACTGTGATGGGGGATTCTTTGCCAATTTCATCCATGATCCATACGCTTTCATCTGTTTGTTGCCAGTAGCGTAGACGCATCTTTTTAAAGCTATGGGCAAGAATAGATTCAATGGCTTGTTTTGCGGTATCGTCAATCCAGAATACTTTTGCTTTTGGCACTTCAGCATTAAAAGCTTGGCCAATGAACTCTTCTGGTGTTTGATAGGTCCCTCTAGCGTTTACTGTAGCGCTCGTCAGTGAGCAACTTAATAAGACAGATAATACAACGAGGGGTAGTTTCATATTGCGCTAGCTCGTGTGAGATAAAATGAATGAGTGCTCAAGTTTGAGCACTCATTTTTAGGTCAGTTTAGTTCAAATTAGAACTGGTACCCAACACCTAAGTTGAATCCGTCAGCGTCTTTAGCACCGCCAACTTTTTCGTAGTCAGCTTTAAATACTACGTTTTCGTGCAACCAGTAGTTAATACCTACATTGGTTTGCTCAATTTTGGTATCGTCGCTGTTACCTGCGTTGTTGTCATACTCGTTGTAGCGAGCAAATAGGCCAAAGCTATCATTGAACTTATAAGAAGGCTCAATGTACCAACCATTTTGCTCGTCACGTCCTAAAGCTTCGGCTTCTTTACCATCGATATCCCACTGTGCGTACAATGCTTTAACAGTGAAACCTTGGATAGAATAGATCGCGTGTGCAGAAAGCAATGTTGCAGATGCAGTATCAACGCCACCAGTACTTTGAGTTAGATCTGCTTGATATTGTGCAGTTGCAGCAAGCTCAAGACCAGGCACTGCTGTGTACTTAACTCGTGCCGTATAGGCAAGATCTGAAGCATCAGCTTTGGCTACCTTTTGACGGCCGCCACGAATGCTATAAGTTTCATCAACTTTAAGACCTGAAGTAATCGCACCATCGAAGGCTAAACCTGGAGCTGCTTTTAAGTTAAGTGCAGCACCCGCTTCCCACCAAGTTGCTGGGATGATGTTTTTCTCAACTGGGTTACGCTCAACACCGTAGAATGCTGGTGGCTCGTGAGTTTCGTTAATGATACCAACTGGCATCAAGAATAGACCCGCTTTACCAACGAACATGTCGTTAAAGTCATGCTCAATATAAGCTTGCTCTAGCTCTACTTCACCTGGCTTGTCGTCACCTGAAAGGGCGTGTTCAATTTCTAATTCAGAGAAGAAACGGGTGCTTTCTGTGAACTCATGACCAAAGAAAAGTACGAAGCGATGGAAATCGATAGCTTTCTTATCTTTACCAGACTTGTTGTCAGTGATGTTGTTGTAATGAAGCTCACCGTAACCACCGATTGTTGTGGCACTCTTTGACTCAGAAGCTGACTCTTCTACTACATCAGCGGTTTTCTCTACACGCTTTTCAGTTTCATCAAGACGCTTTTCAAGATCTTGTAGAACTTTCTGTTGCTGCTCAATAATCTTACGTAGCTCAGCTGTTTCATCAGCAGCATAAGCTCCTTGAGTTGCGAACATGCTAACTAGCGCAGTAGCAAGTAAGGTTTTCTTCATCATCATTCTATCCCTTTGTTATGGCGGGTTGTAAAATTTGTGGGGATTTTACCAACTGATTAACATAATGCAAATTATTCTCATTTAAATTATGATTTAGATCAACATTTGTAAAGTGTTTGTGGCTATTTATATAGCCTTGCTTTTACTGTGGTTATATCTATTTCAATGTAAAACAAAAAGTTATGTCAGTTTTTTACGTTTGTGGGAATTGCTGCTATTTTCTTTACATTTAAGTATTTAGTGACAATTTGCAGCTAGTTGGCATGAAAAAGTAGTGATATAGGCAGTTACTAATGTGAATTGATTTAGAACTAGTCGTGTCTTTAGATAACTTTTGGTTATATAAAGACAATAGATGCTCCTTTGTGCGCACCACAAATAGGCAGATGAAGTCATCGGGTGAGTCAAATTTCAATCATGGTATACAATGCTCAGCCACTTTGAAGGTTAACAAGATTGTTGAGTGATTATGTTCCTAAGTTCTTTCTTTAAAAAAGCAGACCAATCAGTTGTCATTGCTCCAGAACAAGCAAGCGAGTTTGCTAAAAGCGTTGCCCATGATTTCAATCCAATCCATGACGTTGCCGCAAAGCGTTTTTGTGTGCCAGGTGATCTGCTCTTTTCTTTAGTATTAAATGAATATGGCCTAAGCCAGAAAATGACCTTTAACTTTGCGGGTATGGTAGGGGATGGCGTTAAGCTGCAGTTCCCTGCAGTCGTTGAAGAAGATTTCGATATTAGAGATGACAAAGATAAATGCTACCTAAATGTACACCGTAGTGGTGACGTTCGTCATTGTGATGTACAAATCGAGTCTTTTATTCGCAAGTATGTGGCGTTCTCAGGCCTTAACTTTATGCATATTTTGGTGCCGATGATGAAGCAGCGCCAAATGATGATTAACCCTGCAAGACCATTAGTCATTTATGAAAGCATGTCTTTTGACTTAACGACGCTTGATTTTACCGAGGTTGAGTTGACCTTGGTTGAACAAGACTTAAAAATTGAAGGTAAGCGTGGCGATGTCACTTTAACTTTCGAGCTGCACAGCGGCGAAAAGTTAGTGGGTACCGGAATTAAAACTTTGGTGATGAGCGGCCTACGCCCCTATGTTGATGATCAAGCGCAGCAGATGTTTGATAAGTATGAAGAGCGTCGCCTCAGCTATGCTGGCTAAGCAATAGCGCTTAACTTACCATCAGACAGTCGTCAATGATTGTTGATAAACCGACTAATGACACTGGTGATTAGTCGGTTTTTTGTTTTAAAGCGATGATTAAAGCAGCAGCCAATCCCATTTGACTTTGTGAGTGAATAAACTGTGAACTGGCTCACTTGAGGCTAACCGTTAGATGACGCATTCTGTTTGACCCATTTGCTTTTATATAAAAGCGAATGGGATCCGTTCGGATGAAGGTAGCAGGAGAGTGGGGAGTAACCCCACACCGACGAGGCAACTTTGTTAACGCTTAGGCTAAGCAAAGCACTCTTTCAGGTGCCACTTATGTGGTGAGGACTGTTACTGGACGAGCCTCTGGAGAGACTGTGAGCAAATAAGCGTTCGTCAGCTTGATTGTCACACAGCGCCGAAGGCGAAAGTGTTAGCATTTTTTTGCTAACGCGAAACGCTCAGGCAAAAGGACAGAGGAGAGGATGACTGTGTTAACTATTATCAAATCGATATTAGTCACTGTTGTTTGCCGCTGCGCCTTTTCTAGCCTCTCTCCAGGCGGATAAACCGTTTGCTGCACACGGCAGCACGCTACACCAGCCATTTCTTTTCCTCCTCCGATTATTAATAACTCCTATTTCAAGCTGTTTGAATATAGCGAGTTCTGTTGTTTAATACTCGAGGAATACCATGAATTTTGAAACACTGCTAGCCGATATCAACGCCATTGTTTGGGGGCCTATCACCCTTTGTTTGTTGGTGGGTACCGGTCTTTATCTCACTATCCGATTAAAGCTTATCCAAGTTTTTAAACTGCCTTTAGCACTGAGCTTGCTGTTTAAGCCTGCAACTGGCAAAGGTGATCTGTCTTCTTTTGCCGCGCTATGTACCGCGCTGTCCGCAACCATAGGCACCGGTAATATAGTCGGGGTTGCTACCGCGATAAAAATTGGTGGCCCTGGTGCGCTGTTTTGGATGTGGTTAGCGGCATTTTTTGGCATGGCAACCAAATATGCTGAATGTATGCTGGCGGTTAAATATCGCACTACTGATGCTCGCGGCAATATTGCAGGTGGCCCAATGTATTACATTGAACGAGGGCTAGGGCTTAAGTGGTTGGCAAAAATATTTGCGGTATTCGGTGTTGGTGTGGCTTTCTTTGGCATAGGTACCTTTGCCCAAGTTAATGCGATTAGCGATGCGATGACTATCGCCTTTGACGTACCTGCTTGGACAACAGCCATCGTGCTGACGCTAATGGTTGCTGCGGTAACTTTAGGTGGCGTCAAGCGTATTGCCAATGTGGCGCAAAAGCTGGTACCGACAATGGCACTAGGCTATGTGTTGGCGTGTATTTGGATTTTGGTACTGTTTGCCGATCAGATAATGCCCGCACTCCAACTCGTGGTGCACTCGGCCTTTACACCGATATCGGCAGCGGGTGGTTTCTTAGGGGCGACGGTTGCTCAAGCATTACAAATTGGTATTGCTCGAGGGGTGTTCTCCAACGAATCTGGTCTAGGCAGTGCACCTATTGCGGCAGCGGCAGCTAAAACCAATGAGCCCGTTGAGCAAGGCATGGTGAGTATGACGGGCACATTCTTTGACACCATTTTAATCTGTACCATGACAGGTTTAGTGCTGATTATTACCGGTGTTTGGAGTGGTGATACTGCGGGCGCAGCCATGACCAGCGCTGCATTTGCCGCCGGAGGCTCAGCGATTATAGGTCAGTACGTGGTGACCATTGCCTTGGTTTGTTTCGCTTTTACTACTATTTTGGGCTGGCATTATTATGGCGAGCGTTGTTGGTACTACCTAACAGGTAAGCATCTAGGTGAAAAAGGCATTAAGTTATATCAGCTGACCTTTCTTAGTTTAATTGCGGTTGGCGCCTTTATAAAACTTGATCTTATTTGGATGCTAGCCGATACGGTTAATGGTTTAATGGCTATTCCAAATCTAATTGCGCTTATCGGTTTAAGACATGTGATTATGGCGGAAACCGACAAGTACTTTGCTAAGCGACGTGCAGCTGTGCTTGATGAATTGCGCGTTCAATAGTTTGCTCAGCGGCAGCCGATAACTTGTTATCACTGCCGCAAATTGATATCTCTTATATAAGGCGCTCAATTGCCGATTGATTGAGCACCTTCACCGCTGAAAATGGCGTATGATCGCGCTTCCTTTATTTAGTCACTAAAGTCAGCAAAATAGCTGCTTGGCGATGATTGCCAAGCGCGACGCTTTCCTTTAATTTAGTGACCAGCTAATTTTATTATCAACCTCTTTATATGCGTGTTGCTATCACTGCGACACGTAACAGTTTGCTAGCCATTTTTTGCCGCAAGCTGCGTTTGGATTAAGGAATGTAATGCCAAGCTTAAATCGCATCGTACTGATTGATACTCACTTACCAGGCGTGGTCGAACTCGCCCTTGATGGCCATACCAACATATGCGGCACTAACGCATCGGGTAAAACCACGTTACAACGTTTGGTACCGGTTTTTTACGGTGAGTACCCAAGCCGAGTTGTCCCCTCTACACGTGATAGTTTTGAGCGCTGGTACCTGCCGCACGAATCAAGCTTTATCATCTATGAATATATCAAGTCTGACGGACTCGCTTATCAAGCGGTATTAGCCTCTGCAGGTGACGGCAAAGGGGTTAATTACCGCTTTATCGGTAAAGGTTTTGAGCTAGATGATTATATTAAAACTCAGCAGGGCGATAATATTCAGTGCTTTACCATGGCTGAACTTGGCCGTGAGATGAAGCGAGCGGGTATTGCGGTCACGAACTTACTCAATACTCGAGAGTTTAGGGCGATCATTCAGAACGATAGAGCATTATTGAGCACTGGTAGTAACCGTACCGAGTTACGTAATTACGCCCGTCAATTCTCACTCTGTGAGGCGGAGCACTCGCTGCGCCATATTGAAAAACTGGCGAAAGCGGTGCACTCAAAAGAGGGCAAGATGGAGACGATCAAATCGATGATCGCCGCTATTCTTGAAGAGGATGGTGTTAATCCTCCTAGCTCTCGCATTAACCCACAACATGTTGAGTCTTGGATCAAAGAGAGTCAGCTTATTCAGGGTTTTGAGCTTATCCGCCCTGAGTTTGAAAAGTTAGAGCAGGAGTTTGACCAGCTACTAAGCACTGAGCAGCGACTTGCCAGTCTGCGCCGCGGTTATAGCAAAGATGAAAGTGATGAGGTCGAAAGACAAGAGCATCACCAAGACTTGTCAAAAGCACTCAACGCTAAACTAAGAGAGTTGGACGAAGAGTGGAAAGAGCAACGTGACGAGCTCAACTTAGACTTGTCTGCCGCTAAGGGCGATGTGGCCAAGTGTGAACAAGAGTTAGATTCTATTGAAGATCAACACGCCTCATTTCAAGATGCTGAAATTGAACAAGCAAAATTGGATCTCGAACAGTTACCTAGCTGGCGTGGCAGCTTAGAAAACTTGTCAGAGCGACATAAGTTACAAACAGAAAAGCACCAAGATATTGAGGCCGCGTACAACGCCCGCCGTAGTAAAATTGGTGAAGGGCTTAACCGAGAGCTGGAAAACTTGCATCAAGAGCAAGATAGCTTAAGAGAGTCCCGCGATAAACAGCGTGAGCAAGGCCGCAGTGAATTAGCAGCATTAGAAGATCAATGGCGTGATGCTACTGATAAAGGTCAGGCTAAATTTAGCGAACAAGCCTATCAATTAAAGCTGTCTGCCGCAGAGCTGAAAGTACGCGTTGATAGCGTGACCTACTCGGAAGAGGAAAAACTGGCCTTAGCAGTATTTGATGAACGAATTACCCGCGCCGATGAGGAGCAAGAGAGCTGTAATGCTAAGGTTGACCGCTTTACGAGCGAAGAGCGTAAGCTGCGTGCTAAACGCGATCAAGCTAATGAAGGTTTGCGGGTGGCTGGCATTCGAGTCACAGAGCGCCAAAGCGAGCTTGAAGAGCTGCACCATATTTTGTTCCCACAGTCACACACATTACTAGAGTTCTTACGTAAAGAAGCCAATGGTTGGGAGAACACCTTAGGCAAGGTGATCAATTCAGAACTACTGCACCGTAGTGACTTGCACCCGACAATCAGTGGGGAAAACCTTGAAGCCTTATATGGCATAGCGCTTGATCTAAAGGCGATCGATTCGCCAGAGTACGCCGCATCTGAGCAGGAGCTACGCATTAAGCATGCTAACGCCGAAGAGATGTTAACCAGTGCGAAAGAGTTACAAGCTGAAGCAGAAGCTAAATTGGTGGCCGTTAATTCAGAGCTAGATGCCATGGCGCGTGAGCTAACATTTGCCCGCACAGCATACAAAAATAGCCGCGATGATCTGCGCCGTCTGTTTGATGATAAACGCGCTGAGCAGGAGAGGATCAACCAAGCACTTAATGAGCGAAAGTCTGCATCGCAGAAGCAACTTGCTAGACTCGACAGCGAGCTGAAGCAATTAAAGCAACAGCAGCAAGAGTGGCTTGAAGAGCAAAAAGAGCAGGCGCTAGAAGCGCGCATGGAGAAAAACGCTTATTGGCAAGAGGTTGTTGGTGCGTTAGACAATCAACTTGGCCAGGTTAAAGCGAATATCCAAAACCGCCGTGATCATGCTAAAAGCGAACAAAAGGCTTGCGAGCAGTGGTACAAGAATGAGCTTAAATCTCGCGGTATCGATGAAGCCAAAATTGTCGCGCTAAAAACCGAGATCCGCACCCTTGAAGCTAATATCAGTAAAGCGGAGCAACGCCGCAGTGAAGTGCTGCGCTATGACGATTGGTATCAACATACTTGGCTCAAGCGTAAGCCTAAGCTACAAACTGAGCTTAGCACTGTTAAGCAAGCTAGCTTATCGTTAGAGCAGCAGCTTAAGGCCAAATCTAATGAGGTCAAAGCCAAGCGTAGTGAGCTTGATAGTGAACGCAAGCGTTCTGACGCGGTACAAGTTGAAGCCTCAGAAAACCTAACTAAATTGCGCAGTGTTATGCGCAAACTGACCGAGCTAAAACTGCCTGCTAATAATGAGGATGCTCAAGGTGGTCTCAGCGAGCGTCTACGCCAAGGTGAAGATCAGCTGTTAAAGCGTGATTCATTGCTCGGCTCAGTGAAGCAGTATGTTGAACACTTTGATTCAGTGATTGCCAGTAAGTCAGGTTCTAGCTTATCTGAGACTTGGGAGCGTGCGCGTGAAGAGTCGAGCTTTATCAATGATAAAGGGATTCGTATTCTAGATTACCGCAAACTAGTGCCGCAGCTGGAGCAGTTACTGAACGTGATGGTGCCACAATCTATGATGGCACTGCGTGAGCAAGGACGGATCTTTGGCGTTGATCTCACCGCATTTTACGATGTACTGGCCGATATTGACCGCCGTATTGCCACTCAAAGCGCCCGTATTACTCGTGAGGTGGGTGAAGAGTTGTTCCTTGATGGGGTATCGGAGTCTGCAGTTAGAATTCGTTCGCGCATTAGTGAACTTGAGTTCTGGCCTGAACTTGAAGCCTTTGTAAAAGCATTCCGTCAGTGGAAGGCCGAAGGCTTTAGTGAGCTGCCGGGTGAGGACTACACTAACAGCATGCGCCGTGCATTAGATATTATCGGCCGCGCGGCATTATCGGGCGGGATCTCCAAGTTACTGGAGATTGAATTGCGCTTAAAAGAGGGCAATAGTGACCTGATAATACGTACCGATAGACAGCTTAATGAGTCATCAAGCCATGGTATGGCATATCTGATTTTATGTAAGTTCTTGTTGGCATTCACCCGTCTACTGCGTGGCAGGGCGGAGGTGACCATTCATTGGCCTATTGATGAGCTCGGCACCTTGCATCACGGTAACGTGAAAAAGATTTTTGATGCTTGTGAAAACAACAATATCTCAGTGTTGGGTGCATTCCCGAATCCTGAGTCTGAGGTGCTTAGCCTGTTTGCTAATCGTTATATTATTAATAAGCAAACCAAAAAACTGCAGGTGGTTAAACCACAAATCAATCCAATAGCCGAAAAACTTAGTCAGCGACGTACTCAGGAGGCTGTGTAATGAGTCAAGTAACAGAAACTACATTAGTGGGTACCAGTGCGCTGATTGAACGTTTATTAAAAGGCCAGTTTATTTGCCGGACCACCGATGAAGATGGTTGGCGTGCGCTTAAAAACCCAGACACTCGTGAGCGTGTTGAAGCCTATTTAAACCAAATAAACCGTACGATTGGATCGGCGGGCGAAGGTGAAGTGTTCTTTTGCGGTTATCAGCAACTAGGTGAAAGCGAGCGTAAGGTCATTTCGTCGCAATTTAAAGATATCTGTAACGCGCTTATCCCGCTGGTGGAATGGCTGGTGTTAGTGCAAGAAGGCAGTGGTCAAGACGCACCTTTATCAGAAGGCGCAGCGGTAAGACTAACAGAATTACAGACTCGCATTGAAGATACGCCGGCTTTTCGTGAGCAATTGGCTAAAATCAGCCACTATCGTCTGTTTGGCTCGACCAGTAGTAATGTTGATGCGCAGATAAAGTTAGTGTTTAAGCGTTTGGTGGAGCTCGGATATTTAACTAAGCCTAACGCAGAGAAGCAGATCTTTATCGCCACAGGTAAGCTTGATTATCTGTATGAAGTGATCCGCTTTATTGATGAGACTGAAGGCTTGAGCTTAGAGGCGCAAGCTGAAACTGCCACCCAAAGGGACTTGGTCTAATATGAGCAGTAACTTACATCAAGCTGGAGTTAAGCTGCTAAAACAGCTTGGACGTCATGCTGAATTAGTGATGGATGTGTATCTATCGGGCTCAGTGTCAGAAGATGAAACCAATGCGGCGGCCATAGAGAAGCTACGTAAAAGTGATATCTTATGGCGGCCTGAAGCGGATCAAGAGTTACGTTTAAAGCGTTCGGTACGTGCCTTATTAGAGGAGGCATTAAGCGATGAGCGTAACCGTCAAATAGACTCCAATGTCGGCAGTTCGCTAGCCAGCATTAAAACCTTGGCTGCTCATTATAAAGAAGCGCGTCACAATGTTGATTACGCTGCCTCTGAGGCTTATCTCGCTGACTTAAGTGAGCATGTCTATAGCTTTGCTGATGGTTTGCGTTATTCGATACGGGTACTGTGGAGCCGCATTAACAACGAGTTTGGTTATGTTGGGACCATCAACGCCAAAATTCGTGAAAATGAGCTGGCTCAAAAACAGGTAACAGAGCTGCTCAATGGCTTAGAGATGTTCCAGTTTAGCGAACTTGGTGAAATAGCGGGCGATATTCGTGAGCTAAGAAAGCTTTTGGTTACCTCATTACAAGATACGTTGAGTGATTGTACTCAAGAGTTAAGTGTGGTGCAGGGACGTCTGCTTGAGCTGCTTGGCCGTTTCCGTCAAATTCGTGGGCGTACTCGTTTACTTAAAGGTTGGCTGCTTTATACCGATCTTCATCCTGATTATCATCCCGCGGACCATGTTAGTCACAAACAGCTGCCAGCATTGTTTAATTGTGCAGAAGCGCTACTTGCTCCCGCTGCAGTAGATGTCCACAGTAGTTTGTATGAGCCTGAACTCTTTGAAATTGTCTCCAATATTAAGCGTATCGATAGGCTTAATGCTGGGCATGTAATAGCTGAGCAAGATGTATCAGTATCGCTAAGCCAAACTGAAGATTTTGATATTCCGGATAACCCGCTCAAGCTGGCGGTTGATGCCTACTTCTGTGCGGTGATTGATTCAGGCAAGAGTCAATCAGCATTAGAGTACCTCGATGAGCAAGCGTTAAGCTGGGATCGTGAAAGTTGGTTGTATCAAGTTATTTGTGGTTATGAAGGCTTGCCTGAAGAGCATAGACAGTATTTCGAGCTCGAGGCTATCGGTGAGTCAGACCCTGTTTATACTGGTAACTTCGTTATTCGTGATGTTGAGCTGTGGCTCGCCTAACTAAAGTCCATGCCAATTTAATTGCCAATGTGCTGCGAAAGCGCATTGGCAAGGTGTCCTTTAGCGCTAATTGGCAAAAGATATTCGCTGAGCTAGAGGTGGGCAGTGTCGATGAGTCTGGCCGCGCCTTGCGATTTAGTGCTGCGCAGTTACATCAACTGAATCAAATGTCGATGGTTTACTTTGGTAGCGAGCTACTCAAAGACTCCTTCGGGGGCACTCGCGCTGAGGTCGCCAAACACAGTCGCTATGAAAAGCTCGCAGCAATAGCCCCTGATGAACAGTATGTGCTGCTCAAGCCGCCACCTTTTTATATGAATCTTCCAGTTGAGTATTCACTTAGAATACCGCTTGCTGACGTCATTCAATTATTTGAATCTCAGACTGCAACGATTACTCACCTAGTGATTGTTGAAAACCTTGATGCCTTTGATTGTTGGCATCAGTTTTCGGTCGATGAATCGTTCAGCAATGCATTAGTGGTGTATCGAGGGCATAACGGATTGGGTAAAGGACTTAGTGTTTTGCTTGAGCTGCTACCTAAGAGTGTAACTGTTGTGGCATTCGTCGATGTCGATCCTGCTGGTATACAAATCGCACTTACTACTCCCAGAGTCACTCAGCTGCTCGCCCCAAGCATTGAAGCCCTTTCATCGCTAGTCGTTACTGCAAGCTCCACGGAAGACTACACTGCACAATATAAACAACTTAAATATATCCAACATCAAAGTGAAGTGTGGCAACCATTACAGCAGTTTATTATCGAGCATAGAGTCAGCATTAAGCAGCAGCATCTATTGGCTCATAAGCTAGGGTTAATTATCCATCCTCGAGCTTGTTAAGCATAAAAACTCAGCAGTTTCGCTTTAGATAACACTATGTACCGAAGTTGACTGGTGATAATGACTTTCGGATGTAGCTCTGTTGGTTTGTTGTGCTGTTTATTTTGCTTTTTACGGTTGTTGCTACCGCCATGTTTTTGCTGGTTTGTTTTTAATTTGTTGTTATGTTGTTTCTTGTGTAAAAGTTGCTTCAATCTGGCTTTAGGGTGAATAGTTGAATTTACTGTTTTTACAGGAGGTTACCTGGTTGCCGTTGAGGTGTTATAAGATTGTTTCATAAACTAATTTTATGGTTTTGATTGAAATTCTTGCCAGCATGTTTCACTATCCTTGCCACTAATAGATGGAAATTAAATATCCATCCAGATTGAAGGCAATAGCAGACATGCGTTAAGACATGTCGAATATAAGGCAAGTTAATGACTAAATCACTTTCTACTCGGATCTTTATAGGTCTGTTTTCAGGTTTGATCCTCGGTTCGATCATTCAATACTTCCTCGCAGATATCGGTTTCTTCAGCGGTACAGTAGTCGATATTGCTTCCGGCGCTGGCACCATGTTTGTAAACATGATCATGATGTTAGTTGTGCCATTAGTATTCGTTTCAATTGTATGTGGCGTTTGCGAACTAAAAGACCTCAATAGTTTTGGCCGTTTAGGCGGTAAAACGTTTGGCTTCTACATCATTAATACCTTGGTGGCTATTTTTGCCGCACTAGCTGTCGCTTTGCTGTTAGCGCCGGGTAAAGGCGTTGATATGTCGAGCAGTGGTGGTGTTGATATTGTCGCCACAGAGCTACCAAACTTAGTACAGCTGATTGTGGGTATCGTGCCTAGTAACCCTGTCGCAGCCTTTACATCTGGCAATATGCTACAAGTTATCTTTATGGCACTTTTGCTCGGCGGCGTGATTAAGTCACTTGGTGAAACGGCTAAAAGTGCTGTGAGTGGCTTTCAGGTTGCTAACAAAATCATGATGAAGCTCATTAGCGTGGTTATGCAGTTAGCACCTATTGGTGTGTTTGCATTGATGCTAAAACTCGGTGCAACCCTTGAAGCTGCGATATTTGGTAGCGTATTAGAATACCTTGTGGTGATTTTAAGTTTACTGCTGTTATGGATATTTGTAGTTTATCCATTTGCTGTAAGCATGTTTACTCCGGTGTCGGCCAAAGAATTCCGCGCTAAAACTCGTGAACAGATCCTATTTTCACTTTCAACAGCGAGCTCAAACGCCACTATTCCAGTCACAATGCGTACCCTCACCGAGAAACTCGGCGTTAATCGCGCCGTGGCAGGTTTTGGCGTACCGCTGGGGGCAACGATGAACATGGGCGGCGTATCAATTTACATCACCATTGCTATCTTCTTTGTTGCGAATGCGTTTGGCGCGCCAATAGGCATGGATCAGTTACCTGCGCTACTGTTTAGTATCTTCTTACTGTCTGTTGGCGCAGGCGGTGTTCCAGGTGGCGGAATGGTGATGATTGGCGTGCTTATTCATCAGATGGGTTTACCGGTTGAAGCATTCGCTATCGTTGCCGCGCTTGACCGTCTAATCGATATGGTACTGACTTCATGTAACGTAGTGGGTGACGCAGCAGTACTGACAATTGTTGATGAAACTGAAAAACGTGCAGAAGCTAAGCTGGTGACTGCTTAAAGCGCCACGGTTTATTTTAAAATGTCAGCGCTTAGCTGGCATTTTTTTTAGTCTATAATTTTACACTGATTAAAAAAATATCTTAATTCAATGGCTTCTGCGTCAATATTAAATTTTGCAGATGAACTTCTTCCAGAGCTCATTGAAATAGCTTCAAGTTCCAGACTCAGTGGCTTATTAGATTGGAATTCATGACGGAGCTTTCTATCTTTTTCTAATTCGCAGCTTTCGTTCGATACAAATGTAGAAGCAGAGCTTCTTCCACTCATTTGGCAAATAATACCATTTAAACCAACAATTAATAGACTGTCATCTGCGTAGTAAGCATAAGGAATGTTTGTTGTGAGGGTCGTTTTTATGTTGTGACTGGCGCTGTCACAACTAAAAGTTAGCTTATTATTTTCTTGTAACACACGCAGTGACAAGTCAGATTCTGTTGAACTAACGATTAAATGACTACGAGATTCAGCTAAGCTTGGTAAGCTGTTTATAAGGGGCAAAATGCATACGAATATTCTAAAAAATTTCACTATTCATCCTTGAGATCTAAATAGCTCATCCTATGAGCATGTTTCAATTTGCGGATGTTAGCATAGCTAAAGTCGATTTTAATAGACAAATATTCTTAATATATAAACGGTGGTGCGATTTAACGAACAATGTTTATGAGTGGTTAATATTGTTTGTATTTTGTTAGGTTTTTGGCTGGTATTACCTGCTTGCTTTCGTCATTTTAAAGTGAATACTGTTATTTCGAAGTGATAATTGATGGCAACTTTTTTGCAATTCAAATATTGCTTCGTCTAGGTTTTTAATCTCAAAACTTACACGACTGCTGAGTCCTGAGCTAAGTGAAATCGCTTCAAGATTCAATGTACCATCTGCTGAGCTGTTGAGAACATTAAGTATTGTGTGAAGATTATCGTTATCGCAATTAAAGCAAGATTTGAATTTAGAATCAGAGCCATCACCACTTAATTGGTGATGTAAGCCATTCAACTCAAAAATTAATAGACTAGGATCATCGTTGTAGGCAAAAAAGTGTTGAGTGTCGACAATGGTTTGAATTTCAGTATTCTCAATATCGCACTTAAATTGCAGAGTATTGCCCTCTTGGGTGGTTCTGATCTGTGCTGAATATTCGCTTAAGTCGAAGGTGAACTCACCAATAACTTCCGCTTTGGCAATTTGTATAGTTGTTAGTGACGATATTAATAAAAACCAAAACCAATTCTTCATGTTTACGTCCGATTTATTCCCTGTCAATAGTCCGTATTGACAACTGGACAGGACTTTAGCACGTAGACTATTTAACAATCTAGTCTCATAGTCAAAAAAATGCCGCTTGTCAGATATGTGACTCTGTTTTTGTGAGTCTGTTCATAAATTGTCCTTGTTTGGGTATATATTCAATAATAACAGTGACTTTTCTAAATTAGCTTTAGTTTATTCTTTATTTTTTTGTTGTGCTTTCGCTCTGACATTGTGGTGTTATCGTTACTTTTTTATGAGTGCTTGTGGTAGGGCTGCTGTATCGTGGTTAAAGGGTTGAGCGGTGCTTGCTTTCTTAGCTTAAATGAAAAGTGATATGTCGAGTAGTGGTGGTGTACCAAACGGCGACATGGTGATGATTGGCGTGCTTATTCATCAGATGGGCTTACCGGTTGAAGCATTCGCTATCGTTGCCGCGCTTGACCGTCTAATCAATATGGTACTGACTTCATGTAACGTAGTGGGTGACGCAGCAGTACTGCCCATTGTTGATGAAACAGAAAAGCGCGCAGAAGTTAAGCTAGAGACTGCATCAAACAGCGTTACCTCAAGCTAGCTTAAGGGCTGCTTGATCATAAAAACTCGCCTAAATTGGCGAGTTTTTTTGTATGGATTTTAAAATGTTATTTTTCTTGTTTTAGCCGACGACTTAGTGCGCTTTGGCTAATGCCGAGCATTCTAGCTGCGGCTGTCTGGCTATTGGCAGTGCGGCTCATTGCCTCATTAATCAATGCATCTCCCATCTGCGCCAATGTCGGCAGTTCTTTTGGAAAGACTAACTGATCACTATCCTGAGCAGTTACCTTGCTTAGGTTGATGGCCTCCATAAAAGGACTGATATTGAGTTGAATACCATCGCTTCTGCTTACCGCATCAAACACCATACCTTTTAATTCATGCAAATTGCCGGGAAACTCATAGTCGGCGAGTTGTGAGGAGAGGGTGCTCGGTTGATCTGGCCGTGGCAGGTTCATCTCTTCGGCGGCTAAGGTGATGAAGTGATTGATCAACATGAATAGATCGAGCCTACGTTGCCTAAGCGGAGGCAGTTTAATGGTGTGAGAACGTAGACGGTAGAGAAGGTCGTTACGGAACTTGCCCATTTTACTTAAGGTCAGCAGATCATGTTGCGTTGAGGTGATGATTTTACACAGTACTGGATAGGCTTTGTCACTACCAATGGGGTAATACTGTTTATGCTCAATCACATCCACTAGTTTGGCTTGGGCTTCAATCGGCAGATCGCCAATCTCATTTAAATATAGTAAGCCTGATTGAACCTGATGCAACACACCAGCTTGGGCGCTGACTTGACCATTATCTAAGGTCTTAATTTGGCCAAACAGTTGCAGTTCAAAAGCACTAGCGCTTATTCCGGCAAGATTAACGTTGATAAAAGGCGCGTCTGGACAGCACAGTTGATGAGCAGATTTGGCAAACTCATCTTTGCCGGTACCACTCTCACCTTGAATTAGGATAGGCTCCGGACTAGGCGCAACCGCTTCAAAATAACGAAACTGATCAAGCAAGGCGGGTTCACAAGTCAAAATATTATTGAATGCTTCTGGCTGGGAAAGCGTTTTACTGAGAAAGCTCTCTTTAATTCTCAAATAATTACGTTCCAGCCCCACGACTTCTAATGCGCGGCGCACTGTGCGGGCAAGATCGTCAACATTATCGGTTTTGATAAAGTAGTCGTAAGCGCCGTGTTTAATGCAACGCACAGCGGTATCGACCTCATTGACACCAGTGACTATGATGACCCGAGTATTGGGATGGCTATTGCGGATCATATCCAATAGCTCTTCACCTGAGTGGAACGGCATAGTTAAGTCGAGTAAAACTAAAGCGTAATCACCGACTTCAAGACGGTTCATCACCTGCCGGCTGTCGACACAGGTATCGATTTTTGCTTCGGGCACTAATCGGTTGAGCGTTATTGCAAGGGTACGTAACCAAGATGCTTCATCGTCGACAAGTAGAATATTTCTGGCTAGTTTCACGTTTGAGTCTCCAATGGGAAGCGAAGGGTGATTACGGTGCCTTTGCCAATACGCGATTTTATCTGCATATCAGCGTTGTGTTCCTTAATGATGCGGCTACAAACCGACAGTCCAAGCCCGGTGCCACCACTTGAGCGTCTTGTGGTGAAAAATGGCTCGGTGATCCGTTGCAATGTCGCTCTGTCCATACCTTGACCTTTATCGGTAATCGTCAAGTAAGCAAATTCTGACTTAGCGTGAGTTTTGAGCACAATATGCTGGTCATTATCATAAGTGTCAGCATCCAATACGATGGCATGGCAGGCGTTCTGAATTAAGTTGATTAGCACTTGGTTCAACTGCTGTGCATCGCCTTTAATAATGGGACTCGGACTGGATAAGTCAGTGACTACGTTTAAGGTTTTTATCTGGTTGGCTGTTAAGCGCAAAGAGACCTGTACCACTTCATTAAGTGATATTGCTTGGTATTCATCAGCAATGGTCGGTAAGGCATAGCGTTTTAAGTCGTTAACGATACGGCTAATACGATCGGCACCTTCAACAATCGATTGGCTACTCAGATTGAGCTCAGTTAATGCCGATGTAGGCTCTAGTCCTGCAATATTCCAAAATGGGTTCTGTTTCTGGTAGCTATCAGCAGCGATAGAAAGATCGGCTAGGGCATCATTTATAAACGCTATCGAGTGGATGATTATGCCGGTGGGATTATTGATTTCATGGGCGATACCTGCTGAAAGCTCTCCTAAAGAGGCCAAGCGACTGGCCTCGTCATTAGCTTGACGCAGTAGTTGTTGCTCTGTGGTCTCTTCCAGCAAAATAACTGCTTGGTCGTCGCCAATGGGATGCAATTGTAACTGCCAATGCTGGTTTTTAATAACCATATCAGCGATGGTGGAACGGTTGCTGTCTAAGGTTTCAAGTAGGCTTGGCAATAGTTTGAATGGTTGACCATCGATGTAGTGGAACTCAGGATTTTTGAGTAGTTGATTATTATCATTACTCCACAGGCATTCACCTTGTCGATTAAATAAGGTCACTCCATGAGGGATACCGTCGAGTACTGACTGGAACTGTTTCGACAGGTTAGAAATAGCCGCTTCTGCTTTTTTCCGCTGAGCTAACTCTAGTTTTAATGCTTTACTGCGCTTACGTAAGCTAAGACTGACATACCCTGTGAGCAGCATGCCGACAGCAGAGATCAAACTGACAAAAATTGCCAGTGACAACATACGTTGTTGCGCGGAGTTCAGATCGACTTTTTCTCGTCCTGTACCAAACCACTTATTGACGAGACGGTCATATTCTCCGGACAATTTTAGCTGCCGTAATGCATCATTAATATGCGCCATTAAGGCTGCATTTTTGCGATTACTAACAAAGTTAAACGCACCATATATCAGTGGGTCACTGGAACTTCTAATTGATGGATACAATGGCATTAATCGTCTGGCTACAAAGTTTTCTGCGATCACTACATCGACTTGTCCCTTTATTAATAACTGAAACCCCGTTTCGTAAAGGTCAACATCGACCCTTTTAAAGTCTTGTTGTTTGCCTGAGATATACACATCGACAAAGGCCCCTTTTTTAATAGCGACTCGTTTACCTTTTAGATCGTCCCAGCCATCAATGAAAGACTTGCCTTGAAGTGTGTAAGCTTTCGCGTGGGTGGCATAGATAGGATCGGACTGGCTCAGATCTCGATCGATTGTCACTGGGCTTACAACCGCAATCACATCAATTAGTGATTCAGGGTTATGAACATCATCTAGTAGCTGCTGAAAGGTCTTACGTCTAACAACAATACGGTTACCGGTGAGTTGACCGATCCGATCCAGTAGCTCCAAGTTAAAGCCTTGATCGACCCCGTTATTACGCCATTCAAGCGGAGCTGTTTTTGAATGAACACCAAACACAATACTATTGCTCTCTTTAGCTACTGCAGTTTGGCTGAGCAGCACTGAAGTCATTACCAGCAGTGTGCATAAAAGTTTAACAAATATTTTCATGGGTTAATCTTAGCATGCACTTATACACGTTAACTGTGCAGTAATTCTCGGTTTTTGACCGCTACAACAGCGATCTAATAGCGCTATATCCCTGTCTTTCTGTCTCTTTGAAGTTTTACATAATTGCTGGAGCGGTCTTATTGAGCGATGTTAGCTCGCTCACACAGGGCTATGCATTTTTGCATAACCCATCATGCCGTTATGCATTCGTGCATGAGTAATTTGGCAAGCTGTGATCAAGTGTTCAGTTTGTTGTGAGCTATTGGTTTGTTGGTTGAGAGCAGTGCATATCAGGCTCAAAATGAATTCGAACTTAACAATTGACGACAACATTAACGATTGTCGAAATTACCGTGATGACTTTTACAAGTGGCGATAAGTGACTTGATGAGAGTGAGGATTTGAGATGAAAAACTTTAAAAAAGCAGTGTGCATTGCAACGCTTATAGGCTCAGCGGGCTTTATGGGTAATGCAATGGCAGCAGATAACTTAGCTGAATTCCATGGTGAAAACCAAGAGTGTGATAGCTGCCACATGCCTGATGGCGAGCTTTCAAATGACAACCTAAGTTACGAAAATGAGCAGTGTGTATCTTGTCATGGCACCATGGAAGAGGTGGCAAAAGAGACTGAACATGAACACTACAATGCTCACGCATCTCACTTCCCTGGCGAAATCGCTTGTACCTCTTGCCACAGCGCTCACGAAAAATCGATGGTTTACTGTGACTCTTGCCATAGCTTTGACTTTGACATGCCATACACGAAGAAGTGGGAACGTCATGAGCCAAGCATCGATGAGCTATTAAAAGACAAATCAGATCGTCAAGCTGCACTTGCTGCTGCACCACGTGACACTACAGATGTAGTGGTTATTGGTTCTGGTGGCGCTGGTTTCTCAGCAGCGGTTTCAGCTCATGATAATGGCGCTAAAGTTATTCTTATTGAAAAAGAGCCTGTGATTGGTGGTAACGCTAAGTTAGCAGCGGGTGGTATGAATGCCGCTTGGACTGATCAACAAAAAGCGAAAGGTATTGAGGATAGCGTTGAGTCAATGGTTAAAGACACCATGAAAGGTGGCCGTAACTTAAATGATCCAGCTCTTGTCGACGTATTGGCATCTCACTCAAAAGGTTCTGTTGACTGGTTAACTGCAATGGGTGCAGATTTAACTGATATCGGCCGTATGGGGGGCGCATCTGTTAACCGTTCTCACCGTCCAACTGGTGGTGCAGGTGTTGGTGCTCACGTGATTCAAGTGCTTTACGATAATGCGGTTAAACGTGATATCGATATGCGCATGAACACTCGTGGTATTGAGATCCTAAAAGACGACAAAGGCAACGTTAAAGGCCTGCTCGTTAAAGGTATGTACAAAGGTTACTACTGGATTAAAGCTGATGCTGTTGTATTGGCAACAGGTGGTTTCGGTAAGAACAATGACCGTGTAGCGAAACTTGATCCAAAGCTAAAAGGTTTTGTATCAACTAACCAACCCGGTGCGACTGGTGATGGTATTGATGTAGCGGGTAATGCTGGCGCTGCGATGCAAGATCTACAGTACATCCAAGCTCACCCAACACTGTCTGTTAAAGGTGGTGTGATGGTTACTGAAGCGGTACGTGGTAACGGTGCAATCTTGGTTAACCGCGAAGGTAAGCGTTTCGTCAACGAAATCACCACTCGTGACAAAGCCGCTGCTGCTATCTTAGAGCAAACAGGTAAAACAGCTTACCTAATCTTTGATGACTCTGTACGTAAGTCACTAAGCAAAATCGATAAGTACATCGGTCTAGGTGTCGCACCGACTGCTGACTCACTGGTTAAGCTGGGTAAACTAGAGAACATCGATGGTAAAGCATTGACTGAAACTGTGGCGCGTTACAACAGCTTCGTGACTGCAGGTAAAGACGCTGACTTTGAACGTCCAAACCTACCGCGTGCTCTTAATGAAGGTAACTATTTCGCGATTGAAGTGACTCCTGGTGTTCACCACACTATGGGCGGCGTGATGATTGACTCTAAGTCTGAAATCTTGAACGCTAAGAAGCAGGTTATTCCTGGTCTATACGGCGCAGGCGAAGTGACAGGCGGTGTTCATGGTGCTAACCGTTTAGGTGGTAACGCGATTTCTGACATCGTCACCTTCGGTAGAATGGCTGGTGAAAATGCAGCTAAGTACTCTGTTAAAAAGTAGTCTTTAGTTACTTTCAAAATGAAGCCTTCATCTGCATAGATGAAGGCTTTTTTGTATCAGAAACTTTGTCGTAAGTTGCTTAAGGGGCTAGAGATATCAAGCTGCGCTTAATAAAAGTCGCGAGCTTCCAGCTCACGACCTTAGTTGTTAGACGAAGTCTGATTTTTATACGTTGGTTAAGCGGAGTTTGATAGTCGTCAACTAATGACTAACCAGTCACAAAAAAGCGCAGCTCCCGAAAGAACTGCGCTTTTTAATCTACTGGCGTTGTACTAAAACAACGTCAATTTAGATCGTTGGCTCTTGTGAGTAATCAACTTGATGATACTCAAGGCATGCGTCAACTTCATTGGCAGAACCTAAGATAACCGCCACACGTTGGTGGATCTCTGTTGGCTCAATATCCATGATAGTTTCATAACCGGTAGACGCTTTACCACCTGCTTGTTCAACCAGAAACGACATTGGGTTTGCTTCATACATTAAGCGCAATTTGAATGGCTTGTTCGGATTCTTATTGTCTGTTGGGTAGGTGAAGATCCCGCCGCGGCAAAGTACTCGGTGAACATCGCCAACCATGGCGGCAATCCAGCGCATGTTAAAGGCTTTTTCACGTGGACCAATGGTGCCTAGTAGCAGATCGTTAATGTAGGTCTGCATTGGCGCTTCCCAGAAGCGTTGGTTCGACATGTTAATGGCAAACTCAGCAGTGTCTTTGCTGATGCTCATAGCTGGATCAGTCAATAGATACATGTTGGTTTCAGGATTAAGGGTGAAAAGTTGCACGCCTTTACCTGTGGTGAGAGCCAGCATAGTAGAAGGGCCATAAAGCACATAACCTGCGGCAACTTGTTTACGACCCGCTTGCAAGAAGCTTTTTTCTGAAAACTCACCGGCTGGTGCTGGTAGTACCGAAAAGATAGTACCTACTAATGAGTTGATGTCGATATTTGATGAACCATCTAATGGATCAAAACATACTAGAAACTCGCCGTTTGCATCGGCGTCAACCACGTAGTCTTCCTCTTCAGATGCTATGCCGCGTACTGTACCGTCAGCTTTTAGCGCATCTTTGAGCATATCATTGGTGATGATATCCAGTTTCTTTTGGGTTTCACCTTGAACATTTTCTTGCTCTGTTGCGCCCAAAATACCCGCTAAGGCACCATGGCGAACGGCATGGCTGATCTCGATAGAGGTGTCAGCTAAGGTCAGGATCAGTTTTTCAAGAGAGGGAGAAATTGCTTGCGATGTCAGGTTTTCAGCCAGAGTCTGCATGTTGTTTCCTATGACAATTTAATCATCTTAAATTGAGTTAGAGGTCGGGATTTTTAGTTTTAAACTTTTTATTGTCGGCGATGATACCTGAGAATGGCAGTTTTTTCAGCTGTAAAGCGCACACGCCAGTGCATATTGTCTGCATTGTTTTTGTTTTGTTGATGTTTGAGGCACAATGTAGGCGAATTTTCGGTCTAAATGCGCTTCAAAGGCGTGTTATCCAAGGAATAATAATGAAAAAAAATTGGATGAATTTGCTGCTTGCCACACTTCCTATGATGATGGCACCTTCAGCAATTGCACAATCTACAGCAAATAAAGGTGGCGATAAGCCGCTAACTATCGAACGTATGTATGCCTCGCCAGCTTTAGCTGGTACTAGCCCGCGTGGGCTTAAGCTTTCGCCAGATGGTAAGCGAGTGACCTATTTGGCTGGCCGTAAAGATGATCAACATTTTTATGATCTTTGGCAGATGGATGTAGCAACCGGCAAGCAAAGCTTGTTGCTTGACGCTGATAAGCTAACAATTGGTGAGCTATCCGATGAGGAGAAAGCACGCCGCGAACGTCAGCGTATTTATGGCCAAGGCATTATGGAATATTTCTGGGCAGATGATAGCCAAGCTATGCTTATCCCAGCCTCAGGTCAGCTGTATTACTTCTCGGTGAAAACCAATCAAGTAAAACTGCTTAAAACTGGTGAGGGCTTTGCGACCGATGCAAGACTGTCTCCTAAGGGCAATTACGTCTCTTTCGTACGTGAACAGAATTTGTATGTGCTGGATCTTAAATCAGAGAAGGTTACTGCATTAACCACTGATGGCGGCGGCGCGATTAAAAACGCCATGGCGGAGTTTGTTGCCCAAGAAGAGATGGGTCGTATGACGGGTTATTGGTGGTCACCTGATGAATCAGCGATTGCCTACACTCGGATTGATGAATCTGCTGTTGAGTTAGTCACCCGTAATGAAATCTACGCTGATGGCATTAAACTTACCGAGCAACGTTATCCATATGCTGGTAAAAATAACGTAAAAATTGCGTTAGGTGTAGTTTCGCTTAGTGACAGTAAAGTCGCATGGGTTGATTTAGGTAAAGAAACTGATATCTATATTCCACGGGTTAAGTGGCTGCCAAATAGTAAGCAGCTCTCCTACCAGTGGCAGAGCCGCGATCAACAATCGCTCGACTTAAGAGTCGTTAACATTGATGATATCAAACGCAATAAAGATTTGGTGCAGGAGCGCAGCGAAGCATGGATCAATCTAAATAATGACCTGCATTTCTTAAAGAAACAGAAATCGTTTATCTGGGCGTCGGAGCGTGATGGTTTCAACCATCTTTACCTAATAGGGCTTGACGGCAAGGTTATTCGTCAGCTTACCCAAGGTGATTGGGCGGTAGATGCTGTTGAGTACATCGATGAAAAAGCCGGGGAAGTGTACTTTACTGGTCGTAAAACTAAAGTCACTGAAAGGCAGTTATATCGGGTCGCTATTACTGGTGGAAAGGTCGAACCTATAAGCAGCCGCTCTGGTATGCATTCAACTGTGTTTGCCGATAATCAGCCAGTCTACTTAGACTATTTTAGTAGTTTGTCGCAGCCACCTCAGGTGAGTTTGCACAATGAGTCTGGTAAGCGATTAGCCTGGGTTGAGCAAAATGAAGTTATAAAAGGCCACCCACTTTATGACTATTTTGGACTGTGGCAAATACCAGAGTTTGGCGAGTTAACCGCTGAAGATGGACAAGCGTTACAGTACCGCATATTTAAGCCTACAAACTTTGACGCGAGCAAGAAATACCCTGTGGTTGTTCGCGTTTATGGTGGTCCACACGCACAACTAGTGACCAATAGTTGGAGTCATCAGGACTACTTTACTCAGCATCTATTGCAGCAAGGCTTTATCGTTTATCAATTAGATAACCGTGGTTCTGCTCATCGTGGTACTAAGTTTGAGTATGTGATTTACAAGCAGTTGGGCGATGCTGAAGTTAATGATCAAAAAGTGGGCGTCGATTACTTGCGTAGCTTGCCGTATGTCGATGGCGATAATATTGCTATCTACGGCCACAGTTATGGCGGTTATATGGCGTTGATGAGTCTGTTTAAGGCACCTGATTACTTCAAGGCCGCAATCTCTGGTGCACCAGTATCCGATTGGTCATTGTATGATACCCATTACACCGAGCGTTACCTGAGCCACCCCGAGACAAATGCTAAAGGCTATGAGGCGAGTAGTGTGCTGCCATATGTCAAAGGTTATCAGTCTGGATTGTTGATGTACCACGGTATGGCTGATGACAACGTGCTGTTTGAAAACAGCACTCGTGTATATAAAGCGCTGCAAGATGAAGGTAAATTATTTCAGATGATAGATTACCCCGGTTCTAAACACTCTATGCGTGGTGAAAAAGTAAGGGTGCATTTATATCGTTCGCTAGCAGACTTTTTGGACCGTGAACTAAAATAGAGTTAACTATTTCAAAATAGGTATAGAACTAATTTAAATTTATGCCTATTTTGATTAACCGAAGATTAAATATCGTTAATAAGATGGTTTGTTTATTCTTAATCTTAAAAAGCGACCCGTATTGGGATAAAGCAATATTTATAATTATCGTTGGCTTATTTGACAAGTGAGAATTATCTGCTAGCAGAATTTAACTTGTTGTAGAGTCAGTTTAAGGTTTAATTAAGGCTAAGCTATCAAGTTTAATAGCTTAGTTATTTGATTTTTTTCTTCGATTTTAGATACAAAAAAGCCAGTCAAATGACTGGCTTTTATTTTAATAGAAGATTGGATTAGTCTTCTAAGTTACCACAAAAACGGTAACCTTCACCGTGGATGGTAGCGATGATTTCTGGTGTATCTGGCAAGCTTTCGAAGTGCTTACGGATACGACGAATCGTCACATCAACAGTACGGTCATGTGGCTTAAGCTCACGACCAGTCATTTTCATTAGTAGGTCTGCACGGCTAAGGATCTTGCCTGGGTTCTCTACAAAGTGCAGCATAGCGCGGAATTCACTACGTGGCAGCTTGTAAGACTCACCTTGTGGGCTAACGAGAGAGCGGCTGTTGATTTCTAAGCTCCAACCGTTGAAACGGTAGAACTCAACTGCACTTTTCTCTTCAGACTCAGCACCAGTGCTATTTACACGGGTCAATAAGTTGCGAGCACGGATAGTCAATTCACGTGGATTGAATGGCTTAGTGATGTAATCATCAGCGCCAATTTCAAGTCCAAGGATCTTGTCTACTTCGTTATCACGGCCTGTAAGGAAGATAAGGCCAATGTTATTAATTTCACGAAGTTCGCGTGCTAATAAAAGTCCATTCTTGCCGGGAAGATTAATATCCATCACGACTAAGTTAACTTTATTGTCTTGCATAGCTTTATGCATTTCAGCGCCATCATTGGCTTCAGATACCACATATCCTTCTGCTTCAAAAATACTTCTAAGTGTGTTTCTGGTAACTGCTTCATCTTCAACAATCAGAATGTGCGGGTTTTGCATATTAATTACCTAATCTCTGTCAATTCTATTCTAACCATGAGTATAAATAGTTTTATACTCCATAAAGTCATGCTGATATTTCACTGATACACGCTGGTGTTTTCAAATTCTATTCTGAAACAGCAACACACTTAATGATAAGTAAAGTATGGGTATCTCACATATGGAAAACGTAAACTGTATTTCCTTCGATAAACAATAGGGACAAGAAGTTCCTTAACGATTGTTTTTTTTTGAAGTTTAAATGTTAAATCAAACATAGATCACATTTGGTACAGCCGTGTGGATTACTCTTCTATCTGTTTCAGATATGTGTAACAAAATGTGTCGTCACATGTATATCAGTGCGAGTTAATCAACAAGACCTATTGTACTCGTTTTAGGCATTTGTTAACAAATGAAATGTTAACAAATTTACTGGAAGGCATGACTTAGATCACGTTAAAGTGATTAAGTGATTGATAACAAAGGTAAGTTAAATTTTATTTACTGTGATCGGTATCACATCTATAGGCAGCCCTAACGATTTTGCTATAATAAAATCACTTCAATTGGAGAATTTGTTAGCAATGAATCACTCAGTAGAAAGACTTTGGCACGAATATCAACAAACGGAATTCTTGTTCACACAAGGTTTATCTCCCAATATTTCATTTGCAATCATCACGGCTCACAATCCGAAAGGTGAATCATTGGCTCCCAGTCAAAATCGATTGCTCGACCGTAAGTTACTGCAAGAGATCCTCGGTTTACGACGCCCTTATCGGGCGATAGTAGGCGCCTCTCAAGATCGCAGTCATATGGAAAAGAGTTGGGCTGTAGCAACCGATAAAGCTTCTGCGATTAAACTTGGCTGCAAATTTAATCAAAATGCTATCTATTATGTCGAGTCTGACAAATTGCAGTTGATCCCTTGCTTGTTGTCACAACAGGAAACGGTTCTTGGTGCGTTTTCACCGAGGGTTAATGTGGTGCATGAGTTGCCTGATAGCGTGTAATCACAATTGACATCAAATCAAGATGGGCGGCTTTGACACGAGCTGCTATTTACTGGTTGGTATAATTCTAAAGTTGTACAAATTTTGTTTGACTTGCTGGCGTTAATTATATATTTTTCACTTTCTTGATTTGTATACAAATTGAGTACAGAAGAGGAGCGTTAACTAGGTAGTGAATGAGAGGGACCAAAACCCAAAGATCATTCATGAGGGAGATTAGCGCCGAGATATTAAAAGCTTTTTGGATAGCTTTAAGTATCGGTCGTTCAGGCTGAATCCTGTCGATTGTCACCTATTATTATGGTGGAGAGCTTCTGGTGACGATCGCTGTTTCCCATCAATGGGGTGCATATCTTAGCACCAGGCTCTTCGAACGAAGTTAGTTCGGAGCTTATTCATGTTAGTTTTTCAAAATACCTATTCTATGCAGATTCCATTTAACGTGGAGGCTGACTTATGTCTTTAACCAATGGTTTAACAGTTGCTAAGTTTGGCGGTACTTCAGTAGCTGATTATGATGCTATGCACCGCTGCGCCGATATCATTATCAATAACCCTGCTACAAAAGTGGTGGTGGTGAGCGCTTCAAGTGGCGTCACCAATAAGCTTGTAGCACTGACTCAAGCTACAACAACCTCAGAGCAAAGCAAACTGCTGATAAAGCAGATTGCTTCTATTCAGTATCAGATCCTCGATAGACTCGGTCACCCAAGTGATGTGGCTGCAAAAATTGATGCGGTTATTAGTCATATATCGGTACTTGCTGAACGCTTAGTATTGAGTCGCAGTAAAGCTGTTATGGATGAAATGCTATCGCAAGGCGAGATGTGCTCGTCGGTATTCTTCGCCGCTGTATTACGTGAGAAAGGGGCTTCTGCTGCAGCATTCGATGTGCGACAAGTGATGCGAACGGATAGCCATCATGGCCGTGCAGAACCACAAATAGAATCCATTGCTCAACTTGCTGAAGCACATTTAGCGCCATTGTTGAATTCTCAAGTAATAGTTACCCAAGGTTTTATAGGGGCTGATGAAGAGGGAGTTACCACGACTTTGGGGCGTGGCGGCAGTGACTATTCAGCAGCACTATTAGCTGAAGCGCTGCGGGCAACCGCGGTTGAGATCTGGACTGATGTTGCCGGGATCTACACCACTGATCCAAGACTTGCACCCAATGCTAAGCCTATTGCTGAAATCAGCTTTAATGAAGCGGCAGAGATGGCCACTTTCGGTGCTAAAGTATTGCATCCAGCCACTATTCTTCCAGCGGTTAGGCAAAAAATCCAAGTGTTTGTTGGCTCAAGCTGGACACCAGAACAAGGCGGTACTTGGATCCGTCATCAGGTGTCTAATGAACCCGTTTACCGCGCAGTCGCGGTAAGAAGAGATCAAACACTGTTAAATCTTCACAGTCTACAAATGCTTCACGCACAGGGCTTTTTAGCGGAAACTTTTGCTACGTTGGCAAAGCATAAGATCAGTGTTGACTTAATTACCACTTCAGAAGTGAATGTGGCGTTGACCCTAGATAAAACCGGCTCTGATTCGAGTGGCCATGGCTTATTGAGTGAGTCGCTACTGCAAGAGTTGTCGCAACATTGTCGAGTTCGAGTCGAAGATGGTTTGGCATTAGTTGCTGTTATTGGTAACAGAATTGCTTCAACGGCGGGTGTATGTCGCAGAGTGTTTGAAGTACTTGAACCTCATAATGTACGCATGATTTGCCAAGGCGCTAGCCCGCATAATCTATGTGTGTTGGTAGAAGAAGCTGAAGCTGCTGATGTGATCCGCGCACTGCATGAAAACTTGTTTGAATCATAATCTTTGTTGAATATTAGCCGCTGTTGAAGCAAGGAATCGAGTACACATGATGCAATTTACCCAATCTAACCTTAATGTTGGCGAACTGGCAACAGGGCAAGAGCTAAGCATTCCTGTGTACCGTGTGGCGGCGAAAGACCCATCTGCGCCGAGTGTATTTGTGCAAGCGAATGTTCACGGTGCAGAAGTGCAGGGAAATGCGGTTATTTTCCAGTTAATGAAACAATTGGAAGCTATGGATGTGCGCGGTGAGGTGACTTTATTGCCACTTGCTAATCCATTAGGGATCAATCAAAAGAGTGGTGAGTTTACTCTTGGGCGCTTTGATCCTATTACTGGGGTTAACTGGAACCGAGAGTATCTTGAACACTCAATCGATATCCCTGCATTTTATCAACAACATTGTCATCTAGATGATACACAGCTAAAGCAGCAATTTAGGCTGGCGTTGTTGGCATCATGTGAGGCGAATTTAGCAAACCCTTGGGGCGTGACGACAGGTAAAAGGCTTGCTGTCACGTTGCAAACGTTAGCACATCAAGCCGATATTGTGATTGATCTGCATACGGGGCCAAAATCTTGTAAACATCTTTATTGTCCTGAATACGATAGAGACTCTGCAAAGTTCTTTTCTATTCCTTATAGTTTAATCATTCCCAATGATTTTGGCGGCGCAATGGATGAGGCAGCATTTTGCCCTTGGTGGGCGCTGGTTGAGCATGCAGCTAGCCAAGGCCGAAAGATGCCAGTCCCTGTTGCGGCTTTTACATTGGAGCTGGCAAGCCAAGAGCGTATTGATATGCAGGATGCCCTGGTCGATGCTCAGGGGATTTTGGCCTATCTTAGCCATCGCGGTGTGATCAACAATAAGGTTGTTCCGGCCGATATGCCTCGTTTTGGTTGTTTACTCAAAGACTACAAGAAATATCATGCACCTAAAGGCGGATTAGTGGAGTACTTAGCCCAGCCTGGTAGACCACTGAAGGCAGGTGAACCGCTGGCTAATATTCTTAGACTTGACTGCTATGGCACTGAAGATGAATTAACTTCGCTGCAGCTTGAGCAAGATTGTGTGCCCATTCTTCACTTTGCTTCAGCCTCTGTTTATCAAGGTACTGAGTTGTATAAGCTGATGACTAATGTGTTCACAATAGGCTGAAGAGTAACAGCAGTGGGTCAACTTTTATCATCGATTAGAATCCTGCTTGAAATAAGTTTGCCCACCAAGAACTAATCAGCTTCTAGTTTGCAAAACTCGCCTAGGTGATACTTTAGTTGTGGTGCTGGTAACGTTTAAAAGCTGATTACAAGTTTTGCCTGGAAAGTGGCCATTTCGTATTTTTAACAAGCTTATAGTCTGTATTTTTTTGTTAATTTTTTCTCGCTTTATATATCATCTGTTATAAGCGTTTTTTTATTTTTGATCACACCCCCTTATGCTGGTGTTAAGTATTTGTTTTACTTGACCTTATTGTCATCACCATAAGTCTCGCCTTTCCTTTCACTTACTCTGCAGGTATTTTTTTTGCATATTTATTCAGTATTGCTATCTTTACAAATGTGTCATTTCGTATCTTTTTGTATCTGCCTTGTTAAATCCTTGTTTGCCGACTTGTTTTTATTGTGTTAATAATGCTTTCCCTCAGTCAAATGTGCTACGGAAAGTCATTTTACTTTAGCTTTCTTCTTGTAGAGATGCCGAGGCTACAACAAAGCAGGATAAAACAAAAAATACTATAAAGTATTAAGGAATTGACAAGTGAAAACAAAAATCGCAATTGCAGTATCTACTGCATTGGTCACCATGTCAGCAAGTGCGCTAAGTGCTCAGTCTGAACATAACATTACCCTAGTAACTTCAACTGAAGCTAATGCCCATATCAAGAAGGTAGACTCAAAGTCATACGCTGATAATCAAGTTATTCGTAATAACGCTATCTTCACACCAGAAGCTAATTTGGGGGCTGGTAGCTATAGATATTTTGTACGTTTGATTGAGAGCCCTGTAGCGCTTTATCAAGGTGGGATTGAGGGCTATAAAGCTACGTCAGTTGAGAAAGTTCAGGGAAAGAGTCGTAAACTTGATGTAACCAGCTCGAATGTGAAGTCATACCGTTCGTTTCTAAATTCACGTCAAGACAGTGTGATTCAAAAAGCTACAGCGGCATTAGGCGAGCTAAATGTTAAGCAAAGAACAACGCTTGCTTATAACGGTTTAGTTGTGGAAATGACCCAAGCTGAAGCGACTAAGCTTGCTAAAGTTGCCGGGATTGCCAATATCCAGCGCGAGATTTTGCGTAAACCTATGACAGACTCAGGTCCAGCTATCATCAAAGCGCCTGCTGTTTGGAGTGGTGAAGCTACAGGTACTGAAAGTAAAGGTGAAGGTATGATCGTCGGTATTATTGATACCGGTATTAATACTGACCACCCATCTTTTGCTGATGTTGGTGGGGATAAATATGATCACACTAACCCATGGGGCCAAGGTGTTTATTCTGGCGATTGTGCTGGAGATTTTGCTGAACTTTGTAACGATAAATTGATTGGGGTTCATAGCTGGCCTGCAGTTACTGACCTTTACTTAGATTATGATATCGATGTACCTGCAAATGGTGAAGATCACAATGGTCATGGTTCACACACTGCTGGTACTACAGCGGGCAACGTGCTTGTCGATACTAATGTGCCAAACGTTGATGGCGGCGATACAGGTGTTGTATTTGCATCTATGTCAGGTGTTGCACCGCATGCAAACATTGTTTCATATCAGGTTTGTTTACCGGGTGAAGATGACGATATTGGTTTTGCTGGGTGTTTACCATCGTTAACTGTTCTAGCGGTTGAGCATGCAATTGAAAACGGTGTTGATGCACTTAACTACTCTATTGGTGGCGGTTCAAGTAATCCATGGAATGATGCTGACGCATTAGCTTTCCTATCGGCACGTAAAGCTGGTATTCATGTTGCGACTTCTGCAGGTAACTCGGGTCCAGGCCCTGAAACTGTGGGCTCACCTGGTGATGCGCCTTGGCTAACAACAGTTGCTGCATATACTCATGACCGTGACTTCTCAGAAAAAAGCATAGGTGCATTTACTGGTGGTGATACAGCAGCTCCGAGTGAACTGACTGGTAAGTCAATGACGGGTGGGTTTACCGGTTCTATCGTTTACGCTGGTGATTTTAAAAACAGTAACGATCCCGATGGTGATCCGGCTCAGTGTCTAGAGCCATTCCCTGCAGACACCTTTGCAGAGAACTCTATTGTTGTTTGTGACCGTGGTGCTATAGCTCGTGTAGACAAAGGCCGCAATGTTCTAGCAGGTGGTGCTGATGCATTAGTTTTAGCAAACTTGCAAGGCGGAGCTGCTAGTGTTGTCGCTGATGCTCATGTATTACCAGCAATTCAAATTGATGCTGATCAAGGGGATAAGCTTAAAGCTTGGCTGGAAAGTGGTGCTGAGCACATGGGCACAATAACGGGTACTGAAGTGATTCAAGATGAGAAGCTAGCTCGTATTGCTGCCGGCTTTACTTCTCGTGGACCAAATAAATCAGTTCCTGACGTTATAGCGCCATCTATTGCTGCACCTGGGGTGAGCATTTTTGCGGCTTACGCGAATGATCAGTCCGATGCATTTAAGCAAAATCCAGATCCTAGTGATTATGGCTTCTTAAGTGGTACTTCAATGGCTAGTCCGCACATTGCGGGAGCATTGACACTGCTTGCAAGCATCCACCCTGATTGGACTCCTGCTGAGATTCAGTCTGCATTGATGATGACGGCTAACCAAGAAACCTTCAAAGACGATGGTGTTACACCATCAGATTTCTTTGATATGGGTGCGGGTTATGCAAATGTCGAAGCAGCTGCGAAGGCTGGTCTTGTGATGGATGAGAGCTACGTTGATTATGTTAAGGCAGATCCCGCTTTAGGTGGTCAGCCTTCACAAATCAACTTACCAACAATTGCTAATGCTAAATGTGTTGGTGAATGTTCATGGACTCGTACTGTAAAAGCAACAAAAGATGGTTCTTGGACTGCAAGTACCATGGGTGTAACAGATGGCTTAGTTCTTTCTGTAATGCCTGCATCGTTTGAGTTGAAAGCGGGTGAATCACAAGAGCTAACCATTAAAGCGGACGTTTCTTCGGCAAGTGCTGGTTGGAATTTCGCAAACATCAAGTTAATGTCAGAAGATATGCCTGAAGCGAAGCTTCCTGTGGCGGTGAAAGCTAATGGTGATAATTTACCTACAAGCCTCGATATTACAGCGGGTCGTAGTGAAGGGAGCATGACTTATTCAGGCTTTGTTTCTAATGACCTAGTTAATATTAAAGCTGGTACCTATGACAAATCGACAGACATCATTGCACCTGCAACTTTGAATGTTGCTGAAGATGGCTTCGACTTTGTTGCACTCAACTTCCCTAATATGATGCCTAATGTCATATTCTCTACAGCTTCAGAGACTGCGCCTGATGTCGATCTAAGAATATTGGATGCGACGTTTACTAATATTGGTAGCAGTGCCGGTCCTGATTCTAACGAGTCTGTAGCCTTTACGAATCTTCCGGCAGGTACTTACTATATCGTTGTTGATGGTTATAAAGCCTCGACTCCAGGTGGTACCGATGAAGTGACATTGAGCGTTACTTCAGTATTAGCAGATGAGGATTCATTGAGTGATGATGTTTCTGTATCAGTGGAAGAAGCTGAAGGTGAGTTTAGCCTTACGTTTGACTGGGACACTGATAAGAACTCTGCTGGTATATTGATTCTGGAGTCTGGTGATGGCTCTAACGTGGTTCAAGTGCCGTATAGCATTACACGTAAAAATGATGTCACTATGATGACTAATCTATCTGATGCAATGCCTGCGGGTGTCGCTAGCCGGGTTAGTTTTGATGTAGCACCTAACTTTAGTGATGAAGATAAAGAATATTCATTCTCTGCTCAGATGTCAGCTGGTCACAAGGTCGCAAACATCTCGAATGATGGTACACAAGAAGGTAACACTATTACTTGGACTGTGATTCAAGCTGCTTCTTCAGGTGAAAATCTATCAGTTGGTTTTGATTTAATTCCAACTAAAGCGGGTTCAGCTTATGCACTTAAGCTAACGAATGCGTTTGATGAAGATGAAGTTGAGAGCACCTTCAAATTTGGTGTTCAAGAGGTTGCTCCTGTAGCAATGGTAGATGCGCCAAGTTGGGTAGTCGAAGGTCAAACTATCAACATGAACGGTTCAGCATCTTACGATGGTAACGACGATGAACTGACTTATAAGTGGTCACAAACTGGGGGATTACCAGTCCTATTTGATGATGCTGCGGAGTCATTCATGTTTGAAGCACCAAAAGTTGATGCTGAAGGGGCTATTTTATCATTTGAGCTAACAGTTTCAGATTCAAATGGTAACTCTGATACTACAACGGCTGTTACTTCAGTAACTAATGCTGAAAAGTTGGATGATGGCGGTTCTGTTGGTTGGATGGGACTACTGTTGTTACCTGCAGTTTGGATTAGACGAAAAATGAAGTCATAAGACTTTAATTTGGCACTATATAAAAAGGCTAACTTAATAAGTTAGCCTTTTTTAATTCCAGTTGATAGATAAGCGCTTATGCGTCAGCAAGGATGGTTTATTCTATTGTGTGATTAAGGCTTAACCGCTCTTACAATTGGATTTTGCAGACTGATAAGGGTTTCGGTAGATTGGATCTCATCAATTGACTGAATGCGGTTAATCAGTACATGTTGCAGACCATCAATTGATTGGCACATCACTTTGACAAATACGCTGTAATTACCAGTGGTGTAGTAAGCTTCTACAACCTCTTCAAGCGCATTGAGTTTAGACAGTGCAGCAGGGTAATCACCTGCACTTTTTAGGTTAATGCCGATAAAACAGCACACATCATAGCCAAGTGCTTTTGGGTTTACGGTTATTTGAGCACCAGTGATAATCCCCGCTTGCTTCATTTTCTCGACACGGACGTGAATAGTTCCTGCGCTAACACCAAAACGTTTCGCCAGTTCAGCGAAAGGTGTACGTGCTTCCTCCATGAGTGCTGAAAGAATTTGATTATCGAGTGAATCTCTTTGAAATGAAGTTTCCATAATAAATACGCAGATTAGCTAAGGTAGTGCTTGGTAATCTACGTATTTTTGTACCGATAATCTAGGGGCTGTTGAACATTCGAGCTTGGTTTTTGTTCGAATTCAATGCTTCTAGTACAAAGGTTGAGCGATAAGGCTTAGCTGGCTAAGTGAAAAGCTCATCACACATTCTAGTCATAAAAGAATAGAAGCATTGAATCGAACCCAAAGGGCAGCGTTGCTTGACTATTTTTACTGTGTTGCAGACTATTTGTGGAGAATAACTAAACGGCATAGCCTCCGCCTTGTCAAAATAGCCAATAAACTGCGGCAAAAACACCCATGAAAGATCAACAGCCCCTAGCAATTATCGCTTTAGGGGCAATTACTGCTCCCCTTCGGCATTCATAAAGGGTGCCTCACAACTAAAGGTCATTGGTTCTTTAGTAAACGGGTGCGTAATGGTTAGTGATTGAGCGTGCAGCAGTAGTCGCGGAGCTAAACGTTTGGCTAATGGATCGGCATAAAAATTATCACCCAAAATTGGGTGCCCTAATGCCATCATATGTACGCGTAATTGGTGAGAACGGCCGGTGATTGGCGTCAGCTTGACTAAGGTTGAGCGCTTTGCACGGCTAACCACATCATAGTGAGTTTGTGAGGCTTTACCTATTTGATGATCGACCTTTTGCTTTGGTCGGTTTGGCCAGTCACAGATTAGTGGCAGGTTAACGGTGCCACTTTCTGCTTTGACATGGCCAGCAACACGGGCGTAATAGGTCTTAGCTGTCTCTCGGTCTCGAAACTGTCTTTTTAGCTCCGATTCGGCGCTGCGTAGCAGCGCAACTACGATGACACCAGAGGTCGCCATATCGAGTCGATGCACGATTTTTGCATCAGGGTACTCGGCTAATACACGGCTATAAGTACTATCATTATGCGCTGGCGCTCGCCCAGGCACAGACAACAAACCTGATGGTTTATTGAGCACCATGATGTCTTGGTCTTGATGCAAAATATCTAGCCAAGGTTTAGTGGGCGGAGAGTATACAAAATCAGTCATGATAGAACCTTATTAAAAATGCGCGGCAAAGATACCTCTTTGCTGGTTATTGATGCAAGCAGATTGTCAGTATTGAAGCAACTATCTGAATATTTCTTGAGGAGGCGTAGAAGCGGTTTCGTGGCGTTAAGCTGTACTCTTCACTGATTAGCCTTAGGATCATGTGGATAGTTAACTAATATCGGATTAGTCGTTAATATAGATTAACGTCATAGCATGCAATATAAGCCACTTGCAATCAGTATCACGCCTATAATTCTGCTTGAAATTTCGCCAAACGGCAGCAGTTTTTCTAGCATGACCAGTAAAGTGAGTAGAAGTATCCATTTAAGATTCATCACTCCAGTAGCAAACAGCAGTGCCATTAAAAACCAGCAACAACCTAAGCAGGTTTGACCATGTTTGAAGCCCATCCAAATAGCGCCATCAATTCCCTCTCGCCATTGGCTGCTAATAAAGCTAATTGGCGATCGACATTGACTTAAACAGGCTTGTTTCAATGGCGTGAATTGATACAGCCCAGCTATCAACAATAATATTGCAGTAAAGGTTGAGTTCGCACTGACCATCATGCTGTTGAGCAGTGACAAATGATGCAGTGCATATTGTACTAAGGTGATTATCGCACTGTAAAAGCTCCAAGCGAGCAGATAACCCAGCATAAAGTACAGGCTAGGTGCATAGCTGCTGTGGCGTTGTTTACGTTGTTGATTGAGCTTTTCAACTAATAGAATAACGGGCGCTGCAGAGGGCAACATCATACCTGCCATCATGATAGCCCACATCACAAAAAGCATCACAATATCGTATAGTTGCCACTGCTGCACCGGGTCCATATTCATGCTCATGGCAAACACCATATAATACCAGCTCAGTGCCGTGGCTAGTAGTAATGTGAGTGCCACTAAGCTACGCCTGAGGCCGCAGGGAGATAACCACTGGGTTAACAAGTTAAGCGTTGCTCCAGTTAACAACGGCTTTCGCTGCAAATCTGCCGACATGTTCGAAGGCTACGGCGCCATAATTCATCGACATCTTATCGGTGGTACCAATGATGCCGTCATTCCACATAAAGCCGCCATCAGGGAAGGTTATATGCACATTTTGATCTTCACCTGATATTGGATTTTTCAGTGGCCGCTGCTGAGCCTCGGTTATTCCTTCAATCGAGAACCATGAGTGAGTATCTGACGCATCCATGTTGATATCGCGAATGATAGGTCCTTCAAAGGCGCTAAATGTCGTTGCTAAAGCTTCTAGTGGCATGCCGTTAGCTTGTCCCGACATAATGGTCGCCAATGCCGCAATTTGATCGCCGTTAGCCGCTGAATCGATAAACAGCACACCTTTACCATTACCTTCATGCATTGCTTGTGGCCACATGGCGGCAAATACCATTTTTAAACCCGATAAATCTAAGTCACCGTAATGACCTTTGATGATTAAAAAACCTAATACCGCTTCACAACCACCATTCTCACTGTCAGGAAAACCGCCAAATTGGCAGCCACAACCATGGCTACAACTGCAGTTTTCTATTTGGTGCATCGATAATGCCCAATCTTTAATATCCGACATACTACTTCACCTCGAATGGTTAATATTCGCTAGAGTATAGTTCAGTAAAAGTCATACGCTGTGGGCATTTGAAGCATAATTAGGGCGTTTGGGAGTGTTGTAAAATTGAGTCGATCAACTTTCAATATATTCAATCATCTACAATGGGCAACTAACAGGAGCTGCCTATAGAATAAATATATCTATTAATTAACAGAGACCAGTTAAAAGGTGATTTAGCAAAAAGTTTGAAGCGATATTCGAAAATCTACTCGTTGGATATGGGATTGCTGAGCAAGATTGAGTTACCGCAATAACCATTAAACTCCCACTGAGCCCAGCATCTTCAGGTCAAACAGGTGTCAGTCATGGTTATTGACTGGATATTTTTTAAGAGAAGCCACTGCCGTTGACGTGCATGATACAAAATGTCCACACCACAAATGCCAAACAGCAATGTATTAGCGCATAGAAGGATTGATCAAGCCGGCCCATATTTCTTGCATCCCAAATAAGCACTAAATGCAGTAACACAACAAGTGGGAACAGTGCCAATAGCGGGTAAAGGCTAAAGCTACTGGCATCGCCAAATACTAAGCGGCTGATGAGCGCCCATACAACCATACCACCAGTGATGATTGGCGGAGCTGCAACGCGGTATTGTTCAGGGTACGGAAACATAATTATGCTATTAATCCTTTAGCCGTTTTCACAATGGTTTTTGAGCAATGATTTGTGCTTTGTAGCTTGCGCTAGTTAATTCGCCTAGCAGACCTTCAGAGTAATGTAGGCAGCGCCAGTTAGCAAATAAAGCTTTTAACTCAGTCTCTTTTAATAGGAAGTTTGGGTTGCGCGGCCGACCAATGGTCGCTTGTTGGCGAGTAAAGGTCTCATAAATAATCAGTCCGCCAGGTTTAATAGCATCGATTATTTGTGGAAATAGTGGCCTATGTAAGTAGTTGAATACTATAACTGCATCATAGGAGTTAGACGGCAGTGTCGGTGGGTTCTCTGTTTCGAGATCCCATTCAAGCAGTTTTACTCTGTCGTCAGTTTGGTTAGGCTCAAGCTGGCTTAAGTCCCGATCAAGAAACGTAACATGGCAACTATGTTCTAAGAACCAGTTGCCATTCCGTCCTGTACCACAGGCTAGATCTAATACAGTACTGTTTGGAGGTAGCAAGGTTTGTAACGCGGGGAAGCCACTGATCAGCGCCGCGGCTTTAGCCTTTAACTTCTTTTCTGCCATCTATTCTGCGTCCATGTACGATTGAAAAGTGTCTTAGGCCTGCTGGCCCATGAGAGACTATCACCGACAGTAACACAATCGTAATCAGCAGTTCAGGTTTATAGTTTGCTAAAGGAATAAATAGCGCAAGTAGGCCTAACTTCACGAGAGTTAACACGCCTTTTAGTTGAATCAACCAGCGCCAATCTCTGACCACTTCCCAGAGCATCATTGCTGCGCCTGTGCTCATAGCCATAATCCAATAGATCTGCCATTGATCTTTAGGGACATGCATTAAAATGCCGCCGCCAGCACCAGTAATACCTAATATATGCAAAGCACGCAAACTGGTTTTTGAGAAGCGTTGGATCCAAAATTGCTTTTCGCTGAGCTCTTTTCTAGCCATAGTAAAATGAATCATCCTATCAATTTGAGTAAAGCTTATCAGTAATTGTGGCAAAGGTAAGCGGAGATTGATCACAGCTTGCTTATCTATCTTGAGAACGCAATTACAGTGTGCAAGACAAACTTATGAATATCACATAAACTTACTTCCCATATTATCTACTTATTTTGGATAAGGTTCTGCAATGAAAATCGGTTTTTTTAGCGCTAAGCATTACGATATGCAGCATTTTGACCGCACCAATAGCGCATTCGGTGCTGATATTGAATACTTTGATTACCGTCTATGTATGCAAACGGTGAAACTTGCAGCGGGCTTTGAAGTCATCTGCGCATTTGTGAATGACTCTCTTTGTGAAGAGGTGTTAGTGGAGCTTGCTAAAGGCGGCACTAAGATTATAGCAATGCGCTGTGCAGGCTTTAATAACGTCGGCCTAGAAGCAGCAGAACGCTTGGGGATGAAAGTGGTTAACGTTCCAGCCTATTCGCCAGAGTCTGTCGCTGAGCATACCGTTGCGTTAATGCTGACGTTGAATCGTAAAATTCATAAAGCCTATCAACGTACCCGAGATGCTAACTTCTCACTTGAAGGGTTAGTGGGCTTTAATATGCACGGCCGCACAGTGGGCGTAATTGGTACGGGTAAAATTGGTTTAGCCACCATTAAAGTGTTGCAAGGGTTTGGTTGTAAGGTGATTGCGCATGACCCTTACCCAAGCCAAGCGGTAATCGATTTAGGTGTTGAGTATGTCTCTCTTGAAGATATGTACCCTGTTTGTGACGTGATCAGCCTGCATTGCCCATTGACCGCGGATAACCATCACCTATTGAGTGAAAAGAGTTTTACTAAGATGAAGCCTGGCGTGATGGTGATTAACACTAGCCGTGGTGGTCTGTTGAATGCCCTTGATGCGATGGAAGCCCTTAAAACTGGGCAATTAGGCTCTTTAGGGCTTGACGTATATGAGAATGAAAAAGAGCTGTTTTTTGAAGATAAATCGAGTGAAATCATTCAAGACGATGTGTTTAGACGTTTATCAGCCTGTCATAACGTTATCTTCACTGGCCACCAAGCTTTCTTAACAGAAGAGGCGCTTGGAGCAATAGCGGCGACGACTTTGACTAATGTGCAGCAACTACTGGCTGGAGAAAAGTGTCCTAACGAACTTTACTAGCATGTAATCTCCATTAGTAGTGAAAGAAGCAGGTGCAGCGGGTAACGCGGTATCTGCTTTTTTGTGGCTAAAAATCGCTGACTGCTTTAGGCTAGAGCCTGATATTTATCTGAAACATGCTATTTACTTGATGTAATATCTTGCTAGGTTTAACTAATCAGCGTCTACGACTGACTCTAAGGAAAGAAAGCCGATGGTCATCACCCAAGAAACCCATGATATTTCAACTGCCACCGGTACGATGCGTACCTATCTTTATCGCCCAGATAGCGAAGGTCAGTTTGCAACCATCATCTTTTATTCAGAAATATTTCAGCAAACCGCACCGATTGCCCGCACCGCTGCATTACTTGCAGGACATGGTTTTGTGGTATTAGTGCCGGAAGTATTTCACGAGCTTAACCCGATTGGTACTGTGTTAGCTTATGACGATGACGGCAAAGATAAAGGCAATGCTGATAAGTTCACTAAGCCGTTAGAACATCATGATAGTGATACAGAAGCTTTGGTTGATTTCGCTCGTAGCTTGAGCTTTTGTACGAGTCAGGTTGGCAGTATGGGAGTGTGTATTGGCGGGCATCTGGCATATCGAGCTGCGTTAAACCCTGACATTCTTGGTGCATTCTGCTTATACCCAACTGATATCCATTCCAATACGCTACCTTGTGAAAAAGATAATGATTCACTGCCTCGTACTGGCGATATATCTGGCGAGTTGGTTATGGTGTTTGGCAAGCAAGATCCGCATGTTTCTAGTGAAGGCCGTAAACTTATCTATGCCAAACTAGAGGCGACTGAGCGCAACTTTAGTTGGCATGAGGTGAATGCCCAGCATGCCTTTATGCGTGATGAAGGTGACCGTTATGATGCGGCAATTGCATTGCAGATTTATCTACAAGCGGTAGCATTTTTTCAGCGTACTTTGAAATAGTTTGCAGAAAGGGTAGCGATAAAAAAGGGCGATATTTGTCGCCCTTTTTTATTTTTAGCAAGGATTCATACCAATTGCATTAAGTATTTGACCATTTCAGAGCCCTCAGCCTTTTCAATGCAAAGCAGAAGTGGAAAGACTGAAGGGCTCACGTAGTGCGGCTGAGGTTAAACAAATTGGCAAAACGCTGTATGCTTCGCTATGGGATTTGGATATACGACTAAATGGTCTATTTTGTTCCATAAAAAATAAGACATTCCGGCCCTCCTTGGCGGTCAGATTTAGGAGGTACGAGACCAAGGATGGTCGAAGGTAGAATAATGCAGGAGCAATTATCGAGAGCGAAGCAGGATGCCAGAGCCGAGAATAACTATTAACTCAAATCCCACTACTTGCCTACAACGTTTTGAATTCCCGCTGAATGGTCAAACTTTTAATGCAATTGGTATCATTAGCTTTGCTGATATTTTACCAGTTCATCTAAATCTACTCGTGCGATAAAAGTATCATCTAAGTAAAAATCCACATGCTTATCTTGCTTGAGGCCTGACATCAATTGCTGGCTGCCATCTTCATAGGTGAGCACCATCAGCAATGTATTCTCATCTTTTGCTTCAATGGTCGCCTGGGTCAGTTTAACCTCAGGAAGCGGTGCTTTCGTTAGATCATCGTTTAAGTGTTGATTGACTTTGAATATTGCCTCTACTGGCATATCGACAACAGCAGGAGAGCGGCCTGTTACTGGGTTTGTTCCTGTCCAGAATTCAATGCTATTAACAATAAACAGGTCTGCTGTTGCTGCGAGCCCATAGACTGGGCTCATTAAAACAAATAAACCAGCACGGCCGTAGCGATTATCGACGGCACTTAAGTTACCTTTGGTGACCATCGCACTCAGCCCCATTTGCCCCATACAGCCCGTCAATTGACTTGTCAGTAATCCTGTTAGTACTAGCGTAGATATTTTCTTTTTCATAGGTAGATTCTAGTTTTTAGATCATTTAAGCAGGAAGCTGATTGTAAGTATTAGCGCAAAATGAATTGCGATCGGCTTCTCATTATTAGGTTGATATTTTGCTGGGTAAGTTATCTATTTGTGCTGCTATGATAATGATTCTGGGTACTTTGGGATTAGTAGCTGAGCAATGACTTTATTAGTAAGGATAGTGTTACGTGCTAGTAGGTGAGGAATTGGCTTTATAAGGGCAACTTTGACTGTTTTCATCCCATTCAATTGTTATTCAATTTAACGCATAATAGCTACCGCTATTACTGGAGAGCACATGTCAGAACACCAAGTATTACATCAAACTGAAGATCAATACGGACCACTCATCGTATTAGACGATAAAGAGAGCAGGATTTTAGCTTTCGCTGAGCATGATGAGCAAAGCAAGCTACTTAAAGCGGCGCCGCATATCCCGCAGCACACCTATGTACAAGCGATGTTACTGGTATTGCTCTATAGCCAACCAAAAAGTGCCATAGTACTTGGGTTAGGCGGAGGCGGGCTTATCCATGCTCTGCGTCATTTCGACGCAGGTATTAAGTTGACCGCGGTCGAGCTGAGAGCTGATGTGATTGAAATTGCCAAACGCTATTTCCAGTTACCCCTTAGCAAGAAACTTAAGCTGATTAACCAAGATGCGACTCAGTTTTTGGCTACGGGTGAGCATAAGCGGGTTGATATCATTTTTACCGATATCTATAGCGCCGAAGGTGTCGATGCCGCGCAGGTATCAGAAGCATTTATCGCCCAGTGTGCAGCGCTAATAAAAGCCGATGGTTACTTGGTACTTAACTGCTGGAAAGAGCACAGCAAAAATCGAGAACTATTAGCCTATCTGGAACAATACTTTGTTGAAGTGCGAGCTTGCCTCACTGGCAGCGCTAACTGGGTGGTGATTGCGGGTAAAGCTAAGCGAGATATCAGTGCTAGTGGACTTAAGCAACAAGCACAAGTCTTGTCACAAAAGCTTGATTTTCAGTTGGGGCGTTCTCTCAATCGATTTGATATTTGGGAGTAGGTGAAGCCTCTTTGCTATTTAGAACAAGTAAATTAGAACAACAAAGTTTCCACCGCAGAAGTGGATGTTATTCGCTAATTTCTAACTCAATTTATACAAGACCACTCACAGCAATATTAGCGCTGTCGGTGGTACCGCTTTTCATTTTACTCTCCATTCGGAAAAACAGATTAAGATAATAGCTTTTATCCGTTATATTAATTTCTCGTGCTGCTCTATTATTCTCACATCGGAAACGAACTGGCTTAAAGAGACTCATCATCACTCACCCTAGTTTGTTGAATTATAAAGACTCATCATCTTATTTTTTAATTTTTAATATTTAAAACGGAGCTTCACATGACTCAATCAATTATCAACTCAACGATCAAGCCTTTTTCAGCAACTGCTTTTCATAAAGGTGATTTCCACCCCGTGACTGAGCAAGACCTATTAGGCAAGTGGTCAGTAGTCTTCTTCTACCCAGCTGACTTCACCTTTGTTTGTCCTACTGAACTAGGCGATATGGCTGACCATTACGAGAAGCTACAATCTATGGGCGTTGAAGTTTACTCAGTATCAACTGATACTCACTTTACGCACAAAGCATGGCATGCAAGCTCTGATACTATTAACAAAATTCAGTACCCAATGATTGGTGACCCAACTGGCGCAATCACTCGTAATTTCGGTGTGATGATTGAAGAAGACGGTCTAGCACTTCGCGGTACTTTCGTTATTAACCCAGAAGGTGAAATCAAAGTGGCTGAAGTACATGACCTAGGTATTGGTCGCAGTGCATCTGAATTGGTTCGTAAGATTCAAGCTGCTCAGTATGTTGCTACTCACGATGGTGAAGTATGTCCAGCAGCATGGCAGCCAGGTGAAGAAACACTAGCACCATCAATTGACCTAGTAGGTAAGATTTAAGCGATAGATAAATGAAATCAGTGTGCTAGCGAGCCCCATCTCTTGTTATCACATTGATATTCATCTTCGAATTAAATCTCCATTGTTCAGCTTAGCGCCCCCTGCAGTTTAAGCTGAACAACCCTTAATTACTAACCGTTAGTCGCTGCACCTTTTTATTTTCGATTCAGTTTTATTTTATTTCTTATATTTATACCCGTGCTACCTGAAGATGCAGGGTTCAGTGGCATTGTGCCAGTCCACTTCGTTGTTGCACTAACTTAAAAGGGAATAACCATTTCCACATTAGTGCGCCTAGAATTGAACGGGCACAATGCCTCTGAAGCGAGCATCTTCAAGTAAAACGGGTATAAGCGCAGGCTTACGACCACGGCTGTCTGTAAGTTGACCAACCAGCATTGCTTTACCTTATTAGGAGTCATCATGTTAGATGCAAACGTAAAAAATCAACTGAATACTTACCTGCAGAACCTCAAACAGCCAGTTGAGCTTGTTGTATCTGCCGATGACAGTAAAAAAGCCCAAGAACTTAAATCACTTGCCAGCGATATTGACAGCTTATCGCCACTTATCTCTGTCACAGAAAAAGTGGGTAAACGCACGCCCTCAATGGCGGTGATAAACCCACAGCTTGGCAGTCAAATTACCTTCGCAGGTTTACCTATGGGCCATGAATTTACCTCTTTGGTATTGGCTTTACTGCACAGCGGCGGACATCCAATCAAGCTCGATGCGGATGTGATTGAGCAGATCCGCGATCTTCCTGGTGAATATCAGTTTGAAACCTATGTATCGCTAAGCTGCCAAACCTGTCCTGAAGTTGTGCAAGCGCTCAATATGATGGCGGCAATTAACCCTAATATTACTAACGTGATGATTGATGGCTCTTTGTTCCAAGATGAAGTCAATGAGCGAAATGTGATGGCGGTTCCTTCGGTATTTCTTAACGGTGAGCAGTTCTCTATGGGGGCAATTAGTACTGTAGAGATCCTTAACAAACTAGACGTTAATGCAGCCGGTCGGAAAGCTGAGCAACTTAATGAGAAAGAACCATTCGAAGTCTTAGTCGTCGGTGGCGGACCTGCTGGTGCGTCAGCAGCTATCTACGCTGCTCGTAAAGGTCTACGCACAGGGATTGTTGCCGATAAATTTGGTGGGCAAGTGGCTGAAACCGTAGGCATTGAAAACTTTATCTCTGTTAAAGCGACTGAAGGCCCTAAGTTGGTGGCAAATCTTGAAGCACATGTTCACGAATATGATGTAGATATTATGGATAGTCAGCGCGCATTGAGCTTAAAGTCAGGTGAACTGTTTGAACTCACGCTGGAAAGCGGCGCGGTGCTGCGTAGTAAAACCATATTGTTAGCAACTGGTGCACGCTGGCGTGAAATGAACGTCCCTGGAGAACAAGAATACCGTGGTAGCGGCGTAGCATACTGCCCACATTGTGACGGCCCACTGTTCAAAGGTAAACGTGTGGCGGTCATCGGTGGTGGCAACTCAGGTATTGAGGCTGCAATTGACTTAGCCAATATCGTTGAGCATGTCACTGTACTGGAATTTGATAATTCCTTGCGCGCAGATGACGTTTTGCAGCGTAAAGCCAAATCAATGGGCAACATTGAAATCATCACTCAGGCAATGACCACTGAAGTAACCGGTGACGGCAAACGAGTTAACGGCCTTAACTACACCAATAGAGCTACAGGCGAGTCACACCACGTTGAACTGGCTGGCATTTTTGTACAGATAGGTTTGGTGCCGAACTCTGAATGGTTGAAAGAGACAATTGATATGACGGCTAGAGGCGAGATAATTGTCGATGTTAAAGGTGAAACATCACTGCCAGGCGTATTTGCCGCAGGTGATGTGACCAACTCAGCTTATAAGCAAATTATCATTGCAATGGGCAGTGGCGCTACCGCTTCACTGGGGGCGTTTGACTACCTTATTCGCCACAATGTTGATGAAGCGGTTGCAGCATAACGCTTAGTATTTTGTTTGCTCGACTTATTTATCTCGTAAGAGCCAGTGTTTACTGGCTTTTTTTATTGGAAAACTCAACTAACATTGAAGGAGTGAAATCGTTATCAATACTAGGGCGTTAGTCTGAACAGCAACCAATATAAACATCAGCTCAAAATTGAAACTCAAAAAATCCTTCAGACAGGGATCTTTTGGGCGATGTATATGACGCTGTTTTTGGTGTTGGTAGTGATACTTAATACCTATTATTTTGCCCATGATATCTATGATCTCAAAGATATTCTACCTGAGCTAGCGCCAGTGACCTTGTTAGTTCTCATAGGCTTTGCTGCAATTAAATTAAGGCATATCGATAGCGTAACCCCCAAGCAAAGCCAGCTCTTTTTAATGTTGCTTATTTTAGCTTGGTGTTATCTGCTGTATGGGCTGATTCAATTATCAAGCGAGCCTCTACCTGGCATAGAGTCTCTGGCTGATATTCTCGTGATGGTGTTCGTGTTTGCCTTGTTTCCCAATCGACAGGTGATGTTACTCGGTATTTTACCCTTTCTATTGTTCTCCTGTTTTTATCGATTACACGAGTTTCCTGAATCCCCTGTATATCCACTAACAAAATTCGCCTGTGTATTGGCGATAATCATCTCTGGACAAAAAATTATTTCTGGCTGGTTTATTAAGGCTGTTATTCGTGATTTTGAAAAGCAGAAGCTGGTTAAACAATTTAAACGTTTAGCACTCATCGATGGGCTTACTAACATTAGCAATCGCCGTCACTTTGATGAGATTTTGAGTCAAGAGATACGCGTTTCCGAAAGGAATCATCATGCGCTAACGATTATCCTGATTGATATCGATTTCTTTAAACGACTTAATGATACGTTAGGGCATCAAACGGGTGATGAGTATTTGATCAAGGTGGCGGAAGTGATTAGTTCTGCGGTCAATCGTCCGCGGGATTTAGTCGCGCGTTATGGCGGCGAAGAGTTTGTTATCGCCCTGCCCAATACTAATCTTGACGGTGCAATTAGAGTCTCTGAAAAAGTCAAAGAGTTACTGCAACAAGCTGAGCTACTGCACCCATGCTCAGATGTATCGGAACAAGTGACATTATCTCAAGGTTTAGCACAATGGGAGCAAGGCATGAGTCAAGACCAGCTAATAAAGGCGGCTGATCGCATGTTGTATCGTGCTAAATCAGCCGGTCGAGATCGTTACTGTTTTGAAGGCAATGATGACTAAGCTTTAGTGCTAATAATATGCCCGGCATTACCAACTGGGGCTGGAGGTGTTTCAGGCAAAGCTGCTTCAATCAATTTTAGCGCAATATCACCCTCAATTTTTTGCTGCTCTTTAGACATCTGCGCGACTTTCAAACCGACACTACCGTGGCTCATATTAGGTTCGAGATTTGGGGTGGAGAGTGAAATAGTCATAATGGACTCGTGGTTAAGGGATTCAAGCTTCTATCGGCGCTGCACACTGTAACTTAAGTGCTTGTTTGTTACAGTGTGTATCGCCGTTTTAGCTTGAAAATTAACTTAGCTTTTTATTCCTTTTTTCTATCAATTTGCGAGTCAAAGTGATGATAAAGGTGAGTACTATAGAGCTTAAGATAAGTCCAATTGCCAGTACAACGTTTTGCAAGGCCGTTGGATCCATCGCCAGCATACCGCCAAGTCCAACCATCATGATGCCTGACATTAACTTTAATGTTTGTCCCTCTTTTTCTGTGAGCTTACGTTTGCCCAAAGAGATACTGAAGGCGATAACAATAATGGCCAATGGAATGACATAGACAATGTTATAGAACACTAAGTACATGTAGCGCTCTGCGGCCTCTAAATCATGCATCGACAACACACTGGTGTAGATCATTGGGAAGCCAGCAGTGCAAAGCAATTCATAAGCATTAGCTAGTATTGAGAGCACCACAGTACCGGCTATCATTGCGGTCATGCTACTCGCACTGGTGAGTTTGCCCATGCGTTTAATGAGTCCCGTTCGATTTTCTGCAGACATGGAGAGGGTGACTTCCCCTTTAGTAAAGAAGTAGTCTTTTATGTTCACCGCCCCCGCAATGAGCGCCAGAATACCTGCCCCGAGAATGATTAAACCGCCATCGCTTCCAGCGCCAAGTAGTTGGAAAATATTCAGCCAGGCGCTCATAAAGATAAAGTAGATAAAGCCTGAGAAGAACACAAAAATACCACCAACAATGAGCATTCGAGTGCGGCTTTTGGCGTTAACCATTATCGATAATAGGAATAGCAACACGAAGAATGCGCATGGATTAAATGCATCAACGCCAGCAAGAACTACGGTTAACAATGGCAGAGACATCTGTTCTGGGTGAACCACGCCCACAAGTGGTATTTCTACTGGCTGCACATCAGAGGTACTGATGTCGCTGGTAGTCTCAAGGCCTAAATCACAGGTGCCTTCATCGGCACTTTCACTACAAGTTTCAAAAAATGCACCGGCAGCTGGTGTTTGTACGGCATAGCTATTGCCGTCTTCTGGCTGCAGCTTACCGCCAAGGGAGGTGTAATAAGACTTTAATCGGCTCACTAAGAATTCGCCAGTAACCGCTTGGCTGCTATAACCTACTACCGCTTTTTCGCCGCTAGCAAAGTAGGGCACTGAGCGGGCTTCGGTACCTGTTTTACTGGCAATATCTTGCCAGATTTCCATAGTACCCGGATCTGACACTAAATGTTCTTCCACTTCGATCCACGGAAAACGTTCAGGCAGACTATTAATAAAAGGGTGTGCTTCTTTACAGTGTGGGCAGGTTTGCGACCAGAAGAAGTGGAGTTTAACCTTTAGCTCACCAGCATCATTGGTATAGTGCCAAGTTGTAGGTTGCTCTGTGGTGGAAGCTGCAAAGCTTGGGAGTGAAAAACTCGAAAATAACAGGGTAGCTAAGAGTAAAATATATTTCGTCATAGGGACTCCGAATTGGCAAATGACGTAGAGCTAATAGGGTTAATTGTTATTTTACTGAATCGTAATGTTATTGGTAAATAAATGTGTCAGTTCTGCGGCGAGATTCTCGAATTAATAACTTTTGGGAACAGCAGTTTGTTTTTAATAATATTTTGAAACTTTCCTTGGTGTTGAGAGTCTGCTATTTAAGCCTGTTATCAATTAGATATATTCAATGAATCGTTGAAGGAGCATTTACCTGATGTTGATAACTCACAAATTCTGCAAGTGTCATTGCGCCATAAAAACATAATCTAATGATGCACTCAGCATCAATGCTGCAACATAATATGTTGCAGTTAGCGCTTTAAAACGTTATCTGCGCTTTATTGAGTGATAACCGTTGGAGTCTCAAGCTTTGCCACTCGCAAGTTTGACTCTTGTTCGGGGAAAGCGCACCAATGTATGGCAACTGAACGATCGGTATTAGTACTAGCCGTTAAAATTCTACTGATAATAGGCGCAGAATATTCAGACTCATTGAGGTAAGTTCTAATACGATCCACTCTACGATTTGCCAACCATTTATTATACTGACGCACATCTTCACTGGGCTGGATCTTATTTACTTTAAACTCCAGTAATAAGTAACCTGATTGTTTGGGAGGATGAGCAATCAGTTCATCAAGCTCAGAACCGTACTTACTGCTGAAGTAAGAGCTATTTTTAGCATACGGAATATCAGTAATATGGACTTTTTGGTTACACTGCGCCATCACTGAGGTTGCAGTGAGACTGATGAAAATTAGCCACGTAACAGTTATAAACCTCATTTCTAACATTCCTTTGTAAAATAAAAGACTTAAAAATACTGTGTTGGCAGCATTATACGTTGATTTTATCGCGAGGAATTTATGCTATTGTGCAGTTGATTGCAATGGAAAATTGTATTTTTTTAAGACGAAAGTACTGCAAAGTAACGCTGCAATATGAGTGTCATTAAATGGTCGCCCGATTTCACTCGGCTAGCTTTAACTGTGACCAATTTAATGACAATTATTTGACTCTTTTTTGAGCAAATGAATTATGCTAATACTTGCTTATTTACTGTCAATTCAACCTCAATATTGTTACGTATTGCATTGGAGTATGGGCATACTTGATGAGCAATACGAACCAATTCAACAGCGGCAGATTGTTCAAGTTCAAGCTCAATTGCTAGCGCTGCTGAAAGTGAAAATCCACCTGATTGATTAGCGCCTATACCAATTGTTGCGCTTACCGGTGCCGCACTAATAGCTATTTTTTGTTCACGAGCGACATGTAAAATAGCATTTGAAAAACATGCTGCGTAACCCGCTGCGAAAAGCTGCTCAGGGTTAGTGGCATTGCCGGCTCCGCCCATCTCCTTTGGGTAGCTTAAATTTACTTCCAGTAGGCCATCTTCTGTTTTAGCGATGCCGTTACGGCCAGCAGTAGCATTTGCAGTTGTTTGGTAGATAGTTTTCATAATTAGTTCCCAGATTTAAAATTGCGCGCAATTCAATTGCTGGCAAGTTTACCTCGATTTTTATGTTTAACGCAAGTATATTGTGCGCAATTAAATTGTTAGAGTATTTTTAGATGGCTAATGACAGCATGCGCGACCCACTTTGTTTAGATAACCAAATCTGTTTTTCGCTGTATAGCGCGACCAATGCAATGGTGCGAGCATACCGACCATTGTTGGAGAAACTCGATCTTACCTATTCACAATATTTGGCGATGATGGTGCTGTGGCAAAGTGATGGGATTAGTGTGAAAGATATGGGCGAACAACTGCATTTAGATTCTGGCACGTTAACTCCGTTATTAAAACGTTTAGAAACTAAAGGCTTGGTGATAAGAGGCAGAAGTGAACATGATGAAAGAGTGCGTGTACTGAATATCACCGCTGCTGCCAGAGTCTTAAAGTTGGAGGCTGAAAAAGTACCCGAGCAGATGAAATGCCAGATCCAGATTTCAGAGGCCAAATTAATGCAGTTAAAGTCGCTTTGTGATGAGGTATATAGCAACTTAACTGAGTAGCTGATTTTTTCTTAGCCAACCTTGCATTACAGTGCCAAGAGAAAGCTTAGAATTGAACAGTAGTTTAACTAGGTTACTATTTAGCGTGCCGTCGACTCCGAAAAACTAACAAAAGGCTGTGGCATAGGGTAAGTTAGATAATACTTAAGACAAGCTAATTCACGCATGGAGGTGGAATGTCGACAGTCGATCTGGTTATCGTAGGAGGCGGCATTAATGGAGCGGGTATCGCCCAATGCGCAGCCGCTGCAGGTTACAGTGTTATATTACTGGAAAAAGGCGTGGTAGCAGGCCAAACCTCGGCTAACTCCAGCAAACTTATTCATGGCGGTTTACGTTACCTAGAAACGGGCCAGTTATCATTAGTTAAGCAGTCGCTTGCTGAGCGTCGAGCCCTGCTAAAACTTGCCCCATCGTTAGTTAATCCTATCCCTTTTTATATCCCTGTTTACGAAAATAGCCGTAGAGGTGCGGTTGCGATAAGAGCTGGTTTGAGTATGTATTCAATGCTCAGTAAGTTTGATGCTTTAGGTCAGTTTAAATCAGTTCCTTCAGTGCACTGGGCAAAAATTAAAGGGCTTAAGCTCGATGGGCTTAAGGCGCTTTACCAGTATTGGGATGCGCAAACAGACGATAAATTGCTGACAGAGGCGGTGGTTCGTAATGCACGTAGTTTAAGTGCACATGTGCTTGAGCACGCAAAGTGTACTCAAATCGAGCACTTGAAAAGTCATTGCGTAGTGCACTATCAGCACCAACAAGCGTTGCATAAAGTTGAAGCGTTAGCGGTGGTTAATGCGGCAGGGCCTTGGGTCAATGATGTACTCGATTGTGTGACACCTGCTGTTGCTCCATTGCCGATTGAATGGGTGCAAGGTAGCCATCTACTGCTCGATATTGACGCTGCCGATGGTATTTTATATCTGGAGTCTTGTTTCGATAAACGGGTCATTTTCGTGATGCCCTGGAACGGAAAAACCCTGATAGGCACCACTGAAATTGTGCTCGATGAAATAACAGGGCGACCGACACCGACAACTGATGAAATTGATTACTTACTCGGTATTTATCAGCACTATTTTCCAACGATGGGTGATGTTGATAGCTTAAAAGCACAAATTATTGATACGTTTTGTGGTGTACGAGTGTTGCCTAAACAGCAGGGGAATGCCTTCGATCGTCCTCGTGATACCTTGCAGCAAGCCACAGCATCCCATCCACATTTGTTGACGCTATATGGCGGTAAGCTAACCACCTATCGCACCACGGCAGTCGAAGTGCTTAACTGGGTCGAGTCTCATATTGGTCGGCGTAATGTATTGGCGGACTTTAACCAGTTACAGTTAGACTGATAAAATTTGGCATTGTGTTTAGCGCTTCATTAAACTGTCATCTTTGTGTCATATTCTTTGGCGAATTTATTATTGGCATTTTAGGACGTTGAACATGCTGCAAATATTTATACGATTTTTCTCATTAGGGTTAGTGTCCTTTGGCGGCCCTGCAGCCCACATCGGCTATTTTAGGCAGACATTTGTTCAAGAACTGCAATGGCTTGATGATAAACACTATGGCAGCTTGGTGGCACTAAGCCAGTTTATGCCAGGCCCTGGTTCGAGTCAGGTTGGCTTTGCTATTGGCTATCATCGAGGCGGCTTATTAGGCGGCATTGCCGCGTTTTTAGGATTTACACTGCCCTCATTCATTTTGCTATTTTTACTGGCGGTGACCAGCAGTCAATGGCTGGAGTATTCTATCACTCAAGGGGTGATTCATGGTTTAAAACTATTGGCCGTTGTGGTGGTTGCCGATGCGATTTTAATCATGTTTAAGCAGTTTTGTCAGCGAAAAACAGCCAAGTTATTGATGGTGTTAAGTTGTGTGGTTATTTTGCTGCAGCCTTCAATGTTAGTGCAATTTTCACTGTTAATTATTGCCGCAATAGTGGGACGTTATTATCTGTCGGCAGCCGACGATAAAGAGCCATTAGCGAATGTCAGCCCAGCACCAGCAACAGAGCCTGTGCAGCTTAACTTCTTCTGGTTAAGCATTTTTGCTGGCCTGCTTATCGCTTCGTTAGTGGCTATTGGCTTATCTAAACAAGCTGGCATAGGTACCCTGACAGAACTGTTTAGCCAGTTTTACCAAGTTGGTAGCATGGTATTTGGTGGCGGCCACGTGGTATTGCCACTGCTGCAATCGAGTATTGGCGATGCGGTTAATAATGATCAGTTCTTAACAGGCTATGCATTAGCGCAGGCAGTGCCGGGACCTATGTTCGCCCTAGCGGCATTTCTTGGCGCCGAAATTTGGATCTCACAACCGTTAGTGGGTGCGTTAGTGGCAACCTTAGCCATATTCCTACCGGGCTTTCTACTGATGTTAGTTGCGCTTAAAAGCTGGCATGCCATCAGCAGTCGCCCTAAAGTGACTGGGGCAATAGCTGGGGTTAATGCGACGGTAGTGGGCTTCTTGTTAGCTGCGCTGTACAACCCTATTTTTAGTAGTGCGGTACTGTCACCACTGGATATGGCATTAGTGGTGTTAGGTTTTGGTTTGTTTAAGATTTTTAAACCGAATATCTTTATTTTAGTTGCAGGGTTTGGCGTTTCAGGAGCGATGATCTCAGCGATTATTTGATAGTTTTTTTATAAAAACATAACGCAAAAAAAAGCCGCAGACTTATACTTATTGGTATAAATTCGCGGCTTTTTTCATTGCTGTATTCGCTACGTCAGCTCTGCGCTCATGGGAGCGGTAACTTTTTCAACCTTCACCGCACAGACCTTAAACTCAGGGATTTTAGCCACTGGATCTAACACATTGTTGGTCAGTTTATTTGCTGCCGATTCTGCAAAGTGGAACGGCAAGAAAATCACCCCAGCTTGTGCCCGTTTAGTCACAAAGGCATCGATCTCTATCTCACCGCGACGGGTAGATAGCTTTAACTTATCGCCGTTGTTTATCTGCAGCTGCTCAGCATCGAAGACCGATATCATCACCCGTGGCGCGCCCAGTTCATTAAGTCCTGGCGTTTTACGAGTCAAGGTGCCGGTGTGGAACTGCTCCAATAAGCGTCCGGTCGACAACATCAGAGGGTATTCATCACAAGGCATCTCTGCTGGTAAGCGATATTGCACTGGGCGCATGTTCCCCTTGCCATGGGTAAATTGCTTGCTGTGCAGTATTGGTGTGCCTGGATGGCCTTCTGCTGGGCAAGGCCACTGCAAACCCTGTCGGCCATTGGCTGTTTCACTGTCGATGACTTTCCAAGTAATACCACGGTATTGCGGTGTCACTAAGGTTATTTCGTGCCAGATCTGACGTTCAGATTGATACTGCCAGTCTTCACCCATCTTTTGTGCGATCTGCTGCACTATCTGCCAGTCATTCATCGCCTCGCCCGGCGGCGTTACTGCTGGTAGCAGTTGCTGCACTCGGCGTTCGGTATTAGTAAAGTGACCCTGTTTCTCAGCAAAGGCTGCAGCAGGTAACACCACATCGGCAAGCTCTGCGGTTTCAGTTAAGAAGATATCTTGTACCACCACAAACTCTGCCGCTGCTAAACCAGCGAGAACATGCTGTTGATCTGGATCGCTCAGCACCGGGTTTTCACCCATCACATACAAGGCTTTGAGTTCGCCATGGGCAAGCCCATGCATCATTTCGGTGGCTGAAACGCCTTTGTCTGAGCAAAGCTCATTTTTGCCCCAGGCCTTTCTAAAGCGTTGCTGAACCAAAGGATCATTGAGTTTTTGGTAACCGCTGAAGTAATTTGGCAGTGCACCCATGTCACACGCACCTTGAACATTGCTTTGACCACGTAATGGGTTAATACCTGCGCCCTTAATGCCGATATTGCCGCACAACAGCTGCAAGTTAGAGATAGCAGTGACATTGTCATGGCCTGAAGTGTGCTGGGTGATCCCCATGGCATAATAGATGGCGGTCTTGTTAGCGGTGCCAATTAATCGAGCCATCTTGATAATATCAGCTGCGCTTACGCCGCAGATTAACGCGGTATTTTCAGGGCTATAATCGTCACTCATCACCTCGTCGAAAAGCTGACTGAAACCTTCAACACGCTGTTGAATATAATCTAAATCGTGCCAGTCGTTTTTGATGATCTGCTGCATAATTGCATTCAGTAGCATTACATCGGTGCCAGGCCTTTGCGCAACATAAAGCTGGGCTTTATCAGCAATAGAAACCTTTTTCGGATCGGCAACGATTAAGCGTGCACCATGATTTTGTAGTGCCAGTTTTATGTGTGAGGCAATGATTGGGTGCGCACTTTCAGTATCTGAGCCAATGATAAAAATCAGATCAGACTCTTTAATGCTGGGAATGTCATTGGTCATTGCGCCACTGCCTAAGCTTTCACGCAGGGCGGTAACGGTAGAGGCATGACACAACCTTGCACAGTGGTCGACGTTGTTATTGCCAATCACACTGCGAAATAACTTCTGGAACAAATAGTTATCTTCGTTAGTGGCCTTCGCCGACGAAAGTCCCGCTATTGATTTGCGACCATGCTCGGCTTTAATGCTAGTGAACTTCTGTGCAATTAAGCTGATAGCTTCTGGCCAACTGGCAGGCGTGAGCACTCCCTCTTTGCGAATTAACGGTGTGGTGAGTCGTTTATCACTGTTGATAAAATCGAAACCAAAACGTCCTTTCACGCACAGCATACCAGCGTTGACGGGTGAATCTGTGTCAGCGCTTATGTGGCGGATTTGATTCTTCTGTTTATCTACATGCATCTCTACTCGGCAACCAATACCGCAATAGGTGCAAATAGTCGACACCGTTTCAAGTGGCGCTTTTAGCTCGGTCGTTAGCCCTTGGGTTTTATCTCGCGAGTCAACCAGCGCACCTGTTGGACATACTTGCACGCAGTTACCGCACTGTACACAATCGCTGTCGTTCATGGTCGCGTTAAAGCCAACTCTTGGCGCATTGCGCTTGCTTGCCCCTTCTATAACGGGCAGCGCTTGATAATGATCTTTCTCAAAACAAATTGCGTGATGTCCGCTCGCACCTTTGCAGGTTTCTACACAGGCACCACAGCTAATACAGCGATTAGCGTCGAAAGTAATAAATGGCGCGCTATTGTCGACACTAAAGTGCTGTGCTTCGCTAATATCGAGCTCTTCAGCTTTGACTTTGTACTCAGTGGCATAATCGCGCAGTTTACAATCGGTATTGGCTTGGCAAGCACACTCAAGGCAGCGGGCTGCTTCTTTCATTGCTTCATCGGCGGCAAAACCAAGCTCAACTTCACTAAAATTTAATGCCCGCTGCAGTTTGGCAAGCTCCGGCATTTTACTGCGTGGTTCAATGTTTGTATCGGGATACATGGTTTGAGCGTTGAGCGTTTCAAGTTGACTGGTCTTGCAGGCTTTAGTCGAGTTAAAAGGCTGCTTTTCAAGTTCGCAAGTAAGGCCTTGGGTCAATAGTTTCTCAATTGCATCAGAGGCCTTTCTGCCATCAGCTACGGCTGCAACCGCAGTGGCTGGGCCCGTGCGTGAGTCGCCAATCACAAACAGTTTATCAAGTCCAGCCGCAAGCCCTGCAGACATTGTATGCTCGCAACCTTCAAAGGTATTCCAGCGAGTGAGGGCAATCTCACCGGTGGCCAGTTGACTGTCAGGATGGTTGAGAAACTCCATATCTGGCGTTTGAGATACTGCAGGGATCACGGTATCAAAGGCTTCGGTAAAGGTTTCACCGGTTGGTTTTGGCGAGCGGCGACCAGAACTGTCAGGTTCGCCGAGTGCCATCACTTCGAAGGTGACCCGGTTAACGCGGCCATCTTCATCGCTGTGATTCTCAATAGGATTGGTTAAGAAGTGAAACTTAATCCCTTCCTCTTCCGCTTCATGGATCTCATAAGGCTCAGCAGGCATCTCATCGCGAGTACGGCGATAAACTAAGGTGACATCTGCGCCATCGCGTTTGGCGGTGCGGGCACAATCTATGGCAGTGTTACCACCACCAATAACGGCGACTTTGTTGCCTGTGCGGTACTGTTGTTCGGTACAATAATCTTTAAGGTAATCGACGCCCAAGTAGCAGCCATCAAGTTCAATACCGGGGTAGTTCATCGGCACCGCTTTTTGTGCGCCAATCGCTAAGCAAACGGCGTCATAACCACTTAGTAGCCCGTTTAAATGAATATCTCGGCCGAGGCGAACATTGGTTTGAATGTCTAATCCATTTTTACATAACAGCGCTATCTCTTTGTCGAGAATCGCTTTCGGCAAGCGGTACTCAGGGATGCCATATCGTAACCAGCCGCCAGCTTGGGGCATAGACTCAAACACGGTAACCTCATGACCATTATTAGACAGGTAATAACCCGCTGAAATACCCGCAGGGCCGCTGCCTATGATGGCGACTTTCTTATTGGTCGGCGCTTTTTTAGGTGGCACATATGGATTATCGTCTTCAAGATCGAGATCCGCAGCGTGACGCTTTAGCTGGCGAATCGCCACAGGCTCGTCGACTAAGCCACGTCGACACTCTGTTTCACAAAATGCCGGGCAAACACGGCCGATAGATAGCGGCAACGGCAGCGTTTGTTTGATGACTTTAACCGCTTCTTGATGATCGCCTTGGGCAATATGGTACAAGTAAGATTGCACATCAACACCTGCAGGACAGGCGGTTTGGCAGGGCGCTTCACAATCTGCAAAGTGGTCAGAAAGTATATTGTGTAATGCCGCTTTACGCTGTTTGCTTAGCGCTGCAGATTGAGTGCTAACTTCAATATTCTGAGCATCTAAATCGGCAATTTTGGTTTCGCAGGCGCGTACTGAACAGAGCTCACCGTTGGCTGATTTAAGTTCAACATGGCACAAGTCGCAATGTTGTTTAGTGTTAGTGACTAAAGAGCCTGCTGGGCTTTTACACAAATTAGGGATCGCGATATCGGCGTTTAACGCAGTATCGAGTATGGTGTCTTGTTGATTGGCAGTGAGGGTTTTGCCATCAATAGTGATCTGTTTCATCGCAAGGGCCTTTTAGTTATAGGGCTCACAGCTTGCGACAAGGTATTGAAACACTAAGTCTCAATTGTCACTGCGGCGCTTTGAATGTGGACTCGGCGAAATGAGTGACTTTGAGTATACCTGTGCACCTTTTTTACGCAGAAAATGCAGCTTAAGTTTGTGCTAAATTTGCAAGCAAATTCACAAAGGCTAATAGAAGTGTGCGCTAGCTGGGTGGCGTGGTTTGGGGAGTGTGCGCTAAGTCGGGTTTTCTATGCGTCCGCTAACAGCTGCACCGATACACCAAGCTGCGCTGGGCCAGAGTTGCTGCGCATAGCCCACCTCTAGCCAAGGGAAAAGCGCTTGGTTTCATAAAAATCAAACCCTCAGCGGCTTGGTGAAATTTCCCTTGTTAACCAAACGTTGGAGCAGGGGGGGGGCGTTATGTTATTGATTAATTGACAATTTTTGGTTATAGAAGGAAATATGAATTATGGGTGGAAATATGTAAAAGTGTGAGAGAAATTTAAATTATAGCAAAACCTATTTTCAACCGTACCAGCATATTTTTAAATTTCAAAGAGTCAATGGCTAGATGGATTACACATGGTAGCGTTACCCAGTTTTGGTAACGCTTATTAGTTATTTATTACCAAGAAATAAAGAAGCAGAATCCCCAAAAACAACCACCGATTTGTCCAGCAAAAACTGGAGCTGCTGTAACTGTTGTTAGAATAGCGAATGTGCCTAGAAGTTTATTTTTCATTTTTAAATCCTTTTAGTGTGTTAAGAGTGTTTTTTAATATAGAGTATTCTTAATAATCTAACTAAGTATATTTTTATGATGCTAATTTTATTTAAATTAAATATATATTGATGACGTTAATGTTATTTAGATTTAGTATTTTTACGTAACTTTCTTGTTCAGTGCACGGGCCACATGTGAATAACTTACTAACTGAAACATTAATAAGATAGCCTTTTTTTATGTCAATACCCTGGTTGTTAATTGACTTTAAAAGCAATGTGGTCATTTTTTTTATTTTTATTCTATCATCTTCTTCAATATCTACTTTTAACTCATTTTTATTTAGTTTCATTAGGAACTCACTGAGATGGCTGAAGTTTTCACCAGTTTCAAAATACAGTGGAGTTATTTTTTTTGAAACGAAAAATGTTTGAGGGAATCTGTTTGGAAGATCTAGTTCCTTCCATTCTGTTCTTTTGAAATCAATGTTAATAGCAAAGGCGTTAAATGAAAGTAAGTAAACAATTATAAATGAAAATAGTGTTCTCATCCGTGAGGTACCTCTATGTGTAAATGCTGTGTTATATACAATATGTTAACGAGTTAATTCTATCAATAAGTAGTTCGTTTTATATTTCAGCTCTCAGTATTGCCTGAACAAATACATAACCACCCATAGTTAATGGCACATATACCCCCTCCTACTATACTTGATTTGAGTATTTAACAAGAAAGTTGTATGCCGCGCCCAAGACGAATTCTCATTAGTATTGAGCACTATGTTTGGTAAGAAGACCCTATTATCACTGTTGTAGCCGTGTTGTTCGGCGTGCATGCTGTAGAAGCAGAAAGTGTGTGGTGACGATAAATACACTGGCAAAAACTACGACCATCGCCGTGGTTGGGTCAAAGAACAAATACTCAAGCTAAGTGAGGTATTTGCTATTGATGTCGCAGCTTATGCTGTGATGAGTAATCACTTGCATGTGGTGCTTTATATTGACCTTGAAATGGCGAATAGCTGGTCAGATAGAGAGGTTGTAGAGCAATGGCATAGGTTGTTTAATGGTACAGCACTCACGCAGAAATTCGCTATAGGTGAAGTTATCGATGAGCATTTAGTGGTGCAACTCAAACACCTCATCGCAACTTACCGCTCTAGGCTCAGTGATATAAGCTAGTTTATGAGGTGCCTCAATGAACCGATTGCTAGACAAGCTAACCTTGAGGATAACTGTACCGGACACTTCTGGGAGGGGCGCTTTAAGTCTCAGGCATTGCTGGATGAAGCGGCTGTTCTAGCTTGTATGGCGTATGTCGAGCTTAACCCCGTACGCGCTCAAATAGCGTGTACACCTGAAAAATCAGGCTTCACCAGTATCAAGTTAAGAGTCAAAGCGGCGCTGAGCGGTGAACAGCCCAAGCAGCTGTTACCCTTTATTGGTAATGAGAGGGTACATCAGCCTAAAGGCATTGCTTTCTCACTAAAAGACTACTTAATTCTGGTTGATGAAACGGGTCGAGTTATCCGTGATGACAAGCGTGGCGCAATATCTTCCAGTGCAGAAGCTATCCTCAATAGGCTAAATATTCCAGCTGCAAATTGGATTAAAATCGTCGCCGAATTTAGCCAACTATTTCGTGGTCCTGTGGGGACGCTGCAAGAGTTGAGTCGTTACTGCGAACACCTCAACAGGCGACGACGGCATTTTTCAATCAGTTGCGAGCATATGCAAAGCTACTAACTCTAAATGTTACTAAAACATCAACTGACCTCAGACAAATTCGCTGAGTTAACCAACAGCACTTCTCTGAAAGCTATTTCAACCAAATTTCATCATTTTTTGCATAATTCACACTTAGATTCTCTTGAACGAGTAATATTCATGATAAGAATACGACTAGGTCGTTGAAGTCTAGCTCCTAGCTCGTTATGTTGTTGATTATCAATGGCTGGCTAATGATTATTTTGAACAAGCCCGTGTTTGTAGGGAGTGATACCTTTTACATAGTTAATAGCGGCGCGAGAGTTCGCGGGTAATATATAGACCCCCATTGTTAATGGCAATCACATACATAGTCAAAAGGAATTGAAAAATGGAATTTATCGAACCATATAAAATCACTGTACTAGTCATGGGCTTAGCCGGATTAATATTTTTTATTCAGCTAGTTATTTTGGATGTTATCGGGCTTAAAACAAAGCACACTCCGGGTCATCCGATCAGCGCTGACCACAACGACTTCCTTTTTCGTGTATCAAGGGCACTATCAAATACAAATGAAAGTGTCGCGATATTTATTCTTTTTGTCGCGTTTTCTATTTTATCGTCTGCAAATCCAGTATGGCTTAATATTAGTGCCATAGTTTATTTGGCTGGTCGTATCGCTCATATGCTATTTTATTACTCTAATCTAAAGCTACTCCGTAGTATCTCATTTTTAGTTAGTTTAATCGGCCTAATGGCAATGTTCGTTGTAGGCATCTTGGCATGGTTTTAGTCAATTAAGCAGAGAAGTGTCAGCTATAGTTAATGATGCATTTACAGTCTCCGCCCGAGCTTGAGTGACTGCTCTGTCGTCGTTGATTATGCCGCGCCTAAGAGACGCTCCCATAAGTGTTGAACTCTAAGAACTTGGCCAATATTAATTGACCACACTGCAACAATAAGCTTGTTAGCTATTGAGCTGAGTTGAGCTATGCAAGCTTCTAAATCATGGATGATTTAGCAGAGCCTATAGGGATATATTCACGGCGACTTGCAAAAGTTCAATGGGGATGAGTTGTATTTGATTGCGATATATTCTCTTAACCCCGCGCTGCTGCACTTAATACATTTAAGCACTGGAGCCACTAAGCTCTCGTTAACGGGTCATCTTCTTCACAAAAACCACTACAAACAACGCAATGGTGAAGCTGCCGGTGAATGCTTCGAATGCGGCGATTGCGCGGGAGATCCCTATGGGGGTGAAGTCGCCGTAACCGAGTGTGGTAAAGGTGACGACTGAGTAATAGATGCAGTTGAGAAAGATAAATAGATTATCGACCAAGCTGTTGTTTAAGCTAAATTGGTGAATTTCACCGTCGAAGTTAAGCCCAGTGAAAAAATACAAAATGGCACTAAACAGGATCAATACTAGCGAGAATCCTATCACCCTTAATGGCGCTTCGCCGTAGCCGCAAAACAGGTCAATCGCTTTAGAGATAAATCGTTTTACGCAACGTTTTGGCATTTGATGGCGGCGCATGGTCAGCTCTTTACGAATATACTCACCTGACATGGCGAACAGCCCTTCACGTTCTGCAGCTTTGCGTAGATCGCGATAGATCTCTTCTGCCTGCTCAAAATAGTCCATGGCTTTTTCTGTGTTACCACATTTTTCAGCCGCTAGCGCGAGCTTTTCCTGACGCAGGATCTTGCCTGCATGCATGTTCTCTATTTTGGATCCAATCCATTTCACTCCCAGCAAATTACAACCATTAAGATTGGCGCAGTGTAGGTTAGCTTCTCGTAGATCTGCCTTCATTAAACTGGCATCGGTAAGGTTAATATTAAACAGGTGACCGCCACTTAAATCGGCGCGATAGAGCTCGGCGTTACTGAGATCGTAGCCAACTTTTTGCTGGTGGCGCACCAGATCTACTCCACTAAGTTTGGCATGGTTGAGGCTGATGCCCCTAAGTTGCCCACCACGCCTGGCGTATTGTTCAAGCTGTTGAATATCTTCGGGTCTGTCTTTAATAAACTTTGGGTCGTGCCAGTAGCACAAGCCTGAGTCACCTGCGGGTTCTCGGCAAGTGTGGTTATTTTCCTCATGATAACGGCATATCAACGCTTGGTCATGTGTTGGCGGCATTCGCGGATTATGGGCTCTGCATTCACTGGTCTTTTCAGTATAGAAGTTGTTGCTGTTTTCAGTGTTTTTTTTGTTTCAGAGACTTTTGAGATATGGTGCTTATTTTAGCTATGTAGACTGTGGCTGCTTATCTTTCATCTAGAATAGGTTAACCACAAAACTACGGTTTACTGGTTGTGTTGCAGCTCAAATTTCGGTGACTAAGAGCAATCAGCAGAATACGAAAACAGCTTAAAAGTCACTTTTTAGCGCTTTAGCTAATATTGTTGAATAAAATTGCTGTTTTGATCGGTTTTGCGGCTAGGTTTCAACCCATGCATAGGTTAAAATAGCGGGTTTTCTATCTGTATATAATTGAGACGCTTGCAAGTCATTGCTTGTCGTCGGCAAAACTAATTAAAAAGTTGGCTAAATCATGTTTGAAGTAAATCCAGTTAAGTTCAAAATCAAGGAGCTCGCTGACCGTACCGACCTTCTTCGGGGGTATCTTTGACTACGATGCTAAAAGTGAGCGTCTAGAAGAAGTTAGCAGAGAACTTGAAAGTGCTGAGGTTTGGAATAATCCTGACAATGCACAAGCGCTAGGTAAAGAGCGTTCCGCACTTGAAGCGGTAGTGAAGACTATCGACGATATGGATAGCGGTTTAGAAGATATTGAAGGATTACTTGAACTTGCTGTTGAAGAAGATGATGAAGAAACCTTCAACGATGCAAGCGCTGAATTGAATGACCTTGAGAAACGGTTAGAGGAACTTGAGTTCCGCCGTATGTTCTCTGGTCCACATGATGCAGCCGATTGTTATTTAGATATTCAGTCTGGTTCTGGCGGAACAGAAGCGCAAGATTGGGCCAATATGGTACTGCGTATGTTCTTGCGTTGGGGTGAAGCCCACGACTATAAGCCTGAACTGATTGAAGTGACTGATGGTGATGTTGCTGGCATTAAAGGCGCTACCATTAAGTTTACTGGTGAATACGCCTTTGGCTCACTGCGTACCGAAACCGGTGTACATCGTTTAGTGCGTAAGTCGCCGTTTGATTCATCGGGCAAACGTCACACCTCTTTTTGTTCGGTGTTCGTTTACCCAGAGATTGACGATTCGATTGAGATTGATATCAATCCGTCTGATCTTAGAATTGATACTTACCGTGCATCAGGCGCGGGTGGTCAGCACGTGAACAAGACTGAATCTGCGATTCGTATTACTCACGTGCCAACCAACACTGTGGTGCAGTGTCAGAATGATCGCTCGCAGCATAAGAACCGTGATGCTGCGATGAAACAGTTAAAAGCGAAACTGTATGAGCTAGAGATGCTTAGACAGAACGCTGATAAGCAAGCCGCCGAAGATGCCAAATCAGATATTGGTTGGGGGAGCCAGATCCGTTCATACGTGCTCGATGATGCACGTATTAAAGATCTGCGTACTGGCGTTGAAAACCGAAATACCCAGAGCGTTTTAGATGGCGATCTGGACAAGTTTATTGAAGCTAGCCTTAAATCTGGCCTTTAACGAGAGAAGAAGATGACTGAACAAACACAAGATGAAAACAAGTTAATTGCAGAACGCCGTGCCAAGTTAGAGCACATTCGCGCGAACTGCCCTGCAAACGGTCACCCGAACAACTTCGATCGAAAACACAAAGCGGCAGATATCCAAGCTGAGTATGGTCACCATACTAAAGAAGAGCTTGAAGGCATGGATGTTCAACGTTCAATCGCTGGTCGTGTTATGGCTAAGCGTGGCCCATTTTTGGTTATCCAAGATGTGAGCGGACGTATCCAAGCTTATGCGGGTAAGGATGTTCAAAAAGATCTTAAAGCCACTTTCCAAGGTCTAGATATCGGTGACATCATCGGCGTGACGGGCAAGCTGCACCTTTCTGGTAAAGGTGACCTTTACGTGAACATGGAACAGTACCAGTTGCTAACTAAAGCACTGCGTCCACTGCCTGAAAAATTCCACGGCTTGTCAGATCAAGAAACTCGTTACCGTCAGCGTTACGTTGACTTGATTGTTAATGAAGAATCTCGTGAAGCCTTTATCATGCGTTCAAAGGTTGTTTCAGCAATCCGTAACTTCATGATCAAAAAAGAGTTCATGGAAGTTGAAACCCCAATGATGCACAGCATCCCAGGTGGCGCTTCAGCTCGCCCGTTTGAAACGCATCATAATGCCTTAGATATGGCTATGTATCTGCGTATCGCACCGGAGCTGTACCTTAAGCGTTTGGTTGTTGGTGGCTTTGAGCGTGTATTTGAAGTTAACCGTAACTTCCGTAACGAAGGCTTGTCTCCTCGTCATAACCCAGAATTCACTATGATGGAATTCTACATGGCGTACGCTGACTATAAAGATCTGATGGATCTTACCGAAGAGATGCTAAGCTCTATTGCCACTGATCTGTGTGGTTCAACTCAGCTGCCATACGGTGAGCATACGGTTGATTTTGGTGGCCCTTACGCGCGTTTAAGCATGTTGGATGCGATCAAGAAGTACAACCCAGATAACGAAACGATTCAGTCAATGACTTATGAAGAAGTTAAAGACGTTGAGTTTATGCGTAACCTTGCGAAAAGCATCGGCATGACAATCGAGAAGTTCTGGACTTGTGGTCAGCTACTTGAAGAGATCTTCGGTGAAACTGCTGAGCCTCAGCTAATGCAGCCTACTTTCATTACTGGGTACCCTGCAGACATCTCTCCGCTGGCACGTCGTAATGATGAAAACCACTTTATCACTGACCGTTTCGAGTTCTTTATCGGTGGCCGTGAAGTGGCTAACGGTTTCTCTGAGCTTAACGATGCAGAAGATCAAGACAACCGCTTTAAAGCACAGGTTGATGCTAAAGATGCTGGTGATGACGAAGCAATGTTCTATGACGCAGATTATATCCGCGCACTAGAACATGGCCTGCCGCCAACAGCGGGTCAAGGTATTGGTATCGACCGTTTGGTGATGCTATTTACTAACACGCACACTATTCGTGACGTGATCTTATTCCCAGCGATGCGCCCACAAGGCTAATTGTTAGGAACGTGTCTTTTGCTCTTTGAGTAAAATAAAAAACCAGCCAATCGGCTGGTTTTTTTATTACCGAATATTATTCGATAAATTGTACTGGTTGGTATTACTTAATAAAGCATACCTTTGCACCACCGCGATACTCGCAGTAACAATCGACAGGGTTAGCTGCACAGTAGCGTTGTTCATCTTGCATTGGGTTAGCATTAACCGCTGCGATCAATCCAGCGCCAAAAGATAAAGTAGTCAGTACTGTCAGTAGTTTAGTTTTCATAATCATCCTTAATTAAGACCAACTGCAAACATCTAGCCTAGTCAATTTATTCGCGCCGAATTGCGCGTTACAAAATTAGCATAAACGACTATGTAAATGAGATTCAATAACCTAAAAGTCTAATTTGTTGGCTGGCCAAATTTCCTATACATGTGCAGCTAAATTTTTATAAAATATAATCTGTTAAGGCTTTAAAAGGTAAGCTTAACAGTTAAAAATTTAGTGATAGAGCACACAGAATTGATTCGAAAACGGTTAACTCGGTTGGGTATCACATACAAATAAATAGGCAGCATGCTAGCCTCATCAATAGAGAATGATGGCTCTAGATACAAGAGAAACACTGAATACCATAAAGGTATCAGGAAGATGATGACTTTTTAAAAGGGTTTATCATAATGAAAAAAGTTTTATTGGCGGGTCTTTTAAGCTGCTTGATTGCAGGACAAGCAAGCGCAGAGCAGTTAGACCAAGATGTGGCATTAGGCATGGCAAGTCTAATGATTTGTACCACATTTTATGCTGAACATGGCATGCAGATAGAAGGTAGTATTGTCGGACAGTCTGCCATGGCACATAGAGGTGCTGGTATTGAAGATATGGTGATGTCAAAGGAGACAAGTGACGCACTGGATCTCTATATGAAGCACTTCCAAGCGGCCAACAAACAACAACAGGTTAAGATCTGTGATGCTGCAATAACATTTGCTAGAGAAAGTGAATTTGTTAAAGCGAGTTAGTCTTGATTGAGACTTACAGGCTTTAGTTGCTCACCGATATTAATCCGAATTAAAGCAGCTAAGCCTGAGCTTAACTGCTTTTTTTATAACTGAAATATGTGCTCCGCTTAGCTAAAGCTGTTTAAACGCGTTAGCTATTGAGATTAGAAACACTCTCGTCGACAGAGTGCTTCTATTGACTGACATAAGCGTCCAGTTAAAGCAGGCGTGCAAGACGTTCAACTTAGGCTATAAAAACATTAGACAAAATCCGGTGCATCGAGTGTTTTGCCACTCATGTCGCCGGTTACAGCTGCAACGTAGGCGTTTGCTGTATCTGCAGCAGATAAACCTGACGTTGTATCCATGCCCATCATTGCCATGGTTTCCTTTACAAAGATAGGTGCGACGACGTTAACACGCAGTGTATCGAGTTCTAGTGCTGCCGCTTTTACAAAGCTCTCTAAAGCCCCGTTGGCCATACTGATAACGCTGCTACCATGCATAGGCTCACGTGATAATACTCCAGAGGTGAGGGTAACCGAACCGCCAGTGTTGATAAATTGTTGACCAATTCGAATCAGGTTGATTTGCCCCATGAGCTTGTTCTGTAGCGCTAGTTGATAGTCTGCTTCGGTCAGCTCATTCAATGCCGCAAACGATGCTAATCCAGCAGTAGAGATAACGGCGTCTACCTTGCCTACAGAGTTGAACATCGCGTTAATGGATTTAGTATTGCCAAGGTCAACCTGCACATCGCCGCCACTAAAACTAGCTGTGATGACTGTATGCTCAGGCTTAAGAGCAGTTTCTACTGCTGCGCCGATAGTTCCAGATGCACCGATAAGTAATATTTTCATGTGTTGCTCCAAGGTGATTCGTTGTAGATGATGGAGTCACTATAATTGTTCATGTATATTTGATAAATAACCTAAAAATGAAATGAATATTCTCCAAATGAGAAAAATAGATCTATTAAAAGCTATGCGAAGTTTTGTCATCGTGGCTGAAAGAGAGAGTTTTACTGAGGCGTCGCGAGAGCTGAATATTGTGGCGTCGGCGGTAAGTAAACATGTATCTGATTTGGAAAGTCATTTTTCATCACAGCTGCTATATCGCACCACCAGAGCGATGCATTTAACCAGTGAGGGCGAATATTACCTCGAGCAGTTTAAAGAGATTATTGCGCGGATAGATAGTCTCGAAAATATTGCCAGTGAAAGGCTGCAGCAAGTAGCAGGGCAACTGACTATATCCGCGCCTCAAGGGAGTGCGGCATTAGGTTACCTGCACAGCACTAGCGAGTTTATTAAGCGGCATCCTGATGTACGGATCTCATGGCTATTCTTAAATCGTTTCGTCAACATGGTTGAGGAGGGGGTGGATTTAAGTATCAGAATTGGCGAGCTTGCGGACTCTAATTTGATTGCACGGCAATACACCTCTATTAAGGTGCATTTTGTTGCGAGCCCTGACTATATTAAGCTACATGGTTTGCCTAAACATCCGAGAGAGTTGAGCCAGCATCAATGTGTGCTTGATAGCTCGAACCGTCAGCCAGGTCGTTGGCGCTTTAATGAAGCGGGCAAGGAGTCGACGATTACTGTAAAAGGTTTTGTGCAGGCCAATGACGGTGAAGTTGCTGCGAGATTTGCCGCTGATGGCCATGGAATCGTTTACCTGCCTTCATTTTTGATGCAGCAGTATTTAGATTCTGGTGAACTTTGCCCAATTTTAGAGGATTATGAGTTTGATGAAACGCCTGTTTCACTGGTATTCCCAGCCAACAGATTGATGAATCCTGCCCTTAGAGCGTTAATCGAATTTCTTATTGAAAAAAAACCAGCCTAATGGCTGGTTTTTTAGCTGATAGATAATCAAGGCTATGAGTGACTATTGACCTTTTTTGAACGGCTGATAAAAGTTAGTGCGGTGATGCACAGCAATATCTTCTAGGGCTAATGGACCATCTTGCCAAGGGTTACCATTGTCATAGAGTGACTCAAGTACGTAATAACGATTACCATGTAGACCTAATAACTGCCAACTTCTGTACTGACGATATGAGCAGTTACTATCGCTTCGAGGATCGCAATTACTGCTAGTTGGATTACCATTTTGCCATTCAAGCGAACGGTACAGAACCACTCGGTTGTTTTCCATATACCATTGTAGCGGAGTTGTTTTGTACAAAATGCTGCCATCTGCAGAAGTTGCTTTTAGGTTCGCGCTACCGTCGGCTAACAACTCCCATTTGATCCCATAACCCATGACATCATATTTGGGCTGACTGCTGCTAAAACCATGATCCCAGTTACCCACCAAATCACTGGCTTGCCAGCTCGATGTTGATAGTGTGGTTGCCATATTAGTGTACTGTACATTGATCTCCCCTTTTTTATATAGGGCAAATACCGATGCGCCACCTTTACGGTCAGAGCGATCGTCAAACAGTTTTAGCCAACGAATGCTATAGTCAGCGAAACTCATTGTGAGTGCGCCATCAGCATCGATAAGCCAAGTGAAATTAGCATTATTTTCCAACACCGAACCGCTGCCATTATCATCGAACTGATAAGTCATTGCAGGTAAGCTATCTTGCAGGCGGTTTAACTCAAGTGCGGTTTCAGAATAATGTTCAAAGACAATAGATTGTCCTTGTAGATCTTTCTCTTGCCAGACTTCTATATCTTCGATATTAAAGGCTGTGAAATACATCTCTTCATCGATGATTTCGTTAGCAACCTCAATGCCATTATCTCTATCTACGCACACACGATGACGCTTAAAGATTTCGACTGCTTGTTGCACACCTTTAAAGCGCCCCTTGATCATCTCAAAACGTTTATTTATTGGTGTATAGGTGCAATTGGCTGGATCTTGAACCCCTTCTATCCAATCAGACTGAACTTGCGTTGACCAAGATGAGGCATCAACTACAATGCCACTCCCATCAACCGACCAACTCGCTGTAATGATTTCGTCAAGACTCTGCTGGGTGAAGAGACCATTTTCTGCAAAGGTGTAGGATAAGTTAAATGGCAGGCCTAATCTAACAGTGCCAGGTGCACTGGCTAAGGTCGCGTAGTAGGTTTTACCATTTGCTAAAAATTCACTAGCCTTATTGCCAGTGTGTTGTTTTTGTTGGCTTAATAATGAGTCAAACAGCGCTTTACCTGCATCGTCGGCATAGATATCACTTAAATATTCTTGGAGTCCTACCATGCCATTGCTGGTTGGTAGTGTTTGGTTGGTATCCGCCGCATAACTCAATGCTGTCGCTATTTCTAACAGTAACTCTGTATCAATATTTTTATAACGTGCGGCAAGTGCCTTGGCATCAACTTCTGCGTCAGTAATAAAGTCACTATCGCCAAAAAGGGTGACTAAATACAGGTAGTCAGCAGTGGTCAAACTATTGAGGTCGGCTTTTATATTGCCATTCGCTGTTGAAGTCTGTTGTAGCGCAGCGGCTTTTTTTGCTAACGCTTTTGATGCTGGCTGAGCTTGGGTGACATTTTGCAGCAACTCAGCAATTAGCCCGGTTCGAACAAGTGGATTTTGAGCTATGTCTGCACTCAGTTTGTAGGAACCTTGTTGTTGCAACATATCGATATCTACAGGCAGAGTATAATTACCATTGGCGTCAGTTGTGGTGACAAAGTTTTGCTCATTTAGCGTTAATGTAATATCGGTATCACTAATGAGATTACCATTGTTATTGGCATTACCTGAGAGTTCGATGTTGTGATGGGTGTTGTTGAGAGTGAAATCGAGTAACAGCTCCGTTGATTCGCCGTTGTCATCGGTGGCGGTAAATTTAAGCTGTCCTGTTTCAGCCTGAGCAACCTTGGGCATTGTTATCGTGAGTGTGTCGCTCATTTCACCTGAAAGTGCAGCGGTACTGCCCGAGACCTGCTGCCACTGGGTTGCTGTTATATCACCATCTTCATCTGCGACTGTGGCTATTACAGTGTAAGTCTTGTCTTCATCGAATTGATTGAGAGGTTCAATGCTCACGGTTGGCGCTAAATTGTTGAGCAGTGCTACATCAACTGAAGTAGAGGTTGTAGCGCCTTCATTGTCTGTAACGGTGAGCTTAAGTGTTACGCTTTGGTCTTCGTCGACAGAGGGAATAGTTAAGTTGACATTAGCACTATCAGTATTGCTCAGTTGTACCTCAATACCCGCGGTTTGCTGCCATTGATAGCTAGAGATGCTGCCATCGCTATCTGAAGCACTAGCATTGATTGTCAGCGATAATCCTTCTTTAACTGTCAGCCCTGCAATGGGTGCTATTTGTGGTATCTGGTTCTGGGGAGCGGGCGTTGATTCATCACTACCGCCACCGCACGCTGTTAACGCCAATGTAAGAGGCAATACAACTAATGAAGTGAGTGTTCTTTGAGACATACGTTACCTTTTTAATAATTATTATTTGGTAAACCTGTTGCCCACATAAAGATTGGATACTGCTCTAATTCCTTTTTAAGCACTTACAATAAATATGTAGTGTTTAAGGTTGTGGCTAATTACAAATAGCTGCCGTGAATTTACATTGTCATAACTAAAAGGCAACTAAATTTATTTGCCAACAGTTTAGTTAGGGTTTATCGACTGAATTTGTATCTTCATACGGTTATTTATCTTAGCTGGGGAGTAAGAGGTGAACTTTACGACTGCAGTTTGGATCTAAAAAGTAGTTTTCTGTTGATATAGTAAAGGATAAGGCGTGATTCTTTACAAGAATATTTATTTATTTGTATAAAATCAAGGTATTACTTATTTAGTTTTTTGGATTTAATGACAGCGAATTCTCTACATCAAATTAACCCAATAACGACTTGGGATATTAAATGTTAACCTTGGTTGAACATTGAGCGACTGTGAGCTAAATAGGCTTTAGATAAGATGGGTTGCGTTGAATATTGCAACGTTACTGCTTAGCAACCACTGTCGTTCATGACCGCGAGTATCATGGTGGTAATAAGGTGGGGTTTATTAAGTCATTTGTCGAATACTATCGACAAAAAACCAGCCTGACGACTGGTTTTCTATTGGATTTTAGAATCTTATAAGCTTGTTTTTTCCTCTGGAGTTTCAGCCGTTTTGGTGTTTATTGCTGGGGTAAAATGCTCTGCACTAATGGGTAAGTTTTTAGCAGAGTTGGCTGCATAGCGAGTTATTTTCTTATGGATTGGCTTTTGAGCAAGAGTTGCTAATATCTCTTTATAGCGGCCATTTTTGCTGTTGCTTAATACTTTACATAGCCAAGCAAGGGAGTCTGCAAATTGGTCATTTTGGGTGTCTTGGTTGTCCCAAATATACTGCGCGATATGATCGAGTGTTACTTGATCGGTTAATGGTAGTTTTATTGCCTCTCTAGCGGCGCTGCGAATTTGAGTGACATCATTGCTGACAAGGCGAGAGAGTAGATCGCGAAAATCTGCAGAAACTGCAGAAATATCAGCATCAGTTTGTTTTGATTTTAGGTCAACCAGCCAATGTGTCTTCTCATACCTAAGTTCCATAGATCCAAAGTTAATGTACGATAAGCGCAAATTTTGAAACGTCTGACGACCAATAAAAGGGCGTCTATAACTTCGGATATACTGTCCGACCCCATCTGGCTGCCCAAGCAATGAAAGTACCACTTCTAAGGTGTCGCCAACTTTTATTCTTTTGAAGTTTTCAGCGGTCGCCCGAATATGCTTAGGGTCACTCAACGCTACTTGTGCAGTGTAGTTTGTAGCATCAAATTGTAGCTCTTCAGTATTGTTGAGTTCTTTGATTGCCCCCTTAAAGTAGCGCCTTACTTTACTCGATTGTGCCAGCTTTAACTGTTCGTTTAACAGTGTTTGGTATCGCCCTCGCTGACTTTCACCAATGGCTTTCGCCAGCCAAGAGATAGTGTCGTCAAACTCTGCATTACTCTTGTCACCATTGTCATTCATTGACCAAATGGTAAAGGCGGCTAAATCCCATAGCTCGACATTATCAGGTAGATCATGGTGTAGCGCTTTGGCACCCAGTTTTACATTCTGCAAATTATTACTGTTGAGTAGGTTTGCGTAGACAGATTCTTTACTGTCAAAAGCTGCATGAGCACTGAAAGTAAATAGCATTAAAAGGGTAACGATGAGCTGTTTCATTTTGAGGTGTGTCCATTATTAGTAGTCAAACGTAAATGTCTGAAAACCTTCCTTAGTTAGCACTATGATGACTGAAATTCGTCAGAGCTTCAATTAATTGCCACTGCTGCTATTTAGCTCGGACTGCTGTGCGCATATGAGGGGAGCGAGCTTTTCACCGGTGATACCACGGGAGTGTCTAATAGAGGTTGTTCGCCTAAAGCTGTTTTGGATAAATTGAGTGTTGATATTAACGATTATTTTCGTATGAAAAACCAGCTATCAATCTAAAAGCTATCATGCTAGGTTAAAATGTAAGCGGTTACATTTATGCTTCAGTGAAATTTAACCATATTTACGATCTACAAAGTGACACCATTTTACTGTGGTGTAGTGCTAAGGTGCTTCAAGGATGCAACAACAAATCATAAAGGGACGCTCGGGTTTAGTGCAGCAATCCTCTAGTCAAACCATCTCCTTAAAAGAAAAACTAGGTTATGCCTGTGGTGATGTCGCCTCTAACTTTTACTGGCGGGTGTTTGATGTTTTTCTATTTATTTTCTATACAGACGTGTTTGGCTTATCACCGGCCGTAGTCGGCACAATGATGTTGGTCACGCGAATTATTGATGCCTTTTCAGATCCTCTCATGGGCGCATTAGCGGATAGAACTAACACACGTTTTGGAAAGTTCAGACCCTACCTTATATGGGGGATCTTGCCTATTGCCGCTGCGGGCATACTGACATTTACTGTCCCTGATTTAGATGAGCCGGGCAAAATTATTTGGGCTTACGCCACATACATTTTGATGATGCTGGCCTATACCTTTATCAATGTACCTTATGGTGCGCTACTCGGGGTTATCACCGCCGATACTCAGTCTAGAACCGCGCTGACTAGCTTTCGCTTTATTGGCGCTTTTTCTGGCGGAACCTTGGTGGCTTATCTCACCCCTGAATTGGTGAGTTGGTTAGGTCATGGTGATGAGGCATTAGGCTGGCAATTAACCATGATGGTCTATGGGGTTGCGGCAGCGGTGTTATTTACAATTAGTTTTGCTACCACCACTGAGCGTATTAGGCCAGCAGCGCATCAACAAACGCCTATCAGGCAAGATATTAAAGACCTATTTAGTAATCGCCCTTGGATAATCCTATTTTGCTTAGCGCTCATTATCATGATGACAATCTCGCTGAGAGGCAGTACTGGCACCTTTTATTTTAAATATTACGCCGAGCGCGAAGATCTCATCGGCAGTTTTGCCATGGTGTATATGCTGGCCTTGGCGACGGGGGCTGCACTCACACCGTTATTGACTAAGTGGTTCGATAAGCGCCGTTTACTGCTTATTTTGATGACGGCTGTGACGCTGTTATCGGCGCTATTTTATTTTGTACCTAAAGAGAGCATCGGCTTGATGTTCAGCTTACAGGTTTTGATAGGTTTGTGCTTGGGGCCAAAATCACCGTTGGTATTTTCAATGTATGCTGATACCGCTGATTATTCTGAATGGAAGAATAAACGTCGTGCCACGGCAATGATTTTCTCTGCCGCCTCTTTTGCACAAAAGCTTGGCGGTGCGTTAGCGGGCGGAATGATAGGTTGGTTGCTTGCATCGATGGGTTATGTTGCCAACCAAGTTCAAAGCGGTGAATCTCAACATGGCATTGTATTATTGATGACTCTGCTACCCGCACTGTTCTCCTTGTTATCATTGGTGGTGATTCGAATGTATCCATTGGATGATGCAGCGCTGCAGCAGTTACAGCAGGAATTGATTGAGCGCCACCATGGGGAGTTCGAAGATGCCCGTGGTTAATGCTAACGCACCTCTTTTCTCTGTGAGCCAGCACAGTGTGCAGTTAAATAGCGCCACCGAGATGCCCAAAGCTGCGGGCTTCTTGTGGAATAGACAGATGATGTTACATATGAATTGTCGCGGTTACGCTACCGCACAATTCATGCAGCCAGAACCGGCAAAATACAGCCATGGACCCATGCTAGAAGCTAAAACGTTTATGCAGCCTGAGCATAGTTATTTTGCGCATCATCCAGGGCGGTTTTTCTATATCAAAAATGAAGATACTAACGAGCTTTTTTCCGTGCCTTATGAGCCAGTTCGATGTCGCTCGCAATCTTTTAGGTTTGTGCAAGCTAGCGCTGCAATAGCGTGGCAGGTCGAGTGTTTTGGCTTGTCGGTTTCAGTTGAAGTTAATTTGTCCGCGAGTGACCCGCTTGAGATGTGGCAGTTCGAGGTCAGAAACACTCGCAATAGCGCAGTTAATATCAGTATTTACCCGTATTTCTCGATTGGATACATGTCATGGATGAATCAGAGTGCATCTTTTGACTCTGCTATTAATGGCATTGTGGCGACGAGTGTTACGCCTTATCAAAAGGTGGAGGATTATCCAAAGCAGAAGGGTTTTAAAGATCTAACCTTTTTAATTGCCGAGGATAAACCCGATAGCTGGACAGCAAACCAAATTGGCTTTGAAGGAGAGGGCGGCTTGGCCAATCCCGACGGAATCAATACTCAGCTATTGGCCAGCAAAGTTAGCGCTTATGAGCCGCCAGTCGCGGTGATGCAGTATCGTCATCGGCTGCTACCAGATGAAATTAAACGGCATCGGTTTGTGTTTGGACCGGCGACTAATAAAACTGAGGTTAAGCAGATCCTTCAACGCTATTTTGGTGAACCCAAAGCATTTTCTACGCAGCAACAGCGCTACACGGATTATATTGAGTCTGGTAAAGGTTGTTTAAATATTAATAGTGGTGATCCGCTGTTCGATCCGTTTTTTAATCAATGGTTGCCGCGGCAAATGTTTTATCACGGTGATGTCAATCGCTTGAGCACCGATCCACAAACACGTAATTTTCTGCAAGACAATATGGGCATGAGCTACATCAATCCTACTACTGCTCGGCAATCTTTTTTATTGGCGGTGTCGCAGCAGTTATTTTCAGGTGCGATGCCCGATGGAGTGTTGCTAAGTGAAATTGCAGAGCTTAAATATATCAATCAAATTCCCCATACAGACCACTGTGTATGGCTGCCTATATGCGTGATCGCCTATCTCAATGAGACTGGAGATATTTCGCTGCTAGATGAGCAGGTTAAGTTTGCTGACAGTGAGCAAACCTTGAGTGTGCATCGCCATATTGAGTTGGCTTTAGGCTGGTTAATACAGCGTAGAGATAACCGTGGCCTTAGCTATATTGAACAAGGTGACTGGTGCGATCCAATGAATATGGTGGGTCATAAAGGGCGTGGAGTGTCTAGTTGGTTATCTTTGGCGACAGCATTTGCACTGCAGCAATGGGCTGAGATAAACCAAAGGTTAAATAAAGATAGCCAGCGTCTGCTCGCAACTGCAACTGAAATTAATGCTGCGGTGAATCAACATTGCTGGGATCAAGACTGGTTTGCTAGGGGAATAACCGATGACAATGTTGTCTTTGGTGTTAAGGCTGATGCAGAAGGTTCTATCTACCTTAACCCGCAAAGCTGGGCACTAATGAGTAAGGCAGTTGATGCCGAGCAAACCACGAAAATACTTGCTGCCGTTGAGAAACAGTTGATGACGCCCTATGGTCCTATGATGTTGGCCCCGGCCTACACTGCAATGCGTGAAGATGTGGGGCGGCTAACGCAAAAATATCCAGGCTCAGCTGAGAACGGCAGTGTTTATAATCATGCAGCGGTATTTTATGCCTATAGCTTATGCTTGATTGACGAGCATCAAAAGGCGTTTGAGATCCTAATGAAAATGCTGCCTAGTCAGCAAGACGCGTTTATTCGAGGCCAGTTACCTACTTTTATCCCAAACTATTATCGCGGCGCATTTTTTCAAAATCCTCAACAAGCAGGCCGTAGCAGCCAGCTGTTTAATACCGGTACTTTGGCTTGGTATTACCGCTGCATTGTGGAAGAGATCGTCGGGGTGAAAGGTGAGTTAGGTTGTTTGGTTATAGAGCCGCATCTTCCAAAAGAGTGGCCGAAAGTAGAACTGCGACGAATGTTTAATGGGATAGAGCTGCATCTCAAAATTGAGCAAGCTGCGGTTGAGCAAATGAGCATTAAGGTGAATGGTGAGCAGATTTACGGTAATCGTTTACAAGGGCTGGTCGAAAATAAAAGTTACCAAGTGGAAGTGCTGGTCCCAAAGACTGCTGCGCAGCAAAATGCTGTCATGGAGGCTGTATGAATACCAGCTCCGCACTGCCGCAATTGATTATAGTAATGGGCGTTAGTGGTTGCGGTAAATCAACACTAGCGCGGCGACTTGCAAACGTATTGGCTGCTCAATTTATTGAGGCTGATGATTTTCATAGTGCTGCAGCTAAGGCCTGCATGGCACAAGGTATTGCGCTAACTGATGAGCAGAGGCAGCCGTGGATTGGCAGGCTTTTGCATCAGGTTAATAACCTGACTGAGCTGCAAACGACTGTTTTGGCATTTTCTGGACTCAAAAGATCACATCGAGATTGTTTTAGGGCGCTCGGTTATCGCACGCTGTTTATCTGGTTAGCCGTCGATGAAATTGAGGTTTTACAGCGGCTCAGCAATCGCAAAGATCACTTTTTTCCAGCTTCATTATTGAAAAGCCAGCTTAGCGCGTTGGAGCAGCCGACAGATGAGCTCGATGTTTTAATACTGTGTCAGAATGAGAATATCGAAGAGCAAATAGTACGGCTCTTAAAAGTATTTTCAGTAAAGGTTATCGATAACAAGCTTGGAGTATAAACAATGATCTCGTCAGATAAATACTTAAATCCATGGTTGCCACTGGCGCTATTGCTGACTACATCAATAACTAGTTTTGCCTATGAAGCGCCTTTTGCTGTGAATGAGCCGATAATTGATGCGGTTGCTAATGAGTCTATTTGGCAGCAAGCCAAATGGTACAATATTGATCAGCTTATTTTGGGGAAACCGCCTAGCCATGATGACTTTAGCGGGCGTTTTAAGCTCGCATGGACTGAAGAGCACTTGTATTTATTGGTGGAGATCACTGACGATATTTTGTTTGATCAACATGCTGATCCTTTGAAGAGTTACTGGGACGATGATTGCCTAGAAATTTTTATTGATGAAGACCATTCTGGTGGTGAACACCAGTTTAACTTTAACGCCTTTGCTTATCATATCGCACTGGATAACCAAGCTGTTGATATCGGCCCGAATTATCAAGATGGCCAAATGCAATTTTTGTTGTTAAATCAGCATGTAGAAAGTCGCTGGCAACGGCAAAGTACAGCTGATAATAGGATTGTTTGGGAGGTTAGCATAGAGGTGCATGATGCTAGCTTTTCAGTGAGTGGAGTAAACAACTCTAGAGTCAGCTTAACAGATGGAAAAACCATGGGCTTTATGTTGGCTTACTGTGACAATGATGGCTCAAAAGAGCGGGAACATTTTATTGGTTCTGAGGCCATTAAAGCGGTCAATGGCGACAAAAACCTCGGCTACAAGAATGCTGATGTGTTTGGCGAACTAAAGCTATTGAAAGCGGTGCCATAGCAAAAGTGCATTGCTAGACAGCTAGCAATGCACTTAAAAATAAATGAAATGACCACAGTGTTACGGCTTACTTGCCTTTGTAACTAATGCGATAGATAGCATTAGCCGCATCATCAGAGATCAATAATGAACCATCATTTAGGGTCAACACTGCAGCGGGTCTACCCCAACTCTGCTCTCCTTGCAGCCAACCTGAGGCGAACACATCTGTGTGCGCGACTTGGTTACCATCAAGCTTCACATTAACAATACGGTAGCCCACTTTACTGCTGCGATTCCAAGAGCCGTGCTCCGCAATAAAGATACTGTTTTTGTAGCTTGCTGGGAATTGTTTGCCCTGATAAAACTCCATACCTAATGCGGCCACATGGGCGCCAAGGTTAAGCGTTGGTGGCTGGTTGTTAATACTACTGGCTTTCTTACCAAACTCAGGGTCGAGAATATCGGCGTTATGTATATAGGGAAAACCAAAATGTTGTCCCTCTTTAGTCACATGGTTGAGTTCATCATCGGGTAGATCATCGCCCATCATGTCGCGGCCATTATCGGTAAACCATAATTCGCCAGTGTGTGGGTGAAAATCAAAACCGACACTGTTGCGAACTCCATTAGCCACAGTACTGACTTGCTTAGTGTCAACATTGAGTTTAATGATACTGGCAAAAGGAGCGGCACTTTCACACACATTGCAGGGCGCGCCAACGGGGATATAAAGCAAACCGTCAGGACCAAAGCGGATGAATTTCCAGCCATGATGTGACTTATTAGGCAGCTTGTCATACACCAATTCTGGCTCTGGTATTTTAGGCAGGCTTGCTTCTATATCACGGTAACGCCAAATCTTATCCACCTCAGCGACATACAAATCGCCTTGGTGAAAAGTAATCCCTGATGGCAGAAAAAGATCGCTGGCTACTTCAAACATCACATCAGCTTGGCCGTCATTGTTACTGTCTATTAGCGCATGGACTTTGCCTGCTTTGCGGCTACCAACAAACAGTGTGCCTTTATCTCCAAGAGCCATCTGCCGTGCATTTGGTACATTGGCTGCGTAGGTGGATATTTCAAATCCCGCAGGGACGGTTATTTTATCAATTGGTAGCGCTGCATTTGCGATTGAGGGCAGTAGTAAACTCATTGAAACGGTCAGTTGTTTTAGCACAGGCTTCATCCTTGTTATTGTTATCTTTCCATAATAGGGCTAAGTGGCAACAGATGAAAAGTACCTGTTCGATCACAACCCTTATTTTATCTAGCTAATGCGCTTTAGTTACTGCTGAGTGGGTCGCCAATTAGTGTAAAGGTAATATATACATCCAATTTGCAATATAATTACTCGCTAATGCTAATAATGGTTAGTAGATTTGTCTTTTTACGATAAAATAACTGATTAATTACCTGTAAATGTTGGCCTTTCAAGAATAATCTGGCAGGTTATATCTTGTAGTCTGAATTTTGAGCTGATATTTGGTAGTCACTAGGTGGAGCGTTGAATGATAGAGATTGATGTCTCAGATACTCAACAAGTTCAGTGGGGAAGCTCCATTGAGATGCTTGCGCGTGTTTCTAGTTGTGGGGTTGCGCTATTAAGGATGGGCCATGATGGCTGTTTTGATGTGCTTTGTGCAACAAGGGTGAGTGACTCTTGTTTAGACCGCCTCTGTCAAAATTGCACTCAACAAACTTTTTTGAACTCAAAGCCATCAAGCTCTGCAATCCCCTTAAACCCGCAAAAAGTGATTAGACCTATTGCGGCCAATGACCAATATTTTGAAATTGATTTAAGCTGCTCAATGCCTATCTATTGGCCTTCACAGGCGCTATTCGGCTATCTCTGTATTATCCTAGAAAAACCTCAAGCAGCTGCCACTTTAAGTAAGGCTGATTTAAGACTATTGCTCAAACAGTCTGCCGATAGCATGGAGTTGGATCTAAGCAAGCTTTACCGTGATTATATTAAGGGGATTCAACGTAGTGGAGACAAGCAGCAGAAGGTGAGTTTGCAGCAATTTATCGACGCAATGAAAGAGCATGTGTGGATGAAGGATGCTGATGGCCGCTATATTATCGTTAACCAAAGCGTCGAGATAGCCTGGGAGCTATCAAGTGAACAGATCCTTGAACATACCGATGAAGAGTTGTTTCCCCCACAACTGGCGCAGCAGTTTATTGAAGGCGATAAAGAGTCCATCACCAAAGGCGTGCAAGTCACGGCGGGTGAGTGCAAAGGGCTGGATATTGGTAATGTCGAATCTTGGTTAGAGACCACTAAAGTGCCTGTTGTCAGTGAGGCTGGAGAGCTTTCCGGTATTATCGGGATCTCCCGTAATATCTCGACACATAAAGCGGCGCAAGATCAACTCGAACTCGCATCTCGGGTATTTGAAAACTCGGTTGAAGGGGTGTTAATCACCGATGTCGATGGCATCATTATTGATGCCCATGGTGCTTATACTGAGATTACCGGCTTTGAAAAAAGCGAGTTAATTGGCCAAAATCCACGGGTGTTTAGCTCCGGTCGTCATGATAAGGCTTTTTTTGAGTCACTGTGGCAATCTTTGCTGATGACAGGAAGATGGCACGGAGAAATTTGGAATCGGCGTAAGAATGGTGCGGTATTCCCACAACTATTAACCATTAGCGCAGTTTATGGTGATGAACATCAGATCCGCTATTTTGTTGCCGTGTTTGCTGATTTATCGACCCAGAAAAAGAATGAGGCAGAACTCGCCCAATTAGCCTTCCATGATCCGTTAACTAAGTTACCTAACCGGATGGCGGTTACTTCTCGCTTAGAACAAGAGATCAGATTGGCAAACCGCAGCGAATATCAGTTAGGTGTTATTTACATCGACGTAGATCTGTTCAAACAAGTTAACGAGAGTTTTGGTCATGTTATTGGTGACGAGGTGCTGGTTGAGTTAAGTCAGCGTTTAACGTTAGCTATAGGCAGCCTGGCAACCATCGCACGCCTTGGCGGTGATGAGTTTGCAGTAATATTACCTAATATTGAAAGCAACGATATGCTATTGCTGCGGCTCAGTAAACTGCAGCAGATTTTTGAACGGCCCTTTATGCTAGGTGAACATGCGCCTGTGAGGCTTACCGCAAGCATGGGGGTTGCCCTCTACCCCCAAGATGGTCGTGACTCGAGTACATTATTGGTTAATGCTGATGCGGCTATGCACAGAGCCAAACAAGATGGCCGTAATAACTACGCTTTTTATACTCAGTCTTTGACGTATGAATCGGTCGCCCACCTTAAGTTACAAAGTGCGCTGCATGATGCGCTGGCTCAAGAAGCTTTTTACTTGGTTTATCAGCCAAAAGTTGATTGTCAGACGAAGGCGTTAAGCGGTTTTGAAGCACTACTTCGCTGGAACGATCCGCTTTTAGGTAGTATTTCTCCGGCTATTTTTATACCTGTTGCAGAGAAGATAGGTCTTATTCAGGAAATTGGACGTTGGGTATTACAGCAAGCATGTGAACAGGGGGTTAGTTGGCTGGCTGAGGGTAAAGATTTTGGCCGTATCGCGGTCAATGTTGCTGGGCCGCAGCTGCAACGACGCACCTTTGTCAATGAAGTCGCCGATGTGCTTAAGGCGACTGGATTGCCAGCAAATCGTCTTGAATTAGAGGTGACAGAAAGTTGTATGATGTCAGATCCTGAATCGGTTGGGCGTGATCTTGTCTTGCTGGCGGATATGGGAATTATGCTTTCAATTGACGACTTTGGTACCGGCTACTCTTCGCTTAATTACCTTAAAAAATTACCGATAAATAAGCTGAAAATCGATCAAGGCTTTGTCAGAGATATCCCTGAGGATGCCAATAATACCGCTATCGCTAAGGCGGTTATTGCATTGGGTCGCTCTCTTAACTTGAAGGTGATCGCAGAAGGGGTTGAAACGCCCGAGCAAGCAAAGTTTTTTGCCGACAATGGCTGCGATGAAGCCCAAGGTTATTTGTTCAGTAGACCTAAAGCTGCATCTGAATTGGAACACTTTTTTAAAATACCATATTGCGCCTAAGGCCTTGGCTCTAGCGCCGCATTAAAATCTGATAGAGGCGTGACATCGCCTGCTTGCATGTCATCAATAAATATATTGCCAATTCTTACTCTGACCAACCTAAGTGTGGCAAAACCTACTGCAGCGGTCATCTTTCTTATCTGACGATTTTTACCTTCACACAAGGTTACTGAAATCCAACTCGTTGGCCCATGGCGGGGATCGCGAATTTTACGTCCTCTTGCTGGTAGCTGTGGTTCCTCAGCCAACCTAAAAGCATTGCAGGGTAATGTTTGATACTTCTCGCCGTTAATACCGATCTCTACACCTAGTTGTAGCGCAGTTATCGCGCTGGCTGTAATATCACCATCGACTTGCACGTAATACTCTTTTTCTATGCCTTTACTGCGAATTTGATGACTCATCATACCGTCTGTTGTGAGTAACAATAGCCCCTCTGAGTCATGATCTAGCCTGCCTATTGCCATGGTTTTGTCTGGGAAGTTAAACAGTTCGCCCAGCAGTTTCTTGCGCTTACGAGTTTCAGGCAGAAACTGACTTAAAAAACCATAAGGTTTATAGATTTTAAAGTGCTGATGACTGATGTCATCATTAATAGCGCAGGCTTGTTCTTGATCGTTTAACGACATGCAGATGCTCTTAATCAACGGAGTTAATCTTTTAAGGAAAGTTCATTATAAACCCGTTCAACTTGAAGATGCAGAATTCAGTGGGAGTTTAATGGACTTTAATCACGGCATTGATTGCTATTAATGTTCGTTCCCTTAGTAAAACCGATAACACAGAGTAAAGCCCATTTAGTCTGTGTAGTGGCTGTGTAATACTAATTTTTATATCAAGCCATTAATAGTAATGACAGCGTTGTCATTTAAGGTTATAGTTATGTTACATAACGCGTTGGTATAATTAGCCGCTGTTATCCCTGTTTCTGTTGTCAGCATATTGTACTGGCATCGCAGTGACTGTTAGGTATTCACTTTTATTGGATCAATTTATGCAAATCGTAATATTAAAAGATAGTGCTGCAGTCGCGGCCTATGGCGCAAATATTTTTATAAAACAGCTGCAGAAGAGATCGCACTCAGTGCTGGGCTTAGCAACAGGGTCAACACCAGTATCGCTTTATCAGCAGCTGATTGAAGCGACTAAGGCTGGCAACATTTCATTTTCTAATGCCACGACTTTTAATCTTGATGAATATCTAGGTCTTGCAGGCTCTCATCCGCAAAGTTACCGTTACTTTATGAAGCAGCAATTGTTTGATCATATCGATATTGATCAAGCAAACACTCACGTCCCCCCAGGTGATGCTGCTAATCCTATTACGGCTTGCCAAGGCTACGAGCAACAGATTAAGGCTGCGGGGGGGATCGACATCCAGCTATTAGGGATAGGCCGCAATGGCCATATTGGTTTTAATGAACCGTCATCGGGTTTAATGTCGCGCACTCGAGTGAAGACGTTAACTAAAGCAACAATTGACGATAATGCCCGTTTCTTTGACGCCGATGAGTATCAACCGCACCTGTCGATTACCATGGGTATTGGCACCATCATGGATGCAAAGAAAGTCGTGCTATTAGCGACTGGCGCCAATAAAGCTGAAGCGATTAAGGCGACAGTTGAAGGTCCGTTAACTGCTGCATGCCCTGCATCGGCGCTACAGATGCATAAAGATGTGGTACTGGTGATAGATGAAGCGGCGGCAGCTAGTTTGTCTGATTGTGATTTTTACAAGCATATAGAGGCTGAAAACCAGAAACTAATGGCTAGGCTCGGGCTGTAAAGGTCGTCAAAAATTGTAGGACAAATCTAATTAGTAAAAAGGGACGAGCTAAGGCTTGTCCCTTTTTGGTGTAGGGCTTGAGTAAGTTACAGCTCTTTGTCGTGAGTGATTTAAGCATCACCAAACTAGGCTAGCGAACCACCTCAAATACCACCACTGTTCATATGTTAATTATTTGTATACTCTTTATTGGTTAAGATAATTTGTTAGGCCAAAATTAGGCTTGCAAGAGCAATAGCCCTTAATCACTTATTAGAGAGTAAAAAAATGCTAAAAAAATTCTCAATAGCAGTACTGATACTCATCGCGCTGCCCTTTATTATCGCGCTATTTGTACAGAAAGAGTATTCGGTAGTGACTAATATCACCATAGATAAACCTGTGGTTGAAGTGTTTGATTATGTGAAGTATTTAAAGAATCAGGATAACTTCAGCGTCTGGGCACAGATGGATCCTGATATGGTTAAAAGCTATCGCGGTACTGACGGAACCGTAGGTTTTGTATCTCGTTGGGAAAGCCAACTGGAGGATGTTGGAGTTGGTGAGCAGGAGATCATGCGCATTGATGAAGGCAAGCGTATTGATTTCGAGTTGCGATTCTTTTCGCCTTTTGAGTCAACCGACCCCGCTTTTATGAGCACTGAAGCCGTAGGTGCTGAGCAAACCTTGGTGCAGTGGGGTTTTGATGGTCATTTAGAATACCCAATGAACCTGATGTTCCTGTTTCTAGATTTCGAAACTATGATTGGCAACGATCTTAACCAAGGGCTTGAGCAGTTAAAGCAACAGCTTGAATCACAGTGAGCTTAGCTTGCATAGGTAAGCCGAAACGGTTAAAAATCTATAATAATAACGATAAGCTAGGAAATAATATGACAGAGGCCCATCACCCGTTAACGGACTTTATTGAGTATCCTGAAGACGAAATGCTTGTGCGCGCAGAGCAAAACTATCAAGACGTTAAACGTCGTCACTCGATTCGTAAGTTCTCTGACAGAGCTGTACCAAAAGAGATCATTGAAAAATGTATTCTAGCGGCGGGAACAGCCCCTAACGGTGCTAACCACCAACCTTGGCACTTTGTCGCGATAAGTAGCCCTGAAATTAAAGCGCAAATTCGTCATGAGGCAGAGGCATTAGAGCAGGCTTTTTATGCTGGGCGAGCCGGTGAAGAGTGGCTCGATGCGTTAAAGCCTTTAGGCACAAATGCCAGCAAACCCTATCTTGAACATGCACCTTGGTTAATTGCGATTTTCAGTAAGAAGCGCAGCGAAGAAGAGGGTGAGCAGAAGACTAACTACTATGTGCATGAGTCGGTGGGGATCGCGACAGGTTTTTTGATCCAAGCATTACACAATGCGGGACTAGGAACGCTTACTCATACTCCCAAACCTATGTCTTTTCTCAGTAAAGTCTGTGGCAGAGATAATTCAAACGAACGACCTTATATGCTGATTATTGCGGGTTATCCAAGTGAGGATGCAACGGTGCCAGAACATGCGCTGCAAAAGAAAGAGTTGGCAGAGATCTGCGACTTTATCTAAAAGCTAAAAAGATAAAAAAAGAGCATAGCGTCAGTCGACGGTATGCTCTTTTTATGGCTTGTTAAGCTAGCGCTTAAAGCGAAGCGTGTGGCCCAAATACCTCGTAGTGAATGCGCTCAGCTTCGACTCCAAGCTCTATCAGCTGTTGCTTAGCAAACTGCATAAAAGCAACTGGTCCACACAAGTAATAGTCGCCATGTTCAATCGGCAGTGCATCTCTCAGCGTGGCAAAATTCATAAAACCTTGGTGTATGTTGCTAACATTAGTAACTTCATTTGATTGAGCAATATCGCGGTACCATGTGTGATGTTGTAGATCTAAACTTAGCCCTAGTGTTTCCACTCGTTGGTTAAATGAGTGCTGCTCTACGCCTTCGCAGGCATGCAGGTAGAATACTGGCTTAGCGAAAGACTTAGCCGCCAACATCTCCAGCATTGATTGCATCGGTGTCACCCCTACACCGGCTGAAATAAGTACTACAGGGGCTTCACGCTCCTCGTAGTGAAAATCGCCAGCGGGTGGGTAGACATCAAGACTGTCGCCAACATTCATGTGATCATGCAGATAGTTCGATACTACACCAGGCGTTGCTTGTGCTTCACGCTTAACTGAGATGCGGTATTGCTTACCATTAGGTTTATCCGATAGTGAGTACTGACGCATTTCACGATATTCATGTTCAGCAGGCTCTACACAAATTCCAAGGTACTGGCCGGGTTCAAAATCAATAACTGCTAGGCCATCTACAGGAGTAAGCACAAAGCTTGTTACCAGCTCTGATTCTTTAGTTTTGTTGGTAATTGTAAACTGCCGCGCACCTTGCCAGCCGCCAGTTTCATTGGCACTTCTATGGTAAAGGGCACCTTCGCGCTCGATAAAGATCCCTGCGAGTACACCGTAAGCTGCGCCCCAAGCTTCTTCGACTTCAGGAGTAAAAGCATCTGGTGCTAATTCTCTTAGGGTCTCAAGTAGGTGATGACCAACGATTGGATAATGCTCTGGCTGAATATTAAAGCTGGTGTGTTTATGGGCGATGCGCTCTACAGCGCCAGTTAATGCACCCAAGTTATCAATGTTTTTAGCATAGGCTGCAACGGCATTGAAAAGGGCTGCGGGCTGGCCGCCAGAATGCTGATGGCTCAAGTTGAAGATATGTTTTAGCTCTGGATTGTGGCTAAACATACGTTTATAAAAGTGTTCGGTGATGGCAGTACCAGCAGACTCTAATAATGGAATGGTGCTCTTAACTATGCTGATATGTTTTTCAGATAACATCTAAATATCCTTAATCAATTTTGTGCTCGAAAGCGGCACTGTTAGGGTGTGATTTCTGGTTATAATTTTTCAGAATCTATTCTGATTCGACGCTAAAAATTCGCTTTAGTTCGGCCTTGGACGCACAAGGATCAGGCTGTAGTGCCAGATGAATAAACTGAAGGCGACTACCCAGCAAGTTGCGCTAATATCCCAAGCCAAGATAGGCTGCTGAGCTAACGGTAATATCACTCGTGCTAAGGCTCCTGCAAGAATAAGCATGAAGGCGATATTGATTGAAAAGTGAGGCTTTAATGGTCGACCGGTATGGCCTAATGAGACGCGGGCAATCATCGCGAGGATCATCGCGCCGAGTGTACCGACCGTGATTAAGTGTAGCGCATCAGCAAAACGTAATGCGTCAATATGATAGCTAGCCCCGAGCGCAATCAAGCCCAGTGCTAAAGCTAAGTATGAACCGTGCAGTGACCATAATAATGGCACCTTTAAAGTGGCTAGGCTATTCCAGTTGAACAAACGCAGTAGGTGCATAACACCTGCTAATATCAGTAACGTTGCTGGAGTGAAAGGAAGCTCGATAAAGTAGCCTGTAAAAAAGACGGCCAGTCCAAGTAGAGAAACCCAAGGTAACCATTTATCAAGTTGCGGTGTTGATTTTACCTTGGCATTTTCAGCACCTCTGCCGGTGAAAAATGGAATGACGCGGCCACCAATAATGCCGACTAACAAACAAAACAGTAAAATAGCGCAGCGAGAAAGGTGCATTGCTAACTCTGTGTAGCCATTTATATCAGCCAATAAAAATCCAATATTAAATGACATCATTGCCGTTAGTAATGGAATGAATTGATAGTTACGACTACTTTTAGCTTTAATCACCATATTGGCCAAATAACCAATCGAGATAAGCCACCAAGATGCTTGCAGTGCGACCGCTGCTAGCTGCAGTTTGGGGTCGTTCGACCAGAGTAAGCCACGTACCGCTAGCCAGATTAGTGTTAGCGCTATTAGTGGTAAACCGTTTATGCTGCGGCGGTTAGTCCAGGTCTGGGCGGCAGTGAGCAAAAAGCCAACCGCAATGGTTGCTGCAAAACCAAATAACATTTCATGGATATGCCAAACAACAGGGCTTAGGCCTGTTGTTGCTAGGCTAGGTAGCTGGCCATGTAAAAAGAGTAGCCAAGCTGCAATGCTAAGCACTGATGAGAACGTGGCAGCTAAAAACCAAGGTCTGAAAGCAAGCTCCCATAAAGGCATATCGCTGATCTTGCTCAACAATGAATCAGGTTTTATTACCACAGCCTCTACTTCACCGCTGGCTGAGAGTACTTGCTTGGTCTTGGGAGCGCTAATCGTTTGCATCAGTATTGTTGTCCAAATGGTAGTCATAAACAGTAATTGCGATCAAAATTCTTTCGTAGGGCGTTGCTACAACTGTAAGTGCCCCATGCCATCGAGCCCTATGCAGCGCATCACGTAGCCAATTTTTACTGCGGTCGCAAACAGTATCAAACCGATGTGGCTAGCTACTTGTGCCCACAATGAAAAACTATCTGCATAGGAGTAACCGACTAAAATGCACAACAGTAAGCCAATGATCGCAATCAACATGGTGCTATTGCCGCCAATCAGTGCATGTGAATAAAATCGATTCGATGCCGCACCGAGTTGCACTAACGTACGTTGCTTGACTGTTGATGTAGCAGAAAGCTGAATGTTTTGCTTTTGAGTTAACTCGTCGACTAAATCTTCGTGAGAGTAGGGCATTGATTGTGTTGTTATCATGAGTTTGCTCCATTTGCTCTGCTACAGTGTGCTTGAACTAGAGTACTGCGATAACCGTGCCAACATTCACGGTAGTGATAATTACTAGCATTTAGCCTCCTAACTGAATGGGTGTAGTCATTTTGACTACACTTGATTGTAGTCATAAAGACTCGTTGGTGTGTTTTTGATGGATAATGGCTAGCGTGATAAGCTAAAGCCAGTTTTAGTTAATTAGGTTTACTGTTCTTGTGAGTGAAATATCTTCTGCAGCTTTGGTTCAACTCGCCCTAGATCTCACCAATAGCCTGACAAATCATGACAGATTTGAGCGCTTACTTAATACTGTGCGCCATACTGTTAATTGTGACGCTGTGGTGCTGCTACATGTGCAAGGTGAGTATTTGAAGCCGCTAGCACTACAAGGTCTGACTAAAGAAACTTTAGGCCGTCGATTTGAGATCGCTGCTCATCCAAGGTTTGAGCTAATATCTTCATCGCAAACACCGGTTCGTTTTGCTGCAGATAGCAAGTTAGCGGATCCCTATGATGGACTGCTGCTTTCCCATGAAGGAGACCTCCCTGTGCATGCTTGTATGGGGTTACCACTATTGTCAGATGACAAACTGATCGGTATTTTGACTTTAGACAGTATGGTTCCCAATGTATTCGATGAGATCCCTAAACGTACACTAGACATCATTGCTGCAATGTCAGCAGCCACCTTAAACACAGCGATATTATTACAGCAGCTTGAGCAGCTTTCTAAACATAATCAGCAGGTTGTTGCTGAGCTGACCCACGAAGCGTTAGTTAAGGACGGTGGCGAGCTCATCGGTAACAGCGAGATCATGGTGAAACTCAAGCGTGAAATCGAGATGGTTGCAGCCTCTAATTTTTCTATTTTAATCGAGGGCGAAACCGGCGTGGGTAAGGAGTTGGTGGCCAGAACTCTACATCGACAATCTAGTCGCAGCGAAGGACCTTTGGTTTATGTTAACTGCGCCGCGCTACCTGAAAGCCTAATTGAGAGTGAGCTGTTTGGTCACGTTAAAGGTGCATTTACAGGCGCCGATCGAAATCGAACTGGTAAGTTCAGCCTCGCGAGCGGCGGCACCATATTTTTAGATGAAATTGGCGAGTTACCACTGGCGGTACAAAGTAAGTTACTTAGGGCGCTGCAGAATCAAGAGATCCAAGTTGTAGGTAAAGACGATGTTGAGTATGTCGACGTGCGCATTCTAGCTGCAACCAATAGACAACTAAAAGTAGAGGTCGAGCAGGGGCGTTTTCGCGCCGATCTGTATCACCGTCTGAGTGTGTATCCCGTTATTGTCCCGCCATTAAGGCAACGTGAAGGCGATATCAGTTTGCTTAGTGGCTACTTTATTGAATTAATGCGGCGTAAGCTTGGCATGAGTCAGTTGACCTTAAATGCCAGCGCGATAAAAATGCTAAATCAATATGACTGGCCCGGTAATGTACGTGAGCTAGAGCACGTTATTAGTCGAGCAGCGTTGCGAGCTCGAAGTGAGAGCACTGCAGCTATAGTGCGTATAGGGCTCACCCATTTGGCTTTATTGTTGCCGAATAGTCCTCAAGAGGATGATAGCAAGGAACAAGCTGAAGAGTCGGCACTGCAGATCGAGGTGTTAGCGCAGGGAAACCTTAAACAGCAGACCGATGATTTTCAGCGGCAACGTATTTTGCAAACCTTGACTCAGTATTATGGCAACTGGTCCGCAACCGCTAAAGCACTGCAGATGGATCGCGCTAACTTAAATCGTTTGGCAAAACGTTTGGGTATTCGTGTGAGCAAGAGTATTGTGATTGAAGTTGGTGAGGCTGGGGTGGACAATGGATAAAGCTAATATTCTTGGTAACTTGGCTAAAGATCTTACTGAAGAGCAGTTTGAGGTAATCGTAAATACAGACAGCGTTTTAGTCGAGCGTATTATCTCTAAAGCCCACGTGACTCCTGCTGGACAGTGGTATGATCAGGAACGCAGCGAATGGGTGATGGTGATGCAGGGCGCGGCTAAATTGGAGTTTAAAACGGGTGAAATGGTGAGCTTAAAGCAAGGCGACTATGTCAATATTGGCGCCCATGTAAAGCATCGTGTTGCTTGGACTAGCGAGCAAACTGAGACAATTTGGTTGGCGGTACATTACTAATTTTAAGTCGTTATTAGCCACTATAGATAGTAAATCAATAAGGAAGATAGTCACTATGCAACATGACAAATGGACATGTATTAAGTGTAACAATAGAGAGTTTGAAACTGGTGAAATTCGTGTGTCAGGTGGCTTTTGGTCACGTATTTTTGATATGCAGAACAAGCGTTATTACGCAGTGACTTGTAGCAACTGCAGCTATACCGAATTTTATAAAGGAAAATCTTCCGCCTTAGGTAACGCCTTCGATCTGTTTACTTAAGTGATTCCTTATAAATCGTACTGGATTAATGAGAAATTAATCAGACGGTTAACTTCCTCCTAGTAAGTCACTCTTCTCGATTGATACTGACTAGCCGTTGATGTTCTTCATTAATGGCTAGTATTGCTGAGTATATTAGCTAACGCCAAATGTGAGATTTTGCTATAATCTTCGCCCCAAATAATAGTCTTTTCCTTTTTGAGTGATTTTTTTATGAGCAATGTTGGCATCTTCAGACCTAATGAAAAGCCTGCTGGTGAGCCTTTGGCGCCACTAGAAACCAATTCTAATCGTCTTGAGTTGTTAGCGCCTGCTAAAAATGCAGACTTTGGTATTGAAGCTGTTCGCCATGGTGCTGATGCTGTATATATCGGCGGCCCAGCATTTGGCGCTCGTGCAACCGCAGGTAATAGTGTCGAAGACATTGCTCGTCTATGTACCTTTGCTCATCAATATCACGCTCAAGTTTTTGTTGCTATCAATACTATCTTGATGGATGAAGGGGAGCTTGAAGCGGCACAAAAGCTGATTTGGCAAGTTTATGAAGCCGGTGCTGATGCGCTGATCGTGCAAGACATGGGGATCCTCCAACTCGACTTACCGCCAATTGCGCTGCATGCCAGTACCCAGATGGATAACCGAAATCCTGAAAAAGTGGCATTTTTAGAGCAGGTTGGTTTTTCGCAAGTTGTGCTTGCCCGTGAACTTGGCTTGAGCCAGATCCGTGATGTTGCTGCTAAAACCAATATGCAAATTGAATTCTTTATTCATGGCGCGCTATGTGTTGCTTACAGTGGTTTGTGTAATTTAAGTCACTCTTTCAGTAACCGTAGTGCTAACCGTGGTGAATGTTCTCAATTGTGTCGTTTACCGGGCGATTTAAAGACCCGTCAAGGTGAAGTGCTAGCGCAGAATGAACACTTACTATCATTAAAAGACAATAACCAAACAGATAACTTAGAAGCGTTAATTGATGCCGGTGTACGCTCATTTAAAATTGAAGGCCGCCTTAAAGATCTCAGCTACGTAAAAAATGTGACTGCTCATTATCGCCAAGAGCTGGATAAGATTATCGCTAAGCGTCCGGAGTTTAGTGCATCATCCCATGGTCGTTGCGAACATACTTTTACGCCTGATCCAGAGAAAACTTTCAACCGCGGCAAAACCGATTATTTTGTCCATGAACGTAGCCAGGGGATGAATGACTTCCGTTCACCAAAATATATTGGTGAAGAAGTCGCAACCGTTAAGCGTATAGGCAAAGATTTTATTGAAGTCGCCTCGGAGCATACGTTCAACAATGGTGATGGTCTATGCTTTTTCCCAAGTAACTATGCCGAAGCTAAACAGTCGGACGACAAGTTAAAAGGGCTGCGAGTCAATCGCGCAGACGGCTTAAAGCTATTTGTTGCCCGTATGCCTAAAGAGCTACAGGTCGGCATGACCATTTATCGAAACCATAATCAGGCCTTTGAAGCGGTATTGGCGAAAGAATCTGCCAAGCGAATTATTGGCGTCGATATTACCCTTAGCGATAGTGATGAGGGCGTGTCATTGACCATGACTGATGTCTACGGTCACACTGCAACACAGTCTTTAGTTTGCGAAAAAACGCCGGCCACCGATGTTGAAAAGGCACTAAAAGGCTTACGTAAACAGCTGGGTAAACTGGGTAGTACCGACTTTAATGCTCAACAGATTAACATTGAAACAGCACAGGCGTGGTTTATTCCTACCTCTGTACTAAATGGCTTACGACGTGACACAGTGGCAGCACTAGAGTTGGCACGAGTCAATGATTATCAACGGCCTAAAGCATGGGAGTATAATCGTGATGCGGTATACCCAATGAAGCACTTAAGCTACTTAGGTAATGTGGCTAATGATAAGGCGAAAGCGTTTTATCAGCGTCATGGGGTTATTGATATTCAAGACACCTATGAGAAAAACGGTGTTACTGAAGATGTACCATTAATGGTTACTAAGCACTGCCTGCGCTTTAACTTTAATTTGTGCCCGAAAGAGGTGCCAGGGATTAAAGCCGATCCTATGGTGTTAGAAATAGGCAAAGATGTATTAAAGCTGGTTTTTGATTGCCCTAAATGTGAAATGCTGGTGGTTGCAGAAAACAGGCAAGTGCCCAGCTCACAGAAAGTGTAAACAGTAAAAAGAATCGCCTTATGGCGATTTTTTTATGCCTCATGTAAGTTATAGCTATCAGTTTACATTGAATAAAGATAGCTATGAACTCGTAGGGCTACTGCAGTTCTATACATAAAATATTAAGGAAAATAAAATGGGATTGTTAGATTCGCTGATGGGAAATGCTTCTGAGGTTAACCTTGAAGAGCTAACTGAAGAACTTAGCCCGATTATGGCTGACAATGAGTCACTGGCTCTGGCATATAAAGTGGTTAGAGACATGTTTGTGTTTACCAACAAGCGGTTAATTCTCATTGATAAACAGGGAGTAACGGGTAAGAAGGTTAGCTACCATTCTGTACCGTATAAAGCGATTACTCATTTTGAAGTAGAAACCGCGGGTCGGTTTGATATGGATGCAGAGCTAAAGTTATGGATTTCTGGGCAAAAAGATCCATTAGTTAAAGAGCTAAAGCGTGGCACTGATGTGGTCGGCATTCAAAAGACTATCGCTAACTTTTCGCTGTAAGTCCCGTGCTTATCACGTTTGCTACTCAGTCAATGGCCGCAGCACATTTAGCTGCGGTTGCTCCAGCGCCAACTTGGCTTGCTGAGTATGTCTTGGCCTATAATCTCAGTTTGCCCTAACTGCTTATCCAGCTCTATCAAATTACAATCTTCAAACTGATTCAGTGAGTTAATTAGTCGATTGGCATGGGAAACTACCCATAACTGACAGCGCTCGGAGGCTTTAACGATTAAGCGAGAAAGCGCTGGCAGTAGATCGGGGTGCAAACTCGTTTCAGGCTCATTAAGTACCATCAATTCTGGCGGACGTGGAGTCAGCAATGCTGCGACCAGTAAGAGGTAGCGTAAGGTTCCGTCTGATAGTTCAGCAGCATTAAGTGGCCTTAACAAACCTTGTTGATGAAACTTAAGGCTCAACATGCCATTTGACTCATATTCAATGACCACATGAGCGCCCGGAAACGCGTCGCTTAAAGCGGTATCGAACGCTTCTCTATCGCCCACTTCAAAAATGGTTTGAATCGCGGAGGCTAGATCTCTGCCGTCATGATGTAGAACCGGTGTGCGGGTTCCAAGCTGTGGTTTACGGGCTGGAGCGTCGCTGTCACTGCGAAAGTGATCGTAAAAGCGCCAAGCGCGAATGTTATCGCGTAGGCGGATCACCTCGGGCGTTCGCTCAGGGTCAGCAAGTTCAGTAAAGATACTATCGCTATGCTGCATATGGACATTCAAGGTTTGCCAGCCAGCAGGTTTATCCTTGCCAGTACGGCTTTTGACTAAGGCAGAGCGGCGTTCAACCAGCACAGTGGATGGGCGATAAACATTACCAACCCAAATTGCCTCACGCTTAATTTGCGGATCTAAACCGAATAGAGTGGTGGAGTCGGGCTTAGGTAAGCCAAGCTCAATTAAGTAACTGAATTCGTCGCTGGCAAAACCAAGCTTTAACCGTTTGACCTCTTGCCTAACGGTCGGCTCAACCGGTGTTTCCCCAGCAAGCATCGCACGCGAAAGTGTTTCAGGCCCGGCCCAAAAGCTAGAGTCTAATCCACCTTCTAGGGCCAGTGCGTTGACGACTCCACCTTGAGCTGTTTGAGCCAATAGCCTTAGCGCTTTGTAAAGGTTGGATTTACCACTGCCATTGGCCCCTGTCACCAGGTTTAGCTGTGCCAGTGGTATAGTAATATCACGTAAAGAGCGATAGTTTTTAATGGCAAGTGCGGTTAGCATTTAGAGCTCATGTCTGACAATAGGTTAGGTATCACTTTAACGAGCAATTAATACTACTGTCTATGGTGTATTTATAATTAGGCTTGTTGATACTAAACGTAATCGCTATATTAGTTTTCTGATCTTTTATCGATTAGACCAACACCTCATTAAGCACTCTTTGCCAGTTTTGTCCCATGATCTTATCGCGTTGGTTACTCGTAAAGCCTGCCTTACCCAGCGCCAAGTCAATACGCTCCATGCGATCGATATGGTTCAGTTCAGGGATCACCACATGCACAGGTTCAACATCGTAACCGAGTACATTTTTCTCTCGTAGGCTATGCCACCAATCAAGATACTGCTTAACCCCTTCAGCGTTGTTGTTATTAAGTTTTAGTAGATTTTTCTGGCCTCTAAGGGGGTAATCATTGGCAATAGCGACGGCATCAATCCCAGCCACTTTAGCGACATGCTTCAAATGGCTTATATAGTGCTCTGTTGTCGGTACTTTATCGTTAGTAAGCCAAAAGCTCATCATAAATACCCCAAACAGGCCGCCGGTATCACTAATGGCTTTAATCACTTCATCAGGGCTGCAACGTGCATGATTAACAATAGCGCGCACAGCGCCATGGCTTTGTACGATTGGGGATCTGCTTATTTTTGCAGTGTCGAGCGCAGCTTGCGGACTTGAGTGGCTGACATCCACTAGAATGTTTTTCTGATTGAGTTTATCAATGAGCGCTTCACCCGCTTTGGTTAACGGCAGGTTTAAGCCGCCACTGGCATCGTTATCCAATGCCCCGCCGCTAAATCGGTTACCGTAATGGTGAGTAAGCTGCAGGGCGCGTAGACCTTGAGCATGAAATTCATCGACTTGGTTTAAGTTGTTATCAATACTCTCCTCAACGCAGTCAGCGCCTTGGATTTGAAAAAACACAGCGGTGCGATCGGTCTGCTTTGCCCGTTTGATATCAGAGCTATTTAGGCCAAGGATCAACTTATCCCTGTTAGCCTCAACTCGGCTTTTTGCCTCTGCAATACTTTTGATACAAGCTTTATAAGTACGCTTATAGTTAGTGGTGCCATCGGGCTGTTTAATGGCTTCGATGGCAGATATGTCACAAAGATAAGCATCAATTTTGGAGCTGCTTAGGTCTGCTAAGTCATCAGGAAGAAAGCAAAGGCCATCAATAAATAGGCGCCGTTCGTTACTGGCTAGCGCGGGCAGAGAACCGAGTTGGCTCAAGATGGTGCCAGCGGTAATTCCTTTAATCAGTTGACGTCTATTAATTAGGTTTTGCATATTTGTCCTTTGTCTTCATTAGATTAGCGACACTTATCGTTATGCTTGCCATATTAGCCTATATGTCTTTATGAGTTCAAAATGGATCTAGCGGATTGTGGATTATTGCTTTTCATCAGTCTTATATGAGGCGTTCTAAACAACTATTACGGCATACTTCACCGCGAGTTTTTGGCTTGTTTGGTGGGTTTATTCGACTATTCGACGGCTTGACAATGGTTAACTCTTCAGTGAGTATCGAGGCCAAATTGAAGTGAAATCGTTAATAATTAAAAGCTTTTAAATTAAAGCCTAATATAAAAATAAATGTAAATTGAGGAAATGGCTATGTTGCATCGTGCATTAATGCTCGCTCTATTATTGGTATTGCCAGCGTCGGCTCAGGCTGAGAACTATTCTATTGGCACGGGTGGCCAAAGTGGGATCTATTACCCTTTTGGTGGCGCCTTAGCCAAAGTTTGGTCTGATAAGGTTCCTGAAGTAAACGTAAAAGCTGAAGTGACTGCCGCATCAGTAGAGAACACTATTAAGGTGGTGCGTGGTGACATGATTGCCGGGATTGCAATGGGTAATGTGGTACTTGATGCTTATAAAGGGGAAGGCAAATTTAGAAGTGCCATGCCTGTAAATACCTTGTTCGCGCTATACCCGAACTTAGTCCATGCAATCAGTTTAGAAAATTCAGGTATTACCTCTCTAGCCGATCTTAAAGGCAAGCGTATCTCTTTGGGCGCGCCAGCGAGCGGCACCGCGGTAACTTCTGCTGCGTTACTGGAATCTATTGGTATTGATGTAAAAAAAGATATTAAAGCGGTTTATCTGAATTACTCAGAGACCACTAACGCATTAGCTAACGGTCAGATTGATGCCGGCTTTATTGTGGGTGGCCAAGGCGTTGGCGCAGTGACTCAAGTTGCACTGACGCATAAAGTTAATATCATTCCGGTCTCAGCAGCGGAGAGTGCGGCATTTATCAAGCAAAACCCAGCTTATAGCAGCTATACCATACCTGCCGATGTCTATAACAACGTGGGCGCTGTGCCGACACTCAGCGTGTGGAATGTGATTGTGGTGAGCGCTAAGATGAGTGATGAGATGGCATTCAATCTTACAAAAGCAGCCTTTGAAAACATGAGCGAAGTACAAAAAGTGGTGAAAGTGGCTGAAGCTACAACCCCTGATAATGCAGGTCGGTTAGAAGGTGTGCCATTGCACCCTGGCGCGCAAAAGTACCTAGACTCGTTGGCTAAATAGTTTACTTTTCAGTAAGCGATTCTTGAAGTCGACTATCTGCAACAGTTAATCAATGACTGTTAAAACCATTAATAAAGGCAGCTTTGGGTTGCCTTTATTTTATTTAGCTTATATCCCAAATGCCCGCAATCTATCACCGATTGAACATGAGTGGCGGAGCATTTGAGAGTAGATAATTTGAGGACATGCTATGAGCCCTCTTCAACAAAATAGTGATGCGGATGCGACAACTGAAGCGCCTGTTGTAATACCACTTCCCCATGAATCGACCGTTAAGTATCTCGGTTACGTGATTCTTGCCATCGCGGTGGCGCTGTCATCATTCCAAATATGGCAGGGGATCACCTCAACCATTTCGGCTACCTACTTTCGTCCAGTGCACTTGTGCTGGGTATTGGTATTGATCTTTTTACATTACCCACTGATAAGTAATCGATATAACAAGGGCTATATGCTCGGTCGCGTGACCGATCTACTGTTGTGTGGACTGACCGTTTTTGCCGGATATCGGATGCTGATCTTCGACTACAACGATATTGACCACCTGTTGTATGGCTTAGGCAATATCGACCTAGCGGCTGGTTGCGCCTTGCTACTGTTATTATTGGAAGGGTGTCGCCGCACTGTCGGTTGGGTGATGGTGATGATTGCTGGGCTATTTTTAGCTTACAGCGCATTTGGTGATATGTTGCCGGGCGCGTTAGCAACTAAAGCCTACTCGTTGCAGGAGCTTATTCAATTCCAGATCTTCTCTGCGAATGGGGTATTTGGCTCCGCCTTGGGGATTGCCGCGACCACAGTGTTCATTTTTGTACTATTTGGTGCTTTTCTTGAGGTCACTGGTGCAGGCAAGTTCTTTATCGATTTGGCTTTCTCTATTGCGGGGAAATATCGTGGTGGGCCTGCCAAAGCTGCGGTTTTAGCATCTGCGGGTTTAGGTTCCATTTCTGGCTCCGCTATCGCCAATACAGTGACCACAGGCTCGGTAACGATTCCGATGATGAAGAAGCTTGGCTATACGCCTGAGCAGTCCGCAGGCATTGAAGCCGCTGCATCAACGGGTGGGCAGATCATGCCGCCAATTATGGGGGCGGGCGCTTTTGTTATGGCGCAGTTTACGGGCGTGCCCTATAGCGACATTATGCTGGCATCAATCGCACCGGCTATTCTCTACTTTTTCTGTACTTTATTGTACGTGCATCTAATGGCTTGTAAGTTAAATCTGCAAGCAGCTAGTCGCACAGAGGCTGTTATCGAGGTAATGAAACAAGGGGCACATCATCTTATTCCACTGGTGATTATCACTGTGCTATTGATGATGGCTTACTCGCCATTGTTGGTTGGTGTTGCCGGCTGCGCCGCGATACTACTTACCGCCGCTTTACGTAAACATAGCCGTATAGGCCTTAGTAAATTTATCTCAGGAATGAAAAGTGGGGCGCTAATGGCGCTGCCTATTTCAGTTGCGTGTGGTGCTGCAGGCATTATTGTTGGCGTGGTGGGGCAAACTGGCATTGGGCTGCAGTTTACCCAGTTTGTGATGGATTTCTCTGGCGGTTATATGCTGGTGGCCTTGGGCTTAATCAGTATCGTCGCCTTAGTATTAGGCATGGGTTTACCAGTAACTGCTGCTTACATCGTATTGGCCGTGATGGCTGTACCTATGTTGGGCGACTTTGGCTTACCGCTACTCACTGCGCATCTAATCGTATTTTGGTTATCGCAGACATCTAACGTGACACCACCGATTGCACTGGCGGCATTTGCAGGGGCAGGTGTTGCTAATGCCAATCCAATGAAGTCCTCAGTTGAAGCGTTTAAGCTAGCAGGAGGCCTGTTTATGATCCCGATAATGATGGCTTATACCGACTTACTCAATCCGGATGCAGGTGTATTGGCATTTGGATTTGCCATACTGCAAACGGCGACGATTATCTTGGCGTTAGCAATTGCGATTGAAGGTTATCTGCTGCGCGCTTTATCAAGCGTTGAGCGTATTATTGCTTTTGCTGCAGTGCCACTGGTGTTGTTCAATCCATTTGGTGCGGGCTTTGTTGGCATGTTGATTATATTGGGCTTGTTGGTCAAGCAGTGGAAAACCATGGTAAAGGTAGCTGTTTAGTATTTTAGTACCAGCCAAGTGCAGACTTGGCTGGTACTGGATTTAGCCGATGAAGCTTGGCGTTACTTGCTATCAACAGCACCTGCTTTAATCGCTTGTGCTAACGCCAGTAAACCATTGGTACGAGATGGGCTTAGCTGACCTTGTAAGCCAAGCTGAGTAAAATAATCATCTGCATCGAATGCGTTAATTTCTGCACTCGTTTTGCCATTACAGGCAATCAATAATAGTGTGACCAACCCTTTAACTATGCGAGCATCGCTGTCTGCAAGAAAGTAATGCTTGCCATCTATTTCACTGTGATACAACCAAGCATCACTTTCGCAGCCTCTAACCTGAGCGCTTTCAACACGGTATTTATCGGCAAGTTTAGTTAAGCTTTTACCTAGTAACATAATATGGCGGTAACGTTCTTGCCAGTTGTTTGCTTGTTGAAATAGCGCTAACGTTGCCTGAGCCGATTGGCTGAACTCTACTGCTAAAAAATCTGCTGTTGAAGGTTGGATTGACTGACTCATACTCGACCTAAGATTAATGTAATGGTGATTGATTAATATAGTTGTAAAGAATATTAACTGACTTATGTAACCGTCAGCTTTTGATTTAAAGCAGCCTAGCATCTGGTGGCTATAACAGCAGCTCTTTCACTGACTTCATTGCGGTTATAAAGTTGTCGATATCGGCTTTATTGCTATAAACCCCAATTGAAGCGCGGCAACAACCATTAAGCTGTAATATTTGCATCAGAGGCATGGCACAGTGGTGGCCGCAGCGAACCGCGATCCCCTGTTGATCAAGTAAGATCCCCACGTCTTGATGATGCTCTCCAGCTAGATTAAAGGCGACGGCACCAAGGTTATCGCTATGAGCGCCGTATAGCTCTATATCACCTAAGCCTTGCAGTGAATCTTGTAAGTAAACCAATAAAGCTTGCTCTGCTTCCCGCACTAGCGTTTTAGGCAATGCATTAAGGAAGTCGATTGCAGCGCCTAAACCGATAACTTCAGCAATTGGCGGCGTGCCAGCTTCTAGCCTGTTAGGCAGCTGATTAAATACAGTGCCGCTAAAACTGACGCTTTTTATCATCTCACCGCCAGTCATCAATGGGGCAAGCATATCCAGTTGTTCAAAGCGACCATAGAGCACACCGATCCCCGTCGGTCCATACATCTTATGGCCTGAGAATACGTAAAAGTCGCAATCTATCGCTTGAACATCAACATCCATGTGGGCGATGGCTTGGGCACCATCGACTAAGGTTAACGCACCCACTTGCTTGGCTTTAGCCACAAGCTCAGCTACTGGATTTACTGTGCCTAGCACGTTTGACACATGACTTAGCGCGACAATTGCAGGGCGCTCGGTTAATAGCGTATCGAAAGCGGTAATATCTAAACGGCAATCGCCAGTTAAAGGAATGGGTTTAACAATTGCGCCAGTACGCTGTGCCAGCTCTTGCCACGGCACGATATTAGCGTGATGCGCTGCGCTATCAATTAAAATCAGCTCGCCTGGCTTTAGCTGTGAGGTAAGGCCGTGGGCGACGATATTTATCGACTCAGTGGTGCCGTGGGTAAAAATGATCTCTTCGCGGCGCTCAGCACAAATCAACTGGCGAAGCTTGTCGCGCACTGCTTCATATTGAGTGGTTGCTCGGGCTGATAGTTGATGCGCTGCGCGGTGCACGTTGGCATTATCGAATTGATAGTAGTGATTCATGGCATCAATCACCTGTTGCGGTTTCTGGCTGGTGGCGGCGGTGTCTAAATAGCACAGCGGGTAGCCGTCGTTAGACTGAGCAAGCGCAGGGAACTGTGACCGTAACGTTGAGAGATCCATTAATTTGACCTGTGGATTAGAATGCGCGCAGATCTTGTAAGATCTGCGCCTTTAATGCAAGCCTATTTATATCGGTTATTTACTAAGGGCAAGGCAAGCGATATAGCTGTGCCAGCTCATTAAGACGCGATTGCAACTCTGGTGAGATACTGCAATGAATGCTATAGATATTCTCTTTTAGCTGCTCAAGGTTGGTGGCGCCGATAATATTTGAGCCAACAAATTTTTGCTGATTAACAAAGGCCAGTGCCATTTGTGCTGGGCTAATATTGAATTCTTTAGCTAGCTCAACGTAAGCATTGGTCGCCTCAAGCGCCATTTCAGATCCTGTATAACGAGCAAAGCGCTTAAACAAAGTTAGTCTAGCGCCTTCAGGCCATTGGTCATTGAGATACTTGCCCGATAGTGCCCCAAATGCGAGCGGGGAATATGCAAGCAATGGTACCTCTTCGCGATGGCTTATCTCAGCCATACCGACCTCATAGCTGCGATTGAGCAGGTTGTAAGGGTTTTGCACAGAGACAATCTTCGGTAGGCCATGTTTTTCGGCAAGCTGTAGGTACTTCATAAAGCCCCAAGGGGTTTCATTAGAGATGCCGATATACCGGATTTTACCTGCAGTGACTAAATCAGCTAATGCCTCAAGGGTTTCAATTATCGGTGTTTGCTGCTCGTTATCATCTTGTTGGCTATAGCTCAATTCGCCAAAGAAGTTAGTATTACGATCGGGCCAGTGGATCTGATAAAGATCAATCGTGTCCAGCTGTAAACGCGCTAATGATGAATCGACGGCCTGATGAATATTACGCCAGTCTAATGCCATATTGGGGCGAATATAATCGCTCTTACCACCGGGACCAGAAACTTTGCTGGCGATGATGAGGTTGTCGCGATTACCGCGCTGCTTAAGGTAGTTGCCGAGGATCGTTTCTGTTGCTCCCTGAGTCTCTGCTTTAGGAGGAACTGGGTACATCTCTGCTGTATCGATGAAGTTAACACCTTCAGCAATGGCATAATCAAGTTGCTCAAACGCTTCGGCTTGAGTATTTTGCTCGCCCCATGTCATAGTGCCTAAACAAATCTCACTGACGTCTAAGCTTGAGTGTGGCAGACGTTTATATTCCATAATTAAACTCTCTTCTAATCGAATGCAGTGATAACGAGAGCGCTAAGTTGCCAAGAAAGCGATTAGATCGCTATAGCGCATGATAGTAGCTGATTTCAGTTGTTGAGCACTCCAATCCGTAGGAAGAACTCAATATGCCTCAACTCTGAGGCTAGCAAGCTTTTACTGGAAACACTATCTTTGTTATGTGCCTTTTTAGGTGGCTGATTCTGGAGGAAGCGATAAAAGCATCACTATTTCACAAGCATCGTGACCTGTATCCCCGAGTGGTTTGTCTAAATGCTTAAAACCTAAAGATTCATAAAGCTTTATTGCTTCTTTTAAATCGGCAGTGGTTTCGAGATAACAAGCGTCATAACCTTGCTCTGTGGCAAAACCGATAGCTTGCAGCGCTAACCGCCTAGCAAAGCCTTTACCTCGCAGAGCCTGAGAAAAGTACATCTTTTGCAGTTCACATACGCCAGGTTGATTGTTCAGTGGTGCGATGCCGCCCCCGCCAAGGATCTGTCCGTCCTGTTCAATCACCCAATAACAAGCATTGCTTTGTTGATAGACTTCGCTGAGACTATCGAGAGTAGGATCTGATACTCCGTAGCCTTTATCTGCAGTGAGTCCATATTCAGCTGAAACGTCACGAATGATCTGCGCCATAGCCGCATTATCGGCAGGCTCAATAGTTCTAATGTTATAACCGATTTGCGCTTTAGATTGCATAACGGCTTTATTGTATTGACTCAGTGATTGCTCTATTTGTGAGATCTGTGCCACTGGCAGTTGCGCCATAATCTCATTGAACTGCTGGTTCTGTTGGTTATCAAGCTTAATCAGCTGCTTTTTGCCGCTGGCCGTTAATTGGGCCACTAGACTGCGGTTATCTTTGGGATTGGCTGTGGTTTTAGCAAATCCCTTCTCAACTAAATGACTCACTGCGCGGCTGGCATTAGATTTATCAATATTGAGTAATTCAGCTAACTGTTTAATCGAGTAGTTGCTCTGGCCTAACTCTATCAGTGTGTGGGCTTGCACTGGTGACAAGGGCTGATTACCGCAGGCAGCATCGAGCAAACCTAATTGGCGAATAAGTTGTCTTGATAAGCGGCGTAATTGAGAAGCTTGGCAGAGAGGCTGAGGCATAGTGAAATTATTTAGACCCATTTAGTTGCGACTTGCATCTAACTTACGAGGACTACTAAGTAAAATCAAGTGGATCTTAACTATTGGAACTTAAGTATTAAGTTAACTACTAAAATTTGCTTGGTCAATAGCTACTTCAGACTGACCAAGCTTTAGTTTTATAGGCTAAACAGTTCAGGGTTAAGCATCGGAGCCATTGCAAGAATAATAGCTTGGGTGTAAATACTCTGGCGAGTTGCATGCCCTTTGGTCAGTAATGCTATTGCACCACCTTGCTGCTTAATGTTGACGGTATTAAACATGCTGTCCATGACGTTACCTAGCTCCTCACCTTGAGTTAAAGCTTGGTATACCTTCATAGGCAGTGGCAGTAATGCACTGCGGCCAACACTGACCTGTTGTTTATGGGCAATGGCGATATGCGCGAATGTAGCCGGACCATGGTCAAATAGGTCGACACCGCCTTCCATCGCAAGAAAGTAATCGGCTTGGTAGTTTTCCATGCAGTACTTAACTCGGTTTACAGCGCCTGCTTGGGTCTCGCTTTCTGTCATGGGCTGATCGGCCACAAGCGAGGGCGCATGAACACCTTCACACTCGATCGTCACTTCAGGAAAGAGCGTGCTTAATGCCGATTTTGCCGCGCCAACTTTTACTGGATTTTTTGAGCCAACGATAATTCGAACTACTTGTGTCATAGGGAGGCACTTTTCTATTTAGGTATAGTTGAAATTATTTCACATAAAGCGAGTCATTGGTGATTAATTTCAGCTGTTTTTACAAGGCTTATTTTTGCTGTAAATAGCAACGTTTTCTACCTCTAATAGGGAGGCTAATAAATAGGCCAAAACTATTTTTCTATATTAATCATTAGATTGACTAATGCTTAGGTTTTTCGAGGCTAAAAATGGCGTGATCTATGTCGCATTAACGCTGGAGAATGCTGGTTTGGATCGCAAAAAGTGTGGTTTTTAGACCTATGTCCGCTACTCATTTTTGTCTTCGCTAGACTTTACATCAGAATTTAATTAATTAGGTGATATTCGTGTTAAATCTAGGTTCAATTGGGTTATCAAACTGCAATAAAAATGAAAATTCATTACATGAAATAAGCGATATAGCTCCCAATATGCGCACATTGTGAAATTCAATTACAAAATGCGTAGCCAGATCAATTTATCTGCCCTGCATTAGGATTACCTTAACCGCGAAAATTACTCCTTAGATACAAATCTACAGGTGTTAACAAACACCTTAAAGGTAAAGCTAATGCAAAAAGATGCGATACGTGCACAAGAAGTGACCTTAGATGATGTAGCGACGACTAAGTCGTTACCTTGGACACGACAAGATACGACTTGGATGTTGAGTTTGTTTGGTACCGCAGTAGGTGCTGGCATACTATTTTTACCGATTAATGCTGGTATGGGTGGCTTTTGGCCTCTTGTGCTGATGGCAGCGATTATTGGCCCAATGACTTACCTTGCTCACCGTGGCTTATCTCGTTTTGTTTGTTCATCAAGCAAGCCTGGTAGCGATATTACCGATGTTGTTGAAGAGCACTTTGGTGTTGGCGCTGGTAAAGCGATTACCATGCTGTACTTCTTCGCTATCTATCCAATTGTTTTGATCTACGGCGTAGGTATTACCAACACCGTTGATAGCTTTATTGTTAACCAACTTGGTATGGCGTCGCCTCCACGCTTCTTACTTTCTGGTGCGCTTATTATTGCGATGATGTCAGTCATGGTTGCAGGTGAGAAGTTTATGCTTAAGGTGACTCAGCTTTTGGTATACCCACTGGTTGCTATCTTGGCATTTATGTCTTTCTACCTTATACCTGACTGGAAAATGGACGCACTGAACGTTGTACCTAGCACTGGTGCTTTCTTGGGCACTGTTTGGTTGACTATTCCAGTACTTATCTTTGCATTTAACCATTCTCCAGCTATTTCACAGTTCTCTGTGGCACTTAAGCGTGAGCATGGTCAAAATGCAGCGCGTAAAGCTGACTCTATTTTGCGTAACACCACTATGATGTTAGTGGGCTTTGTGATGTTGTTTGTGTTCTCTTGTGTATTATCACTCTCTCCAGCACAGCTTGCTGAAGCCAAGGCAAATAACTTACCAATCCTTTCTTACCTCGCTAACGTACATGACAGCGGGTTTGTAAGTTACTTCGGCCCTATCATCGCTTTTGTTGCCATCATCTCTTCTTTCTTCGGTCACTACATGGGCGCAACTGAAGGCATGAAAGGCATTATTAGCAAGCAACTTCGTTCAAGCAACAAAGAAGTATCAGACAAGAAACTAAATAAGTTTATCTTAGGCTTTATGTTCTTCACCATCTGGGCCGTAGCGGTAATCAACCCAAGCATCTTAGGAATGATTGAAGCACTCGGTGGGCCGATTATTGCGGCAATCCTGTACCTTATGCCTATGTATGCAATTCACAAGGTGCCTGCTTTAGCGCCATATCGTGGCCGCGTGAGTAACATCTTTGTTGTGGTTGCTGGTCTGCTTTCTATGACTGCAATTCTGTTTGGACTTATGTCTTAACTGAGTAGCTCTATCGGGTGTTTATCGCTATCCCTAATGGCTTTAAACCCCGACGATTTAAATACAATGTTTGACCTTGGGCTAGAAAGTCTTTTAGCCCTTCCTCTGTTTTCGAGGTAATTCTATGTTTAGCGCATTTGATATTTTTAAGATAGGTGTGGGTCCGTCGAGCTCTCACACTGTCGGGCCGATGAAGGCCGCCAAAGAGTTTATCGACGACCTACATCAAGCAAATCAATTTGAAAAAGTCACTCGCTTAAGTGTTGAGATCTTTGGGTCATTGTCACTCACAGGCAAAGGACACCATACTGATATCGCCATTATTATGGGCTTAGGTGGTAACACACCCGAAAGTGTCGATATCGAGTCAATTCCGCATTTTATTAGCGAGGTTGAGAAAACAGAAAAGCTGCCAATGGGCAAAGAACAGCGACTCGTCGACTTTGGACGTGACGCCGTTATTTTCCACAACTATGCGCTACCAATGCATGAGAACGGCATGATGTTGCACGCTTATGCAGGTGACCAAAGAATCATGAGTAACACTTATTATTCAATAGGTGGCGGTTTTATTGTTGAAGAAGCGCAGTTTGGTAAAGCAGTCGAAAATCCAGTTAGCGTGCCTTATCCCTTTAACTACGCTGACGAGTTGCTAGCAACATGCAATGAAACTGGCATGAGCATTAGTACCATAATGTTCAAAAATGAGCTGGCATTTAATAGTGAAGCTGATATCTACCAAGGTTTTGCGGACGTATGGCACACCATGCACTCAGCTATCGAGAAAGGTTGCCAGACTGAAGGCGTATTGTCTGGGCCGTTGCGAGTACCACGTCGTGCCCCAGCACTATACCGCCAGCTATTAACGGGCGAGCGTTTATCACAAGATCCGATGGAGATTGTCGATTGGATTAACGTTTTTGCCATGGCTGTTAGCGAAGAAAATGCTGCTGGTGGCCGAGTGGTAACTTCGCCAACGAATGGTGCCGCAGGTATTATTCCTGCTGTGTTGGCATATTACGACAAGTTTATTAAACCTGTTGGACCACAAGAATATACTCGCTTCTTCTTAGCCGCTGCCGCAATTGGCTCTCTATATAAGCGTAACGCTTCTATATCTGGTGCTGAAGTGGGTTGTCAGGGTGAGGTTGGTGTGGCGTGTTCAATGGCTGCTGCAGGCCTTGCTGAGGTTATGGGCGGCAATGCTGCACAAGTTTGTATGGCAGCAGAGATTGGAATGGAGCATAACTTAGGTCTGACGTGCGATCCCGTTGCTGGCCAAGTACAAGTGCCTTGTATTGAGCGGAATGCCATTGCGGCAGTTAAAGCAATTAACTCGTCGCGGATGGCGATGCGTCGTAACTGCCAACCTAAGGTAAGCTTAGATAAAGTGATTGCGACCATGTATGAGACAGGCAAAGATATGCATGTTAAATACCGTGAGACTAGCCAAGGTGGTTTAGCCATTAAAGTCACCAGTATCTGCGGATAAAAGTTAAATTTGTGACTTAAAAAAGGCCATCAGTTGATGGCCTTTTTTAATGAACTCTAATCAATGAAAGCTATTTTTCTTCGTACATTAGATAATAACTTTGATCCATGCCTAGTGCGCTGTATGTTTGCTGCGCTTTGGTATTTTCCTGCTCGACATAGAGTCTGAAGCTGGCTGCACCACCATCTTGCGCTGCGATATCTTTAACCTCTTGATAGAGTTTTTTGTAGATCCCTTGGCGACGGTTTTCTGGGCGAATATAAACGCTTTGGATCCAGTAATAATCTTTAGCGCGCCAGTCACTCCACTCGAAAGTCACCATTAATGAACCCGCGATTTCACCATTCACTTCAGCAACTAGGTAAAAACCTTTCTCTGGCGAATTAAGTAATGTGTTTACACCTTGGTGTAGTACATCGCTATTGAGCGAAAGGCCTTCGGTTTCTAATGCCATTGCTTGGTTGAAGTCTATTAGCGCTTGTAGATCGGTTGATTGGGCTTTACGAATGAGCATATTCAATTCCTCTTTTTTGGCTGATGTTAACATGTACACATGCTAAGTAACTGCAATTTTTCCATTATTAATGGCTATTTTTATTCGACTAAAGTCTAACTCTGCTACACTTTTTCTATAGCTTATTGAAGGTGAGAACGCGATGGAAAATACTCCCCAATCTGATGAGAATAAAGATAATGATGAATGTAAACAGAGGGCTGCTGACTACAAGTCTATTAATCATCCACGCCATTTCGCGGCAACAATAATCACCTTTGGTCTATGGGGACTGGTATGGTGGTGGCTTATTTTGCGTGCTGAAGGTAAGCAAAAACAGATCTTTAGTGGTTTTGATGATGCCTATTGGAGCTACTTAATTGAACGGGATCAACCGCCAGCAGCACTTCACAAGATGAGCTTTAATAAAAATGAAGAAAATATAAAATTTGATGCCTAATATTGCGAATTATTCATTGTAGTCGTGGTTTTTATAGTGAGTAGTTTGTTGAAGGGATCGGCGTGATACAGATCATCTCTCCTGTTTAGTGCCTATGCTAAACTGCCCCGTTATTTTTTAAGCAAGTATCTGCTTGTGTCCTCTTTCTCCAACAGTAGCAAGGTTTAAATATGTCAAAACAACAAACTTCACTTTTTAAAAAAGTGTGGTCAAGCTGGATGTCTGTGCCACTGTGGCTACAGATCATGATTGGTATGCTACTCGGGATCTTAACCGGTATCGGTTTTGGGGAACAAGCAACGGTGCTCAAACCGATCGGCACCCTGTTTGTAAATACCATTAAGATGTTGATTGTGCCTTTGGTATTTTGCTCGCTGATAGTGGGCGTGACCTCGATGCAAGATACTGCCAAGATGGGGCGCATCGGCTTTAAATCTTTTGCCTTCTATTTGGGCACTACCTCAATCGCCATTACTGTCGGTCTTGCCGTTGGACACTTTTTACAGCCTGGTAAAGGGCTGGACATGGTTGCCGAACCCTCAGATCAAGTCGTAAAAGCGGCGCCATCAGTGATGGAAACTTTGATTAATATTGTGCCGACAAATCCTATCGCTGCATTGGCCAGTGGCCAAATCTTGCAAGTGATAGTATTTGCTGTGGCGCTAGGTGTTGCTTTGGTGCTGATTGGTGACCATGGTAAGCCTGCAATCAAAGTCTTTGAAAGTCTTGCTGAAGCCATGTATAAGCTGACAGACTTGGTGATGAAATTAGCACCGTACGGCGTATTTGGCCTTATGGCATGGGTGGCTGGTGAGTATGGTATTGGCATGCTTATGCCTCTGATTAAAGTGATTGTGGCAGTGTATATTGGCTGCTTCCTACATATTGTTGGCTTCTATAGCATAGTGCTGACGGTCTTTGCCAAATTAAACCCAATACAGTTCTTTAAAGGGATCAGCAACGCTATTGCTGTGGCCTTTACTACCTCAAGTTCGGCGGGTACGTTACCTGCGAGTATGAAGTGTGCCAATGAGTATTTAGGGGTTAATAAGAAGATCTCTAGCTTCGTATTACCCCTTGGAACGACCATCAATATGGATGGTACTGCGTTATACCAAGGCGTGACGGCACTGTTTGTAGCACAAGCGTTTGGTATTGACTTAAGCTGGGTCGATTACATCACCATTATCTTAACCGCCACACTTGCCTCAATCGGCACTGCGGGTGTACCGGGCGCAGGTCTGGTGATGCTCACCTTGGTGTTGACGACCGTTGGTTTACCGCTAGAGGGGGTAGCATTGATTGCTGGTATCGACCGAGTGCTTGATATGGCTCGAACCGTGGTGAATGTGTCTGGTGATTTGGTAGCGACAACAGTAATAGCAAAATCTGAAGATGAACTTAATGTTGAGCATTACAATGCGGGTGCTGAAGAAAGCGCTGAAATAGCTGAAAAGCTAAAATCGTAACAGCAGTAGTTCGATAGTAAAAAAACCGCCCAGTTTGGCGGTTTTTTTATGTGTCATCTTTTACTGCTTATAGATAGCTTAACAATATTGGTTACTGCTTACTGCTTACTGCTTACTGCTTACTGGTTACTGCTTACTGGTTACTGCTTACTGAGTACCATCAAGGTCTTACTATCTGCATCTTGCAGTAACAATTTACCTTTGCTCATTGTTGCTTGGCTAACTTCAGGCATCGCTTGCATGACGCGTTGCTCTTGTGCCATTAATGCATCTACACAAGCCTTCATGGTGTTACCTGCAGGCTGTAGTTGTATAGATTGACCTGATAAAACGTAACTGCCAAAGAAGTTATTGCAGCTATTATTACCGGTTAACTTACCTTCTGCTTCGAAAGTGAGCTGAGCTGGGCTATAGTCGATAACGGGTTGGCCGTTTGCGACCTCGATATGCCATGTACCCTCAATGGCTAAATCCTCGATTTGGGCTTGCGGCGTTGATTGGCATGCGGATAAACCCAGTAGCAAACTTGCTACGAAAAAGGATTGTTTTATCATGTTACGGATCCAAAGTGATTAATATCATTATATTGTGAGTATTTTAGCTCAAAATCAACAGGAATAAGGCGTTTGTTAGTGCAAAAAAATGTAATTAATTACCTCAAGATGTTGCATTGGGTAGGCTTAAGCATGTTGTTATGCGGTGTTGGCTTATATTTCTTTACGGAGCTAACACAACAGGTTACAGGAATGACGATTGTCGCCAGTTTGGCTGGATTAGGCATGGTCATGATGTCGCCTTTTCCCATTGCACTTTTTCTGCAATGGGCTCAGGCTCAAAACCAAGATCAATAGGGTTTAGTCACTAAAGATTGACGACATAGCTCCAGGTTATCCTCTGCGGCTTGTTGCATAGGTACCAATGATTGCTGGGCATCTGGGGTAAAAAAGCTCTTGCCGACTATGATACTCAACTTGCCCGCTTCTTTGGCTATCTGCTTGCGGAGCCGGGCAATCAAAGTGTCTAAGTTTGATTCACTATCTACAAACGCTAAGATCATAAATTTATCTTCATCAACACGGGCTGACATATCTGCTTCACGTAAGCTCTCGGCTATAATTCGAGCGAGCAAACGAGCCTTTTGCGAGGTAGATAGCGGGGCTGTGCGCATGAGTGGATTGTCGACCAACTCAATTAATACTATTCCTGCATGAGAGCCAAATCGTCTACTTAAGCTCAATTGCCTTGGCGCCATTAAGCCAAAACCATAGTGGTTGAGCATTTGCGTTGTTTCATCTTGAAACGATAGCCTTTGCACTTGTTGCATTAAGTAAACTTGCTTCAGTTCACTCTGTAATAATGAACGCACAGACTCTATTACTGTTAGTGATGCGGATGTCGCTTGGGTTGTGTTTGGATCGCAAATGAGGATACAGCCAAATACTCGACCATCAGGCCAAGATAACTGTATGCTGATAACCTGCTCAAACTCAGCGAAGGCATCACCTAGTTCATCGATATTAAGTTCACTTGAGCCAAAGCTACTGCTTGAATTTATAGCGGTTAAAAGCGGAGAATTACTCAGCACTTTTCCTGCTTTTAGGGAGCCATCATGATACTTTTTACCACAGACTACCTGAGCATCTGATCCCGAAAACTGCATAACAAGACTGGTTTTAGCACGATAAAGATCGTTGAGTAGATCAACCTGTTGTTGCCACCTTGGCAAGCTAACTGCGGGTTGTTCCTGATCTCGCAGCCAAACATTATGATCGATATTTTGAGCTAACATGGGTAAAACTCACTTGTGATTGATTATGCAGATAAATCTGACTTAAAAATTCTCTTATTAGGTCGACTATACTGGTTTTTTAAAGTTGTTGAAATGTAAACAAGTAAAGATTTGATGTTAATCATGTTTAAATCATGCTCATCGGATCACTCTTTGTGGCCTTTGTATATTTGCTGCGATTTATAGCCATATTTTCGTTGGTGAAGTTGCTATAATGGCACTATTAATTAGGGTTTTTACTCCAGAAAATAATGATGAATAGCATTAAAATCCGTTTAGCCACAGTGCAAGACGTTGCCGCTTTAGCAGCCTTAGAACAAAGCCAACAGCAAGATGAATTGGCTATTGAACAGCGAAATAACAGTTTAGCTGGCCAGTCATTTAGTCAAGGCGATCTAACTTGTTTGGTCACACAGCATTGGGTCGTCGTCGCCGAACTTGATGGTGATATTATTGGTTACGTTATCGCTGGACGTTGGAGTTTTTTTAAACAGTGGCCAATATATCGAAACTTGCTTAATCGTCTACCAAGAATTGACTACGAAAAAGCTAAGCTTGCCGAAAGCAACTGCTGTCAATATGGCCCGATTTGGATCGCGAGCGAATATCGTGGCCAAGGCATATTTGAAGCATTAGTACAGTTTGTCAAAAAATCGGTCGCCAGGGAGTTGCCTTACATGGTGACTTTTATTGCTGAAGATAATGCCGGCTCGTTTGCGGCACATACCCGAAAGGGCGGAATGCAGGTGGTCGATTTTATTAGCTTTGACGACCGTGATTATTATTTACTGGTTTTACCCACTAGTGACTCTTTTTTTTAAGGACTGTTATGTTGTCTGAATCTGTAGCATCTATTTTCTCTCCCTATCTGCAATTGAATTTATCGGCCTTCGATAACCTTAAACTGGTCGTGGCGGTTTTAACTGATAAAGCTGAAGAGTGCCATGCCTTAGAGGCTGAGATGACCGTTGAAGGTAAGGCTCAAACTGCATACTTGGTCCGCTGGCATAAGCATTTTATCTATTGTGGTCGTACAAATTCTTATGGCAACAAGATTGATGAAGTGGCCGATTTGGATGCGATAAACCCTGAGTCGATAGAAGTGCTACAGCCACCAGTGTTGTCGATGCAACAAGTTGAGTTTATGTGCATGGAAAATGCTCACTTTGACCATATTTAGGGGGCAGGCGCCCCGGCGAAATTTCCAATAAGAAAGATTAGATACTGTTATTTGTAGTACTGAGGTTTATATTGATATTTACAGATGATACCAATCAGTATAAGAATTTGATCAACTCAGAACGATTTTTGGCAAACTAATTCAAGGCGAATAGCTGCAATAATGGTTATTCCCTTATAAATCTATTCAACGCAGAAGTAGGCAGCCAAAAACGTTCCAGAATGGCGAGTTTTAGCGATTCTGATGCTGTATTAACGAACTTGAACGTAGAACAACTATGCTCTTCATTCGCTGCCTTGCCTCAAATCCGCTAAATTTTCGCTGAGTGACTAAATGTTTATACTGATTGGTATGATACGAATAAAGGCATTTTCAACGTAGTTCGGTAACTTCTATGGGGAATTGGCCTTGTCTGTGAATCGACTATTGTTTCGATGTGTTCAAGTCATCGCTATTCAGTATCGAAGTTTTAGAACGTTTAAGCTGACCTTCATCTATTTACGTTACAGTTACCAGTTAGCTCTGTCTCAACAATGTTTGATGGAGAGTGACACTTGATGTCGAACAAGGTATTTTTACGCCGCTATAGGTCAGTGGGTATCGATACAGGCATCATAAAAGTTGCTGTAATGGTATTTATCTTTAAATTTTTCGAAGCTTGCATACTTCGCCTGGAAAACAATATATGAGTAGTACATCGACACATAAACCTCGGCCTTTGGTTGACCTGATCGTGAGCATTGCTATACCCGCTTTTATTCTAATGAAGCTAAGTGGTGAAGATCAGCTCGGGGCGAGTGGTGGATTAATATTGGCGTTAAGCTTTCCGCTGGGCTGGGGCATATTTGAGTTAATCAAATATAAGAAGTTTAATTTTATCGCCCTTCTTGGTTTAGCCAATGTGTTGCTGACTGGCGGGATTGGTTTACTGGAGCTTGACCTTAAGTGGTTGGCCATTAAAGAAGCCGCTATCCCGGCGATTATCGGTACCGCTGTTGTGCTGTCGACCTTTACTTCTAAGCCATTAATTAAAGCCATCATATTTAATCCGGCGGTGATGGATGTTGATAAGATCAATGACAGATTGAAACAGAACAATTGTGTGGCTGCATTTGAACAGCGTTTAATGAAAGCCACTTATTTGGTTGGCGGCTCATTCGCCTTTTCTGCCGTTATGAATTACGTATTGGCTAAATGGATCGTCACCAGCCCAACAGGAACGCCAGAGTTTAATGAGCAGCTGGGGCAATTGAGTCTATACAGTTACCCCATGATAGCAGTGCCATCGATGTTGATGATGATGGGAATATTTTATTATTTATGGCGCACTATCCATGATTTAACTGGGCTTAAGCTGGAAGAGGTTTTAGCCAACCAGTAATGGTTGTGTCAGGTTGCGGCTGACTTACGCTTTACAGCGATAGGCAATTAAACTTCGTTTGATAAAAGGTCGTGACCTTGTCACTTATCAGGCGATGCCTGACTTCTAAGTTAGATTGCGTCTAACAACTAACGTCGCGGCGCTTCGCCCGCACCCAAGGACTCAATCAAGCTACGCTTGATTGAGTCCTTCTAGGTCGTAAGGCCTCAAATAAAACGAAACCTATCGTTCAATAGCACCAGTTAACCCCATTAACACCAACTCCTTCTCAGAACCTTGATACTTCAAAAACAACTGCGCAATATCATTGGGCGCATCAGCAATGACACCAAACCCATGCTGCGCATAAAACCCTTCTAAATGCGCCAAGGCAAAAATGTAAGTTTTGCCATCACAGAGAAAGGGTGACAGTTCGCGCATCAACTGATGCCCAACACCTTGGCCGCGAAAATCAGGATGTACCAACATACCTGTAAGAATCGATAATTGGCCGATTGGCCGGATGCGAACACAGGCAACTATCTCACCTAAGTTGTCAGTATTAGTGTCGGTTTGGGTTAGCACACAGACTGACTCTTTCTGCAGCAGGCGTGCGTAGGGCATATGTTGGCGATAGAACTTCTTCACCTCGTTGCGATCATCAGGCGCTAACCAAGTTAATTGCACTGTGTTCTTACCTTATCGATTAATCGTTATATCAGTGAATAGCAGTTTGCGAGTTAGTCGCTTTCGAGTCTAGCGATTGCGCCAAACCTTAATAATAGAGCGACTTCTCATGATGGCGTAAGAGAGAAGCATAAATCCAATTGACGCGCTATACAGCGCTACAATGATGTTATCACTATCCCAGCTAGTATTTGAATCCGTCACCATCTTCCATGTATCAAAGGTGCAAGCTCCTGCGAGTAATAATAGGATAAGTGAGCCTAGAAAGAGGCCGATAACCTTAAAGAACAAACTGAAAGATAAATCATCTGATTGAGCTAGCTTTGTTGAACGATCGAGAGCAAATAATGTGGAGTAGAGTATCTTGCTAGCTATTATGAAAAAAGCCAGAGCAAAAATGAAAAGCGCCAATTCAGTAGCAAAGATGAGTAGCACCAAGCCAAATATAAAAAAGCCAATGGGCATATAGCGACGCAAAAGATGAAAGCCTTAGTTTAGTTGTTAGCTTGCAGCGCATAATAGTATTCGATGTTAGTAGAATCAATCACTTTGGCTGGTTTGATATACGTGATAGGTGCTCCTGCATATCGTTGATTTTTCGCCATCTATAGCATATTTGGTTAAATGTTCAAGAGATTCGATAATTTGTAATCGCTTCTGGCACATTGGGATAAATGTGCCACACATAACGCAGGTTTATTATTTTGGAAAAGTCATCCGTGGCAAATCGGCGCAAATGTTCCACACATAACGAAGATTTATTATTCTGGAAAAGCCCTCCATGGTAAATCTTCATAAATGTTCCAGACATAACGAAGATTTTTTACCCTCCATGGTAAATCTTCATAAATGTTCCAGACATAAAAAAACCGCCGGTAGGCGGTTTTAATTGCAAGCTTTGCCGATTAAATCGGTAAAGCTTAAAGACCTGCGTCAGCGCGTAGGGCTTCTGCTTTGTCTGTTGCTTCCCAAGGGAATTCGTTACGACCAAAGTGACCGTATGCAGCAGTCGCTTGGTAGATTGGGCGAGCTAGGTTTAACATCTCTGTTAGACCGTATGGGCGTAGGTCGAAGTGACGACGTACTAGATCAATCAGTAACTCTTCAGCCACTTTAGCAGTGCCGAATGTTTCAATGCTGATAGATGTTGGCTCTGCAACACCAATAGCGTAAGACACTTGTAGCTCACAACGATCTGCAAGACCTGCAGCAACAATGTTCTTAGCCACGTAACGTGCAGCGTATGCCGCACTACGGTCAACTTTCGATGGATCTTTACCAGAGAAAGCACCACCACCGTGACGAGCCATGCCGCCGTAGGTATCAACGATGATCTTACGACCTGTTAGACCACAATCGCCTACCGGGCCACCGATAACAAAACGGCCAGTTGGGTTGATGAAGTATTTAGTGTCTTTCGATAACCACTTAGCCGGTAGTACTGGCTTGATGATGGTTTCCATAACACCTTCAATCAGATCTGCTTGACTCACGTCTTCACGATGCTGAGTTGAAAGGACTACTGCATCGATACCAGCAATGCTACCATCGTTGTTATACGCAAAAGTCACCTGACTTTTCGCATCTGGACGTAACCACGGAAGGGTCTTGTCTTTACGTACTTCAGATTGACGCTTAACCAGCTTGTGCGAGTAGGTGATAGGCGCAGGCATCAATACGTCAGTTTCGTTATTTGCATAACCAAACATTAGGCCTTGGTCGCCAGCACCCTGTTCTTTAGGATCGGCACGGTCAACACCTTGGTTGATATCTGGAGACTGTTTACCAATGGCATTAAGAATTGCACAAGAGTCAGCATCAAAGCCCATATCTGAATGGGTGTAACCGATTTCACGTACGGTCTTACGGGTGATCTCTTCGATATCAACCCAAGCTGAAGTGGTGACTTCGCCGCCAACCATAACCATGCCAGTTTTGACATAAGTTTCGCATGCTACGCGTGCTTTTGGATCTTGCTCCAAAATTGCGTCGAGTACCGCATCAGAAATCTGATCGGCGATTTTATCTGGGTGACCTTCTGAGACCGACTCAGAGGTGAACAAGTGCTTTGCCATGATGGAAAATCTCGTCTTTAAACAATTTGAATGTGTAGAAGTATCTACATCTAGACGGCTATCTTAGTGGAAAACAGCTTGGATGACACCCTTTTCACTTAATTTTGTGCAGTAATCCACGCTATTAAATCCTTAATATATGCAAGGGTAATGGCTGTGATTTTTACTAAGTTACTGATAAAGATATTTTTAACTGCTTTGGTATGCTCACTTGTTCTGATAAAAAAATGATCAAGCAAATGCCATTATTGACGAGTTCGTTGACGAATATTTTATTTTTGCTTAGCTAAAATGGTTCGCAACTAAGTTAAGGTATTGTTAATTATGGCTAGATTGTCATAGGTTATAGATAATATGTATCGATAATTTTTCATATCAAGCGAATTAAATTTGCGTCCTACAGCCTAGTAAGCGAAAATATGGCTCCAAATTTTGCTGTAGTGGAAAGTAAAGCAGATACCGCAATTGCTACCTTTCGCTAGATCTAAGCCTCAATACCTCAACACGACGCAGGAGAGAGCATGTCATCTCGTAAAGAACTCGCTAACGCAATCCGTGCATTAACCATGGATGCCGTTCAAAAAGCCAATTCTGGTCACCCAGGTGCACCAATGGGGATGGCTGACATCGCTGAAGTGCTATGGAATGATTTCCTAAAGCACAACCCAAACAACCCTGAGTGGGTTGATCGTGACCGTTTTATCTTGTCAAACGGCCATGGTTCTATGCTTATATACTCTCTGCTTCACCTTACGGGTTATGCATTGCCAATCGAGGAGTTGAAAAACTTCCGTCAGCTTCACTCTAAAACACCTGGTCACCCAGAATATGGTTACACACCAGGTGTTGAAACAACTACTGGCCCACTAGGCGCTGGTATCAGTAACGCTGTCGGTATGGCGATTGCTGAAAAGACATTAGCGGCACAGTTTAACCAACCAGGCCATGACATTGTTGATCACTTCACATACTGCTTCCTAGGTGATGGCTGTTTGATGGAAGGTATCTCTCATGAAGCCTGTTCATTAGCGGGTACGCTGGGTCTTGGTAAGCTAGTTGCTTTCTGGGATGACAACGGTATCTCTATCGATGGTCATGTTGAAGGCTGGTTTACTGATGATACGCCTAAGCGTTTCGAATCTTACGGCTGGCACGTTATTGCTAACGTAGATGGCCATGACAGCGACGCTATCCGCGCTGCTATCGAAGAAGCGAAGTCAGTGACTGATAAGCCAACTATGATCTGCTGTAAAACGACGATTGGTTTTGGTTCGCCAAACAAGTCTGGCAGCCACGATTGTCACGGCGCACCATTGGGTGATGCTGAAATTGCAGCTGCACGTGAGTTCCTAGGTTGGGAGCATGGTGCATTTGAAATTCCTGAAACCGTTTATGAAGGGTGGGATGCTAAAGATTCTGGCGCTTCAAATGAAGCTAGCTGGAACGAGAAGTTTGCTGCTTACACTGCTGCTTTCCCTGAACTTGCTGCTGAATATAAACGTCGTGTTATCACTGGTGAGCTTCCTGCTGAATTTGAAGAAAAGGCAAATGCCTTTATTCAAGAGTGCCAAGACAAAGCTGAAGGCATTGCTAGCCGTAAAGCATCACAAAATGCTATCGGTGCATTTGGTGCAATCTTACCTGAAATGCTAGGGGGTTCAGCTGACCTTGCTGGTTCTAACTTAACGTTATGGTCAGGTTCTAAAGGTATTCAAGATGACCCAGCCGGTAACTACATCTACTACGGTGTACGTGAATTCGGTATGAGCGGTATCATGAACGGTGCTTCTCTACACGGTGGTTTCATCAACTACGGCGCTACTTTCATGATGTTTATGGAATACGCGCGTAACGCAGTACGTATGTCAGCATTGATGGGCATTCAAAACATCTTCGTTTACACCCATGACTCTATCGGTCAAGGTGAAGATGGTCCAACTCACCAGCCTGTTGAGCAACTTGCTAACTTGCGCATGACTCCAAACATGACAGTATGGCGCCCATGTGATGCGGCTGAAACTGCTGTATCTTGGAAGAACGCGATTGAGCGTCGTGACGCACCAACATCTCTAATCTTTAGTCGCCAAGGCCTAAAGGCTCAAGCACGCAGCGCTGAGCAGCTAGCTAATGTTGCTAAAGGTGGTTATGTACTGAGTGATTGTGCTGGCACGCCTGATCTAATTCTCATTGCTACAGGTAGTGAAGTGCAGCTAGCACTTGATTCTGCGGCTGCGCTTACTGAGCAAGGTCAAAAGGTTCGCGTCGTTTCTATGCCGTCAACTAACGAGTTTGACAAGCAAGATGCTGCTTATAAAGAGTCTGTACTGCCAAGCAGTGTGACTAAGCGTGTTGCGATTGAAGCTGCTCACGTTGATTTCTGGCACAAGTATGTTGGTTTCGGCGGCGCTGTTGTGGGTATGACTACCTTTGGTGAGTCTGCGCCAGGCGGCGACTTGATGAAGCACTTCGGCTTTACTGTTGAAAATGTTGTAGCAACCGTTAACGGTCTATAACAGTCAGTGATAAAACTGACGGCGCAATGGCAAGCTCGAGCTTGCCTATTGCGTCTGTTGATGCTCAATGATCTAACGGCTTACCAGTAGAGGTAGGCCGTTGTTGTATCAAAGTAACAAGGTATATTAGTTAATGATAAGAGTCGCTATTAATGGTTACGGCCGCATCGGTCGTTCAATTCTTCGTGCAGTATATGAATCTGCAAAACGCGATCGAATTCAAATCGTGGCGATTAATGAGTTGGCAAAACCTGAAGCGATGCTACATTTAACCCAGTACGATACTACTCACGGTCGTTTTCATACTCAAGTTAAGCTTGATAATCAGCATATGCTCATCGGTGATGACGCTATCAAGCTGTTGCATGAACCCAATCCTGCCAACTTGCCATGGCAAGAGATGGATATTGATATAGTGTTTGAAGCGACAGGTGTGATTCACGACAGACAAGCTTGCGAAGCGCATATTGAGGCTGGTGCTCGGCAGGTTTTAATTAGCCATCCCTCTTCAAGCGATGTTGACGCGACCATTGTTTATGGCGTTAATCAAGACCTGCTTAAGCCGGAGCACACTATTGTCTCTAATGCTTCATGTACCACTAACTGTATCGTGCCGGTGATTGACGTACTAGACAAACACTTCCAAGTAAAAAGTGGCGCCATTACTACGATTCACTCGGCAATGAATGATCAACAAGTGATTGATGCTTATCATGATGATTTGCGTCGTACCCGCGCAGCTGGACAGTCAATTATTCCGGTTGATACTAAGCTTGCTCGAGGTATTGAACGTATATTGCCGCACATGAAAGATAAGTTTGAAGCTATCTCTGTACGAGTGCCAACAATTAACGTTACCGCTATCGACCTCTCCGTTACGCTAGATAAGCGCGTCGATATTGAACAAGTTAATAAGGTGCTCAAGCAGGCAACTGAAGGCTCATTTTCCGGCGTGGTTGGTTACACTAATGAGCCACTAGTATCGTGTGATTTTAACCACGATCCGCGTTCAAGTATTGTCGATGGTACCCAAACTCGAGTCAGCGATGGTCATTTAGTTAAGCTATTACTCTGGTGTGACAATGAGTGGGGTTTCGCTAACCGTATGCTCGATACCAGCTTAGAGATGATTAAGGCTAGAAGAGCATAGGGACTGGCACAGTTGTAGAGCGGCATGTTTTTGTAGGTCGGCATTTATGCCGTCAAAGGTTTATAGCAATACCAAGAGGTTGCTGAGGCGGTCTAAGCTTAGAATAAATGTTCAAGCTTGAAAGATAAAAGATAAGTCGCTTCAAATTAGCCATGATTGATTATGCTGAACCTAGAAATATAAAAGCTGATGGCTTGGTGTTGTGTCCCAGCGGTCAGGTAACACAGTTTCATTTTAACTTTAACTTAAATCGTAAGGAAGCATGAAAATGTCGATTCTTAATATGCAAGACCTAGAGCTTCAAGGTAAGCGTGTGCTTATTCGTGAAGATCTTAACGTACCGGTTAGCGATGGTGTGGTAACAAGTGACGCGCGTCTACGTGCATCACTTCCAACCATTAAGCTAGCGCTCGAAAAAGGCGCGGCGGTTATGGTGATGTCTCACCTAGGCCGTCCTACTGAAGGTGAGTTTAACGCTGAGTTCTCTATGCTGCCAGTGGTTAACTATCTTGCTAAAGCACTTGATTGCCCAGTGCGTCTTGCCAGCGAATACCTTGATGGTGTTGAAGTTGCTGTCGGTGAAGTGGTTGTTTTTGAAAACGTCCGTTTCAATGTTGGCGAGAAGAAAAACGATGAAGCACTAGCCAAGAAAATGGCTGCACTTTGTGATGTATATGTAATGGATGCCTTTGGTACCGCTCACCGTGCTCAAGCGTCAACGCATGGTGTGGGTCTACATGCGCCAATCGCTTGTGCAGGTCCTTTGCTTGCAGGCGAACTTGCAGCATTGGGTAAAGCGCTTGATAACCCTGCTCGTCCAATGGTGGCGATTGTTGGTGGTTCAAAAGTATCAACTAAGCTGACGGTATTAGAAAGCCTGTCAACTAAAGTTGATCAATTGGTTGTTGGTGGCGGTATTGCTAATACATTCGTGGCAGCAGCAGGTCACAACGTCGGTAAGTCTCTGTATGAAGCTGACTTGATTGATGAAGCTAAACGTCTTGTAGCGGCAGCACAAAGCGGTGGCGGCGATATTCCAGTACCAACTGATGTGGTTGTTGCCGGCGAGTTTAGCCCAACAGCTACTGCAACCTTGAAAGATGTTAGCGCTGTTTCAGATACCGATATGATTTTTGATATTGGCCCAGACAGTGCTGAAGCGTTAGCTGAAATTATCAAAAATGCTGGCACTGTTGTTTGGAACGGCCCTGTAGGCGTATTTGAGTTTGATCAGTTTGGTGAAGGCACTAAGCGTATTGCGCAGGCTATCGCTGATTCAAATGCCTTCTCTATTGCTGGCGGCGGTGACACGCTTGCTGCAGTTGATAAGTATGATATTGCAGATAAGGTGTCATATATCTCAACTGGCGGTGGTGCTTTCCTTGAGTTTTTAGAAGGTAAAGAGTTACCAGCGGTAGCAATGCTTGAGAGCCGCGGCAAGTAATCGCAGCTGATTTTGCTATAGCATACAAAAAAATTACCAAACTGTATGTTGGCGGGCTTTAAATCGACATTTGTCGGGGTTACACTAGCCGCCAACAATACAGTGCTAAGCGCTGTAGCTTAAAAGTATAACAATTATAAAAAATAACCAGTAACCGTTATTGAGTTTAAAGCAAGAATGCTGATGACTTGATGACATAAAAATCAATCCAAACGATAGCGACCTCGGTGAGTCAAATCACCCTATTATTGGAGTAAAAAATGGCCTTAATTTCCCTACGTCAAATGTTAGATCACGCAGCAGAGCATGGATATGGCGTACCTGCGTTTAACGTAAACAACCTTGAGCAGATGCGTGCAATTATGCAAGCTGCTGAAGCAACTGACAGCCCTGTGATCGTGCAAGCATCAGCAGGTGCGCGTAAGTATGCTCGTCCACAATTCCTTAAGTATCTTATGGCTGCTGCTCTTGAGCAGTATCCTGATATCCCAGTATGTATTCACCAAGACCACGGTACTGATCCTGATATCTGTCAACGCTCGATTCAATTAGGCATGTCATCAGTAATGATGGATGGTTCTTTGATGGCGGATGGTAAAACACCTGCATCTTATGACTACAACGTCGATGTTACTCGTCGTACTGTGGCATTTGCTCACGCATGTGGTGTATCAGTTGAAGGTGAAATTGGTTGTCTAGGTAGCTTAGAAACAGGCGAAGCTGGCGAAGAAGATGGTATTGGTGCAGCTGGTATTTTGACTATGGACCAAATGCTAACTACACCTGAAGAAGCTGCACGCTTTGTATCAGACACTCATGTTGATGCCCTAGCGATTGCTATTGGTACTAGCCATGGTGCATACAAGTTCAGCCGTAAACCTACCGGTGAAGTGCTGCGTATTGACCGTATTAAAGAGATCCACGCCCGTATTCCTAATACTCACCTTGTTATGCATGGTTCATCTTCAGTACCACAAGAGTGGCTAGAGATAATCAACCAGTATGGCGGCGCAATCCCTGAAACTTATGGCGTGCCATTAGAAGAGATTGTTGAAGGTATTAAGCACGGCGTACGTAAAGTAAACATCGATACTGACTTACGTCTTGCCTCTACGGGTGCAGTGCGTAAGTTCCTTGCTGAAAACCCAACAGAATTTGATCCTCGTAAATTCTTGAAGGCGTCAATGGAAGCAATGGCTGATATCTGTACCACTCGCTACGAAGCATTTGGTTGTGCGGGAATGGGCTCGAAGATCAAGCCTAAGTCGCTACAAGCTATGTATAAAGCATACCAGTCAGGCGAACTTGATCCACAGATTAAGTAAGTTATCACTGATAAACTGAACTGCTTTATATAAAAATACCTGCCGAGTGCAGGTATTTTTTTATCCATTTTTCAGATTATTAATTCACAGTATAAAAGCTGAAAGATTGTTATAAGTCATATTTTCAATTACTAGCACTAAATGTTAATATTGCGCCGATTTTTAGGGATTTAAGTAAACGGAGTAATAAGAGAATGAAAACAATGTTGACTGCAATTGCAGTTCTATTGGCGGCTCCTTTTGCTGCCCACGCTGGTGCTGACTTTGTAGAGGGCGATAAGACTTTCGCAGGTGAAGCTGAACTAGGTGCTACTTTAACGACGGGTAATACTGATACATCGTCTATTAAAGGGCGTTTAAACCTAATGCAAGAACTGGGTAATTGGGAAAACCAGTACCTATTTGAAGGGCTTTATAAAGAAGATACTGGCGAAGTGACTGCCAAACGTTACTATGCGGGTATTCAAGGTGATTATAAGTTCAATGAAAAGAGCTATATGTATATCACTGCCAACTATGAAGCCGATCCATTCACAGGTTTCGATTTTAAGTCTGTAGCCTCTGCCGGTTACGGTTATAAATTTATCGACAGTGACAATATGTACTTAAGTGCTGAAGTTGGTCCTGGTTATATTTATAAGAAACTTGATGACGAACAATCGGCGTTATTGGGCTACGATAACGAAGATAGCGTTGTTGCTCACGGAGCGATGAATTTTAGCTACGATATCAGTGAATCATCTAAGTTTACCCAACTGTTTATCGCTGACTATGGTGATAGCTTAGAGGGACGTTCTGAAACAGCCATCACTGCCAATATCATCGGTGCCCTAGCAATGAAATTTGCGGTTATTGTTCGTTATAACAGTGAACCGTTAGATGACAAGAAGAGCACTGATACAGAAACGAATATGACTCTGTTATACGCGTTCTAACTTTTGAACCGCCAGTAACAGTTAATATTTTACAGTAAAGGCTCCTTTAAAAGGGGCCTTTATGTTAATGACTGTTTGGCTTGCTAAGATGTTTGTTGCATCTTTTGGTGGGTGAATAAATTTGGCAGCTTTAACTTTACATTCTTTGCGGTTTGTATCCTCCCCTACAATTTTTTATCATTCCATTAATGTGCTAAGGCTCACGAAAGTGCGATAGAGTCGTGGATTGTATGTTTTTATCACGGACTCGACTAGCGATAATCAGTACACTGGCAACCCGTAGAATAGTATGAGTTGTAAATGTGTTTATAGGTCCAGTCCGGTTTGATGTTGAGCTTAGGCAGTTGGTGAATACCGAATCTGCGCAAGCACTCAAATTGTCCAATATTGAGTTTCTAGTGATCAATGAACTGATCTCATCTAGAGGTCAGGTGGTATCGACTGAATCAATGTGCGCCTTACTATTACCTAAAGTTGTTACTGCGCAAGACATCACCATAGCCATTACTAATATCAAAGCATTTTTAGGGGCTAATACAGCCTCTATGATCGAAGTGGTGACTAATCAAGGCTATTTGCTGCATGTTAAATCCAGAACCTTACAAATGCACAGTAGCCCTTATGCGGCGTTTTCAATTAAACAGTTTTCATTGTTGTTGTTACTTGGGGTGATGTTGGTTATTTTCTTGGCGACTCACTTTAAAACAACCGAGAATATTCATTTTTCACTTCCGGAGCAGATCTTACTTGATGGTAAGTCATCGGTGTTAGTGCCTATCTATAGCTCTGATGAAGAGCTTGATAGTTACCAAAGTAAGTTTAGAGAAGTTGCAATTAAACTCGAACAGTGTGAAACGCTAACCTGGGATAAGATTTACACCTCAGCCTCGCCTGCAGGGGATATGCTACATTTTGTGATGCAAGTTGAAGTCGATAAAGCTATTAAGTTTGAAAATCTAAAAGTGCTCAATGTTGGAGAAAGTTGGGATTTTATCAACGACTCGTGGTTGCAGGAGTATGGTCTCTGTGAATAATCCATTGCAGCGAGAGCTTTTTATTGGTTTCCGTTCAACCCCAATTCTTATTACGCTGATTTTTATACTTGGTTTGTGTATGGCATTGGACTACTTTGTAGAACCTAATGAAGATGTAAAACTGGCCTGTTCTTCAAACAGTTATGATCATAACCTAAGCCGCCCACAGCATTCTGGGTTAAGGTTTGAAATAGAAAGAATAGGTAGCTCTGTAGAACTGAAGATGACCTACCTTAATGATCATAAAGATTTAGTGTCTGTCTCGGGTATTGGAACATTGGTAGAAATTTCAGCACCTGTACTTACCTATGAGGTTCAGCTAGATTCTGCAGCGTTAAAAAGTGATTTACAGCAAGAGGTCTATGAGCCACACATGCAGGAAACTGTGCAATTAGTGAAGAAGTCTATTACTAATGGCGCAGCAGGTCAGGGGGAAGCTTTTTACATTAAAGTGCTAGAAATGGATAAGACTACTGGCTTTGTTACCATCCAGTTGAACGAACGCAACGCGTTATGGGCTTGTAAGATCCTGTAGTCGACTGAAGGACTGCTTGCTCTGTCGATTATGGCGTTACCATTTAAGCTAAAGATTGAAGCTATATTTCAAGTCTTAAGCGACAGCAGACTTTCCCTGGAAATAAAAGCTTATACCAATTGCATTAAAATTTTGACCATTCAGTGTTTTGCCAATTTGTATAACCTCAGCCGCACTAGGTGAACACTTCAGTCTTTCCACTTCTGCTTTGTATTGGCTTAAAAGGGAATAACCATTTCTTTATCAATGCGCTTTGAGTTGAAAAGACTGAGGGGCTCTGAACGGGTCAAATACTTAATGCAATTGGTATTACTCATGCCGCAATGATTTCATTAGCAAATAGATTCCGTCCAGAAGTAAACCTCGTTAATGGCACCCGATTCCTCTTCTATGCTAGTTTAAATAAGTAGTATGCAAGCAGTCTGTGATCAGGGTTAAAGCTAATTTTCCTCGCTAAGTTAGACTATAATGATTAGGTCGATGTGTTTGTTTTGAAATGCATTTAAAGGATATATGTGGCTAAAATTAGAGTTAAGCAAGAAGAATCACTATCAATCAAATTCCTACATCAGATGGAAGTGGGTGATAACCGGCGATTAGATCTGTATTTTTTCTTGCCGAAAGAGATGGGGATAAATCCGCAGAGTTTAAATGAGGAGGAGTATTACCATTCCTCTATCACTGGGCGGCGTTCTTATTACTCCTCAGGGCTGCATTTGCCATTAGTGCAAAGCCGTTTTGTTAGTCAGAAGAAACGAACAGTTGAAGAGTTTCGACTGTATTTAAATTTATTTGCTTATCAATTCTCTGTTGCAATAGAGACCGACAGTAAAGAACTGGCTCAGGTTGAAGATCTGGTTCAATTTTATACCGCACTGGAAGAGTTAAGCGAGCAGGTTATTCATCTGCTCAAGCGTTTTAGACGTAATGAACCCAGCGATGAGAAATGGAAGTCCTATTTTGAAAATGCGGATAATTATCTCTCTTGGTTGTGCGAGCAGCGATTACTAAAACTTTTAGCCCATGCCCCCCGAAGTAGTGATTATACCGAGGTCACAGAGAGTGTGGTTGGTTTGTGTCGTGCAGAGGCCGATTATCGTAAAGAGCATAAGTATAACTCTTCCAAGACGTTAGAAGATGCCAATCGCATCGCCAACAAGATGCACTTGTTAAGACGATTGATCCAGCAAGGTGTGGTACTTAAAGAGGAGCTTAAACCATTAGGCATAGGGCTTAAGAAGATGACTACAGGTATTGCAACAGCTATGGTCATGCTGGTGGTGTCTACCTTAATTATCAAAGCGCAAGGTGTGTTTAGTGGCTTAACCATCGCGTTAGTATTAACTCTTGCGGTTATCTATGGTTTCCGAGAGATCTTTAAAGATGATATCCGTAATGCGCTGTGGCGGCTTATTCAACGTGGACGGCCGCGTTGGAGCCGATTATTAACAGATACAACTAGTAAGCTATCAATAGGTAAGCAACTTGTATGGCTCGACTTTATGAAGAAAAAGGAGTTGCCGCCCCAGGTTAATCAGATCTTAAAGAAACGCCATAGCCAAAATAAAGTGGATGCTGAGATTTTGCATTATGGGATCCACTCTCGAGTTTCGGCCAAAGGTTTTTTAGCTGGCTACTCTCAAATTCAAGAGCAGGTTAACTTTAGCTTTGTACCCTTTGCCAGAAACTTAGAACGTGGTAAAGCCAAAATTTATAATGAGCATGAAGGAAAGATTAGCAATGAGTCGGTAGAGCGCCGCTATCAAGTTAATCTTATTTTGGTACTCAAAGAGGGCAAGGATGAGCCACAATACGCTCGTTATAAGATAACTATGAATCGCTCAACTATCATTGAGATCACTGAAAGTGATCTGCCATCAGGCATGAAAAATATGGATGAAACGCCTTTTGAAGATGAGTTATTAACCCCTAGCGGCACGGAAAGCGTAGAGGTCAAAACTAATTAACTAATACTCTTGAGAATTAGAATATCTGCCTAGTAAAAGCTTGGCAGATATTTTGCTCATCAGTTTGCTTCGCTCGCTTTAAGGCAATCTCTGCATTACTCAGGAACTGTTCTAGTACTTGGCCGCCCTGATAAGCTGCTATTCCGATACAGATCCCATCACCTAAGCCATTACTCTTGAGCTTAGATAGAGTATCGATGGCAAAATAGTGTGCTTGGTCTGAATCAGTATCAGGCAGCATGATAATCAGTTTACCTAGTTGCCAGCGTGACATTTGATATCGATTGGGCAACTCACGCAATAGCTGACTTTCAACCTCTTTTTGACGGCTCTCTAACTGGCCAATATCACTCATGTGGCTTAGCATGCCTTCTGCCGCAATATCGAGTAACATCAGGCTTGAGAAATCCTTTTTCTCTTGGCTCATATTATTAAAGTATCGCTCAAGATCGCGACGATCATTAAAGATTGTGCTGCGCTGTGGTACTGAGCTACCAGGTTCAGTGCCATGGGCTTTTAACTTGGCGTGCTCAAAGGTGCAGACAATGTATTCGATATCGTCTGAGGCATCTAAATGTCCCTTTAAGGTGGCAAGCATACAGTCATCACTGGCACGGTTATTTGCAGATAATATCTGTCCCTGCCAAGTCCTTTTGAGGATAAGTTGCTGTGAGATCTGTGGCCATTGGTTTTTAAAGTCTATGGTTAGTAAGTCGGTAATCTGTAAGTTACGGCTATCCTTTACCTGCATTAAAGAGTTGAATGCAGCGTTAGATTTGATGATGACGCCTTTGGCGTCAGACAGTACCGTTGCCATCGGATTATCATTAAGCAGTTGGTTTAATCTTGCTTCTTCTTGACTATGTTTTAGTTCGCCAATATTTTCAAATGTCACTAAGGTGTAGTTCTGCTTGTTATCCATATCGTATTCAAGACGCAGACTGACAGACAGCTGAGTATACTCTGAGGCCTCTGTATCAAGCTCTCCACGCCACTCTTTTTGTTCTGCAAGTAGGGTCTCAAGCTCTTGGTACTGCTCGTCATCCATATGCAGGATACGTTGTAAGCTACGGTCGGACAGTTCATCTTTTTCAAGTGATAACAGTTTTGCAGCCATGGTGTTGGCACTGAGTACTCGCCCGAGTTCATTGGCAATAATGTAGCCAGAATCGGTATTAAATAAGCGATTGGCTAGATCAATGCTGAAGTCCCGTGAACGGTGTACTAGGCGGTATGCATGGGTCAAATAGATAACAACACAAGCGAGTAGAGTCAAAAATATCGCTCCGCCCATCAAAATATTGCGCCACTGTTCAAACTTGGCGGCGATATCATCGTTCTTTACATAGGAGAGTAGAAAGTACTCTCTGCGGGTTTCGTATTGTGTGGTTAGCTCGACTTTCAGATAAACAAAGGTGGCATCGTCACCATGGAACTGGCCAAAATTACTGGTGGCCATTTTGCGCCAAAGGGCAGGATATGATTGTTTGAGGCTGCCGCCCATGGTTTCTGGTAATCGACCAGTTGTCGGGGATTCAAGTGCTCCAGAGTAAAGCAGCCCTTGGGTATCAAGCATCATTAACGGTGCTTGCTTACTTGAGTAAGCTGGCTTGATATTTTTTAACATGCGCGACATAGAGTTGTACGCGACCAGATAACCTCTTACTGTTTGGTCCGGATTTTCAAGCCATGCAAGTTGATAGAGATAAGGCTCTAGTTTGCCATTGATCGGACTAAACTCAAGCGGTGAGGTGTAGATTTCATTACCCCCCATATTACGTGAACTTCCTAACAACGACGGTGGAAGAGCGTTGTGGCCAAACTCTTCGTCCGTGGCAAATTTTAGCTGACCTTGTGGGTCGTAAAGTGCAATCCCCAGTAACTCGGGAATGTTATCAACGACGATATCCCAGTTATTTTGCAGATTCTCTTGGTTGGCTTCAGTCGGTAAGTCCAGATAACGATTAAGTAGCTCTGATGTGGCAAACATTTGTGTTCTAAATTGTTGAAAAGAGACTTTATCCGCAATCAGTGTACCAACGGCTTGTAGCTCACTGTAACGCTGGGTAGCCCAGTCTTCTTGCAGGCGTCTTTCACCAAGAGTAATGACAATATTGGTAAGAATAATAACCGAGATCAATAGAATGCAGATCTGACTAGCAGCAGCAAAAATTCGTTGTTGGGACCATTGGATCCCTTGTGCATTGATAAGTAGCGGTAATTTTCGCGTTAACATGAATAGCTATTTTCGATGGTTGTTATAGCCGCTATATTATACCAATTCGGCTATATATGTAATCAATTCAGTATGGTTATCCTGCGGTTGATTAAACTCAGTTGAGGCAGTATCTGTTCTAACCATAAATCAAGAAGCTATTGATTTAAGTGATATTAGCCGACAACCCCTAGCTCTCTTTGTTTGAACTTAGCACCTGCTACTTCAACTATTTTGCGGCAAGCCTCAATATCTACCTCTGCAAGCCCGTTTATCGCCGATACCTGAACATCTGCAATGTAGTGTGGCGCAAGCTCGATAAATTCAAGTAGGGCGGCATAGGCACCTTTTAGTTTGGGCTGGCAATGTTCTTGATAAGCGGCAGCTGTATCTGTATTGAGTGAAATTGACAGGCTGTCTACGCATTTTGCTAGTTCAGGCAAAATATTGCGGCGATGAAATAGATTACCTAGCCCGTCAGTATTCACTCTCACTTTGCCACCACGGGCTTTAATTTCGCTAGCAACGCTTAAAAGGGTGGCTAAGTTGAGGGTTGGTTCGCCATAGCCGCAAAATACATATTCATCGAAAGCTGTCGTGTCACCCAGTAGTGCGACCACTTCGTCTGCACTTGGTTGGTTCTCAAGAGCAAGCTGATATTGATGAACTTGTTTACTGCCGTTGTGCTTAGGGCAAAACTGACAGCGTAGAGTGCATCTACCGGTTATATTTAAATAGCGACTATTGCGAATATCGTAAACAAGTGTGGCAGCAGATTGGGTCATATTGATGGTCACTAGCAAGAGAGGCGTTTAGCATAGCGGATGCCAGTTACTAATTCTGTTCGCTAGATCGAGTATTATACCAATTCCACTAAAGATGTGATTAATTCAGAGCTTTCTCAGGACTTTCAATTCAAGGCGCATTGTGGAAGAAATGGTTATTCCCTTTTAAGACAATGTAATACCAATCAGTATAAGAAGTTGATCTACTCAGAGCGTTTTTGGCACGCTAATTCAAGGCCGGCTAATTCAAAGTGAGTAATGACATAATGGTTATTCCCTTATGAGTTTATTCAACGCAGAAGTAGCAAGCCAAAAACACTCCTAAAGGCGAGTTTTAGCGGCTTTGATGCTGCGTTAATGAATTTGAACGTAGAATAACTATGCTCTTCATTCATTGCCTTACCTCAAAGTCGCTAAACTCTCGCTGAGCGATCAAATCTTTATACTGATTGGTATAACGCAGCAGTGAATGTCCTGAAAAGCTCACTGCGTGCGGCTGATGTTTAAGGCATGAGGAAATCCCTTAATACGGCGCATTTGGCTTTCGATATAGAATAACTATTAACTAATACTAATTGCATTAAGTATTTGACCATTTCAGAGCCCCTCAGCCTTTTCAATTCAAAGCGCATTGGTAAAGAAATGGTATTCCCTTTTAAGCCAATGCAAAGCAGTAGTGGAAAGACTGAGGGGCTCACGTAGTGCGGCTGAGGTTAAACAAATTGGCAAAACGCTGTATGCTTCGCTATGGGATTTGGATATACGGCTAAATGGATTTAGGAGGTAGAGCGAAGCAGGATGCCAGAGCCGAGAATAACTATTAGCTCAAGCCCCAATACTTGCCTACAGCGTTTTGAATTCCCGCTGAATGGTCAAACTTTTAATGCAATTGGTATAAAACCCACTTGCTTGTCTAAAGTGATTTAAATTCCCGCTGAATGACCAACTCTTTAATGGAATTGGTATTAGTATTTTTGTTCAGGCATAAAAAAGGAGGCCAATGGCCTCCTTTATGTAAAGAACTCGCGATTCATTAGTTAGAGGGCTGTTCGACCTTAACAGCTGCTTCCGTTTCTGCTTTAGGTTGCCACCACCATTGGTAAAAACGGCTTGATACCCGCTTTATATCATCAAGAATAATATAAAGCAGTGGCACCAAGATCAGCGTTACCACTGTGGAGAACAAAATACCAAATGCCAAAGAGGCTGCCATCGGGATGACAATTTGAGCTTGTAAGCTCTTCTCTAACAAGATGGGGACTAAACCAACAAAAGTGGTAAGTGAGGTTAAGATAATTGCTCTAAAGCGATAACACCCAGAATCGACAGCCGCTTTGATGATTGAATGCCCTTCAGCACGAGCGCGGTTAACAAAATCAACCAAGATCAACGAGTCATTCACTACCACTCCAGCAAGTGCCACAATGCCACATAAGCTCAAAATACTCATGTTAAGACCCAAGATGAAGTGACCAAACAGCGCGCCAATCATACCGAATGGGATCACTGACATGATAATCAATGGCTGGCTATATGATTTTAGCGGAATAGCCATCAGTGCATAGATTGTAAATAGGGCAAAGAAGAAGCCTTGTAGCAAGCTAACAAGCGCACTTTGCTCATCCGCGCTGCCGCCATCTAATGCTGTCGATATACTTGGGTATTTCTTCGACAGCATCGGTAAGAAATCAGCTTGGATTTCTGATACTACTTTTGATGGTTCAACCTTGTTGGTGTTGGCATTGGCGGTAATTGTAATTGCGCGTCGACCATCTACCCGAGTAATTGACGAGTAAGAATCACCAAGTTCAAGCTGGGCAACATTTGCAAAAGGAACTGCAATACCCGTAGGAGTACGGATCAGCATATTCTCTAAGTGGCCAACGGTTCGGCGCTGCTCAAGAGGGTAGCGCACCATGACTTTCACTTCCTCTTTATTACGTAAGATCCGTTGTGCTTCATAGCCGTAAAAACCATATCGCACCTGACGTGCAAGATCAGATAGAGTCAATCCTAGCGCTTCGGCTTCAGGTTTGATCTTTAGTTTGATCTCTTGGCTGCCAGAAGAGAAGTTGTCGGCAATATCATAAACGCCCTCGTAGCTTCTCAGCTTCTGTTTTAGCTCCGCTGAAGCTAAAGATAGTTGTGCAAGGTTACTTGAGGTTAGTCTGAAGGAGATGTCGCCACCTGCATCATTGGTACTGGCATTAATATTGAGCTTTTTAACTGCGAGCAGTTCAGGTAGTTTTGCTCGCCATGCAGTGGCGATGGTTTCACCATCGACATCGCGTTCTTCTCCTTTGGTGAGTTCAGCAAAAATAAATGAAGAGGTACGTGAGCTCATGTTGATGAAACTATGTTTCACGACTGGGTAACCTAGCTCAGCCTCCATTTCATCATTCATGCGATACAGCGCTTCTTCAACCTCTTGCACTACTTTAAGGGTGTTTTCCTCTGAGCTGCCTTCGTCCATTTCGATATTGACCTGAATGAAATCAGATGGAATATCTGGGAAGAAAACCCAACGTACCTGACCACTGACGACCAATGCGATAGACAGGATCAGCACTCCAGTAAACACCGCGACAGTGTTATATCTTTGCTTAATGCAGCGCTCTAAAAATGCTCGGTAGTTGTTATGAATGAAGTACTGGACCTTGTCATTCAATCCTGCTTTGAGCTTGCCAAAGTAACCCAACTTAGCACGAGGCTTAGGTGGCTTCATATGAGCAAGATGCGCAGGCAGAATAAGCTTAGATTCAACCAGTGAAAATGCTAAACAGAGCACAACAACCATGCCGATAGATTTCCAGATAATCCCTTGTGGGCCAGAAACCATCAACATCGGCATAAAGGCAGCTATGGTGGTTAATACCCCAAAGGTTGCTGGCATGGCGACTTTCTTGGCGCCTCTGACTACATTATCCAGTGAGTGACCGTGCCGCTCTATTTCACTATAGGCACTCTCGCCAATGACAATGGCGTCATCCACCACGATCCCTAGCACCAGAATGAATGCAAACAGCGTAAGCAGGTTAATAGACAATGAAAAAGGCTCGATCGGCATGACTAACATCGCGCCCAAGAAACAAATAGGTAGGCCAACCATAACCCAGAATGCGAGTTTGATCTCTAGGAACAGTGCCAAAATGAAGAACACCAATAAAGCACCATAAAACATGTTGGATAACATCATGTTTAAACGGCCTTTGAGATAATGGGTTAAGTCGCCCCAGGTATCGAGTTTGGCACCTGCAGGCAGATCTGCTCGCTTGGTCTCAATATAGCTTTTGACTTGAGCAGAAATATCAAGTGCGTTTTGATCGTCAACACTGAGTATTTCGATAATTGCTGCAGGCTGGCCGTTAAAGCGGGTGTATTCAAGACGTTCTTCAAAACCATCATTGATAATCGCGACTTCTGGCAACATGACTCGGCTACCATCGGGGCGGGTACTGACGACTATTTGTGAAAAGTCTTCACCGGTGTAGGCCTGACCTTTAGTGCGCAGCAGGATATCGCCATCTTTCGCACGAATAGATCCACCCGGTAAATCAATAGAGGAGTTTTGTACCGCTGTCGCAACCTGAGAGAAGGTAAGGCCGTATTCACGCAGCTTATCTTCAGACAATTCAATGCTTATTTCATAATCGCGCACGCCAGTGACTTGGGCGCGGGTCACTGCAGGTAGAGCAGTCACTTCGTCGCGAATCGTTTTTGCTAGCTCCTTCATATCTTCAAGAGATTGATCACCATAGACGGAGATCCAAATAACATTATTTTCAGGCTTAATACGGACGATATTGGGCTTTTCGATATTCACCGGGAAGGTCGAGATGGCATCTATAGCCAGTTTAGCTTCATCGAGTATATCTTGTGGATCATGACTATCTTCAACTTCAATCCTAACAGAGCCAACCCCTTCACTCGCGACTGAGGTGACCTTCTTGATGCCATTAATATCTTGGATCGCTTCCTCGATCTTAATATTAATACCTTCTTCAATCTCCTGTGGCGCTGCTCCTGGGTAGGCGACAGAGATATTGAGGTAGTTAAGTTCAAAAGTTGGGAAGATCTCTTTATTAATAATAACCGTGCTAAATAGCCCGCCTATTAACAGCACCCACATCAATAAGTTGGCCGCGACGTTATTCTTAGCAAACCAAGCGATAATACCTTTTTCAGTGGCCATTATTGGTCACCTGCGCTAGCGAGTTGCTCTTCGGTTGTCGTTTCATCAGTATTTTCGATTGTTGAGCTGCTGTCATCACCTAAAATCTTAACTAATTGGCCATCTTCGGCATTACTGAGGTTCGTTACGGAGATGCGCTCACCACTGGCTAAACTGTCTTTGATATAGACATTTTCTAGATCCGTGCGGACAATATTAACTTCTCGTACTTCAACACTGCTTGCATCAGTGATTAAAGTGACTTTGCCATGACGTACTAAGTGGCGTGGCAGTTTTACAATTCCATCGACTGTACGGCCTTTGATGATAGCAGTGACAAAGCTGCCGTATTTAAGGGGCAGTTGTCCTTCAACCTTAGCGCTGCGAAGGTAAGGATCTTTTACCTCTGCAACCAAGTAGACCATGCGGTTTTCTGCATCTATCACACCTTCGCTGCGAATGATCTTGCCTGTCCAAGTAACCACTTTACCTGCAAGGTCGGCGCTTAAGGTTACTTCTGTGTCTGGGTTATCTACCGATTCCAAGTAGGCTAAATCATTATTTGACAGAGGTAGGCGGATCTCGGCGACACGAGTGTCGTAAAGCTCACCGAGGTTTGTACCTAAAGTGACATACTGACCTAAATCGACATTACGTGCTTTTATAATGCCATCAAAAGGAGCGCGTATTATGGTTCGTTCAAGGTTACGTTCTGCTCGCGCTAAGGCTGCTTGCTGGAATTTAACGTTGGCTTGCTCTTGCTTAAGTTGTGGTAAACGTAGGCCTAACTCTGGTGGAATACCGCCGTCATACCCTTTCCAGTCATTCTTGGCCACTTCGCCTTTCGCTTGTTCCTCTTCGAGAGCAGCTTTGGCTTGAGCGAGTGAAGCTTGCGCTTGCATTAAGTCAGCTTCGTAATCCGAGGGCTCAATGACCGCCAGTTCTTCGCCTTTTTTGACTACGCCGCCAGCAACAAACTTATTTGAAATGTTTAGCATGCGACCTTGTACTTCCGTCACTAGCTGAGTTTTATATTTCGGGCTAACAACGCCGTATGAGGGGAGGTTGAGAGAGACCGTTTGCTGTTGAACTTCCATTACGTCAACAATTGGGATCGGTGCTTCATCTGCCTTTTGCTCTGGTGCCTCTTTAGTGCTAATAAGTACTTGTGCAGCAACAATAAAGAGAATAAGAATAAATAATGGGGAAGCCCTTCGAATTATTTTTTTTATCATTATAGTTTCGCTTTTCCATGTAATGCGTTTCCTAACGGCTAAATTACCAGACTAAGCGTTGAGGTGATACGATTTTTTGTAAATAAGATGTTTCAATTTATGGCGTTAGCGATAGGATTTTAAAAGCGTGTCTAGTGCTACGGGATAAGCGATTAAGCTAACTCGCGCTGGAATGTGCTGCAGGAAACAAAAAAGGATCACCGAAGTGATCCTTTTAAAAGAGATGAGAAGTCATTCTTATACGGAGTCGTATGAAATGTTACTTCTTTTTCTTCTTGTTTTTCTTACTGAATGTCTTGCCAGTGTCTTTAACTTTCTTCTTCCCTGGAGGCTTAGCCTCTTTGTTCTTCGGGCGAAGATCTTTAACAAAGCGACGCTTAAGTGGCTGCTCTATGTAGCGTTCAATCTTACCCACTACACGAATATCATGGGCTTCGACCAAAGATATTGCGGTTCCTTTAGCGCCTGCTCGGCCGGTACGTCCGATACGATGAACATAAGTGTCAGCAGAGCGTGGCATATCGAAGTTGATCACATGAGTGATATCGTCAACATCAATACCACGGGCGGCAACATCGGTTGCTAGCAGCACATTGACTTCACCTTTAGTGAATCGACCTAGTGCCTGAAAGCGAGCTTTCTGCTCCATATCACCGCGCATAAAGCTGCAAGTGATCCCTTGCTTTTGCAATAGGCCGTCTAGGCTTGCTACTGCCTCACGTGTTTTGACAAACACGATCGCACGCTCTACTTCTTCTTGCTGCAAAATAGCGCATAGCAGGGCAAATTTATGTTCTCTATCATCAGCGATATGAATCCACTGGTGGATCTTAGCTTTTTCGCTGCGCGGAGCTTCAGCTTCGAGCTTCACTGGGTTGCTTAACAGCTGGTGAGAAAAACGACCAACGTCGCTGCCTTCAAGCGTTGCTGAGAACAGCATGGTTTGCTTACGGCCAACAGATTCGATTGCGATGGTTTCAACTACGGCAGAAAAACCCATGTCTAGCATGCGGTCAGCTTCATCGATAACGAGCACTTCAACCTCTTCCGCATTGAATAGACCTTTATCTAGGTATTCCATCAATCGGCCTGGTGTGGCAACTAAGATATCGACGTTTTTCTTTAACGCTTCTTCTTGAGGAGCGTAGGGCACGCCGCCAGTGATGATGCTGATATCCAGATCTAAATCAGTCGCCAAATGAGATGCATAGCGGTGGATTTGACTGGCAAGCTCACGAGTAGGCGTTAGCACCAATACTCGAGCTTGGCCGCCGAAGCGACGTGGGAAGTCAATAATATGCTGCAGCGCTGGTAGTAAGAAGCTCGCAGTTTTCCCCGTTCCTGTTGGTGCGCGAGCAAGAATATCTCTTTGCTCCATCGCTACAGGTATTGTTTGTTGTTGTATCGTAGTGGGCTTGTTGTGGCCCATTGCTTTCAGTGACTCTAACAAACAAGGGTCAAGCTGGAGATCTTCAAATAGCATGCGTGGCATCTCAATAAATAACAGCCGAACATTATAAAGGTTTCAACCCAGACTTGAAACGATTAGATCGCCAGATCGCTACAGCTTTAAATAAAAACTTTTGCTCAACTGTATAAAGTCATCGCTGTAGTGGCCATCGGCTTTGCGGATCACCAAGTTTGAGGCTGAATGGGTTGTTGCTTGATGGGCAAAATTTGAGTAGCTAGGTGTGAGTAGTAGTAATTGTCGATTGGGGCTTTTACCTTCAACACTGGCAACTAACACCGCATGTTGGCAGATGAGCTGGTGTTGCTCAAGCTGCTGCAACAACCGATTTGCGCCAGCAAGCGGTAAAATAAGACTCGCCTGTCCTGTTGGGCTTAATAATGAACTGATAGCCGCCAATAGCTCATCAAAACTCAAACTATCGGTATGGCGGGCTTTGGCCCTTAAAGCGCTACTCGATTGCGGGCCGTTGTCAAAATAGGGTGGGTTACAGATGATGTGGTCAAAGCTATGTTTCGTGGCTGTTGTACAAAACTGCTGAATTGAACAGGTTAACAACGTCAAGCGATCAGCCCAAGGGCTTAGGCTGAAGTTATTCTGGCAATCAAGCGCCGCATTTTCGTCAAGTTCGATGGCGGTGATATTTGCCTTGCTGCGCTGAGCGGCCATTAAACTCAGTAAACCACTACCTGCGCCGATGTCGAGAATTTCTTTGCTATTGGATAAAGGAGCCCAGGCGCCAAGGAGCACGCCATCGGTGCTGACAGGCATGCCACAGCGGCGATCATCTATATGAAATTGTTTGAAGCTAAATGGCATGGAATTTACAGGCTTTTTTACAGGTTTTGGGTCAGTGAAATTATTGTACGCTAATTCAGTGCGGTCAGTAACAGGCATATTTGCTTGCATCTCTGAAATTTTTAAACGCAGAAGGTAAGTGTTTACTCGCGATTGAGGGCTTGCTAGAGCAGCAATTGAATGTTTCTTGCTTATATGATAAATGCGCTGAATGTAAGTTATGGAACAGGTCTGTTATTCAGTTGTTATCATTTATATCGAGTATGGCGTTTATTAGGTGTCGATTCTTGTTAATTAGCTGTGACTCTGATAATAGTATGCTCCTCCTAGTAGGTTCAAAGCCTATTTTAAGGGACGGTAAACCAGTTTTATAGCAATTTCAGTGTTCATTTATTCGCTGCTGTTCATAAACTCGCCAAGCTTAGGTCGTATTTACCACTGGGTTGTGTAAACCAAATATTACACACTAGATTTTGTCATTCTAAAGTGGTGCCATTGAGGCCTGATGACATGAAATTGTTAATTATAAAAATTATTGATGGGGCATAAAGTGCAAAATAATCAAATGAGTATTGCAGATACGTTAGGGTTAGGTTTCATGACCTTCGCGTTTTTCTTAGGGGCGGGTAACCTTATTTTCCCTCCTCTTGCAGGTTTTCTTGCTGGCGAGAATATGACATTAGCTATGCTTGGCTTTCTTGTCACCGCAGTAGGCTTACCGCTGATAACTTTGATTGCTGTTGCGAAAGCAAATGGCAAGATTATGGATCTGTTGCCTCCTATCGCTGCAACCACTCTAGCAGTGGCTATTTTCATTATCATTGGCCCAGCTTTTGCTGCGCCAAGAACAGGATTGGTAGCATTTGAAGTAGGCTTTAAGCCATTTTTAGAAAATGCTGATGCGACCTTTGTGCTTGCTGGTATTACCTTCACCACGGCTCAACTTATCTATACGCTAGTCTTTTTTGGCATATCCATGGTATTTGCACTGTACCCAGGAAAGCTACTTGATAACGTAGGTAAGGTATTAACGCCTATTCTTATTTTATTGCTTGTCGGTCTTGCGGCAACGGTAATGATCCTTCCAGGTAGCCCTGTTGAAGCGGCAGTTGGCGACTACCAAACCAATCCGTTAACGAAAGGGATTTTGGAAGGCTACAACACTATGGATACCTTAGCCTCGCTCATCTTCGGTATTTTAATTATCGACATTTTACGCAAGAAAGGTATTACAGAGCCTAAAGCTCAAACTGGCTATTTAGTGAAAGCTGCGCTTATTGCTGCAGCGGGTCTAGCATTTGTTTATATCGCACTGTTTTACTTAGGTGCTACTGCAGGCGATTTAGCCGCAGGTGCTAAGAATGGTGGTGTGATTTTAACTAACTATGTCACTCATGAATTTGGTACAACAGGTTTAGTGTTATTAGCGACCGTCGTAACCTTAGCTTGTTTAACCACAGCAGTTGGCCTTATTAGTGCCTGTAGTGAGTTCTTTAATGAGCTACTACCTAAGATCTCATACCGCCGTTTTGTTGTGCTTTTAAGTGTTATTTGCGCAACGATCGCTAACGTTGGTCTTTCTCAGCTTATTAGCATCAGTATTCCAGTATTGATGACGGTTTACCCTGTTGCGATAGCGTTGGTTGCGGTAACGTTCCTAACTGAACGTTTTGCAAAACCAGAAGCCGCTCATCGAATCGTGCTTAGCGTAGCGTTGTTCTTCGGCATTATTGATGGCATCAAAGCAGCCGGTGTTGATGTGAGCATATTTAATTTTATGCCTTTGCACGCTGAAGGTATGGCTTGGTTACTTCCTACTGCGATTGCAATTGCTGCTTGTTTAATGATGAAGAAACAGCAAGCGACAGTGGCAGTTAGCTAAGCCAAATAGCTGCTATGCTCAGGTGAGATAGCTTCTGCAAGCTTGATAACATATGATAACGGCGATGAATTTATGATTCATCGCCGTTTTTATATCTGATTTAAGGAAGCCATTTTAGGTGCCTACTGAGTATATCCCTGATAGTGCAATTGATCTGTTTCTTGACCATCTATGGTCAACCAAAGGCTTGAGTGACAATACCTTAAGCGCCTACCGTACAGATCTGCGCCATTTCGACCGCCACCAACAGTTAAAAGGTTTAAAGCTAGTTGAAAGCAGTCAATTCGATGTCAGAGACTATCTTGCTGTGCGTTTTGACAAAGGCTTTGCTAAAACCAGCAGTGCACGGATGATGAGCAGTCTGCGGCGCTTCTTTGGCTATTTGGTGGTAAATAAGCAGATTAACACTGACCCGATGGCTTTACTCGAATCGCCCAAATTAGCACGAAAGTTACCTGACTCATTAAGTGAGGATGATATCGATCGGTTGTTGTCTGAGCCACAAACTGATGATCCTATTGAGTGCCGTGATAAAGCCATGCTTGAGCTGCTGTATGCTACAGGTCTGCGGGTGTCAGAGCTTGTTGGTTTAACCATGGAGCAACTTAGTTTACGGCAAGGATTAGTGCGTATCGTGGGTAAGGGCGGCAAAGAGCGTTTAGTGCCTCTTGGTGAGCTAGCGGTCAGTGAAGTTGAAAACTACCTTAAATTTGCCAGAGTGGAGTTACTTAAAGGTAAGCAAAGTGATGTGCTATTCCCTTCAAAACGCGCACAACAGATGACGCGGCAGACATTTTGGCATCGAATAAAACTCTATGCGCTGCGTGCAAATATTAGCACTGAGCTGTCCCCCCATACCTTAAGGCATGCTTTTGCTACACACCTACTTAATCATGGTGCAGATCTAAGAGTGGTGCAGCTACTTCTTGGCCACAGCGATTTATCAACCACGCAGATCTACACCCATGTTGCCACGGCCCGTTTGGCGAGTTTACACTCAGAGCATCACCCACGCGGTTAAGCCTTAATATTGACGATTCAGTTGGGAAGATGAAAATCTTTAGTGCAGAGTTCTAGCAATAACTTGATAGATTTCACGTCTGTATGATTTCGTTACAGCAAAAAGTTTGCTTTAGTTAGCATGAGACTGTAACTTTTCAGCTCCAAACTAGGTCTAATCCTTATACCCTTTAATAGACAGTAACGTAGAATAGGATATCCAATGAAGTTCACCCGAGCATTTTCTTTGATCATTGCAATGGTCATAGCCCCTGCAGCCCTTGCCGGGTCAAACACCCAAAGTGATGACACTGCGGCGATAAAACAGAAGTTGTCTGATACATTAAGCGTAGATGTGATGTCGCTGAGAGAGTCGCCAATTCCTGGTTTGTATGAAGCGTTAACCAATCGTGGTGTGCTGTATATCAGTAAAGATGGTACTAAGCTGTTGCACGGTAATCTTTATGACTTAGATAAAGGCATGAAGAACCTAACCGAAGCCGCGATGTCAGGTCCGCGTATTGACATGATGAAGCCACTTGAGAAGAACATGTTGGTTTACAAAGCCAAGAATGAAAAACATGTTGTCACTGTGTTTACTGATGTAGATTGTGGTTACTGCCGCAAGCTACATAATCAAATGGATGAATATAACGATCTGGGTATCACAGTTAGATACCTAGCATTCCCACGAGCAGGTATCCCATCAGCCAATGCTGACGAGATGGAAGCTGTTTGGTGCGCTGCAGATCCACTTAAAGCGATGACAGATGCTAAGTCAGGTAAGGCTGTAAAATTGGCTAAGTGTGATGCGAAAATTGCAGAGCAATATAACCTTGGGCAAACCTTTGGTATTAACGGAACGCCTGCAATCGTGCTTGAAGATGGCAGCTTGATCCCAGGTTACCAACCGCCTAAAGATCTATTAAGAGTGCTAGATGCTGCAGCCGCAGAGTAATTATTAATTAGTAAAAAAGGTGAGCCTCGGCTCACCTTTTTTGTGCCCGTTAAATAGAGTGAAGAGCAAGCCTTTGCTAGCAGTCTTTGCTATGCTGGCAAGACTCATTGTTTAAAGGTAGTCAGCCCTGTGATCCATAAGATAGTTCGCCGCTCAAAAGTCGATGATAGCCATTTACCTAACTCTTTATCTCCACTGTTAAAACAGATATATGCCAGCCGTGGTGTGAGTGCAAATGAATGTGAATTGAGCTTAGGTAAACTGCTTAGGCCCAATACTATGTTGGGAGTGAGTCGAGCCGCAGAAATTGTCGCTGACGCGATTGCAGCGCAAAAGTCGATTTTGATCATGGGTGACTTTGATGCCGATGGAGCTACCTCTACCAGCGTATGTATGTTGGCGCTAAAAATGATGGGCGCTAACAATATCGATTACTTGATCCCCAATCGATTTGATTATGGCTATGGACTGAGTCCCGAGATTGTCGCTGTAGCAGCGCAAAAAGGGGCTGAAGTTATTATAACTGTTGATAATGGTATCTCATCAATTGAGGGCGTCGCCGCAGCTAAAGCGCTGGGTATGACCGTTGTTATCACTGACCATCATCTGCCTGGTCAATCTATACCTGATGCAGATGCGATTGTTAATCCTAATCAGAACGGTTGTGAATTTGCCAGTAAATCTATTGCAGGGGTTGGCGTAGCGTTTTATTTAATGTCAGCACTTCGGGCAGAATTAAGGCAACGTGACTGGTATCAGCAGCAAGGTATCAATGAGCCAAATCTAGGTCACTTACTCGATATCGTAGCCTTAGGCACTGTTGCCGATGTGGTATCGCTTGATACCAATAACCGCATCTTGGTTGAAGCGGGACTGCAAAGAGTGAAGGCGGGTCGCTGCCGCGTTGGGATCACCGCGTTATTAGAAGTGGCCAAACGCACTCCATCACGTATTGTAGCCTCAGATTTTGGTTTTGCTGTTGGCCCAAGGCTAAATGCTGCAGGGCGTTTGGATGAGATGGCATTAGGTGTTGAAACACTCCTGTGTGAAGACATCATGCTAGCTCGAAGAATGGCATCTGAGCTCGACAGCTTAAATGCAGAGCGGCGCGATTTAGAAACTGAGATGCAACAGGAAGCGCTTAAGAGTCTTGAAAGTGTTGAGTTAAACGAATCCGAGCTTCCTTGGGGAATTGCACTGTTTCAAGCTGATTGGCACCAAGGGGTTATCGGCATTTTAGCCTCACGCATTAAAGATAAGTATCATCGTCCTGTTATCGCATTCGCCGATGCTGGAGATGGTCAAATAAAAGGTTCAGCTCGTTCTATCAAAGGTTTGCACATGCGCGACCTTTTAGAGCTCATCAACAGTCGCCATCCAGGGCTTATTCTTAAGTTTGGTGGTCACGCGATGGCTGCTGGCCTATCAATAAAAGCGGGGCAGTTTGCGTTGTTTGCTGATGCATACGATAAAGCAATTCGAGAAACCTTGGCACCAGAGTTACTGACTGGTGAGTTGGTTTCCGATGGAGAGCTGACGCCAGATCAATTTACTTTACCTTTAGCTGCAGAGCTTCGCGCAGCAGGCCCGTGGGGGCAAAACTTCCCTGAGCCACTGTTTGATGGTCACTTTAGGATCATCCAACAACGAATTGTTGGTGAGAAGCATTTAAAGCTAGTGTTAGAGACCGAGTGCGGCCAAGTGATGCTGGATGCTATCGCGTTTAATGTTGATCTGAAAACCTGGCCTGATGCGACCATTCAACATGCCGAGATTGTTTATAAGCTGGATGTGAACGAGTTTAGAGGTAATCAAACCTTGCAGTTGATGGTGGATCAGATAGCGCCAATGTAGTTTGGGCAGGGAAATCAGCTTTTAGTTTTTAAGATCAAAGTCTAGATCAGTTTATCAGACAGTTAGGTTTCCGCTTCAATCTAACAAGAGACCCGATAAATATTCTGCACCAGGTGCGGGGTGGTAAATAAAAATGGTAAACGCCTCGCAATATTAGCTTTTCTTCAATTGGTTATGTTGCTAGTTTCGGTTGTAAACTAATAAAGAGCAGGGGTTTTTCGAGGCGAAGGATAATAAAGCTATTAGGTGAACAAGGAAGGTTTAGATGAAATCTCAAATACTAAAATTAATGTCAATTTTACCATTGGTAGTTGCAGTTAATGCTAATGCAAATCATGCTGATGTAAAACTAACTCATTTAGAACCGGAGGAAACAGACGCTCTATGGGTTCGGGCAAAGCAGTTTACACCAAGGTACCCAATGAAGCTTGCGATGAAAGGTATTGTTGGTTGCGGTGTTTTCAAAGTCATTGTTGATGAAAGCGGTAAAACAGATAGTGTTGAGTTGGTTAGTTCAATACCCCAAAAAGTTATTTATAAACCTGCTAAAAAGGTTATAAAAAGTTGGGAGTGGAAAAATGCCTCAGGCGAGCCAAGCTTGGCTGAAGAAAAGATCATTCGTTTAGATTTTTGTATGGGTGGTAAAACTGAAGCAGAAGCTAAAGCTAGGTGTGCAGAGCAAGCAAAATTAGAGTGTAGTGCGTAAGTTCACCTAATAAGAAAACCTAGGTGACGCTTATGACGCACCTGATTTGGGCGTTATTTAGACGCTGGAGAGTTATGGGTCGTCGAAGAGAATTAGGAAGTATTGCTAGCGGTATTATTGGTTCATTCAATAGCAGAAATAATGATATTGATGGATATTGATGGATATTGATGGATATTGATGGATATTGATGGATATTGGGGGATTGGTAAGCTTTACAAGGTTGTGGCTCAGCTTGAAAGAAAGATTGTTTCAATCGATCTAAGCAACAAGGCTATGCGCCCTATATCAAACGAGTTTGGTTCAATGGTTACTTTTTACTACAATATGCTCACTCGCTTGTTGGTAAAACACGGTATTCCAGAGAAATGGGTTATCTCGGCTTATATCACTGTTGAATTTGAAGCAACGTTTGTATATGAACATCACTATTGGAGAAGCGAGCTAGGTCATCCTTGCAATCTAAAGTGTCATATCTACGATGATAAAGGTCGCAAACATATAGCGTATGCTTACAATAATTGCAGACCTCATGAACCGAGTCGAGAAAGCCAAAGCAGTAGAGTAGGCAACTTATAATCGAGTAGCGTGGGGGATCTAGCCTCCAGTTCCACAGCAGTACCTGCATATACGCTGACCGCAGGCCATTGGAACCACCTAAGCTGGAAGCTAGCTTATTTTTCTCTAAGTTGCTTAGCTCTCTATTATTTATCAAGCGTCGCTTGACCAAAGTCATGAGCTTCCAGCTCACACTCGGCCAAGAGGGGATCAACAGCAATCCCCTCTTGGATCACCCCTGCCGCCCCGACGAAGTTGTCTCCCTCGTACTTATTTGAAATCACCTAACGCTTCCGATGGGACATCCTGTCCCGCGAAAGCTATACCCACATCCGTGTGGGCACTACGATTATTTCTTCAACGTACTTCGGCAACTCCGATGGGGATTAGTGTGTTCTGTAAGTTTTTGAAACTAACTTTTGCCCCAAAATCACTTAGAGCAAATACACTTCATTTATTCGAGCGGGTGCGTTCGCCATACTTAAAGTTACCCTTGCAAGACAACTAAGCCAGTTCGACTAATAATGTTTGTTGAACGACTGAAATTCAATCTTTTGAGTAAAGCGCTAGTGTAAAAAAAGGTAATCTCGTACATTTCCTTTTGACTAGGTAGCGAGGTATGAAGAAAAACAACTTTGTATATGCTTATATAGCACATCGTCAACGAAGGTATAAGGCGGAGCCACTAGCAAAAACAGCGAGCTCATTGATAGCTCGCTGTTTTGTGCAGTACCAAGTAATAATTACTTTCTGTAGTAATCCGAAATGGCTTCCATGGCTCGATAAGAATCGGTTGCATAGCTATAGTCTGGCTTATCCCAAGTCGACAGACGAACAATAACTAAGTTGATGTCTTTATCAATGTAAACTTGTTGACCGGCATAACCTAAAGCAGAGGTGATGTGACGTTCATTATCGGTTACCCAAAACTGTGCAGAGTATGCGCCTTTTGGTAACATTCCTGTGTAATGCTCGAAGTTCTCATGGTTGCCACTGCGTACTTTTTCTACCCAGTCTGTTGAGATGATCTGCTTACCATTGAATTGACCACCGTTTGCAAGCATTTGTCCCCAGCGCCCTAAGTCTCGGAGAGTCGTACCAAAACCACCCATAACAACACATGCACCTTCACGGTCAACCATACATTGAGCATCTTCTTCTGCGCCTAATTTAGACCATACTCGTTGACTAAACAGTTCGGCACTGCCAATGCCAGAGACATTTTCCATGATTTGACCAAGCATATCGGTTTCTGAAGAACGGTAGTGGAACTTTCCATCAGTCTCCTGCATTTTATCCATAGAGTATAGGAATTCGCGATTCGTTGCTGGGTTACCTTGTGCGACATTTCTCCAACCTACAGCAGACTCATGTGCCCAAACTTCTGCATCTGGGTTATCGAATTCCTCTCGATATTGCACGTCAGAAGTCATATCCAATATTTCTTTTACCTTAACATCCTCCCAAGCGGTCCCTTTTGCTTCCGGTACATAAGTAGAAATAGTCTTTTCTACGTCAACACTGCCATCATCAACAAATGTTGAGAACAATGTAGACGTTAATGACTTGGATGCACTCATCAAGTGGTGGCGCGTATGGGGTTTCATGCCATTATGATACTCCTCAGTGACGATTTTTCCGTCTTTAAGGATGAGTAAACCATCAGTAAATGTTCGATCTAAGTGGCTGCGGAGTGATTCTGTGTCACCATTCAAATTGGTAAAAGTAATGTTATTCAAATCTTGGCGGTTATACTCAAACTGATGGGCCTCACCATCTCCTCGCCAAACTACAGCCGTAGGAAAAGCACGACTAATCTGCTGATAAACCGAGACATTGTGAGGCGAATTTTGCCAGCTTCGAGCGAAATCGCCGTAGGCACTGCCACGCAGTGATTCAGCTGTTTCAGGTAAATGTGGAAGTTGAACGGGTGATTGAGCAAAAGAGGCTGTCGCCAAAAATGAACTCAAAATGCATACTGAAACTAATGTCTTTGTGGTTAAGTTTTTCATATTGATATCCTTTACGAACCTTGTTCTCTATTTGATGAGGCTATAATATGACGTATGGTTTCCATATGCTGGAAATGAATAGCTGCTAATTTACAGGTGTTGGAATGCCCGATATAAATACCGAAGGATACGAGTTTTTTGGTGTTGATGAATATCAACTCAAAACCATGTTAATAGAAAGAATTGAGTACTTAATAGCGAATCATGGTTGGTCTAAACACCAGTTAGCACAAAAAACTCAATTACCAGTAAGCTCTTTGTATATAAAATTAGATAGAGAGTCGAAGAGCCAGTTTACATTCATTGAACTGTGTCAGATTGCTAAGACACTTGATATCAGTTTGATTCAAATGCTTCCGCTTACCCAAGAGGAAATTGAGCAAGGAGGCAAGCCCGTAGGGACTGCCACCATGTTAAAGATGTGGGATACGCTTCTATCTAGGGATCAAGCGCAATTAGAGGTGCTGTTTGAAATAGACCAGATTCTACATGCTAGAAAAGAAAGCTAGGGCACTATACTGAGGGGAAAGGGAAGAGTTTCTGATAGGTAACGTTGTATAGTTAAGCATAGAATACAGTGTATTATTAATCTCCACGATACTTGATATTCTGCCCGTTATAGCTGTTCTGCCTCGATAAGCTGGACACCAAGTTAAGTGACTTTCCATACTTATAGTTATTCACGAGTCGCTAATATTGGATCTTCCACAACTCACTTTTGTCCAAAAATGAGTTAACGACTACCATCGACTTGCAAGTATTCATCTGGATTGGGCTGTGCAAGCTTCTAAATCATGGATGATTTAGCAGAGCCTATAGGGATATATTTACGGCGGCTTGCAAAAGTTCAAGGCAGCTGAATTGCCATACCCCGCTTAACCTCAATACAGATCTTTAGACTTTTACGTTAATGTATTTCTGACCCAAATGAGCTTCAATCTCTATTGGTTAAAAACACAAAGCATTAAAAAAGCCAGTTGAATTAACAACTGGCTTTTATTTTGTCTAGCAATGCTAGACAAGTCGCTTTCGCTAAAGCAAATTACTCGCCTTGATCAACGCCTGCGCGGTTGATTAAGAACTGAGTCAATAATGGTACAGGGCGACCTGTAGAACCTTTATTGGCACCGCTGTTCCAAGCTGTACCAGCCACATCAATATGTGCCCAGTTATACTTCTTAGCAAAACGAGATAAGAAACAAGCTGCAGTAATAGAACCTGCTGGACGACCACCTAAGTTAGTCATATCAGCAAATGGGCTCTCTAAGTGCTCTTGGTACTCATCCCATAATGGCATGCGCCATGCGCGGTCACCACTTTGCTCACCAGCATTAAGTAGCTCATGTGCAAGCGGGTTATGACCAGAGAACAGCCCTGATGCGTGCTTACCCAGTGCAATAACACATGCGCCGGTTAAGGTTGCTGTATCAACCACTAATTCTGGGTCAAAGCGCTCAACGTAAGTTAATACATCACATAAAACTAAACGGCCTTCAGCATCAGTGTTTAACACTTCAACCGTTTGACCTGACATAGTGGTTAAGATGTCGCCTGGACGATATGCATTACTAGAAGGCATGTTTTCACAGCCAGCTAGTACGCCGATGACGTTGATGGGTAACTGCATGTCACACAATGCTTTCATCGCACCGATAACACCTGCTGCGCCGCCCATGTCGTATTTCATCTCATCCATGCCTTCGCCTGGCTTAAGTGAAATACCACCTGAATCGAAGGTTAGCCCTTTACCGACAAGTACAATTGGCTTCTGAGTATTATCAACTGCGCCCTTGTATTCCATGATAGTCATAACTGATTCGTTATCACTACCGCGGCCTACAGCTAGGTATGAATTCATTCCTAGTTTTTCCATCTGCTCTTCACCAACCGTTGTTACTGTGAGGTTCTCAGTATTTTCGGCGATTTGACGAGCTTGTGATGCAAGGTAAGCGGGGTTACAGATGTTTGGCGGCATGTTTGCCACGTCGCGACAAAGGTGCATACCGGCTGATACAGCCATACCATGCTCTATCGCGCGTTCGCCAACAGTTAGCTCGCGGCGAGTTGGTACGTTAAACACCAACTTACGTAGTGGACGACGAGTTTCACCTTTACGTGTCTTAAGCGCATCAAAACTGTATAAGCTGTTTTGCGTACTTTCGACCGCTTCACGTACTTTCCAGTATGTGTCACGACCTTTCACGTGTAGTTCGGTAAGAAAACAAACAGCTTCCATTGAACCTGTTTCGTTTAGAGTATTAATGGTCTTAGTGATGATTTGCTTGTATTGGCGTTCATCAAGTTCACGCTCTTTACCACAACCGACCAAAAGTACACGTTCGCTTAATACGTTAGGTACATGATGCAGTAATAACATCTGTCCTGGCTTACCTTCCAAATCGCCACGACGAAGTAGGTTACTGATGTAACCTTCACTGATCTTATCTAACTGTTCGGCGATACCGGACAAGCGTCTTGGCTCATATACACCTACGACGATACAAGCTGAGCGTTGCTTCTCTGGGCTACCGCTCTTTACGCTAAACTCCATGAGCTCTCCTAGATTCTTAAAGACAAATTTTATTATTTATTAGATAATGTCTGCTTGTGCCCAAAAAGGGCCTAAATATGGCTCACCCTAAAATAGATTTTTCAGGTGTTTTCCCTGGCCATGTTATGCAATTGTTGGTTACAAAACTACTAAAAGTAGACAGTTTACATGAAAGTTGTATTGATACCAGCATAATTCAAAGTTTAGAGACAGGATCCTACCTGTGATTGTATTTAGATACTTGATTCGAGAAGTTTTAAAGGCCCAAATAGCGGTACTTTTGGTGCTGTTAGCTATTTTTATTAGCCAACATTTCGTGCGTGTGCTTGCTGACGCTTCTGATGGCGAATTTCCTGCTTCCCTAGTGATGACATTGCTAGGGCTCAACATGCCGTTTCTAATTGTTTTAGTGCTGCCTCTTAGTCTATTTTTAGGTATTTTGCTGGCTCATGGCCGTATGTACTCTGAAAATGAGATGGTTATTTTGCACGGTGTTGGTATTAGTGAATGGTATATCACCCGAGTCACTTTGCTGCTGGCTGTGGTTAATATGATTTTCACTGGTTTCTTGTCTATCTATGTCACACCTTGGGCAGAAGAGCGGCAAAACCAGGTGTTGGAGCACGCCCAGTCTGAGGCGGGCATCGCTGCACTTACCCAAGGTCGCTTTCAAACCAGCCCTAATGGCCGTGCGGTGTTATTTGTGGAACGTATTGGTCGAGACAATAAGCTTGATAAGGTATTTGTTGCCCAGCTTCCGGATCCTGATGATGAAACGGGCCTAGCTAATGTTGTGGTTGCACGTTCTGGCAAGGTGGTTGAAGACGCTACAGGCGGGCAAAGATTGCAGCTTGAAGATGGGGTCCAATATCAGGGGAGTCCAAAACGCGTTGATTATCAAGTCGTCGAATTTGGTGGCTATCAGATGGAGATTAAAGAGCAAGAGGCGGGTGAGCGCAGACGTAAGCTCTCTGCACTGCCGATTGATCAATTGATGGATATTGATACGCCAGAAGCGACTGCTGAGTTTCATTGGCGTTTAGCGATACCTTTGGCTATTCCTTTAATGACTTTGATTGCTGTACCTATGGCACGAGTTAATAACCGTCAAGGTAAATTCGCTAAGATGTTCCCGGCTATTTTACTTTATTTAGGCTACTTCGGGCTGATGGTTGCGGGTCGAAAATCGCTAGAGGATGGGGTGGTGCCTGAGATTCTCGGGATGTGGTGGATCCATGCCTCCGCCCTGTTAATAGGCTTACTCTTGCTTGGTAAAGAGCGGCCGACAGGGGCGAAACTTTCTGGTGTGTTTAAGCGCAAAAAGGCGGCCCGCACATGAGAATTTTAGACTTCTATATCGCTAAAGTTCTTATCAGTAGTTCCTCTTTGTCACTGCTTATTTTGACGGGTTTATCGGGCATTATTAAGTGGGTTGATCAGTTAAGACTCGTAGGACGAGGCACCTATAGCATGATGGATGCGGGGATCTATGTACTGTTTTTGATCCCCCGTGATATCGAAATGTTTTTTCCTATGGCGGTGTTGCTTGGTGCGCTTACCGGCATGGGGATGTTGGCATCTAATTCTGAATTAGTGGTGATGCAATCATCCGGTTTATCGCGCTTGCAAATAGCGTTGTCAGCGATGAAAACTGCGATACCTTTAATGATTTTAGTCATGCTACTCTCAGAGTATGTTGCGCCTGTTGCCGAGGTTCGAGCGAAAGAGATCCAGCGAACGCAGATCTCTGGCGGTAGTTTGATTGAATCTACTCGCGGGGTTTGGGCTAAAGATGGCGATCTGTTTGTCAATATTGGCGGCGTTGTCGATAGCAATAATTTACGTGATATCACTTTGTATGAATTTGATGATACCACTAATCTTACCAGCACCGTGCATGCTGAAACTGCTAAATATATGGGTAAGTTTTGGCAGCTCTATGACGTTAGAAGAACGTCACTAAAGAGCGAGCAAGTGGTGCTGAGCAACCTTGATGAAGATAAATGGGTATCGTCTCTGACACCTGAGAAATTAAGTGTGGTATCGGTTAAGCCTGAGTCACTTTCTATCGAAGGCTTACTGGATTATTTAGACTATCTACAAAACAACAATCAAGCTTCTGCGCGCTATGAATTAGCATTGTGGCGCAAGCTAATGCAGCCGGTGACCATTGCGGTAATGATGTTAGTTGCACTCTCCTTTGTATTTGGTCCACTGCGAACGGTGACCATGGGGGCGCGAGTTCTGCTTGGGGTCGTTGCTGGCTTTAGTTTCTATATATGCAGTGAGGTGTTTGGACCATTGAGTATTGTTTACGGTTTACCAGCATTTATTAGTGCCGGAATGCCCGCAGTAATATTCAGTGCTGGTGCGCTGTACTATATCCGTAAATAAAGGCCTAATCTGTAGAAGGTTGGAACAAAAAAGCCAATATACTTGCGAGCAAGTTTATTGGCTTTTTATGTTCTGCCTAACGCCTAACGCCTAACGCCTAACCGCATATAAGCGATTAAACGCCTCGCCAATTACGCATCTGATTAGCTTCTTTAGACAATACCACCACTTCAGAGCGGGTCATCATATCTTGCAATGCAAGCTTGTCACCGTTAATCAATATCCACAAATTACCTATGCCGAGTAATGACCAGATAAGTCTCGCTGCAGCTGTTACCATACTAAGGTTCTGACCATTCGGATGCTGGATTTTAAGTCTCCATGCTCGCATCCCTAAAGTTTGGCCACCGTAGCTCCAGAAGCTGATGTAGAACAAGCCTACACATAGCGCGATCCAGAATTGGTAGATCCCTTTATACAAAGGGATGGCATTAAGTGCATCGGACACATGTTCATAACCTGTTATGTCGATTAGCCCGCCTGAAACCAGTGCGGTGAAAATGCCAAAACCAATCGCACCTGCGATCATATAAACGGCGACTGCTAGCAACAGATCGTAAATAATAGCGCCGCAGCGTTTGAAAAAACCAGCGCGTGGAAAGTTGGCATGATCGCTATTGGGTATAGAGTTTGCTGTCATTAATATCACTCAATTGGTTAGTTTCCTGGGAAGCGTTTAACGAATTAACGCGCTTTAGGGTCATCTTTTATGTAATAGATATCGCTAAAACCAAATCTAGCAAACTCCTTATTACGGAAATCCCTTACTGCTGAAGAGCCTTTAGATGTCATTTCTACTTGCTGTTCCATCATATGGTAGCGAGTTAAATCAACGCCTTCTTCAGCCGCAACGGCTTCATAGATGTCATGAAATTTGTCGTAGGCAAAGTTAATTTCTTTTGCTTTGCCTTTGAACTTATAGGTGATTCTTACGGCCATATTGCTCTTCTCATTTGAAATTGGGTGCAAGCCCAAGCAGCCTCAAAATGCAGTCTGTAGCATGTTGAGGTTATTTATCGCTATGATAGCAAATCTCGACTACAAGGTATAAACCATATAACAGGCATCGGCAGGATAATCGCTAAGATCTTTATCAATTTCCTGCACTTTAAAGCCTTGTCGTTGCCAATAGCGATCAGCGCCTTGTACGGCAATCAAGCTAATGTTGCTAAAGCCATTATTCTTGGCGAATTGCATGAGTTGCTCCAGGATCAGGCGGCCAGCTCCTTTACCTTGAGCCTTCGCAGACAGTGCAATATCGTGCAGGTACAGCGTGTCGCTTGCAGTGATTCTCTCTAACTCTTGCTCTAAGGTGGGCGGATGATTGATTATCCAAGGATGAGCCAAACAATAACCTACAACTTGTTGGCTAAGTTCCAGGCTAAAACAAGACTGCGGTGATGCTAACCATTTACTCTGCAGCACTGCTAATGACTCCGGTTCTATCTGTGGATAGCACTCAAGCTGGATCTCAAGAATACTCGGCCAGTCACTTGTTTCAATATTGCGTAATCTCATCAATTTATACCGCCTGTGCTTAGCTTAAAAGGAGTATCTTTGTATTAAATGCTGTTTAAAGTATTCAGGGTTGAGTGTCTCTCCCGTGGCCTGCTTAACCAGTTCATCGGTGGACAATAAACTGCCTTTTGACCAAATATTATGTTCAAGCCAACCCATTACCGATGATAATTTTCCATTTGCGACAAGTGACTCCATAGAGCCTAATTGTTGCTCCATTGCCATCCTAAATTGAGCCGCATACATAGCACCTAATGTGTAACTAGGGAAGTAACCCATCTCACCAACAGCCCAGTGAATATCTTGCATGCAACCGTTCTTGTAGTCACCATCGGTATTGATACCTAAAAGGGACTGCATCTGCGCCGACCAAAAATCGGGGAGATCGGCGACAGCGAGTTGATTACTGACTAATGCTTTCTCTGCTTCAAAGCGCAGCAGAATATGGCAAGGGTAGGTGAATTCATCGGCATCGACTCTGATATGACCGGGTGTGACTCTAGAGTAGATATTAAGCAACTGCTCGTAGTTTAAGTTGCAATTCAAGCGCTGTTGCAACATAGGTTGCAGTTGTTTGAGAAAAGCACCACCGCGCCCAAGTTGCATCTCGCAGAACAAACTTTGGCTTTCGTGGATTGCCATTGAGCGCGCAACACCTGCGGGTTGACCGCGCCATTTAAGCGGTAAGCCTTGCTCATATTTTGCATGACCGGTTTCATGCACAACGCCCATCAAGCCGCTGGTAAAGTCAGCTTCATCATAACGAGTGGTTAGGCGAACATCACTGGCAACGCCGCCACAAAATGGGTGGCTGCTGGTATCGAGCCTGCCGTGATTAAAGTCAAACTGTAGTAATGTCATTACATCACGACTTAACAGTGCTTGGGCATCACTTGAGGCATGGGGGATCGTAAAACGATCTTGATGTCGTTGCTTTTCCTGAACTTGCTCAATTAACCCAGGTAACCAGCTTTTCAAACCACCAAATATTTGCTCAAGCCTTGCCGATGTCATCCCTGGCTCAAACTTATCCAATAGTGCATCGTAAGGGGAGATGTTGAGAGCTTCAGCACGGATCTGCGCTTCCTCTTTTGCGAGTGCGAGTACATTTTCAAGGTTAGGTCTAAAACCTTGCCAATCGTTTTGACTTCGCTGCTCTCGCCAAGCTTGCTCGCATTTGTATGCGGCTTTGGTTTTAGCTTCAACAAGACTTCCTGGAACAATATTCGCTTGTTGAAACTGATAGCGGATCTCTCGAAGGTTGGCCTGCTGTTGGGGAGCTAACGCTTCTAACTCAGCAGCGGCAATAGTTTGCTCTAGCATGGGCGCCGTTTTCAATGAATGAATATGCTTGGCAAGTTCAGCCATTGCAGCGCCTCGCGCCTCACCGCCGCCAATAGGCATCATTGCGGCTTGATCCCAATCACCGAGTGCGCTCAAATGCTCAAAATGGCTAATGCTTTGAAAGTGATCGCAAAGCAATTCATAGTGCTTATTTGCAGGTTGATTCATAAAGGTCTGCTAATGATGGTTAATCTCGCTATGCTAGCACGAACTTTAACGGCAAATAAGCGTACGAAATCGATTATTGATATTGCATTCGCAGTAATCTAAAAGGAGATAATAATGAACAAAGTTCAGGGGCAGAGTTTTATTGCGGCAAGTTTAATGCTGTGCAGTTTTAACCTCATGGCAGGGGGCGATGCATTTAAGTCGGGTGTTGTCTTACCCCAATACGGTAAAGTTGCCGATGTTGAGACTAGCTTAGTCATCCCTAAAGGGATGACATTCAAAGTGGTATTCGATGTGAGTAAAGCCGCTGAACCAGGCAAAGTTAACCGTAGTTTGGATACGTTGGCGCGTTTTATCAATATGCATGTCAGTAACGGTGTCGCACTCGATGATATCGACTTGATGATGGTGGTACACGGCAGTGCCGTCAAAGATTTTACAAAGGAAAAATACTTTCAATCAACTCAAGGTCAGCCTAACACCAATGCGGAGTTGATAAGCCAGCTATCAAAGCTTGGGGTTAAGTTTAATTTGTGCGGCCAAAGTGCTGCTTATTATGATGTTACGCTACAGCAACTGTTACCCGGAGTTGATATGGCATTGTCTGCAATGACTGCTCACGCCATTGCAGCAAGAGAGGGCTACAGCTTGAATCCTTTTTAAGCTGCGGATTTTTTAGTTTGGCTAAGGGACAAAGTTTGGTATGCTGAATACTGCATAAATTATTTTAAATTATGCAGTTAGCCACATTGTAAGGCAGCGAAGCCTTACGCCGCAGAGGATAATGCGGATAAATTGTGTTCACGGAGGATTTAATGGTTTTATTTCTGTTAAGCCAAGACAATTTACCCTATGCCATCGCGCTTTGTATCGTCGGTATATTAGGTATTGTAGAAAGCTTATCTCTTGTCATTGGTGCCAGCTTTTTAGGGCTGCTCGATGATTGGGCGCCTAATGGTGACAGCAATGATGTCGGTGGAGTCACAGGGCTCGCTGGTTGGTTGTGTATTAGTCGTTTGCCACTGCTCATTTGGTTTGTATTGGCACTAGTTAGCTTCGCCATTGCAGGTTTATCTGTAAATTACTTCTCCCTTAGCTGGTTTAACAGCCTCCTATCTCAATCTGTCTCTTTGCCCATTTCACTAATGCTGATGGCTATAAGTTGTCATTTTCTTGGGGGCAGGCTTGCTAATATTTTGCCAAAAAATGAATCATCAGCCGTTTCTGTCGAAGACCTTAATGGATGTGTCGGTATTCTAACAATCGGTAAAGCCGTTTTAGGTAACCCAAGTGAGGCTGTTGTTAAAGACGGTTATATGCAAAAACACTACGTTTTAGTCGAGCCCGATGAGCTTGGTGTCGAGTTTCCAACAGGCACTCAAGTCGTATTATTAAAACGTAAGGGGAGCGTTTGGCGGGCTGCCAAATTAGAACCTTAAGCTTATATTTAATAAATTTAACGTAAATAATGAAGGAACATTATAGATGGAACCAGTACAAGATATAGCAGCAGGATTTGGTGGTAGCTTTGCTTTGATAGTCGCGGGCTCAGTCTTTGTCGGTATGTTGGTTATAGGGATGATTTTTGCCAAACTATATTGCCGCGCCACCAAAGAGATGGCGTTTGTTAGAACAGGTTTTGGTGGTGAGAAAATAATCAAAGACGGTGGCGCCATCGTGCTACCTGTATTGCACGAAACTACCGTAGTTAATATGAATACCTTGCGCATTGAAGTGGAAAAAACCCAAAAAGATGCCTTGATAACCAAAGACCGCATGCGAGTCGATGTTAAAGCTGACTTTTACCTGCGAGTTGCTCCTAATGTTGAGGGGATCTCCATGGCAGCGCAAACACTTGGCACCAGAACAACACGAGTTGAAGAGCTTAAAAAGTTGATGGAGAGTAAGTTTGTCGATGTACTTCGAGCGGTGGCGGCAGAGATGAATATGACCGAAATGCATGAGCAGCGGGCTGACTTTGTACAGCGAGTGCAAAATAATGTCGCTAATGACCTTGAGAAAAATGGTCTTGAGCTGGAATCGGTATCGTTAACAGGCTTCGATCAAACTGACCTGCAGTTTTTCAATGAGAATAATGCCTTTGATGCAGAAGGTCGCGCGCGCTTAGCTAAGATCATTGAGGAGAAGCGCAAAGAGACCAATGATATCGAGCAGGAAAACCGAATTAAAATAGAGCAGCGTAACCTCGAAGCTGAAAAGCAGTCGCTTGAAATTGAAAAGACGGAAGAGGAAGCAAGGCTAGTGCAACAACAAGCGCTAGAGTTTAAGCGGGCAGAGCAAAAAGCGGAGATCTTAAAGCAACAAGAGCAAAAAACGCGTGAAGAGCGAGAGGCTGAAATTGCTAAAGAGCGTGCTATTGAAACTGCAGAGATTGAGAAAACCAAAGATATTGAAACCCGTGAAATCGAAAAGCGTAAAGCGATTGAGCAATCACGTATTCAGCAACAGCGCGATATCGAAGTGGCTGAGCAAGACAAGCAGATTGCGGTTGCCGCTAAATCAGAAGAGGAGTCTGCAGCGCGTGCGCAAGCAGCTGACGCTGAGAAGCTCAAAGTAGAGAAGGAAGAAGCGGTTATCACTACTCGTCAAGTGGCCGAAGCTAACCGTCGTAAAGAGATTGAAGTGATTGATGCACGTAAAGAAGCTGAGCGTGAGGCGGTGGGAGTCACCGTTGAAGCTGAAGCTGAAAAGCGTGCAGCTGAAGATAGATCGAGTGCGATCTTAATTGAAGCGAAAGCCGCTGCAGATGCGAAGAAGTTAAGCGCAGAAGCGGATGAAAAGGTCTATGCGGTTGATGCCGCCGGTAAGCAAGCGCTGCATGAAGCTGAGAACGTATTGAGCGATGAGCAGATTGCACTGCAACGCTCACTGGCGATTTTAGCTTCGTTGCCTGACATTATTAAGGAATCTGTTAAGCCACTGGAAAGCATTGAAGGCATTAAGATCTTGCAAGGCTACGGTGCAGGCACAGGTAATGCGACTGCTGTAGATACTGTTGGCCAACAAGGGGGCATTGCTGAGCAAGTCACTACCGCAGCGTTAAATTACCGCGCTAATGGGCCTGTAGTTGATGCGATGCTGCAAGAGCTAGGGCTAGTTGATGCAAAAACGGGTAATTTAAGTGAGCTGCTAAAAGGTAACAACAGCCTCACAGAGCAAGCGCTTAATATCCCTAAAGTTGAGCTCGATACACTCGACGGTCACAGTCATAAGCAAGCCACAGCAGCGGACCTCAACTAAATTCTCTGTCATCTAAAAAGAGCGCCTTTCGGGGCGCTTTTTTGTGTCTAAAGCAAATGAGTATTATGTAGTACAGAGTATTACCCGCTTTTAAACTTGGCTGACAAAGTGGATTTTTACTTTATCTTACCTTACCAGAGTCACCTCCAGCGCCGCCTGCAATTCTAAACGCGTATTTGCGGCTAATTACTCGATAATACTTTAGTGCGAGGAAGATATGCCAAAAAAATATGTTGAATCTTTAATCAGTAATTCCACATTTTTAGTTCATATAGAATATTCTAAAATTTTAGTTAATTAATTGAAAAAAGTAATGATAATTTTTTTGGGTTAGCAACCTAGCGATGTCTTTTTATTCACCTTGTTATGTGTTTACAGTGTTTACATTTGTTAACTTATTGTTACATTTGATGGGTTGTGCTAGGTTTTTAAGTTCCATTTAGTTGGTATTACTGCCAATTAAGGGATTTGTAGTTAAAGAATCTAATAATTAATTGGGCCATAAAAGAGCCTTGTGCAAACCTTTCTGGAGTAACACTTTATGAAATTGACAAGAATTGCAGCGACCTTAATAGCACTATCTGTTGGCGCCTCTGCGGCAGCAACAGCAGATGAGCGATATGTTATTCAAGTGGATAACAGTAAAAAAGGCGTTGTAAAAGCCTTAGCAAAGAAGATGGGCGGAGAATTAAAGCTTGATGGTGATGGCTTTATTGCAGCGACATTTTCAGGAAAAGATCTCGCTCAAGTGAAAGGTTTGCTTAACAACCCACATATTCAGCTTGTCGAAGTGGATCAGCGTCGAGCGTTAATGTCATTCAGTGACGACGTTGGCAACCCTATGACGCAGCAAATAACTCCTTATGCCGTTTATCAATCTAATGTGAATGATATTGGATTTAATAATGCTGCTGGTATGAAAGTTTGTATCATTGATTCTGGTTTAGATGCTTCGAATCCAGATTTTGAATGGGGCAATATTAGCGGTGACAATGACAGTGGTACTGGCAATTGGGATGAAAATGGTGGCCCACATGGTACGCATGTGGCCGGTACGGTTGGCGCTGCAGATAATAGCGTAGGTGTGGTGGGCATGGCACCTGGCGTTGATATGCACATTATTAAAGTATTTAATGCCGAGGGTTGGGGTTATTCATCCGATCTTGCTCATGCTGCTAACTTATGTAGTGCGGCTGGCGCCAATATTATCAGTATGAGCCTAGGTGGTGGCGGTTCAAACTCTACAGAATCAAATGCATTCCAGTCTTTCACTGATGCAGGTGGCCTAGTCGTTGCGGCAGCGGGTAATGATGGCAACAGTGTTCGCTCATATCCTGCAGGTTATCCTTCAGTGATGATGGTTGGCGCTAATGATGCAAATAACGACATCGCTGATTTCTCGCAGTTTCCAACGTGTACGACGGGTCGAGGTAAAAAGCAAAAAACAGATACCAGTATCTGTGTTGAGATTGCCGCAGGTGGTGTAGATACCCTATCAACCTACCCTGCGGGTATGGCAACAGCATCCAACATGAGTGCTGATGGCGTAGCGTACTCAAGCTCTGCAATGGAAAATGCTGGCTCTATATCAGGCAGTGTATTTTATATGGGCACAGCTGAGACGACCAATGCTGGTGCAAACGGTATGGTTTGTATGATTGATCGTGGCGTTATCTCTTTCCATGACAAAGTGCTTAATTGTGAAAACTCAGGTGGTGTCGGCGCCGTTATTATCAATAATGAACCCGGTATGCTTTATGGAACATTAGGCGACACCAATGCCACGACTATCCCAGCTGTTGGCGCAGCATTTGAAGACAGATCTGCGCTGATTGCGGCTGCTAATGCGGATATTGCAATTGGCACCTCTGATTACGGCTTTATGAGCGGTACTTCAATGGCAACACCTGCTGTATCGGGTATCGCAGCAAGAGTATGGTCTAATCATACAGAATGTACCGGCAGCGAAATCCGCGCAGCATTGAATGCTTCAGCAATGGACAGTGGTGCAAGTGGTCATGACGTTTACTTTGGTCACGGTATTGCTGATGCTGCAGCGGCTGATGCTTACTTAACGGCTAATGGTTGTGCAGGTGGTGATAACGGTGGTGACCCAGGCACGGGCGATGGTCTAGCTGTTACGACTAACCATTATAAGCAACGTGGTGTAAAAACCGTTGAGCTTAGCTTTAGTGGCGCAGCAGGCAGCACTGTGGATGTTTATCGTGATGGCAACCTTGTTGGTTCATCAGCAAGCAATGCAAACTATATCGATACTATTACGACTAAAGGCGGCGGAACATACACCTATAAAGCATGTGACGCAGGAACAACAACCTGTAGTGCTAATGTGAGTGTAACATTCTAAAAGCTATTTCAACTGAGTAGATAAAAAAGGCCTGCATTTAGCAGGCCTTTTTGTTTCATCATAGTGAGATTAATGCGTTAGCGGTTGCAATATTGATAGTGCTGGCTGCAAGTTTTTCGGCCATATTTGGTAAGCCTTATGGTGCTTAATCAAAGAGGCCTTTTTGTTGCCAGGGCTGAGCAGTAGATCATGCTTATAAGCCACCGCGGAAAAAGTAGGCTCTTGGGCACGCACATAAAGGGTAATGGGTTTTACCAGTTCTGCGCCGTCAATGCGTTGCTGAAATTGATCTTCAGGTATGATCAAACTCGAGTGACCATCACTTGCAAGTTTTAGCTTTTTAGTCACTTCTTGATCGGTAATGATAAGCCAATCGTCGGCTTCAAGCTCAACCAACATCGCCTTTAAAGATGCCGCCAGCCCTTGTTGTTTATCGGCAATGTAGCTGTACTGCTGACTAATTTTTTGCAGTAACAGCTTAAGCTCTGCAGCTGCGCCCATGCTACGAGCTTGTCTTATCCAAAAGGTGAGATCATCGGCGATTAATTTAGGGAAGCGACGTTCTTTAAGGGCGGTTACCATCCAGCTACATAAAAAATGACTCTCAGCGGCGGGGGTTTTAGCACTGCTGCTTTTTGCCGCATAATCGGAAAGAGCAGCAAGACCTGCGTTAGCAAAGTCTAAAAGGGCTTGGTTATAACTGGTATCGGACATGAGATCTCCGCCGTGGAAAGTAAGTGAGGATACGGCGGAGAGATTATAGCTAATCCCGTCTTTAACAGCTACGTTGAAGCGCAGCTGCAAGAGATTATTTGAGTGCCAATTTTGCCGCGGTAGTAATTAGTTCAGGTGCTGGGCGCACTCTAAAGTTTGGATTTACATATTGGAAATGCACTAGGCCGCTAGCATCGCTGATATAAACGGCAGGAACAGGTAATACTAAGCGCTGCTCGCCAGATGGCGTTTGCCACAGTTTATTTTCAAGCTTCATCTTGCTGGTGTAACGCGCAGTGGTTTTGGCACTGGTGTAATAGGCTAGGCCGAAGGCTTTACTGGTCTCTAAATTGGCATCGGATAACAAGGTGTAACTGAGGTCTTGTTTGGTCATCGAGGCCTTTAGTTTTTCTGGTGTGTCGGGAGAGATCCCAATCAGTTGATAGCCCATCTCAAGTAGCTGTGGCTCAATTGCTTGTAACTGACCCATTTGAGAGTTGCAAAATGGGCACCAGCCACCACGATAGAAAAAGATAATGCTGGGTTTTCCGGCAGTGAGTTTGGCGATATCAACACTGTTGCCATTGAGATCTTTTAGTGAAGCAGAAGGGATAGTTTGTCCGTTCATTAACGGCATCACATTCAATTCATCGAGTGCGATAGGTTTAGCAAAAACAGGCAAGCTAAACAGCAGTGTTGATAGTGAGAGTGACAGTGCAACTAAGGTCTTTTTTAACATTATTTTGGCCTTTGAATGTAGAGGGAGTTATTCGCCAAATAATAGACCTGTGAAATGTAATTTAACTTTCAATGTCTGTTGCTAGGGGCTGTTGATCTTTCACGGTTGTTTTTGCCGCAGTTTATTGGCTATTTTGACAAGGCGGAGGCTATGCCGTTTAGTTATTCTCCACAAATAGTCTACAACACAGTAAAAATAGCCAAGAAACGCGGCCCTTTGGGTTCGATTCAATGCTTCTATTCTTTTATGACTAGAATGTGTTATGAGCTTTTCACTTAGCCAGCTAAGCTTTATCGCTCAAGCCTTGTACTAGAAGCATTATTCCTTACGGTAAAGAGCCGAACAAAAACTAAGCTCGAAAGATCAACAGCCCCTAAATAATACGCACAAAAAAGCACCATATGGTGCTTTTTTTGATTATAAAATAATTCGATGTCCGTACTGCGATTATTTTATCTTCTTAATTTTTGCCGGAGAGGCGTTTTTCACTTTCACGCGACGACCTTGCATGTTTTTCTCGGCAATCACTTGAGCGCCAGCATTATCGCTACGTTGTTGTTTCTTGGCGAAACTGCGACGAGTTTGCAGCTGTTTGATAAGTAGATCTCGACTACCCACTTCGTAACCTGGAACCGTTACGCGGCGTAATTTTTGGCCAATCAGTTTTTCAATATCAGCTAAGGTGCGTTCCTCTTCACGACTGACAAATGAGATGGCAACGCCAGATTTACCTGCGCGGCCAGTACGGCCTATACGGTGAACATAATCTTCTGCAAGGAAAGGTAGGTCGTAATTGACCACATACTCAAGGTCTTGAATGTCGAGGCCGCGAGCTGCAACTTCGGTTGCAACTAGCACGCGCATCTTGCCTTCTTTAAATTCACGCAGTGCACGACGTCGGCTACCTTGCGCTTTTTCGCCGTGTACTACTGCCGTTGGAATACCATCAAGGTTAAGCTCTTTCTCGAGTTTATCCGCGGCATCACGGGTGGCTGTAAACACCAATACTTGTTGCCAGTTTTTCTTGCCGATAAGTTCTGAAAGTAGCTCACGCTTACGGCGTTGCTCTACTGGGTATATAACTTGGCTAACAGTATCAGCGGTGGTGTTCTGTTTATCAGCCGTGATGACATTGGGTTTAGTCATCATTTCACTGGCAAGCTTTTTCACTGCAGAAGAGAAGGTAGCTGAGAACATTAAGTTCTGACGTTTGCTATTCACTGCTTGTAGAATTTTTTGGATATCGGCACTAAAACCCATATCTAGCATACGGTCGGCTTCATCGAGTACTAAAAAGTCGACATTTGAAAGGCTAAGGTTACAGGCAACGATATGCTCAAGTAAGCGACCTGGGGTGGCGATAATAATATCGGCACCGCGTTTTAGCTTAGTGGCCTGGCTATCCATTTTTACGCCGCCGACAATTGTGACGACATTGACCTCAAGGTATTTCGCGTAATCATTAATGTTGTCGGCAATTTGCGCCGCTAACTCGCGAGTAGGCGTTAAAATTAACGCTCGAGTGTTAGAGCGTTGCGTCGCGCTTGGGTTATCAAGCATTTTTTGCAAGATAGGCAGTGAAAATGCAGCCGTTTTACCTGTACCAGTTTGGGCGCTAGCTAACACATCCTGACCACGGCGAACCGCTGGAATTGCCTGCTGCTGAATAGGTGTCATTTTTTGATAACCACATTCAGAGATGGCGCGCAAAATCTCGGGAGCAAAACTAAAAGATTCAAATCTCATGATGAGGGTCCTGTAATCAACTATTCAACCGCTAGCGTACAGCGCTAACTTCTATCCACCATTAAAATGGAGGCGGCGGAGTATAGCAAACTTTAGCTTAAAACCTGTACTTATTTTCTAGACTACGACAAATGAAATCAATAAAAAAGCAGCGCTGAAGCGCTGCTTGTTCGGTAGTGCGCCAAACTAAATCGCGGCGGTAACCTTATTGAGCCATGCTAGCTCATCAGCTTGCATGTGCGGCGTTAGCTTTTCTCGCACCTGCTGGTGGTATCGGTTGAACCACTCAATTTCAGCGCAAGTCAGTAAGCTCTTATCTATTAGTCGAGCATCCATCGGAATAAAGGTTAGCGCTTCGAACTCTAACATCTCGCGCTCACTATTGGCTAAAGTGACAGATGGACGCACAGCGACTAAGTTTTCCAGCCGAATACCAAACTCATTGGCACGGTAATAGCCAGGCTCATTGGATAACACCATTCCAGCAACTAAAGGAACCGTAGTTCTATTCTTGCCTATCCCCTGCGGCCCTTCATGAACGCTGAGGTAGTGGCCTACACCGTGACCTGTACCATGATCGAAATCGAAACCATGTTGCCACAGATATTGACGAGCGAAAGAGTCTAGTTGTTGCCCTGATGTGCCCTGTGGAAACTTAGCTTGATCAATGGCGATATGACCTTTAAGCACTAAGGTAACCATCTTGCGTTGCTCGTCAGTCACTTCACCAATAGCGATGGTACGAGTGACATCGGTAGTGCCATCTAGGTACTGAGCACCAGAATCGACCAGATAGATACTGTTCATGGTCATCAGTGCTGGCGTGCCATCGTTATGGTTGTAATGACACATCGCTGCATTGGCACCTGCGGCTGAAATAGTATCGAAACTTGGCTCTTGATATAGCGGATCTTCAAGGCGAAAGCTTTCTAGCTTATCGGCAAGTTGTGCTTCATCATATAAACGCTCAGCCTTCACTTCGCTATCGAGCCAAGCTAGAAAACGGCTAACGGCGACACCATCACGAATATGACAGGCCTTCATTCCACCAAGTTCAGCGTCATTTTTTTGCGCTTTAGGCAGAGCAACCGGATCGGCACCAGCAATAAGCTCTGCTCCGGCATTTTTTGCGGTGATCTGTAACCAAGCATTGGTGGTATCTGGGCTTGCGAGCACTTTAGCGCCTTTAAGCTTGCCTAGTTCAGTTTCAAGTTCTGCTTCGGTTTTAAAGCTAACACCTTGCCCAACATGTTGCTCAATTCCTTCAGGCAGCTTTGTGGTGTCAGTAAATAGCAGCATATCGCCGTTGGCATGAAGCAAGGCAGTACCTAAAACTACAGGTAAACGTGGCACATCTTTACCACGAATATTGAGTAGCCAACAGAATGAATCTAGGGTTGCGATAATTGCGATATCAGCGCCAGCGGCCTTAACTGCTGCGCCTATTGTACAGCGTTTCTCTATGCTGCTGCGACCGGCACTTTGTTCGCTAAAGGCCATGATAGGTTCACTTGATGCTTGTGGTCTATCGCTCCAGTTAAGGTCAATTGGATTGTCTTTAACGGCGACTAACTCTATCTGTGCTTTGCTTAATGTATTGCGAGTATTGTTGAACCAAGAAAGGGTGTGTAGTCTTGCATCAAAGCCTACATTAGCGTTGGCACTAAGTTTCTCTGTCAGCCATTGGGCTTGCGGGGTGTCGTGTAAGCTTAAGTATTCAAATAGTTCTGCATCAACTTGTTGACGAACCTGCACCGTGTAGCGGCCATCGACAAAGATAGCTGCTGAGTCTTTTAAGACAATGATCATGCCAGCAGAACCGGTAAACCCGCTGCTCCATAGCATACGTTCATTATGGGCAGGCACATACTCTCCCAAATACTCATCTGCGCGAGGAATAATAAAAGCATCGAGATTAGATTTTGCCATCTCGGTTCGAATCGCACTGAGACGCGCGGCAATAGTATTTGACATTTTGGCTCCCAACTAGCACTTATTCAGCAACAGGTTATTGGCTGAAGGTTATGAGTTTTAGTTCTACTTTAGCGCGGAGGTTATCACAATCTATTATCGCTAGGGGAGTGACTTACTCGCTTATTTGTATCATCTTTTTTACTATTTTTTAGCATTGTCTGTGACAAGAAGCCTATATTCAGAGGTTTACCTTGGTGAGTTAACACTAAATTCGTGCCACTATGTTGCAACAAATTTTTTGAGCAAAGTTACGACGTCGTATTTTAATTGCGTTGTTTAAGGATAATTAAAAGCTTATGTCATTTAATGTATGGCTACTAACGTTGGCACAGGCATTTGCCATGAGTGCCACGCCAATGATGATGTTGTTAGGCGGCATTATCGGTGCAGAGATCGCACCATCACCAGAACTGGCAACCTTGCCGATAGCTTCTATGGTCGTGGGTGTCGCATTGTCTATCGTACCTGTGTCTAAATTGATGCAAGCTTTTGGTCGAAAATCGATATTTATTTCAGGGGCATTGGTGGCCGCAAGCTCTGGAGTATTAGCGGCTTTTGCGACGTCACAGCAAAATTTTTTCCTATTTTGTTTAAGCGGCATGATGCTAGGTTCTGCAGGCGCTGTGGTGCAGCAATATCGTTTTGCGGCGATGGAGTCGGTGTCTGAAGCTTTGGCTGCTAAAGCGGCCTCAAGGGTATTATTGGGTGGGCTAGTGGCAGCCATTATTGGACCTGAATTGGCGGTAATCGGTGATGTTTTATCAGAGCAAGCTTATGTTGGCGCTTTTTTCTTCCTAACCATGGTGAGTTTGATAGCTGCGGTCATTCTATGTTTTTATCGGGAAGCTGAAATCGAACGTAAGCCTACGATTAAATCAGCTCAAAGCACTGGTCGTCCTCTAGGGATTATTTTGTCACAACCGCGAATTTGGGTGGCGATTGCGGGGGCAACATTGGGCTATGCCATGATGAGCTTTGTGATGACGGCCACTCCGCTACATATGCATCATATTGAACATCACTCGCTTGCCGATACTAAATGGGTTATTCAAAGTCACATTATCGCTATGTACCTGCCTTCATTGATCAGTGGCGCATTGGTGGTACGCATTGGTGTATCTAAGATGATGTTGCTCGGCTTACTTGCTTATGTGATCACCATTGTCACCGCGCTGCTTGGGCATGATCTACTAAATTATTGGGCTGCGTTGGTCTTACTTGGTCTAGGTTGGAATTTTCTTTTTGTGGCGGGAACTGCTTTGCTACCTCGCTGTTATAACAAAGATGAACGCTACAAGGTGCAAGCGTTTAACGATAGCTTTGTTTTTGGTGCACAAGCGATGGCGTCACTGAGCGCAGGTTGGGTGATTTATGTACTAGGGTGGGAGATATTACTGATCAGCTGTTTGCCACTGATTGCTGCCTTACTGTTACTCATCGCTTGGTGGAAACTATCCAAAAGTCGCATGTTACAAAAAGATGGCTAACTAACCTGATATTAAGTTTGTTGTGGTAAGCTATTTAATCGATATTTGTGAACGTCTTAGGAGTAGTTGGTGCAAACATTAACGGTGGATATTAGTGGTTCAAAAGCTTTATTTGAGATTGAAACTCAAGGGCGAGTTGAACAATATAAGATCGGTGCCAGCGATTCGTTCAATATAGACAGTTTAAACACTCAAATTGCAGAGCTAGAGCAAGACTATGATCTTAATGGCTACTCGTTGGGGATTGCTGTTCCTGGTTTGGTGCAAGACAAGCAATTAGTCGCTTGTAAGTCACTACCGGGGCTTAATGGTTTGTCAGCTGAGCAGCTGGTGACACGGGCTAAGCGGAGCATCATTGCTAACGATAGCGATGCCGCTATGCGAGCATTGTTAGAGCCTAAGCAGCAGTGTGAACTGCTAGTAATGTGTGATACTGGTATTGGGATGTCGATAGCGATTAACGGTAAACCTTTTACTGGGGCTGCGGGAATAGCTGGAGAGCTTGGGCATTGCAGAGTGATGACTGAGTCAGGCGAATTTAGTTTAGAAAGGCTTGCGAGTGGTGAGTCTATTGTGGCGCGAAATCTCAGTAGTAGCGCGGATCTATATCGCGCAGGTAGCTACTTAGGCATGGGGTTAGCTTGGACAGTTAACCTTTTTAATCCCTCTCGAGTCTATCTTGCGGGCAGTATGATGAATAACCTTGATTACTATAAAGGCTGCGTCGACACATTAAAACAGATGGCATTAAGAGCGCCGTTGGCCAGTGCAAAGATTAATCGCGTTGATGACCGTGAAACCATAGTATGTCGCGGGCTAAAAGTGATGTTAGCGAGCTAATGACTAAATCGAATCATATTAAGGAGCGCTAGTCGCTCCTTTTTTGTTGCTGATAAACAACATTTCCTCAGATTAATGCAAGCTTTCAATAATACCAATTGCATTAAGTATTTGGCCAGTTCAGAGCCCCTCAGCCTTTTCAATTCAAAGCGCATTGGTAAAGAAATGGTTGTTCCCTTTTAAGCCAATGCAAAGCAGAAGTGGAAAGACTGAGGAACTCACGTAGTGCGGCTGAGGTGAAACAAATTGGCAAAACGCTGTATGATTCGCTATGGGATTTGGATATAGAATAACTATTAGCTCATATCCCACTACTTTCCTACAGCGTTTTGAATTCCCGCTGAATGGTCAAACTTTTAATGCAATTGGTATAACTATTTATCAATTACCTGTAATTCTCAGTGAACTTTTGTATATTTTATGCTAGAAAGTGTGGCAGATATTCTAAAATAGACCTTCCTGTTCAAATATTGCCGTAGTAATGGCGATAAGGTGGGAGGGATGCTTCATTTATTATAAGCGTTGAACGCCGTGAATACGGAGTGGCTTCACCGCTTAGCGTTAACTTTTAAGGTAAGGGTAAGCAGATGACTATAGGTGTAGGCGGTTCTACCGCAGAACAAGAGCTAGCAAAGCTCACAGACATGACTCAAGGTGCAGCGCCAATTAGCCGCGATGAATACTCAGCACGCATCGCAAACGCACAGTCAATAATGCAGGCTGAAGGAATTGCCGCTATTTATGTCAACGCTGGCACCAACCTATACTATTTTACTGGAACACGCTGGTATGCTAGCGAGCGCATGGTGGGAGCGATTATTCCTGCTAGTGGCGCGGTTGAATACATCGCGCCTGCATTTGAAGTTGATACCTTACTTGGTTACATGACGATTGAAGGTAAGGTAAACACTTGGCAAGAAGATGAAAGTCCTTACGCACTATTTGGTAATGTTCTGGCTCAAATGGGCATTAGCTCAGGTGATATCGGTATTGATGAGTCTGCAGCATTCTTTATTTTTGATGGTGTTCGTCAAGCGCACCCACAGTTCAATTATGTTAATGCCAAACCTGCAACAGCAGGTTGCCGAATGATTAAATCTGCAACAGAGCTAAGTTTATTGCAACGCGCTAAAGATATGACGTTAGAGGTACATAAGGCTGTAGCGCGTATACTTCGCGAAGGTATCACCACTACTGAAGTTGAAGCCTTTATTAATGCGGCGCACATCAAGGTTGGTATCTCGGCAGGATCTTATTTCTGTATTGTACTGTTTGGTGAAGACAGCGCTTATCCGCACGGAGTTAAATCGCCAAAAGCGCTGGAGTTAAACGACACGGTATTAATTGATACAGGTTGCCAGCTATTTGGTTACAACTCAGATATTACCCGTACTTATGTATATGGTGAACCATGTGCGCGCCAACGTGAGTTATGGCAGTGTGAGCAAGATGCGCAAATTGCAGCATTTGAAGCGGCGCAGTTAGGGGCAAGCTGTGCTAGTGTCGACCGTGCTGCTCGTGATGTGCTAGAGGCTAAAGGTTTTGGCCCTGGTTATGACGTACCGGGTTTACCACATCGTACTGGGCACGGTATTGGCTTAGATATTCATGAATGGCCGTATTTAGTGCTTAACGATCAGACTCCACTGGCAGCAGGTATGTGTTTTAGTAACGAGCCAATGCTATGTGTCCCGGGTGAGTTTGGTGTACGTCATGAAGACCACTTTTACATGACCGAGCAAGGCCCTGTTTGGTTTACCAAGCCTGCACATTCAATCGATGATCCATTCGGTTATGAAGCTTAGCGTTTACTCAAAAACATGACACAAAAAAGCCCGAATGGTTAACCGTTCGGGCTTTTGTTTTAAAGCGACGGTTAATCGATACTGATGAGCTCGACATCAAAGATAAGTGTTGAACCGCCAGCAATTTTGCCAGCACTGCGATTGCCGTAGGCTAATTCACTTGGAATAAAAAAGCGCGCTTTCTCGCCAACAACCATCAGTTGCACACCTTCTGTCCAGCCCTTAATCACGCGATTTAATGGAAAGCCTATTGGCTCGCCGCGCTCAACAGAGCTATCAAATACAGTACCGTCTATTAAAGTGCCATGGTAGTGAACGGTAACAGTATCACTTGCCTTGGGATGGACAGTACCATCGCCCGCCGCCAATACCTGATACTGCAGCCCTGACGCAGTGGTGGTGACACCCTCTTTCAATTTGTTTTCTGCTAGAAAGGCATTACCCAGTTCAATATTCTCTTTAGCTGCTTTTTGGTTATTCATTGAAGTAAAGAAGTAAAAAATTACGCAGGCAATGACGACTACGGCGAGGATCATTTTCATTATGGTGTCATTTGATTAATAAAACGGTGGAGCCATCATAACCAATCTAAATCTTAAGTTAAATCGTCGCCATCTCAGATTGATGTATAGAGGTAAAACTTCGCATTAATACGCAGCATATTAGGATAAAAAATTTCAGTTCTTATATAACTATATGCTTAATATTTAAACTGAAAACTGGTGAAATACCAAATAGGGTTTAGACTGAATAATCAATAACTGTTAGTCACTCTGGTGATTGAATTTTCTTGCTCAAGGAAGAATATATGTCAAAGTTGAACGTTATTAGTTTTTCTTTCTTTACGCTGGTTAGCGTGATGTTTTCATCTTCTGCATTTGCAAACCCTAATGACTCTGAGCATGCTCAAACACCATCGTTTGAGTCATATTTCTACGCTGGCGCTAAAGTTGGCCAAATGCATTATCAAAATGCCTGTGAAGACTGGAGCATCAGTTGTGATGCTAACGATACGGGTTATGGTGTTTTTGCTGGGTACCTGCTTTGGCAACACTTAGGATTTGAAACTGCTTATTTAGATTTGGGTAAAGCGGTTGCGGATTATTCTGAAAGTGGTGTTGATAATCGATATGTAGGAACAATGAAAGGCTGGGAGCTTTCAGCTATCACTCGTATGAACTTGAGTGAGAGCTTTGAACTGTTTGCTAAAGCTGGCAGTTTATACTGGGATGGTGACAATCAAGGTCCGCTGAATACCATATCGGACTCGGACTGGGCGCCAATGGTAGGTATTGGCTTAGGGTACGCAATTACACCATCTTGGGTTGCGCGAGTTGAATATCAATACATGGATTCGCTTGGAAGTGAGCTTATTGGTGGTAGTAATGGTCATTTGACGACTTTAGGCATTAGTTACCGTTTTGGAAGGAGTCACTCTAAGACAAAACCTGCGCCGCAACCAATGACGCAGCCCGCGATTGTTGAGCCAATAGTTCCCGCTGTTATTACCTTACCGGCTCTTGCTGTGACCACTCTGTTTGAATTTGATAGCAGTGAAGTTAGCGAGGTCGCACCTTTAATGTCAGCACTAGAACGTTTGCTGCAACAGCCCGCAGCCATAGCTAACATAAAGGGTTACACCGACTCCAAAGGTCATGCTGAATACAATCAAGCTTTATCAGAACGACGGGCTCAAGCCGTTGCTGATTACTTTATTTCGCAAGGTGTTAACCCCCAGCAGGTATTGGCGCACGGTTATGGTGAGCAATCTCCTATCCTCGATAACAACAGTGAAAGTCATCGGCATGAAAATCGTCGAGTACTTATCTATATCCCACCTATGACCTTGCCTGTAAGATAAGGACTGATAACCATGAAAATGTTGCAATCGATTTACAGCCATTTTTTGTTGATGAGCCTACTTTTTATTGCTGGTTGTGGTGGAGACGACGGCTTTCCTACAGGGCAATGTGGCGGGCCTGATAACCCGTGTGCTGCCTATGCTATTGGGCTGGAGGTAACGCCTAAGTTAGCAACGTTAGCAGTCGGAACTCAAACCCCATATAAGGCGGTGGCCACATATAGTGATGGTGTGCTGCTCGATGTGACTGATGAGGTTATGTGGTCTAGCTCTGAAGACGCGATTGCGACAATATCTAATGTTGGAGTTGCTATAGCAACTGCTGCAGGGCAGACACAGATAACCGCAACCTTGCCGCCAGAGCAACAGGGCGGGCTAACGCTTGTCGATTCAGGGATTCTGAATGTGACAGACGCAAAGCTTACAGCGCTAAATATAGAGCCTGGTCAAGCCGAAATACTTGTGGGTATGCAGCAAGCTTTTTCGGTGCATGCACTTTATGCTGATGGCCATCAACAAGATGTTACTCAAGATGCAACTTGGTCGGTTGATGATGCCAGTATTGCGACAATCTCTAATGAGCCAGCAATGCAAGGCGTCGCCAAAGGGCTTAATGTTGGCGTTACTGGTATCAAGGCGTTATGGGCTGAACAAACCGCAACAGCAGTATTGGCAGTGCTAAGTGCGCAGCCGAGCCAGCTCATTATCAATCCAATCGATCAAAGTTTGCCAAAGGGAACAAGTCTGCAGTATCAAGCTCACCTATTATTGGATAACGGTTTAAGCCTTGATGTTACGCAGCAATCTCTATGGCGCTCAAGTAGCGCTGAAATCGCGAGCATTGACGACGGTGCTTTTTTAACGGCGAGTCAACTGGGGGTGACTAATGTTAGTGCGAGTTTAGTCTTTGCCGATATCAACTTAAGTGCAGTGACAACTGCTACCGTGACAGATGCTGCAGCCGAAAGCTTGCTAGTAACCCCTAGCAATGGCCTGTTCCCACAGGGTACTAAGGGGACTTATATCGCGACAGCATATTTCTCTGACGGACAAGTGAAGGATGTTACCCGAAATTCACTGTGGTCAACGTCAAATGACAGTGTTATTGCTATTGAAGCTCAAGGTTCTCAAGCGGGGGATGCAACAGCATTGAGTGTTGGTGCAACAGATATTATGGCGACCTATGGCGAGCTTACCAGCACTGCTAATGCAGAGGTGACAAACGCGACACTTGCAGCAATTCAACTATCGCCGCTTAATGATCAAGTGCCTGCTGGAACGAGTGTGCAATATCAAGCAAACGGTATATACAGTGATGGTAGCATTAGAGACCTGACCCAATTAGGCTACTGGCAGAGCAGTGAGACGAGTGTTGCCAGTATAGGTTTGACGGGCGGGCTTTCGGGTAGAGCTGACACTTATGTTGCTGGTAGCACGCAAATCAGTTTTACCTATATGGGAGTTGAGCAGGTAACGGGTTTAACCGTTACTGCAGCAACAATGACGGCGTTACAGATCTCGCCGATTAATGAGCGAGACCCTATTGGAACCGAAGGTCAATATAGAGCAATTGCGTTTTATTCAGATGGTCATAGCCAAGACGTTACTCAAGATGCTAGTTGGGTGTCAGATGCGCCGAATATCGTCAGTATTGTTAATACTGGCGCTAATGGTGGTTTTGCCTCTGGGCTTGCCGTTGGCAGTACTAATATTTCCGCTAGCTATGGAGGTATAAAGACCGGAAGAGCATCTGCAGCATCGGATAAATCAGTTGGTGTAGCATCTCCAAATAGCGCCACGGTGAGCAATAAAACTCAGGCAACTGTCACCTCTGCTATTTTGCAGAGCTTGGTTATTACGCCAAACAATGCCTCAATTGCGAAAGGAAATTATCAACAATATCGCCTATATGGCCTCTTTTCTGATGGTAGTAGTAAAGAGGTCACCCCTTATGCATTTTGGCAAACAAGTGATGCCAACATAGCGCAAGTTTCGCGTTTTGGTCGAGCACACGGGCTTGCTACTGGTGAAGTACAGATTGCTGCTCGTTATCTGGGGATGCAAATAACAGCAACACTAACGGTTACTGATGCTGTCATTACATCATTACAAGTTGCACCAGCTGTCAGTACACTCATTTCTGGTTATCAGCTGCAATTGGTTGCGACGGCTTATTATTCTGACGCGCACAGTAGTGATGTGAGCGAGTTGGCAAACTGGGTGTCGACTCGGTCTGATATTGCAGAGGTCGGCGCAACGGGCAACATTGGCGGGCTTGTCCATGGACTTGAGCAAGGCAGCACTCAGATTGAAGTTAGTTTTGATGGGATGCAGGCCGATGCGAGAGTTGATGTCACTAGTGCCATTCTAGAGTCTGTCAGCTTAACACCAACTGATGCATCAATTGTCGCTGGCAATAGCCAACAATATAGCTTTATTGGTTTCTTTTCTGACGGGACCCACCAGGATTTAACTCAACAGGCGAGTTGGCAATCGAGCGCTTTAGATATTGCAACGATCGACAAGCAAGGCTTAGCCACAAGTTATAAAGAGGGTGTAAGTGAAATTAAAGCCTCCTATATTGGTTTTTCATCTACAGCTACGCTAAGAGTGACTCAAGCGACTGTTACCGCTTTGCAAATTACACCTAATAACGTGGTCGTGCCATTAGGCACTAAAGGACAATATCAAGCCGATGCTTTTTACTCGGATGGTTCAAGAAGTGATGTGACCAAACTAGCCATTTGGAGTGTTAGCGATTCTAGCGTTGTCAGTATTACGCCTGCTGGAACTGGCGCAGGACGCGCTGAAGCGGCTAAGGTTGGTACTACTGAGGTTCAAGCCGTATTTGACGGGGTAAGCAGTACTGCGAAGGCAACCGTTAGCAATGCGATTATCGAACAGCTAATCGTCTCTCCGAGCAGTGCATCGGTATCGCTGGGTCTAACTCAAACTTATCAAGCTGTGGGAATTTTTTCAGATGGAACTCATAAGGATCTCACTCGACAATCAAACTGGTTTAGCTCTGTTGCGAGTATTGCGACGGTTAGTCGATTGGGAGTTGCTCATACATATGCGGTTGGCGAAGTTACAATCACTGCAAACTATGCCGGTTTAGTAGGAACCGCAGCATTAATGGTCAGTGACCGAGCGTTAGATTATATAAAAATGACACCGACGCTAGTAGAGGTTCCTTTGGGCACAGAAGGACAGTTCACGGCTCGGGCTTATTACACCGATAAGTCTTCTGAAGATATAACCCAAATAGCCACTTGGAGAAGTGCTGATAATACTGTTGTTCAAGTGGCAACCGAGGCGCCTAATGCTGGCTATGCCAAAGGTGTCGGAGTTGGGCAAACAGCAATAACGGTCGAGTACAAGGGGCGTACAGATACTGCGGTGGTAAGGGTTAATGATGCAGCGGTGGTTGAACTCAATGTTTCTCCGCACGATAAAACGATACCTGCAGGTTTAGAACAAGCTTATCAAGCATTTGCTGTCTTCTCTGATGGTAGCAATAAGGATGTAACTTTAGCATCGAGTTGGCAAAGCTCTGTGCTCAGTGTGGCATCTATTGATGCCGAAGGAATAGCGCACACGATTGTTGAAGGGCAAACAGGAATAAAGGCAAGTTACCGAGGACAAACTGCAACAACAACTTTATTTGTAACTGCCGTGGAGCTGTTGGAAATACAGGTGACGCCGAGTATTTCGCAAGTCAATATTAACGAACAGCAGCAATATACAGCGCGTGCTTTCTACAGTGACGGTCATAGTGAGGATGTCACTCAACTCGCGACATGGAGTGTCGGCGATGAGATTATCGCTCACGTTGTAACTGCAGGAAAAGAAGGTGGCTTAGTTTCGGGAGCAAGTCATGGTCGCACCTCTGTCAAAGCCAGTTTTAAAGCTATTAATGGCTTAGCTTTGGTAACCGTTACTGATATTGAATATTTGGGCGTTAATATTGAACCTGCAGACAGTAGCATAAAGATTAATGATACCCGGCAGTATATTGCCTATGCTGTTTATGAGAATGCGGCAGGTGATATTTCAACTAAGAATGTCACGCTATTGAGTGATTGGTACGTCAGTAAACCCAATATTGCTGCTATTTCCGATCGAGGGCTTGCGACGGGTCATGAGGTGGGCAAGACTGATGTCTTTGCGATTTATAACAACATTGAAGGCCAAGCGAATCTAACGGTTATAGATACCTATGTGGTGAGAGTTAAAGTATCACCAGAGCATTTAAAAGCACCGGTGGGATCAAAAGGAGGTTATCGCGCAAGGGCTGAATATAGTCATGGTTTACCACCTGAAGATATAACTGAAAAAGCGAGTTGGGTCTCTAGTGACCCTGATATTGTCCATATCGTTGCTTCTGGCTATAAAGGCGGTAGAGCAACTGCTGTTGCTGTTGGTTCAAGTGATATCACCGCGACTTATCAAGGTGTGAGTGATACGACTTTAGGCACGGTAACGCCGGCCGTTTTAGTCAGTGTAGAGATAACCCCTAAAGTTGATTCACTATACACTCAGAGCTATTTTCAGTTTACGGGACTTGCGCACTATTCGGATGGAAGTACCAGCGATATCACTTTAGATGCGAATTGGAAGAGTGATGATCCAAGCGTTATTGAAATTGATACTGGAAATATTAATGCTGGTCGCGCCATAGGTTACGCTGAAAGTAACAGCGCGACTATTAGCATGAGTTATCAAAAGTTAACCGACAGTATGGAACTGCTTGTTAAACCTGTTGAGCCAACAAAAGTTGAGATTATTCCAAGTAGTATGACAATTGCTAATGGCAGTTATCAAGAGGTACAAGTAATGGTCACTTTTACCGACGGGTCAGTGTTTGATTATGCTGATTATGTTGATTGGAGTTCAACGGACAACGATGTTGCATTTGGGGCGAAAAGTATTGTCACGGCCTCAGGTGTTGGCACTGCTACTGTTACCGCAAAATTTGGCGCTATTACCGGTAGCGCATTAGTGACAGTAACGCCTAACAACTAGACATTATGCCGGGGTTACTTCAGTGGTAGCGTGCTTTTTCTAGGTAGATTAAATGCAGCATTAAATACAGTGCTGCATTTTTTTGCTCTAAATATAATGGTTAAAAAAGTGCTCGTATAATAGATAGACAGTTGTTAGGTTGACCAAAATACTCAACCAAAGCACGATTTTAAATGAGTTTTTGGCTGACTTATGCCTTAATGTCTGCTGCGCCAGTAACGCTCCAGGCCAACCGCCGAGCAGTGCTAAAAGGTGCAATTTAAACTCTTGTATACGCCAACTTTGTTTTTTTGCTGCTTGCTTATCCAGTGCGTAAGCGATAAATGTAATGCCAGATGCCGCTAGAAAATATACTGCGGCAGCAAGTGGTATTATCGTCATGTAGTACAGAATAAAAATGCCGATAATCGCTAAAACGGCAAATAGACTCACAAGATTTAGTCAGCTACTGGTTGTTCGGCGCTGGTGGTGTTTATTAGCAATTCTGCATTGACTAGCGCTTTATACACTTCTAATTTGAATTAACTTATTCATAATATCCCCATCATATTGGGACTTCGACAGTTAAACTGTACTGGCTATAATCATCGCCACGTACGTATTAGTTTATCAAAATGTGCAGCGCGCAAAGGGGGATTTAATGTTAAATATGGATTTAAGCCAGCGAGTCGTCATTAGAACCCAAGAGCAACCTTGGTTAGATAGCCCGTCTGCAACGGTGTTTCGTAAGCCATTGGAGCGCGCAGCAGCAGAAAGTGGCCACACAACCAGTATCGTAAAGTATCAAGCTGGCGCCAGTTTTAACAGCCATAGTCACCCTTATGGTGAAGAAATACTCGTGCTTGAAGGTGTATTTTCTGATGAAGAGGGTGATTATCCCGCAGGCACTTATATTCGTAATCCGCCAGGAAGCAGCCATGCACCGTTTAGCAAAGAGGGTTGTGTGCTGCTGGTAAAGTTAAACCAGTTCGATAAACGTGATTTACACAAAGTGCGGATCAATACTCGCACTAATGAATGGCGAGCGGGGATCGGTGGTTTACAGGTCATGCCGCTGCATGAGTTTGAGCATGAACATATCGCGTTAGTTAAATGGCCAGCGGGCGAACGCTTTCAAGCACATCGTCACTTTGGCGGTGAAGAGGTCTTAGTGCTTAGCGGTGAGTTTATCGATGAACATGGCGCTTATCCACAATACACATGGCTTAGAAGCCCACATCAGAGTGAGCATTTTCCATTTGTTAAACAAGAAACCATTATCTATGTAAAGACAGGCCACCTTTATCCTAAAGGGTCATGAATATTAACACTTCTCGTCGCTGCAACACTCCTCTTGCAAAAAAGCGACTAACCCGTCTAAACAATCAAATTGAGGGATACAGTGCAGAACTCTTCCCTCTCTTTGCTGCTTAACAAGGCCGGCAGACATCAAACTTGAAAGGTGGTGAGATAAGGTTGAGTTAGGGATCTGCAATGTTTCTTGTAGTTGTCCAACAGGTAAACCCGCGTGACCCGCTTTTACTAAGCAGCGAAATAGCGTCAACCTTGTAGGGTGACCAAGCTCTTTTAATGCCTTTGCGGCAACATCAATATCCATAATTTCAACTCAGTGTCATTGTCTTTAAGCGCAGAATTAGCTCACCGTGATAAAGCTTAATTTCTCTGGCCTGCTATTATTTCGATTATTACCGAAATAATAGCAGGGTATGAGCTGCCATTGAAGCTCTATCCGCAAATACTTTATTTTCTCGATGGTTTTTCTGAGATCCATAGCTTAATTGTACCCTGCACAACAGCTACGCCGTCGGTATCATATGCCGTTACTGGCACTAACATGTCACCAACAACCCATTGCTCAGGTTTTACTTCAGCAACACAAGTGATATCGCTGCCCGCTTTAGCAGTGTAATCAACACTCATTCCCTTAGGGATCCAACGTAAGTGACTCGGAATAGAGGCTTCAGCCATGGTGCCCATCGCCATCTCTAGACCATTGCATATTGCGATTACGTGCACAGTTTGAATATGGTTGTGGACTAATTTACGCTTTTTAATAAGACAAACGCATTTATTCACTTTTAATTCACTGATAAAAGGTTTTACTGTACCGAAGTAAGGGGCCATGCGGCAGACCATGAGTGAAAATATCTTGTTGCCAAACGGTAAGCGAGTAATTCGCTTGTACAGAGACATCACTTTAGTCGGTTTGTTGCTTTGCTTGTTATTCGTTGAATTGCTCATCTTCTTCCTTGTGAACTTTACTGGTCGGATGAGATTAACATTGAATTAACATCGATTGCTAGCGTCTTACTTGTTTCGCGGCAAAGATAAGCTTCGCTTCTATGGTGCAGCGCAGTATAATTTTGTCATAAAACTCTACTGAGTCGATTAAGGAATAAAGTGAATTATTTAAAGACCTACCTTAAAGGGATGGCAATGGGAGCAGCTGATGTCGTTCCCGGTGTTTCTGGCGGTACTATCGCCTTTATTACAGGCATATTAGATCAACTGCTTGATAGCATAAAAAAGATAAGACCCTCTTTATTTAGCGTTATAAAGGAACAAGGCGTTAAAGCGGCTTTTATGCACATTAATGGACCATTTCTTGTGTGTGTGTTTGGTGGCATCTTAACTAGCATCCTCACGTTAGCTAAGCTTATTACCTATCTACTGCATACCCATCCTATCCCCGTTTGGTCGTTCTTCTTTGGATTAATAGTAATATCTGTAGTGCACATGCTCAAACAGGTTAAGGGCTTCACCGTTGGCCGCTTAGCCTTGTTCGTATTAGGGGTCGCCATTGCATGGGGGATCACTATGCTCAATCCTATTGCGCTAGAGATGACTTACCTCAATGTATATCTGGGTGGTTGTATTGCGATAACCGCGATGATTTTACCTGGGATCTCAGGCAGTTTTATTCTATTGCTGTTAGGGCTTTATACTTCGGTGATGGGCGCAGTAAAGGGATTTGATATTGCCATTATGGCAACATTTGCTGCAGGTGCAGCCACTGGCTTACTCAGCTTTAGCCATGTGTTATCGCTATTATTACGTAAGTATCACGATGCAACCTTAGTATTTTTAACTGGGCTGATGCTAGGAACACTTGGCAAAATTTGGCCATGGAAAGAAGTACTGACTTTTCGTGAAAACTCAAAAGGCGAGATGGTGCCATTGGATGAACGTATTTTGTCACCATTGCAGTATGAACATATTACCGGTCAGCCTGCATTGTTAAGCTATGCCGTTGTCGCCATGCTATGCGGAGTCTTACTAGTATGGGGGCTTGAGCAGTTCGCTAATAAAAATCGTCCTTAGCAAAAAAGCAAATTGAGAAGATAAACGCCAGCATATTGCTGGCGTTTTTTTTGGATAAATCCAGCAAAGATACTGATAGTTGCCATACTGAATTATAAACTTGTACAAGAAAGTGATCCTTGTACAAGTATGCCGCGTAATGACTTTAAAATTAAGGGAGTAATGCTATGAGCCATTTTAATTCAGACAAAATTCAAATCGGAATAAGCGCATGTTTATTGGGGGAGAAGGTTCGTTTTGACGGCGGACATAAAGCCTCGAGCTATTGTCGCAAGGAGATAGCTGAACATTTTGACTATGTGCCAGTTTGCCCTGAAATGGCAATTGGCATGGGCGCACCTAGAAAGTCTGTACGCCTCGAAAAAAAGGGTGACATCATATTTGTTAAAAGTGCCGATGGTTCTATAGATGTTACCGAAAAACTTAATGAGTTTAGCGATAAAAAAGTGGCACAACTTGATTTTCTCGGCGGCTATATTTTGTGCGCTAAATCACCAACGTGCGGCATGGAACGAGTAACCGAATACAAGTTTGGTACTAATAATGGCTGGAAGTCTGGTGTAGGGGTATACGCGCGTAAACTGATGGAACGTTATCCGTTGTTGCCAGTTGAAGAGGAAGGACGATTACATGACTTGCCAATCCGCGAGAACTTCTTTACCCGTGTTTATGCTTATCACGATTGGCATTGTTTGCAGGCATCAGGTTTTACCAAGAGCAATATTCTTGAATTTCACGCTCGTTATAAATATATGTTGATGGCTCATAATCCCAAGCTGTACCGCGAGCTTGGCCCTCTGTTAGCGGATATGAGTGGCGACTTGAATGAAATAGCTAATACCTATTTCACTCACTTCATGCAGATCTTAAAGGTCAAAGCGACTCGAAAGAACCACACTAGTGCGCTGCAACATATGCAGGGATATTTTAAAAAGCACCTGTCGAGTTCGCAAAAGGCGGAGCTCACAGAAGCCATTTTAAAGTACAACCAAGGGCTACAGCCTATCTTGGTGCCAATGACCTTAATTAACCATTATTTGCGTGAGTTTCCAACGCCGTATATTGAAAAGCAGGTTTACCTTAACCCGCACCCACAAGAGCTCAAGCTACGCTACGCGTATTAATGGATTAGAGAGTGACTGTCGTCTGGATAAAGTCAGTAAACATCAGTGGGGAGGGGTCATGACTCAGCTTAAGGCAGAAACAACAGCTGAAGACTGGTTTAGTATCGGTGAAGCTGCAGAGCGAACAGGGGTAAACCCTGTTACGCTAAGAGCTTGGCAGCGACGCTTCGGTATTGTAATCCCCAAGCGCACAGCTAAAGGTCATAGACTATATAGCCAAGCACACATAGATCAAATCTTGGAGATCCTTGAGTGGCTCGATAAGGGCGTTGCGATTAGTAAGGTAAAGCCATTACTCAAAGGCTCGATGTCAGCAGCTAAAGAGACATCTACAGGCTCTGATTGTTTGCTAGGTGATGAGAAGCTGAGTTTCTGGCAACAGAATATTGGCTTTTTGAATCAATGCTGCGCCAACCTAGACGCCTGTGGGCTGCATCGTAAACTCAGTGAGCTGACAGCTATCTACCCCTTTAATGTGCTTAAAAGCTGTCTTTTCTTACCTTGGTTAGCGGACTTTGGAAAAAACTCACCATCAACCTCTGATGTAGAAACGGTTCAAAAGTGGTTGGCAAGAGAGTTAGCGGATGCTTTCTCTGCAAGGCGCTTAGCGTTATTGGAGGGTAACAACCCTGCAATGTTACTGGTTAGCTTTGGCGATGTGGATGAGTGGCAACCAATACTGCTGTCAGCAGAGCTCAGCGCCAATAACGTTAAGCATCAGCAATTCTCAATTAATAAGATCGCGCAACTCAAACAGTTAATTAGTCGAGCTAATTGTTATGGAGTGCTGCTAGTGGTACCGCCTCAGTTTACTCAAGACGATATATGCGAATTTCAGGGGTTACGCCAAGCTTTGCAAGACAAAGAGCAAGCGGTTGAACTGCAATTATGGGGAATCGATGCCCAGAGTCATAATCGCAGCTTGGGTTTAGCTAATATCACGCATCAACGGTTATCAAACAACATATCACTAGCAGGTTCTAGATCTAAAGTAACAACTAAGAGAGTTAAAAATGACAGTTAAAGCTGCAACTACGCTTGTATGGTTTCGAAATGACTTACGTGTACAAGACAATCAAAACTTAGTTGATGCCTGTGAACATGCACTGCGTGAAGGTAACTCTGTTAGAGCGCTATTTATTGCGACTCCAATGCAATGGCAGCAACATGACGTTTCCCCGATTCAGTTAGATTTTGTTGAAAGGCAGCTAAACCAACTTGCGGTGTCGCTAGCAGCACTTGGGATCTCGCTAGATGTTTATCATCTCGATAATTTTCAGCAGATCCCAGATTATCTAGTGCAATACACAACCCAATGGCAGGTCGATTACGTGTTTGCCAGCTGTGAGCCTGAATATAACGAGCAGCAAAGAGATCTGGCCGTTGCCGATAAAGTCGATCTGGTGCTCTGCCAGCAGCACTGTTTGATCGCGCCCTTAACCGTACGGAATCTATCGGGAGAGATGTACAAAGTCTTTACCCCATTTGCTAAAAAATGGCGCGCAATAGCGAGTCGAAGCGCTATCTATACAATTGCTCCACCCACGCCTATTGGTGCGCCATTGCGAATCACTGACAAAATCACCCTCCATTGTGACAAAGTATCCAGTGGTGCTTGGGCGGTTGGCGAAGAGGCCGCACTCACGCAATTACGTCAGTTTGCTTTGACTAAAATGGCAGACTATCAAGCAAACCGGGATTTTCCTGCGATTGATGGAACCAGCCAGATATCAGCTTACTTAGCCATCGGTATTATTAGCGCAAGGCAGTGTGTAGTGGCGTTGCTAAGTCATTATCCTGATGCTTTGATTGATGATCAAAGTCCTGGCCGCTGCTGGCTAAATGAGATTATTTGGCGGGAATTCTATCGACATCTGCTGGTGGCATTTCCTCGACTATCAAAAGGACATAACTTTAACCGCTTAGCTGACAATATCGCTTGGAGAAACAATGAGCTGGAGTTTAAGGCATGGTGTGACGGTAACACTGGCTATCCATTGGTAGATGCAGCTATGCGTCAATTAAACCAAACTGGCTGGATGCATAACCGGTTGCGGATGGTGGTTGCCAGCTTTCTGACCAAGCACCTACTTATAGATTGGCGTTGGGGAGAGCGTTACTTCAGGCAGAAGCTTATCGACGGTGATCTGGCTGCCAATAATGGTGGTTGGCAGTGGTCTGCTGGAACCGGTTGCGATGCACAGCCCTATTTCAGAGTATTTAATCCTATATCTCAGTGCGAAAAGTTTGATCCAACTGGTGGGTTTATCCGTAACTACTTACCAGAGCTTGAAGCGGTAGATTTAAAGTTAATTCATAAACTTAAAATACCTAATCAAGCAGAACTTTTTTCAGATAAAAGCTATATTTACCCTATCGTCGAGCATAAATTTGCCCGCGAAAGAGCATTGAAAGAGCTAGCGGCAATGAAGCGCGGAGTTAGCCAAGTGGAAGTGGTAGATCTAGACAAGGAGATTTTCGGATGACAGCAAGTGCAGATTCACTCAACCACGACACTCTGAATGTTTTGCCAAACAAGACTAATGAGCCAGCAGCTCAAATCGATGAGACGTTACAAGGTACTGATGTATTGCCGCAAGAGATAATAGCGCGCTTTGTTTCTGTGTACCAAAAATTGAACAAAGACAACCTCGAACTGCTCAATGAAATCTACTCAGATGACATCCGCTTTAGCGATCCACTACATAAAATCGCCGGTCTCAATGCACTAACAGATTACTTTAGAACACTCTACCAAAACGTTGAATCGATAGATTTCGTTATCCATCAAGTGATCCGTGATGAAAGCACCGCAGCACTGAAATGGACCATGAATCTCGTTCACCCCAAGTTAAACGCAGGTAATGCCATTAGTGTAGAGGGCGTTAGTTTACTGAAATTCGATGGCAAAATTAGCCAGCACCAAGACTATTTTGACTTAGGCGCTATGCTCTATGAGCAATTGCCTATAGTGGGTGGTTTGATTGGGTTTATTAAGTCTAAGGTTGCCAAATGAATCCTTCAGCCTCCGCCTCACAGCAACAAAAAACAGTACTGATCACCGGCGCTAGCTCAGGTATCGGTCTGCAGCTTGCTAATGATTACTTGCAACATGGCTGGAAAGTATTTGCTTGTGGCCGTAATAAACAAGGGCTGGATAAGCTAATTGGTGCAGAGAAGCTACTGTTCGATATTAATGATATTGATGCGATAAAGGCTGAGGCTGAGCGTCTTCAAAATGGTGGCTTTGCAAAACTGGATTTGGTGATCCTCAATGCGGGTACATGTGAATACGTAGACGATGCATTGCACTTTGACTCTGTACTGTTTGAGCGAGTTATCCGTACTAATGTGATCTCGATGGGTCACTGCATCAGTGCCTTTTTACCGTTAATGTCTCGCGGAAGCCAGCTGGCTTTAATGGGCTCAAGCGCTGTTTACTTACCGTTTCCAAGAGCAGAAGCATATGGTGCTTCAAAAGCGGCTGTGCAATACCTCGCCAGCAGTTTAGCCATTGATCTTAAGCCACATGGGATAGGAGTAAGCGTTATTTGTCCAGGTTTCGTGAAAACGCCACTAACAGATAAAAATGACTTTGCTATGCCGATGCAACAAACGCCAGAGCAAGCATCTATTGCCATTCGAAGCGGCTTAGCAAAGGGTCTGCAAGAGATACACTTTCCACGTCGTTTCACTCTACTTTTAAAATTTATCTCACTATTACCACGAGGGGTTTGGCAAAAGTTAGTGCAACCAAAGCATGATGAATCATCAGCTATTGACACAAACAACTCACAACATGATGTTAATGAGCATGGCCAAAGTAGTCGCTCAAATATCCCTACAGAGAATAGGAAGGTGCGCTAATGGAAACGATTGATAGCAGTAATCGTAAAAGAATTGCCATTGTAGGTTCAGGGATCTCAGGCCTTACTTGTGGGCATATTTTATCGCAAAAGCATGATGTGAGTGTATTTGAAGCTAATGATTATATCGGTGGCCACACCGCCACTATCGATATTGAAAAAGACGGTAAACAGTACGCCATTGACAGTGGTTTTATCGTATTTAATGACCGAACCTACCCAAGGTTTGAGCAGCTTCTAGCCCGCTTAAACGTAAAAGCATTGGCGACAGAGATGAGCTTTAGCGTGCACAATGCGCTGACCCAGCTTGAATATAATGGTAATACGTTAACAAGCTTGTTTGCGCAGAAGCGTAATCTGTTTCGCCCACGCTTCTGGTTATTTATTAGAGAAATTTTACGTTTTAACAAGTTGTGTAAACAAGCATTTGTCGACGATAGATACGATTACCAAACGCTCGGTGAACTGCTTGAAAAAGAACGCTTTAGTGAGTTCTTTAGCCTGCACTATATTCTGCCTATGGGCGCTGCTATTTGGTCATCAAGCATCGATGACATGAAGGCATTTTCATTACGTTTCTTCATTCAGTTTTTCCAAAATCACGGCTTGCTAAATATAACCGACAGACCACAGTGGTACGTATTAGAAGGTGGTTCACGTAGCTACATACCTGACCTTATTGCACCATTTGAATCTGCAATTCACCTTAATAGCCCTGTGAGCGCAATAGTGCGCAGTGACGATGGCGTAAAGCTGCAGGTTAATGGCCAGTGGTTAGAATTTGACGAGGTGGTACTTGCTTGTCACAGCGACCAAGCCCTCGCCATGCTGAGTGATGCCACTGAAGATGAAGTTAACGTATTGAGCAAGCTTGCTTACCAAAACAATGAAGTGGTTTTGCATTGTGACGAGTCTTTATTACCTAAGAGAAAGGCTGCGTGGGCCAGTTGGAATTACCGCTTAGATGGCGACACACAAAAGCAAGCTTCAGTGACTTATAACATGAATATTTTGCAGCGTTTGCCGATCGATGCGCCAACTTTCTGTGTAACGCTTAACCAGTCTGAACTTATCGATAACAGCAAAGTGTTGCGGGTATTTAACTATTCGCACCCAGTATTTAATGAGCAAACGATGCAAGCTCAGTCGCAGCGAACGCTGATTTCTGGCGTGAATAACACCCACTTTGCAGGAGCTTACTGGTACAACGGCTTTCATGAAGATGGGGTGCATAGTGCCTTTGATGTGTGTGAATCATTTGGGCTACAGCTATGAACATTCAACTAAATAGTGGTGTTTATAAAGGTGATGTTAAGCATCGCCGCTATAGCCCGCGTAAGCACGATTTTGACTACCAAATGGCAATGTTGGTGCTTGATCTAGATGAAGTTAACTTAATCGAACAGATGAGCTGGCTCTTTTCTGCAACGGGCTTTGCTCCTTTACACTTTAATCCAAATGATTACTTGAGAGCGACCAATCGAGACTCAGTCGGTTTAGCTAAAGTGAATGACTTAAAGTTAAAAGTGCTTGAGAAAATTGAAGCGCTTGGCGCCGAAATAACCTGTAATCGAGTGGTATTTGTCGGCCAGGTGCGTCACTTCGGGATCTATTTTAGCCCGATAAACTGCTTTTTTTGTTATCAAGGTGATGAGCCTAAATATATGTTGGCGGAAGTCAGTAATACCCCTTGGAACCAACGTCACTATTACTTGGTTGATTTAGCGAATCCACAACCAAGTGACAAAGCTTTTCATGTGTCGCCCTTTATGGACTTAGACATGAAATATATTTGGCGTATTCAACCGCCCTGTTCATCAGTGAAAGTGGGTATTGAAAACCGTAGCAGTCAAAAATTATTTGATGCCAATCTGTGTTTATTTAGGCGAGAGATGAGTCATCAAAGTTTACGGAAAATGTTACTGCAGTTTCCATTGATGACATTGCGAATTGTGCAAGGGATCTATTGGCAAGCACTGAAAATTTTTATCAAGCGAGTGCCTTTTATTGGGCACCCCGGTAAGTCAGCGGAGAGATAATAATGGAAAATATAGCAACTAAGAAAAGTCTGGCGAGCGCGGGTTTACCGGATAATATAGCCAAAAAATTGCTGCTAAGTGTGTTGCCTGCGCTAGCTAATGGGCACTTGAGTCTTATTGATGGAGACAACAGTTATGAATTCGGTAACAAAGACTCTGATCTGCATGCGACTTTGGTGGTGACGCATCCAAGATTTTACCGGCAGATACTACTGTCGGGCTCTATTGGCGCTGGAGAGGCTTTTATTCAGCACCATTGGAACAGCCCAGATTTAACTAAAGTTGTGCAGATTTTCGCTAGAAATTTACCGCTACTCGATAAGCTTGAACAGAAACTATCTTGGCTAACCACGCCATTTAGTCGACTAGGACATCTGTTTAACCGTAACACTCAAGCGGGCTCAAAAAAGAATATTCTAGCGCATTACGACTTGGGTAATGACATGTACCAAGCGTTTTTAGATAAAGAGATGCTCTATTCAAGCGCGTTATATCCACATGCCGATGCCTCGCTTGATGAGGCGCAGCAACATAAACTTGAGACCATCTGTCAGCGATTGGATTTAAAAGCGGGGCAAACTCTGCTTGAAGTCGGCACCGGCTGGGGAGCATTAGCTATTTACGCCGCAAAACACTTTGGCGTTAAAGTGACCACCACTACGATTTCAGATGCACAGTTTGAGTACGCCAAAAGCCGAGTCGAACAAGAGGGGTTAGCTGATAGCGTCTGCTTGCTTAAAGATGACTACCGAATACTAACGGGTGAATACGACAGAGTGGTGTCCATCGAGATGATTGAAGCTGTGGGGCATGAGTTCTTGCCGGGATTCTTTAAGAAGCTAGAGTCACTATTGAAGCCCAATGGTCGTCTACTCATTCAAGCCATTACCATTGCCGATCAACGTTATAATAGTTACCGAAAAAGTGTCGACTTTATTCAGCGTTATATTTTCCCTGGTGGATGCCTACCGTCTGTGACTCGCATGACCAATGAGTTAACCAAGCATACTGATTTTGTTACTTGGTCAGTGGATGACATGGGGCTCGATTATGCCAAGACCCTTAAAGATTGGCAGAATAACTTTGATGCCGCATTACCAAAAATTAAAGCGCTTGGCTATGGCGATGATTTTATTAGAATGTGGAAATTCTACCTTAGTTACTGTGAAGGCGGTTTCCTTGAGCGCACGACCAGCACAGTGCACCTAGTTGCCGTTAGACCACAATATAGAACAGAGTTATAGCTTCAAGATGCTACTAGCTCGAAGAGGTAAACTCACCACAACACAGTTGAATCTGGTTAATTTACTGATGTTTCAAGCTGTGTGGTGGTTATCTATCTTGTACCAGAACAGTGCAATAGTAATAAGCTCAGGGTTATTGCTACTGCACTTTGCATTATCGAGTAATAGACAATCAGATCTGCTTAGTATGGTTAAAGTGGTTGCTTGCGGGGGGATTATCGACTCGCTTCTTACCTATATGCAGCTGTTTGAGTTCCAACAAACGCCATACTGGCTGGGGCTGCTTTGGTGCCATTTTGCCATCAGCATGCGTTATAGCTTAGCTTTTACTCAAAGACTGCCTTTTTATATCAATGCGATCCTAGGTGGTGTATTTGGTTGTATCAGTTACCTCGCCGGAGCGCGCTTTGACGCCGTTGTGTTGCCACAAGAGTATTTAACCAGTGTACTGATCCTATTTAGCGTCTGGTTCGTAATATTTCCTATATTTGTTAATGTCAGTAGGCAACGTTAACGCGTTAACCTGACTGGTATACCCTTATAGGAAGGTTATCATGGGATCCTCTCTCCTTTTTCGAGCAGCAATATGTTTCGCGGCCGCAATTAGCGCACATTCTATGGCGCAGCAGGGTTTTGATAACCCTCAGCTTCGCACCGTTGGACCTACAGAGCTGCAGGGACTATCAGCTAGCTCACAGTTTGTTGCCAGCAACAGTTCACAAGCGAATGTTGCCGCAGATCTCACCTCTTTAAAGGAAGTGGGAAGAGGTGAGATGGAATGGTGGTGGTTCACACTCTACCGAGCTCGTCTACTAACCGCAGATGGTGAATACAATCAGGGTACATATCCAATGGTACTAGAGATTGAGTACTACCAAGATATCCCCAGTGAGCGTTTGCTCGAAGCAACAGTCGACCAATGGCAACATTTGCAGTTGGATCAAAGCCGTCAGGTACAGTGGCAAGCATCGCTTAGTGAACTATGGCCCGACGTGAACGAAGGAGATACCTTGAGCCTACAAGTGCTAAGTGCTGATAGCAGTCAATTTTATTTTAACGGTAAGCCGTTAGAAGAGCTGATGCCAGAGGGCTTTAGCGAAGATTTTCTCGCCATTTGGTTATCATCTCAAACTAGTCGACCTGAATTACGTAAACAGCTGTTAGGGGAGATAGCATGCGATTGTTAAATACTATTAACCAATTTAAATCGAGTGTGTGGCTCTCAACTCGCGTTAGTACTTTGCTAAAAGCGTTAGCTATTTTCGGAAACGTTTTACTACTGAACGCCTGTAGCAGTCGTGATATAGAAGATTACCAAGGCAGCGCACCTAGGCTAGATTTAAAAACATTCTTCAATGGCCCGCTAACGGCTCATGGGATCGTGCAAGATTATAGCGGTAATGTGGTGCGTCGTTTTACCGTTGAGATGATCGCTAAATGGGACGGTGATGTTGGTGAGATAAAAGAGTGGTTTGTCTATGATGATGGTGAAAAACAGATCCGTATTTGGAATATCACCAGTCTCGGCGATGGTAATTATACTGGTACTGCCAACGATATTCTCGGTGAAGCCACTGGCCGTGCAGTAGGTATGGCATTGCAGTGGGAATACGAGATGATACTGCCAGTCGATGGCAGCGAATACCAGGTTCGCTTTGATGATTGGATGTTTTTAGTGGATGAAAATACTATTATTAATCGCACCGATATTATTAAGTTTGGGATCACCATGGCTGAGGTGACCTTGGTGATCGCTAAACAAAGCGATACAGAGTAACGAAATAACTGACCTATTTTGGGCTAATCAATCTGCAATCAGCAGAAACATTTTATGGCAGAACATAGCTAACTTTCTTTAGATAATTCATTTATGCTGCTAGCTCTCGTCTATTTAAAAGGAATTTTTTAATGAAACATTTAGCAGTTTTATCTTTGTTTATACTGTTGTCTGCATGTGGTTCTAATGCCAGCTACTCGGTTTCTGCTAGTTCAGATGATGATGTGATGGGCTCACGACAAGCGCCGATGATGAGTGATAACACCCCGATTATTAATGACGAACTGGTGAAGGAAGCAGATGAGAAAGAGCAGGAAAGTAAAGCAAAAGAATAGAGCGCCACAGAGTGAACGCTCTAGCTTATAGCTGGTAATTAAGAGCTTTTACGGCTGTTATCGACCTGCTTCTTGTCGTAATACTCAAAGGGGAACATGTTTCTAATTCTTTGAGTAATATCATCGCTAACATTGGCGGATACATGCAATCTGACGCCGTTGAGTTTTTCAGCTCTAACGGTACAGGTCAGTTTGTTGGTTTTGGCGATAGCGCGGCACTCTTTTTCAAACTTCTCAGGGATCTTACCTTTGTGGGAGTTTAATCTGCCTTCTTTAAAATGCATTTCAAAAACGGTTAACCCTTTCTTACCGCTGAAAATCAATTTGTAGACAATGAAGATGCCGATAGCAATAAAAGCGATTTTGAGTAGCGTTGGCGTCATATCTATTCCTTCTATTTTAGGGACTGTAGATCTTTCACGGTTGTTTTGGCCGCAGTTTATTGGCTATTTTGACAAGGCGGAGGCTATGCTGTTTAGTTATTCTCCACAAATAGTCTACAACACAGTATAAATAGCCAAGAAACGCGGTCCTTTGGGGTCGATTCAATGCATCTATTCTTTTATGACTAGCATGTGTGATGAGCTTTTCACTTAGCCAGCTAAGCTTCATCGCTCAAGCCTTGTACTAGAAGCATTATTCCTTACGGTAAAGAACCGAACAAAAAATAAGCTCGAAAGATCAACTGCTCCTAGTCCTATCACCTAAGATACTCTGGCTGATTGCTTTTTTAAAGTGGGCAGAGCACAGTTTGCCAAGATTTGTAATTTTTAATCAATAGGATATATTGATGTTAATTGCATTATGCAATTCAGATAGTTAATACAGTGTGTATTAGCGGCCAAGGAGTGATGGCTGGCTATTCTTTTCGGTAAAGGATGACAATATGAGCGTTTCTAACGCAAAAAGATGGGCTGAGCTGTGTCAACAGCAGGCTGAGTTGATTGATAATCTGACTCGTGTTTTCCCCGAGCGCAGTGATGAACATGCACATTTGAGTGACCATTGGCGTGAGGTTGGTCGGAAGATCACTGAGGGTGAAGTTGTTTTAATGCCAAAGCTTAGATAATTGAATATCAGTCAGCTAATAAAAAACCGCCAGCAGGCGGTTTTTTTATGGGTAGGAAACAAGGTAAAAGCAGTATTAGAAAGCGTAGCTTGCTGACGCTAATACTGTGCCGTCGTTTCTCCAAGGCTCAGAAGAGTCAATGATATTGTCTGAACTTAGGTTAGTATCTAACCAAGCTAAGGACAGCGCCACACCGCCAAGTTCTGTGGAGACACCAATAGAGTAATCGGCGTAGTCTTCACCCCAATCATAGTCTGCTCCATCGCCATAGCTGTAACCTACGTGAGCATCAATACTCCAGTTTTCAAAAATCTCATAAGAGTAGTTAAGCTCGGTATAGTTTAACGCGACATCGGCATTGGAATAATCATTGGTATACCACTGTGCAAGATGGAAATCGCCATAGTATAAGCCGACTGAAGCTTCTAAATACTGCGAGCTTTCATCTTGTCCAGGGTAAGTGTAGTAGGTCAATGTAACGTCATATTCCCACTCTTCATCGGCACCGAAAGCCCCAGCATATCCAGCATAAATATCAACTTCTACATCCGCATCGTAGCTAGCATCATCAACATTACTTGCCCACACGCCAAGGAAAATACCATTTTCCATGCTGTAATCAACACTGCCCTGAACGGCAAAGTCACCCGCAGTCTGAGATACGCCACGGAAGCGATAATCATTGGTGACTCCAATTTCACCAGAGAACTCTGCTTGAGCAAGTGGTGCAATTAGCGCTGTTGATAAGGTTAGACCGACAACTTGGGCAATCCGTTTATTATTTAATTTTTTATACACGGTAGTATCTCCATTTTACTATGTTGACTTAGACGCTCCATTATTATGTTTTAAGCATCTTATGGTTTTGCCAAACAGCAGCGTTTGCTACGACCTCATGGCTAAAAATGATTTCAGCGCCTAGTTGGCTCGAAAATCACATACACTTTGCGACAATCTTCAAGTACCTCCCAGGTACCCTCAAACCCCGCTGGGATCACAAATCTATCACCAGCTTTTACGGTGGTTTGGTTACCATCGCTGTCGGTGACGACACTCGCCCCAGAGAGAATTTCGCAGTATTCATGTTCGCTGTAACAGACTTTCCAGCGGCCAATATCACCTTGCCAAACCCCAGCATGAAACTGCTCACAATCACTTGAGTAATGGTTTTGCAGCTGCTGCTGAGGGTCGCCCTGAAGCCGTTTTTCTGCAGCTAGCTTGTAACGTTCTACGGCGGTATTGATGGCCGAAAAATCAATAATTGAATCAATGCCTATGCTCATCGGACTCTATTCCCTTTACGTGCATGAGTTATGTTGTTGGCTGATAACAACGACAAATGCGCAGCGTTAACTGCGCATCAATCGGTTATTTCATTGTAGGCATAACAAACTCTGCTTTGGCTTGCTTACTTGGCTGCGGCCAGCGAGCGGTAATCGCTTTACGTTTGGTGTAAAAACGCACTCCATCTGGGCCATGCATATGCAGAGGACCAAACAGTGAGCGCTTCCAACCGCCAAAACTATGGAAAGCCATTGGAACAGGGATTGGTACGTTCACCCCAACCATCCCCACTTGCACGTGATGGCAGAAATGACGCGCCGCTTCACCACTTTGGGTAAAGATGGCGGTGCCATTACCAAACTCATGGTCATTGATGAGTTGCAACGCTTCGGCGTAGTCTTTTACTCGCACAATGGCGAGTACTGGGCCAAAGATCTCCTCTTTATAGATAGTCATCTCAGGGGTGACATGGTCAAACAAACAGCCACCTAAGAAATAACCTTGTTCATGGTCAGCAACGGTTAGCGCTCTGCCATCGGCAAGTAACTTGGCGCCTTCATTGAGGCCCGTTTCAACATAGCTGGTCACTTTCTCTAGGTGTTGCGCCGAGATTAGTGGCCCCATATCCATCTCTGGCGTCACGCCGTTGCCGACTTTTAGTGCTTTGATTTGCGGCAGTAGCTTTTCAACAAGGGCATCGCCAGAATCTCCAACCGCTAGCACTACTGATATCGCCATGCAGCGTTCGCCCGCACTACCGTAGGCTGCGCCCATAAGGGCGCCAACGGCTTGGTCTAGATCGGCGTCTGGCATTAATACCATGTGGTTTTTAGCACCGCCTAAGGCTTGAACACGTTTACCGTGTGCTGAAGCGGTAGCATAAATGTATTCTGCAATAGGGGTTGAACCAACAAAGCTAACCGCATGCACATCTTTGTGAGTGAGCAGGGTGTCTACCGCTTCTTTGTCGCCATTAACGACGTTGAATACCCCATCAGGTAACCCAGCTTCGGTAAGTAGTTCAGCCATACGCATCACTGAGCTTGGGTCTTTCTCTGACGGCTTCATGATAAAGCTATTACCGCAGGCAATGGCAATTGGGAACATCCACATGGGTACCATCACCGGGAAATTGAACGGTGCAATACCCGCCACAACGCCCAAAGATTGGTTTAAGGTCCACGCATCGACGCCGCCACCGACCTGCTCTGTATGCTCACCTTTCAATAGGTGCGGAATACCACAGGCAAACTCAACCACTTCTAGACCACGAATGATCTCACCCTTAGCATCGTCGAGTACCTTGCCGTGCTCGCGAGTGATCAGCTCTGCCATCTCATCCATATTGGCTTCGACCAGCGCTTTGAACTTGAATAGCACTCGAGAACGGTTTAGTGGAGTGACTTTAGACCAAGACTCATGAGCCTTTTTTGCTATTTCAATGGCACCTGCAACATCTGCTGCGCTGGCTAAGGAGACACTGCCGCGCTCCTCTCCCGTTGCTGGCTCATAAAAAGCTTGTGTACGTTGGCTAGGCGCAGTGTGGCCGCCATTTATGTAATGGTTAATCGTGTGCATAGCGCAAAAATCCTAATTCTAATTCCCTTTAGGGAGCCAATGGTGTTTATAGGTTTTAATGGATTAGCCTGTTGCTGTTATCACCTAAACTCGGACAATTGAGGCAACAGGCTTGAGATTAACCGACAGCGCTAATCGCATCCGATAAGGTATTAATGATGGTATCGACCTGTTGCTTATCGATGATCAACGGCGGCGATATCGCAATAATGTCGCCAGTTGCTCGCACTAAGGTGCCATTAGCAAAGCAGTGCTCAAAGATACCAAAGCCACGCTTGCCGACTCCTTTATCACTTGGGGCAAACTGAATACCGCCGACCAAGCCGGTGTTGCGGATATCGATGACATTGGGCAAGCCTTTTAAGCTGTGTACAGCATCCTCAAAATAGCCTTCAAGTTCGCGGCTGCGTTCAAATAGCTTTTCGTTTTCATAGATATTTAGGGTGGCGATAGCGGCCGCAGCTGCCACCGGGTGGCCTGAGTAGGTGTAACCATGAAACAGCTCGATGGCGTTTTCTGGTCCTTGCATGCAAGTGTCGTAGATGGCGTCATCTATCAACACCGCGCCCATAGGAATGGCACCATTGTTAAGTGCTTTGGCTGTGGTGATCATATCTGGAGTGACTCCCCAGCGCTGACTTGCAAAGGCATCACCAACACGGCCAAAGCCGGTGATCACTTCATCAAAAATCAATAAAATGCCATGCTTTTTAGTGATCTCACGTAATTTTTGCAAATAGCCTTCTGGTGGCAAGATAACGCCAGCAGAACCTGACATAGGCTCAACAATCACCGCTGCGATATTCTCGGCACCGTGCAGCGCAACTAACTGCTCAAGCACTTCTGCTTTTTCTGCACCAGTCTTTGGCATGCCACGGCAAAAAGCATTTTCTTGCATATCAAGTGTATGGGGGAGATGGTCAACACCTTGTAGTAGCTGCTGATTAAAGGTCTTGCGGTTGTTACCAATACCACCGACTGAAATACCGCCAAAGCCGACGCCGTGATAACCAAGCTCACGGCCGATAAAGCGTGTACGAGTGGCTTCACCATTGGCGCGATGATAAGTCAGGGCAATTTTAAGCGCGCTATCAACAGACTCAGAACCTGAATTGGTAAAGAAGGCTTTATTCAGCCCTTCCGGGCTTATCTGCGCTAAACGTTCAGCCAGTTCAAAAGCAAGCGGGTGACCCATTTGGAAAGAGGGCGCATAGTCCATCTCGCGGATCTGCTTGCAAACGGCTTCAGAGATCTCTTTTCGTCCATGACCAGCATTGCAGCACCAAAGTCCTGCAGTACCATCTAATATGGGGCGACCAGCAGTGTCTTTGTAATACATGCCCTCGGCATGAGCCAACATTCTGGGGTTAGACTTAAATTGTCTATTGGCCGTAAACGGCATCCAGTAATTTGATAAAGACGGTGTTTCGCTGTGGTGGTGCGTCTGTGAATCTGCCATATCATCTACCTTGATTCAGTTTAATTATTGTTGTTTTTTTAGTAAGTGTTGCTTTTTTAATCGAGCGGTTGATATTTGCTATGCTATGTCAGAAATAATGAACATGAAAGCTTTTTGTGCATTTATTTATAGCAAAAATGAACTTTTTGTAAAATATATTGAAATTTAGGGGCGGTTAAGCGTAATCTTGCTTAATACCTTCTTGGGTTCGGTTGCCGTTTATAGGTAAAAAGAGCCCATTTAAAGCGATTCTAATAATTACATACAGCGTTAAGAGGTCATCATGAGCACACCCGAAAACCGCAGCCAGTGGCAAGCACTCGCAGATTCAATCGCTATTAATGGTTCAGCGTTCATCGCTGGCGAATATGTTGAGTCACAATCGAAAGCGACCTTTGACTGCATCAGTCCGATAGATGGCAAAGTGTTGGCTAAAGTGGCGAGCTGTGATGAGGCCGATGCTAATATTGCGGTTAGCAATGCCAGAGAGACATTTGAAAGTGGTGTGTGGGCAAACCTGCCTCCAGTTAAACGTAAACAAGTCATGATCCGTTTTGCCGATCTGCTCGAAGAGCATGTTGATGAGTTAGCGCTGCTAGAAACCCTCGATATGGGCAAACCTATTCAATACTCCCGTGCCGTCGATGTTGCTGGCGCTGCGCGTTCTATCCGCTGGTCGGGTGAAGCGATAGACAAGATTTATGATGAGATAGCGCCTACTGCCCACAATGAGATCGGCATGATCACTCGCGAGCCTGTCGGTGTCGTTGCTGCAATTGTGCCATGGAACTTCCCGCTATTAATGGCATGTTGGAAGCTGGGGCCAGCCTTGGCAACAGGTAATAGTGTGGTATTAAAGCCTTCAGAGAAATCACCGCTAACAGCGATTCGCATGGCGCAGCTTGCCATTGAAGCAGGCATTCCGAAAGGCGTGCTCAACGTACTACCAGGTTTTGGTCATACCGTGGGTAAAGCCTTAGCGCTGCACATGGACGTAGATACCTTAGTGTTCACTGGCTCAACTAAAATCGCGAAACAGTTAATGGTTTACGCAGGTGAGTCAAACATGAAGCGGGTTTGGTTAGAGGCGGGTGGTAAGAGCCCTAATATCGTATTTAATGATGCGCCAGATCTTAAAAAAGCGGCTCAAGCAGCGGCATGCGCCATTGCTTTTAACCAAGGTGAAGTGTGTACTGCTGGTTCACGTTTATTAGTTGAAGCCGGCGTTAAAGATGAACTTATCGGGCTTATTGCTGAAGAGTTACAAGCTTGGCAACCGGGGCATCCACTCGATCCAAATACCACATCGGGCGCGGTGGTTGATAAGCAGCAACTCGACAATGTGCTGGGTTACATTCAGTCGGGTAAAGATGAAGGTGCCACCTTGAATCATGGTGGTCGTCAAGTGATGCAAGACAGTGGTGGTGTCTATATTGAACCAACTATCTTTTCAGAGGTTGATAACAAGATGACCATAGCGAAAGAGGAGATCTTTGGCCCAGTGTTATCGGTGATCACCTTTGATGGCATGCAACAAGCGATTGAGATAGCAAACGACAGTATCTATGGTTTAGCCGCTGGCGTGTGGACCTCTGATATAAGCAAGGCGCACAAAACAGCCAAAGCCCTACGTAGCGGAATGGTATGGATAAATCATTATGACGGTGGTGATATGACCGCGCCATTCGGTGGTTATAAGCAATCGGGTAACGGCCGCGATAAATCGCTACATGCGTTTGATAAATACACCGAGATTAAAGCGACTTGGATAGCGCTGGATTGAGCTTGAGCTTAGCCATAAGGAAAGCCAGCCTCATTAGAGACTGGCTTTGTGTCATAATTCCACGGTCCGGTTGCAGGTTGCAGGAGTTTAATCGTTTTTGTGAGCACTTAAGTAAACGACGGCGGCACTTTTCCAACAGTTGTCAATTTATGCAGGTCAGCTAATTTAAAGCAGTACCTTTTGCCACCTTTTCCTCTGCTCCCCGATAGAATGTCTTCGAGCAGATTGTTTTGGCTTCATTCATCCATTTTACCTTTTGTTCTTCCGCAATAAGCATTGAAAGTACTTTTGTAGAAGTAGGGCAAGATAGTATCAGTTGATATTGAGAGGTAAGCTGGCTATGTTATTGATTTATAGTGGCTGGCAATAGATATTGGCTGGGTCAATTGTTAAGTCTGTTGCAAATGGAGCGGTAGTTGATGTTGTAGCACAGACTGCATCAAAAACAGTTGATGGTGTGTTAGACACACAAAAAAATAAATAGGATATATTATGAATTGGAAAGCTCATTCTTTCAGGACATTAAAGGTCGCATTGTACACTACGATTCTAATAGCAGTTTTTGTTTTATTACGAGTATTAATAGCGCCAAAAGTTGGCAGTTGGCTAGAAATTGCAAGTAGGTCATTATCGGGATTATTAATTGGATTTTTAGGTTTTTTTGTATTCTTTTTTATTTATTTACTATTTCATCCCGTGGAGAGCAAAGAGGATAGATAGTACAAAAGCTACATAGGCACGGATAGTTTAATTCGAATGGCAATAATACATAAAATAATACATAGACACCCATAGTTAATGCTTAAGTAAACGACGACGGCACTTTTCCAACAGTTGTCAATTTATGCAAGGCAGCTAATTTAAAGCAGTACCTTTTGCCACCTTTCCTCTATATTCCCGATAGAGTTAGCTAGTTACGTATTCGAGCACATTGTTTTGGCTTCATTCATCAATTTTACCTTTTGTTCTTCCGCAATAAGCATTGAAAGTACTTTTGTAGAAGTAGGGCAAGATAGTGTCAGTTGATATTAAGAGGGGAGCTGGCTATGTTGTTGATTTATAGAGGCTGGCAATAGATATTTAGCAATAGAGATTTACACGTTAGAAGCAATGACGGGGAAGCGTGTGTCGCTTATTGCGTGAATCTAGGAAAACAGAGCGACAAGCTAATGGGCTCTGACGCCTTTATCTATTCTTCATTTATTAGTTACTTTCATCAGACTTATTTCTTAATCTTCTACATTCAAACTTTGAGATGATATTAGCAATTTCAAAAACAAGAAAAATGTAAGCAATCAAAACTATATTTTTAACACTATCTTTTTCAACATTTAAGACAAGAGCCAAACTTTCAAAAAAAATAATTTGTGAGTGGTAGCACCATAGGAGCATCGAACTATAGATAGCAAAAACAAGAAATACCTCAACATAATTTGTTATACAGCGTTTTTTATAAAACCTCCTAAGAACCAGTCCATATATCGGTGTATAAATGCAAACAAAAATAAAGAACACCTGAAGACCATTCGAGCTAATATATATGTACTCAGAGACTTCCTTAGAAATAATTAACACAACCATAGAAGGTATCCAATAAAAAAATGTACCTATAAAATGTTCGTTCTCTCTAACTAATGTGGGCATGACAGTCCGGTACCTCCTGTTGCACAAGTAGTCGTTTCAGACTTTATGGCATTAATTCCATTTGCAATATTATGCCCATTAGTCATACGAAAATACATAGACAGCCATAGTTAATGGCATCAATCGCGACCTCCTACTATGCTTGCTTTGAGCATTGAACAAGGAGGTTGCATGCCAAGGCCAAGACGAACCCTCATTAGTATTGAGCTCTTTATTTGGTAAGAAGTCCTTATTATCACTGCTGCAGCCGCGTCGTTCGGCGTGCATGCTGTCGAAACAAAAAGTGTGTGGTGATGATAAATACACAGGTAAAAACTATGACCACCGCAGAGGCTGGGTTGAGGGAAAGAAATACATAGACAGCCAAAGTTAACGCCATCCATTGCGACCTCTTATCTATGCTTGACTTGATTAGAATCAATATGGACAGGCTTAATCAATGATGACGCGGCTAGTTCATAGTATCTAAACTATGGGCTAGCCGCTTAATATTGAACCTATAAACCTTACGGCGTGACGATATTAAACACCCCTTTAGGCTTATCCAGTTTGGAGAAGAAACTGGCTAAATCAATCTTACTGCCCTCAATTTCTAACTCATCTGAAAATAGCACATCCTTTACGCCAGCCTTACCAATAATCAGGTCGATAAACAGTTCGTGACTGATGTTAAGCGTGGCATTAGCGGTAGAAGATTTTGGAGCGAGTTTATGGTGCAGCACTGCATTTTTAAGCGTTAGCACGTAGTTGTTATCAAGGTCAGTAAAGTAGATATTAAGCTCAAACTCCTCACCAAACGCCTTTGGCCCTATAACCCTTGATGCCATCGATTGCAGAAAGTTCTCGACTGGCGATCGCAGTAAGATTTGTTTCATGGAGGCCAAATCAATGCCAGTCTCTGGACTACCATGTCGCAGTTCATAGGCCGCGCTCAGGTACACATCACGCCAAGGTGCTGACTCAGCCTGATACCCGAGTTGATCGTAGCTTGAAGCCAACAGCTCTTTAGCTCGGCTGTTGCTATCATCTGCCACCACAAGGTGGTTAATGAGTTCTGCCGCCCAGCGATATTCGCCGTCTGCTATGGCGATTTCAGTCTGCTTGATAATATTGTCAGCGCCGCCCATTAAGGCGACATACTTTTCTGCTGACTCGACTGCAGGTAGCGGGTTTAAGTTAACGGGATTGGCGTCGTACCAACCTAAATAGGCTTGGTATACCGCTTTAGCATTGTGTTTAGCTGTGCCGTAATAACCGCGACTAGAGAAAGTATTTGCCAGTACCGGCGGCATTTCAATCGCTTCGGCTATCTCTGCTGGAGTAAGCCCAGCATTAAGCATGCGCACAGATTGGTCGTGGATATACTTATAGGTATCGCGCTGGGTTTCTAAAAAGTGATTGATTGGCTCTTGCCCCCAAATTGGCCAGTGGTGACTACCAAAATATACCTTGGTATCGCGCTGTGCATTGAGCGCTTTATCAATCGAGTTGCTCCATGTAAGTGCATCACGCACCTTAGCACCGCGCAGGGTGTAGAGATTATGCATGTTTTTGGATACCAGTTCTGCGCCGCAATAAGCCTGTTGCTCTGGTAGGTAAAAGGTAAATTCAGCTGGCGCTTCACTGCCAGAGACAATTTGAAACTCAAACGGCACCCCATCAATGAGTTGCGTTGAGTCATGTTCAATGACGGTGGTGGGGTTCAAAATGCCAAATTGTCCAAATGCTGGCTCTTTACCTAAACCAGAACCAATATGCCCCCTCGCTGAGCGAGGAAGTTGTTTACCGTACATATACATGGCGCGACGGCTCATTGCGGTACCTGCCATGACGTTTTCACTGGTGGCTTCATGCATAAAGCCTGCGGGTGCGATAATGTCTATCTCTTTTAGGGAGCTATTCTTTTTCGTATTGTTTTCAAGTAAGCCGAGCGCGCCGCCAAAGTGATCCATGTGGCTATGGGTAAATAAAATAGCGCTAATCGGTCGCTGTCCTAGTTGTTGGTTAAGAAAATCAAATGCAGTTTTGGCCGTTTCTGCGGTGGTTAACGGGTCTACCACTATCCAGCCTGTCTTACCTGCAATCACTGTCATATTGGCTAAATCAAAGCCACGTAGTTGATATACGCCTTCGGTGACTTTAAATAGGCCATCAATATTGTTCAGTGTTGCTTGGCGCCAAAGGCTCGGATTGACGCTGCTGGGTGCTTCTCCAGTAATGAAATCGTAAGCGGTTCTATCCCAGATAGTTTTACCTTGACCATCAGTCACAACCAGTTTTGGCATTCTGGCGATGAAACCGCGTTTGGCATCGGTAAAGTCTTGGGTGTCTGCAAAAGGGAGCTCATCCAACAGCGCTTTATTTGCATTGATGGTATGGCTACTTGCCGCGGTAAAGCCATAGTCATCATTGCTACTGTCATCGGTGATCGTTTGATTTGGCTGACATCCAGCTAACAGTATTGCGGTTAAACTAGCAGCCAACAGCGGCAAAGAGGTGCCGGAGGTGAAGGGAAAACAGCATTGTGAAGATTGATTTGGCATAATGACTCACTGGCTAGGGAATTAACAATTAACTGTAAGTTATTACAAGTTGATAACGAGTTAGTTATCATTTTTCGCCAACTTAGCTTGTGACTTTGAAATTATCTTTAGATAGCAGGCGATAATTTGCCGGGCTAACGCCGCTCCACTGGCTAAAGGAGCGGCTGAAATTACTGACACTGCTGTAGCCTAAAGTGTCTGATAGGGCGCTAACGGACATCTGAGTATTCAGCAGATAATGACGGGCCAGCTCTTGGCGCTTTAACTTCAACAAGGCTCTAAATCCAGTCCCTTCAAGCTTGAGATAACGGCTTAAACTGCGCTCACTGATGTTGTACATCTGCGCAATTCTAAGCGCTGTTGGCTCGCCATTAACCAGTAGGGCATGGATCCCTTGGCTGGTTTTTTCCTGCCAGCTTAGCGCTTGCATGTTATTTAGATACTGCCTGACAACTTGTTCATTGTACTGTGCTAGATGGCGATTTCTACTGATAACGGTCTGCTCAAGCATGGTGCGGTCCATCCACATACAGTTGCTGTCTGCAGCCATCGTCACCGGGCAGCCAAACATGTCAGACCAAGCTTGTTGTGACTTAGGTATTGCTCTGAGCAGGTCAACTTTTCGGACAAAGTCGCTATGACCAATCATCTGTTTACCGTGCAACATCAAGCTGGCGAAAAAGGCATCTATCGCGAGATCGCTGATCTCAACGCCATTAAGTGGGATGATTGTAAACCCAAGTAGCTGCGGGGTACGTTGTAAGCTAATTACTGCTGAATTACTCACTAGAGCAGCATAGTCGGGCAAGGTTTCAAAGGCTTGGGCGAGCGTATCACTGCTTAGCATGAGTGCGCCAAGGGCGCGAAAGTTTATTGGGTAAGCATATTGGCCGACGGTAAGTCCAAAAGCCGCAGAGCCAGATTCTTGCTCCGCTGCCTGCCAAAGTAATGTCATTTTATCAATCGCCACCCGTGAGTCGGGTTCGGCTTCTAGCTGAGGCAGAGATAAACCCGCTCGTTTAAATAAGGCATCTGCTTCGATATTACTTGCGCTGAGAGCCCGGGCAATCGCTAACGACCAAGCGGCAATAGTGCTGTATTTTGCGGTTGTCAAAGCTCACTCCACTTCTGCTTAGTCGATGTTATATCTTAACCTGTGTAGTGATTGTAGCGTTAAAATCTATAAAATTGATATGGTTATAATTCATCCTGTTATGTAGTCTGGGTGATGACAATGGCATAAAAATGGAAAGGTATAGCTGTTATGGCTTCGATAGAAGTAAGGCAATTAACGGAGCAAGATTGGCGCGAATATAAGCGTTTACGCTTGGCATCTTTACAAGATGCCCCCGACTCATTTGGATCCACTTTTGAAAAAGAACAGCTGTTTACTGAAGCGACATGGCGGGCCCGTTTAACACCTGCAACAGTTACAGCGCAGTTGCCATTAGTTGCATTTATCGATGGCACAGCAGTTGGCTTGGCATTTGGTGTACTGCATAACAGTGGTGATCGCTGTGCTCATGTATATCAAATGTGGGTAGCCAATAGTGCACGCGGCCAAGGTATTGGTAGGCTGTTGCTGCAAAAAATACTTGCTTGGGCAACACATTTTAATATTGATGAGGTGAACTTGCTTGTGACGATTGATAACGCAGCGGCTATTACGCTTTACCAAAGGTTAGGTTTTCAAGCTCGGCCAGAACTTGAACCACTAAGAGATGGTTCAAAGATCATGGTACAGGCGATGGTCTATAAAGTTGGGCCGTTAATCCCTAGTGACTAGAAAGGGTAGTGGTTAAAGATATCGTCTATCATTTCAGCTAATGGCGCGTCTCCATCGCAGGTTCTGCTGTATGTACGCAGACCTGAGACCTGGATCTGAATATGGCGAGCTAACTTCTTGGCATCTTTATCTGTGCTAACGTCACCTAGAGCTTGGGCTTCTATAATGAGTTTTTCAAATTCATGTTCCATCGCTTTCAATGAGTCTTTTGCAGCTTGCAACAGTTCCTGCTGCTCATCGGTTAGTTCTGCAACGGTTTTTGCCAACATACATAAGGGGCTTGGCGCGCAAGCTCGCTGTTCAATAATCATTCTTTTCATAAAGGCTTTTAGCGCCTCAATTGGCGAACTAGTCTCTGCACGAGATTGCGCGAGCTGTTCGATACCAGCTTGGGTATAACTTGCTAAAGCTTCCTTAAATAATCCCTCTTTACTACCGAAAGTCGCGTAAATACTGCCGGGGCGCATATCGATGACATCCTGCAAATTACGCATAGAAGTAGCATGAAAGCCTTTCTCCCAGTACAAATCTTTTGCTTTTTCAACAACCTGTTCTCGATTGAATTTTGCATTCTTTGCCATATAGCCATCACACCAATAAAAAGTTTGAACGATTGTTCAATTTTATCTTGAACGATCGTTCAAAGCTAGTTATATTGTTTTTAAAGAAAGCGATGTTGTTTTTAAATCGACTAATCAGAGTGACGTAGTTGCTCTTAAATTAGTGAATCAAGTAATACTAACTTTAGGAATATCCTCATGAATGACTTTAAATTTCATACCGTTGAATCTGCACCAGCCGAGAGTAAAGCTATTTTAGAAGGCGCTGAGAAACAGATGGGAAGAATACCTGGCTTATATTCAGTGATGGCTGAGTCACCCAATATTTTGCAAGCGTATACGCAGTTGCACCAGCAATTCACCAGTTCGTCTTTTGATGCTGAAGAGCTCACCGTTGTATGGCAAACCATTAACGTAGAACATGAATGCCATTATTGTGTTCCTGCTCATACCGGTATTGCCCACTCAATGAAAGTGGATCCTGCTTTAACTGAGGCGTTGCGTAATCGTCAACCAATGCCAACAGCTAAGCTGCAGGCACTACAAGACTTAACGCTGAGTATGGTGCGCAATAGAGGCAATGTTGAGCCCGCAGAGTTAGAGGTATTTTACGCGGCAGGTTATGAACAGAAGCAGGTACTAGAGATAATCCTAGGCTTATCGCAAAAAGTGATCAGCAACTACGTCAATCATGTAGCCAAGACTCCGGTAGACAAAATGTTCGAGCAGTTTGCTTGGTAGCGGATAGCGGCGTAAAAAATGTGAGTAAAAAGACAAAGCCTGTAGAGAAATCTGCAGGCTTTCTGGTTTCTAGCCTAGGTGAACATATAGATAGTTTATTTACAACAGTATGTTACAGGTGCTAGCTTAGAGTACAAGTAAAAGGCAATATGAAAGCGCCTTGCTGTATCTAGCATAGTAAGCCATGAGAAACCATTATGAAAATCGAAGTATTACACTGTGAAGACCGCAGCGTATTTGACGAATTAGTTGCCGGGCTTCGCCAGCATAGAAATGAAAACATGGGGGATGAAGACACTCAGCCATTGTCCGTTGTCGCCAGAGATGATGCCGGAAATATTATTGGCGGCGTTACTGGCCGCAGCATCTACAAAAATTTTCTTATTGAAGTGGTGTGGGTCGACAAAGCAGCTCGAGGCACAGGCCTTGGCCGTCAGTTAATGCAGCAAGCGGAAGAGCAGGCTAAGCAAAGAGGTTGCCTTGCGGCTCAACTTGATACTCTGTCTTTTCAAGCACCGCAGTTTTACCAAAAGCTAGGTTTTGAAGTTGTCGGTACCGTGCCAGAGTTTGCAGGTAGTCCTGCCCGCTATTTTATGTTGAAAAAGTATTAAACCAGCTTCTGTGCTGCGATAAGTAAATTCATTTATATTAGGCGCGATAGATCTGCAGGCATTATACTAACCACTGACAGCGACAGCTTCAATTGAATAACAGCAGCTGACTGCTCTGCTGTAGCGAATATCATGCCGCAAGTTTAAAAAATATCTCTGAATCTATGATAGAGCATGCCCATAGCAAGCAGCGGCGAACGTAGGTGAGGACCTCCTGGGAATGTCATGTGAGGGATCTGTGCAAAAATATCAAACCGTTCTGCTTGGGTGCTAATGGCTTCTGCAATTAGTTTGGCTGCCATATGGGTGGCATTTACGCCATGGCCTGCATAGGCCTGAGCGTAGAAGATATTTTTTGCATCTGGCAAGCGGCCTATTTGCGGTAGGCGGTTCGCGCCTATTCCAATCATACCACCCCATTCGTAATCGATACGTACACCCTTAAGCTGCGGGAATACTTTTTCAAGATTGGGTCTGAGTGCGGCCTCTATATCCTTAGGGTCTTTTCCTGAGTAGGTGCATAAGCCGCCGAATAGCAGACGGTTATCTTCTGAGAGATGGTAGTAGTCAAGGTCGACTCTTAGGTCGGCAAAAGCCATATTTTTGGGAATGATGCTGTCACATTGTGCTTGCGTTAATGGCTCTGTTGCCAAAATATAAGTGCCAGCAGGCAGGACTTTTCCACCAATATTACTCTCAAGTTCGTGACCCAGGTAAGCATTACCTGCCAGCACCAAGTATTGGCAATTCACCTCACCATGTGCAGTCATCACTTTAGGTTTATCACCTTTAATGATCTTCTCTGCCGCACTGTACTCATACATTTTCACCCCTAAACTGCGAGCAACCTTGGCTTCACCTAACGCCAAATTCAAAGGGTGTAGGTGACCGCTCGCCATATCGACTAACGCGCCTTGATAGAAGTCTGAGCCTATCACTTCGCCAACACGCGACTTGTCGAGTAGGGTCATGTTTTTGCCGTAACCAATCTTGGTTAGGTGTTCAAGATCTGCTTCGAGCTCATGCATATGTTTAGGTTTTATTGCTAAGTCGCAATAGCCCATCTGCAAATTACAGTCGATGTTATGCTGTTTGACTCGCTGCCTGACAATGTCGACAGCTTCAAAGCCCATCTGCTCGATGCTGTTTACTCCTTCACGGCCGATGATATTTTCGAACTGTTCAATATTATGACCAATGCCGCGAATAAGCTCTCCACCATTGCGCCCAGAGGCTCCCCAGCCAATCCTTTTCGCTTCGAGTAGCGCGACAGAAAAGCCTTTTTGCGCGAGTTCAATCGCAGTATTAATGCCACTAAAGCCACCACCTACAACACATACATCAACATCGATTACCTCTTCCAGTCGCGGTGATTGGTGTAGCTCTTTTGCTGTTGCAAAGTAATATGAGGCTGGGTATTGCTCACTATGCACCGGGCTTTTAGTTGACATATTTTCTCCAAACATGTGTTTTTATTGTAAATTGGACTTGGGACAGTATACTCAAGACTCTGTAAATAAATTATTTACAGATGTTCGTTATTTTTAACACGCTTTCCTGTAGAATACAAACTACGCCCGATAAAATGAACAGCACTTATTGATTCAAGCTGTGCTGAGTTAGATCCGGGTCGTGCGTTTTATTGTTCTGCATGTTGTTGGAGGCATAGAACGACAACTTCAATTAGGGGAAAGAATTTGGATATTGGAGCAAGCCTTAAAACCGTTAGAAAAGAGAAAGGCTTATCACAGCGCGAACTTGCTAAGCGCGCAGGTGTGACTAACAGTACCATCTCGATGATTGAGAAAAATAGCGTTAGTCCGTCAGTGAGTTCTTTGAAAAAAGTACTATCAGGATTACCTATGTCTTTGGTGGAGTTTTTTTCCATTGAAGATGAGACTGTCAGCGAACAGAAGGTGGTTTATCGTAGTGATGAACTTTTGGATATTGGTGATGGTGTTTTAGACTTCAAGTTAATTGGTCGAGATTTTCCAAATCGCGCCATGTCTGTGATGAGTGAGACTTATCCTCCGGGCGCTGATACAGGCATTGAGATGCTTAAGCACGAAGGGCAAGAAGCCGCGATGGTGATTGAAGGGAAGCTCGAGCTCACCGTTGGTGAAGAGGTCTTTGAACTTAACGAAGGTGATAGCTATTACTTTAATAGTGAACTGCCTCATCGTTTTCGTAACCCGTTTGATACGCCTTGCCGTATTGTTAGCGCGACCACTCCAGCGAACTTCTAATCGTAAAAGAAAATTCTTTATAAGACCTTACCAGCTAAATACTTATTTAGCTGGTGGCTTTTGTCGCTTTATTTACGCGAATGTCCAGTGTCCTTTCTAAATCCCCGTGTACCATGTGTAAATAATATAAAGCATATTAGCGCTGTTTCTGTGAAGTGTGTCAACAATGGAGAACATGAGTAAATCACTCGGCTATTGCCTGTAAAAGCCACTGTTTTACTGGTAAAACAAACCTTATCAACTTCAAGTTGCTGTAATTATGTGCTTTTTAATTTTAGTTCGATATTATTTACATTCCTGACTGTTAATCTATTGCCTAGTTTCAAAATTAAGTGTACTGTGTGAAAAAATGAACATTTGAGTGTAATTTGTTCATTATAAAAAATTCGTAAATCAAGATTAAAAATTACTATAAAAACCATTGAAAAAACTCTGAATACGAAGGATTGAAGGTGTTATATGTCGGAAGTAGGGCTCGCGGTAGTAGGTGTGACGGCATGCAATCAACAGTTAGGATTGCACCCATTTAACATTGTTGGCGAAAAGTACTTATTAGCTATAGCAGATGCCACTCAAGCTTGGCCTCTGGTTATCCCTTCGCTGGGACATTGCCCTGCAGAAGTCGTGTTATCAAGACTCGACGGCATTTTGTTTACCGGCTCCCCCTCAAACATTGAGCCGCACCATTTTGATGGGCCTGCAAGTGAAGCGGGAACACATCACGACCCCAAGCGAGACGCCACAACTTTACCGTTAATTCATGCCGCTATTAAGGCGGGTGTACCTGTGCTTGGAATTTGTCGTGGCTTTCAAGAGATGAACGTCGCATTTGGTGGCAGCTTGCACCAAAGGTTGCATGAAGTCGGTGGCTTCATTGAGCACCGTGAAGACAAAACGGCACCCGTTGAAGAGCAATATGGTTTATCCCATGAGGTCAAGATAGAACCTGGGGGACTGCTTCACGATGCGTGGGGCCGCAGCTCCGCAGAGGTGAACTCTGTGCACACTCAAGGCGTAGACCGTTTGGGTGTTGGGTTGCGGCCAGAAGCATATGCAAATGATGGATTAATTGAAGCGTTTTCAGTCAAAGACGCAAAGAATTTTGCATTAGGTGTTCAATGGCATCCTGAGTGGAAAGTGTTAGATAACGCTTTTTATACTGCGGTTTTTAAGGCCTTTAATGAGGCTTGCCAGCACCGTGCAGCGAGCAGAGTAAAATAATAATGAAAAAACTAATTAGCTATTTAAAAGACGAAAAGATCACCGAAGTTGAATGTGTTGTTTGTGATATGACCGGTATTGCACGTGGCAAGATTGCCCCTGTGGGTAAGTTCATCGATGAAAAAGGCATGCGTATGCCAGAAAGCGTGCTATTGCAGACAGTGACTGGTGATTATGTTGAAGATGAAGCTTATGACGCCTTATTGGATGCTGCTGATATCGATTTTGTTTGCGTGCCCGATGAGAATGCCGTTTATAAGCTTCCTTGGACGATTGAAGCGACAGCGCAAGTGATCCACGATACTTACGATAAAATGGGTAATCCGATAGAACTATCTCCACGTAATCTACTTAAGAAAGTACTTAAGTTGTATGAGGATAAGGGCTGGAAGCCAGTTGTAGCCCCAGAAATGGAGTTCTATCTTACTCGCATTAATGAAGATCCCGATCAGCCGCTTATTCCGCCGGTTGGTCGCTCAGGTCGCCAAGAGTCAGGTCGTCAGTCATTCTCTATTGATGCTGCCAATGAATACGATCCGCTATTTGAAGATATGTATGACTGGTGTGAGATCCAAGGTTTAGATATCGATACCTTGATCCATGAAGAGGGCACTGCACAAATGGAGATTAACTTCTCCCATGGTGATGCATTGACGCTTGCTGACCAAGTGTTTGTGTTTAAGCGTACCTTGCGTGAAGCGGCGCTGAAGCACAATGTATGCGCCACCTTTATGGCAAAGCCTATCACTAATGAGCCAGGCAGTGCGATGCACTTGCATCAAAGCATTGTTGACATTAAATCAGGCAAGAACATCTTCTCTAATGAAGATGGTAGCAAAGGCCCATTGTTCTATAGCTACATTGGTGGCCTGCAGAAATTCATCCCAGAACTACTGCCACTCTTTGCGCCAAATGTGAACTCTTTCCGCCGTTTTCTACCTGGCACTTCGGCGCCAGTTAATCTGGAATGGGGCGAAGAAAATCGCACCTGTGGTCTGCGTATTCCTGAGTCGTCACCGCAAAATCTACGTATTGAGAACCGTATTGCAGGTGCTGATGCCAACAGTTATCTGTCGATAGCTGCAAGCTTATTGTGTGGCTATATGGGCATGGTTGAAGATGTTAAACCTATGACGCCAGTTCAAGGTCGTGCCAATGAAACCCGTAGCGGAATATCGCTACCACTCACCCTTGAAGAAGCGTTGGCAGTGATGGCTGAGAGCTCAGCTTGCCGTGAGTATTTAGGAGAGATCTTTACTAATGGTTATGTGGCCGTTAAACAAGCAGATTTAGAGAACTACCGCCAAGTGATCAGTTCTTGGGAGCGTAAATTCCTACTGTTAACCGTTTAGAACGTGTCGCTACAGCTATCGATTTTGGGGATTGATAGCTGTAGTGGTTTAAAGCAAAAGTTGAGATTAATAAAAAGGAGTCATTCATATAGATAGTGCTATAAAACAAAGCATTATCTATATGAAAGCTGTAAAGCAGTAGCAACTGCCGGTGCGGTTTTTCAGGTGTAGCATTGGTTAACAATAAGAACTAAGTCGATTAATCGGCAAACAATGCAGCAACAGCAGAGAAGGTATCTCTGCTGCTACGCTAAATAGGAGATAGCATGAAGCTTATAAAAAAGGTGACCACTCTAGCACTCGTCACTGCAAGTGTTTTGGCCAGCAGTGTCACTTACGCAGAAGAAGTGGTCAGGGTATATAACTGGTCTGATTATATTGCCGAAGATACGCTTGAAAACTTCCACAAAGAGACTGGCATTCGCGTTGTCTACGATGTGTTTGACAGTAACGAAGTGGTTGAAGCTAAGTTACTTTCTGGTCGCTCAGGTTACGACATTGTCGTACCATCAAATAGCTTTTTAGCTAAGCAGATTAAAGCGGGTGCTTTCCAAAAGCTTGATTCGAATCAATTATCAAACCATAAGAATCTAAGCCCTGAGCTAATGACTCAGCTGGAATCTGCTGACCCGGGCAATCAGTATTCAGTGCCATACCTGTGGGGAACAAATGGTATTGGTTACAACGTTGATAAAGTCAAAGCGGCACTGGGCGAAGATGCCCCGGTTGATTCATTAGAGCTTATCTTTAATCCTAAATATGCTGAGAAATTGTCTAAGTGTGGACTATCGCTGTTAGATAGCGCAGATGAGATGATCCCAATGGCGCTAATCTATTTAGGGCTTGATCCAAACAGCACTAAGGCTGATGATTTTAAAAAGGCGGGTGAAGTACTGGCTAAAGTGCGTCCGTACATCACTTACTTCCACTCTTCACGTTACATTACTGACTTAGCCAACGGCGATACCTGTGTTGCATTTGGTTACTCAGGGGATATTTTCCAAGCTGCTGCTCGTGCAGAAGAAGCGGAAAATGGCCAGGTTATTGAGTACTCAATTCCAAAAGAAGGCTCAAACCTATGGTTTGACATGTTAGCGATACCTGCTGATGCAGCTAACGTGAAAAATGCCCACACCTTTATCAACTATCTACTTCGTCCAGAAGTGATTGCGCCTATTAGTAACTATGTTGCTTATGCGAACCCAAATGTTCCTGCGCTGCCGTTGGTGGATGAAGAGGTACGTACTAACACCTCTATTTATCCAAGCAAAGAGGTGTTAGATCGCCTTTACGTCGGTGATGTACGTCCAATGAAATCACAGCGTGCCTTGACTCGCGTGTGGACCAAAGTGAAATCGGGTTATTAATCAAATATAGGGCAAGGTATTACCTTGCCCTTTTTGATCAACAGCAAAAATAGACACAATTTTAAAAGGTAAGCCCTTGACATTAAGGGCTTATCTGTTGGAGAAGTAATATGACTAGTACCTTGGGCGTCACCAATAAACCGATTACAAAGACGCAAGGCGAAGTGCTACTTCAGATCGACCGAGTCAGTAAGCTTTTTGATGAAGTGCGCGCAGTAGATGATGTGTCACTGAATATAAAGAAGGGCGAGATATTCGCATTATTAGGCGGCTCTGGCTCAGGCAAATCAACCTTATTGCGTATTCTCGCTGGTTTTGAAAAGCCGTCTGAGGGGCGAATTTTCCTCGATGGCGAAGATATTACCGATATGCCGCCCCATGAGCGACCTATCAATATGATGTTCCAGTCCTATGCACTTTTCCCCCATATGTCGGTAGAGCAGAATATCGCCTTTGGTTTAAAGCAGGACAAACTACCAAAAGCTGAAATTACTGAGCGTGTGCAGGAGATGCTAAAGCTGGTACATATGGAAGCTTATGCCAAGCGCAGACCAAATCAGTTATCTGGTGGGCAGCGTCAACGTGTGGCACTCGCTCGCTCTTTAGCTAAGCGTCCTAAATTACTATTGCTTGATGAGCCAATGGGCGCACTCGATAAAAAGCTGCGCACGCAGATGCAACTTGAGGTCGTTGATATTCTTGAAGCTGTTGGTGTGACTTGTGTGATGGTGACCCATGATCAAGAAGAGGCGATGACTATGGCCGGGCGGATCTCCATTATGAATGATGGCTGGATTGCGCAAACTGGCACGCCAACAGATATTTATGAAAGTCCGAGTAGCCGCATGGTTGCCGAGTTTATAGGCAGTGTTAACTTGTTCGAAGGTGAGATTATAGAAGATCAAGCCGATCATCTGATGATCGCCAGCGAAGGTCTGTCGCAGAATATTTATATTGATCACGGTGTATCCACCAACGTTGAAGATAAGACCGTTTGGGTTGCTGTGCGCCCAGAGAAGACGCGTATTACTCGTGAACAGCCTCAAAGTGAATACAACTGGTCAAGTGGCGTTGTGGAAGATATCGCTTATTTAGGCGGGATCTCGGTGTATTACATCCGTCTACCGAATAAGCAGTTAATTCAAACCATCATGACTAACCGCGAACGTCGTTCAGATCCCCCTACATGGGAAGAAGCGGTTTTCATTAGCTGGGAGGCCACCAGCGGAGTGGTCCTTAGATCATAAGGAATCGATCATGAAAAAGCCGTTAAAGTTTCGATTACCCAAAGGCCAATGCTGGACCATAGGCGTCCCCTATTTTTGGCTACTACTGTTTTTTGCACTACCCTTCGCAATTGTACTTAAGATCAGTTTCTCTACTCCGATTATTGCCATACCGCCTTACGAGCCGTTATTTCAATACGCAGAAGAATCGCTAAACATTATGCTCAATTTGGGCAACTATCTGCTCATTCTTGATGACTCACTGTATTACAACGCCTATTTAGGTTCGTTGAAAATGGCGACAATCTCAACCCTAGGTTGTTTGCTGATTGGCTATCCGATGGCCTACGCCATTGCAAGAGCCCCAAAGAGCAGCCAAACCTTGTTGGTGTTGTTAGTAATGTTGCCGTCTTGGACCTCTTTTCTCATTCGGGTTTATGCCTGGATGGGAATATTAAGCAACAATGGTGTGATCAATAACATATTGATGTGGACTGGGCTTATCTCTGAGCCGCTGCAGATACTTAATACTAATACTGCCGTATACATTGGCATTATTTATACCTATCTACCCTTTATGATTTTACCGCTATACGCAACCTTGTCGCAGCTAGATATGAGCCTAATTGAAGCCGCATCAGATCTTGGGTCTCGTAGCTTAAATACTTTTTGGAAAGTGACATTGCCGCTATCAAAAGGTGGCGTTATTGCAGGCTCGATGCTGGTGTTTATTCCTGTCGTAGGTGAGTTTGTTATTCCTGAACTATTAGGTGGCCCCGATTCCTTGATGATAGGTAAAGTGCTATGGCAAGAGTTCTTTAATAACCGAGATTGGCCGGTAGCGTCTGCGCTAGCGATTGTGATGTTGGGTTTATTGATTATCCCTATCACGCTCTTTCATCGTTATCAGGCACGTGAAATGGAGAAAACAGCATGAAGAAGTTAAGTTTCTCTACCATTATGCTTTGGGCTGGCATGTTCTTCCTGTACGCGCCAATGTTCATCTTAGTGTTTTACTCATTCAATGAATCTAAGCTCGTTACCGTGTGGGGGGGATTTTCGGTTAAGTGGTATGGCGAGCTGTTTCGCGATCAGCAGATTCTAGATGCGGTAGGCACCAGTTTGCAGGTGGCGTTTTACGCCTCTACCATGGCGGTTATTCTCGGCACGATGGCGGCGTTTGTGATGACCCGTTTCGCTCGAGGTTGGGGCAAGTTAACCTTGTCGAATATGATTACGGCGCCGCTGGTCATGCCTGAAGTGATCACCGGTTTGTCCTTGCTGTTATTGTTTGTGCATATGGCCGACTTTCTGGGCTGGCCGGCAGAAAGAGGCATGCTAACCGTGTGGATTGCGCACTCAACCTTCTGTGCGGCTTATGTGGCGGTTGTGGTGTCGTCGAGATTGCGCGAGATTGACCGTTCAGTGGAAGAGGCGGCGCAAGACCTTGGTGCTACACCGTTGAAGACCTTCTTTCAAATCACTGTGCCGATGATATCACCAGCAATCGTCGCAGGTTGGTTGCTGTCGTTTAGCTTGTCATTAGATGACTTAGTGATCGCAAGTTTCGCATCAGGTCCAGGGGCAACAACCTTACCTATGGTGGTGTTCTCCTCTGTAAGAATGGGGGTATCTCCTAAGATAAATGCCTTGGCGACCTTGATTATTCTTATGGTGTCCTTGATAGCATTCATCTCTTGGTATTTTGCCCGCAGAGCCGATGCTAAGCAGCGCTCAAGCTCAGCCTAGACAGCCAAAAAGAGTCAGATCATGTAAAGCTTTGTTCTACATGATCTGCCGCTAGGCATTATTAGATTGTTGAAGATTCAGAGCTGTATATAGCTCACCGATAGTGATCGTAAAATTCGCTTACAAAGCGAGAAGGACAGAAGTTATGTCAATAATAAATAACCAAAGGCAGGCGGAAACCATGACCAGTACACCACATGCAGATTCATACTACGCGGCATCGGCTAATGACAAAACAGAGCGTGCTCAACTGCAAGATAATATCGATACTGACATCTGTATTATTGGCGCTGGTTACACAGGTTTATCGACTGCACTGCACCTATTAGAGATGGGCTATAGCGTGACGGTATTGGAAGCGGCGCGCATTGGGTGGGGCGCGTCGGGTCGAAACGGCGGTCAAATCGTCAATAGCTTTAGTCGTGATATCGATTCTATTGAAAAGACTGTTGGCAAAGAGGCGGGTCAGTTGTTTGGTGAAATGGCCTTTGAAGGCGCTCGTATTATTAAGGAGCGGATCAACAAGTATAATATTCAATGTGACCTGCAAGATGGTGGCGTATTTGCCGCGCTTAATAACAAGCAGATGGGACATCTACAGTCACAAAAGGCGCTGTGGGAAAAGCACGGCCACATGAATCATCTAGAGTTACTGGATGGAAGTGCTATTCGTAAAGTGGTTGATACCGAAGCCTATGTTGGTGGATTACTCGATAAAAGCGGTGGTCATATCCACCCACTGAATTTAGCCTTGGGGGAGGCCGCTGCGGTGGAGTCCCTTGGCGGGAAGATCTATGAAAACTCTGCGGTAATTAAAGTCGACGAGGGGGAAAACCCTGTCATTCATACCGCAAACGGCAGCGTAAAATCGAAATTTGTGGTGGTGGCAGGTAATGCTTACCTTGGAGGGCTAATTCCTAAGTTGCAAGCTAAAGCCATGCCTTGTGGCACTCAGGTCATTACTACTGAACCGCTTAGCGATGAATTGGCGAAAAGCTTACTCCCACAGAATTACTGCGTTGAAGATTGTAATTATTTACTGGATTATTTTCGTTTATCTGGTGATAACCGTCTTATTTATGGCGGCGGTGTGGTTTACGGCGCACGTGACCCGGCGGATATCAAATCAATCATTACCCCCAAAATGCTAAAAACGTTCCCACAGCTTAAAGATGTGAAGATTGATTACACTTGGACCGGTAATTTCTTGCTGACTTTATCTCGTCTACCTCAAGTCGGGCGTATTGGCAGCAATATCTATTACTCACAGGGCTGCAGTGGTCACGGAGTTACCTATACGCATTTAGCCGGAAAAATCTTAGCTGAAGCGATTAATGGTCAAGCAACACGATTTGATGCCTTTGCAGGCTTGCCGCACTATCCATTCCCTGGTGGGCATATGTTCCAGGTGCCATTCAGCGCTATCGGCGCTTGGTACTACACCATGCGTGATAAGTTAGGCGTTTAATCCTAGTCACTATCCACCCAATACATAAAGCCTACTTGAGTAGGCTTTTTTTGTGTTGCTGCAGTGACTTTAAAAACTCGATTGCAGTTTTTTAATCGCTAGCCCCAAACCTATTACCAACACCTCAACAGCGGCAATCCCTGCGATAACGTGAAGTAATGCAGGTACATGTCTAATAAAATCCATCTCTATTTCTCTCTAGATACATGTTGTTACGTGTTCTAAATATCTCATACATCTAGTTCTAAAATTTTGATTTTGATCGCAAAAAGCCTGTTTTTGAGCGAAGAGATGTTATCTCTTTTAAGTATTTAAAAATGAGTGAGAGGCGTTAGCTTGCCATTCAAATGCTTAAGATTGTGAACTAATTCCACTGTGGAAACGTAAAGTTATTTAGAAGATATGACTATTGATGCTGGCAAATCGAGCCATTCATACTAGTTTCAATAGGGTGCATAAGAAAATAAGAGACAACTAATGAATCGAATAATCCTGCTAATCGCGCTTTCATTTTTAGCCTTTAACGCCAAGGCGAACTATGAACCGTCGTTTGAAATAGGTAAGCAAAAAGCCAAAGTTTGTATGACATGTCACGGTGAAGATGGCATATCAACACTAGATCCTTACCCTAATTTACGTGGTCAGAAAGTGGGTTATTTGATCTCCTCCCTCAAAGATTATAAGTCGAGGCAACGCACCAGTGGCCTTGCGATTCTAATGCAGCAGCAAGCTGATGCTCTATCAGAGCAAGATATCAAAGATATTGCCTATTATTTTTCAGTGCTCGGTACTAAAAAGGAAGGGGAATAGCGTATGTCACCAGGCATGGAGCTCTATGACGTAAAAGTTGTCCGTTACTTTATTGTGGCCGCAGTGGCTTGGTCCATTGCTGGAATGTTTATTGGCGTCGTACTGGCTGCGCAGCTGTATTGGCCAGTGCTCAATTTTGATTCTGAGTATATCCAGTTCGGCCGTTTAAGACCGCTACACACCTCGGGGGTGATTTACGGTTTTGTGGTCAACATGTTGATGGGGACTTCACTCTACATAGTGCAAAGAACTGGTCAAACTAAACTGTTTAATCAAAGCCTGTCCTGGATGGTTTTTTGGGGATGGCAACTCGTGTTGTTTTTGGCTTTAGTTACCTTACCGATGGGATATACCACTAGTAAAGAATATGCAGAGCTAGAGTGGCCAATTGATTTGCTTATTGTACTGGTATGGGTGTTATACGCAGTGCTATTTTTTGGCACGATAGCAAAAAGAAAAGTCAATCATATTTTTGTTGCAAATTGGTTCTTTGGCGCCTTTATTATTGTGGTGGCGCTTATCTTCATCCTTAATAACCTTGCTATGCCTGTGTCTTTAATGAAATCATATTCTGTATTTGCGGGGGCTCAAGATGCCATTGTTCAGTGGTGGTGGGGGCACAATGCCGTTGGGTTCCTGCTAACAGCCGGCATCATTGGTATGAACTACTATTTCATCCCTAAGTTGTCAGAAAGACCTATTTATTCATATCGCTTATCCGTCATCCATTTTTGGGGCCTAGTAGGTTTCTATACTTGGGCGGGTACCCATCACTTAGTTTACTCATCAGTACCTGTATGGGTTCAAAATATCGGTATTGTTATGTCACTCATCCTTTGGCTTCCCTCCTGGGCTGGGGCATTTAACAGTGCGATGACTTTATTGCAAAACAAGGAAAAGCTTAAGACTGATTACATTATGTGGTTTTTCATGTCGGCAATTCTCTATTACTGCTTAGCGACATTTGAAGGGCCGTTACTGGCGATTCGCTGGTTTAACATGGTGGCACATAACACCGAATGGATTATTGGTCATGTACATTCGGCAGCGCTCGGTTGGGTTGGTATGTCGGGTATTGCAACTTTCTATTACTTTATTCCGCGCTTGTGGGGTAAGACTCAGCTTTGGTCAAATCGAATGCTCAAATGGCATTTCTGGTTAGCCCATGTGGGTGTGGCGCTTTATGCCATTGCGCTTTGGGTTGCAGGGATTGGTGAAGGTTACATGTGGTTAGCACAGCAAGAAAATGGCTCGCTTGTCTACAGCTTTGTTGAAGCAATGGACTTTAAAGCTCCTTGGTTATTTGTTCGATTCTTTGGCGGTGCATGTTTTGTAACGGGTCTGCTACTGATGGCATTTAATCTCTACAAAACCGTTTCGCTAGAGCAGGAGGGAGTTGCTGATGCTAACTAAAGACTTTACGCACTCGGTTGTTATCCTGATTATTTCAACTATTGTGGTTGCCAGTTTTTCTGTATTGGTGCTGGTGGTACCTAACCTTGTTCGCACCGATGAAATTAGAGCGACGTCGTTAGCCAAACCACTAACAGCATTAGAAGTCGCGGGTAGAGATGTTTATATAAGCGAAGGTTGTCATGTTTGTCACACTCAGATGGTGCGAGGCATTGAGCCTGAAATAAAACGTGATGGTCGAGCGAATAAGGAGGGGGATGATATTTATGAGTTTCCTAACCTTTGGGGGTCGAAAAGAACGGGGCCTGATTTGACTAATTTGGGACGGAAATATTCAGCGCAGTGGCAACGATTACATCTTATTGATCCAAGGCAGGTTGTTCCAACGTCTTTAATGCCGGCGTATCCATGGTTATTTAAACAGGTGCTATCAGGCGATGATATTGAGAATAAGATGCGCGTCCTACAGGGGTTAGGTGTGCCTTACACTGAGAGTGAGATAGAGCGTTCGCGTCTTGCTGTGAAAGGGGTGACAAAAGGAGAAGCTTTGATTCACTACTTACAAAGCTTAGGGAATGACACTGCCAGCGATCAGGAGCGTTGATATGACTGTTTTCTGGAACACCTGGGTGATTGTATTCATCTTCATCTTTCTCGCATTTATGGCGTTGGTGGTCATTAAATACTGGCGAACTGAGCATACTGCCGATAAAGATAAAACCATTGAGAGCTTTGACGGTATTGATGAAAACGATGCACCTCCGCCACGCATTTTTTACCTGGCTTACCTAATAGCATTTATTATTTCTGCAGGATTCTTAGTCTTATATCCAGGTCTAGGAAACTGGGCTGGTTTAATGGGCTGGAAGCAGATCGACGATGCGCTGAGCTCCCCGACGACTGACTTGGATATGCAAATAGCACCCTTGAGCGATCTCAGTCTAGGAGGATTAGCCGCTAATCCCCAAGTAACTAAAAGCGGAGAGTTGTTATTTCAAAATCATTGCGCAGCATGTCATCGCGCCAATGCTCAAGGGCAAAAGCACTTTCCCAACCTTACTGATAATGAATGGCTTTATGGCGGAACCGAAAAAGATATTATCCACTCTATTGAAAAGGGACGTCATGGTGCAATGCCTGGTTGGAAAGATATTTTGTCGGAAGATCAAATTCTAAAAATGTCTTACTACATAGGCTCCCTACAGCGTCGAAACTTAAATGCGCCACAAGTGAAGATTGACCTGGGTAAAGAGATATTTGTGCAATATTGTTCAAGCTGCCATGGCGACGGTACTGTTGCCAATATTGAAATAGGTGCGCCAGTATTATCAGATGATATTTGGTTGCATGGTGGCAGTATTGAGGAGATAAAACATACTATCGAATTTGGTCTGAATAACCTGATGCCAGCTTTTGCGGAACAGTTAAGTCGTAATGAAATACTGGCTATTGGCGCTTATATTACCGAGCAAAGGCTTCGTTATGACGCCAAACTTGCTGCGCTTGACACTCAATCAGTTGCACGAGGTGAATATTTAGCCAATGCGGGTGACTGTGTTGCTTGCCATAGCTCAGAAAGTGGCGAGCGTTTTGCAGGTGGGCTGCCATTTAAAACGCCTTTTGGCACCATCTATTCAACCAATATTACGCCACACTTCAGTGAAGGTATTGGTGATAATGACTATGCAGAGTTTAAAGCTGCGTTATTTGATGGAAAAGGCAAGCATGGGTATCTGTATCCAGCAATGCCCTATACCTCTTATCAGTATTTAACCGAACAAGACACTCAAGATTTATGGAATTACTTACAATCGATTACGGCGGTGCCAAGACAGAATGATCCTAATGAGATGATGTTTCCGTCCAATATTCGCCAAGGGCTATTAGGTTGGAACCTGGTGTTCATGGATACCGAACCTCTGTCTTATGCAGCCCCCGAGCATGTAGAGCTGAATGAACATGAACTCAAGCAGTGGCAGCAGGGTAAGTACTGGGTGATGGGGCTGGGTCATTGCTCAGAATGCCACACCCCTCGAAATTTGGCGCAGGCTTTAATCCCTGAAAAAATATTCCAAGGTAATATAATTGATGGTTGGAATGCCCCTAATATTTCTGCCCAAGAGCTGCACGAAGACCGATGGGATTTAGAGTCGCTGACAGATTTTCTGCACACTGGGCACTCTGATAAAGGTTCAGCGTTTGCTGGTATGGCTGATGTGGTGAAAAATAGCACCAGCTTGATGACTCGAGATGATATTGAAGCGATATCACGCTATTTATTGGTTGGTGATGTTTATAACACTATTCCAGATGGCCAAAAGCAGCTTTCACCTACGGGGTTTGTGGCGGAGTCATATTCAGCAGAACAATTTGAAACGTTTGCCATGTACGCTGATACCTGTGGAGCTTGCCACGGAGAAGATGGTAAAGGTCGCGATCCGATTGCGCCAACACTGCTTAATAATGGCATTATCATGCACAGTGATCCTTTCAATACTATCGCCGTGACGATCCGTGGTTTAGCGCCGACCTATCTGGATGAAGAGCGGAACTTTATGCCGATGACCAGCTTTCAGAATGTGCTTACCGATAGCGAGTTAGCAAAGCTCATCAGCTTTGTACGCTTATATTTAGGTGGCCGTGAGGAGCCTGTGACTGCCGCGCAAGTCAAGGCGGTGCGCCAACAGTTGGAAAAAGCTGGATTTGCGGGCAACCTGCACACCACTCCAGATATGTATGATCATAAAGATACTGATATCAATATTGATTAGCGAATTTTCGACTGCATAAAAAAGCCTGCTATGCAGGCTTTTTTATGCGTTTCACCATAGCATTAGCGAACAAAAGGGTCGCTAAATTTTTCATCAGTTAACAAACTTTCATCGGTTAAGGTGGCTAAAAATGCCAACAGTTGTGCTTGCTCTATAGCACTGAAATTATAGCGAACGGGGTTACCGTCACTATCCCTTAGTGAGCCTTGTAGTGTAGGGTGAGCTGCAATGCCACTGCTGTAATGTTCTATCACTTGCGATAGGGTATCGAATCGCCCATCGTGCATATAGGGAGCGGTAACCTCAATATTTCTCAGAGATGGAGATTTGAATTTCCCTCTGTGGCCCATACTCCCTGTTGATTCAAACACGCCAAGATCTGCATCAGAGCTTGCATCTAATCCATTGTTGCTGGCACTGGTGGTCGCATTCGAATCATCGGCAATAACAGGTCCAATAAATGCCTCACTGCTGTGACAGCTAGAGCAGGGAGCAATGCCATTCCTTGGCGTCATAAATAGTCGTTTACCTGCATTCTCATCGAGACTGTAATTGCCAAAGTCATCAAGCGGGTTATTGACCGTCACTCGACCTTGATCATATCTAGCATCAATGCTGACCATGGATCGAATAAACTGTGCCAAAGCAAAGCTTATTCTTTCACTCGTGACCGTTTCATCGCCAAAGGCACTGCTAAATAATGCTGCATAATATGGTTGAGCCGTTATGACATCGACCAGTTGAGTTAAGGTTAAGCCCATTTCTACGCTGTCTTGAATCGGCATCAATACTTGCTGCTCCAATGTTTCTGCTCGCTCGTCCCAGAAAAACTTTCCTGTTTGATAAAACCTTGCATTGGTTAACGACATAGAGTGGCGACGCGTCTCTCCTCCGTCAAAACCGACACTTAAACGACGAGAGTCGGAAAAGCCTTCAGCTTGTACATGGCATGACGCACAAGATACTGAATCATTAAGGCTCAACTTTGTTTCGTAAAAAAGTACTCTGCCCAAGGTGGCTCCATTATCCGTGATGGGATTATTGTCCGGCGTATTATCAGATGTGATTGCAGCAGATTGAAACGGAAAATTATTTGCGAACGCATTAACGTTGTAATGCTGGGGCAACACAATATTGGCGTAGTTAAACTGTGATTCTGGAAGTGTTAGCAGGCTTTGTTGGGTTATGGGGCTGATGATGACTAACAAGGTTTGTTCAACGCTAACCTGCCCATCCGATAGACTAACTATAAGGCTTTCTTGTTGTTGTGTTTGTACATCGTTAGCATTGATAAGTAGTTGGCTGCCCTGTATTTCGGCGCTGATGAAAGATGGACTGCTGAGGCTTAGGGAGAGTGAATCGCCATCGGCATCGCTCGTTATCAATTCTATGCTGCTAGTACTTAAACTTTCGATCTCTAGACTAGAGGTTGCCAAGGTCAATATGGGAGCTGTGTTTGTGGGCACTGCACTGATGGGCGCGAGATCTGCAATTGTGGTGTCAGTACTGTCTCCACCTCCTCCACAAGCTACGAGAGAGATAGTTAATGCTGCTAAAGCAATATGGGGCGTTATTGTGTCATGCAATCTCATAGAATCTACTCTCAAGTTAACCAGTTATTAACGTTTGTAACTATAGATAATTAGAGGTCAACGAGTGACTGCTGTTTGTAAAGATACGCAAAGCTGCAGCGAGAGCATCTTTTGATTACACCGCACAGGCAGGTAATAGACTTAGCTGCTTGAATGAATCTAACTTGATAATAGATCATGCCACTGCTAGCTTTTATTGCAGTGTTTTATACTGCGAAAAGATTTGCTGTTTGGGAAGTTGTCCTAATTTATCTGGCCGCTAATATGCAATTTTGCATGAGCTAAAAGGACTAAAGGGATTTGTATGAATTACTTAAAAATAGTCGTCTTGCTGCTGTGTATGGGGGTGGCTGTCAACGTTATCGCTGGCGATAATCATGATTCAGCACCATCAAGTGGCGCGAAAGATATGCCGGGTGCTAAAGGTGTATTTGCTTTTAAACCCAGTGATTGGATAGAAGGAAAAACGACCTGGTGGAAAGACAGTGATGGAGTCGCGCCTGGTGTTGCGGGTTGCCATATTGGTACTGATAAAAATGGCGTCGCAAACGGCAGAATGTTTGGCGAAGCATGCTTACCCGATGGCTTGCTGGTTGAGTCTAACCCAAGTAAAGATGTTGTTCATGCCCACGCTAATGATACGGGGCACCCTGATACATTTGACTGCAATGCTTGGTGTGTCGGTACGGGAAATAGCAGTGGTATGTGCACTATTGCATCCGCGGCACCTTGCGAGCAATCTGCTAAGTGTGTCTGTAAATAGCGGCTAGCTATATTAAATTTAAAGCAAACCGTTTACCTGTCGTTGGGGGGAAACGGTTTGCTTTATTGGCCATTAAATCAATCTTGCAGGCTAACTATTATATTAAAGGCTAAATTCTCCACGTACTGTCAAAGCAAACTGTCTTGGTTCGCCTAACGCCGGCGTACGAGTAAACTTATTGGTTATGTACTCTTCATCAAATAGGTTCTTACCTTGTAAGTAAACCCCTACGTTTTGCCACTCATAGCCTATCTGCATATTCACCAGTGTGCGGCTGTCGTTGTATGGATCAAACAGAGCGTCACCTTCTTTATATCCTTCACGGTACGGATCGACCTTAACTGGCGCACTGTCGGCGTAGTTGGCATTGAGGTTAGCGAAAATACCATTATCGGCGGTGTAAGTTGCGCCCACATTACCTGTCCACTCTGGCGCGGTAAATTGACGACCCGATAAGTCATTCACAATGGGAGTGGTTTCAGTCGGAATGGAAATTACAAATTCAGTAAACTCGGTCTTTGATTGCCCTACTGAGGCATAAAGCGCTAGCTCGTTAGTTACTTGGTAATTCAGTTCAAGCTCAAACCCTTTCACGGTTGATTGACCCGCATTGACTGTTTCGCTGTCATAACGGTTGGGTGAAAGCTGTACATTTACTTGTTGATCGCGCCAGTCCACATAAAACACGTTGGCATTGGCAATTAGGTCACCGTCTAACCAAATTGAACGCAGTGAAAATTCATAGTTATCAGTATATTCTGGGTCATATTCAAACACCTCTCCACGCGCATTATTAATGCCTACGCCGCCTGAACGGTAGCCCTTTTGGAAAGAAAAACTGGTGATTAAGTCTTCAGTCCAGTGATAGCTCACGCCTAATTTCGGCAAAATGGTATTAAAGTCATTATTAATTTGCGGGGTGGCTGTTGAAGCATTCGCAGCTAAATCATAAAACTGCTGATTAATACCGGCGATTAAAGGTGCGATACCTTCATAAGGGGTACCCATATAACTGGCTGGATCAGGCATTTTATCTTTATTTAAAATGATGTACTGGGCGTCATTCTGGGTTTCTTGTTTTTCATGGTCAAAGCGAATACCGCCAAAAATATCCCACTTTTCAGTTATATTCCAAACGGCATCAGCAAACAGTGCATAGCTGGACACAGTCTGTTGTGATGACGTTAGCGCGCTCGTGTGAGCGGGGTTAAACTCGGCATATTGGTTAACCACTAGATCAGCGATAGGTTGGCTTAAACCGTACCTTGCTTGTAAAATATCACTTGTCAGCCCTAAGCGGTTTAGCTTTAAGTTACTTAAACCGTTAGAGTGGTCATCGATGTCTGTATTGAAATAATACGCACCAATAATGCCACTAAAATCATCGTACTCAAAGGTAAGTCTCAGCTCTTGACTGAGCGAGTCGGTAGTATTGTTATAGTTAGAAATGCTGCCGGTATCTTCTGGGAATTCACTTCCCTCGATTGCCAAGAAGTCAGAGTCCCAAGTAAATTGTGTATCGACACTAGACCAAGTGGTGTAGGAGCCAAGTGCCCAATAATCACTTAAGTCATAGTTTAGCTCCAACACCAGTATGTCGGCATCGATAGCCTCTGCTCTTTCATCATTATTGTAAACATAGCGGTTTTCAAATGGATTTTGACCTTGGGCAATTTCTACCGCGGTATGACCATACTCACTATTGGCACGGGTATAACCGAGTTGAGCTGAAAACTCAGGCATTGCCGATGGCTGATATAGCAGCTTTAATCGGTAAGTGCCGTCCTCACGATAATCGGCAGCTTCATTACGCACTAGGTTTTCGATATAACCATCAATCTCTTTTTTTTCGCCACTAAAACGAAATGAAAGTTCATCTTCGATAAGACCACCACCAATTGCAACGCCAATCTCTCTTTGACCATTTTCACCTACCGTTAACTGATATTTGCCTTGCCAGTCTTGGGTTGGTGCTTGGGTCGTCATGATGACTGCGCCCGCTAACGCATTACGTCCTTGCAAAGTAGATTGTGGGCCTCGTAATATTTCAACTTGTTTAGCGTCCCAAGTTGAAAAGCCACCACCATAAATCATGCGTTCTGGCAAAGGGGCCCCGTCCACGTAGACACTGGCTAAGAAACTATTCCCACCACCGGACACGTTAAAACCATCAATACCACGAATACTAAAGCTGCGATTACCGGTGACTTGAGCATTAGCGGTATTGATTAACACTTCACGAAAATCATTAATATTTTCCTGCTCCATCTGCTTCTCTGTTAGTACGGCAACACTGGTCGTCGTCTCTTGTACTGAGCGAGCAATTTTCTGCCCAGTAACCATGATGCGTTCGATGTTTGTTGTATCGATGCTGTCTTCGGCTATGACAGATAGGCAGGTTAAAGAGGCTGGAATAATTAACCCAAAGCGGATTGCGTTGGTAATAGGGTTTAACTTAGATGATCCCATGGCTTATCGTCCAAATGATAATGATTGCTATTAACTGTGGCGCAGGATGCTATCACAATCATCTTGAGTTTTTCTAACGTTTTTACGATAATAAATACAAATCGTTATCATTTGTATTTAATTTGTGGGTTGGGTTTATGATTTTTGTGGGCACATTACTGCTTTGGTTCGCTTGCTTTTTTAGTTATTTATCTTCTAATAAACAGCGGCTTATTGATTATTCTTTACCAAAGTACATTGTTTGGATTGGTTTTGTAGTCGCCGTGGCTTTGGCCGTCAGTATCTTTACAAGTTACTACGGTTTGGTTGTTGCTATGTTAATCGCTTTGTTATTAATTATGGCGATGTGGATGATATTAGTGGTGATCTCCTCTCATGCTAACCGTCGTAGCATGTTGGTCTTTTCCCTCGGTGTGGGTTTATTTTCAAGTATTATTTTACTAGGGGGCATTAACCATGTGGCCTAAGTCTATTATCGCTTTTCTCGGTGGTTTATTGCTCTCTGTGAGTATTATGCTGAGTCTTTATCTGTTGCTCCCTTTAGCTATAGATATCAAATTACTGCTAGGTCTTTTGTCGGGCTTTCTTATTTGGGTTGCTGTCATGGTTTATTGCTATAGCTTTAACAATGGTAAAGCAGTGGCAGTCGCCTGTGGCAAGCTGTTGATGCTGTCGCTGCTCGTTAATGCTGTACTTTTCTGGACTCTACCTCCGCTATGAATACTCAAACAATGAAGAGACCTCAAAATAAATTAATTAAAAACCTCACTGAATCTCATAGTTGGATAGGGGTCATCATTTCGCCATTGCTGTTCCTTATATTTTGGGCTGGAGCTGTCACACTTTTCTATGAAGAGGTGAAACAGTGGGCTGTGCTACCGCAGTTCCCGGTTGCTGTGCAGCAGGAGCTACCTTTACAAGAGATTGTAGAAAGCAAGTTAGCACAACATGATTTTGACTATAAAGAGCACTTGATGGTGCAAATGCCGTCAGAGCATGACCCCTACTATAAGGTGTACCTAGATCTTGTTCGTGAGGAGGGAAAGGAGGACGAACATGGCGAGGTTGTATCTTTATTAATTGACCCTAACACTGGCGTCAGTGTGGCTGATAAAGAGGACTTTTTCTTAGGTGACTTTCTCTATCAACTGCATTACAACCTAAATTTACCAGGAGGAACCTATCTCGTCGGTATCATCAGTTTGTTCTTTTTGTTTGCTTTGGTTTCTGGCGTATTCATTCATGCAAAAAAGTTTTTTAAACACTTCTTTTTATATCGACATGATAAAAATCGCCGCGATAAATTGTTAGATCTGCACAATGTGGTCGGGGTGATGACGCTGCCGTTTACCTTAATGTATGCCATCAGCGGCTTGGTATTTAATTTAGCGATAATTTATCAAATTGCCTTTGTAGTGTTTATCTATCAAGGCGATCAAGACACGCTATTTAAAGATGCTGGGTTTACGTTGTTCGATGAACCGCAAATCGAAAAAACAATCGACATGAGCGGTGCATACCAGATTATCGACGAGGTAAGGGCACGAGATGATTTTCACTTGCGGAATGTGATTTTTTATAATTATGGCGACGAAGCGGCCATTATTCAGCTAAGAGGTAATGACTTAGTTAACTTCTCTCAAAAGGATGAGTTTTTCTATCGCGTTAAAACCGGCGAACTACTTAATAAAACCGATATCAGTAATTACAATGTATTCCGTAAAGGTAGAGAGATTATAGCAACCCTGCATTTTGGTGATTTTGCTGGCGTTGATGTGCGGGTTCTCTATTTCATCTTGTCGTTGGCAATCTGCGCCATGATAGTCATTGGTAATATGCTGTGGCTGGATAAACGTGTTTTACAACAAAATGTTACGCAGCGAAGCATAAGTATTATACGAGGGCTGACTCTAGGTGGCTGTGGTGGCTTAGTGCTGGCAACAGCTGTGGCTTTCTTTATTGAGCGCGTGCTGCCTGCAACTATGCTAAATCGCGCAGACTGGCTGGTTTATAGCTTTGTCGGCAGTTTATTGCTTGCCATGGTGCTTGCGTATATCGTCGACGATAAAAAGCGTTATCTGGCACAGATGATCCTCGCCACTGTCGTGATCCTCGCGGTGACGCTGGTCGCTGACTGGATATTATTTGGCGCGCAGTTAATACAACTTTGGCAATCAGGGTTTCAATCGGTGTTTGCTGTAGAAGTCGGCTTATTACTGTTTATCTGCCTTGGTTTATGGGTCGTGAAAAAACTGAATGTATTTAAACGGCTTCAAGCGAACAATGTTGCTTCGACAGGCGTGTTTGAAGGCTCATAACTTGGGTTGTTTTTAATGGCTCATCGGTGCCCCATGAGCGCAGTGTTACGCTGCGCTTTTGCTGTTTATTCGTATTTTATATCAACACATTGAACAGGTTGCCTATGATTTACATGAAGTAAATTAATTGGATTTTAATGCTTTAGTAAATATTATCCTTCGACAGTAAAATTTTAATTTACAATCCTAAAAATTGGTGTAGATTACGCCGCCTTATCTAGTTCAACTTGTATTGATAGATAGATGCCATAGTCTGATTTAGGTCATTTTACCTGGGTCATTGTGTTGTTTATTTTGAATACTCTACACCTCCCAAAGTCTCATGACCCCAAGAAAGATAGAGCATTCCATTTTATAGGAAAGTTCAATGAATATATTATTTCTAATGTATCCATGGAAAAATATTGAGCCCGAAACCGATACCACTTTACGTCTCATTCATGAGTGTGTGGCGCGTGGCCACACTGTGGCACTGGCGACGACGAGCAATTTAACCATGCGCGACACTGAAGCCAGTGCTTATTGCCGTGTATTTAGTAAAGCGCAGCCAACGCCTAATAATATCGTTTCGTTTTATAAGAGGGCGGAGTTTAAAACATTACGTTTACCCTTGGCTGGGTTTGACAGCATCATTATGCGTGCCAATCCGCCATTGGACACTATCGCGCTCAACTTCCTTGATTCGGTGCGTGATGACGTATTCATTATGAATGATATTGATGGTTTACGAATAGCTAACAATAAGCTGTATACCGCGTCTTTTGACGACCCTGACAATAAGTTTATTCCGGTGACGCATGTATCAAAGACACCTGAGTACTTAGAGGAAGTGCTGCGAGAGTCTAAGACCGACAAGATGATCATGAAGCCGCTTGATGGCTTTGGCGGTCAAGGTGTGATCTTGGTCGAAAAAGCAGCTCAAAAGAGCTTCCATTCGTTGCTCGAGTTTTACATCAACAGCGGCAAGGGCGGTAACTACGTTATTTTACAGGAGTATGTAGAAGGCGCTGAAGAGGGCGATGTACGTATTCTAATGTTAAACGGTGAGCCCATTGGCGCCATGAAGCGTATTCCTGCATCAGGAGAGGTGCGCTCGAATATCCATGCTGGTGGTAGTGTGGTTAAACATACATTGACCAAAAATGAAAAAGCACTTTGCAAACATATTGGTCCTAAGTTGGTGCGTGACGGATTGTTCTTTGTGGGGATTGACGTCATCAATGAGAAGTTGATTGAAGTTAACGTGCAAAGCCCCGGTGGGATTATGCGTATCAACAAGCTAAATAACGTCAAGCTGCAAAAGAAAGTGATTGATTTTGTAGAAAGCGTTGTGAATGCCAAAGAGGCGTTAAACATCAAGAAGACAGCGTTTAGAAAGGCGATTGACGATGCTCACATTAACTGAAAAAGAGTGCATAGCATTAATTAATAAAGGCGAGTGCTTTCAAGCTGAAGTTAATAACGGATCGTATATTGTTAAGGTTGATGAATATTCGCCTGTTGTCTGTACGGCGATTCATAATGGTCATCGCCTGCGAGACGATTTGAATAAAAGCTTTTTGCTGACCAAGCCGGAGCGGTTTTATGAGGAAGATCCTTATACCGATGAGCTACTGTCATCTTTTCCTATTGTACTGATAGGCAATGACTCACGTTTTGAATATGACTTGAACCGCCCAAAAGCGTTATCGACCTATTTCAAAACAGCTTGGAATAAGCAGGTCTGGCAGAAACCATTAACACCAAAGCAGCGTGGTGAAAGCCATGCAAAACATCAGTCTTTCTACAATGTGTTGGCAGCACTGATAGCAAAGTTAGAGCAGCAGTTTAAAAACAGTATTGTGTTTGATCTGCACTCTTATAATCATCAACGAATCGAGGCTGATACGCCGACATTCAATATTGGCACTAGCCAGATTGATATTGAGCGGTGGGGAGCGACTTGTCATCACTTTGAAAAGCAGCTTAATAGAATAGAGCTGCCTAACTTAGTAGTGCGAGCAGCGACCGATGAGGTGTTTCAAGGGCGTGGCTATTTAATCGCTCACGTCAATGCCCATTTTGACAATACACTAGTGTTGCCGGTTGAAGTCAAGAAAGTGTTTATGGATGAAACCACGGGCGAGTTATATCCGTTGGTATTAGAGGAGTTAAAAGCGGGCGTTAAGCTGGCTATATCAGAAACAGCGGCGTACTTTATGCGCCGCTTTGGTCAACGTAAGTCGGTGCGTAATGTTGACCTTTTATCATCGACACTGTCGCCAGAGATTTTGTCACTTGATAAAAGCTTATTTAAGTTGGCTAATAATGTCGCCACACTGAAATATATTAACCCGATAAACATCGCCAGCGAACGTAAGAAGTTTTTAGCGAAAAAAGGTGCTGTGACGCCTGAGTTTAACTATAAGCAGTTGAATATTAATCCATACCAATTCCGTGAGCAGCTATACAAGCTACCGGTTGAAAATGTCATGGATGCCGATATTCAACAGCTTTATCGTCATGTGATTGATAACTTAGCAACCAAAATTGATCTGCTTTGTTCGATTGGCACTGATGACTTTGTTTATAACTCGCTGAAATATTACGGTCAGCCAGATAAGGATGATATTGCTAACGCTGAGTTTTTGCTGCGCGCCCCCGTGATAGAGGGTGATGATGACGCCGCAATCTATGATGCTGACCATGCGGTTAAATCGTTTCAAACGCAGGCGGATGAATGGGGGCTGAAGTGTAAAGTGGAAAAGTCTTCGCGCATTGTCGCCAAAGCGATGGTGGATAACGAGAAGGGCAGTTTGTTAATTAACAAAGATGCCATGTTCTCAGCTAAAGAGCTGATCGCATTTGCCTACCATGAATTAGGTGTGCATATGCTGACGACCATGAATGCAAGACGCCAACCGCTGCGAGTTTTGTCTTTAGGTTTAGTCGGTAATACTCATACCCAAGAAGGTGTGGCTATTTACAGCGAGTACTGCTCAGGAAATTTAACCCTCAATAGGTTGAAGGTGTTGGCTATGCGCGTTATCGCGGTCAATTTAATGTTAGCGCAGCGGGATTTCTCGATGACGTTCCAGACATTGATGCGGCAATATGGACAAACAACAGAGCAGGCATTTACGTTAACGACACGAGTCTATCGTGGTGGCGGTTTTACGAAGGATTTTCTCTATCTAAAAGGCTTTAGAGATATCGTGAACCTAAGCAAGAGTTCACCGCTTGATAATTTATTGGTTGGTAAAGCAGGGATATTGGACTTGCCAATTATTAGCGAAATGGTGGAGCGTAATATGCTGGAGAAACCAGTGCCTTTGTTTGCACTTGAGCATTGCCAGACGCCAGAAAGTGCAGTAATAGACTATCTCGTGTCTGCCATTCGATAGCGCTGCATTGTTATATAAAACGCCTGACTTCGATTATGGAGTCGGGCGTTTTTTATGTTTCGAGCATTTTCCAGATTCTCGGCATAACTGACATATTTGGAACAAGCTCTTAGTTTGCAGTGCTTGATCCAAAGATAATGTTCAAGATACTAGTAAGTCACCTTACTCGGTCTATGCAAGCACTAAATGATTATGTTCTGTAAAGTACCTTGGTAACGTAATCATTGCCAGTAACTTGGTTGGCTGATTTATGTTCTGTAAAGCACTTTAATCACATGCCAGCCGAATTTTGTTTTGACTAGGTGCGGAGTGATCAGCTCGCCGCTAAAGCAGACTTTATCAAATTGTGGCACCATCTGACCTCGCTTAAACTCGCCTAAATGACCGCCCTTTTTACCTGAAGGACAGCTCGAATGCTTCTTTGCTAGCACATCAAACTTAGCGCCCTTGTTTAATTGTTTAATAATATCTTCAGCAAGCTCTTTATGCTTAACCAAAATGTGCAGTGCCGCAGCTGTCTTTGCCATGTTTTGGCCTTTATTTTGTTGAAACTAATGTACTGATTATACCGTTTAAGCTAAACCGTTAGCTAGTGCAGTACACAGGCAGATATATAATCATATTGCTTTATAATGGGGGAAGACCTAAGGCGCAGCCGTTAGAAGAGTAAAGTTAATAGTGTTAAAAAATCGCAGTTATCGCCGTGTTGGCCCCGATTATCGCTTTGATGAGCAGGTGAGTTTTGTGGACATCAAGCAGGTATTTGGCCTTGGGCATATACGTTTGGGCAAATGGGTTGAAAATGATGAGCGTGACAAGGCGGCGAACCTTATTTTTGACTCTTTGGCAGACTTGGCTTTTATCTTAAAGCTTCCGCCAAAAGCACTGGGTTTGCGTGAAACGTTAAATTTAGCGTTCGGTAGCGGAGGGCAAAAAGGTGTGCAGGCTCATTATGCACCCGATAGGCGAGAGCTTGCTTTGGCCAAGAATGCAGGGGCTGGAGCGCTTGCTCATGAGTTTTGGCATGCATTTGATCATTATATTGCCGCTAAGTCATTTTATACTGCCCCACAGGGGATCTCTTTTGCCAGTCATAGCTGGATTGCAGATGTTAAACCCAGAGTTCATCCTCTTAATCAGCGTTTAGAGCGAGTCTTTGAAGTTAGTATGCTCAGCGACAATGGTGAAGATGGACATGAGTATGTTAGCCGGGCGATTGCATTAGATAAACAATATGGCACGCAGTATTTTTCTAAGCCAACCGAGTTAATGGCACGGGCGTTTGAATCTTGTATTGAATCCTACGAGGAGATTAGCAATCCATACTTGGTGGATGAAACACTTAAATCATCACTTTTCGATGCTGGTGGTTACCCGAGCATTGAGCATCGACAACAAATCTATAGCGCTTTAATTGAGTATTTTGAACCTTTAGGCTGGGCGTTGGCAAAGGAGTGAAGTTGAGGTGTTGGGGATGCTAAAGGCCATTCCAGCCTTTAGCGAAGCAGCTTTAGAAGGTAACTGAATAATAATTGTCGTCGAGCTTATTCATTGCTATTGCTTGATTTAGCTCTACGTCAGTTGTGTAGTTAGCAATTTTTTTTGCTACTTTGTTAGCACCTTGAGCCAAGGCAAAGTCATGGAATGTTTGGCCATTACAAACTAACTTTGGAAAAATCAGCTTTTTGTTTATACGGTATGCTTTTAGCGTGCGATTGAACTGAATCAGGTTATTTTTGGTTGCGGCTTTGCAGACTGCGATAAGGCTTTTTTCCATTGTGGGGCTGATGGCAGCAGATGCACCAAATGTAAATATTGATAAGCCTAACCCTATAATTGCGATTCCCTTCTTCATACTTTGCTCCTAATACTAACGTCAGTTAATGAGGCAAACTAAATGCTGTTTGCAATATCGGAATTAAAACCGATATCAAAAGGGCAGGCTGTACGCCAATAGTATTAACTTGTATTTAGGTGAGTATATTTCAGTTAGTTCGCTATTGAGTGTGACTTTTGATTGAACATAAAAAAGCCCGCAGTCAGCGGGCTTTCACTTTAATGCTTTGGAAGTTAGTCTGTTTTTACTTTCCAGTTAACCTCTTCTCCCGCGAAGAATGGCACTATCGGGTTACCGTTTGGCAAAATGATCTCTGATGGCACCGTCCAAGTCTCTTTTACTAGTGTCACTGAGCCCGTATTGCGCGGTAAACCATAGAAATCAGGGCCATGAGTACTGGCAAAGCCTTCTAGTTTATCTAGCGCGCCTAAATCATCAAAAACTTGCGCATATAGCTCTAACGCACTCCATGCACTGTAGCAGCCAGCGCAGCCACAGGCAGATTCCTTACGGTGCTTTTCGTGCGGCGCAGAATCAGTACCTAAGAAGAACTTGCTTGAGCCAGTAGCAACGGCTGCACGTAGCGCTTCTTGATGAGTGCTGCGCTTAAGCACGGGTAGGCAGAAATTGTGCGGACGCACACCGCCAACAAGCAGGTCATTTCGGTTTAGCAATAGGTGTTGTGGGGTAATCGTTGCTGCGACATTATCAGCCGCTGACATCACAAAGTCTGCCGCATCTTTAGTGGTGATATGTTCAAACACCACTTTGAGACCAGGGAATGCATTAACAATACGGGCAAGGTATCGCTCGATAAAGAGTGCTTCACGATCAAAAATATCGATGTGTGACTCGGTCACTTCACCGTGAACGAGAAGCAGTAAACCGTGCTTTTCCATGGCTTCAAAAATAGGAAACAGTGCATCAAGTGCTTTTACCGCAGCATCTGAATTGGTCGTCGCACCTGCAGGGTAAAGCTTCGCGGCAACAACGCCGGCAGCTTTAGCATCAATGATGTCTTGCTCAGTGGTGTTGTTGGTTAGAAAAATAGTCATTAATGGTTCGAAAGTAGAACCTGCTGGACGAGCAGCTAAAATACGCTCACGGTATGCACTTGCGAGCTTGGCATCTGTCACCGGAGGTAAAAGGTTTGGCATTACGATAGCGCGATTAAATAATCTTGCGGTTGCAGGTACGGTCTCTTGCAACATATCTCCATCACGGAAATGAAGATGCCAATCGTCAGGTGTAATTATAGTTAGCTGCGTCATGTAGGGTTCCTAAGCGTTTACGACAAAGTATTAGGGAGCTTTATTATCTATTTTTTCGAGCGCTATTATGCCTGAAATCGTATTTGCTTGATAGGTTCTGCGGTAGATAAGCATTAGTCTATTGCCCTCTAACCAAGTAAGCTGCAGCACTTTAAAATGCTATCAGCTACCATAACGGTATTAACACTTTGCTGTATTGTGTTTTACTAGCCGCTAGAATAGTAAAAACGATCAGCAAGATAGCCAGATTAAATAACTTTCAGGATGGATAAAGTATGAGTAAACAAAAGGGATTTACGTTGATTGAGCTGGTTGTAGTTATCATTATACTGGGCATTCTCGCTATTGTGGCTGCGCCAAAATTTATCAGCTTATCCCGTGATGCTAAGATTAGCGCGTTAGAGGGTATTGGTGCTGCTATGACCTTTGCTGCTGATGAAACTTATTTAAAAGCACAAATCGAAGGCGCTGCAGAACAAGCAAGGAGTTCTGCGAGTAACCCTCCTTTCGTTGAGATCCCCGCTGGTATCTTTGAGCTCAAATATGGTTACCCTGAAGCTTGGCCTGAGAGCGGCTTAGGGATCCTTGATATGGTTGATATTGACGACTCTATTGTGGTTTGCTTCGGTAGTGGGTGTGATAGTGCAAGTAACTCTAGTCGAGTACAGATCGGATATAACCTCGTTCAAGGGGAGTCTTTGCCTAGTGATGATGAAGCCTGTTACCTAAGGTACAGTGAGCCGGGTGGAACGGGCGGGAACTCTGAGACGCGGTACACTGTGACTTACTTAACCGATGGTTGCTAAGCCATTGCTGTTTAATGAATAATGAGCTTCATCTTTTATGCGTCTTGATAAGTTTCTATGTAAAAGTACCGAACTGACCCGCAGCGCTGCTACTCAGGTCATAGCGTTAGGGGATGTGAGCGTTAACGGCTGCATTGTTACAGAGGCGCGTTTTCAGGTGCATGAGAATAACAGCGTGCTCTGGAGAGGGGAGCGGTTAATTGCTCGGCCCTCGCGTTATATTATGCTACACAAACCGCTCAATACTTTAAGCTCAAATGTTGATGGTGACTACCCAAGTTTATTCCATTGTATTGATATTGAACGCGCTGAAGATCTGCATATCGTAGGGCGCCTAGATGCTGACACCTCTGGGCTGGTCTTACTAACTGATGACGGTCGTTGGTCATTTGAGATCATCAGACCTGATAAGCAATGCCCTAAAACCTATAGAGTTATTCTACGCGACCCTATTGCTGCTGATGTGGCTGAAAAATTTAGTGTGGGCGTTCAGTTACAGAACGAATCTAAGCTGACTGCTCCAGCAATGCTTAAGCTGATTAATGAACGTGAGGTGCTGCTGACTATTACGGAAGGACGTTACCACCAAGTAAAGCGCATGTTTGCCGCAGTGGGCAATCGCGTCAACGGATTACATCGAGAGCAAATTGGTGACTTACAGTTAGATGTAGCACTTGGAAATTGGCGTTTTCTTTCCCCACAAGAAGTCGCGGGTTTTCTTTGATAGTGCAAATATATTTTTGGTGACAATTTGAAGCAACAGATTAAAACGCCGCTTTGGAAAGCTGTTTGGTTATGGGTTTTCCCCTTGCTGCTTATTTACCAACTGCTTTGGGGGCTCGTATTTAACCTGCCGCTGGAGGGAGGAGATTACGCTTTTTACTCGCAGCTAATTCTGATTAAATTAATCATCGAATTGCTGGCTTATTTTTTCCTGCCTCTGTACTTCTATCGAGCGACAGCGACTCGCGGTCGTTATAGTCATCATCTTACTGCGCTATTTTTTGCTATTCTATTTGGTATAACTTTGGAGGCTATTCTAGTGCGCTTTATTTTATAAAGGATATAAGCGTTTATAAAATAAAGCACTTTACTATTGATTGCCAAGCGGCTTCCAAGATACTGACTTTGATTGCTGTTAAGGGTCACTCTACCCAATGTAATACGTCACGGATAATCGACCAGCGCGGTTTCTTCTCAACGGCACCTTGCCCGAGCATCCAATAGTTATAGATCTGATCTTGGTGGCCATCGACTTTGCGAAGTCGCTGCCAATTGTTGACATAATTGAGTAAGGATTGATTTGATTGCGCTACAGCATAAGCCACTGGGTAACGAGATTTTCCTTCAAGTAGCGCAATGCCATAACCGGGGAAGAATAATGTCCAAGCTGAACCTGCCTGGGCGCTAATCACTACCGCATCATATTTGTTTTTTTTCTGCCTAAAAAAGTCTTTATAACCATCAATTTTGACGAATTTTACATTGGGTGCTTGTAATCGCGCGTCTTCGACTGCATCACTGTGCTCTACATACGCTATGGTTACCGGCCCCATATCGAGAATTTTAGCGTTGCTTTTAAAAGTATTAACCAGGTGATCTTTAGTCGCAATGGCTAGGTTCAACTCTAGCACTGGATCGGCATAACTTAGTGCATCCATCTGTTCGATATCCATGGCTAAACCAGACATGGCAATATCGAAGAAACCGGCATCCAAGGCTTGCGCGAGTTTATTTTTTCTAAACGGAATAAACTCAACTTTTACATCGAGATCTTCAGCTAACTTGGTTGCCATCGCGGTATCAAAACCAACCAAACGGCCTGCATTATTGTAGTAACTAAAGGGAACATTACTTGGTATGTAGCCAACTCTTAATATACCTCGACTACGGATCTGTTTTATTCCTGCTATGGGTGTGTTCGGGGTTGTGCCAATAATTGGGAATTGTTTGCTGACCTTAGTCGGAACCTTATCTGCCACCTGCATATTAGCAATCACACCGCTGGTCGTTTCAGGGCTGTGAATAAAGAGTCCCATACCCACGCGACATACTACGAGTGTAAGCACTAAGCTGACTCCGATCCCAAGCCCCATTTTTATCAATTGTGGTGCTCGTATCTTAAGGCTTTTCTCAAATAATGCTGCGGTGAGTAGCGTGAGAACAAATAGATTCATCACAGCGGCAATAGAGTTGAATTTACCAGTGATGAAACCAGACATGACAAATAACTGGAACAGATCTGAGGGGAGATGGACCAAATCTAGCATAAAGGGTATGGCGACATATACGCTGCCAAATAAGGATAAAAGTCCGCTAATAGAGAGTGACGGAATGCTACTGACGTCAACGGGGGTGCCATTGAACCAGCCTGCAAACAGTACAAATAGGATGACAGTCAGCTTACCTATGTTGGGGAAGGTAAAGGCGATAGGTACTAAAATTTCTATTAAAGTCGCACCATCTTCACTTAAGTTTTCATGCTCACGCATGACTTGCTTGCACTCTTCTACGATAACAGGGATCACAATGAAAATGTTACCAGTAGCAAATGCAGTAACTAAGCTCGCTTTTGAGATCCGCAGTGCTTGGGCAAAAGTGATAGGTGTTAATGAGGCGACAATCCAAGGTAAAACCCAGAAAGTGAGTAGCAAACACAACACAAAGTAGCTGATTAAATACACCTGCATACTGGCAAATTCGTCGACTCCCATTGTCCCTGCAGCAGACGCCGACATTGCAAAAATACCGATAGGCAAGATTTTCACTAAGCCGCGAGTGATGCGAGAGAAGATCTCGGAGCAGGTGTGCATAAAGGTTAAGATTTGCTGTTTGTTCTCTCCCTGCATGCCGATAAGAGCAAGCCCCATGGCGATACTAAAAACCACCATAGCAGGGACGTAACCATCGGCCATAGACTCGAAAGGATTTGAGGGAATATAGAGTTTAAAATAGTCTATTGGTGTAACGGGTTCGATACTGCTAGTGCTAAAGAAAGACGCAGACTCAACTACAGGAAAAGAGAGTGGCATCAGGGCTACAGTCAATAAACCTAAACCCCAAAGTAGTAGCATGATGATACCCGCTCGGCTAAAAATAAGCTTAGCGGTATTTTTTTGCAGCTTGCCTATACCACCTACTAGAGATACGACAATATAGGGCAAAACGGTCATCTGCATCAGTAGAATGACACTGGTTCCTATGGTACCCATCCAGCCCACGGATTCACCGAAGAACAGACCTACCGCAAAACCAACAAACATGGCCACTAACATCTGGGTTGAGCTGGTCATAGAAAGTACTTTTTTTAGCACAGGTTCCATCCATTATTATTTTTAATTGATCTAATTTTTTTGAACATAGAGTGCTGCATGTTAAACGTCACTAGTCGCGACAGAGAACGTTAATTCTGGAATTATTTTTAACGCTAATAAAGCTATCGTCAAATTAGCAATAGTGCTTACTGATATGCGTTGTCAGGCGTTAATTATAGATATAGAACGATTTAACTTTAAAGTAAATATTTTAAACTTTTACCAATAGCCTTAACAAACTGATTTGCTCACCGCTTAACTTTCATTATCGACTAGAGTGAGCTGTTTATTGTTCTGTTTTAGAATATTGACTATATGAATTTTGAAAGATGTTCCCGCTTATTAAGATTAGCTTTTCTATTGGTGTAGTTAACAACTTTGGCTTAATAACGATGGCCTGTAGCGGGCGCAGCTGTTAGACAACTCGCAAGTTTGCTAATAGTTGCTAGGCTTTAAACGTAATTATGTTGGCATCTCTTGAACTCAGAATTCCCCTTTATCTCATTTAATGATCTTGATGCTGACTCACTCACTGTAAGGATGATAGGAATGAAAAATATTCTATTAAAGATAATTGTTGGTAGTTGGTTGCTGACGATGGGCTTGAGTAACGTGGCTTTAGCAGCTCACCATAAACCAAATTCGTTAGCTGACGTATGGGTTATGGTACCTAACCAAGGCCAACAAGCTGCATTTGAAAAAGCATTTGTTAAACATATCCAGTTTCGAGCCAGCAAGGGCGATCCGCGAGCATGGAAAGTTTATCGCCCAGCGATTGGCACGGGAATGGATAGGTATATCATTCGTTACTGTTGTACCAAATGGAACGACGTAGATGGCTACCAGAAATGGCAAGCAGATAACAAAATTCTTGATGATTGGTACGCGAATGTGGCGCAGTATATTAATCATTACGAGCACTTTTACAGCCGTATTGATATGAAAAATAGCCACTGGCCCAAAGATAGTGAAGGCTTCAAATATTTTGCCGTGACAAACTATCAAGCGAAAATGGGCAAAGCTAAATCAATCGCTGACGGAAAGAAGCTGCTTAGTGACAACGCTAAAGCGATGAAGTGGCCTTATTTATGGTCATGGGGCAATGCTATTGGTGGCGAAGGGGGGCTATCTCTTGTCATCCCTTATAAAAATTATGCTGAGATGACTCCACCGGATAAATCATTTTCAGAGGCATTAGCGACCCATATGGGGGATGAAGCGAAAGCGGGGGCAGCGTTAAAAGCTTGGTCTGAGAATTTTCACTCGACGACCTACACGGTTTATCGATTAGTTGATGAGTTATCGATGAAAGACAAATAGTGTTAATTTAAGAAGCACTTAATAAAGCCGCTTTTGCGGCTTCATTCTTTTACAACCTATGCTAACCGCTCAGCAGCCAGATCGATAAATGCTCTTACCTTGGGTGATAGGTGCTTGCGGCTAGGGTAGATCACGAATACATCAACAGTCGTTGTTGGAAAGTCTTCAAACAGCACTTGGAGCTGGTTGCCTTGTAAAGCTTCTTGCATATAGAACAGTGGCAACCTTGCCACGCCATGTCCCTCCAAAATCATAGCAAGCTGCATATGACCATTATTGCAAAGGACTTTAGGGCGTACATCAACAGAGAAAGGCTTACCATCCTTGTCGACATAATCCCAACGGCTGGGGGATTTAAGGTTGGAATAACAGATCCCATTATGAGTCTCTAGCTCTCGTGGGTGATAAGGTTTTCCGTGACGTGAAATATACGCTTTTGAGGCTACGGTGAAAGCGCCGCAGCTGTATAGTTTTCGGCAGATTAGACTAGACTCATCCAGCTGTGAGGATGCTCTTATAGCCAAATCATAGCCATCGGCAATCACATCAGTGCGATTATCACTTAAGTCTAACTCTAGGCTGACATTAGGGTAAAGCTGCAGGTATTCAGAGATAATCGCTTTGAGATGAGCTTGGGCAAAACCGATGGGACAACTAAGTTTTAGCACACCTTTTGGACTTACTTCGTGCTGTGTTATCAAGCCTACCGCTAGTTCAGCATCGCTGATTAGTTGCAGGCATTGTTGGTAATAGGCGTCACCTTCAGGGGTCAAGCCAATTGAGCGCGTGGTGCGATTGAGTAATCTAACACCAAGCCGAGCTTCTAGCTTATTGACCTCTTTACTCACATATGAGGTTGAGTGACCTAATGCATCCGCTGCAGCTGAAAAACCGCCGCTCTTAACCACTTGGGCAAATATCACCACACCGTCAAAAAGTTTATTCATAGTCATATGGAAACAGTCATTATCAATTTAGGTTATTAATTACTTCTGGATTGTAATATACACTGCTCCCTATCGAGTTGTCGCTCAAAACTTAAGCTTAGTCTGATAGTTACGCTGACAATTTAACGCTTTTACGCTGCAGGGTTAACTGCAGACACAACGGAATAAAGGATCAGAATATGAAACTATTAGCATTTGCAGCCAGCAGCAGTAGTAAGTCAATCAATAAACAGTTAGCCATTTACGCGGCTTCACTGGTAGAGGGCGCTGAAGTTGAAATCTTAGACATAAACGATTATGAGATGCCTATTTTTAGCCAAGATAGGGAGGAGTTGTTAGGTCAGCCTGAGCTCGCCCAGCAGTTTTTTTCCAAGTTAGGCGAAGCTGATGGGATTATCATCTCCTTTGCTGAACATAACGGCTCATACACCGCGGCTTATAAGAATTTGTTTGACTGGACCTCACGCATCGATATGAAAGTTTTCCAAAATAAACCTATGGTGCTGCTTGCTACATCTCCAGGCCCTGGTGGCGCAGCATCTGTATTGGCCGCAGCCTCGGGTTCAGCCCCATATTTTGCTGCAGACGTAAAAGGGAGCCTATCAATTCCTAGCTTTTTCGATAATTTCGATATGGAGCAGCAAACCCTTAGAAACCCAGAATTAAAAGCCTCTCTTATTGCAGCGCTGGCAGGACTGCAGTAAGCGCCTAAGGCGCCTTACATCTTGATAAATAGTCTGGCTTTGATAGCCAGGCTATTTGGCTGTAGCTACGATTATCCTTTCGTGATGTTTTATGGCGGTGAATCATTCTCCCCGCTCATTGTTATTTTTGTTGGTCGTATTGTGACCGATTACGCAGTATTGCTTTTGTTCCAATGCTAAAAGTTATCCTTGTATTTCATGTTTCTAGCCCAACTAACTTTGTAATCTTGGTTGCTGGTAACATTTCAATTGGGTTTATTCACCCAGAAAAGGCGCTAGCACAAGGACAAGACTAATGCTGAAGCAAATCAGTCGGCTCGATTATTTCACCTTGCAGGTTTTTATTGGGCTCGTCGATTTAAAAAATGGCAGTGCAGTGGCTGCAAAGCTTAATACCAGTCAGTCAAAAGTCAGCCGCGCTCTGGCAACGATTAGAGATGTATTGGGCGATGAGCTATTTGTGAGGCAAAAGTATGGGCTTGAACCTAATCAAATTGCGTTAAAAATCACACCGATGGTACGAACTATATTAGAGCAACTTGATAAAATTATTGAAACAACGCTAGATAAAAAAGATGCGCCTTATGAACTTACTTTTGCGGCAAACGAGCACTGGTCGTTAACTGTTCTTAACTGCATCCAACAGTCGTGCCGCTGTGTTACTGGTGGTGTTTATGTCAATGTGCAGCCCTGGTCAGAGACGGTCAGTCAACGCCTATGCCAAGGAAAAATCGATTGCTCTATCTCTATAGAGCCGGTCAATCACCCTATGGTAACCGACACTAAAATAGGTGATATCAGCCACTTCTTTATTGTTGCTAGAACTGGACACCCTATTTTAAGTTCACCTGAGCCGCTTAAGGCTATCTTTGATTACAAAATTGCCTTGGTAAACTCTAACCTTCAGTCTCATCAGTTGCATCGTATTGAGGAGTATGCGCAAGTTGCAGATATTGATATTAAAGTGGTACTTAAAAGCCCGAGTGTACGTATGGTTGTTGATCACGTGAGTATGACTGATGATGTCGCCATCTTGGTTTCTGCAATGACTTACTATTATTTCGAAAATAGAAAGGACGTTGATTTCTTAGATATCTCGAATGCATGGAAAGCGACTCAGGCTTTAAAATCTGATAGCTACTACTTGCACAGCCATCAAAGTGTCATGCCACCAATGGTTAACTGTTTGAAAAACTTATTGGGTGATAAACTGATTGAGATGCAGAGCCATTTTGAAAATATCAATACCGGCAATAATTCTCCAGCCCCCTTAATGACCTGCTGTACTAATAATGACTGCACTGCCACTAAGTGTAATGTTGACTGCCTACAGCGTACCTGTGCAACAGCCAACAATAGTGTTACTGAGTGAGATTTGAATACAGCCACTAATCGATAGTTAGTGCAGGCCGTGGCTAACAATACGATTAATCGCTTTGTTTATATCGTCTAATGTGCTCGAACGGTTTGACTTTGCTTTTACTAAGTAAATGGTAGGGTGAGGTTGAGACAAGTAGAGTCGGTTGGTTTCCATTTCAGATAAGCAACACACATGCAAACCTGGTAATAGATTACTGTGCTCATAAACCTTGCTATAGGGCAGTAGTGCTAAGTGATCTGTCTGTGCTAGAAGAGGTTGTAAGTCGTGAAAACTTAGATTGCTGTTAAAGTTATCGGTATTAGCTAGTCGACATTGGATATGATGTTGCTGGCAGTAAAATATAAAAGGATCAACGGAGGTCGGAGTTGCTAAGTCTTGTGCGCTGACATAGGGATAGTCAGCAATGGTATCTAAATCCAAATCTCGTTTTAGAATGGGGTGCAAGGCGTCGCTTACAAGGTACATATGGTTTAGCTTTTGCAAAGGGGTTATCTCCAATGCATTGGCATAAAACTGCAGTAATTCATGATTCGATTCTGTGACAATAGCAACATCTAAGGCTCCAGACTCTATGTCGGCAAAGGTATTAATTGATTGAGTGTGTAGTTTGTAACTTACATGAATTTCAGACTGCTCAATAGCTTGGTTAAGCTGCTGATGAAGGTGTTGAGCTAACATATCGCTGGCATATATATTGACTCGCTGGCTACCCAAAGCCGTTACAGATGTTGATAGCTGTTGTAAGTGATTTGAACACTGTAAAAGTTCTTTCGCGATAGGGTAGAGCTGTTGGGTAAACTCGTTTGGGACGAGCCCATGTTTCTTCCTAATAAATAAAGGGTTATTAAATATGAGTCTTGCATTTTGTAGGCAGCGACTTACTTTTGGTGCAGGAATATTCATTTTCTTTGCAACGTATGTTGCTGAATGCTGCTCATATAAATTAACGAGAATACTAATGCTAAGTATGTCTAGATTTTCAATAGTTATATTTTGCATGCTGAACTCCTCACTATTTCAATCTTTAATATTAACCATACACCAATTGTTATGTTCGGTAAAATAATAATTGAACATGCTTGTTTAATTTATTAATATATTTCGCGCTGGTTTTTAATATCAGAGGTCATAGTTACCTCTCTAACTTGAGCGTCTGTAATACTTTGTTTTTAATTGATTTGTTTTAATTGTCTTTTAATGTGAAGTTTGAGTTTCTATATTTTGATAACGTCATATCTACTTTCTGCATATCTGAAATTATTAATATCTATAATTGATTTTGTGATTGCTTATTGATTTATATATAATGATTTTTATATTTGTTGCTAACAGTTTTTTAAGGCGTAATAATTATATCGAAAGTTAAAAAGTAAGTAAGAACTTGGAGGTTTATTATGAATGCCACAGTGATATTCAGTTATGCTTTTATATACTTTGTTTTATTTCTGATTGTTCCTCTCGTAATCGTAACTTTTGTAATGACATGCATTAAATTTTTTAAAGCCAGTGAAGTTGAGATGGTCGGTGCTGAAATTAGCATTAAGCCTCATTTGCTTGATAAAGAATCAATGCATTTTTTGAAAAGCTTAAAGGCGATAGCTAATAAACGTTACGATATTCTTTATGGTGCGTCATTGGTTAATGTTGTTGATATTGACGATTCGGTAAGGCACCACGAAGAGGTTGAAGATTTTATGGAGCACTGTCACCTTGATTATGTTGTTGTCGACAACGAGTCATCTTCGGTTAAGTTGGTCATTAGCAACCCAGATGAGAGCTCTCCTGAACAGGCCAAGTTCATTGAAAAATGTTTAGATTATATTGGTGTGCAATTCATCAAACTAGATAAGCACAAGCAGTGCGATGAAGCCCTAATTAAAACAGCGCTAGCCGCATAATTCAGTCTGACTCAGCGCCAAATGAATCATTTGGCGCTTATTCCTTATCTTTGCTGTTCACCTATTGGTGTAAGGTTTTGTTATGTCATTGACTAACCGTTACGGCGTTTCTGTTATCTATATCGTATGGTTTCTGCTCCTGTGGTTAAGCTTTCCAGGCTTACCTGTTGCCGTTGAAGTGAGAAGTATCGACACTAGCCACTGTTTAAAGTGTCATAAGCGCAATGGCAAAATGCTGGGGTTACATGCAAATCAAGGACTTGCTATTACCTGTGAAGATTGCCATGGCGAGAAAGGTAAGCATCCTAGAAAAGACTCTAAGATCATCAGATTTGGCGTGGAAAGCGATACTCAAATAAAGCGACAAGTAGAACAATGTTTAGCTTGTCATGATCACGAAGCACTTGCACAGGCGCTTTGGACTCATAATGTGCACTCGACGCGAGTATCTTGCGCCCAGTGCCATCAACTTCACACCGAAACGGATCCTGCATTAATGCTCATTGGCCCAGCTATAAGCCAATCATGTGTTAAATGCCATCGAGATAATCATTAGGAGGCACAGGGTGGATACTTCAAAGAGAAGATTTCTAAAAGGTTGTGGCGGAGTGATTGCTGGGGTTTCAGTGTATTCAATGACGCCGCAGCCACTGGCTAGCAATGCAGTCGGGGACAGCGAAATTAAGTATGCAATGTTACATGATGAAAATCTCTGCATAGGCTGCAATGCTTGTGAAGATGCTTGTCGAGAGGTAAACCAGGTTCCGGTTGGTGTCTCTAGAGTTAACATCATACGAACGGGTCCTTATGGTGAATACCCTGAACAAAGTTATCGATTTAGTCGCCATTCTTGTCAGCACTGTGAAGCTGCACCTTGTGTCAAGGTCTGCCCTACGGGAGCGGCCTATATTGACAAAGACACTGGCATTGTTGCTGTTAACGAAGATCGTTGCGTAGGCTGCCAGTACTGTATTGCAGCTTGCCCTTATCAGATACGTTTTATCAATCCGCTGACAAAAGTCGCTGATAAATGTGACTTTTGCCAGCAAAGTCAGTTAACTCAGGGTTTACAGCCAGCTTGCGTGTTGGCCTGTCCTACAGAGGCACTGGTTTTTGGAAACCTAAAAGATCCAAACTCAGCATTGGTTAAGGCTCTTAAGTCAAAACCCACCTACCGGCAAAAGATTGATTTGGGGACTCGGCCTAAGTTGTTTCATGTACGAACTGTTGATGGGGAGATAGTATTATGAGTGCTTTTCACTTTGACGGCCTAGTTTGGCATTGGCCGATTGCGATTTACCTTTTCTTAGCAGGCTTATCGGCTGGAGCAGTCTTTTTCGCCATTATGCTAAAGCATTTTAAGCTGGCTGAAAGGGCATATTTATCACCCTTTGTGCAAGCGGCTGCCATTATTGCACCGATTGCTGTTTGCGCCGGTTTAGGCATTTTGGTGATAGATCTGACCAAGCCGTTAGCATTTTGGAAAATACTGGTGTTTTACAACACCTCATCAGTGATGTCGATGGGGGTGCTTGTACTTTTGGTTTATCAATTAGTGCTATTCGCCTGGATTGGCAGTGTATTTAGCTTGCCAGTAATTAAGTGGTTAGATGGCCGTTTTCATCTGCTGGCTAAGTGCTTAACGCTGTTGGCGCGACATGAGGATGTTATTACCGGTGTGTTGGTTATTTTGTCGCTATCTCTTGGTGCTTATACCGGTTTCTTATTGTCAGCTCTTATTGGTTTCCCGTTACTAAATAACCCTGTTTTACCATTGTTATTCTTAATCTCAGGGCTGTCTTCTGGAGCCGCTGCGACGCTTTTGGGAGGGGTATTGATGCGTGGTAACCCTAATGGCACCGAAGTGAAATTTATACATCGGATTGAGATCCCGATGATCTTAGTCGAAATTATGCTGTTATTTACCTTTTTTGCGGGGCTAATTTTATCGGGAGGACAAAGTCAGGTTGCAGCACTTAATGCTATTGGAGAGGGATTTTGGGGCTGGATTTTTTGGGGCGGAGTGGTTGGCGTTGGATTAACTTTACCCCTAGCCTTTAATCTATGGATGAAGGTTTCATCCGAACGTAAGTTGACCTACGTTGCAGTGACCGCGAGTTTTAGCTTGCTTGGGGTACTGCTATTACGAAATTTTATTCTGTACACCGGCCAGATGACAGGTGTGTAAAGAATATACTTTTAAAATTCAACCAAGAGTTATTTCTATAAAAAAGGCTGTTCACTTTATGTGCACAGCCTTAATCTATATATGGTGAAAAGCGTAATCAACAATAATATTGTTATTTTTGATTTTGCTCCATAAGGTATTCATTGGCTTTTGCTAAACTGCCAAACGAAGCAATTAGATTGCTTTGACCTTTTTCTTGGATTTCAGGGTTTCCAGATTGGGTCATCATCCATATCCATGTTTGGATGAGTGGTAAAGGTGGATATTTTTGATTGGATGAATCCAACATACTTGCATCCCTAGATAGTTAATTTGAACTGAGCATTTCGATGCCCTTAGTTCTGTTTGCTTTAAAATCGAAGTTAAAGATAGTATCAAACCCTTTCCGGTTGAGTAATAATGTTTGCACTACTTTAAGCAATATTTAGATGCCTCAATGGGGGAATATCTGTTGCGACCAAAGATACCCCCACATAGTGCTAAAGTAGTACTTTTTGTGGGCAGTTATCAAGCTTTAATTTAACAAAATCACTACAGCTGTTACCTGTTATTTGGCTCTGAGTCGTTATTTTCCATACTCAAGAGTCGATCTTTAATTTGTAAACTCTTATTTATTGGAAGTAATCATGCGCCCCTCCTTATATTTTGATGGTCCCGTCGGAAAACTCAATTGGCATGTATTGAAACTGCTTTGGCCATATTTGTTAGAGTTTAAGCAAAGAGTGGGGTTAGCATTGCTATGTTTAATTGTGGCGAAGGGAGCGAGTGTCGGTTTACCGTTCGTGTTAAAAGCACTGGTTGACGATTTGACCCTCGATGGAAAGAGTGCCCTTTTAGCCGTACCTGTTGGTTTAGTCGTAGCCTATGGCGGTATCCGTCTGCTAAACACCATCATTTCAGAGGTCAGAGACACGCTATTTGGTAGAGTGACTGAGCGTGCGATACGGCGCTTAGGGATCGCCGTCTTTGAACACCTGCATCGACTTGATATGGCTTTTCATTTAGAAAGACGTACAGGTGGTTTGTCTCGTGATATAGAGCGAGGCACCAGTGGTGTGAGTTTTTTGATGCGCTTTATGGTGTTCAATATCGTGCCAACATTGTTAGAGATTATCTTGGTTGTCGGGATCTTATTTTATAACTATGGTGTCGGTTACGCTGCAGTAACGCTGCTTTCTGTGGTGGCTTATGGTGCTTATTCTGTGGTGGCGACCGAGTGGCGTACAGGTTATGTCAGAGATGCAGCCAAAGCCGATTCCGTTTCTAACACGCGAGCAGTCGATAGCCTGCTTAACTATGAAACGGTAAAATACTTTAACAATGAACAATATGAAGCTAACCGCTATGACAGTGCTTTAGCTGACTGGGAGGAAGCCAAGCGCAAGAATCGATTGTCATTGTTTGCTTTAAATGCGGGCCAAGCTTGTATTATCTCCGTGGCGATGACCATCATGCTCGCTATGGCGGCAAATGATGTTGTTCAAGGTGTTATGAGCATTGGTGACTTTGTACTGATTAATGCATTTATGATGCAGTTGTTTATTCCGCTTAATTTCTTAGGTTTTGTCTACCGGGAGATCCGTGGAGCATTCGCCAATATAGAGCGTATGTTTGGCTTGTTAGATAAAGAGCCGTTGATCGAAGATATCGATAATGCAAAAACTGAGAAGCTGACCAAAGGCGTCGTTTCATTTGAGCAAGTCAGCTTTGGTTATGATAGCAGGCCTATTCTTGATGAGGTCAGTTTCTCTGTTAAGTCTGGGCAAAAGGTTGCGATTGTCGGCGACAGCGGGGCAGGAAAATCGACAATCGTAAAATTACTGTTTAGGTTTTACGATGTTGTGTCTGGAGTTATTCGCATTGATGGCCAGGATATTAGAGAATTAAGTCAAGATACCCTTAGGCAAGCGATTGCAATCGTCCCGCAAGATACCGTGCTATTTAATGACACATTAATTGAGAACGTACGCTATGGTCGCCCCAGTGCGACAAATGCTGAGATAGCTGAAGCAATTGAGATGGCGCACTTAGGGCATTTTATTGAAAGCTTGCCTGAAGGTGGCGAAACCCGTGTCGGTGAACGCGGTTTAAAGTTATCTGGCGGTGAAAAACAACGGGTAGCAATTGCCCGAGCAATTCTCAAACGGGCGCCAATTCTAGTCTTTGATGAAGCAACCTCTTCTCTGGATAGTCATTCTGAACAGGCTATATTAACTGCACTAAAAGAGGTGGCGAAAGGCCACACGAGTTTAGTCATTGCCCACAGATTGTCGACTGTAGTTGATGCTGACCAAATATTGGTGCTTAGTCAGGGGCGGGTGGTTGAAACAGGGACTCATACTCGCTTGCTTAATGCTGGAGGTTTGTATGCCAAACTTTGGCGGATCCAACAAGAGTAGTTACTCGAATAGATTGGTATAAGTGTTTGAGGTTTTAAGCAAAGGCTGTATACAATTCAGCCTAGGTTCAGATTAGTGTGCTTATAATCAGCTTAACATTAATCATGATTATGCTGAGAAGGTCAAAATGAAGAACATACCTCTACTTGTACATATCGAAGGGCAAGACAGCAAGGTTAACACCGATTGGCTTGCCATTATGGCTACGCTTAAAAAACGTGGTTTAGAAAAAGATGAGCTCGAAGTGGTTTATTTTGAATTATCAGCAGGCATGCGCGTTACGACTCGTGGTTTAAGCTTGGCGAAAGCAAGTCCTGTGGATCCGCTTAAAGGATTGTTGTACGAACCGAAATTTTCAGCCCGTGATTACGCTGGAATGCTAACAGCTTAGTAGTTTAGCTTGCCTATTTTCCATCCTTCACAAAGTAAATTTTGAGGGGAAGGTGTTTTCATCGGCTGCAAGCTGGTGATTTTGCCTTCTCTAAAACAGACATATTCCCCCTCTATCACTGTCATTCGTTGACAGCTATTGCAGCTTATAGATAGCCCTTTATTTTGCTCAGGCATATCTTTGTCATCCATTACTTGACTCCATACATAAAAGAATGCTGTTTGGGCTAGTATTAACCTACTTAGTTAAAGATAGTTCTAACTAACCCTTATTGGATATGCTATTTAATCACTAAAAATGCAGTAGTCCAAGTCTATTTAACTATAAAACTAACTTTATTAACTAATCATTCAAATTGTGACAACGTAAACTATTTCCCAAAGTGACGTTTTTCTAACCTCACCTCGCCCGTTTCCTCAATCGTTAATAGGTACAGATCTCCGTAGTCAGATTCTGTTAATGGTGTTATTTTTGGACCGCCCAATGCACTGATAATAAGTGAAACCGTATTGGAATGCCCTGCGACTATGCTGTTTTCATCTGAAGCGTTAACGAGCTCAACGATTTGTGTTACGTGTTCTTGCAAACCGTCAGCAGTGCCGACGATGGATATTGTAATATTATTAGCCTCTGCAATGGGCTTTAGTGTTAATTGTGTGCGCTGGTAGTTACTGGCGATGGCTTGGGAAAAGGAGAGTTTAGGTAAGGCCTTAATGAGTGCCGTGGCTCGTATTGTTCCCTTTTCACTTAATGCTGGGTCGCGTGTACCATCACTGAGTTTTTCTGCGTGACGCACCACTATGACCGTTTTGCTTTTTACTGCATTGGGAGTCGCTTGTTCGACAGCGAGTACGCTATTGCCATTCAACATGAAAATGGCGAATACAAATATTGTTTTGATGGTGACTTTCATAGGTAGGCCTTGAGTTTACTCATTTTATTTCTGATAAAGAAAGGTTTAACTGCATTACTCGTTTAGTTGTTAACATTTTTACAGCTCAAAAACATCTTTGATAGATTAATCTTTCTGAATATGAAATAAAAGTTTATGCTGAAATGACGACGCACTTTTGGAGCAGATTATGTGGATTGAAGGCAAAGTCATAGAACGCCAAGATTGGAGTGACAAGTTATTTTCCCTAAAGATTAAAGTCGATATTGGTGACTTTATTGCTGGTCAGTTTATTAAGTTGAGTCAGTTGATTGATGATAAACGCATTGGTCGAGCTTACTCTCTAGTCAATCCGCCCGGAACCGATTATATCGAAGTGTTGGCCGTTGCTGTGGATGATGGCCAGCTGTCGCCTAATCTTCAAGCACTCTCTAAAGGGGATGTTATTGATGTAGCGACCAAAGCCTCGGGCTTTATGACCCTTGATGAGCTTCCTAAAGATGATAACAAGGGAGAGCATTTATGGTTTTTAGCAACAGGCACAGCCGTCGGCCCTTTTATCTCAATGATGGCGACCAATGAACCATGGCAAAGCTACCAGAAAGTAGTGTTAGTTTATGGTGTGAGAGAGGTTGAGGATTTAGCCTACTTGCCCCAACTTAGAGCGTTTGAAGCCAAATATCCGCAGCAATTTAAACTGGTGTTATCGGTGACGCGAGAGCCTTTTGAGGGCGCATTAACTTGCCGGATCCCTGATGGGCTTAACAATGGTGATATAGAAGCTAAAGCAGGTATCAAGCTATCAGCTAAAGATTCACAAGTGATGATTTGTGGCAATCCAGGAATGATTACAGATGCTCAAGATTGTTTGAAAGAACGGGGCTTAACTAAAAATTTACGCCGTGCCCCTGGGCAGATTACGGTCGAAAAATATTGGTAAGGAACGCGTCATGAAATTGTATTATTCCGATGCATCGCCCTATGCGCGCTGCGTTAGAGTGTTTATCTGCTATCACGACATTGAAGGTGTTGAAGAGATTATTGCTAATCCTTTTGATAACTCCCCTGAACTCCTTAGAGTCAACCCGCTAGCCAAAATTCCCTGCTTACAACTGAATGATGGCTCTGCACTCTATGATAGCGAGGTGATAATGCGTTATTTAGACGCTGAATTTGGTCAGTCTCGCTTATTTGGTTCAACGGGGCATAATTGGTTGCAGCAGTGCCATTTTTCATTGTTAAAAGGCATTTTTGATAGCGCTGTTTCGTTAAGGCAAGAGCAACTTAGGGAGGATGAAGGCTTACGGTCTTCGTTCTGGACCTCGCGATATGAACAGGCTTTATTAAGAGGCCTAAAAGAGGTTGAGACGTTGGGGATTACTCGTAGTGCTGAATTAACTGCGCTGCAAGTTATGTTGGTTTGTTTATTGGAATACATCGACTTTCGTCATCCAGATCTGCCTTGGCGAAATGTTACTTCAGCATTGAGTGTTTGGTTAGAGCAAGCGCAGCAAGCTGATGTTTTTATTGCGACAAGACCCAAGATGTAGATTGGTATAGATAAATAGCCCAGTTGTATTAAGTTTATGTTAATTAAGCCATTACTAAATAGAGATGGCAAGTTTTTAGTCGCTAAAAGTTTGCACTAATTACTTGCTGTTATCGCTCTGATTGATTACTCTTGTTGCAATTGAGAATTATTATCAGCGTCGTGCTGGCTATTAGATATTGTTAAAGGGGTAAAAGGTCATGAGAGTAATCACCAGTCTAATGATGGTTGGACTTCTGTGTAGTGCAAGTGTGGTGAGTGCCGCTGAAAGGTTAACGGTTTATTCGTATCGTCAGGCCTTCCTTATTGACCCTATTCTAGCTGACTTTACTAAGCAAACCGGTATTGATGTCGACGTCGTTTTTTCAAAAAAAGGTATTGCTGAACGTATGATGCGTGAAGGTCGGTTATCAAAGGCCGATATTGTACTGACATCAGATTTTTATCGTTTAATGGAGTTAGCTGAAAAAGATCTGGTGATCCCTGCTAAAAGTGATGTCCTTAAACAAAACATACCGCAAAAATATCGCTCTCCTGATGACATGTGGTATGCACTCACAATGCGTGTCCGTAATGTTTACAGCTCAAAAGAGCGATTAGGTAAGCTGGATATCAATTATGAAGATCTTGCTGACCCTAAATTCGCAGGCAAAATATGTACCCGCAGCGGTAAGCATCCTTACAATGTGTCATTAGTTGCTTCGATGATCGCTCACCACGGTGAAGCGGAGGCAAAAACATGGTTAGAAGGTCTAAAGTCGAACCTTGCACGTAAGCCACAGGGCAATGATAGAGCTCAGGTGAAAGCGGTAAGTGAAGGGTTATGCGATATAGCGATTGGTAACAGTTATTACCTCGGTAAGATGTTGCAAGACCCTAAACAGAAGCCATGGGCTGATGCGGTGGAGATTAATTTCCCAAATCAAGATAATCGTGGCTCGCACATCAATGTATCAGGTATGGCGTTGGCTAAGCACACTAAAAATGCAGAAGCGGCTATTCAGTTGATGGAGTTCTTATCAAGTGATGCAGCGCAACAAACATATGCTGATGTTAATATGGAGTATCCGGTTAAGGCTGATGTAAAACCGTCAAAACTTGTCGCTTCTTGGGGGAAATTTAAAGCAGATGATCTTCCTATCTATAAGTTAGCACAATACCACGGTGCAGCGATTAAGCTTTTAGATGAAGTGAAGTTTGATCTTTAAGCTTACTATTTAAGGTTGGTCTAACACTATTACTATATAGTGTTTCAGCTTAAATCTTTTGTGGTTGTACTGTCAGAGCCTATCTTTATGATAGGTTTTGTTTTTTAGGTACTTTTATTTTCATGACTTCTGGGCATCTAACATCATGATACTAGGCTTAGCAAAACGCTGGTCTGTTGCAAGTTACACCTTAGCGCTTCTCATTGTCATGCCGCTCGTAGCGCTTATATTGCAATCATTTTTGCCCGATGAAGCTGTTTTCGGTCATCTGATGGCAACCGTTTTGCCGACTTATATAAGCAACACTTTGTTGCTTATATTTTGGGTGGTGATTGGCGCTCTTATTTTTGCAATCCCAGCAGCTTGGTTAGTGGCAAAGTGTCGATTTCCAGGCCGAAATATATTCCAATGGGCACTGCTATTGCCTTTAGCTATGCCTGCTTATGTCGTTGCCTACGTTTACACTGATCTTTTTGATTATGCAGGCCCTGTGCAACGAACTCTTCGAAGTCTATTTAGCTGGCAAACACCTCACGATTATTACTTTCCGCAAGTACGCTCTTTAGGGGGCGCCGCAATTATGCTGGCGTTAGTGCTGTTTCCATATATCTACCTATTGGCTCGCACTGCGTTTATGGAACAATCCACAAGTTTAGGCCATGCGGCTCGAGTTATGGGCTGTAGTCCGTGGAAGAGCTTTTGGAGACTCAGTTTACCAATGGCAAGACCAGCCTTAGCTGTTGGTGCGACGCTTGTTGCCATGGAAACGGCAGCTGACTTTGCTACAGTAAGCTATTTTGCAGTGCCTACACTCACGACTGCGGTTTATGATACTTGGTTCGAATATGGCAGTTTAACGGCCGCCGCTAAGCTTTCTACTATCATGTTGTTTGTGGTATTTGCCATGGTGGGTTTTGAGCGCTTTGCACGTCGCAAACAACAGCTTTTTCAAAAGCAGTCTGCGCCAGGCGAGCTTGACTACTTTTGTCTTAATGGTGCAAAGGCGTTTGCTGCTACAGGCTATTGTTTTATCTTACTGGCACTCGCATTTATGCTTCCTTTTGCAATATTATTGCAATATGCATGGGGCTATTTTGCAGAGAGCTGGAATGCTAAGTTTTTCGAATACAGCTTTAACAGTTTGTGGATTTCGCTGGTTGTCAGCCTTGTCTGTGTCTGTATCGGTATTGTGCTAATGTTTGTCAGAAGGGTGAGTCCACATAAAGCTGATATGTTGCCTTCAAGACTCGCTTCTACCGGCTATGCGCTACCTGGAACAGTATTAGCCATTGGAATCTTGGTCCCTTTCACTCAACTCGATTTTGCTATTAATGATTTAGCTTACTATTTTGGCCTACAAGAACCTGGGCTGATACTAACGGGAAGTTCATTCATTCTAATATGTGCCTTTTGTATTCGTTTTGCTGCAATTGCTATCGGTAGTATAGAGAACAGTTATAAACGGATTTCACCCTCTTTAGACATGGCAAGTGTGACATTAGGTCTTACCCCTAAATCACTGCTTGCGAGGGTTCATATTCCTTTACTCAGAAAAGGTATTTTTGCCGGGTTATTGTTGGTTTTTATAGAGTGTATGAAAGAGCTTCCAGCAGCTCTGTTACTTAGGCCGATAGGTTTTGAAAATTTGGCAACCTATGTTTTTCAATTTGTTTCAGATGAGCAGCTCGAACACGGTGCGTTAGCGGCAATCGTTATCGTATTGGTTGGTCTCGTTCCTTTGATTTATCTGAACCATTCGTTGGAGCAAGAAAAGTAATTATGGCTACATTACAAGTAAGCAATGTTCATAGTAGTTACCAAAAGCACGTTGTGCTGAAAGGGCTGGATTTAACGGTTGAGAAAGGTGAAATTGTCGCCTTGTTGGGACCGAGTGGTTGCGGTAAAACCACACTGTTGCGCGCGATTGCTGGTTTACAGAGTATTTCTGCTGGCGAGATAAAAATCAACGGTAAAGCAGTGGTATCTGATAACGAGTTTGTTGCCAGCGAGAAACGTGGAATTGGGATGATTTTCCAAGATTACGCTTTATTTCCTCACTTGACTGTTGCTGAAAACGTACTCTTTGGCGTAAAGCTAGCTGATAAAGCCAGCAAAGCTGCAAGGCTTGAGAATATGCTGGCTCTAGTCAAGTTGGATGGGCTGGGGGAACGTTATCCACATGAACTATCTGGTGGACAGCAACAAAGGGTATCGATTGCTAGAGCACTGGCCTATGAGCCAGAAGTCCTTTTGCTCGATGAACCCTTTTCTAATATAGATGCCAAAGTCCGCAGAGAGATGATGCTTGAGATCCGTAATATTTTGAAGAGTCATAATATTAGTGCGGTTTTTGTGACGCACAGTAAGGACGAGGCGTTTGTTTTTGCAGACAAGTTAGCATTATTTAACCAAGGGCAAATCGTGCAATGTGGTGATGCCGAACGCTTGTATTTACGGCCTGAAGATAAGTATGTCGCTGACTTTCTAGGCGCTAGCAATTATCTTGAAGCGACAGTGATAGCAGACAAAAGAGTGTCTACACTTATTGGTGATATCGAAAGTGACCAACAACTTAAGGCCACAGTCGGTAGTGAAGTTGAGTTATTACTTAGACCACAGCAACTGCAGATCGCTAGAAGTGAGTCGGGCGTTGGTGAAGTTATCGAACGACGTTTTCTTGGTAGCGTTTGCCAGTACTTGGTCAGTATTGGTAGCAAAACACTTGATATTCACAGTGAATACTTAGATATCAAGATCGGAGAAAAGGTGGCAATTACTACAACGCTACACGGTTTAGTATTATTGTAATTGACGTAATTGACGTAATTGACGTAATTGACGTAATTGAGGCCATTAACTGACTTTTATCGCTACATAGTAACGTCCAGTGTATTTATTGAGTTGTTTTTTCCTGTGTTTATTGACTATTTTACTAAGCTTGAATCTAGTGTGTTTAGCCCAATATTAAATTGCGCGCTCTCCGTGCTTACTCTTGCTGATACTATTGGAAAAACTGAGTGATACTGGTGGCTAGCTTAGTAAGTTGATTAAAGATAAGTCTTTATTTTTGGTTAATGTGCGTCAGATATAATTATTAATGACTAAAGTTGTAGATAATATTGCCGAAGATTAATGAATAATAAGGGTTACAGATAAAAATGGATAGTCAGGTTATGCCTCGTGAACAGCTGGGAGTTTGTGCGGAAGGAAATTTGCACAGTGTCTATTTAATGTTTAATGCGAATGATGGTGTTGATTCGCAGGTGCGCCCGTGTGTAGCAAATGTGGCTCAATATATTCATGATCTTGCCGATCAATTTGCCGACAGTGCCTTTAATGGCTTCGTCGCAGTAGGCGCCAACTACTGGGATACGCTTTATCCTGCAGCTAGACCTTGCCAGTTGAAACCATTTCCAGCCATGAACCAAGAAAATAGAGATGCACCGGCGATAGAGTATGATCTGTTTGTGCATGTTCGCTGTGACCGCTTTGATATTCTTCACCTTGTTGCCAACGAAGTATGTCAGATGTTCGAAGGCCTGGTTGAGCTTGTCGATGAAGAACGCGGCTTCCGTTTCATGGATAGCCGAGATTTGACTGGTTTTGTCGATGGCACTGAAAACCCTAAAGGTCGTAGTCGCCAAGATGTCGCATTAATTGGAGAGGAAGATGCAGCATTTAAAAATGGCAGTTATATACACGTGCAAAAATTTGCGCACAATTTGAGTAAATGGAATCGCCTACCTGAAAAGAAGCAAGAAGACATCATTGGCCGTACTAAAGCCGATAATATTGAATATGCTTCTGCAGATAAGCCGTTAACCAGTCATATTAAACGGGTCAATTTGAAGGATGATGCCGGTAACTCAATGGAGATCTTACGCCAGAGTATGCCTTACGGTACGGTCAAAGAGCAGGGGTTAATGTTTATCTCTACTTGCCGTAATTCGGTGAACTTTGAAAAAATGCTCGAGAGTATGGTTTATGGTGATAACGAGGGAAATCATGATCACCTTATGCATTTCACCCAAGCTTTAACTGGATCATCGTTTTTTGCACCCTCGTTAGATTTTTTAGATAAATCGGCTTAAAAGACTAGGGGCTGTTGATCTTTCACGGTTGTTTTTGCCGCAGTTTATTGGCTATTTTGACAAGGCGGAGGCTATGCCGTTTAGTTATTCTCCACAAATAGTCTACAACACAGTAAAAATAGCCAAGAAACGCGGCCCTTTGGGTTCGATTCAATGCTTCTATTCTTTTATGACTAGAATGTGTTATGAGCTTTTCACTTAGCCGGCTAAGCTTTATCGCTCAAGCCTTGTACTAGAAGCATTATTCCTTACGGTAAAGAATCGAACAAAAACTAAGCTCGAAAGTTCAACAGCCCCTAAGCAATATCGACAAAAAAACGCACATTCAGTGCGTTTTTTGTTGATATGAGTTATGACTCTTAATCTTCATCTTTATCAAAGTAGCTCATGGGACGACGGCTATAAACTTCGTTCATGCTTCGAACCAATACTTTATTGGTTTCGGGATAAACGACTACATCGTGAGCATCGCGGTTTCCTACAACTAAAAAGATAAAATCAGCGTCACTGTGATTAACAAGTTTGTGCGCGACACCAGAGTTGGCAGTAAAGCAGATATACTTGCCTTCACTAAACATATGAGGCTCTCCATCAAGATAAAGCGTAGCTTCACCTTGCATAGCATATATATGTTCTTCTTCCTTGGTGTGATAATGAGAAAGGGCTGAAGTCATGCCTGGCGCTAATTTTTCCATGGTGACGCCGACTTTTTCTGCTCCTGCCGTATCACCAATGTGTTTTTGATGACTGCCATAGTCCTTTTCGTGAGACCAATACTCCCAGCCCACATCAGAAACATCAATTAATTTATTTTTCATTTTTATTATCCTCAACGTAGGAATGCTGTCCTATTTGGCAGTATAACGATATTGTGAGAATAAAAAATGATAGATTCAATATATTGTATAAAGAAAACATTGGAGGATTGCTTAGAGAAGGAGTAGGGCGGCGTTTCCGCCCGTTTGTTGTTTTTTGAAAAGTTAATCCGTGTAATTGAACAACGACTTAACTGTTTCTAATGTATCTTCAATTTGCTGAATATTTGATGGGCTGATAAAAATGGTATCATCGCCAGCGATAGTGCCAAGGATGCCTTCAGGCTTGCCTATTGAGTCGAGTAACCTTGCGATTAATTGCGCCGCACCTGGACTGGTCCGTACCACAATCATCGACTGATTATGATCGACATCCAATACTAAGTTTTTAAGTGGGCTACCGGCAGTTGGGACACCAAGCTCAGCCGGCAAACAGTAAACCATCTGCTGTTTGGCATTTCTGGTTCTTACTGCGCCAAACTTACTCAGCATGCGGGATACTTTAGATTGATTAATATTACTAAAGCCTTCCCCTTGAAGGGCTACCACAATTTCGCTTTGGGAGCCGAAACGCTCCTCTTTAAGAATTGACTTAAATGTTTTAACTAATTCGTCTTGATTTTTACTTGCTTGCATATTTTATTATTCTTTATTCAAAAAAATCCGTTATATGATGATTATATTCGGCTTTCATGTCAAATGTTATTCGTTTTATTGAATAAAAATTCATAGGGTAAGTGTGTTTTTAGTTGTGAGTTAGGGTGTAGAGTATAAATTCTAATTTTTTTAGTCTGTCTATTTCGAAGATGTAACTTGCCCAAAGCTAGGCGGGCTGGGCTCTGAATGTGATTGCATACTGAAAAGTGAATCTAAAGTAGATTGAACACGACTAAGGGATAATTGAATTTTTGTTGTGAATCCAGTACTGTTGCGCCATTAGAAAAACAGATCTAAATCACAAAAATCCAAGAATTGACGGAGATAACTATGAAAGTTGCTGTACTTGGTGCTGCTGGCGGTATTGGCCAAGCGCTTGCCCTACTATTAAAAACTCAATTACCTGCTGGTTCTAAATTATCGCTTTATGACATTGCTCCTGTAACACCTGGTGTTGCGGTTGACTTAAGCCATATACCAACTGACGTTGAAGTAAAAGGATTTGCTGGTGAAGATCCTACCGCTGCACTTGAAGGTGCAGATGTAGTGCTAATTTCTGCTGGTGTTGCACGTAAGCCTGGTATGGATCGTTCGGATCTATTCAACATCAATGCAGGTATCGTACGTAACCTCGTTGAAAAGTGTGCAGCAACAAGCCCTAAAGCGCTTATCGGTATTATTACTAACCCTGTAAATACCACGGTAGCGATTGCTGCTGAAGTACTTAAGAAAGCAGGCGTATATGATAAAAACCGTTTATTTGGTGTCACGACCCTTGATGTTATCCGCTCTGAAACTTTCGTTGCTGCGGCAAAAGGTTTGAACGTTGCTGACGTGAAAGTTAACGTTATCGGTGGCCATAGTGGTGTGACAATTCTTCCGCTTCTTTCTCAAATCGAAGGCGTTAGCTTTACTGACGAAGAAGTTGCAGCACTAACAACACGTATCCAAAATGCGGGTACTGAAGTGGTTGAAGCTAAAGCCGGTGGCGGAAGCGCAACACTTTCTATGGGTCAAGCGGCGTGTCGTTTCGGTTTGTCTCTAGTGCGTGGCCTGCAAGGTGAAGCAAACGTTGTTGAGTGTGCCTATGTCGATGGTGGCAGCGAGCATGCTGAGTTCTTCGCACAGCCTGTAGTTCTAGGTAAGAACGGCGTTGAACAAGTACTTGCATACGGCGATGTTAGCGCATTTGAAGCGAATGCTCGTGATGCAATGTTAGACACACTAAAAGCTGATATCGATTTAGGTATTGAGTTTGTTAAGTAACTCTATTTTTTAGAAGTTAGTTGCTTAAAGCCAAACGGAGCCAATTGGCTCCGTTTTTGTTTTGATAAGCAGGAATACTAGTGGTTGCGTTGTACCGCAATTTTAGCCAGCGATACTAACGCTGTTTTATATTCTGACTCAGGCAGTATGCTTAATGCTGAGATAGCCTTATTTGACTCTTCAATAGCACGTTGCTCAGTATACTCAAGTGCGCCACAGCTTTTTAGTGCACTCAAAATAACTTCGATGTGCTCTGTGCCGTCACCTTTCTCGATCGCTTCTCTAATCAAGGCTTTTTCAGTGTCGCTGCCATTAGCCATGGCGAAAATTAGCGGCAGTGTCGGTTTACCTTCTGCTAAGTCATCCCCTATGTTTTTGCCTAGCTCTTCTGTTTCAGCTGTGTAGTCAAGAAGATCATCGGTCAACTGGAAAGCAGTGCCTAAGAACTTGCCGTATTCAGCAAGTGCCGTTTGCACCTCTTCTGAGCTTTCTGCTAACAGGCCTGCTAAACGTGTAGCGGCTTCAAACAGTTTTGCTGTCTTACAATAGATGACACGCATATAGCTGTCTTCTGTTGTGTCAGGGTCGTTACAATTCATTAATTGTAAGACTTCCCCTTCAGCGAGGACATTGGTGGCATCAGCTAGGATCTCGAGTACTTCAAGACTTTTTAGCTCTGTCATCATCTGAAATGAGCGGGTATATAGAAAGTCACCGACCAGCACGCTCGCACTATTGCCAAAAAGGGCATTGGCCGTTTCTCTGCCACGACGCAGCATTGATTCATCAACTACGTCATCGTGTAGCAATGATGCGGTATGAATAAACTCAATAATAGCAGCCAATTTTAGGTGAGACTCACCGTTATAGTCGATCGCTCTAGCGGCTAAAATTGACAATAAAGGTCTTAAGCGTTTACCGCCACCGTTAATAATGTAAAAGCCTAACTGGTTAATTAGGGCTACATCAGACTCTAGTTGTTTATAGATCAGTTGGTTGACAGCTTGCATATCGCTATCAGCCAATTGACGAATGGCGTTCAAATCCATAAATAGGCTCTATTTGTTGGCTACAATGACAATCAGCAGCTCATTTTAGACATAAATGTTATAATAGAAGGATTCTACCTAAATTTGAGCTGCAAGACAGTAGTTGTCGGTAATTGTGAGAGTTATTTGGGTCTTTTTTTATTCTTATTCAATTAGCACTTGTCAGATGCGGGTTCTTAGCGTAAACTCCGCGACCATTGTCATTAAAGCTTTTATAGCACCCCTGCATCAATCTATTATGTTTTGAGCGGCGTGTTAGAAATATCGGAGTAAAATAGCTATGTACGCTGTTTTTCAAAGTGGCGGCAAGCAACATCGCGTTGAAGCCGGTCATACAGTTCGTTTAGAAAAATTAGAAGTCGCTACAGGCGAAACTATCGAGTTTGATCAAGTTCTTTTGGTTGCTGATGGTGAGACTGTACACGTAGGTGCACCTTTAGTTGAAGGTGGTAAGGTTGTTGCTGAAGTAGTTAGCCATGGCCGTGCGGAGAAGGTAACTATTGTTAAGTTCCGTCGTCGTAAGCACCACGATAAGAAGATGGGCCATCGTCAATGGTTCACCGAAGTTAAAATTACAGCTATTAGCGCTTAATTAGGAGTCTAACTCATGGCACATAAAAAAGCTGGCGGTTCTACTCGTAACGGCCGCGATTCAGAAAGTAAACGTCTTGGTGTAAAGCGCTTTGGCGGTGAATCAGTTCTAGCTGGTAACATCATCGTTCGTCAACGTGGTACTAAATTCCACGCTGGTGTTAATGTTGGTATCGGTCGTGACCACACTTTATTCGCACTTACCGATGGTAAAGTGAAGTTTGAAGTTAAAGGTCCACAGAACCGCAAGTTCATCAGCATTGAAGATTAATCTTTAGCTTCAGCTAAGATTGATACTAAGCCCCGCCATTGGTGGGGCTTTGTTTTTTTTAATATTAAGTAAATTGTGTTTTGGCGACTAGAATCGTTAAGAGTATAATTCTTTCATTCTGTGGTGCCAGGAGTTGGTATGAAGTTTGTCGATGAAGCGACTATCCGTGTAGAAGCGGGTAATGGTGGCAGTGGTTGCGTCAGTTTTAGACGTGAAAAATATGTTCCTGATGGTGGTCCTGATGGCGGTGATGGTGGCGACGGCGGCAGTGTTTATCTGCAGGCTGACGAAAACCTTAACACGTTAATTACCTATCAGTTTGAACGCTTCCATAATGCCGAACGCGGTAAAAATGGCCGTGGTCGTGACTGTACCGGTCATGGTGGTGAAGATCTCGTGCTTAAAGTGCCTGTTGGTACAAGAGCTGTAGATGCTGAGACAGAAGAGACTCTTGGTGATTTAACCACGCATGGTCAGAAAATGCTTGTGGCTAAAGGCGGTTTTCATGGTTTAGGTAATACTCGTTTCAAGAGTAGTACTAACCGTGCCCCAAGACAGAAAACGCTTGGTACCGATGGCGAAGTGCGTAGTTTGAGACTTGAGCTGATGCTACTTGCTGATGTGGGATTGTTGGGGATGCCTAATGCAGGTAAGTCTACTTTTATTCGTTCTGTCTCAAAAGCAAAGCCGAAAGTAGCCGACTACCCATTCACAACTTTGGTTCCCAACCTTGGGGTTGTTAACCCAAGACCGGGTCAGAGTTTTGTGATTGCTGACATTCCCGGCCTTATCGAAGGTGCGGCAGATGGCGCAGGTCTAGGTGTTCAGTTTTTGAAACACTTAGAGCGCTGTCGTGTACTGCTGCATATCTTGGATATCGAGCCGATTGATGGCAGTAGTCCAGTTGATTCGGCACGTGCAATTGTCGGTGAACTAGAGAAACATTCTCCAAAGCTTGCAGGCAAGCCACGTTGGTTAGTGATCAATAAAGCCGATCTAATGCTTGAAGAAGAGCTGCAGCAGAAAATCGATAAGGTTGTCGAAGAGCTTGAGTGGGACGGTGAAGTCTTTACTATCTCTGCTTATAACCGTGAAGGCACTGCCGAACTCGCGCTTAAACTTTTGGACTTTATTGCTACGCTACCTCCTGAAGAGGAAGTTGACGTTGAAGCGGAAGTTGAGTTTAAGTGGGATAACTACCACCAAAATGCCAACGAATCAGTTAATGAAGATTATGTCGATGATCATGATGACGATGATTACGATGATGATGATTATGACGTTGAGGTTATCTATCAAAGATAGATAGTTTCAGTTAAGGACGTTGAGAATTGTACGCTGACACACAAAATGATATTACACGTCAAGTTGTTAGGGTTGCTCAACTTCTTTTAGCTTATGGTGCTGACTCTGAACTTGTTGAAGAGATTAGTCAGCGCCTAGGCTATGCGCTAGGCCTTGTTAGTGTTGAAATCTCGATCTCTTCAAACTCCCTCGTTTTAACTAGCCTAGTTCATGGGCGCTGTATAACGACTACCCGACGAACCCGTGAGCACGGGATCAATATGACCATAGTATGTGAACTTCAGCGTATTTGTCTATTGACCGAGAAGGGGATCTACGGCTTGAATGAAGTGCGTAAGCGTGTCGCTCGCATTGAGCCTAAAACATATCCAGCAAAGTACGTTGTACCTATGATCGGCTTGTCCTGTGCAAGCTTTTGTCATCTGTTTGGCGGAGACATTGCTGCTTGCGTAATCACCTTTATGGCTTCAGCGATTGGCATGTTTGTTAGGTTGTCGATAGCAAAACGACATTTCAATCTGCTACTGAACTTTAGTGTTACAGCTTTTGTGACTACTATTATCGCGCAAACCGGCTTTCAATTTGATCTCACTGAAACACCTAAATTACCGATGGCGGCTAGTGTATTAATGCTGGTGCCAGGATTTCCGATGATTAACGCTATTTCGGATATGGTAAAGGGCCATTTAAATGTAGGGATTTCCCGCTGGGGCCATGCGACCTTGTTAACACTTGCGTCTGTTATCGGTATTACCATGGCAATGCAGATTGGTGGCTTGTTTTTATGATGTCTCTTATTTTAGCAATGCTAAATGATGCGGTGTTTTCTGCTATCCCTGCAGTGGGCTTTGCTATGGTGTTTAATGTTCCACGTCGTTTCTTGCCTTTTTGCGCACTTGCAGGGGCATTAGGGCATGGTAGCCGTACTTTATGGCTTAGTGCTGGTTTACCTATAGAATGGGCCACTTTTTTGGCGGCAGCGCTTGTAGGGATTGTTACTATTGGTTTTGCTAAAAGACATTTAGCCCCTCCATTAATGTATGCTGTGGCGGCTATCATTCCAATGATCCCTGGGACGTACGCATTTAATACTGTTATTGCGCTTGTCCAGTTGACTGCTCAATCGCATGTGAGTCCTGAACTGACGTCAGAAGTTATCAGTAACGGACTTAAAACTGTATTTATTCTTGGCGCATTATCTGTAGGTCTTGCCATGCCTGGACTGCTTTATTTTCGCTCGCGTCCAGTTATCTAACAACATTAAGAGGGAACTGTTTTGAAAATTGCTATGATTGCCGCAATGGCGAACAACCGGGTTATTGGTAAAGACAACAAAATGCCTTGGCATTTGCCAGAAGATCTTCGTCATTTTAAGGCGTTAACTTTAGGTAAACCCGTTGTAATGGGGCGTAAAACCTATGAGTCTATAGGTCGGCCGTTGCCTGGTAGACATAATATTGTCATTAGCCGCCAAGCTGATCTAAACATTGAAGGTGTAACTACTGTCACCAGTTTTGAAGATGCAAAAATTGCAGCTGGCGATTGTGAAGAGCTGATTATCATGGGAGGAGGGCAACTTTATGCTGAACTACTCGAAAAATCGGATATTTTATATTTAACTGAAATCTCGCTTGATGTCGAAGGAGATACCTATTTTCCTGATTGGGACGATGGTTCTTGGTTGGAAGTATCGAGAGATGTAGCTAAAAATGATAAACAATTGGAATATAGCTTTATCAAATTAGTTAAAAAGTGTTAAATTAATAGGGTTGTTTAGTACCCTGTAACGATGATTAAGAAAGCGCGTTATTAACTAATTGTGCTTTCTTAATACAATAAATAAAAACTAAAAGAGTAAGGAGTGTCTGATGCGCTTGCTATCCATGAGCATCGCTACACTATTTGTGGCATCTTCAATATCGATTTCATCCCCGGCGTTAGCTAACCAAGACCAACTTGCTGCAAATATTTGTAACTACGTTGTTAGCGACGATAAAAACCGTCTTCGTAAAAAACTAAAAGAAAGCCGAGTTAAGCTGCGAAATATTTATGACGGTGTTTCATGTAATGGTGACAGTTTATTAAGAGTCGCTATGAAAAGCGGTTCTAATGCAGTAGGTACATTCGTCGCTAAAAGATTACCAGTGTCGGATCTTGGTAAAGCAGAAGCCGATGGACAGACTATTATTGCATGGGCTGAAAGTAACGGACATGCAGGTAGTGAAATAACCTCGGCAATTAAGAGCCGTATCTCTGGCGGTTAATTTCCAGTACTTAATTGTGCAAATAAAAATACTGGGTTAACCCCAGTATTTTTTTACCTAAAATTTAATATGAGTAGAGTTTTACCTTAGTATAAAAAGGCCATCTACTCGTATTTCAAATGAATAATAAGTTCTTTAATCTATAACTTCGAGTTCAAGAGGCATTTAATGCTAACTCGAACTTAGTTTTATCGGTAAATAAATAGATTGATTGGGGACAAGCAAATAAAAAAGGGGGCCGTAATGGCTCCCTTTTTTATTCGTTTCTATCAGAAAAAGAATTTAGACTTTAAACTCTTTCACTGAAGCTTGAAGCTCTTCAGCAAGCTGGGCAACTTGATGGCTAGATTGCGCAGTTTGATCTGCGCCTGTAGATGTTTCTTCTGAAATAGCGGCAATGTGTTCCAGCTTCTCCGAAACTTGCTGGCTAACTAAGTTCTGCTCTTGTGCCGCATGTGCGATGTGGGTACCTGAGTCATGTGCTTGGTGCACCGCATTACTAATACTCTCTAGTGCAATGTTAGCCTGCTCAGTTTTATCGACGCATGAGCTTGCTTGTGAACGACCAAGCTCCATTACCGCAACAGCTTCTTGAGTACCCTGTTGGAGCACCTCAATCATCTGCTGGATCTCTTGAGTTGAATCTTGGGTTCTAGAGGCCAGACTACGAACTTCATCAGCGACAACGGCAAAACCTCGGCCCTGTTCCCCTGCTCGTGCAGCTTCAATAGCGGCATTCAATGCCAGTAAGTTTGTCTGCTCTGCGATTGCCCTAATTACATCCAATATTGAGCCAATTGATGCACTGTCTGCATGGACTTTATTGATCACAACTCCAGCCTTTGATACTTCATCGGCTAGGGCAAGAATAGTACGTTTGTTTTCATCAGCAATTAGGCGCATGTGTCGACTTTCGTCATCAGCTGCTTTTATTTGGCTTAGGGCTTCATCAGCACTAGCAGTAACTTGCAGAGCACTTGAGCTAAGCTCAGTAGTTGCAGTAGCAACTTGATCTACCTGACTCTTTTGCTCTTGAATGCTTACCGTCGTTTGTGCGGTAATCGCAGATGTCTCTTCTGCTGCCGCAGCGAGTTGATCTGAGCGATCTAGGATCCCTTGGATTAAGGAGCGTAAACTGTCGACCAGTTTATTACAGTTACCTGAAAGCTTAGCAAACTCATCATGGCCGCTATCATCAAGCTTATGGGTGAGATCGCCAGAGGCTAATACATTGAGGGCGTGATTAATTTTGTCCAAAGAACGTTTAAGAGGACGAACTACAGCAAAACTTACGACAATCGCCACGACTATCGCGATGAGAACCAACAATAATGTTTGTATGCTGGCATTATCGATATCTTTTATTGCGTTGTTGCTGACCTCTTTAGAGATAGCCTCAATTGTCGAGGTGAGGTTCGCCATCTGCTTATTCACGTCGCTTGCCTGTTTCTGGACTGAGCTTAACAGTTGCGATGCTTTACTATTTAATTCTATCTCGTTGGCTTTCATCGAAATAAGGGAGTTGCTACCTTTGACAAGGGCAAAGACTTTAGACGCTTCTGTATTGATTTCATCAATCAGTTCTTGTTCAACAACACCTTCCCAGTGATTAGTCACATACTTCAGCCTGCTCTTGGTGTCGCTGACAATATAGTCGAGTTCTTTTGAGATGGTATTAAATTTAGATTTTTCAGTGGTACCAATTAAATCAAAGCTAGTGCTGACGATGCTGCTTAGGCTTGAATCAAGTGTACTGGCAGTGGCTGCAATTTCCTGCTTAATGACATCTTCGCTAAGCTCAAAATCGATAAGATCTAACAGTAGTGATGCGCTATCATCAACTGCTACTTCAACATCATCATATCTGTTTTTAATTCTTGCTTGAGTTTGCAGTGCACTTTCGTGAGTGCTAATCATGTTTTCGCTTTGGTTCTTAAAGCTGTTGTAGCTGCTTTTTAGTTTGTTAATGACTTGGCTAAAATCGCTTCTGTTACTGACTAACGCCGTAAGTTGGTTGAGTTCTTGTGAAAATGTGTTACTTGCGGTTTTAAATTGCGACTTTATCGCTGGTACGGCATTGCTATCCGGGCTGTGATAAGCCACTAATACTTGTTTCTCTTGTTTAGAGAGTGTGTGAGACAGGCGATTACTTGACTCTAGAGCCGGCAAACTAAGCTCTTGCAGTAGGGTTGTGCTAGTTTTGAGCTTACTATTGGTAAACCACGATGCGGCGCCTAAAACGATGAGTAGAAAGGTGACAAATGCGAAGCCTCCAATCACTCTAGTTGCTACATTTAATTTCATAGAAGCTCCATTTATTATTATATTATTCCAGATGACAACACTACATTGGAAGGCACGCTATAAATTATATCGACCAATTTCGCAGATAGTTTAACTCTTTTTTAACCTATTTTGAGTTATTTTTTGATCTGACTCCGCATGCCATAATGTTAGGTGCTCTCCCCAGCAACAACCGGTGTCTAGAGCTTGTAGTTTAGGTGAACTGACTTTGCCCATAATTGCGGCCCAATGACCAAAGACTAGCGTATGGGTTAGGCGTAGTTTTGCTTTATGGGCAAACCAAGGCGATAACTGTGGGTTATTACATTGTTCTATTGGTAGTTTGCAGTCAAAATCTAAACGGCCATCTGCATAGATGTATCGCATCCGAGTAAGCGCATTTATGGTGTAGATTTTTTTATCGAGATCCGATAGTTCCTCATTCCAACTAGCCACTGAGTTGGTATACATTTTTGCGATTAAGCAGGTTAAATAATCTTCTTGTTGTAGCGCTTTAGAAACATTACCTGCTTGTTCTTTTAGGGTATGTAGATCCCAGTTTGGAGGGACTCCAGCATGAGTCATGATGATGTTTTGTTCAGAATGTTCTTGGTAGAGTGGTTGCAGTCGTAACCAATCAATTAGCTTTCCAATTTCCTGAGAGTGTAACAGTTCATCTAACTGATCTTTAGGGTTAGCTCGTTTTAGCTTTCCATGAACTGCAAGTAAGTGCAGGTCATGATTACCGAGTGCCACCTTCGCTGAGCCTGATAATGCTTTAAGGTATTGCAGGGTTTGTAAAGACCCTGGACCACGTGCGACTAGGTCGCCTACAGTCCACAAACAATCGATTGATGGATTAAATGCTACTTTATCGAGAACTAATTTTAGTTCGTCAAAGCATCCCTGAATATCACCTACAAAGTAATTTGCCATGTAACGGTATAACCCTTAATGAAGTAAGCCTGGTACAGCAAGGCTAAATGCTGATATTGGTGCTTTGAACTCTTCGCCGTTACTCTTAATCATGGTGTAGTTGCCTTCCATTACTCCAAATGGAGTTTCTAGAACGGTTCCGCTGGTGTACTGATAGGCTGTATTGGGTTTTATCGTTGGAGTTTCACCGACAACGCCTGCACCTTCAACTTCACTTTGTTGTCCATTTGCATCTGTAATGCACCAGTAGCGACTTTTTAAAGTGACATCTTGATCACCTAGGTTGATTATGGTGATGGTATAACTGAATAAATATTTCTCTTCATCTGGTGTCGATTGCGCTTCAATATATTCAGTCTTAACTTCAACTTTTATCGGGGACAAGCGTTGGTTCATCTGTAGCCTCAGAGATCAAAATCAACAAAGTGTATCGACATATTAATGTGACTTTTAATGAATAGATAGCAACGTTGGCAAGTGCGACTCAAAATAAAAGGGCAAATATATGCCCTTTATAAATACTTTGATGATTAGTGCTGTTTATGATTTAGCCTGCTTATCAATAAACAGGTTTGCCATAGCAACGTATTGCTGCACACTAATCTGCTCTGGTCGCAAGGTAGAGTCTATCTCAAGTTGTGCGAACTCTTCGTCAGATAACATGTGCTTGAGGTTATTTCGCAACGTTTTACGACGCATATTAAATGCTGTAGTGGTTAAATGCCTCAAGACTTCAACATCCTTACATGGGAAAGGCTTTGTCTTATAAGGAACTAAACGTACAACTGCTGAGTCGACTTTTGGCGGTGGAGTGAAGCAACCAGGTGGTACTTCTAGCACAGGCATGACTTGACAGTGATATTGCGCCATGACGGTTAAGCGGCCATAGGCTTTTGTTCCTGGGCTCGCCGATAGTCTGAGTACAACCTCTTTTTGCAACATAAAGTGCATATTTTCGATGTACTGGGCAAACTCGAAAAGATGGAACATTAACGGAGTAGAGATATTATATGGCAGATTACCAAACACTTTCATCTGCATATCTTCACGAACAAGTTGCTTAAAATCAAAATTCAAGGCGTCACCTTGATGGATTTCAAGCTTATCTTTTAGCGTTGGATGAGTTTTCAGGCGCTCAACCAAGTCTTTATCTAGCTCTACAACGGTTAATTTGTCGATGCCACTAGCCACTGGCTCTGTAAGCGCTGCAAGGCCGGGACCAATCTCTACCATTACGTGCTCATTGTCAGGTGATATTGCACCTACAATACGATTGATCACATTTTCGTCGGTCAAGAAATTCTGACCGAAGCGTTTTCTAGCGGTATGGCCTAAATGTACTTTATTACTCATGGGTTAACTTTTCACTAATTCTTTGCGGCCAAATCAATGGCTCTATTTAATGCACAGACAAAACTACCAATATCAGCGGAGCCGGTGCCTGCAAGCTCTAGGGCCGTACCGTGGTCGACCGATGTTCTTATGTAGGGTAATCCTAGAGTAATATTGACTGAACTGCCAAAACCTCTAGCTTTTAGTACTGGAAGGCCTTGATCGTGGTACATTGCGAGTACTACGTCTGCATCTTCTAAGTATTTAGGTTGAAACAATGTGTCTGCTGGTAGCGGACCGATAATATCCATATCCAGCGCTCTTAACTCTTCAAGTGCAGGGATAATTGTATCAATCTCTTCTCTGCCTAAATGACCATCTTCCCCTGCATGTGGGTTTAGGCCGCAGACATAAATTCTCGGGTTGGGAATGGCGAATTTCTCGACCAGATCCTTATGAAGAATTTTAACTATTTGATGTAAGCGATCGCGCGTAATGGCTTTTGAAACATACGCTAGCGGAATATGCGTCGTCACCAATGCAACCTGCAACCCAGGGGCTGCTAACATCATTACCACATCTTGGCAGTTTGCCTGATTGGCGAAAAACTCGGTGTGGCCACTAAACGGGATCCCCGCTTGGTTGATTATTCCTTTATGTACCGGACCTGTAACTACAGCATCAAATTCGCCGACCATGTTTTTTTCTCCTGCGAAACGCAGAGTATCAACAACATAGTGGCTATTCTGTTCATCTAGTTTGCCGCATACCACTTCACTTTCTAAAGCAAAAGGTACAATTGTAAGCGTACCGGCTTCTTGCGCTTTAGGTGGTTGGTTCGGTTGGTAAGGGCGTAATTGAATAGCTAGGCCAAGTTTTTTGGCTCGAGCTTGCAGCAATTCAGGATCAGCACAAACAACTAGCTCAGCAGGCCAAGCCTGCTGAGCTAGTTGGATCACTAAATCTGGTCCTATCCCCGCCGGTTCACCCGGCGTGATAGCGATTCGTTTAGTCGACAATATGGTTAACCTCGATTTGGTTCCGGCTCGAAAATATCAATAAATGCTTCAGCACGCATTTCATCTAACCAATTCTGTAACTCTTCGTTAAACTTACGACGATAGATTAACTGGTGAGCGCGGTTTGTATTAAATTGTTCGGTAGCATCTGTGGTGCGTCGGTCTTCAAGCTGAACAATGTGCCAGCCGTGAGTAGAGCGGAATGGCTCACTGATTTCGCCTTTTTTAAGAGAGTTCAAGGCTTGTTTAAATGCAGGAACCCAAACATTTGGATCTGCCCAGCCCAATTCACCACCTTTTACTGCTGAACCTGGGTCTTCTGAATACTGGCGTGCAATGTCTTCGAATTTAGCTTCGCCTGAAAGGATCTGAGCTAAGAATCTATCCATCATGCCTTTCGCTCGTTCCTCTGAAAGGATCGGAGACGGTTTTAAGAGAATATGACGAGATTTAACTTCTTCGATCTCTTGGGTTTGCAAACCTCTAGCATCCATTATTTTGAGGATATGAAGACCTGCCCCGCTTTTGATAGGGCCTATGATATCATTAACTTTCGCATCATTGACGACTTCGGCAAATAAGGTTGGCATTTCATTGATGTTCATGTAATCCCAAATACCACCCTCTAGCGCTTTTGGGCCTGAAGAGGCTGCAATGGCAATGCTTCTAAAGTCATCACCATCTTTAAGACGTTTGAGTACTACATCAGCTCTTTTACTAGAAGCTTCAAGTTGAGCGCTGGTTGCATCACTTGGTACATCAATCAGAATGTGACCTATCTGAAACTCAACGTCTTTTAGGCCTTGCTCATTAATAAGACTTACTAGGTTGTTAATTTCTTGCGGTGAAACTTGGATACGACGTTGAACTTGAATACGTTGAATCTCGCCAAGCGTCACTTCTTCACGGAGCTGCTCGCGGTATTGGGCAAAAGAGGTTCCGTCACTTTCAATCTGAGCTCTCATATCCTCAACGGAAATGTTTTGTTCTTTGGCGATATTAGCGATGGTTTGATCTAATTGCAGATCACCAATATGCAGACCTATACGATCAGCCATCTGCATCTGCAGACGAGTAAGAATTAAGCGCTCAATAACTTGCGTGCGCAGCGCAGTATCTGACGGTAGCTTCTGACCAGCATTGGCAGCGTTGGCTTTAATGGTTTTAACCATGCCTGCAACTTCACTTTCTAAAATGATGCCTTCATTAATTTGTACTGTGACTCGGTCTAACGGTTCAACCGCAGCGTGAACAACTTGGCTCATCGCCAATGTTAGTAAAGCAAAAATCAATCTGTTACAGCGTTTCATCCACAAAAATCCTTGGCATTTATGAGTGTCATTTGCGGTATTTACATACCGTGTTAATGATTCTTTTGTCCTGCTTTGACTGCTTGTCTTCAGCTAGGTTCAGCATTTTAGCTAATTTTGTTTATCTAATTCTTCAAGTAAAGCGGTTTACGATAGTTAAATAGGCCATCGTCAAGCATATCTGAAACCCCTAAAGGACCTGAACCACCTAGGCCTTTTATCACGAAGTTTAAGTAAACACCGCTTTCAAATAGCTCTCGAGTATCATTGACTGGGTTGTCTTCGTCAACGTAATTAGTCTTAATTCGATAATGATAACTCAAACGTACTGCCCAGCAACATGATTCATATTGAAATCCTGTATAGGTTTCTACGCTGCGACTCTCATTGAGGTCATAATACCAGTTCCCAACCAGGTATAAGTTGTCGTTAATTGGCCATGCACCTCTAAAGCCGACTTGCTTAATATCGACGGACTCATTGGTATTGGTATTGAGTAAGTCGGGCACATAACGATAACTGGCCTGTAATAGCTTATTTTTACCTGGACGGTAATCAACGGTTAATTCACTCTTTTTGTTTTCGCTCTCTTTGGCATCGTATTGAATCGAACCACTTAAGAACCAATCGGCATAGAGTTGGGTGCTGAGCTCTGCGGCTAGTGCTGAGTTCGAGGTGTTCTCCTGAACAAATGTGTCGGCACTGCCGTTGACATCATTGATGCCTACACGGCTATCTTCCAAATATAAAATTTGGCCTAAGCTGAATTTGAAAATCTCTTTATTCTGTTCGTCAAACAGCTTGGTGGTTAGACCCAAAGTAAACTGATTGGCATCAGCTATTCGATCTAAGCCTGAAAAGCGACGTTCGCGAAACAGGCCGTTATAATCTTCTTGTAACTGAGCTGTATCGTAAATACCGATGTTTGATTGATCTTCATAGCCGACATAGAGGTACTGGAATTGTGGTTCTAAGGTCTGACGATAATTAGTATTAAAGTAATCAGTAAAGCGCTCGAAATTGATCTGACCATGAATGCGAACTTGCGGTAACGTACGGTTTACCGTGTCATCAAGTGGCGAGTTTGCCAGGTTTGAGTTGTCATCTTGCCAATAATTGGTTTGCAGTAGTTTGACTTCACTTGTGAGTGAACCTGCTGGGCCATGAATCGGATATGAAATACTCGGTTCAATATGCAAACGCGTCGCGGTTGAATATTCGCTGTCTTGATGGGAGAAGTTAGTGACTTCACTCATCAAGTTAATATCAAAACCGTTCCAATATTCAGGCGCGCGATAGTTAAAGGTAAACTGCGGCATAACTTGGTAAGGTTTTTCCTCCTCTCCAAGCACTTTAATATCTTGCACGCGGCCGCTTATATCCCAGTTTTCTTCAAAATAACTGATTTCACCAATTCGAGTTAACTGGTTATCTGTCGCACGTTGGACATCAGAGTTGAGGTCGTTGAAGTAGTTATTATCAGAAACATCAGTGTAGTTAGCCAATACGCGCCAATTCTTGTCTATGGCGCCACTATGTTCCCAATGATACAGATAACGATTCGGACTGTTGGTTAACTTATCGTCGTCGGGTAAAAATTCGAAGTTCAATTGACCTTGCTGCTTTTCACCAGCGAGATATCTAAACTCTGTCTTGGTATACAAACCACGAGCAGACATATAGTTAGGTGTAAAGGTAAGATCAAACTCAGGCGCAATATTCCAATAATAAGGCACGGCGAACTCTACACCGTTAGTGGTACTTGTACTAAACGATGGGAATAAAAAACCTGATTTCCGTTTATCTGACACTGGAATAGTCATGTAAGGAATATACATAACAGGTACACCACCAATTTTAAGCTTGGCGTCCCAGATCTCTCCCCACTCCTCAGTGCTGTCAATTTTTATCTTGTCAGCTTCTAATAACCAAGCAGGGTTATCGGCTGGGCAGGTAGTGAAATTGGTTTCAGACAGTAGCAAGTTATTCTCTTTGGTGATCTCCAGCTTATTAGCATCACCATGGATTTGTTGCCCGTGTAACCAATATTGTGCACCAAGTAGCGTCGCACTGTTACTGCGCATTTTTGCAACCAAAGAGTCAGCAGTTACCGTGAATAACTCATCTTGGAATACCAAGTTACCGTTGGCAGCTAACTCTTCTGCCTCTTGATCTAAAATAGCCTCATCTGCAGAGATGTTACGTCCGCCTTGACTAAAACTCACATCACCACTGAATTGAGCTTGTTTGCCCATCTGTGCTTTGGAGCTGTCAGAAATAATAGAGATACGCTCAAGATCTGCTGGACTGTCTAAATCATACAGCGGCACGTACGGTTTTACTGGAGGCTCAATAACACACTGCGAACTTTCAACAGTTGCAGTATTGGCGTCATTTGCCAAGACTAATTGGGGAAGCAGGCTCAAGGCCAGAAAATAACGGATCTGCATCTTAGGTCAATTAATTATGATTTCTTAGTCTGGACTATTGAAGAAGAGAAAAGTTGCACCCTTTCTTGGGCAACTCAGCCAAATAATTTGTTTCAATCGCTTAGCTGTTTCCATTTTGTCGTTATAATAAAGCAATTTCTTCTTAAGAGCCATGAGGTGCCCTTGTCAGATCCTAGATTTATTCAGTTAAATGCATGGCTAAACCAATATTTTAGCTCAAATATCACCCCGACGCTTATTTCGGGGGATGCAAGTTTCAGACGATATTTTCGAGTCATCGTTGATTCAGTTTCTTATATTGTAGTTGATTCGCCGCCAAAGCTAGTACCGATAACGCCATTTATACAAATAGCCGAAAGTTATTCTGCTATAGGAATTCCTGTTCCTAAAGTGATTGCTAGCAATGTTCAGCAGGGCTTTATGCTCCTTAGCGATCTTGGTGATACCCAGCTGTTATCAGTACTGACCGCTGGCAATTTGACTGAATACTATCAAAAAGCGTTATTACTGCTAACTGATATTGCTAAAGTGACAACAACTGAACAGGGTGAACTGCCTATTTACGATGATGAATTTGTGCTGCGAGAGTTGAATATCTTTATCGAGTGGCTTGCTGTACACCATCTTGGATTAGCTATTGATGAAGTTGAGTCCCGTACTCATGATGTTTTCGATATTTTAGTTGAGAATGTCAGACAGCAGCCTCAAGTTGGCATGCATCGAGATTACCACAGTCGAAACATCATGCTACAAGATGGCGAGCTGAAGGTGATTGACTTCCAAGATGCGGTGATAGGACCTGTGACTTATGACGCCGTTTCACTATTGCGTGACTGTTATATTCGTTGGCCTGAGCAGAGTGTTAACCAGTTAATGTCACTCCATTATAAGCAAGCGCTAGGGGCTGGGTTGTTATCTACAGCCGTGAGCTTCTCACAATATCAACGTTGGTTTGATCTTATGGGACTGCAACGGCACCTCAAAGCTGCAGGGATCTTCGCTAGATTGAATTATAGAGATAATAAGCCAGCATATATGGCCGATATTCCGTTAACTTTGGAATATATTCGTGATATTGCCAATCGTTACGCTGAACTAGCTGAATTTAGCCAGTGGATTGCAAACGTCATCATTCCTGCTGTAAAGGGCAAACCATGAAAGCAATGATTTTAGCCGCTGGGCGTGGAGAAAGACTGCGCCCCTTGACTGACCATATACCTAAACCTTTGGTTGAAGTTGCCGGGAAACCTCTCATTGTTTACCACTTAGAAAAGCTCGCTAAAGCGGGCTTTAAAGAGGTGGTGATAAATCATGCATGGCTAGGTCATAAGCTAGTATCTATGCTAGGAGATGGTGCTACTTGGGGACTCACAATTAGCTATAGCGAAGAAACCCAAGCGCTGGAAACCGGCGGTGGGATAAAGAAGGCATTGAGCTTACTTGGGGATAAGCCATTTTTTGTTATTAATGGTGATGTCTTTATTGATACTTTACCAAAAATCAGTGAATTGAGTGAAGGGGAGTTGGCACATCTATGGCTGGTTGATAACCCTATACAGCATCCCGCTGGCGATTTTGCACTGATAGAAGGTAAAGCTGCGGCGCTTGGTGAGAACAAGTTCACCTTTTCGGGTATGGGAGTATACCATCCTGCTTTGTTTGGTAATATTGCCGAGCAAGCTTTTGCACTCGGGCCATTACTGCGAGAAGCGATGGGCAATGGTAAAGTTTCAGCAGAGCACTTTGCTCCATATTGGTGTGACGTTGGTACGCTAGAACGTCTTGAAAAAATTGAAGAGCGTGAAGCACAAAAGGGTATGTAATGCGAATTTGGGGTAAGGTTTTTGGTTTTATTATTGGTTATATGTTCGGTCGCCTTGGCGGTGCCATTTTTGGCTTGTGGCTTGGGCATATGTATGACCGACGTCAAAGTGCTAGAGCTGGTTTAGGCAGTAGCAGTAAGCGTCAAGCGCTATTTTTTAATACCACATTTGCTGTCATGGGGCATGTTGCAAAAGCGTCTGGTCAAGTTACAGAAATTGATATTCGTATTGCAAATGCACTGATGGATCAAATGCGTCTCACTGGCGATGCCAGAGCTGATGCGCAAGCTGCCTTTAGAGAAGGTAAAGAGAGTGACTTCGATATTCACGCCTGTTTGAAGACGTTTAGATTGATTTCTATGGGTCGTAAAGAGCTACTGCAAATGTTCTTAGAGATCCAGATTCAAACGGCACTATCAGATGCGAAGCTGGATCCTAAAGAACACACGATTTTATCGACGATTGCAAAAGAGTTAGGCTTTAGTCAAAAGCAACTCGATGAGCTGTTGGCAAGATGGCAAGCTGAATTCAATTTCCATCAACAGGGCGGGGCGGGTCACCAGACCTCCGTTGCAGATGCTTATGACGTGTTGGGGATGAAAGAGTCGATGTCGGACCAAGATATTAAGCGCGGTTATCGTAAGTTGATGAATGAACATCATCCCGATAAATTGGTTGCCAAAGGCTTACCACCTGAAATGATGGAACTGGCAAAAACAAAAGCACAGGATATTCAAGCCGCCTATGATAGGGTTAAAAGTGATAGAGGTATGCGTTAAGCCTTGAATTAGTGAAAGTAAAATAATAAAAGGAACTGTCATGAAAAAGAGTCTAGTACTTGCATTGATCGGATTATGCTCCTTACCCGCTGCTGCTGAAGTCTATGTTGCCCCTTTTGGAGGTTATAGTTTCGGCGCCAGCAATTTTGATGTCTACAGCACTCAAGGTGATGATAGTGGCACCGTGAAGCTGTCAGAATCTGAGAACTATGGCGTTATGCTCGGCTTTACCACAAAAGATCCTGGTAATGTTTATTTACTATATAGTCACCAATCTACTGATCTGCGCGCAAGTGGTAATTTTAGTCCTAATATCATTTCTAAAATGGATGTCGACTACTTTCATGTTGGTGGCAGCCTGTATTTCCCTGTCGAAAATGTAAAACCTTATGTGACGACCAGTCTTGGTTTAACCCAGCTACGACCCAGTGGTGAATATTCTAACGAAACTCGTTTTTCGGTTGCTTTAGGGGGAGGGGTTGAATATCAAGCGACTGACGCATTGTCATTATTTGCCGAAGTAAAAGGTTACGCGACTTTTATTAGTGCAGACAATGAACTCTTTTGTAGTGGCCAAGGTTGTATCTGGAATATTCAATCAGACATTATGTGGCAAGGCCAAGCAAATATTGGCGCGAGTTTTAAATTTTAAATGAAACGTGAGAATGATTGATGCGAATAGTGGTGTTAGATGGATATGCATTAAACCCTGGTGATCTAAGCTGGCAGCCTCTTGAAGAGATAGCAGAGCTAGATTGTTTTGACCGTACTCCAGCGCAAGATGTATTGGCACGCAGTAAAGATGCTGAGGTGTTGTTCACTAATAAAACCGTGCTTGATGCCGCGACCTTAAAACAGCTTCCCAAACTTAGATATATTGGAGTACTTGCCACTGGCAAAAATGTGGTTGATATCGATGCCGCTAGCGCACTTGATATTGTGGTCACCAATGTTCCTGGTTACGGCCCTGACGCTGTTGCACAAATGGTATTTGCGCATATCCTAAACGCCACTCAGCAAGTTGCTCGCCACTCTGATGCTGTTATGCAGGGGAGATGGTCATCGAGTGATGATTTTTGTTTTACCTTGTCGCCGCTGCAATCACTTAAAGGCAAAACCCTAGGTTTAATCGGCTTTGGTGATATTGGCCGCACTGTCGCCCAAATCGCGCTAGCGTTTGGAATGAAGGTAGTGGTTAATACTCGACACTCCAATCTTAAGCTACCAATAGGTTGCACTTGGGTAACACAGGACGAGTTATTTACCCATGCGGATATAGTGTCATTGCACTGTCCATTAACGACGACTACTGACAAGTTCATTAATCAAGACGTGCTCAGCAAAATGAAACGTAGCGCTATGCTGATAAACACGGCTCGCGGCGGCCTAGTTGATGAAGTGGCTTTGGCTGATGCTTTGGTAAAAGGGGAGATAGCTTTTTGTGGTGTAGATGTGTTGTCTACCGAGCCACCTCAAGCAGACAATCCACTGCTATCAGCGCCAAATATTACTATTTCACCGCATAATGCTTGGGCAACCATTGAAGCAAGACAAAACTTGTTAAATATTGCTGTAAATAACCTGATTGCTTTTTTAGCCGGAAAGACAATTAACAGGGTGAACTAGTAGCATGATTGGTTGAAAAAAGGCTCTGTATCTCAGCAGAAATATAGAGCCTATTGTCTGTTTTAACCAACTACCTTCAGCAAAGCTGTTAAAGAATGACGTTAACTTTACTGGCAGAGGTCAGTGCTTTGTCGACTGCTTTTTCAATGCTGCTATCTCTGGCTAGTGCAACACCGAGTCGTCTGCTGCCATCAATCTCTGGTTTACCAAATAGTCTAATTTGAGTATTGGGCTCTACTAGCGCTTCAGCGACTCCAGAAAATTGAATATTAGTGGATTGACCATTGGCTAAGATCACCGCTGATGCACTCGGACCATGTTGCACAATATTACTGATAGGCAAGCCTAAAATTGCCCGCACATGCAGTGCAAACTCAGATAAGTCTTGGCTGATCATAGTCACCATACCGGTGTCATGGGGGCGAGGTGATACTTCTGAAAAGTAGACATCGTCACCTTTTATGAACAGTTCAACACCAAACAAGCCATAGCCGCCAAGTGCCTTTACCACTTTTTCACCGATATCTTGTGCTTTAGCTCTAACAACATCTGACATAATTTGTGGCTGCCATGATTCTCTATAATCACCACCCTCTTGACGGTGACCAATAGCGTCGCAAAAATGAATGCCGTTTATGGCGCTAATTGTTAGTAGAGTAATTTCGTAATCAAACGCGATAAAGCCCTCAACAATAACGCGTCCACCGCCAGCCCTGCCGCCTTCTTGGGCATACTGCCAAGCCGAGTCTATTTGAGCTTCATCTCGAACCACGCTTTGCCCCTTGCCTGATGAACTCATTACCGGTTTTACCACACAAGGTAAACCAATCTGGCTAATGGCCTTTCTAAATTCGTTTTCGGTATCGCAAAAGAAATAAGGTGAAGTTGGAATTGATAATGTTTCAGCAGCTAAACAGCGTATGCCTTCTCTATCCATGGTCAACCGTGTTGCTTTGGCTGTTGGGATTACATTTACTCCTTTGGCTTCTAGTTCAACCAATGCTTGGGTTGCGATAGCTTCTAGTTCAGGGATCACCAAATCTGGTTTTTCTAAGTTGATGACCTGCTCTAACGCCTCGGCATCTAGCATATTAATCACATAGCTGCGGTGAGCAATTTGCATTGCAGGGGCATTTGGATAGCGATCAACGGCAATGACCTCTATACCAAAGCGTTGCAGTTCAATGGCGACTTCCTTACCTAACTCTCCACATCCAAGCAGCATAGCGCGCTTAGCGTTTTGACTTAATGCAGTACCTATCATCTTTTTTACCTTTGGTTAAATTGTAGGGATGCTCTCCTTGCTGCAATGTAAACAACATCAGGGCACTATTTATTATTGGTTTTAGTCTACCTTGCCATTAAAGCTTGCAATGCCACATTGATAATAAACGTGCGGCAGATCACGCTGTTTTGGAAAAACACCCTATGCTTATATAATGTTTTAATTCAAAAAAATATAGCTTTGTAAGTAGTTTGTTGCCAAGATGTTCGTATTCGACTGACTGTTATAGATGTGATCAAAACAAATTAAGGAGAGCGCTGTGTTTTTAGATTACTTTGCGTTAGGAATCATATTTTTTGTCGCTATTTTTATTTTTTACGGCGTAATAGCAATTCACGATATCCCCTATGAAATCGCTAAAAAACGCAATCATCCGCAGCAAGATGCGTTGCATATCGCTGGTTGGGTGAGTTTGTTCACATTGCATGCCATTTGGCCGTTTTTATGGATTTGGGCCACGCTTTATCGTGAAGATAGGGGGTGGGGTTTTAGCGAAGTGGTTGAGAAAGAACAGGTGCTAGAGAGTGAAATTAAAGGCCTGACTGAAACCGTTAGAAAACTTGAACAACGGTTAGCTGTAGTTGAAGGAGTGAATACTACTTCTGAGTCGAACGTTCCTGTTGTGGATGCAGTCAACATCACGCCAGAGGGGAAAGTGTAATATGGATTTACTACTGGTTCTAACCTACACCGCTGTGTGTATCGCTATTTTCAAGATATTTAAAATCCCATTAACAAAATGGACGGTTCCCACTGCTATTTTGGGCGGTATTTTTATTGTCGGCGCCTTGATTTTATTAATGAACTATAACCATCCTTATACCCCGTTCGCTAAGGATGTATTTGTCACTACCCCAATAAATCCCTTAGTTAGAGGTGTGGTTGTTTCTGTTGAAGTTGAGCCTAATACTCCTATTAAAAAGGGCGATGTTCTATTTAAATTAGATGCAACAGGTTACGCTGCTATTGTGAAGCAAAAGCGGGCAGCATTGGTTGCTGCCGAACTCGAAGTGCCTCAATTGGAGGCTGCTTGGGAAACAGCTAAGGCTGCAGTGACGAGAGCTGAAGCTGATAGAGATAGGACCAAGTCAGCATTTGATCGTTATGAAAAAGGCCGTAAACGAGGTGGTGCTAACTCACCATTTACAGAGCTAGAACTGGACAACAAGCGTCAGCTCTATTTAGCCTCACAAGCGCAACTTACAGCGGCGCATGCTGAGGAGTTACGTGTAAAATTGGCATACGAGTCTAACGTTGACGGGGTAAATACTAAAGTTGCAGGAATTCAGGGAGAACTTGAAAAAGCGTTGTTTGACCTTGAGCAAACCGTGGTGCGAGCGCCTGCTGATGGCATGGTGACACAGATGGCACTGCGACCAGGAATAGTCGCGGTTCCTATGCCGTTAAGATCATTGTTGAGCTTTATTCCAGATGAAGACCGGACATTTGCTGGTGCATTTTGGCAGAACTCGCTATTAAGGCTGAAAAAGGGAGATGAAGCTGAAGTTATTTTAGACGGAGCACCAGGGGTAGTATTTAAAGGAAAAGTCGCTCAAGTTTTACCTGCTATGGCTGAAGGTGAAATTCAGTCTGGCGGTCGACTCATTACCGCTAACGTTATGATGCTACGCGGACGTTCTATTGTCGTGATTGATCTCGAGGATAAAGATATCTTGACTCAGTTCCCCGCTGGGGTCTCAGGACATATCGCGATCTATACTGAACATTTTGCCCATGTGGCAATTATGCGTAAAGTCTTATTGAGAATGCAGGGTTGGCTCAACTACTTATTCCATTAAAAGTAATATTATAGAGTTTAATAAAGGGACCGCATCAGGTCCCTTTATTGTTAGTGAAATTTGATAATGAAGGCTGTAAAACATGCAAGATATAAGGGATTTAACTGCGATTTTACGTTCCAACACTCCTATAGTGATTATCGAAACCTATGAAGAATATCGAGTTCTAGATTTACTAAAAAGGGTGTCGCAAGTTTTATATCAACCATTATTTAGCTGGAGCATCACTAAAGGCTTATCTCGGGTTGATAGGCAGCTAGGTGTGCAAAAGTTTAACAGTGAACCTGCAGATATATTAGGGCAGATAAAATCTACGCCTCAGGGAGGTATTTATGCCCTTTGCGATTTTCACCCATTCGTCATTGATGAACCGAAAAATATCCGGTTACTAAAAGAGATTGCACTAGAGTATGAATCGTTAAAGCATACAATTATCTTAATTAGCCATGCTTTTGATATACCTGCGGAGATCAAACGTTATTGTGCCCATTTTAGATTATCGCTACCAAATAGCACTCAGCTTCTTAATATTATTCAGCAGCAGGTCAGGCAAGCTAATCAGCAAGGCTTGCACATTGAAGTGGATGAATCGGCAGCACTAAAGTTGGCAGATAATCTTCGTGGGGTGACATTTGACGATGCGCGCCGCTTAGCCCATAAAGCGATTGTTGATGACGGAGCGATAACTCACTCTGATATAGACCTGGTTAATAAAGGTAAGTTTGAACTGCTTAATATGGATGGAGTGTTGCAGTTTGAATATGACACTAGCGATTTTTCACAAGTTGCAGGTTTACATAATCTCAAGCAGTGGCTGCAGCATCGTAAACCGCAATTAGAACAATCGGGAAGCATTGAAAGCCCTAAAGGTATCTTGCTACTTGGAGTACAAGGAAGCGGTAAAAGCTTGGCCGCGAAGGCGGTTGCAGGCTTATGGCAAAGGCCGTTACTAAAACTTGATATGGCGGCGCTGTATAACAAGTATATTGGTGAGACGGAGAAGAACCTTCGTCAAGCACTCGAGCTTGCAGACCTTATGTCACCCTGTGTGTTATGGATTGATGAAATAGAAAAAGGCCTAAGCAGTGGCGGTAGCGATGATGGTACTTCTAAACGAATATTAGGCACCGTACTTACCTGGATGGCAGAAAGACAGTCTGAGGTCTTTTTAGTTGCGACGGCAAATGACATCAGTGCACTGCCACCGGAGTTAATGCGTAAAGGTAGAATGGATGAGATTTTCTTTGTCGATCTTCCTGATGATGAGATCCGCCGAGCAATATTTCTTATCCATGGGAATAAGCGCGGATTGAATATGAACCTCTTTGACCTCGCAGCTCTTTCACTGGCAAGTGAAGGTTTCTCCGGCGCTGAAATAGAGCAAGCGGTAATATCGGCGACATATACAGCTAGAGCAACTAACCAAATTGTGGATCAACAATTGCTTCTAGCTGAGTTACTTAATACCCAGCCATTGTCGGTCATTATGAGAGAAAATTTAGTTGGATTACGGCAATGGGCGAAGGAGCGAACCGTTAACGCACATCGATAATAATGAGTAGAGTCTCTGCCTGAAAGATCTGTTTGCAATTGATACTTTGCGCTGTTGTAAAAGAGTTTGTAAGCTGATCGCTTAAAATAACAATAAGTACTGTGGACAGTATTAAAGGACGAGAATGCTTCTTTTCACCAATATAAAAAATAGCGTTAAGCGAGCCATTACGGTTGGCTTTATTTTGTTATCAACACTCTCTGTTTGCAGTGTTACTGCAGCAGAAAGTCCATCTGCAGCGGCTAAAGTTGAGCCTGAAGTTGTCGTGACTGAGCATCGAGCACGGATAAATGATAACAAAATTAACTACCAAGCAATTGCGGGCGAAACAATTTTAGAAGATAGCAAAGGCTTGCCATTAGCGAGTATTTTTTCAATCAGTTATCTACGTACCGATGTTAAAAACAGTGATAAACGACCTGTTACGTTTGTCTTCAATGGTGGCCCAGGCTCAGCATCACTTTGGCTGCACATGGGGCTTTTCGGCCCTAAGCGTGTAGTGGTTCCTGGTGATGCAACTGATGATGGCGCAGCACCTTACCCGTTAATTGAAAACGAATTCTCAATATTAGATGAATCAGATTTAGTCTTTATAGATCCTGTCGGTACTGGCTTTAGCCGAGCGTTAGGAGAGAATAAGGGCGCAGATTTTTGGGGGGTGACGGAAGATGCTAAATCAATTGCAGAATTTATGCGTCGCTGGCTAATTGAGCATGGACGTTGGAACTCGCCTAAATATCTCGCCGGAGAAAGCTATGGTACCACCCGAGCTGCAGCGCTTGTTGACGAGTTACAAGGCGGTTGGACTGATATCTCAATTAATGGTGTGATGTTGATATCATCTATTCTTGATTTTAGTCATGCGCGTTATCAACCGGGTAACAACCAACCTTACATTGGTTTTTTACCTACAATGGCAGCAACTGCCTTTTATCATGACAAAGTCAGTGCAGCAGATAAAGCCATGGGTTTAGAGGCTTTTATTGAAGCCTCTCGTCAATTTGCGATTAAAGACTATGCGCTGGCATTGTTGCAAGGTAATCGACTTGACGATGCGACTTACCAAGCAACCCGTAAACAATTGGCTCGTTTTACTGGCTTGTCTGAGTTCTATTTAGACAGAGTTAATTTACGGGTCAGTGCGAGTCGATACACTAAACAGTTACTACGAGATCAAGATCTGACAGTTGGTCGCTTAGATAGCCGTTACAAAGGAGTTGATTACGACAGTGGTGGTGAGCGAAATGATAATGACCCATCGGGCTACGGTATTGATGGCGCTTATACAGCAGCAATACATGACTATATCTATAAAGATTTAGGGATTAAGATGACTCGCCCGTTTAACGTACTCTCTTATGAGGTCAATCGGGGTTGGAACTGGAATGTCAGTGGCAAACAGATGCATTATGTCAATGTAGCCCCTCTGCTAGGGCGAGCACAGCGAGAGAATAAAGATCTTAGAATATTCGTTGCTAACGGCTACTTTGATTTTGCGACACCATTTTTCGCAACTGAAAATACTTTTGCCGATAATGGAATCGACAATCGCAGGGTATCAATGCACTACTATGCAGCAGGGCATATGATGTATGTTGAACCTGATTCTTTGGCTCAATTAGCTACAGATATTAGAGCATTTTATCACCCTGAAAAGTAATAGGAAATGACGAAAACCTTAGTTGAAAAGTTGAGCTCTTAGGGGTTCTTTATTTAAATCACGTAGTAAAAGGTAAAGGGAATAATGAGTTTTAGTGCATGGCTAGGATTGCTAGCTATCTGTTGTTTAGGCGCTATGTCTCCAGGGCCTAGTTTAGCCATGGTAGTAAGGCATACTCTTGGTGGTGGAAGAGGTAAAGGTATTATTTGTGCTTGGGCTCATTCTATCGGTATCGGCGTTTATGCCTTGGTGACTCTACTCGGGCTTGCTGTAGTGCTCAAACAGGCCCCGATGGTCTTTAATGGTATTGCGATTATAGGCGCATTGTATTTAGCCTATATGGGCGTGCAAGCTTTACGTTCCAAAGGTGGTATGTCGGACAAGTTGGCCGCTGGTAAGTCAACAGATGCATTAACGGCTGCTCGTGATGGCTTAGCCATTTCGCTTTTTAATCCAAAGATAATGCTGTTCTTTTTGGCTCTTTTTAGCCAATTTGTCATGGTCGCAGATAACATGACAGCAAAAGGGTTGATTGTGTTAACTCCTCTGCTGGTGGATGGCCTTTGGTATACCCTTATTGCGCTGGTTTTATCACACTCTGCAGTGTTGCCAAAATTACGAGAGAAAGCTGCATTGATTGATAAGCTGTCTGGGGTTGTATTGATTTTATTGGCGGTAAGAGTACTGGTTACCCTATAGAGTGCGGCATTAGGTACTATTTAAGTAATAAAAAAGCCATCAGAAATGATGGCTTTTTTATGCTACATTTCGGCATTCATTAAGAATTGAATACCTGCACAGAATCATCTTTAGCTGGCTCTTCAGCTTTAGGCTGTGATGGATTCTTAATATGGTCTTCAAGATTGTCTTTCAACATCTCTTTAAATTCATTGCTAAACCACTCTAGTGCATTATCTTTTTCAGCGGCAAGATCAGCTGATTTTAATGATGCTTCAAAGGCATTGAAACGAGCAGCAGCAAAACGCATTCCTGTGCCGACTTTACCGACATCTTGCTCTTTTGCTGAAAGTTCGTTGGCCAATGCGATGAATTGATCGGCTATTTCAAAAATGGTGGTTTCTTTTTTAGCTTCTGACATTCTGCTTATGCTCTTAATGATTGAGATTTAGATGACTGATTCTATCTTAAATTAGCGGCTAATAAACCATTGTTATCAACTATTGGGATCTGAATCGGTAATAACGCTGCCATCTCGAGAGTCATAATAGATAGACATAGTTTGGTCTGGCAGCAGATAAAAGAAACATTGATCTGGGCCTTGATAAGCGGCGCGATAAACTGCATCGGGCGTATTCGCCGAGTTTGATACTATGGGAGCATCTTCGAGTACTGTGCGCCAAACAGACATACAGTCATTGGTATTATTTAGTCGCGGGCTGCTCTCAAAGGGGGGATAATTTTGTGCAGGAAAACCCCATTGGTTGATATCTAGTTGGCCCGATGCCCCGCCGCCAAATACTTGTAAATTATCAACAGGTCCGGAGTTCCCCGCTGCAGCCCATTTGACATTGGCTAAGGTTATACCGCCTTTAAAGGCTCCACCAGTCGCTTGATGGGTCGCTATCTCAGCATCTTGTCTTAAGTTGATAAACTTGGGAAAAGCGATAACGGCAAGAATAGCTAAGATGATAATAACGACAACCAGTTCAATTAACGTGAATCCTTGTTGAGTTGTTTTTTCTGCCATGAATAGTTCCGTTATTCAGTTTGTCTGAAGTGAGTTTAGCTTAACTTAATCTAACTGTTTGGATCTGAGTCTACTGTAACGGAGCCTAAATTAGAATCATATTGAATTGATAAGTTGGTATTTTCTCTATAGTTAAATGTACAAGTCGCTGTAGCACTATAGATTGCCTTATAGTCCGTCTTATCGGCATTATTGTTATTAGATACACTAGGCTCATCACCTTGAAAGATTACCTGCCAGACCGAAATACAGTCTTCTACATTATCAAGTTTGGGCGATGCCTCATTGCCATGAATATAGTGCTGTGCAGGCCAGCCATTAGCATTAAAGTCAACTTCACCTGATTGCGCAGTACCAAATACCGGTAGGTCTTCAACGGGGCCACTACCCACTTTTACAGCCCAAACCGCTCTTGACAGATCAAGCCCTGACTTAAATGCACCTGCAGTACCTTTAACTGTCGATACTTGCGCATCTTCAGATAAATTAATGAACTTAGGCAAAGCAATAACCGCGAGGATCCCTAAGATGATGATGACAACGACAAGCTCTATTAAAGTAAATCCAGACTGTGACTTTGAAGATGAAGGAGTCAACATTTGACTGGCCGTCCTAGGCAAAAAATGAAGCTATATTTTAACAGGTTAGGTGCTGAATACCAATTACAATTACTTAATGGATTGCATGGATTAAGCCGAGCTTTTACTATAGGGGGGGATACTTTTATGAGCAGAGCTATGGTTACCGAATCAAGCTGGCAACAATTCATCAAGCAGCAGAAACTGCAAGACTACTTTATTGAACTTGAGGCATTTGTTCGCGCAGAGCGAGCTGAGAAAGTTATCTACCCTGATGAGTCCTCGGTGCTTTCTGCATTTGAACATACTCCGCTGGAAAAGGTTCGGGTAGTGCTTATTGGACAGGACCCATACCACGGTGAAAATCAAGCTCATGGCTTGTGCTTCTCGGTGCAAAAAGGGGTAAAAATCCCGCCATCACTGGTCAATATGTATAAAGAGTTAGCGACCGATATTGAAGGCTTTAAAACGCCGGACCATGGTAATCTGCAAGCTTGGGCTGAGCAGGGAGTGTTGATGCTAAATACGGTGCTGACCGTTGAGCAAGGCAAAGCACATTCTCATGCTAAATCGGGTTGGGAAACATTTACTACCAATGTATTGCTGCATCTCAATGCACAATCACAACCTATTATCTTTGTACTCTGGGGAGCTCATGCGAAGAAGAAGGGCAAGGTGATAACGGCTAAGCAGCACCAAATTGTCTCCGGCCCTCACCCATCGCCATTGTCAGCTTATCGAGGTTTTTTTGGTTGTAAGCACTTCTCTCATATCAATACGTTAATTGCACAACATGGCGGCCAACCAATTGATTGGCAGGTATAGAACACTGTAACCGTCACAAGTTTAGGCTAACCAAATGAGTAGCCTTTCGATGGTGTGATAATGAATGGCAGCGGAATATCCCATAGTTGACGGGCTAGCTTGCTGACTTGTTGGCAGTCATGGGCATAACCGATAGGAAAGGGCTTACCCGTTGCTTGCCAATTGGCTAAGGCTCTGTCGTAGTATCCACCTCCCATCCCCATCCTATTACCCACTTCATCAAATGCGACCAGAGGGGTTATCACCACATCCATTTGGTGTGGCAGGATCATTTGAGTGATATCGAGTTTGGGCTCCCAAATACCTAAGCTGTTTTTCTCAAGAGTTGTCTTTTGATCATATTGAAGAAAAAGCAAGTTGCCAGCACTAAAGGGGTGTAACCTAGGTAGGTAAACTTCAATGCCATGCTGCCATAGCATTTCAATCAAAGGGGCTGTGTCGAGCTCACCGTCATTGGTAAGATATAGCGCCACTTTAGATACTTGGATCTGTTTGAGTTTATCTAGCGCACTTTTTGCCGCTAAAGTGGAGCCTTCTTTTTGTTGCTCTAAACTCAAATTACGTCGAGCAGTGCGCACAGCCTTACGTATGGCCTTGGGACTATTTGGATCAATTTCTTGGTTGTTATCTGCTGTTACTGGCATAGGATAGAACTGAGTTTTAGTATATAAACCTGAGTCTACGGGCTGATTAAGGTAATCGCAATCGCTAACAGTTCATCTTGATAGAGTTGTACTTTCCAAGATACTGCAGATTTAAAATGTAAAAAGCCCAATCATGAAATGTTGGGCTATAGCTGATTGAGCAGAATGAAAGTTTTACTGACAAGTACTAATACTCATCCTCTTCTGCGGCATCTTTAATGCGCTCTTTACGCTCTTGCTCCTCTTCAAATGCAGCTTGGATCTCTTCCAATACTGCATTAATGTCAGCGGTATGCTCGCTCTCAATAAACTCACCGGTTAACTCGCTTTCAGGTGACAGTTCACCAGATTCGAACTTTAACCACATCTCTTGTGCATATTTGGTTTTCAATAATGAAGGTGCAAACTGACCATAGTATTGGGTCATATTGTTTACATCACGAAGTAACATACGCTTGGCGTTATTATTGGCTGCGGCATCTACTGCTTGAGGTAGATCGATAATCACAGGGCCTTTGTCATCCAGAAGTACATTAAACTCAGAGAGATCGCCATGAATAAGGCCTGCACAGAGCATACGTTGTACATCTTTCATCACTTGATAGTGATGTGCGGTCGCCATCTCAGCTGTAAGGCTAATATCATTCAGTCTTGGGGCAACATAGCCTGCGTCGTCAGTGACCAGCTCCATCAACAATACGCCATCAAAGCAGCCATAGGGTTTCGGTACTCGCACACCGGCATAAGCTAGGCGAAACAGCGCATCAACCTCGGCATTTTGCCAAGCCTGTTCTTGCTCTTGGCGGCCATAATTTGAGCCTTTTTCCATTGCTCGAGCGCGGCGACTGTTACGGCCTTTACGACCTTCGCGGTATTCGACGGCTTTTTTAAAGCTACGTTTGTCAGCTTCTTTGTAGATTTTAGCGCAGCGGACATCATCGCCACACCTTACGATGTAGACATCAGCTTCTTTGCCACTCATTAATGGACGAACAACTTCGTCTATTAATCCTTCATCAACCAATGGTTGGAGTCGTTTAGGGGTTTTCATAGTGCTCTTATACCTTACTTAAGCAAGCTATGGAACAAAAGTGGGTAATTCATCATAAAAGATGAGCCTATGGCTGTCTTTTAGTGCTTGTTCGTTTGTTGCCACTTAATAAGCGTATTGAAACTTTGGATTCAGTGGCAACCATATCAGAAGTATTTGAATAGTTAAGAGCATATCCACTCCGTTTGATGTGAGGATAGACCCCAACACCTGAAATCAATCGACCTTGGGCGCTATAAGTTAATGCTGCACTGTAATTGATGTTAATGCCGCTTTGCATTAACTTCACCGAATGACGCGGACTTAAGCTACCTCGGGTTCGCTCTCCTATTACCTTTACATTTGGCCAGTTTGCCGCTCTCAATGTCAACCATTCGCACTCTTGTTGGCAGCTTGAGTCGACAAGTAAATGCAGCTGTTTTTTTTCACTGGTAACGTATGCATATTTAGCTGTTCTGCGGACAAGCCATTGGCTAAAATCTTGTGTGTTATCAAACTGACTATTAAATCCTACCGTTTCTAGTTGGGTTTGCTCAAAAAAAGGTAATTCATCCAATGAGGAGAATGCTTGTCTTGAGAATGAGGCAGCATTAGAGCTTGGATAACGTTTGTATTTTATCAAACCTATGGCGCTGTCATAGGGAAGGTAGCTCGGCGCGACATTAGCGTTAATCCACTGGCTAAGACGATTATCTATTGAGGTTAATTGCCTTAGATCCAACTGTATTGGATTGCTAGTGTTAGATTCAAGCTGTTTAAAAAAATGACTCTTAAACTTATTATTTGCCGGGTATATCAGAGTTTGTCGCTCAGAGGATGGCTGTTTATACCCAAGCAAAGCGCTTTGCTGAGTATTATCGTTGGAGTGAGCTAATTTCACGGTACGCTGAATGCTATCGCCTTCTGAACTTGCAAAAGTGAATTGAGCCGAATCAGAAAGAGAAAGGCCTATATGGAGCCTTAGTTGGTTAATGCGAGATATCCAGCGGCTTTGCTCTATCGAAGAAAGCTTTAAAGAATCAGGGATGTACTGTTGAGCGGCGGTTACCCACCGATTCATTGGCAAGCCGTCAATATGGGTAAGATATGGATAGTCTTCATCAAATAGCTCCTCCTTCGACATAAATGCAAGCCAATGCTTGCCATCATGGTGTAACACGCCTTTGAAGCTTGTTAGTACAGTGGAGCGAGGCGCACTATTAGGTAGCGTGACGCTAACTGCAGGGTCGTTTAATTCCGATAGCCAAGCTTGTAAACGAATCTTGAATATAGCACTGTTGGTGCTAGGAAGATTGGCGAGCAGCAAACGTTGGCTTACCAAATTAAAGTGCTGCTTTCGATGTGGATCTAATGCTGCAAAAGCTGATTTTTGATTGATATCACTGAGTAATTGTCGAATGTCTTGTTTTTGCTGCTCTGAAGTTAGCTGATAAGAGGCGCTGTGTGGGAAAAAAGAGATCCTAATTAGTTGCACGGCACTTATGAGCATCATAGTTGCAAAGATAAAGAAGATACTTTTAACACTCAATGCCATATCTAATCCCTGATATGGGCAGGCTTAACTAGCCATATAGCCTGCCATTTAAAACCATTTGGGTCACAGCATTTATACCCACACTTCCCAGCTTCTAGCTAAAGAATGTCGTTAATCGAGATCCCTATGCCTATACGTTGGTTATGTGAATTATAGTCGATTAAACTTTCACCGTAGCCATTAAAGTATTGGGTGTATAAGCGTAAGTTGCCCATGATCGGATAACTCCAAGTAAATTCAACCGCGCCATAGTTAGGTTTTTGTACATAGTTACGTACCATCAAAGTAAATCTATGCTCATCCAGCCCATAAACACCTCTAAATTCAATATTACCCATATAGTCTGTAATATCTGGATTATCGTCTCCTTGAGGAGATGTCGGTGTTTCCTTTTCATCTTCAGGGATGCGCCACCACGCTTTTGCTTCGAGTGCAAATGGCCCTGAATCGAATACCATCATGCCGTAAATACGATTCCAGCTTCTTGATAAAGAGCCTGGTTGACCATTTGATTGATGCACTGCACCTACCCCCCAAAAAGAGTTTTTTAAAGGGCCTAGCTGCCAGTCGTTAGTAAACAACATAAATACTTCAGGTTCATGATTTGTTTCTCTAAACGGCGAAGAGATATCTTTGTTATAAACCTGCCAATAAGATTGGTTGGTATAAGCGGCAAATAGATGGCCATTGTCGCCAAAAACATTGTGCCACAGTGGAAACTTAAAGCTTATTTGAAATTTAGCTTCTAAATTATCAAGGGTAAAAGGGTGCTCTTTGGCCTCTTGAGCAAAGGGTTCCATATTCGGTGAACTGTTGTAAGTCACAGGAAGAATGTAGTTCACCTTATGCGGTGTTATCACATAAGGGCGGTCACCGGTTTCTGTTTCTTGGGTAATACGGTTATCTACCAGTGACTTTTCACGCTTCACTTCGATATCTTCAGTGCTGCTACTTGCTTGCTCTGTGCTTTTAACTGGGTCGGCAACTGATGCAAATGTGCAACTTAATCCAATAGACAAAAATAGTGCGCCTAGCTTGTTCATAACATTCCCTGAAAGTGATTAAAACTGTGCTTTTTTAATTTGCGAACAAGTTTACCTAGCAACTGAGGTTATTAACAGAGTTATAGCAAACTCGTAACTGACTCTATGATGCCGTCAAAGCGTATTACTTGCAGTCACTGCTGTGACGAAAAGCTGATATTGGCCAAGCTAACTAGATCCAAATGCAATAACTTAGTGCTGAATAGCTGCTCGTTGACTGGCTGCTTTAGCATGGGAAACACAGTTGCATGCTTCAACCTTTTGATTTTATTAGTTTTAGAAATGTTTGCATGTTGATTTTATGATGCGCACGACTTTTTTAATAACTAAAGGTTATAAATGCTTTGAATTTTCTATTTATTATGGAATAAGAGGGCGGCTATATTCAGGCTATCAAATTAGAGTGAGGGTGCGTGATGGAGATTGTAACTTTACCGGGTCAAGCCGCAGGTGGAAAAGTGTGGCTAGTAGGTGCAGGCCCTGGTGATGTTGATCTGCTAACTGTCAAAGCTTATAGAGTGTTGCAAAGTGCTGATGTTGTGCTGTATGACGCTTTAGTTAGCGAAGATATCATGGCGCTTATTCCTAATAAAGCAGAGAAGATAGCTGTGGGGAAACGTGCGGGCAAGCACAGTGCAGCACAAAGCGAAATCAACCAACTGTTGGTGACCAAAGCATACACCCGCAAAAACGTAGTGCGCCTTAAAGGTGGCGACCCGTTCATTTTTGGTCGTGGCGGAGAAGAGTTACAGACGATTGTTGAAGCGGGCCTTTCATTTGAGGTAATACCAGGGATCACTGCCGCAAGCGGCACCGCAGCTTATGCGGGGATCCCACTAACCCATCGCGATTATGCCCAGGGCGTCAGTTTTATCACTGGTCACTGCCAACTAGAAAGCCGCCCTATGGATTGGCAGGGCTACGCTAACCCGAACAATACTTTGGTGGTCTATATGGGGATCCTAAACGCCAATATCATTAAAGCAGGTTTACTGGGTGCAGGGCGCTCAGCAGATACGCCTGTTGCTATCGTATCAAAAGCGACAACTCATGAGCAGCGTACCTTTGTTGGCACGCTCGATAATATTGAACAGCTTGCAGCAGACCCTGAACTTGTTATGCCAGCCCTAATGGTTATTGGTGAGGTGGTTGAGTTGGCTGATAGCTTGAACTGGTTTAAGCCTCAAGATATCCCAAGCAGTGATCTGAGTTTGAACAAACAAATTAAATAGATGTGCTTAGCACAATAGAATCAAGAAGACGGAGAACTAGCATGGCCGCCAAAGAGTTAAGCCATTTGCAACAATTAGAAGCTGAGAGTATCCAGATTATCCGTGAAGTTGCGGCAGAGTTTGATAACCCAGTAATGATGTATTCCATCGGTAAAGACTCTTCAGTGATGCTGCATCTTGCACGCAAAGCTTTTTATCCTGGAAAGATCCCATTTCCTTTACTGCATGTCGATACTGATTGGAAATTCAAAGAGATGATCGCCTTTCGTGATACACAGGCGAAAGAGTTTGGTTTTGAATTGCTAGTACATAAAAATCCTGACGGTATTGAAATGGGCGTAGGTCCGTTTACTCACGGCAGTGCAAAGCATACCGACATCATGAAAACTCAAGGGCTTAAGCAAGCACTGAATAAATATGGTTTTGATGCCGCTTTTGGTGGCGCACGTCGCGATGAAGAAAAATCTCGAGCAAAAGAGCGAGTGTACTCGTTCCGTGATAAGCACCACACTTGGGACCCGAAAAACCAGCGTCCAGAGCTATGGCGTACCTATAACGGTGCTGTTAATAAAGGTGAGAGTATCCGTGTGTTCCCGCTGTCCAACTGGACTGAGCTTGATATTTGGCAGTACATCTACCAAGAAAGTATCGAGTTAGTTCCGCTGTATTTTGCTAAAAAGCGTCCGGTTGTTGAGCGTGATGGCATGATGATCATGGTTGATGATGACAGGTTGCCTTTAGAAGAAGGCGAAACGGTTAAAGATGAGTTAGTGCGTTTCAGAACGCTAGGTTGTTACCCATTAACAGGGGCAATGCATTCAGAAGCGGATACGTTAGAAAAGATTATCGAAGAGATGTTGTTGACCCGCTCAAGTGAGCGACAGGGACGACTTATCGATTCAGATCAAAGTGCCTCGATGGAGCTCAAAAAACGTCAAGGTTACTTCTAAGCGCGGCAAGTTACAGCCTTATTAGATTTTAAAGGAATTACTCATGAATCAAGCAGTCAATAACAACACCCGCTTAGCCGCAGAGCTCGAAGATTTAGGTGTGAAAGAATATTTATCACAGCAGCAACATAAAGGTTTGCTGCGCTTTTTAACTTGCGGTAGCGTCGATGATGGTAAAAGCACCTTAATTGGACGTTTACTGCATGACAGCGCCCAAATTTATGAAGACCAATTAGCCAGTCTAAAAAATGACAGTGCTAAAGTGGGCACTACCGGCGAAGAGATTGACCTGGCATTACTTGTTGATGGCCTACAGGCCGAACGTGAGCAAGGGATCACCATCGATGTTGCTTATCGTTACTTTTCAAGTGACAAACGCAAGTTCATTATTGCCGATACGCCAGGCCACGAGCAGTACACTCGCAACATGGCAACAGGTGCTTCTACTTGTGATCTAGCGGTCATTTTGGTTGATGCGCGTTATGGCGTGCAAACACAAACACGTCGTCATGCTTTTATTGCTTCGCAGTTAGGTTTACGTCATTTTGTGGTTGCGATTAACAAGATGGACTTGCTTGATTTCGACGAGAAAGTTTTTAATGACATTAAAGCTGAGTTTGCTGAATTTGCGGCGCAGCTAGGTGATATCGACATTCGTTATGTGCCGTTATCAGCATTAAAAGGCGACAACGTCGTTGAGCGCAGTGCGCAAACACCTTGGTATACCGACGGTACTTTGCTAGAGCTATTAGAGACCATTGATACCCGCCGCGAACTCAATAGTTTGCCTGTGCGTTTTCCTGTGCAATATGTATTGCGCCCCGATCTCGATTTTAGGGGCTTCTCTGGCACACTGTCTTCAGGAGTTATTAAAGTCGGTGATGAGCTGGTGGCATTACCATCAGGTAAGCGCAGTAAGGTTGAGCGTATCGTGACATTTGATGGTGATCTTCAAGAGGCTATCGCAGGACAAGCGGTAACCTTAACACTTGAAGATGAAATCGATATTTCTCGTGGCGATCTATTATCACAAGTTGAAGATGCACCCACGCTGGCTAATCAGGTGAGCGCTGATATCGCTTGGATGGACGAAAAGCCGCTACAAGTAGGCCAGTTATATGATCTAAAAGTGGCCGGTAAAAAGCTACAAGCGAGTGTAGCGAATATTGAGTATTTAGTTGATATCAATACACTAGAGCGCAAAGATAGCGAGGTGATTGGTTTAAATGACATGGCGCGAGTAACGCTTGAGTTAAATGAAGCGATTGCCATCGACCCATACACTTTGATCCGAGATACCGGTGGCATGATCTTAATCGACAGGCTGTCTAATGCAACCGTGGCCGCAGTTATGGCAGTAACAACAGCTAAAGCGAAGCAGGCTACTAGCCAGTTTACTGATTTTGAGCTGGAGCTTAATGCATTGATCCGTAAGCAGTACCCACATTGGCAAGCGCTAGATATTAGCAAGTTAGAGGGCTAGCCGTGTCAGAGCTGTGGGTGTTATCGAGCATACTGTTTGTCCTTGTTGTAGCCTTAATGGCTGGAGTATGGACACCCGCAGCCCTATTTTTTACAGCCGCATTAACCACCTATCTTCTTGGAATGGTGGAGTTGGAAACTGCATTGGCAAGTTTTACCAATGCAGGATTAGTGACGTTAGTGTTGATTATCTTGTCGACGGCAGCACTAGAAAAAACTTCGTTACTCGGCAAACTGAGCCAAGTGGTAGGCCAAGGCTCGTTGGCATCAACTATGGCGAAGCTAGGCTTATCGACCGCGCTGCTGTCTTCGTTTACTAATAATACGGCGGTGGTGTCATCTTTAATTGGTGTGGTAAGGCGCAATCAGTCTCACGCACCGGCTAAGTTATTATTGCCATTGTCTTATGCGGCCATTCTCGGGGGAACCTTAACGCTAATAGGTACCTCTACCAATCTAATTGTGAACTCTTTTGTTGAAAATGCTGGCCTAGAACCGCTAGGTTTTTTTGAATTCTCAATGATTGGTGTAGTGATCGTCACCCTTGGTGTCGGTTTACTGGTATTGCTCGCCAATGTGTTACCAGACAGGCGGGAAGAAAGTGCCGAGGAAAGCTTACCTTACCTGCTTGAAGCTCGTGTGGCTAAACAGTCGCAGTTGATAGGTAAGAGTGTGTTGGATAACCGCTTACGTGCATTGAAAAAGCTTTACTTAGTTGAATTAGAACGCAGTGGTATACGAATCTGCCCTGTTCCACCGCATTTGGTGCTGCAAAGTGAAGATATACTACGCTTTGGTGGCGCAGTGGAGTCGGTGGAGCTATTACATCAGTTTGATGGTCTCGAATGGTTTGGCAAGCAACAAGCTAAAGGGCAGAATCTCATTGAAGCTGTGCTTTCGCCGACATCAAATCTTGTTGGCACCTCGTTAAAGGCATCAAAGTTTAGGGAACGTTTCGATGGTGCTGTATTGGCAATTCGTCGTGGACACCACCCGTTAAAAGGTGGCCTCGGTGATATTGAGCTGCAAGCGGGTGATGTTTTATTGATTACTCCCGGTGATAGTTTCAGCCATAACGCTAAATTAGCCGCTGATTTTGTCGCGGTAAGTGGTCTGGATTTGAGTGTTCGTCTAGATAGTAAGCGCAGTCGCTGGGTACTCGGTGGTTTTGTATTGACCATTTTTGCCAGCCTCATTGGTGCCTTACCGTTGATCAAAGGTTTGATTCTACTATTGATTAGCTATGTCGCTATTGGCGCTGTGAGTTTGACTGAATTAAAGCGACGCTTTCCTATTGAGCTGGTTGTCATTGTTGGCAGTGCACTTAGTTTAGCTAATCTGATGTTATCTACTGGGCTAGCAAATGATATTGCTAGTTTTATCTTGACGTCACTCAATGGGTTTGGTGTTTTTGCCGCTTTTGTCTGTGTGTATTTTTTAACGTTATTGCTAACAGAGCTTATTACCAATAATGCGGCAGCAGCGCTCGCTTTCCCGGTGGCTTACGCCATCGCCTTAAATTATGGCGTCGATACTCGGCCATTTATCTTGGCTGTCGTTTTTGGCGCAAGTGCGAGTTTTATATCGCCTTACGGTTATCAAACTAACCTAATGGTTTATAGCGCGGGTAATTATCGTTTTAGCGATTTTTTAAGAGTGGGAATACCTTTATCGGTATTGTACTCATCGATAGTCATTATTTTGGTGCCGCTGTTGTTCCCGTTTTAGATTTTAGTCAATCTTAAGCGTGTTACCTGATAGCGCGGCGCAATGTTATTTATTAGATTAAAGTTCTGGAGTGGTTATGTCTGACATCGTTTGGCACCAACATAGTATTGACCAAGAGTCTCGTGCAAAGCTGAAAGGGCAGAGCCCTGTACTACTATGGTTTACCGGGCTTTCTGGCTCTGGCAAGTCAACGCTAGCTGGAGCATTAGAGCGGGCACTATATGATGCAGGTTTTCATACCTATTTACTCGATGGTGATAATGTTAGGCACGGTCTGTGTAAAGACTTAGGCTTTAGTGCTACTGATAGAGATGAAAATCTACGCCGAGTGGGCGAAGTTGCCAAGTTGATGGTTGATGCCGGTCTAGTGGTGCTATCTGCTTTTATTTCGCCGACTAAAGAGGAGCGCGAGCGCGTTCGTGCCCTTTTTGACGAGGGGCGCTTCATTGAGGTTCATGTGTCTACGCCGATAGAAGTCTGTGAAGCGCGTGATCCTAAAGGACTTTATAAAAAAGCCCGAGCGGGTGAAATAAAAGACTTTACCGGGATCTCTGCACCTTATGAGACTCCGACTGCGGCAGAGCTGACCATAGACACCAATAAAGGTGATTTAGCATCTCAAGTTAGCGCGCTGCTCGACTATCTCGCTGCCATTCAGGTGATTGACGGAGCTAAGCTAAAAGCTGCAGGTTAGTATTCACTTAAACTGAGCTGATAATGCCATACATGGATTCATGTATGGCATTTTTGTTTATATGGTAGTTTAGTACTCCAGCAGAATTACCAACAAGGGATAGTTAATTCTGTGAGAGCTAGAGGTGTCGTTAAGTTATAGGGGCTGTGAGGCGGTGTTTTTTGCAAAGCGGTTATTTAGATAAGCTAATAGGTTCTTTCGATAAATGAAGTTACATTCCTACAGGAGAATAGTGGTCGATGCCTAAGGCTGAACTATCGAAAATTATGTCCTTTGAGACAGGGCAAAAACTTGCTGAGTGGCTCAAAGAAAACCACGCAACTGAAACTGAGTTGTGGGTAAAGATATTTAAGAAAGGCTCAAAAGTACAGAGCGTGACTTGGGATGATGTGGTAGTAGAGGCTTTATGCTGTGGCTGGATCGATGGCATAAAGAAGTCGATTGATGAGCAAGCGTACCTTCAGCGTATTACCCCAAGAAAGCCACGCAGTAATTGGTCTAAAAGAAACACTGAGCATGTTGAGCGTTTGCTAAGTGAAGGGCGGATGAGGGAGAGTGGGCTTGCTCATGTGAGTGCTGCGAAAGCAGATGGACGTTGGGAAAATGCATATCGTATCAGTGAGATGGAAGTGCCCGCAGATTTCTTAGCTGAATTAGAGGTTCTGCCGCAAGCCAAGCAGTTTTTTGAAACACTGAATAAATCGAACCGTTATGTTATCGCTCACGCTCTGGAAAGTGCTAAGAAAGCAGATACTAGGCAAAGGCGATTTACAAAATACATGACCATGATGGTTAATAAACAAAAGCCGTAAATAATAGAGGCTCTGTATCAACAACTATCAATGTAGTGCGCCCTTTATTAAATGACTAACTAATCAATCCGAAAGACTTGCGCAAATACCGCTTTCAGTGCTTTGATGTAGCTGGTGTCAGTATTGAAGTGGATCAACTGCGCTAGTTCATCGCCTACCGGCGTGAAACGGTAATAACTGAAAAACAGCTGACCGCTTTTAGGTGTGAGTTTTAGCTTGATATTGCTAAGCGCAAAGTTAATCGGCTTTTTACTACTAAGTAGGCCTGTTTCGAGTTCACTGCGATGCAAGATACCAGCTTCAATCAAAGTTAAAATATTAGAATAGGGTAGACCAAACTGCGATAAACCTATATTAGTTTGAGTCGGTTTTTTAAATAGATTCCCTAAGCCACTGGCATGCTTAAAGCCAATGATTAGCTTCAATTTACTCTCATTATTAACCAGTACTGACATCCCCAAGGCTTTTTCCAGTATCTGCGCTTCTTTGTGGGTTAGCTGCTTTAAAGTGGTTAATGTACGGAGGCTAAAGTTACCCGGGTTGGTGATCTCGCTGGCTAAAATACGCCCCCAAAGCTCCTGCATTTTGCGGTTGTGGATCTGCTCTGCAAGTTGAAAGAATTGGTGCGCCCAATCGGCGTCGAGATCCATACCGGTAACATCTGAGGGTGTTTGGCTTATGGCAATCTTATAGATAGTTTCTAAATTTGACTGGTACTGGTTAGCGAGTTTTTGCGCTCTATAAGCACTGCGCTCGGTAATGGAAGCACTGCTGGGTCGGTAATCACCTTCGCTGCTGAGTCCGAGCATCCGCCCAAGGAGCAGTGCTTTCTTTCTTGCTGACACATCGGCTGACGTAGCGCTATCAACAACAGTTGGTTTGTCTGTATGCGCTTTCGTGTCTTGCACTGTTTCAACCATCAGCCGAGTCCTTTGTAAACATTACAGTTATCTTTATGCCGAACAAGTCGTTCATTGTCTAGCTATTTATCTGCGTTAGCCAGTGGTGGCAGTTTGCCAAATAGCGCGACCTCTTCGCCCCTTTGTGGGTGGCGAGGCACATTTATCGCTAAGATCAGTGAGCAAACAGCGAAGCCCGCGCCGATGTAAAATACCAGCGCTGGCGAGGTTAGCCACAAAAGTCCTAGAAGTGCAGGGATCACCACCGCCGCAATATGGTTAATGGTGAAACTGACTGACATGGTTGCCGCTATATCTTTGGGGTCGGCAATTTTCTGGAAGTAAGTTTTTACCGCTATCGCCATCGCAAATAAAAGGTGGTCAATCACGTAGAGCGCTGCGGCAACTTCTGCGTGCTCGACTAGTGCATAGCTGACAAACACCAGTATTAAACCAATATATTCGATCGTTAGTGCATTACGCTCACCAATACGGCCAATGAAGCGGCCTATTGCAGGGGCAAATAACAGATTTACCACGTAGTTGATTAAGAACAGTGAGGTGATTTGGCTGATGCTATAGCCAAACTTCTCAACCATCATAAAGCCAGCGAACACCATGAAGATCTGTCTTCTGGCGCCAGAGAAAAAGGTCAGCATGTAATACAGCCAGTAGCGCTTTCTAAGAATGATTTTCTTGTGTTGTACTTCGCCTTGAGGAAATGTCGGGAAATACAGAGTAATGGTGATGACCATCACCAAGCCTAACACCCCTATGATGGCGTACATCCATTGATAATCGAGCTGTAGCCAAGTCATTATTAACCAAATACTACCATAGCCCATCAGAGCGGCTGCACTGCGCCAAGCGAGTGCTTTTCCTAAAAAGGCTGCGGTATTTTTCTTTTCAACCCACTGCAAGGTAAGCGATTGGTTGATGGTCTCAAAGTAGTGAAAGCCAATCGACATTAATACCGTAGTGATATACAGCCCAAGTACCTGTGGGAAGAATCCTGTTATCGCCACCCCAATACAGAGCAAAGCTAAGGATAGCAAGGCAAACGCTTGTTCCTTTATCAGCAATAGGACAAAGATAGCGGTGAATGCAAGAAAGCCCGGTACCTCTCTCAAGCTTTGCAAAATGCCTATTTCAGCACCTGTAAACTGTGCCCGTTCGATGACAAAATTGTTGAGCAGCACCTGCCAAACGGCAAAAACGAGTGACATGATAAATGTCATCAAAAGTAATAGCTTTTGCGGGTTATTCTTCATTGAAACTATCCATGTACTACGGCGAAAGGATGAGCAGTATATACCAATCCGTAAAATGTGGGGGACTCAAGATGGTTTAACTTTTCAGGGATAAGTCTTGAGTCACGGCTGCAATAAGTGACTTAAATACTACATAGTTCTTATCCCAATATGGACTAAAGCACCGAAAAATAAACGAGTCTCATGTTAACAGGGCTCAGTTCTTGCGCTGCTTGTTAAAGCTTTTTCTGACCAACCAATTGACATACTGACTGGATTCTAACGGAGCATATTTTCCAACATTTGCTGGGTGTTAGCTCTTTCTGGCGTATTAAAATTCATCGTTTACTGAGTAGGGGCTGAATAAATGAACATTGCTTGTGTTCGAATCGCCCGTTTTTTGCGTAACAAGTTTGTCATGACTAGTTAATTATAGTATTTGCTAATTTATTTTTTCACTTATACTCTTCAATTTTTATGCTGAGGGTTTGTGTGTAAGTTTTTGATAGTTAGCTGTTTACCTTTCTTTTTAGATGTGGCTTACAGCTGTTAATTTGCTTTGGCTAATGTAAGTTGTTTGTAAATTATATTGTAAAGAATAATGCAAATCGTTCTCATTTGAGGTAGTTTGGCGGCAATAATTAGGGATGCTGGATTCCAGCAAGAATCAATTGAGAGCCGTTTTATGAAAAACATGTCAAAACATGTGAAGCTAAACCTACTCGCTGCAACTATCGCTGGTGTGTTTAGTGCTAGCGCCATGTCAGCAACAGATCCAGAAGCATTAGCCGCTGCCATTGCCAAGCAAGAAGCTGAACTGGTGGTCTTGAAGGGCCAGCTGAAAGAGTTGGCTAAGCAGCAGCGAGAGCAGCAAGCTCAAGCTGAACAACAAAAAGCGCAGCAGTTAGAGCAGCAAACTGCAATTGAAACGGTTCAAGCTGAATCTAGCAAACTAAGTAAATTCTCTTTTAAGTCATACGGTAGTGTCATCTATACCAATGATGAATATTACGACAACGTTCAAGATACAACCCCAGAGCGCCGTGGTCGCTTTGACCTTGAGCGAATTGTGACTGAGTTTGGCTATCAGTTTAACGATGAGTGGGACATGGAAGTTGAAATTGAATATGAGCACGGTGGTACTGGTTCATCTTTAGAATACGACGGCTTTGATGAATTTGGCGAGTTTGAAGCTGAGGTTGAAGCTGGCGGCGAAGTAATGATCGAAAAGGCACAAATTCGTTATCGTCCAAGCGACGCGTTTGGCGTTAAATTCGGTAATATCCATCTGCCTGTTGGTTTGAGTAGCACTCTACACAAGCCTAATCAATACCTTACTGTTCAGCGCCATAAAAGTGAGGCTGCAATGCTTCCAGCTGTTTGGAATGAAAACGGTATTGGTATTTTTGGTGAAATCGCTAATTTCCATTATCAAGCGCAGGTTGTCAGCGGTTTAAATTCTGAATACTTCCGCACTTACGATTGGGTAGCCTCTGGTCACCAAAAACGCTTTGAGCATGTTAATGGCGATGATCTGGCATACGTCGTACGTTTAGATTACGGCAATTTTAAAAACGGTTCAGCTGTTGGTGTTTCGTATTACTACGGTAATACCAGTGGTAACCGTCATAAAACTAACAAGATGAGTGCTGATGGCACCGTGGGCATTTTATCTGTTGCTGGCGCCTATGTTGAAGGCCCGTGGATTTTACGTGGTCAATATCTTAACGGAACCTTGAGTGACGCAGACGCAATCACTCAAGCGAATAAAACAACCCCGGGTCTAAAGCCTGGTAACTTTGCCCAGCTTGGCAGTGAGTCTGAAGCCTTCTTTGTCGAAGCTGGCGTTGACTTAAGCCACTTCACCTCTATTCCTGTCACTGTTTTTGCCAATATCGATTATTCAAACCCGCTTAAAGAGGTTGAATCAGGCATCGCCACTAAGCGATACGAAAATACCTGGATTAGCGGTGGCATCAACTATTTCCCAATCCCTGAGATTGTTATCAAGGCTGAGGCTGGTGTACAGCAAGTTGCTGTGTCTTCAATTCCTGATACCAACTTTTTCGCGCTGGGCGTGGGCTATCAGTTCTCGCTATAAACAATCAAACACAAGTTAGCTTAATCAATTTACCTAAGTTATAAAAAAATGGAGTTTTTAATGAAACAATTTACTCATTCAGCGGTTGCTATCGCGTTAATCTCTGCACTTGCTGCATGTGGTGGTTCTGGTTCCGACAGTACACCAACAACTGAACCTGATAACTCTTTCTCGTTCGATGCCACTGATATGGTGACTAATCTTACTGAGGACGTCATCGTTGCCGGTTACAATGACTTAGCGGGTGAAGGTGAAGCATTGTTACTCGCAACGCAAACATTGGTTGCCACACCTACTCAAGCTAATTTGGAAGCTACGCAAGATGCATGGAAAGCGGCGCGTCAGCCATGGGAGCAAGGTGAATCACATATCTTCGGCCCAGTAGACTCAATGGGTATTGATCCACATTTAGATAGCTGGCCTTTGAACACGATTGATTTAACAACGGTACTTTCTACAACCACTGGTTTTGATGCTGAAACCATCAAAAGTTGGAATGATGACGTGCAAGGTTTCCATACTATGGAGTACCTGCTCTTTGGTGACGGTGTCGCTGACAACACTAAAGCCATTGCAGAGCTAACGGCCAATGAACGTGATTACTTAATGGGTCTTGCTGAAGTGTTCCGTGATTACACTAAAGATCTCGATGATGCATGGGTTGTTAGCCATGATGCAAGTAGCGGTAAAGCTTATGGCGAGTTACTTAAAAATCCAGGTAGTGACGGTAATACATTCTACAGCTCAAACGTTGGTGTGGTTGAAGAGTTAATTAACGGCATGATTGGTATTGTGGATGAAGTGGGTAACGGTAAGATTGCCGATCCTTTTGGTGAGTCTGTAAGCAGTGCAGATACGTCAAAGGTTGAATCTCAGTACTCTTGGAACTCGTTAACTGACTTTAGTAATAACATCATTGGTGTGCGTAATGTTTATCAAGGTGAGCTGACGGGTGCAGCTGACAAGCAAGGTATTGTTGATTTTGTTGCCGCGGCAGATAAAGACTTAGCCACGCGTGTCGGCACTGAAATTGATAATGCTATTTTGACTATTCAAGCAATTGAAGGCTCAAATGACATGCCATTCCGTCAAGCTATCTCTGATACTGAAGGTCGCAAACGTATCCAAACTGCAGTTGATGCATTATCAAAACTGCAAACAAGTCTTGAGTCAGATGTACTTCCACTCCTAAAGACGTGGAAAGTGTAAATAAGTGACTTTTTAAAAGGCATAGGGTTAATCCCTATGCCTTTTCATGTTAATCACCGGCGCTTTAGTCTTTAACTGCTAGCCAGCTTACAAACTTAAACCGACGGTAGAACGTGTGTGGTAAAGCAAATGCGAAATAAAAATTATAAATTTAGTGTCAATCCTACCAAGCTTAATGCTTTAGCTTTAGCTGGCATATTGAGCTTGTCGGCCTGTGGCGGTAGCGGTGATGATGAGACGACACCTACACCTACTCCCGAAGAGAAAGTCTACCCTAGCTATACCGATATCACTGCTAGTGGCGGTGATACCACCACTTATGATGCATCTGAATCCGGTCATGGTTTTTCAACACCTGCCCCCAATTTAACCGCTGATGAACTTGCGTTACATTTAGACGGCGACCTTGGCTTCGAAACCGCTTTTACAACTGCGCCTAACCCCGCACATCCAGATTTAGATGGTCTCGGTCCAGTATTTAATAATGCCGACTGTAACTCTTGCCACCAACGTGATGGCCGTAATTCAACGCCGCAAGTTGCTACCGGTGAAACCCGGGTTAAGCTGGGCTCTGAAGCTGGTATTTTTTTAAGGATAAGTAAAGCACCCGATGAGCCATGTATAACAGGTACCGTGGCAAACAACTATTGTGCACCAATCGCAGTACCAGATTTTGGCGGTCAGTTATTTCATCGTGGTGTGTTAAAGGCACGCTCTGACTGGCAGCAAAACATGTTCATTGGCCAGGCTGATGTATACCTGTCTTATGAAACAAAAACAGTTACCTATAGTGATGGCACTAGTGTGACGCTAAAGAAACCGCTATTTGATGTAGAGAATCCTTACGACGCACCAGGTGAAACTAAATCAAGCTCAAATGTGACCTCAAATCTGCTCCAAGACGATGTGCTCATGGGCTGGCGTAATGGCATGCCAGTGTTTGGTTTAGGTCTTTTAGAAGCTATTCCTGAAGCCGATATTGTGGCAAATGTTGATGCTGAAGACAGTAATAACGATGATATCTCTGGACGTGCAAACTATGTCTTTGATGCCGTTAAAGCGCAAAATGGTGACAGTAACCCGGTATCGCTAGGTCGCTTTGGTTGGAAAGCCAATACACCAAGCGTCAGAGTGCAGTCATTAGGTGCATTGCGGGGCGATATAGGTATCACTAACCCGCTATTTCCCGATGAAAGTATTAAAGGTACCGCGCTACATGATGATTATCTAGTACGCACCGGCTTTACCGATACAGGTGAGGGGGTTGATGGTGAACCTGAAGCCAATGCTGAATTTAGTGACTCAGTCGTGTTTTACGCTGAAACATTAGCGGTGCCAGCAAGACGAAATGTCACTGACCCAGATGTTAGAGAAGGTGCGCGTCTGTTTGAGCAACTTAACTGCAGTGGCTGTCATACGCCTAGCTTTGTCACTAAGGCCTCGGGTGATATTGGTGGCACCGAGATGATTGCTGGGCATAAGAGCCAGACTATTTATCCCTTTACTGACATGCTGCTGCATGACATGGGGGATGAGTTAGCGGATGGACGTCCTGATTTTCTTGCCGATGGCAATGAATGGCGAACCCGTCCACTATGGGGTATAGGCTTGACCCAAACTGTCAACCCTCAAGCTGGTTTCTTGCATGATGGTCGAGCAGCCACACTGGAAGAAGCGATTTTATGGCATGGCGGCGAGGCGCAGCAAAGCACTGATGACTTTATGGCTCTTAATGCCGATGAACGTGCTCAAGTTGTTGATTTTTTGATGTCTCTCTAATTTAATGCAGTTACAATCAAAGGGAATACAGTTTTATGTATTCCCTTTTTTAATTTTGTGAGGTAGGTAAAGATAAAGCGGATTATCGCTTAGAAGCTCGTGATCTGATTCAATTAAAAATACTGAATTTTCACCTATGATAAATCTAATTCAAATTTACCTATAGGGAACCATCTGGTGAGTAATATTCTTATCGTTTATTCAAGTGTACATGGCCAGACCCGCAAAATTTGTGCTTATCTGGAAGAGAAACTGGTTGCTTTAGGCAATCAGGTTCAGGCTGTGAGTGTAAGCGATAAAATCGATATCGCTAAATTTGATAAAGTGATTATCGGCGCCAGTATTCGCCATGGAAAACATAACCCAGCGGTTTATGACTTTATAGAAGCGAATCAAACACAACTTGAGCAAAAGCCAAGTAGTTTTTTCTCGGTCAATTTGGTTGCGCGAAAGCCATTAAAAAACACGCCTGAAACTAATCCTTATATGCAGGCTTTTATAGAGAAGTCGCCGTGGTTACCTAAACTAGTTGCAGTATTTGGTGGAAATCTTAATTACCCTAGTTATGGTATTGTTGATAGAAGCATTATTCGCTTCATTATGTGGATGACCAAAGGGCCAACCGAAGCCGATACCAATATTGAGTATACCAATTGGCTCAAAGTCGATGCTTACGCTGATGACGTTAATCAGCTTTCGATTTAACGATATCTTTAAGTTGAGGTAAGAATGGCAAAATCCAGGTTGCGACAGCTATTGAGCGTTTTTGCGGCACGTCAGCACATCATGGTTATTGCTAGTGTTGCTTACCTCATATTGACCAGTGGCTGGATCCTAATAGGGCGAAGTTTAAGAAATAACGCCAGCTTCTGGGATCTCAGTCATGTTTACCTTGGGTTATTCGCTGCATTTCTTGCCGTTTCATTCTTAATTACGACCTGCCTAAAAGGAAAATGGCGTCAGTATTTCCCGTGGCTTATAGCAGATTTATCACAACTAAAAAGTGACTTGCAGGGGCTGGCAAAAGGTAAGTTACCTATTGCGGGGGGGAGAGGATTATTTAGTATTGTTGAAGGCTTAGGACTGCTAATTTTTTTAGCTGTCGGGCTGACTGGAGTTTTGTGGTTTGTAACCCAAGGCACCAGCGATGCGCTAATGTGGCGTAGTTATCACATCTATTGTGCCAAAGGCTTTATCGGCTTTATCGTGGTGCACGTTATCTTTGCTGGTTTACATCTGCTCGACTTTATTCGGAACTAATCCTCACTAATACTGAAACAAAGCTTTTATCTTTAAAGGCTTTAAACTAACTTATCCTTATGGAGTCATTGCACATACAAGGATAGACGTTTGCGAGTAAAGGTCATTCACCTTATAGATGATGTAAAACTGGGTGGCGTAAATATCGCGCTAGAAAGTCTTGCAACCTCAAAACTGCAACAAGAGTTCCAATTCCAGTTAATTCATAGTCAACTCAATCTGCCTAAATTTAATCACTATGATGCATCAGTGATTGTGATCCACGCTGCGATGAGCTGGCGTAAACTGCCTGCGCTTTTAGCATTGAAAATAGCTAATTGGTCGACCCCTATCTTGTATCAAGAGCATCATTATAGTCGGGAGTTTGTTCGCCATTGCGTGGCTAACCCTGCACGTTTCAAATGGATGCTCAGACTAGGTTATGCCTTGGTGGATAAAGTGCTTACAGTTTCTAATCCGCAGGCTGATTGGCTGGTGGATTTTTGCCAGCTGCCCGAGAGTAAAATTGCTCGGGTTGGGCAAGCAAAGGAGTTAAGTTCATTTATGGCTATGGCTAAAATTAAACGCCATTCCCCACTGCGGTTGGCCGCTTATGGCCGGCTGACTAAGCAAAAAGGTTTTGATTTGCTAATTAAAGCTATTGCTCATTTCCCTGATACCGACGTGACTTTAACCATTGCTGGAGATGGTGAAGAAAAAGAGGCGCTACAGCAGTTGGTTGAACATCCGTCACAAGTTAGTTTTATTGGTGAGATTGAGGATGTAGCCACTTTTTTAAGTACTGCTGATGTGGTGGTCATTCCATCGCGTTGGGAGCCTTTTGGGCTGACTTGTATGGAATCCGTCGCTGCAGGTAAACATGTTATTTTGTCCGCTATTGATGGCTTAGCTGAACAATTGCCTAATCCTGATGAACGCCTAGGCTTTGAAGTTGTTGAGCCTTTGTCTATTAAAGGGATTATTGAAGCGATAGAGAAAGTAAGCGATGAAAGTGACTTGGGCGTCAGCGAGAGTCAGAGGCTTGCAACCGAGCAAGCTTGGGAAAACATGTTGCAGCGGTGGCGGCAGTTATTAGCCGAGTATAAATGAAATTACTTTTTTGGTTTAGATACAAAAAAGGCGCCCTGAGGCGCCTTTAATATAAGTAAACGATTACTTATATTCTACCGCTAGGTAGTTGATTAGGTCGATAAGCTCGCCAAGAGTACGTACAGAACTCATGTTAACAGCATACTTGTCGTTAACTACGAAGGCTGGAACACTTTGTACTCTAAACTCTTGCTGCTGTGCACGCCATAAAGCGAGTTTAGCGTTCGTTTCTTTACTGTCAGCTGTTGCATCATATTGTGCGCTATCAACGCCAAACTTGGCGAATACTGCTTTGATGTCGTCACGGCTTTTTAATGGTTCGGCATGTTTATGCCCTGGAGCGCTATGGTCGTGCTTTTCACCGTTGTCGCCTTGAATAACTTTAAACATAGCGTCAGTAAGTGGCTTTGGATTATCCAAAGTTTGAATCACCGCAAGAGAGCGCATGACTTCAGTGTTGATTTCCGTATTTGCAAAATCAACATGTTTGCTATCAAAGGTTACTTGTTTATCTAAGTTTGCTTTAATATCTGGAAGATACATCTTTTCCATGTTGAAGCAATTTCCGCAGTAAAACGAGTAAAACTCAGTCAGTTTAGGCTCACTGCTTGGTGCTTTATTGGTAACAACCGTGAAGTGTTTACCTTCAACAAACTGTGCGGCAAAGCTGCTCATTGGAGCAACTGCTAGGGTTAGTGCTAAAGCGATATGTTTAATCAAGCTAATGTCCTCAAAGTGACCTTTATCTTTATAGACAAGGTTATGCAGTAACGAAAAATACAGGTATTAAGCGTCCGTTACACTAATTTATATAGTTGTTAAGAATAAAACCAGATGCTTAATTATGACTTAATTTTGCCTTTCTGACATGTACTAGAGTGTGACATATATAATGCTTTAGATGAGAATCAGAATTTTTCATATTAAAGTTTGTAGTGCTTCACAATCTAGATTGAATTTGTATAGATTTTTTATTTTTGCAGGAACTTAATAGCATTGCTGAACCATGTATCAATAGTGAGTAACAGCTATGTTTTAGATGACATCATTGCTCGTTATGAATAATTTAAGCTTTTCATAGACATCACGACTAAGATTAACCTGATTAAGCTAGCTACTTGTGTTAAATTTTAACAAGATATTGAGTTTTATCATTGAGTCGATGCGCTCAATGTTAAAACGAGAAAGTCATGTTGGGGGGAAATGGATTTGAATACACCATCATATTTAATTATAGGTTCGATTGTATTGGCTGGAATGGGGCTAACAGCCAAAGCTGAGGGCACTGATTGGCGAATTGCTTTTGGTGGCCATAATACGATTGTAGAGCAGGTTGACTCACATACTTTGGGCGCCCATGCTGGCTTTTTTATTGAGCATGTTACTGAGTCTAATATTAGCTGGAAAGGTAATATCGACATATTTATCGATGACGATAAAGATAAGCTCGATCCTGATCATATCCCTATTTGGTTTCAAACTGCTTGGTCAGTTGATGGCAATCTTTATCGTTTTTCTCCGACAATGAACCTGCAGTGGCAGGTGACTCTTGATGGTAAGCGCAATACTGTAAGCTCGGTTGAGAAACAATCGAAACTATTTCCAGCTGTTGTTGCTCGATTCGATAATCAAAAGTTTTATGCCGGGCTAACGCTAGGCGGTGGTCATTATATGCTTGAAATTGATGATGATGTGCCAAGAGAGCGTGGTTATGATCGTGAAGACTTTCAAAATAAAACCGGCGCTTATACCGTTGCGGCAGATACAAGAATCATGTTGGGGAAATCATTTGATATCTATGCGGGTGCTCAAACATGGAATGATGGCAGTGACTGGTTAGAAAATAAATACTCAGCAGTTTTTAGTTATCACTCGGACAGTTGGATTGAGGATAGCGAGGTAAAGCTTAGTGTTGAGCACTCAGAGTATAATTTAGATCCGTTTGATAATCGCGATAAAAACGATGCAGACTATTTAGCTATATTGCCTTGGGATAACGACACGTTAGTCCGAATATATGTCGATATGCCTTGGGGTTAAGCCTCGTATAACATAATAATACTAAGAGCCGCCAAAGGCGGCCTTTAAAGTGACATCACTGTCTTTGTGTGAGCGCTATGAAAACCTTTTCTTTGTTAGTTTTACTGTTTGCCACCTTAGTGGGTATTGTCATCTCTGTGGCCATTGGTCAGCGACTTTATGCGGAGGAGACTCGAACGATTGAAGTTGAGTTTGCGAGAGATGTTGATGATAAAGCGCAGGTTTTAGAGCAGGAAGTCATGCTCAATATTGAGGTGCTTTATGCGCTTAAAGGGGTATTTATTAGCTCTGAGCACGTGAGTGCTGAAGAGTTTAAACAGGTCGCTACCAGCTTTCTTTTGCGCCACCGTAATATTCAAGCCTTAAAGTGGATCCCTAAAGTTAACTCGCTTGCACGCCCTTTGGTTGAAAACAGCCAAATGAAGTCTTACGAAGATTTTGAGTTTACCGAAAAAAGTCACGATGAGAGTCTGGTGACAGCGAAAACTCGCTCCATCCATTTTCCTGTTGTGTATCTAGAACCATTTTCTGGCAATGAAAATGCACTCGGGTTTGATTTAGCCTCTGATCCAACGTTAATAAGTGTACTCAATAATGCTCGAGATTTGGGCTCCTCCATGGCTTCTGCTGGTATTAAACTTTTACAAACTAGCGAACAAAACTCTATTTACGTATTTTTACCCATCTATGATGGTGAACCCAATACGCTATTAAAACGACAAGAACGATTGTTAGGCTTTGTTGCTGGTATTTTTCGAGTAGCAGATATGTTCGATAGCGCGATAAAAAGAACCTGGGTACAAGGGATTTATTACACCTTAGAAGATATTACCAATGATAAACACCAGTCACTCTACAGTCATTTATCGAGTGACGTTTCAGCGACATTACATCAGAGTAATAGTGAGATTGTTTATCAACGTCCATTGACCCGTTTTAGCGGTCGGCAATGGCAAATTCATGCCATGCCAAGTGAAGGCTACATTGCTGAACGGCGAACGGCGTTTCCGTATTTAATCGCGCTGTTTGGCATATTGGGCAGCCTGGTGCTGGCCATTTATGTATTTTTTATAATGAGGCACAGTCATATGGTTAATATGCAGGTGCTTGAGCGTACGCGGGATCTAAACCTTGCTAAGAAGAAGCTTGAAGCACTATCAATGACAGATAGTTTAACCCGCATCGGTAATCGCCGTTTCTTTGATAATGCCTTTGAGCGGGAGTGGCAGTTAGCGATTAGAAACAAAACGCGATTAGCGTTGTTGATGATAGATATTGATAATTTTAAAAGTTACAACGATACCTATGGTCATCTTGCTGGAGATCAATGTTTGGTTGAAGTGGCTCAAGCTATCGCTGAAGCCTTACATAGACCCAGTGATGTTGTGGCGCGCTACGGTGGTGAGGAGTTTGTGGTGATCCTGCCACATACTCGTGATTGTTTATCACCCGCTCAGCGCTGCTGTGCAAATGTTGCAGCGCTCAATATTGCTCATTCTAGTTCTACTACCTGCTCTTATGTCACAGTAAGTGTTGGAGTAACCAGTATTATTCCTACAGAGTCTGACGATATGGTTAAGTTTGCCGCTATTGCTGATATGGCGCTTTATAAGGCGAAAGAAAATGGTCGAAATCAAGTATTTGTAGATGCTGAAGCGATAATGCCTAAAGCGCTGTAGCTTTGTGTTTAGTTTAGTCATTCAGCGAAGGCCTCTACAATCAGCTTTTCTAATACCACTGTATTTTTAAGTCACTTGCTACGATGAGCTAAACTTTAGTTATCATCAAATAGTAATTTAATTATATTTTGTTATGATTTAGCCAGTTTATTAATTTGATGAGATATCGATGTTGAATCCACAGTGGCTTAAAACGTTCGTTACACTTGCAGAGGTCGGACACTTTACTCGCACAGCTGAACAGTTGTTTATGACACAACCTGGGGTCACTCAACATATTAATAAGCTTGAGAACCAAGTGGGTACATTATTGTTAACTCGCATTGGTAAAAGCTTTGAGCTCACTGACGCTGGCTTGCAGTTGTTATCGTATGCGAAAGCGAAAATCATTGAGGAAGAACAATTACTGCAAATGCTGCAGACCGATGAGCCCCACACTGGTACGTGCCGTTTCGCCTGCTCTGGTGCATTGGCCATGCACTTCTATCCGCGATTTGTCCAGTACCAACTACAACATGAGCAGCTACAGGTTGCTTTAGAAGCAGCTCCTAATAGCAGAATAATAGAAAGCATATTAGACAATAGCGTCGATATAGGTATTGTCACACAGCAGCAATCATCGCTAGAACTTAATCAGCTTTATTTAGGCAAGCAAGCACTATGCTTAGTATTACCGCCAAGTTTTAAAGACGCCGACATCACACTGGAATTGCTGGGAAAAATCGGTTTTATTAATCATCCTGATGGTCACTATTACGCTGAGCAACTACTAAGTGCGCAGTTTGGCAATGAATTTGTCGGCATGAGTAAGCTTAAACAGCGTGGTTACATTAATCAGCTAAACCAAATTTTATTACCTGTTTCAAAAGGTTTAGGTTTTACTGTCCTGCCGCAAATCGTTGTCGATGAATATCCACAGCCCTTATTTGTTGCTAACACTTTATCTGAAGTGGTTGAAGAGCTATATATGGTCAGCAAAAAGCAACGCCAGCTGCCAAGTCGTTATCAATGGTTTATCGATACGATTTGTGAGCAGTTGACGCCACAATAACTGCTAGAAAAGTTAGCTGTTACTCTGCGCCAACTCAGAGTATTCACGTTTATGTTGTTGGATAAGGCGGTATTCAATAACACTAGAGATGATAAACATCATCAAGTAGCCACAGCCCATGGCAAGTATTACTGCAACCACGTTATCAGTGAATACTCGCAAAATATAAAACATCGCTATTAGCGTCACTACTCCAGCCACTCTAATCGATAAGCTTTGTAAAAAATGGCCATGGGCTTTGATATACGCCACCTGAAAGGCATTGAGCATCATAAAACCAAAAAATAGCGCAAAGTGCATTAATACTGGAGCTGCAGTGGCATAAGTTGTTGGGAAAATTAGCGTGACCAACTCCTCGCTGTAAAAAATCATCCCGAGTAAAAATACAGTGCTAATAGTTATACCTAGCGTGTAAAACCAACGCCGCATTTGGGCTATTTGTTGGTGCTGACCTTGCTTAAGGCACTGGGCTATTTCTGGCAGAATATACCGATAGACAGGGAATACGAACAGCAGAGTCATATAAGCGAACATGGGTCTCACTACAACCTGAAAGTCACCGAGCTCATCAACGGTAAAGTAAGCGACGGTTAGCAAAACGGTGATGTAAATCATTAAAATGCTCGCGCCTACCTCGAGAGAGGACAACATGCTTTTTTTCACAAAACTGCGCATTTCAGGATCTAGCTGCACTGGTGCAAGTGGCGTGGTGGCTATCTCTTTACGACGTTGAATAAACATATAAGCTGCTACGGCGATGCTCGACAGCATTAAGCTAAAGAACAGTGACGACACCGCGCTCTGTTGCAGTAGGTAATAACAGATGAGAAACAAGACTATTTGTACCATAGGCTCAATCCATATTGCTTTGTTTGCAATGTGGTAGAGCCGATACATGCCTATTTGATTGGTGAAATAGACCTTAAAGCCCATACCAAGGATAATGCCGACTAGCTGCACGTATTCAACATCAATTTTGAGCTGATGCTTTATATAGGGCAGAACTATCCCCCAGGTAAGTAGCACCATTAATATCAAAGAGTAACGGAATATATTAGTAATATCTTGCGCATTTTTTGTTTGCGAAAAACTCACCACCATTGAAGTTCGAAAGCCACTTAATAGGATTAATGAGAGTGAGATTATATCGACAACGGTATGGTAGAGTGCAAGATCGCTCTTAGCGACCCACTGTGCCAGCCAAATTTTAAACGCCAGCCCAAGGGAGATACTGGCGAGCGTGGCCCATATTGCCGCTATAAAAGAGCGCTTTGCCCGCTCAAATGAAGTTTCTGACATAGATGATTATAGCTCGCTGATAACGACATGAGGTATTGATACTAGTCAGAAATACTACGTGACTATCATCAGCGCAGCAGAAATTTCGTCAAAAGGTGTGATCTGGCCTTAAACTACTGACTAAATAATTAACTCAAGCAATGTTTATCCAGCTAGGGCATTTGACGTTCAATCCTCTAGTCGAAAACATGTGGGCAGGCCGAGTAGTCATTGAAGCCATCATCCCAACGACGGACATCATTGGCACGGCGCCAACGACTATGCCAGAACTCCATCAAACAAGTACCACCATTTATTTCAACAAGAAAAGTGTCTTGTTCTTTGACTTGATCATAAGGCGGATACACTTCACTGCGTCCCCAAGTCATCCCCCCGCGACTGTCGGTCCAATTTTTCCAAAAGTCATCGATGCTAAGCCACTGTTCTGTGGGCTTATACCAAGCTACAGCTTCGCCTGATTGAATAATTATTTGACCATGATAATCGCCTGCCCCTGTCGTGATTGCGGTTGCGCTAGCAGTTGATATCATAAAAAAGCCACTCATTAGTACAAACGAAACTAGTATAATTTTAATCATAAATATCTTTGGTTTGGCGAGAAATAGCTTTAAGTATAGTTGCATTTATTTACTTCTAAACCATCCGGTAATTGAAAGGCGTTGCATAGGAGCATAAGGGGGCAAATAGGTAACAGCATGAACATGACGAACATCAAATATCGTCATTGAGTTAAATTTTGGTGTCCAAGCTTCCCTAGGGGTGCCGTCATCCTGATAAAATTGTAGTAAGCCGCCCCAGTCAGGATGCCATTTAGGGGTAAATCCAAGTACAAATGCGAGAATTCTTCCTTCACGTTCAACCACGTCATTGTGTCGAGTTAGAAAGTTACCTGGCGTATAACGAGTACCTTGTGCACTTGCTAACTTAATATCTGAGCGTCCGGATATGTAACGTAGTTTTTCGAGGGCATCCTCACTGTTGAGGTAGTTTTTTACTTCAATTAAGGGGCGCGGGCTTAAAGTATTAATCATGTGACGACCATACCAAAACCCTACGCCTTTAGAAGCATCACTATATAGATGCGAAAACAGTTGTTTACGGTCTAGTTGAGACATTTTTGCTAGATCTTGTTCAGACGACTCAAGTGCACGACCTTGCTGAGTATAGGCATGTTTGAATTGAGTATTCTGGCCTAGGCTTTGACCTATAAGGCTTGCATGCTCAGGTGTCCAAATATTATTGACTGTGACTCTAAGGTCTTTTTGGTATTCAGCTTTAACCGCATCCCAGTCTACGCTGGTTGAAAATGTACTTTTCAATGTCTCTCCTTAGATTTTTTACTAGTTTATTTGTATGCGTCTATACGGAATTGAACAGAATATTTACTCAATTAAGTATGTTAAATGTCTGTATTTATAAAAGGTACCAGATATTACGGTTTTATTGGCGATAATAAGGTTATTTGTTTACCTTTGGTAAGGGGATATTCTGGTTTTGTTTAAATGATGTCGAATATAAATTTTTAGTTGTAGGTTTTTGCGTGTTTCACGCATTGTTCATTAGGGGAATTAAATGGCTCTAAAATCCAATGTTAGCGTTTTTTATAGTTGTATTTTTGCTATTACATTTTTGCCTTTTTCTGCACTTTCGGCACCAGCAGCTAATGTAAAAAACTCAATCGATAGAGCTGAAACTCCTGATAATGTGAAGGAAAAACTGCTGCTTCCCTATTTTTTTAACTCTGATTCTATGGGGCTTAATATTGGCCTAGGCGGTATGTTGAGTGGATATTTTCAAGACCAAATGACGATTGGTGGCACCGTGTTTGGTGGTGATGTAAGTAGAGGGGCAGGGTTAGGCGTTTGGAATTTTAAACTGCCGAAAACCGAACGGTTCTTCTTAAGTACTTATGGTTTTCTTGGCTATTATCCGGATCAGCGTGCATACGCTGGTGCGGGGCGGGAATTTATCCCAGCAGGTACACCGCTACCAGGGAGCAATGACTCCACTAATTTACAGTTTTTAGAGGCGGATGGTTCCTCTAATTGGTTTGATATAAAACTAGAATACGCTTTGCCTATCGGGGCGACAAAAGATAAAGGCATGGTGGAATATAAGCTTGAAAATGGCTTATTAGTTTCAGAGCCGAGCGGCGGTGATAGTTGGAATCCGCTGGAAAGTGGGGCAACCGTGGTGGTGCTACGGCAGTTTAATCGGTACCAAAGTTTTGAGTTTGTAGATGACGAACTTGATGGCACTATCCACGCTATCGAGCTTGGGATCTTGTACGACAATACTGATTTTTCAGTTAACCCATCTACTGGTAGTAGCCAGTACTTCTCAGTTTCACATGATGCAGCTTGGTTAGACTCTGATAATGAGTGGACCTTTATGAATCTTGATATGAGTAAGTACTTCTCGTTTGGCGAGTCAGAATATGCAAGCCAACGTATTCTCGCACTCAACTTTTGGACTGGATACTCACCCTCTTGGGAGCTTGAGTACGATGAGCAAGGCGGACGCCAAGTTACCAACAATGCTCCTTACAATGAAGGGGCGACCTTAGGTGGTTTCTACCGCATGCGTGGTTTTGACCAAAACCGCTTCCATGATAAAGCGGCCATCTATACCAGTGCGGAATACCGCTACACCTTAAAATATAATCCTATCGAAGATATCAATTGGCTTAAGTTTTTACGCTTAGATTGGTTCCAGGTTGTAGGATTTGTAGAAGCTGGCAGAGTGGCTCCAGAGTATACTGCCAGTACATTACTGTCTGATTTAAAAGTGGATTACGGCTTATCGTTAAGAGCGTTAACCGCTGGGATAGTTATTCGCTTTGATATCGCTCATTCAGATGAAGCCACTAATGGTTGGGTTATGGTGGATCATCCATTCTAATAAATCGAATGAATGCTGCGCTATTTCGCGTTATTCATTCTAATCTGTGTTTGCTAACTTAAAGGCAATGAAAACTCTTTAGGTGAAACAGATGAATATAATTAAGCAATATCCAGCACATAAAACCATGGACGGCGATGGAGTGAATATTACACGGCTTGCTGACTTTCGCCGAGGCCATTTTGATCCATTCTTAATGCTCGATGAGCTTAAATCCGATGATCAAGCCGATTATATTGGTGGCTTTCCTCCACATCCGCACCGCGGAATTGAAACCTTCTCCTATATTCTTAAAGGTGGTATGGAACATAAAGATCAACTCGGCAATATAAAAGCGATACAAGCGGGAGATGTGCAATGGATGAGCACAGGTAGCGGCGTGATACATTCTGAGATGCCATTAGCTGATAGCCATACTGGATTACATGGCTTCCAAATTTGGCTCAACATGCCAGCAAGCGAAAAAATGCGTCCTGCCCGTTACCAAGATACGACTAGTACACCTATTCCAGAACATACAAATTCAACTGGAGCGCAAATTAGAGCACTCGCAGGCGAGTGGCTGTTTGCTGGGCAGTCTTTAGCTGGTCCGATTGAAGAGCTTGCTGGTAGTGCTGCAATAGCAGATATTAGCATTGAGGCTAACGGTAGTGCAGAGCTAGCGTTAAAGCAGCCTTTTGTTGGCATTTATCTCTACTCAGGAGAGCTCGTCGCGCAAGGTAAGCGTTATAGTGCGCAGCAGCTATTGCTTCTTGATTCAAGCAAGGCGGTGAATTTAGTTACTAGTAATGAAGGGGCGGGAATGTTGGTCTTGGCCGGTACACCAATCAAAGAAGATATTGTGCATATGGGGCCATTTGTGATGAATAGTGAAGCTGAGATCCGCCAAGCTATTGATGATTATCAAAGTGGTCGTTTTGGAGAGATACCACCAGTTTAAAACTCAATATTTTTGGAGCAAGCTATTCTGTTTCAAAGCTTGCTCCATCAGTATTTACAGCTTTGGCGCCGGCATTATCTTTGCGCTAGTGACGAATTTAATCGGTGTTTTGTTAGGATTGTTTTTTGAGGGTGAGTAATTTTCCACTGGAAACTGGTCAAGCTTTGCTTGGGTCATATAGTTTTCAGGTGTGGTGCTAATTAGCTTTTTCTCGACCTCTTTTCCGTTTGAATCGATAGTGACTTCATAAACCCACTCTCCCGCACCTTTGGGCAACCATTTGGGTTTACTGTTATATATTTTTGGTTTTTTATACTGAACTAGCCAATAGTTCGACATGTCGTCGACATTAATTTCAATCACTGCAGAGCTAAATACAGGCTCTATTTCTTCTTTAGGTGTTGACTGGCAAGCCATAAGTGCGAGCGCCAAAACGCCAAGGTAAATCTTGTTCATTTTCACTATCCTTAGTGTGGTTATTTGATTATTGCTGGAAACGCTGCTTTTTATCGATTTTACATTCATCTACTGGTTGAGGGTCATTGCTCCGGTCTGTTATCCAGCACTGGTCGTAAATAGAGCAGTAGCAAAGACTTATTTTTATATCGTTATCAATAGCCAGAAAGAGTTTGTTCTGAGCTCCTTGATATATTAGTGGTTGGATAGATTTTTCAGCGGGCAGGATGCGTTGACTAATATGTGACTGAGTAAACCTAGGGATTTCTGGAATTTCGTCCCATCTTTTAATTGATTTAGATTTGTATGTTACAGCAGCATACTTGATGATAGCGGGACCAGTCCCATTGTTGCTCACACCGTAACTAAAGCTCTGATCACTATAGCTGCGAAAAATCTCCAACCGAGGCCATACAGATGCGCGAGCATAAGCTCTATCTATATAAGCGGAGTAAATACCGACTACAGTAGTAACCACACTAATCAACAGCGCAGACAGCGCCACGATCATTTCGGGCTTCTTATACCAAGAGGCTTCTTCCATGTTACAAATCTTCCTGTTTTAATATTCTTGTTGAATTTTTACTTATTAAATTCAGCGGTATAGCGCAAAATGTTACCACCTTGCTACTTGTGGCTACAACCCTATAAATCTGGGGAGTTACGTTGCAGGGTTTATAGAAAAGCGAGCAGCAATACTCGCTTTTATTTATCAATCTAATAGGGTTTAAGTCGTCCCGTTTAGCGCTGATTATTTTCTATATCAAAGATCACTTCGCCGTCGACCCAGGTTTGCAGCACTTCAGCTTGCCAGATCTCGCTAGGGTCATCTTTGACGATATCGCGATCGATAAAGATGAAATCGGCTTTCATCCCTTCAGCTAAGCCGCCTATTTGATGCTCTTGGTGCGCTGAAAAAGCAGCCGCCGTAGTGAAGCTTGTTAGCGCCTGGCTAATGCTCATACTTTCATCTGCATACCAACCTTTGTTTGGTTGGTTATCATGATCCTGCCGGGTGACAGATGCATGTAAACCGTAAAAAGGGTTGGCTGATTCAACCGGGAAATCTGAACCTGCAGCAATCACAGCATTCGCTTTAAGTAGTTTTTGCCAAGCATAGGCACCTTTAATGCGATCGGGCCCGACTCGGTCTTCTGCCATATTTTTATCGCTGGTGGCATGGGTTGCTTGCATAGAGGCAATAACACCTAGCTTGGCAAAGCGCGGAATATCTTCAAGGCGGAGGATTTGTGCATGCTCTACTCGATGACGCAAAGTTTTAGTATTGGTTTGCTTAATCAGAGCCTCATAGGAATCTAGAACTAACTTATTGGCATGATCGCCAATAGCATGAGTATTAACCTGAAACCCTGCTTGCATTGCGGTTAACATATAGCTCTTAAGCTGTTTATCGCTATGGAGCAGCAGTCCTTTATGGCCGTGCAGATCTGAATAATCCTCTATTAACGCAGCCCCTCTGCTGCCTAAGGCACCATCAGCAGAAATCTTTACACTACTAAAATCGAGTTTTTGCGATTGATGCTGATATGGGCCTTTTGCCATTAACTCATTGAATTGACTATCACCCGCTGCAACCATGCCGTATATCCGAATTGGCATCTCATCTTTGTTGGCTAAATTTTTATAAGCGGTAATAGTATTGCTGCCCACACCGGCATCATGAACACTGGTTAAACCTAAACGCGCCAGATCGGTCATTGCAGTTTTTAATACTGTTTCCTGTTCGGTGATGCTCAGTGCTGGAATGGCTTGGCTTATCAAACTCATCGCATTATCGATAAACACCCCGCTTGGCTCTCCATCTTCGTTGCGTATTATCTCTCCGCCAGCGGGGGCTTTGCTGTCCTTACTAATCCCCGCTAACTTCATTGCTGCACTATTCGCCCAACCAGCATGACCATCAACTCGCCTTAACCACACGGGCGTGTCGGGAAAGTGTTTATCCAGTGTTGCTGCTGTGGGGAAGGTTTTGCTTTGCCACAATACTTGGTTCCAGCCTCGGCCTTGTACCCAAGCAAGCTCAGGGTTTTGTTGGCGAAACTGACGGGTACGCTCTACTGCTTCTGCTTCTGATAAGCTGCCGCGCAGGTTAGTACGCATCAAGTTGAGCCCCCAACCAAGCACATGGCCATGGGCATCAATTAATCCAGGTAGCATGGTTTTACCATCGGCGTCGATGACCCGCATATCTGTGTTTATGTGGGGTTGTTGCTGGTTGTAGAGGCGGGTTATTTTGTCATCTTTAATCTCTATCGCATCAAAAGTACTAAGTTGGCCATTATTGATACTGTAGCCATTGACGTTTTTTATCAGAGTCGTTTGAGCATGGGTATTGCAACTTAATGCGAACAGCGCAGGGTAAATCCATTTATTGATATTTTTCATGACGTTCACTGTCTTAGTTTAGTGTTATTTTAGTTGGTATTATACCCATCCGACCTGAAAATGCAGGGTTCAGTGGGAGTTTAATGGGCTTTAGTCACAGGTTCATTGCTCCATGCTGAACCTAAGCATCAACATCCATGTAGGCGAGGCATTGATTGCAGCTAATGGTCGCTCCCTTGGTAAAATCAATAACACAGAGTAAAGCCCATGCTTTTTATATAAGAAACGCCCATCGAAGAAGGGGGGGGGCAAGCCCACTTCGTTGTTGCGGCAACTTAAAAGGGAATCACCATTTCCACGTTAACGCGCCTAGAATTGAACTAGCACAACACCTCTGAAATGAGCATTTGCAAGTGGGATGGGTATAGATACTAACAGTTGCGGTTTATTACGCAATACGGAGCTGTTTCGCGTTATGATTCGTAAATCTATAGCAAAGTACTATGCAGATTAACGCACTGAGAAACGGTATGAGTTTATATAAATTTGCCCTAGCGGCCGATAAGTCAGTACAGATCAGGCAAGCGCTTGGCGCTGAAGCGGAGGCTTATTTTTCCGCCATGGAAGCGGCGGAGCAGACCTTTTTCGATTCGATAGCGAATGAGACAAACCAGCAAAAACTTGATTGGTTGCGACTGCGTACGCGCCTTATTAGTCGTATGAGCGATAAAGATATTGCTGCACTTGCAGGTTATCGAATCGACAATGTTCAAAATGTAGCCTGTCACTTTGATGGCAACGAGCGGCAAATAGCTATCGTAACCATCGATACCTTAGCGGCGGCGATGACCGATATTAAAGCCCAGCAATGGATTGGATTTGACACTGAAACTGCGGCAACCTTTGACAAAGGCCGTCGTAACACTAACCCTGTCTCTTTGATTCAAATCGCGACGGCGAGCCATTGTTACCTGTTTAGAATGGTTGGCAGTAATGTGTTGAGCTTTAAAGCTGCACTAGCAGAGGTGTTGTCTGAGCAATCGAATATTCTTAAGATTGGTATTGGGCTTCGCAGCGATGTGAATGCAATGAAGCGTGATTTCAATATTGCTTTAAGCCCGATGCTCGATCTCAATTGGCTGATGAATCAGCTTGGCGCAGCGAAACAGATGGGGACCGTCCAAATAGCGGCAAGCGTATTGTCGCTTAAGCTACCTAAGAGCAAGCGGGTGACGCTATCGAATTGGGCGCTGCCGCTCGACAAGCCATTATCGGATGAACAAGTTTTGTATGCCGCAGCCGATACTTTGGTGGCGTTAGATATTTACCATGGACTGTTTGAACAGATTAGCGCTTATAAAGCACTTTGGCCGAATACAATCAAGCAACGCTTTTTAGAAGAGGGAACGCAGTGATAAAGAAGGGACAATTAGTTCGCTGGAACGACAGTAAAGGCTATGGTTTTATCAGGTGTGAGGTGCAAGGCAGCGAGCAGGCAACACAAGATATATTCATGCATATGTCAGCTCTGGAGCCTATGGCTAGACGACCTTTGGTGGGTGATACGATCTATTTTCAAATAGAGGCTCAAGCAGATGGTAAGCAACGGGCATTTGCAGCCCGTATTGAAGGGAGCGAAATTGGTACTGATGGCAATAAACGACGTAAAGCAGCAATAAAACCCGTTAAGCCGCAAAAGCCAATTAAAGGCGTGTTATATCGTATTGCGATAATGCTGGTGGTATTGGCGATTGCCAGTTTTGTGTATAACAAAACTATAGCGGCAATGACTGCAAACACCGCAAACACCGCACTACCGGTTATTTCAAATGCTGTTGCCGCAGATGACTCGCAAATTAGCCAAGCGTTTAAGCAACAGCTTAGTGGCATACAAGTGCAAAGTAGCGGCATAGTCAGTAGAATACTCGCCGATGATAACAAAGGCAGTCGTCATCAGCGGTTTATTATTAAACTCAATAACGGACAAACTCTGTTAATTGCTCATAATATCGATTTAGCCCCGAAGATTAATGGTTTGAAAGAGGGCGATACTGTTAGCTTTTATGGTCAATATGAGTATAACGATCGCGGCGGCGTGGTGCACTGGACTCATCATGATCCTAATGGTCGCCATGTCGGTGGTTGGCTAAAACATCAGGGAAAAACTTACCAATAATCGTTTTTACAGACGGCGAATTAATTCACCGTCTTAATCTTTAGTATCTACTCTTTAATATCTACTCTTTAATATCTACTCTTTAATATCATTTGGCATTAGCATTTTTAATCAGTTTAGCGCGTAGCTGATCACCAAACTGAAACAGTGCCAACCCCGTTAACACAAAGCAAGCGCCAATAGCCAAGGCTTGGGTTATCGCTTCACCATTAAGTTGTGCGCCCAACATCATCGCAAATACTGGGGTAATGAGAGTGACTAATGCTACCGTGCTGGCGTTGAGGTGCTGTAATACATAGAAGTAAGCAATAAAGCCAATTAACGAGCCAAAGACACCCAAATAGACGATTGCCATTAATGAACGTGGCTGCCAAGTGTCGATTGGCACAGTGCCATCAAAGAGTAACCAAGCAACGGCAAACATCGGTGTTGAATAGATAAGTGCCCCGACGGTACTGGCAATTGGGTGGATGTTTATTTTCACTGTTTTTATCAACACGCCACTTAAACTAAATAAACTCACCGCGGTTAAAATCAGTAGCAAGCCAATCCAGCTATCACTCGACAGCGAAAGTTTGGCGGAGCAAACGATGCCAAGGCCAATAAATGCAATCGCCAGAGCAACCAAACGTATTGGACTAAACTTAGGCTCATTCAATATTTTTTGCGCCAATAAGCCTGAAATTAGAGGCGATAATCCAAAGATCAATGACATAGTGCCCGAGGGGAGGTAACGCGCGGCAAAATAGCTCAGTAACATGCCCCCCACAATCCCAATTGAAGAAACAGCATATAGTTTTCTTGCGGTGGGGTTCCACGGTAAGCGAATACGCATTAATAAGGTGATCAGCGAGCCCAGTAACAGGGCGATCAGCATTCGCAATAATACTGCCATCGTTGGATGCACTGACTCACTGCTCCATACGATCCCTAGTGGCGTTGTCGACCAAATTAATACCACCGACATAAAGGCCGCCGGAACCATCTTGGGTAATGCTGTTGCTGACATCTCAACACTCCTTGCGTTTATAGCTTGGTCACACAAAGCGACATCAAAGCTAATGATACAGATTAGTTTAGAACCGCTGTTGGGCAAGGCGAGAAAAGGAGAGTTGTCTATCACCGCGCTGCTGATTGTTTGCGGTGTGGAATCGAGAATTACAGGCTAACTATTGTTATATTCCCAATTTACCGCGCAACGACATAACCACATCACACTGGCGAGAAGTCGCAGTGTCAGGCAATGTATTTGCGTATAAATAACGGTGAATATAAGTGTCATGTTACCAATAGAATTTAATGTCTCGAAGGTTCAATAGTCTATTTGTTGTTCGCTTGAGTCAACAGTTAAATCATTAAAAGGTAAATTAAATCTATGCTGTATTTTTTGGGGAGAATATTAGGCGGCTATGCCGTTATCTTTGTTATGCAGAAACGCGAACGCTAGATAGTCAAAAGGGGCTAAGCCCTTCAGCTTTTGCCCCTTTTGTTTGCGGTTGTATGATCCTTTGCCTTTTTTAGGTTTTTCAGTACGTGTCCTAAATAGTGGACTGGTAACGATAGCCTTTAATGCGTTGTCTTTAATAACTCCGCGGCCACTTTCGTGCTTTATCTGCGGTGGTGATTGGCGATGTTTTGCCATTTGCTGACTCCAGTTAAAATACTCGTTTGAGTGTTAGTACTCGCTAGCAATTATACGCTTATAAATTGTACGCGCTAATACTTTTTACAACGGTAATAGGTATTAGCACGTAGTAGTTGTTCAGCTATGCGTTAAGCAAAGATGAAGCTATAAAGGTAACCAGCACCTATCGCCATACCGAGAATGACAGTTAAAAATGCTGCTATCATCTGATTTTTAAAAATCGACTTAAGCAAAATCACTTCCGTAAGACTGGCGCCTGCGCTACCGATAATTAGCGCCATGACTGAGCCGAGTGCCATGCCTTTAGCAACTAATGCTGAGCTTAATGGAATGACCGCCTCTGCACGAATATAGAGAGGAATACCAATGACTGCAGCAATTGGAATGGCATACCACATGCCTTCACCTGCATACTTTGCAATAAGCTCAGTAGGCATAAAACCGTAAATGAATGACCCAAGTAAAATACCGACCATTAAATAAGGTAAAACCTGCTTAAAGTCTTTCCATGTTGAACGCCAAACACGCATCCAACGGTTGTCTTCAGTTACTTTAGCCTTATTGTCGCCACAGCTACTTTGCGCAGTACTCGCAGGTGAGCTGCATGAACTTGCTAATGGAGCGCTGCCACATGATGCTGTCGCAAGTACTGGAGCGGCAGGGGCTGATTCACTACAGCAAGATGTCACTTCTGCTTTAACGGGCGCACTTTTAGGCGCTGTATCGCCACAACTAGTACCACAGCTAGAGGCTGTTACCGCTTCATAAGCTTCAGGTTTCACGTAACGTTCAAATCCTAGTTTCTCTAGCACGTAGCCTGCAGTCACCGAAACGACCATAGCGACTAAGAAATAGAACACCGCGACTTTAAAACCAAATGTCACGACGAACAGCCCAATAATAATTGGGTTCAATAATGGGCTTGAGAACAAGAATACCATCATAGGGCCAAAACCAGCTTTTGCTCTAAGTAAACCTTTCAAAAAAGGAATTGTTGAGCATGAGCAAAAAGGCGTTATCGAACCCAGCAGCGCGGCAATGATGTAGCCTTTGCCTTTCTTTGAGCTCAAGATTGATTGGATTTTTTCTGGTGGAATATACTCTTGCAATATTCCGACTATGTAACTAATTGCAAGAAACAGTATGGTTAACTCTGCAGCTAGAAACAGAAACATATTGGCTGTTTCTTTTGCCATGTTGAAGATTTCAGGGCTCATAATAATGACCTACTAAATGTTTGTTCGTTATTTCTGGAATTGCCGAAATAATTAAGATGGACAGATAATAGACTTATTCAAAAATAAATCAACAATTATTTCGGCATTTGTCGAAATGGGTTTTGAGTTTCTTCGATAGTGTTAAAACTTCTGGCTAATAAATGAAGTAAGCGACTATGATAGGTTAAGGCTTTTCAAGAGCTTAAAGGAATAAATATGTTAGACGCTATTTGCAAATTAGATGAAGCTGAGCCGATAACTTTTTCAGTGTTCAAGTTTCAAAAATTATCAGATGAGGATATAGAAAAGTATCGTCAAGCACTTGTTTGTCCTGCCTGTGCAGGTAAGGCTTATTATCGTAAAGCCTCAAAAGACGGTAAAGCTGCTTGTTTTGGTTCCCGCTATCATCAAAGTGATTGCGTCGAGTTTAAACCATCTGCAGCTAAGACTCGTGAGGAGCTACACGCCATTGAAGTGAATCAGCTAGTGGTTGATAGTGATGCAATGATTATCGATTTTAGCCAAGCAGCAAAAGTTTCTAAGGCTAAATCTCAGCAAAAGGTGTTAAAGGAAACATCGTCGAATAGCGATACAGCGGTAAAAACAAAGCCAGAAAAAAGTGTGCTTGAGGGAGAGGAAGCAGCACTCCCGTCTAAGACTTCTTCCGATTTAAAAGTAACAAGTGATGTTGAAAATAATCAGCCTGAAAAGCGCGTTGCGACTCAAGGACTGGAAAAAGTGCTACATAGTTTATTGCGAGGTAGTGACTTAGCAAGCTCAGACCTTTGGGTTTACACTGATGAAAAGTATCGCTGGCGAGCAAAGAACTTGTTTGTTAATTTTGCTGATGCAGAGCCAACTGAAAATGGTGCGCCACGAATGTATTGGGGCACGATATCCCATACCGATAAAAAGCGCTTGTGGTTAAATCCTGCAGAGACCAAAGATGTTGGGATCCCAATTGATATGTTTTCGAGTTCGCTAGCATCTCGTTTCGATCTACAATCACGTCGCGACTTTGAAGGTGCGGGGATCATTTTGTTCGGCAAGTGTTTTTGGAACAAAAGTAAAAGCCGTAAAATTATTCAGTTATGGGGAAACGATGTTAATCGGCTATTTATCTCAAAAGCGGACGAAAATGAATAGCGATATTTGTTAATCAATAAGCTGCTTATTGCGTGTTGTTTCATATGCTTGAGCCATAAGTTTACTACTATGTGCAAAAAAGTATTTACGATATTAATAATATTGATTGACTCAAAAGCGATTGAGGATTATTTTCTGCGCGATGTTTTTCCTAGGGCGTGACAACAGACCCGTAAAATACAGAGTATCGGCAGGTACATTAACCGGAAAGCAGCAATTGAACTCGGCAAATAAGTGTTTGAGTTTGGTGAATAATCTTGCCATTTTGGCACTTTATTATAAGGACCTTAGCGCATGTCTGAGCCGACAGCCTTAAGTCTTATCCCACCTGCGGTGGTTTTGGTGTTAGCAATCGTGTTACGCCGTCCAATCCTTTCTTTGATTATTGGTGCTTTAGTTGGCCTCGCGATGTATGACAGCGCGAATATGTTGACTAACTTTGCTGATACATCTTTATCTGTTATGGCTGATGAAACTATTGGCTGGTTAATTCTAGTCTGTGGTGGTTTTGGTGCTTTGATTGCGCTGTTGGTAAAAACAGGCGGTTCGATGGCATTTGGCCGTCATGCACTCAAGTTAGCCAAAGGACAGAGGTCTTCACTGTTTATGACGTTCATTCTTGGGATGGTTATCTTTATTGATGACTATCTGAATGCGCTAACGGTGGGATCAACCATGAAGCGCGTGACTGACAAGTTTAAGGTCTCTCGTGAGATGTTAGCCTATGTCGTTGACTCAACTGCTGCGCCTGTTTGTGTGCTCGTACCGCTTTCTACTTGGGCTGTGTTTTTCGGAGGACTCTTAGTTGATAACGGTATTGCCAGTGAGGGACAAGGAATTGCAGTCTACATGCAGGCTATCCCATACATGCTCTATGCTTGGTTAGCGGTCGCTATGGTGCTATTGGTTATTTTGGGCGTTATTCCTGCCTTTGGGCCGATGAAAAAAGCGCAGCTTGCAGCCGCAAAAGGTGAGCCCGCAAAAAAACAGATCGATTTAGATGAGGTACAGACCTCAGATGAATATGCGCTTAAAGCCATTGAAGATGAGTTTAAGAATGCCGATGACGGCGGCAAGTTACATAACTTCTTTGTGCCCATTTTATTGCTAGTTGGGTTTACGGTTTACTTTGATATTGATGTGCTGAAAGGGCTTATTGCGACATTAGCAATCACCTTACCTTATTACGGTATACAGAAGCTGATGCCATTGTCTGAGATGATGGAGCAGATGATTGATGGCTTTAAGAATATGTTGCCAGCAATTGGAACGGTAATTGCCGCATTCATCTTCAAAGATGTATGCGACAAATTGATGTTACCTGAGTTTGTTATTGGGAGTTTAAGCCCCTATATGACACCGGTTTTGTTACCGGCTGTGGTCTTCTTAACCATGTCATTGTTAGCTTTTGCAACTGGATCAAGTTGGGGGATTTTTGCAGTATCGATACCCATTGTGATGCCGCTAGCTCAAGCGGTTGATGCCAATATTCCGCTAGTGATTGGCGCGTTATTGTCGGCATCTTCATTTGGTAGTCAAGCTTGCTTCTACTCTGATTCTACGGTACTGGCAGCGCAAGGTTCGGGTTGTAATCTGGTGAGTCACGCGGTAACCCAATTACCCTATGCACTCATTGCTGCAGCGCTCACCTTTGTAGGGTTTCTACTGCTAGCGTAAATATCTACTATTTTGTTGTTACAAGACAAGCCGCATATTTTCGTGTGGCTTTCTTGTGGATTGATGTTTTCGCATTGTTGTAAGTGATTAACTCTTTAGTAATAGGCTCTATGGTGATTACTGTAAAGTAGACTTTTAATGTAAGGCATGTTCGCTGCTTGTTTATGCGTCCCGTTGTAATGATTAGTGTACAGTAGCCGTCAATAAACAAATGTCTTATGCTGTTATCTTGTTTAAATCTCCCCCCCATCAAAACTTGTGATGGGTTGCTAAGTAAAGCAACCCATAACTACCTCTTATAGGCAGGAAGTTCCTTCCCCCCAGAATTGACTCGCTATTTTCAGGCTTTTAATCGTATTTATTATGACTATTTTTTCTTTTTATAATAATAGCTTAAGGTCTTTGTTGATTGACTTTTCAGCAGACTTATAAGCCAAATAAGTGAGCTGTGTTGGTTGAACCTGTCAACTGGGTCGTCATAAGTAGATTCAAATGTTAATTTTTGGTTGCGAATAAGTTAAAAGTGCACTTATGTTTAATATATTTCATGTTTATTTGTATATTTGGGTACTTATTGTTGACTAAATGTGTCGAACATGTAGATTTGGTGCTTGTATTTATTGGTTTTATTTACAGTAAAAATATAAAACCCGGTAGGTGTTAACAAGCTGGGTACATAACCAACAAAGGGAATGATAAGTATGTCATCAATTAGCAGTTTGACTAAAGCGGTAAGGATTGCATTACTTGCAACTACCAGCGCAGCCTTAATGGCAAGTACTGGTGCTTATGCAGCAGATGAAGAAGATAATGGTATTGAAAGAATTGAAGTTACGGGATCAAAAATTAAGCGTATCGGCGAGCTCTCGCCAACGCCGGTAACAGTCATTACTGGTGCCGACATGATGGACATGGGGATTACTAACGTTGCAGATATCCTAAATAAACTTCCATCTTCAACTGTTGGTATTTCACCTGAAACATCGAACAATACGATTTTTGCAAACGGACTGAACCAAACTAACCTTCGTGGTTTAGGTAGTGACCGTACTCTTGTGTTAGTTAACGGTCGCCGTTTTGTAGCTGGTTCAAATGGTAGTTCGGCAGTTGATTTGAACACGATACCAACAGCAATGGTATCTAGAATCGAAGTTATTACTGGTGGTGCCTCGGCTGTTTATGGTTCAGATGCAATCGCAGGTGTGATTAACATTATCACTCGTACAGATGTTGATGGTGTTGAATTAGATGCTTCTTACATTCAGCCAGAACAAAGTGGCGGTGAAGAAAGCCAGTTCTCTTTGACAGCTGGTGGCGATTTCTTAGATGACAAACTTTCTACAGTATTTAACTTTACTTATGCAGAGCAAAAAGAGCTGCGTAACACTGATCGTGACTTTTTAGATAACCCTGTTAACAGCATTTATAATCCAGATACATCAGATGGTGCCCCTGCACGTATTCCATATACTGGTCGTAAGCCGCTATCTTGGATTAATGAAGCGGGTACATTCTTTGCTAATGATGGTGGTCAGTATACTTTCGCTGAAGATGGCAGCATGAAAGTATTTGATTACGGCGAAGGCTTAATTGAAGGGCCTGGCAACAACAGTAACTATTGTGGTCCAAGTTGTGAAGGTTATGACCCTGTTGATTATGGTCTAGTGCGTACACCGCTTGAGCGTATGGTGTTTACCTTAAATACTGATTATGAAATTAACGACGATCATAAAATCTTCACCGAAATTACTTATGTCGACTATCAGTCTAACGGTGAAAGTACGCCTGTTTTCCATACTCGTAACTTTATTGAAGCAGATAACGCATTTCTTCCTGATGCAACCCGTCAGCTAATGACCGACACAGGAATGGATTACTTTAACCTTTACCGTATTGATAAAGAGTTTGGTAACCGTACTTACAACCAAGATCGTGAAACAATGCGTTTTGTAATTGGTCTTGAAGGTACGATTAGTGATGATTGGGATTACTCGATTCATGCGCAACGTGGCCAGCTAGATGAAACTACTGTTTGGGGCGGTGAAATCTGGGGTGACCGTTATGACCAAGCTAAAGATGCTGTTTTTGCCGCAGACGGAAGCGGAAGCATAGTTTGTCGTGATGCTGATGCTCGTGCTGCAGGCTGTGTACCATTAAACCTTCTTGGTGAAAATCAAGCGAGTCAAGAATCAATTGATTGGGTAAGTACAAGTGCTGGTCAAACAGCTAAAACAACTCAGACAAGTGCTGGTTTAGTTGTTAGTGGCGCACTATTTGATCTACCTGCTGGTTATGTTAGTGCTGCATTTAGTGCTGATTACCGTAAGGAAGAGTCAGAAACAAATCCTGATCAAGCTCTTATTGACGGCACTATTTTTGGTAATACAGCTGTTCCAATGAAAGGCGAGTATGACGTTACCGAGTTTGCTGCTGAATTTAGCATTCCACTATTGTCTGATATGTTCCTTGCACACGACTTAGGTGTTGACCTTGCGTACCGTTGGATGGATTACAGCACCGCTGGTTCTGATGATGCATGGAAAGTTGGTTTAAACTGGGCGCCAATTGAAGATCTTCGTGTTCGTGCGACTCGTTCAAAATCAGTACGTGCTCCTAACATCGGTGAGTTGTTTGATCCGGGTGGACAAACATTTGAAAGCTTCACTGATGTGTGTGACTTAATCAACGTTGAGTTAGGTCCTGATGCGAACCGTAAGACAAACTGTCAGGCTGCAGGCTTACCACAAGGTTGGAACCCAACTGATGCTTGGTATCAGAGTAACCATCCTGGTACTAACGCTGGTAACCCAGATCTAAAAGCTGAAACATCGAACGATTACACTATCGGTGCAGTTTATACTCCAAACTATCTTGAAGGTTTCTCTATTACAGTCGATTACTGGGCGTTTGAAATTGAAGATGCGATTAACAGTATTAGTGTAGGCACTGCCGTTCGTTATTGTTATGACTCAGCTTCATTAGATAATATCTACTGTGATCTATTTACTCGTGACACGAGCACTGGTGACATTATTGATTTCGTACAGAAGCCAGTTAACTCAGCTTCATTCGATGTTAAAGGTGTAGATATTGAAAGTCAGTACGATATTCCTACTGATAACTTTGGTGACTTTAAGATCCACGTAATTGCTACATACCTAGAGCAGTGGGAAACAAACCCAACAGGCTTTGCTGAAGATCTACAGGTTGATGTTGGTGAATACACTGATCCACGTTGGAAAGCGATGTTTAGTTTAGGATGGCAGTACGACGCTCTTAATCTAGAAGCGAGATCTAACTACCGTCACTCAGCAGTTGCTGACAACGAGTGGAAACCAGAGAACAACAACTATAACGATATTCCATCACATACTGTTTGGGACTTCACTGGTTCGTATGCATTCACCGATACGCTTTCTGTACGTTTTGGTGTGAAGAATGCATTTGATATAGCGCCGCCACGTAACCCATATGTTTATGATGGTGCTGGTTACTATGACACAACAGGTCGTGCATTCTTCTTGGGCGCGAACTATAAGCTTTAGTAGTAAAAGTGTGTAACTCTATTTGTTCAGATAGATATTAAGTAAAAACCAGTAGTGATTCACTACTGGTTTTTTTATGCCTAAAAGGAGGTAATCAAATACGCACTTTGTTTTGAGGTTGTTGCTCTTATGTTTCTTTTTTTGTTGTGATTGGTTCGGTTTTTGCGTTAAATGTAACAAAGTGTTTGGTTAAATCTCTATTTACTGCTAGGTATAAAAGGGCACCCACTCAAGAAAGGATAATCTATGAGTCAAAATAGCCTGTTTAGTCGTACTAGTATAATGCTAACCGGAGCCCTAGTTACTTTGGGTTTATTCATCTTTATGTCACAGCTAGTCAAAACGGATCAAGTCTCTAGCGGGGCACCAACGGTCGCACCTGTTTTTCAAATTACTGCTGATATTCCTGAACCATTACCGCCTAAAAAAAGTGTTAGGATTGAGCCTAAACCTGTTGTGACAAAACCTCCTGTGATTACTATCCCTAACGGTGGTGACGGCGATGTCACGTCGATTGCTGAGATGACTCCACCTGTCATGCCACAAGTTATAGAGCAGTATACTCAAGGCCCTATTAATCAAGATGCATTGCCAGTTGTACAAGTATCACCCCAGTACCCGATTGCAGCAGCAAGAGACGGTAAAGAGGGCTACGTGATCCTTGAGTTTGATATTAGTACTCTTGGTAGCGTCACTAATGTTAGCGTTTTAGATGCCAATCCAAAACGTATTTTCAATAAATCTGCCGTACGGGCAATTAAAGGCTGGAAATACAAGCCGAAAGTCGTTGAAGGTAATCCTGTCACGCAAACAAAGCAGCAGGTGAGGTTGGACTTTACGTTGGATAAAGCTCAGTAGTATGAGTTCGAATTGAACTCGGGCGTAATCGAAGGAGAAGAGTTTACCGCGTAAACATGATAGCCATGATTACGCGGATTAACTGTGTGCTAGTGAAGTTATTGCAGGTCGATTGTTACCACATTGGTGACGCCAGACGCTAATTGCACCATACCTGTGGTATAAAAATCACCACTTTTGGCCTTAGCCTTTAGATAATACTGACCGCTATTAAGCATCTTAGTTCTGGTGTCTAATGTTAGAATTGACTTCTTATTCATCCATCCATTCTCATCCATTGAATATAGATATTGGTTGCTCTCTAATGCTGCACCGCTATCGAGATGAAAAGCAACAAAACGCACCATCGTCATTCCATTAGGGTTTTTCTCTGCGGTAATAGAGCGAATAACACCGTAATCCTTACTTGTTTTACCTGTGCGATGTACGCTGATATCTTCGGATTCATTAGAATATTGCACAGGATTGTGTTCGTAGCCTGGAGACGTCGTGGTGGTGTTAGTCGTTGTAGCAGAACCTATGCTTGCTATGTCTGATACTGAGCTAGTGATGTTACGAATGTCGGTGCTTTTGCAGGCAGCAAGGCTTAACACCGCTGCACATAGGAGTACTTTTTTCATTATTTAGTCCGTTAAAGAGGCTTCAATCCATGATTAAATCTTAGTAAAACTAAGTGGTTAATTTTGCGCAGTGCTAAGGTAGCAATCGCTTAGGCAGGAGTCAATATAAGCTTATTATGAATAATATTGATTTAGAGCAACTGAAGCTGGCTCTAAATCAATAATTTAACGCTTGGTAACTGCGTACTGATACTAAAGAAATATAGCGCCCCAGAAAAACTAAACCACTTGAGGCGATAGAGTGTTGGATTTAGAACTGATAAGCTGGCTTTTAGAGGCAAGAACAGCAAATATGCTCCAAACTAATGCGACGATTGCACATAGAGCGAGAGGTTGTTGCCAGCTGCCGTTATGTTCATGAATCGCTCCCATTATAATTGGTCCCGTCGCGGCCAAAAGGTAACCTAAAAACTGCGCCATTCCCGATAGTGTGGCTGCTTGATGTGCCGTTTGGGTACGTAAACTTATCAGTGCTAATGCAACAATAAAACCACCTCCCGCGCCAAACCCAAATAACATTCCCCATATCATGGCGTAACTCGGCGCATAGATGAGGCCGACAATTCCAAAAAACGCCATGATGGTTAAGCTAAAGCTAAGGAAGCGTTTATCACTGATCTTTGCCATTAGAGGAATAAGTATAATCGCAGGTACGGCCGTGAACAGTTGTAGCACACCATGAATGACGCCTGCTTGATGGTGACTGTAGCCGAGCTCAACCAATATAGTTGGTAACCAACTGATAAAGATATACATCAAAAATGAGTTCAGAGCTAAAAACAAAGTGATACTCCAAGCATCGACATTTCGCCATAGATAACTATGGCCTTCAAGCTCACTGGAATCTTTGCTGGGCGCTGTATTACTACGTAGTTGTGGTAACCAGACGAGTATGGCAATAACTGGGAAAATAGTTAGGCTAGCTAGTGAGAGCGCCCAGCTAGGAACTGCACCAATTGACAGTCTTGATGCTAGATCTGCTAATGGAATTGCTAAACTGGCACTTAGCGCTGAACCGACCCCCATCATGAGCACGTAAATAGAAGTCATAGTGGCGATCTTGGTTGGGAAATCACGCTTCATTAAGCTCGGCAACAATACATTGGCAATAGCAATGCCGGCTCCAATAATTATGGTCCCAGAAAATAATCCAACAGAGTTACCAATAGATCGAATGACTAAGCCAATGGTCACTAATATCAGTGATAGCATTAACGCTTGTTCTAATCCATGCTTACGACCAATTCTGGAGGCGATAGGAGAGAAAAAAGCAAATGCGAGTAAAGGTAGTGTGGTCAGCATTCCAGCTTGGGTCGCCGATAAATTAAGTTCTAATCGAATCAAATCAAGCAGTGGGCCGATACCTGTAATCGGGCTTCTAAGGCTAAGCGAAATAATTAGCACACCGAACATCAAAAAAGCGCCGTGAGTAAGACGAAAAGAGAATGGATTTGCCATGATGAGTTCCTCGAGCAAAAGAATGACTGCTTGGCAGTGAAAGTGGGCTAGATTACGCTTCATTTTTCTTGCTGTATTGAGATATAGTGACATTTCATATCTAAAAACGGCCAAAATAATTGCAGCAAATAAATTCTTTTCCAGTATTTGACTCAGATGCTTTTCCACAAGATGTGGTAGCTTTAAGCATGTCTGGAGGAGAGCGGGATGCAGAAACACCACAACATCAGCATCGTAAGTGTCAGTTAGTCATCGCACTTAGCGGCTATGTAAAGTGTAAAATTGCCGATGCTATTTGGATGGTGCCTCCCAACAGTGCAGTGTGGATCCCAAGCCAACAATGGCACAGTAATTTGATCTCCAGTAATGCTAATGTATGTATGCTATTTGTTGATCCTGACGTAGCAGGCATGCCAGAAAAGAGCTGTACCTTGTCGATAACACCATTGATAAGGGAGTTGACGATACATTTGACTCAACAAGAGCAGGACTACCAAGCCGGTAGTGCTACAGCCCATGTGGCAAGAGTGTTAATCGATCAATTAAGACTGATGCCGACTGCGCACTATGATTTTCCAACGCCGAGTGAGCCAAGGCTGAAGTTGATTGCGGCGAAGCTTATTCAAGCACCTGATGATAGACGAACCGTTGCCGACTGGGCAAAAGATCATGCCATGAGTGAGAGAACCTTAGCGCGACTAATCAAACAAGAGGTCGGGCTAACCTTTGGCCGTTGGCGAGGGCAGCTGCATATTGTATTAGCATTGCAAAAACTTGCTAGTGGTGAGTCTGTTCAGCGTATTGCTGAAGAGCTAGGTTATGAATCTGTGAGCGCTTTTATTACTTTTTTCAAAAAAACGCTCGGCAAATCACCCAAGCAATACATTAAGCAGGCTGATACTTGAAGCAATGCATTATAGCTTGATCATCTCTTGATAATGACCGCTACTTTCTAAGCCACACATCTCATCATACGCTGTTTGGTACTCAAGCTGCGTCTGTTGGTAACGATGGTTGCGCAGCAGCTGCTTGGCCTGCACAAGTGAATTAACAACTAAGATCTCTTCCTCTTCAGTTAGCTCAATGAAGTTTTTATTGGAATCGACTGCACCAACAAGATAATGGGTGGAATCTGCGACACCGATGATCTTGGGTACATTGGTTTGCTCGAACGCTTCTTGTTGCAGTGTGTCTGCTTTGCCGAAGTTTTTCATAGGTAGCTCCTTGTCTATTGTCAGGGTATACGTTTTCTTGGTGAAATTAGTTCACCTTTTAAACAGCTTTATGCGCCATCAAGGTGATGTACTGGCAGACCAAGTTGATGCTATTAACCTTAATTACTTACATCTACTTGGTTTATCTGACTGGCTTTTGCTGTTTATTTGGTCTTATTGACCATGACTTTCTTTGTTGGTTGAGGCATTGTATTGAGTGTCTAAATTAGACTTCTCCTATTCACTGCTTGGTTACGCATGAATGGGTAGAACAGGCATCATTAAAGAAAGGATAAGCAATGACGTTAATATGTCCGAGGATTGTGATTGTGGGCGGCGGCGCTGGTGGACTTGAGCTGGCGACTCAATTAGGGCGCAAGTTAGGTAAAAAAAAGTTAGCGCAGATTATATTAGTTGATAAGAATCGGACCCACATTTGGAAACCTTTGCTACACGAAGTCGCGACGGGGTCGTTAGATTCTGATCTTGATGGTGTCGTTTATTCAGCACATGCCGCTAAACATGGTTATCAATTCCAACTTGGGACCTTTTGTGGTTTATCGCCAGAGGATAAGTCTATCTCTGTAGCACCGATTACCGATGATAGCGGCAAAGTGTTATTACCTGAACGTCAGATACAGTTCGACAAACTGGTGATTGCTATCGGCAGTGTGAGTAATGACTTTAATACTCCAGGAGTAAAAGATAACTGTTTTTTCCTCGACTCTCATCAGCAGGCGAATCGTTTTCACAATGCGCTTTTAGATAGCTTTACCCGGGTGCATCAATCAGATTCAATCAACGAGCTTAATATTGCTATTGTTGGTGGAGGCGCGACGGGGGTTGAGCTTTCTGCTGAGCTTTATCATGTTACCGATCTTCTTAAAGTATATGGCCTGAGTAAAATGACGGCTGATAAGCTCAATATACATTTGATTGAAGCTGGGCCGAGGATCCTGCCAGCTTTGAGCGAAAGAATCGCTGGCTCTGCACGTCATGAACTTACTCAGCTTGGCGTCTCAGTAAAGGAAAATACTCGCATTAGCGAGGCTACTGCTGCAGGGTTTGTCACCGCCGAAGGGGTGTTGATTGAAGCTAACCTGATGCTTTGGGCTGCAGGTGTAAAAGCACCTGATTTTATCAAAGAGATGCAGCTATTTGAGCTTAACCGAGCTAACCAGATTAAGGTTAAAGCGACGCTTAAGAGTACTGTGAACGATGATATTTATGTGATTGGTGACTGCTGCGCCTTTGAACAAGCTGACGGTAGCTTTGTGCCACCAAGAGCGCAATCGGCGCATCAAATGGCGCAATGTGCCGAAAAGAATATTATCAAGGACATGAATGCAGAGCCATTAATCGAGTATGTTTATGTCGACCACGGTTCCTTGGTCAATTTATCGCGCTACAGTACTGTTGGCAGTTTGATGGGAAACCTGACCAAAAGCAGTATGTTTGTTGAAGGGAAAATTGCGCGTTTCGTTTATATATCTTTGTATCGTATGCATCAAAAGGCGATTCATGGCACCTTTAAAACCATAGCATTGTGGCTAGCTGAAAAGCTTATGAGAGTGGTTAGGCCGAGAATGAAATTACACTAGGTCATTTGTTGTTATTAGCTTTGTCAAAATTACACTTTTCAAAGGTGATTGAGGTAAAGTAAGTGTCATTAAGAATGGTTTATATTTCATAAACAGATGGATATTTGATGAGTAACCAAGTGATTGATTTAGGATTCGATTTCGATAATAGTTATGCCAATGAACTAGAAGGGTTTTACGTCTCTTGCCAAGGTGATAAAGCGCCTGCTCCTGAATTGGTGAAGCTAAACATTGCATTGGCTGAACAGCTAGGGATCAGCAATCGAGATCATGCTCAGTTAGCCGAAGTCTTTTCTGGTAGCGAAGCGCCGCAGGGAGCTGCTCCACTCGCACAAGTTTATGCGGGCCATCAGTTTGGTGGGTTTAGTCCGCAATTAGGTGATGGCCGTGCTTTGTTGTTAGGGGAGGTGCTTGATTCAAGCGGTAAACGGCAAGATATACAGCTAAAAGGATCTGGGCGTACTCAATTCTCTCGCGGCGGTGACGGTAAAGCGGTACTTGGCGCAATTCTACGTGAATATATTCTGTGTGAAGCGATGCATGCGTTAGGCATTGCCACCACTCGAGCACTTGCAGTCGTAACCACCGGCGAGCCTATTTACAGAACGCGATATTTGCCTGGTGCTGTACTTACTCGGGTGGCATCAAGTCACATTCGGGTGGGAACATTTCAGTACTTTGCTTCGCAAGGGGCGGAAGATAAAGTTAAGCAGCTGGCTGACTATGCCATTGCACGTCATTACCCTGAGCTTAAACAAAGCCCACAACCATACTTAGGTTTAGTTTGCGCAGTGCGTGACAAACAAGCGCAGCTCATTGCCCAATGGATGTTAGTTGGCTTTGTACATGGAGTCATGAACACGGATAACATGACCATTAGTGGTGAGACTATCGATTACGGCCCCTGTGCATTTATGGACGATTATGATGCTCGTGCGTTATTTAGTTCTATCGATCAAGATGGTCGTTATAGCTATAGTAATCAACCCGCGATGGCTCAGTGGGATCTCGCTCGCTTTGCTGAAACACTGCTCCCCTTGATTAATGACGATTCAGATAAGGCGATAGCACAGGCCACGGATGCAATAAAAGCATTTTGGGATCAATTTAAATCGCACTGGCTGCAGGGCATGCGCGCTAAACTTGGCATGGTTGCCGAACTTGAAGGTGATTATGAGCTTTGCGAGCAGTTACTGGCATCGATGCAAGGGCAAAAGGTTGATTATACTCAGCTATTTCGTGTGTTGGCCGATGATCTGTTGTCAAATAGCAATGAAGCAGAACCGCTTTTTACTGACTCTAGCTTATTTATACAGTGGAAGCCGTTATGGCAGGTCAGGTTAGCGCAAGAGTCATTGTCTACAAAAGAGAGTGTTGAGTTAATGAACACTGTTAACCCAATTTATATTCCGCGTAATCATTTGGTTGAAGCTGCTATAGAAGCGGCAGAAGAGCGTAGTGATTATCAACCCTTTGAAACACTCATTAACGTTTTAGCGCAGCCTTTTACACAGCAGCAAGGTAGAGAGGAGTATGCTCAGGCAGCCCCAGCAAGTTTTGGAAAGTTTACTACCTACTGCGGTACTTAATCTCTCCGTTTTTACAAAAAAACCACGCAATGGAATAGATCATTGCGTGGTAGTCGAGTACTAATGCCGAGTTGTGGGGTGAGGCATCAATCTAAAAACGCTAGCTCTAAGTGTGCTTTTTCACCTTTGACTTCGACGGCGACGCGATAGCTGTCAATGGCATCTTTCCACTCAACTGAACCTAGCTCAAGGTTGTACTTACCTGATTCTGATTCTGTTATTGCCATGGTGCAGTCGACATCGGCAATGCAGTTAGAATTGTTAACTTGATGCCAGCCAAGCTTATATTTTACTGATGAACCGCCCTCTTCAGGATAGCCCATAAGAATTAAGTTAAAACCACTGGCTTCAGTAACTAACTTGTCGTCATCCCCAGTCAGTGTTAATGCCACGCTGCCTTTTTCTGCATCGACTGTTGTTAAGTTAACGGTTAAGGTTTCAGTATCATTAATTCCAATTGTTGAAACCGGTGGCTCGACGGGTGGCTCAACGGGTTTGTTGTCGTCATCATCACTACCACAGCCGAGTAAAAGCACGGAGCTTAGACCGATAGCACAATATAATTTAGTGTGTTTCATCGTCATTCCCTCTAGTTTACAAAGTGGCCTGTGTGGCAGGTATCACATGCCATATTGGTTTTCACACTTGGTTGGAATGTTGATTCTGAAGTATGGCAAGTTTGGCATCCCGCAACCGTATCTGAAATTGGGTGTGGATTTTCCGTTTCGCCGTCAAAAGCGTTGTTAAGCATAGTGACTAGCTCATAAACGACAGACGCTGATAGTTGCTTGCAGCGCATACCTTTTTGGCTGAATGACTTACCATTTTCTCTTGCCCAAAGGCTGATTGAAGAGTGACACATAATGCTGTTTGCTGATGTTGGCGTACCCACTTGATCCTTGGTTTCTGCCATATCAGCGCCGATGCCTTCAATAAACTCAGCAGTTTGCAGCGGTAGCTCTGCACTCTCGTAATAGCGCATGGTTGGGTTAAGAATACTATTGGCTGATTCACCATTAATCGAAAGCAAGTTAACTAGCATGCCGGTGGCGTTAATATTACCGCAAACGGTTCCTTCGCCTAGCATACCCGCATAACCGTAATGTGCCATTGCTGTAGGCACTTGAGCAAATTTCTCAGCATCTGGTGAGTTTGATGCCGCTAAGCTTTGAATGATGCTATCAAACACTTGGAACATACAACCGTTACCTGTCTCATAAGCTAGTTTTGCGACAGTCATTGGATCTAACTTAACATAAGCAAGGCGAGTACCCACTTCTAGTTTCCAATCACCGGTGCTGCTTGTTACTGCTGCAATAACAGGGTTGGCTACTAGTGCGCCGCCTGCGGCTACTGAAGAGATACCAATGATACGGTTTATTGCTTGTCTTCTATTTAATGTTTTCATCGTTTCACGTCCCATTTTTTTTATAAGTCACTCAATACTTAGGTTGAGCGTTTTGAATTAGCAGCAGACTATTGATAACTGTTTTAAATAATTGCCAGATATCTTTGCTGCGTTGGCTTGAGGTAAGCATGACAGACGTGAAAAACAGCGGTGAGAGCTAGTTCAAAGTAATTTTTGGGAATTTTACAGAGGTGAAGGTAGATAGCTTTGTTGATGTTTTATTTCTTCATTATGCATTTTTGAGAGATAAAATCTCTTTATGTTGCACTTTGTTGGTTCGTAATGCTAATTACAGGGTTTTATCCTACTTATTATCATCGGTATTTATTGATCTAGATCTAATAAAGAGTTGAATCGTTATATATTTATATTATCGACTTGTAATTCTTTACTGACTTATTTGTGAAGATTTAATAGTCATGCACTAGCCAAGTTTTGTATTAACATTAAGTAGATAAGTGCATTGCTTATTAGTGGTTTATAACATTGACGGGCTCTACATTATTGGCATTAGTTAGAACTAATGCATAGTTGTCAACAAATTATGCAAGCTATTACTAATTTGTGATTAGCTAAAGGTTTGTTGGCTCCTAAATCCAGTAAACTGGCTTTAGACTTCTATATGGATGCGATTGATATGCGGTTAAAAACCTTTGAGTTTGATATTGCTAATAGCCAATTATTCAACACTGAAACTCAAAGCTCATTTCATCTAACTCGTACCGAATGCCAGGTACTTGAACAGCTCGCTAACCACCCTAATCAAGTCATGAGTAAGGGGCAGCTTGCCTGTGCTGGTTCACAAACTGCAGTGATGAGTGAATCTGCAGTTGCTAAGGCGGTTTTTACGCTGCGAAAATACTTTGGTGAACAGCACGAAGACTTGATTGAAACGCTACCGCGTAAAGGATATAGACTCAATATTCAAGTCCCCACTGCAAGTTGGTCAAAGCGCTCAAAAGCCAGAAAAAAGTACCTTGCTTTAACGGTGGCAGGTCTGCTGTTGGCTTGTATTGCTATCGTCACGGCGATGCATCAATACATATTGTTTGAGAGTGTCGATGCACCGACTAAAAATAGCCGTAATATCGTATTAGATAACGGTGAAGAGGTGCTACTGACTTGGCTAGAATCGCCACGTATTAGATTGCGCCAAGAGGTTCCCATTGAAGAGAAAGTCATTTCGGCATTGAATCGTTGCCCACACCTAACGTGGCAGAGTGTAAACCTAGCGTTTTCTAATGATATGCAGGTACTAAATGTATCAATGCTTGGGCAGTCTGCGAGTGGTGAAACATTGATGAGAAACATTAAAACTATTGATTTTAGCTTGAGCCCAGAGTTCATTTCGAAAAGCTGGCTTGAAGAGGTATCTCTCTGTGATTAAGTATTTGAAAGTTGCGCTTAGCGGTGCGTTGCTAGCACTTGTGATTGGTGTCATCGTGCTGCAGCATATTAAGGCCACAGAAGTCGATATTGTACTTTCTTGCCGTAATGAATTAGTGGCAACCAATCCACAAACCCATGAAATTGAACATCATTCACTAATTGCTGATTTTGCGTTGCAAAAGCGATCTGCCAGTATCAGTTATCGTTACTTCACCACTGACGGTATTCCAATTGCGACTCTGCAGTTGAAGGGCGACATATTGAGCGCTAACAAAGATAAAGATACCTATATTCTTAACTTAGTGAGCAGTAAATTAGTACGTCATAACAATGATTTGTCTTTGCCGTTGCATGGAACACATCTAGAAGCATTCGCTAGTCGTAACATCACTAAGGAGGGGGTACATAATCTGACGATTCAGATAGTTAGCCGTGATGAAGCGGAAAATACAGCGCTATTGTACTTTTTACCCAGCACTAATATCTGCGCCTGTAGTTTAGTGACTATGGGTTAAAGTTGCTTTTACTAGCAAAGATATATGGCAGGCAAATCGATCCATCATCAATCTGAACATGGCGTGTATGGCAAACTGCAGAAAATATAGCAACTTTTAGTAGTCAACAACGGCTTAGTCAATAGAGCTGCAACAGACAGTCCCACTTTTGTAAGATCAGCTATAATTTCATCATTGGTTCGCTCTTATATTTCGGCTTGTCGTTCTTCAAGTCAGTTGTAAGATTTACATATCGGTGATGAGCATGACAGAACTTAAAGTGACCCGTGTCGGTAAAGGACTTGGGTTAGAACTCCCGCAAGAGATTGTTGAACAGTTACACCTTGGTGCAGGTGATAATATTAGTTTAGAGCAGATGGGGCATGGTAGTTTTCGACTTCGAAATCAAACTGATACTCAGGCTGAACAGATAGCGCTAATAGAGGGCTATATGCATGAAGAGGATGCTTAGCCTTTGTGTTTTTTACTGCTTATTCTTGGCGTCATTGAAACAAGTCATCACTGACGCAACACCTCTGCCACTCTTAAATCATTAGTACTTATAGACTCCCAACGTTTCAATTATCCTAGTGCGATTTTACTGTTAAAAATCGCTGAAGCTGTCGTTTTTCATTAAATACATCTCATGGTTATTATTGTTTATCGATAACTAGTTATTGACTAGTGTTGAGTACTCAGGTAGGTTTTTAGCTAAATTAGCTAGAGTTAAATAAAGAAGTTGAATGAAAGGCGCTATAAACATAGTGATGTTTTGTATCGGGTTATTGCTACTATCGGCTTGCCAATCTATATCTATCTCCGAGAAACACTTTCTCTACCCTGACGATTCAGTTACTCAAGATCAAATAGACCGTTGGGGGCGACAGCAGCAACTTGAGTTTATAGCCATTAATGCAACTGACGGCACCAAGCTGAAAGGTGCGCTAATTACGCGACCCAATGCTCGTTTTACATTGATCTATTTTGGCGGTAATCAGTTTCGATTGGAATCTCAAGGTGGAGAGTTAGCAAAGATAATGAGCCAGTTTGAGAATAACTTACTGATTATGGACCATCGTGGATATGGCATGAGCCAAGGTTCTCCGAGTATTGGAACATTGCAAACTGATGCCGTTGATATTTATGATTATGTAAAATCTGACCCAAGCTTGGGGGAGCTCCCTGTTATTGTCCACGGACTATCGTTAGGCAGCATGGTTGCAGGCCATTTAGCACATCAACGCCCAATAGATGGCTTAGTATTGGAAGGTTCTACAACGACTGCGCAAGGGTTGGTTGATGCGCAAGTACCTTGGTACGCAGCGCCATTTATAGAGCTGAATATTAGTGATGAATTGGCAGGTATAGATAACCTAGCCAATATCGAAAACTATAGTGACGACTTACTAATAATGGTTGGTGAAAATGATCAAACAACGCCAGTGAGTTTGTCTGAGACTTTATATCAGCATGCAACAACGGCAAGTAAGCAGCTGTTTGTTGTAGAGGGAAAAGGGCACGGTAATGCGATTAAATCAGAAGCTTTTTCCGCGAGATATGAAGCTTTTGTGCGAGGCGTTTTATTAGCCAAAACGAGTGAAGCGTTATGAATAGAATCAAAGCGTTGAGCTTGCTTGTTAAACTTGGGCTCTATTTTACCTTGCTATCTATGTGTTTGAGTTTATTGATAGGGGTTTTTCATCAACAACACCATGTTGTTATCGGTGGGGAAGGTGGTATGAAAGCTTGGTTGGGGCTTGAGGTTTCTGGTAATTGGCAGCCACTGGCTGACCAATTAGCACTTAGTGGCTTCAACGAAGTGCTGATATTGGGCGTAATACAGTTAGCACCACTGCTGGTTATAAACGGTTTGTTGTTGCGACTATTTAGCTTGTATCAACAAGGCAGAGTATTTGATCTAGCCAATATCAATTGTTTTAGATATTTAGGTTGGACGTTAGTTGGCCAGTTTTTGCTAAATATCATCTATCCCCTATTGGTTACGTCGACTATGAACAGCATTTACGCTGATCTGACTCTGACACGATCTATTACCTTTGGCGAAAACGATATTGCAATGTTATTGGTAGGCTTTATCATCATTGTTATTGCTGAAGTGATGCGGCAAGGGCTAATGTTGCAATCAGAGCAAGAGTTAACAATTTAATATGCCAATCATTATTGAACTTGATGTACAGCTAGCAAAGCGTAAGATGAAATCAACTGAACTCGCCGCTGCAATAGGTATTACCCCGCAGAATCTATCGATTCTTAGAGCGGGACGAGCTAAAGCCATTCGCTTTTCGACATTAGAGGCTATTTGCGGTTATTTACAATGCCAGCCCGGAGATATACTGCGTTATCAAGATGAGCTTACCGAACCTTGAGCGAACTTCATCATTAAGCTGCATTGGCAGATCAAGGCTTGTACCCCAAGCCTTTAAATTATTTACTTTAGTGTTGGCTTTTAAAGCTTGGCCTTATTCTAATCATCAATACTTTCTGCAGGGGGCAATACACATAAATTTGCAGCACTATATCGCTGTTCTTAAAAAGTCTGCTAAAACTGAACCGAGTGGTATTAATGTACGCTTTGGTGACTGAACCTTAAATGTTTGGCGCCTTTAATTAGCTTGATGAAGTCACTACGATTTATATGCACTAGACTACTATGATCCCCTGCCTCAAAATAGATCTCTTTAGCTTCAACCAACAAGTCATCATAAACAGCTTCTAAATTAAAAGCGGCGCCCACAGAGGGGATGGCACCACGCTGACAGTCATTAAACATAGGGTAGAGTTCTTGTTCGCTAATTAAACGTAGATCTCGATTTAGCTTATCTCCGAGAGCGCGCAAACTCACTCTATGATTAGCGGGTAATACCGCCATAACCCTGCGCCCCTCGTGATCTTCTAAAATGACTGCCTTGGCAAGTTTTGCGGGGGAGATATGGGCTGCAATTGCGGAGCCAACAGAGCTTGTACTGCGAGCGTGGGGCACAAGATCGTACTTCACGTTATTATCATCTAGATATTGATTCAATCGGCTTGAAATAGTCATAATATTACCTCTATGAACGATATGACTGTAGCTCTAATTATAGTTCAACCGTACTGAATTTTGTGGTTAGTCTGACAGAGTTAAGCTGGGTTTATAAAAACGCAAAGTTTGCCTAATCTAATTATGCTGTAGTTGGCACTTTGTCACTCGGTGAGAAGCTGAAGTGTGTGGCTTAATATTGTTGCTTTTCGGGTTAATTTGGTTTGAAAAAGATTGGTTGCAGGGCTTTTTTGCAGTCCTAATAATAGTTTTCTTGGCTGCGGGTAGACTCGTTAATTCTTTAATCACCTTAATAGGTGTATGCTGGAGACCTCTGTTTATAAAAGTAACTATTCAATGTTAATTTTAACTTCTAAGACTGGATGTAATTGATCTTACCTCGCACCTCTCAAACAGGTGACGATTCCTCCCTTTTTGCATCCATTGCAAATGACATCGCTAGCAAAGGTTACAGTATTAACCCTGTAGCATTACCACATGATTTAGCCTATTTATTAGCATCGCACATTACCACTATGCCCAAGAGTAACTTCAAACGTGCAGGTATTGGTCGTGCAGTGAGCCATAAAATAAATGATTTTGTCCGCACAGATGCCATTAGTTGGATTGGTGATGATACTGAAGCGGGCAAAGCGTGGCTTGATTGGACTACGGCGTTGCAAGTCTTTTTAAATAGACGGCTTTTTTTAGGGTTGTTCTCGTTCGAAAGCCATTTTGCACATTATGGTGAAGGCGACTTTTATAAAAAGCACAAAGACGCCTTTGTCGGCGAGGGTAATCGAATTTTATCGGTAGTGGTGTACCTCAACCAATATTGGTCGAAAGATGATGGTGGTGAGTTGGTGATCTATCAGAATCAACAATCCACCTCTGCAGTTATTAATGACCATACCATTAGTGTGACGCCAGGCTTTGGTACGATTGTGGTATTTTTAAGTGAGGAGTTTCCTCATGAGGTGCTCGCTGCTAAACGGGATCGATTTTCTATTGCTGGTTGGTTTAGGCTTAACAGCAGCATAGCCAATAATATCGATCCACCAAGCTAGTAATTATCTGCTTATCGTGCAGGTGTTAAATACAGCTTTTTAACTTTTAGCTGGAACAACGGCACCGCATCTGAGGCGTTGAGTTAGCCTTTAATTTGCTGAGGGATGACTAACTCTGCGCGAGTAACGCTGTTCAAAGTTAATAGCACTCATTTTAAAGGTACGAACGGCGTCAACCCAGCCGACAATCATAGGCACTAACGTCCAGCTAAACATTAGGTACAGGCTGCCTTTTAAGTAGTGGCCTAGGTAGAACTTATGTAAGCCCAAACCGCCAAACAGAACACTAAACCATATAGCGAGTCGCTGATTTTTAATGCGAATATCAGGGTCGACACCACAGAGAGACTCCAGCCCTTGTGCGGCTTTGCAATGAGGACAAACAGCTAGGTTTAGGTCGATATCTTCGTGGCACTGAGGGCAATTGATATTCTGCATCGCAATCTCCAATTATCAAAAACACATTATGCGTACATGTGTTCGCCGAAATATAGGTGTGCAGCTCACACTATTAAAATAAAGCTCATAGGATTGATGAGTTAAAGAGTGGTTTGCTGAAATTGAGTTTGGGCTATTGAGGTTTCTAGGAGGGCAATGCATATGTCCAGCGCTGTTTGCTTATATCAATTGATATAAGCAAACTTTCTACTCGTCGTCTTTTTGTTTGTTATCGATAATATTCGCTGGCTAAGGGCTATGAAATGATATCTCGATAGAGGTTAGATAATTTACTGGTGATGCTCTTTTAACTTCTGAAACAACACATCTTTTAGGTTGGCGCGCTGTACTTTGAGTTGATGCATATGCTCGTCATCAGTCGGGCTACCGTCAATTTCTAGCTGACGAATTTCATAATCTAATAGGTGATATTGCTTGGATTGTTCTTCAAAGATTGGGTCTTTATGGTTCAAATGAACAATGTCTTGTTTAAATTCTGGGAAATCAAAAATAAGCGCGTGATTTTCATTTAGCATAGTTACTCCTGAAGTGTGAACGATAACCTTGTTACTATTTACACTACAGCATTCTTGATTTTATCAAAGGCTAAATTTAGCTATTTTAGTGATCTTCCTAACAAATTTTATTAGCCTTGTTAATGCCATTAAATGAGGTAGTTATCAAGCTGGCGAAAACCTAATTGAATTCGCCTCATGAAGTGTTTTGGCCATATTATATGGTTAGCTAAACGTGTCCTTTAATTGATTGGCAAAGGCGATAAACTTCTCTTTAATGGTGCGCTTCACCGATACAGATAAACTGCCCAGAATGACTTTACCTTCGATGGTAATGATAGGTGCTTGGCGGTTCGCCATCGACGGCGCACAGTTTTCAATACTACTTACAGCGCAGTAGGTTTTACACACCACATTGACATTCTCAGGAATAAATACCGTTGCACTGCCTAAAATACAGTTAAGTTTTATGGTGATATCTTGGTGCTGAAAAATAGCATCGGTAAAGTCGAGCGTCGTTTCACCCAGTACATTATTAATTTGGATTGTTTTAGGGACTGCCCACTGGCCACTGCGCTCATTGTTGCCGAGCACACAATTAATATTCAGTGTGTCATCTTGCTGCTTGCTCGTGTAATTAGGAGTGAACTGTTGATCTTTCTTACTGCTGTACTCATCGTCTGCAGAAAGCGACAAATCGGCCACTAAGTCGAGCAGCTCTTGATGAGAGTCACTGGCCATCGCATCATCGAGCCGGCGCTCAAACGCTTCCGCGGAGATTATTCCGTGACTGTAATTCACAATCAGCTTATCGATGACTTCTTCTCTAACCTTTTCAATTGGTCGATCTTCTAATGTGACAGGCATCTGCCGCTCCTTTGGCAATTAGTCGCTATTAACAAAAATGAACCACTAATTAAGCATGTTATGTACCAACTTTTTAAAAGTAAATGCTATCAGGGTGTTACTTAAATGTTGGTATTGGTTTGAGTTGATAGACTGTTATAATTTCACTCTTTAGTTAAACATAGCACTAAAAAGTGGTGCTTTTAACCGCAGTACTTGCATTACTGCGGTTGTGAACGCTAAGGGGAAAGGCGGAGTTTGCGACTAATTTGCTTAAGGCGTGCAAATGATTAAAGAGTAAAATCCTGCCAGTAACTGTATAGGCCACTGATATTCGATGAGCACATGAAGGCCATCGCACCTCTGAGCTCTTCATCGCTCCAAAGCCACCATTGCATTTCAAGTAACTGAGATATTTCTGTTGCAGAAAATCGGAAACGAATGTGTTTAGCTGGGTTAGAGCCCACAATTTCGTAAGGTGCAACATCTTTGGTCACCACCGCGCGGCTGGCAATAATAGCGCCATCACCAACATTGACGCCACTCATTATCATGGCTTCACTACCAATCCAAACATCATTACCAATAACGGTATCGCCAGCACGTTCAAAACCATCAATCCCATGGCTAAAGTCTTCATGATCTTGATAGAAAAAGGGAAAGGTACTGATCCAATCGTGTCGATGACCTTGGTTTCCTGCCATCATAAATACCGCACCAGATCCAATTGAGCAGTAGCTACCAATAATGAGCTTATCGATGTCAGTTCTATCCGCCATTAGGTAACGTGCACAATCATCGAAACTGTGATTATGGTAATAGCCGGAGTAATAGCTGTGTTTGCCAACGATAATGTTGGGGTTGGTGACTTGCTCTTGCAGTGGCTTACCCACAAATGGGCTTTCGAAATAGTTGTTCAAGCTAAAAACCTTTAGTTTTAATGCAGGCAATATTTAAGTCAGTATTAGCACTGGCTGACAACACTGGTAATTGTTGGCTCTCCAGAGGTTTGCCAATGGTACTCAAAATAGCAATTAGTTGCTTTTACCTCGGTAGCACTTGGCTCACTTTTATCGAGCACGCTGATAGGAGTAGCCACTACCGAGTAACTGCCACTTTGCACGTAAATACGATAAGCCCAGTCGTTAACATCTAACCCTGCACCTTCAAATATTTCAGGTGGTGATGAATAGTCTGCAGAAAAACCATTGGCGGTAGCGGTGGCTGCCCAAGGTTGGTAATAGCTGCCTTTAACATCGGAGAATTCAACCACGTCTGTAAAGCTACTTCCTGAGGTTAACGTTTTAGCTTTAAAGAGTGAGACTGCTGTTTTTATTGAGCCCAAAGCTCCTTTAATCACAGCTTTATTGGCATCGGTTTTCAAATTGATAAATTTTGGTAATGCAACGACAGACAAGATCCCTAGAATGATAATCACCACCACGAGCTCTATTAGGGTAAAACCAGAATTACGGGAATATGTTCCACTATTTTTTGAGGAGATCATTGTTTGAATGCCTTTTTAACATTTGCCGGTTTATCATTAGTTGCTGTGTGCCTAACTCGCGAGTGTCTGCTGTAAAAGCTACTCATTTTTTGTTGCGATTCGGCTGATGACCTCATGAGCATCTTTTAGGCTAGCGCCTGTCTCTTCACGATATAACCGAATAGCGGTTAACTTTTTACCTAAGGTAATCGCCGTTAACACATCTTTAGATACATGTATGTTTTCATCAAACACAATGCCATTATTCTCTAGTAATGTGTCTATTTTATTTTCTATGATTTTTAATTTGCTATCTGTTTTTTGTATATGGAAAATGCAAAAAACGAGCCCTAAAATAACGATGATTAACAGTGGTTCATCCATGATGTATCGATTCCTTGTCCCTTGAGGATTTTGTTGCAGGGTATTTTAAATTGATCGTTATTAACTCACTTGTTCTGTATAGCACTTTTGCTTTATTTAGGGAAGCGGGCGCCTCTGTTGTGTCGCGATTTGAGAGAGAGCTTCATCAAAAAACAAAGAGCTTTCAGTTAAAAATTTAGATTTGAGCGTTACATCGGAAAGTGGATTGAATTAAAAGGTAGAGACAAAAATACCGATAGTGGGTCATCACTACCGGCATTTAATTTAGGCTGAACTAGCTCTTAAGAATGAGGGCTAGTTAAGGTTAATCTTCGCTTTCCAGCCACTCCAGATCTGAGTTAACCCAAGCAAGTGTCAGTTGCGCTAAGGCGATATAGAAATTGCCAGTGTCGACCTTGGCGACTTTTGCTACAAAAGTTGCTAACCAATTAGCCAGGTTGTCGCGAATAAACTCAAGCTGCTGTTGGTTACTGCAATGCATATTGATATGCGCCACATAAGCCAATATTACCGCTAGGTGATCGGCAGGCTCTGGAAACTCACTCTGTACCTGCAGCTGGCTCTGTTTTAAAAATTGCGTCATCTGCTGGTGTTGCTCACCAAATAGTAAAGGCTCATCACCTTTGGCTACAGGAGTGTCAGTTAAATACAGACTTGCGTAAGGTGAAGCACTGTTCTTAGTACCGACTAGAAATAGGCCGCAATAGTCGGCAGCAAGCTCTAGCAAGGCTTTATCGCTATTGAGTTTGGCAAACTCTGCAACAAGCACGTCAACATCAGCTTTAAAGCTAGCTTCGGCGGCAAGTTGTGACCAAAACGCTTGTGCTTGAGTACTGGTTAATTCATGCAGTGTTTTATGATCAATCTCTTTGGCGAACAAAGATGAAAGCAACTGATAAATAGTACTTCTTGCCTGATTTACTGGGTTAGCTGTTTCTGTGCTCATAGTGCTATCTCAACGGGTCCGCTAAATGAACTGACTCTTGGTACTTTACCTTGATACTTTTCAAATTCAACTAGGCAGGTATAGGCAGAGCATGCTTGCGCCAGTTTTGATGTACCAATATCTTGGGTTAAAGTGTTTGGATCACCGTAGCTACATAGTGCGCCAATTTCTGCGCCACCCTCTTTGCTACCGTCTTCGCCAACGGGACCATACCAAGCGCCTTCGTGAATACGAATAACTCCTTTAGGGAAGTTATTTGATACCACAGCACCCGCTAGCAGCTGGCCACGGTCGTTAAACACTCGCACAACGTCACCTGCTTTAATACCGCGTTTTTTAGCATCATTAGGATTTAAATAAACCGGTTCGCGACCATTAACGGTATAGGTTTCACGGTACTGCTCAGATTCGCACATCTGCGAGTGTAAACGTTTATCAGGGTGACAAGACTGCATCCACACAGGGAATTTGTCAGAACCTGGTCCGCCATGGCTGCGCTCTGATTTTTCCATCCAAGTTGGGTGGCCTGGACAATCATCATATTGGTACTGGGCTATCTTACGACTAAAGATCTCAATCAAGCCTGATGGGGTACCCAATGGGTTGATCTCTGGATCTTCTCTAAAGGCTGCATGACGTGTCCAAGGCTTACCTTCACCAAAGTGTACGTAACCCTGTTTCCAGAACTCATCAAATTCAGGCATCTCAAATTTACCCGCGTTAGCATTCTTACAGTCAGTGTATAGTTTGTTTAGCCATTCACGTTCGGTCATGCCGCGAGTGTACTCTTTCTCTTTACCCATAATACGGGCAAAGCGAGTGAAGATTTCAAAGTCAGACAAGCTTTCATAAAGTGGCTCGACCATCTTCTGCATTGCTAATACACCGCGGTTAGCGTAGCTGCCATAGACATCAATATCGTTGCGCTCGAACGTAGTACATGCAGGCAGTACTATGTCTGAGAAGCGACAAGTTGCCGTCCAGTTCATGTCGATAGTTACCACACATTCAAGTTTCTGAAATGCTTGCTTCATGCGGTTACGATCTTGGTGGTGGTTCCAAGGGTTGTTACCGGAAAACACCATCATTTTAATATCAGGGAAAGTGACTTTACTGCCGTTTGAGTCAATGGTTTTACCAGGCTCAAGTATCGCGTCTATCCACCGTGCAACTGGTATGGTGCTGCTGGTGCCTTTAAAGTCATTGCTATTAAACAGTGGCTTTTGGTCTTCATCCAAGTTACGCGGGAATGCGCCTGGCGCTGCTGCACCAGATGAAGGCACGCCAATGCTCGAATAATGATGACCATAGCTAATACCGCCGCCAGGTAAGCCGATTTGACCTATCATGGTGGCGAGAACTGCCGCCATCCAATAAGGCTGTTCGCCATGCTGCTGACGCTGGATACACCAGCCCATGAGCATTTGGGTGCGGCTCTTTGTCATTACCTTGGCGAGATCTCGAATGATCTCAGCAGAAACTCCTGTGATCTCAGCGGCCCACTCTGGTGTTTTCTCAACGCCATCGGTTTCACCTTGAATATAAGGCAAGAAACGGTCGAAGCCTAAGCTGTAACCTTCAATAAATTTGGTGTCATGAAGGTTCTTTGCCACCATTTCGTGGGCAATACCTAACATTAACGCCACGTCAGTTTGTGGGTTAACGTATAACTGCTCACAGCCTAAGTACTGTTGTGTTTTAGTGACAACAGGATCGATGCTAATTACGCGGATCTCACCTTTTGCCACTTTCTCTTTTAGCTCGGCAAGGTAAGCATAAGACTCATGAGTCTCAGCATTCCAGCCCACTTGCAGGTTCTTATAAGGATCGTTCGACCACAAGATAATCGTCTTAGAGTTCTCAAGAATAAGCGGCCAAGATGTGCCTTGGGCATATACTTCTGTAGAGCCTAAGATGTAAGGCAAAATGGTTTGCCCTGCACCGGTAGAGTAGTCGCCGACCTTCTTAACAAAGTTGCCATGCATGCCAACAGCACGTTGCATATGGCTGGTGCTTGAGTGTAGCTGACCGGTTGCACGCCAGCCGGTTTGGCCGGCATGGAGCCCTGAAGGGCCATATTTAGTTTGCACTTCATCAAGTGAGTCTTTAAATAGTGATAGCGCCTTATCCCAAGTGACGCGTACAAAGCGGAAATCACCACGTTGGCTAGTATCACTTTTATGACCTTTCAGTAAAAAGTCCAAACGAACCATTGGGTAACGCACACGAGACGGGTTGTAGACTAAGCCCTTAACGCCGTTAATCATATCAGTTGGATACTTATCACGGTCAAACGGGATGACCTGATCAATCACGCCATTTTTGCGCTTCATCTTGAATGCGCCAAAGTGTGAACCTGTAGTCAACCATCCATCACTGGCTTTTGCGCCTGAGGCCGCTAAAGCATTTAACGGTGCTAAGACTGATGAGCCGCTAAGTACAACATATGAGGTGCCGACTAAGCCTTTTAGAAAATCTCTTCTGTTCATAATCTGCAGTCCTATTAGTGAGCCGACTTATTGAAAGTTGATGAATGCTCTTGCAAGTATTTCTGTACTAACGCTTGAGTATCTTGATCCATGTTGACGAAGGCGATCATGCCTTGGAACATTCCTGGCCAAGTGTTGGCGTCAAAGTGCGCTTCATCTGGCTGGGTGTGACACACACTGCAGCTGTCACTATAGGTGCTGCGAGCATAGTTCCAAAGTGGCTGTAGGTCGCTAAGTAAGTAGTCTGTATCTGTCCAGATAACGGCTTCGACACGCTGCCATTTTAGGCCTGTCATTGGATCTTCTTTCTCTTCGAAAGTCTGAATGACGCCCTCTTCGAGTGCTGCATCCTTGGTCAGTTGTGCTGAGAGAATGTTTAAACCGAAGTCGTAGTAGATCACGCGACCTGCACCGATTTTTTTTCTCCAGCCATCGATACCGATTTTGGCGCGGTTACCCTTGAGCTCTAATACTTTCACTTTAGTGGCGATGTTCAAAGTGCCGGCTTCAACGTCTGTTTTCTCATTAAAGTAAACAGGCTTGGTCAGTGCGGTAAAGTAGCTTTGGTCAACCTCTAAGCCGTTAACGCCAGAGCCTACTTCTGCAATGAGTTCTGGCGCACGAGCGGTGCCCATATCTGGTAGCTTATGGGCGATGCCTTTGTGACAATCAATACAGCTTTGATCGAGTTCTGCGGCGCGCTTCATCTGTTTTTGTGCGAGCTTAGACATGCTGTCCCACTTCATTGAGTCGTAGTTATGGCAGTTTTTACAGGCTAGCGAGTTATCGCGGTCGAATCGCTTCCACTCTCGGCTGGCCATCTCTAGGCGTTTATCTTCGAATTTCTCGGGGGTATTGACGGTCTGTAATAACCAACCCCACACATCGTGAGAGGCTTCAATTTTACGACCAATTTTACGGCTCCACTCATGAGGAACGTGACAGTCAGGGCAGGTTGCTCTTACACCAGAGTGATTTGACCAATGCACTGTTTCTTGTAGCTCTTTATACGGCATGCTTTCCATGCTGTGACAGCTAATGCAAAACGCTTCAGTGTTAGTTGCTTCAAGTGCGGTGTTAAAGCCACCCCAAAAGATAACGCCCATTAGAAACGCTGACACGCTAACGGTGCCGAGTGTAAGGTATTGTGCTGGTTTGGTTAGTGTGCGCCAGATGTTAAGTAACCATCTCATAATCGCATCCTCGTAATAAGTTTATAAAGTGAAATAGGGGATTAGTGAGCGACAACGCCGCCAAACGCTTGGATCATCCAAATGACGAAGCCATAGCTACTCACAAAGGCGATGCTAAGTGCAGGGAATAATATAAAGATGATGAAACTCAATGCTTTAAGCTCATCTTTCTTGCTACTCGTATTCAGTTTATTCGGATTTTGATTTGTCATGACCGTTCAGCTCCAGCTCAATCCTTTCTTTGATGAGGTCATTATAGGGAGATGATGTGAACAGCAATGGGGCTTGCAATGAACGGTTTGAGACAAGTTATGAAGAAATATGAATAGAATTAGGTAAGGGTAATTAAGTGAGTTGTAATTTTTAAAATCAGTGACTTGTATTGATTTAGGCTGGAGGGTGGGCGTAATAACTTGCAGGGGTTATATCAGCCGCCCATAAGCGCTGCAAACAGCGGCTGATACTAAAAGTAGGATTATTTTGTCATAACATGGTAGCAGATAAATCCAATCCAACTTAGGGTCAATAAGCCCCAAGGCAGATAAGGACTGGCGGCGCGGTCTTCAATATTTTCTTCAATATGCTCAGACTCTGCAGCTCTCGCCTTAGCGCGAACCTGCTGTTTCTTTTGCTTATCGCGTACCCGAGCTTTGCCTTTTTGTTGTTTCTTGTATTCGGCAATACCCTTTTCAATGCCTTGAGCAATCAGCTTAGTTTGCTCTTTTGTTTGCCCTGGTTTCTGGGTCGATTTTGCCACTTTCATTGCTTCGTTCTTGGTTTCGTCTGAGATCTGCTGTGCCATATTTTATGAATGCTTAGCTAAGAATAGGCTCACTATAACATGAGCCGATTTATCATTTAGTGACTTATTTTCTCCGCGAGAATAAATCCTGTTTAACTTTTGTTTTCAGTCAGAAACTCAAACAGACCTGTTTGCATATTTACATTCCAAAAACGTCCTGCCAACGTCAGTGTTAATGCGTTGCTGCTAAGCTGCGCAAGTCCATTGCTTTGCCATGCTTCAAAAAGCGGCTGTAACTGTTCTACCAGGTGAGTTTCAAGTTGGTTAAACTGCAATTTGCCACTATCTAAACCGCGCTTAAAAATAGCGTCGAGTTTCGCAGATGGGTTAGGCGTAAACATCATTCCTGGTACATTATGAGGCGTAGATAACGATGCGTCATTGCCGATAGTGCAGGGCTGTTGTTGGGCTTGATGCCAGTCGGTTAAACCGCGAGCGTTCATCATCGAATACCCATGAATACTGCCGCCTGCTCCTGCACCAAAGGGAAGGATCTCAATGCCACTCTTAGCAAGCGAGTTATAAACGCTGCGCTCGCGAGCATCTCGACGCCAATGGCAACTGGATAAGCGTTGCCATTGCTTTGACTCTAAATACTCTGCGCCATAGGCATACATCTGCGCCCGGGTTTGGCTGTCGGCTTGAAACTCGCTGCTGGCAGTACCAAGGATCTTACCTTTGTCATTGGCGCGATCTATGCGGGTACCACCTAACCCTATTAATTGATACAAGTCGACGCCGTGGACGCCGCTGTCGATAACTGCTTGTAGATCTTGCTGCCAAATAGGCAGGGTTTGTCCCGGTAGGCCAAAAATAAGGTCAACTACGATGCTGGCGCTGTCATGTTGGCTTAACGTGGATAACCGTTGTAGCAACTGCGCTTTTTCATCAAATCGCCCAGCTGCACGCCTAACCTCGGTATCGAAACTTTGCACACCGAATGAAAAGCGATTAAAGCCAACATCTAATGCGCTATGCCATTTGTCGTCATCAAAGCCATTGAGACGACCTTCGAGCGTCACCTCTGCATTATCAAGCAGTGGAAAGCGATGTATTGCCTCGCCTAACATTGCTATTTCAGAGGCTGTTATATCTGTCGGGGTACCACCACCGACGTAAACGGTGTCGAAGCCTTGGCTTTGCGCAAATGGGCTGCTAGCAGCCACAGTTAGTTGCTGGCACAACTGCTGCACGTAATCGCTAATCCGTTGAGGGTTTGCGCCATTTTCGAAGAAGTTACAAAAACTACATCGCTTTCGGCAAAAAGGGATGTGGATATAAAGCGCTCTTTGCTGTGCCTGAGTAGGCTGTTGCCACCATTGCTGCCAAAGCTCTGGGGTGATATTAAGTGGGCGACTGCCGCTGCGACCAGCGTGCGGTGCGCTCTTGACTTTAAAGGCGTGTTGTAAGGGATCTGGACTCGCGAGGCCTGTCATTGTTGGCGTTAAGATCATTATCAGTCTCAATCACAAAATAATATGGTAATGATAATCATTATCCTTTGCGGTGTAGGTGAAGTAGATCAAGTTAGCCGTTATTTGCATTGTAAATATTGCCTGATAACGGGCTATGAATGGGGTCGGTCATTCCATCCTTGGAATGAATACAGTTCAAAGCGATGTATTAAAACAATAGCGGTGTTTGCTTCCCCGGCTCCATCACTACAATGGGGTCGTACTTCCAAACTTGTCTTATGGTTTCCGGCGTTAAGGCCGCTGCAGGAGCACCATCACTGACGATTTTTCCTTGCTCTAAAACGATCAGCCTGTCGGCGTAGCGTGAAGCTTGGTTCAGGTCGTGTAGCACCACGACTACCGCGTAGTTGTTTTCATGCGCAAGCGACCGTGCCAGTTTTAACACTCTATGCTGCTGTGCAAGATCCAATGCTGAGGTCGGTTCATCTAAAAACAGGATTGCCGGTTTATCCGATTGAGCGAGCTGGGTTAATACTCGGGCTAGCTGCACTCGCTGCTTTTCACCTCCTGAGAGAGTGGGGTAACTGCGGTGCTTTAATGCCGTTAGATCTAACCTATCGAGCTGTAAATCAATTAACTGCTCGCCTTGTCGTTGAGATAGGGTTAAGGGATACAGGCCCATTTCAACCACTTGCTCTACCTTAAACGGAAAGGTCAATGAGGCGTGTTGTGGCAAGACAGCAAGAGATTTTGCCAGTTGGCTGCGATCCCATTTTTTCAGCTCTTGACCGTGTACTTTAACCTGTCCGGTTTCCGCTGCAACCTCTTGGCATAAGCTTTTAAGCAAGGTTGATTTTCCGGCGCCATTTGGCCCTAGAAGTGCGGTCACTTCACCAGCTTGGATAGTCAAGTTGATATCGGTTAGAACTGGCTTATGACCGATGCGCACTGAAAGGTGGTTAACTTCTATCACTGAGGACTGCGATTGCGACTGTGATGTTTGCTTCATAGTTATACCAACTTACTGCGTTGTTTAAGCAATAGAACGATAAAGAAAGGCGCGCCTAAAAGCGCAGTGACTAAACCAACGGGGAGCTCTGAGGGGGCAACAATAGCCCGTGCCCCTATATCTGCTAGCGCCAACAGTGCAGCGCCGAGCATTGCACTTAGTGGTAGAAGCTGTTTATGGTCGGGCCCTACCAACATACGCACTAAGTGCGGTACCACTAAGCCGATAAAGCCAATAATACCGGTAGCAGCAACGGATATCCCAACGCCTATAGCGCATAGCACAATCAGCTTGAGTTTCAGTTTATCAACATCTAATCCTAAGTGACGCGCTTCAGCTTCACCAAGCAATAGAGCGTTTAGCGCCTTTGCGCTGCGGTTAAACTGCCAACTGACAAGTGCAAGCGCAATGAGTGTGAGTACGACATAATGCCACTGCGCTCCCGCAATCGATCCAAGCTGCCATAGAGTGAGATCTCGTAAAGCCATGTCGTCAGCCATATAGGTCAATAACCCGATTCCGGCGCCAGCAAGAGCGGCAACGGCAACACCCGATAGCAGCAGTAACACGACAGAAGTACCAGTTGGACTGCTAGCAAGGCGGTAGACCACTAATGTGGTGACTAAACCTGCCAAGAAGGCACTGACTGCAACGGCATATTCACCACCTTGGGGAAATAGTACGATACAAATAGCGGCGCCGAGCGCAGCGCCAGAGGAAACACCAATAATCCCGGGATCTGCCAGAGGATTTCGAAACAGCCCCTGCATGACGGCGCCACATTGCGCCAGCACTGCTCCCACAGCTAAAGCAAGTAAGGTGCGTGGCAAACGGACATTATCTATAACGAGTTGTTCATGGGGGGCAACGCTTCCAATCTCAAAATGCGTTGCCCAATTTATGACGGCACTGAAGCTAGCACTGGGGCTAATCTGCAGTGGACCTATGCTGACAGACATCAGGCATGTTACGACCAAAGCGGTCAGTAAACAGGGCCAAAGCCAACGAGTATTTTCCATTTATCTATCCCAGTTTTGCTGATTTAGTAACGCTTAACGCTGATGAAATCACTGGCTAACTTATCAGCTGCAGCAATAGCACTAATCCCGAGTCCACCGAGTAAAGCTTGCGGATTAAGATTTTGGATCTGCTTATTCTTACCCGCTGGCGTGTGGGCTAGCAATGGCATACTTTTTAGTAGCGATTCCACAGGGTTCTCGGTTGCTTTATCAGAGCGATTTGAGATTAAGATAACGTCAGGGTTGAGCGCAAGGATGCCCTCTTGTGAGACACTTTTATAGCCTGAGAAGCCAGCGATATTTTTACCACCGGCTAAGTTAATAATAATGTCAGCGGCAGTTTCATCACCACCGACTCGCGCTGGTCTGTCAGCTTGTAGCAACAAAAATAGTACTTTTGGTGCATCACCTTTACTCGCTATCTGCTGTTTTTTAGTTTCTATATCTTTAAATGATTGCTGTAAATCAGATTTAAGCTGTTTGGCTTGCGGTTCCCTTTGTAATAACGTACCCATTGCATCAATATTGCTAAATAGTTGAGCTTGGGTGTTGGCACTGGGGAGCTGTACTACATTAATTTTAGCGGCTGACAGCACATCCAATGTGGCTTTGGGACCCATGGCATCAGTGCCCATGACTACGCTTGGATTAAGCGCCAAAATACCTTCTGCCGATAGCATGCGGTGATAACCAAGTTTGGCAATATTCTGAGATTCATCTGGCAGTTGGCTGGTAGAGTCAACGGCAACCAGTTCATCGCCAGCATCTAAAGCAAATACCAGCTCTGTCATTCCCGCGCCAGCACTAACAACCCGAGGAGCTGCGTGGTCATGTTCCCCTTGGTGGGCAATCGCGCTGCTACACAAAAGTGTAGATAAACCAAAGCCCATAGCCATGCGGCGAGTCATAGGGAGGAAAGCATTAAAGTTAAGCATGAAAAACTCCAAAAAATTAAACTTATTCATAAAAGCGTGTACCCGCACTTGGGCACACGTAAATTCGATAGTGTGACTAAAAGCGATTTGCCTAGGGTGTTTCCTGTATAAATGCTCTGTATTTAGAGCGCTTTACCTATTAAGGCTCCATCAAAATTTGGGTATTGCTGATCTGTTGTCGCTGTAGCAGTGCCAACACATTCATCAAGGGTTGAACGGGTGCTGTTTTATCGGCAGCGACCACGACGTTTACTTCCGGATCAGTGCCAAAAATCTTGATGAACTCGGCTTCAAAATCATCAAAGTTTTGAAAAGTGGTGCCATCAATCGCCCAGTGTGGTTCGGTGGTGAGGATGTTTATTGCTATATGTTTGTCGTGAGACAAGGCGCTTAAGTCAGCATCAGCTTCAGTTGGCACATCCACAGGTAAGCTCAGCAGCTGCGTGTTGGCGGTTAACAGCAAAAACACCAATACAATAAAAATTATGTCAATGAGTGGAGTTAGATCTAATCCTTGCAAAGCGCTGCTTTGCTCGTTATCACTTGTGATCATCAGCTAGCTCCATTTGGCACTTGGCAGCTTGCTTCTTTGCAAGTTGCCGCTTTACTACAGAGCTGCGCAGCAGAATCGCTACCTATACTTAAGGCTTGATCAAAGCCTTCTAACCACAGGTTTAACAGATTAAGCGCATGGGCCAACTTATTGCATCGTCTCTCAGCCCAGAGTGTAAACAGATGTGCCATAGTGATAGCGGGGACGGCAATAATTAGACCAGCTGCGGTGGTATTCATCGCAAGGCCTAGTCCAGAAGCTAATTCAGAAGGGGTTACAGGTCCGTCGGAAAGCCCGAGTTGATTAAACATTTCGATTAAGCCAAGCACAGTGCCTAGCAGACCTAGCAATGGGGTGATAATACCAATGATTTGCAAGATCTTAAGGCCTGATAGTAAACGGCCTTTTTGTTTTACTAGCCACAAGCTGACAATCTCTTCGCGCATCTCGCGACTTTGATCACTATGGCTTAATAACAGTGCTGTGCCTTTGGCAAGCATACTGCGTCCTTGGCTAATTTGTGTCGTGAGTTGTTGGCGCTGCTCTGGTGTCGCACTGCGTGCTTGTTGCCGTAGTTGAGCTAGCCAACCGTCTCTTTTAGGCAGTTCGTACAACATTAACGCTAAGCGTTCGAGAATGATCATCAGTGCCAAAAATGCGCAGATGAATAGCGGCCAAGTGAGGTAACCTAGCTGCTCTGACAGTTGGTGATACAGGGGCTGGGAAGCTGACTGCGCTGCCGATTGAGATAAAGATTGAGACATGTAATTTTCCTATACGATTATCTTTGTATCGCGTCGTGTTAGTTGGTTAATTCGCGTCGTCCCTAAAACGCTTGTTTAAAATCTTCAGCATTAGCCTATTGAAGCTATGCTCCTCTCTCTCCTAGAGAGAGGTCATTAACGATCATCTAGTGGCTTAGCACCATTTCATCGATTGCTTTAAGTTGATATTGAGTTAATTCAGCTGAAACTTAACCGGTACCCGCACTGTATAGGCGTAGGCTGTTTGCGGCGTGGGAGCTGAAAACTGCCATTTTTCTACGGCATTGAGTGCCGCTTTATCTAGCAGTCGATAACCTGAACTGTCGACTAGTGTTAGTGATAATTGTTCGCCTACCTGATTGAACATAACCTCGATGGTTGCTGTTCCTTGGAGCCCACGTTTACGGGCCTTCTTAGGGTAGTGAGGCTGTGCTGGTGGCGCGGCAAACGTTGGCTGACTTAACTCTACAGACTGCTGCGTGATGCCTTGCTTGCCACTTACTTGGCTTTGATTATGAGCCACTTGTTCAATGCTATTGTCCTGCGCTACTTCTTTGATAGCCTCAACTTTCTCTGGTTGTTTTTTCGCTACAGCTTGCGGCTTGGCGACAGACTTTGTTTCTGCAGTGGTTTTTTTGCGGACCTCAGTCGTTTTGGGCTTTGTGTTTACCGCTGGCGTGGGGGCGACAGGTTTGGTCTTAACTATTTTCGGCGCTTGCTTTACAGGTGCGACTTCCTTTACTGGCTCAGGTTCAGCAGCGGCACTCGCAGGTGCTTGGCTTGCTTGCATAGCAATAGATAGATTCATGGCCTGATTAGAGCCCATGGCTGAGCCTGAATTAAGTTGCAAAGCTGGGGAGCTGTTTTGTGAGGCGAGCACACCACCTTGGATTAACAGCGTGATGCAACCAAAAGCAAAGTATCGTTTAGGGGTCATGAGCGATTGTCTTCGTTAAAATCAGTGCTACTGCGATACACCTTATAAAATACATATGCTTAGATAAGCTTTACAAAACTTACAATTTACATATTTTACAGAAGGTTATGTTCAACAGTTTTAGTTAATGACAATAAGATATACGAATCTTAACAAGATCGCAAATGATAATGATTTTCATTTGATCTATGTTTTTTTCTCAGGTAAAGTGCCAAAAATAATAGAACGGGTGTCCGATTCTGCGCAATTAAAGGACTAAATGAGTGTTGTCGCTGCCCCATAAACTTACCTTGAGGATTGAAACATGACCAAGAAGCCGCTCGTAATTGCGATGGCAATGGCTTTTAGCTCCAGCGTATACGCACAAGATACCCAAAAAGTCACCGAATTCGATGAAGTTGTTGTTTCTGCCACTCGCGTTGCTGAAAAAGTGTCTGAAACCAGCCGCAGTGTTGCAGTTGTGAATGAAGAGCAGTTACAAGAGTTCCAGCCAGCGTCTGTTGCACAAGCGCTTAAAAACGAAGCTAACGTGAACGTATCAAATGGCCCTAGAGCTTCATCACAAGGGGTTGAAATTCGTGGTTTAGGTGGTCAACGCGTTTTACAAACGATTGATGGTGCACGTCAAAATACTAATTCTGGCCACCGAGGGACCTATTTTATAGATCCTGAACTTTTGAGCTCTGTTGAAGTCCTACGTGGCCCAGCAAGTAGCCTTTGGGGAAGTGGTGCTATTGGTGGTGTTGTTGCCCAAAACACCAAGTCTGCGAGTGACTTTCTTGAAGATGAAGACACGTTCGGCGGTTATATAAAGCAAGGTTTCGAAAGCAATGGCGATCGCATTAAAACCAGTGGTGCAATCTACGGATTATCTGAAACCGCGAACACAGGCAAGGTCGATTGGCTGATAAATGGTAGTTATTACGACAGTAATAATATTAAAGTGGGTAACGACAAAACCCTTGAAAATAGTGCTTCTGAAGGCACAAGTGGCTTAGCCAAGTTTGGTTGGGAGCCGACAGACGAGCAGCGCTTACAGCTTTCTGCAAGATTTTCAAAAATCGATGAATTAGTTCCGAGTAATCCTACCACTGAAGTTGGCAGTTCTGTACCACTGGTGAAGCGTAAAACAAACGATCAAAACGTCACCTTAGATTATAGCTTCAACCCTGAAGCGAATCCGTTGCTCGATGTTAATGCCACACTGTATTGGAATGGCACTGATTACGATGAAGATCGTGTCACTAAAAATCAAGTCGATAGCACTGAATATAACACTCTTGGCTTTAGCATTAATAACAGTTCTAAGTTTGCTAACACCATACTGACATACGGTGTAGATGGATACCAAGATACGATTAAAACAGTGCGTGATGACAGTGGTCAAGCTGGGCAAAGGCCGGATGATATTGACGGTGAAACTGCAGTTTGGGGAGCATTCACCCGTGCTGATATTAGCCTGTCTGATAACTGGAAAGTTGATGCTGCCGTGCGTTATGACGCATTTAAAAACACCAGTAACAACTTAAACCAAGAATCAGATGATAGTGCATTTTCACCCTCCTTAGGCTTGGTATGGACGGCAACTGATTGGTTAACCTTGAGTGCACGATATGATCAAGCGTTCCGCGCACCAAGCATTGAAGAGATGTATTCAACCGGTACTCATTACTGCATCCCACCGATCCCTGGCTTCTTGCCTGGTGGACTTTGTAATACGTTTGAAATCAACCCTGATTTACAAGCTGAAAAGGCGCAAAACAAAGAGATAAAAGCGGATCTTCGCTTTAGCGAACTCGCCGGTGACGACGAATTAGCAATGACGCTAAGCGTATTTAGAAATGATGTTGATGATTTTATCGAGCAATCGGTATCTGATCCGCTGATGGGAATTCCTGGTTTTGAACAAACCACCTCTTGGAATAACGTTGATGAAGCCAAACTAACAGGTTTTGAATTCAGTACTCGCTACCGTTATGAGCAAACTCGCCTGAGCTTGAATTATGGTCAAACAGAGGGCAAAGACAAAACCGAAGGCGATTACCTGACTAACATCCCAGCTAAAAAATTGGGTATCGACCTGTCACAAGCCATTATGGAAGGTGATATGAAGTTCGGTACTCGTTTCACTTACGTCGCTGAGCAAGATCAGTTACCTGAGGATTACGCTAATCAGTATGACTCATACAAACTTTGGGATGTCTATGTTGCATGGGAACCTGCAATGGGCACATTCGAAGGCTTAAGAGTCGACTTTGCAGTTGAAAACATCGGTGATGAGGAATATCGCCAAGCGTGGCAAACCCTGTATGAACAGGGAAGGAACTTTAAATTGTCTGCGCGTTATAGCTTCTAACTAAGCTATCGAATAAGGCCAAGTCACCAACAATAGGTGACTTGGCCTTTTGTTGTTTTTCTAATTGGAGATATTCCATGCCAACTACAGTAGAAACCATCCGTCAGCATTTGATTGATAATCCAAGTGCAATGCCTAGTCAAATAGCAGCAGAGCTCAATGTGTCAGAGTTTGAAGTGGTGTCAGTATTGCCTACCGAGCAACTGGCGTTACTTCCCGTCTCTGAAAAAGATGCCTTGCTAACGTCTCTGCCTGAGTGGGGCAATATGACCACGATAGTGTCAGCTTCAGGAAGTATTTTTGAGTTTAAGGGTTCGTTTCCTAAAGGGAAGTATGCCCACGGTTATTACAATCTCATCACCAAGGGTGATGGTTTGCATGGTCACTTAAAGCTAGATGATATTAGCGCCATTGCCTTAATCAGCAAACCGTTTCGCGGTACTGAAAGTCACTCAATTAACTTCTTTGGCCCCGCAGGTGAAGTGGTATTTAAAGTGTATTTAGGTCGCGACAAAAAACGAGTATTACTGCCAGAGCAAGTCGCTCGCTTTAAGGCAATAAAAGCTGAGCTACAGGCTGCTACTGTTTAAAGCTATACACAATATCTTAGCGGAACAAACCTAATAGCCACAGCTCGAAAAGCCGAAGCACTGGCTACAAATTAAAATAAGAGAATAGCGCAATGACGACTGAAAAAGAGCAAAGATTACGAGACAAACTACTGCCAGAGATTGAAGAGTTTAAGCATGCTCGTTCAACTCTGCAGCTTGCAACACAAGACGCTAGTGGTATTCCAAACGCAAGCTATGCACCATTCGCATTGGCCGATGATGGCTTTTACATTTTAGTCAGTGAGCTTGCTCGTCACGGCACTAACCTAAAAGCCTCAAATATCTTGTCTGTGATGCTGGTTGAAGACGAAAATGAATCCAAGAGTGTTTTCGCCCGTAAGCGCTTAACCTTTGATGCCACTGCTGAATTGGTCGAGCGTGATAGTGAAACTTTTATAAAAGGGGTGGCGGCACTCTCTGGCCGCTTTGGTGAGATGATTGATAACCTCGCCAGTCTAACCGATTTCAACCTGTTCAAGCTTAACCCCCATCAAGGGCTCTATGTTAAAGGCTTTGGTCAGGCATTTAGCCTATCAGGAGCGGAACTGCTTGATGTCGATTGGAAACGCGATGGTCATCATGGCACACCAAAGGCGGAGCTTGCTGACACGGCAACATCTTAATCCCAATCATGTAGCAGCTTAAACAAATCAAGCTGTTTGCACTCTTTCACACAATCATTACCCGCTACTCAGCGGGTTTTGTTATTCTAATCTTGTTTACATTCAAATTTAGGACACTGCATTGAGCCAACAAGCATCCTCTGTCTCCACTGGAACCTCTGAGACAACCGCGCCCCATAAGGCGCCGCTAGAAACTGCCAGCGTCACATCTTCGGTTAGTCGCCGCGCTGTTTTACCATGGATTGGTGCTTTTTTGAAACCTTATCGAGGGCGAGTCATCGCTGCGATTATCTTCCTATTTATCGGCTCTTTAGCCTGGCTTTCACTCGGGCAAGGTGTCCGTTTGATGGTTGACGAGGGTTTTTTGCAAGACAATAGTTCACGACTTAATGAAATCATTTTGTTGGTGATCGGGATTACGGCATTAAGCAGTAGCGCAATATTTTGCCGCTTCTATCTGATGACTTGGCTAGGCGAGCGTGTAAGTGCCGATATTCGGCTTAAAGTTTATGACCACCTATTAAAGTTATCGCCCGGTTTTTACGCCAAACTTAGAACAGGTGAAGTGATCTCACGCTTTACTGCTGACTCAACATTGCTGCAGTCAGTGGTAGGACAAAGTTTGTCTATGGCACTGAGAGCTAGCGTAACTGTGATTGGCGGCATCGTCATGATGGCTATCACCAGCCTTAAAATGACTGGACTGGTGTTATTGGCGGTACCTATGGTGCTGGGGCCAATCTTCTTTTTTGGCCGTAAGGTGCGTGATTTATCTCGTAAAAGCCAAGACAAAGTCGGTGACTTGGGCGCTTATGTCGATGAAACCTTGCATGAGATCCACACTGTACAAGCTTATTCCCATGAAGATAGAGACCGCGCGCTGTTTGGTGAGCGTGTTGAATCTGTAATGGACGCTGCCAAAGGGCGTATCAAGTATCGCTCTATCCTTATTTCGCTAGTGATGTTTTTAAGTATTTTAGCTATAGCATTAGTCACTTGGGTGGGAGCCCATGATGTAATGAACGGCAGTATCACCGGTGGTGAACTATCCGCCTTTATGTTTTATGCGGTGATGGTGGCAGGTTCAGTAGCAACAATCAGTGAGGTGATTGGCGAAATACAACGAGCTGCTGGTGCTACTGAGAGGTTGATCGAGCTAGTTGAAACGCCGATAGATATTCCCACTGTTGCGGAGCCATTGTCTTTACCTGAGGTGGTTAAAGGTGAACTGGCGTTAAAACAGGTGCGATTCGCTTACAGTAATATCCGTGAAGGCGGCATAGAAGAGCAGGGCGAAGATGAGGTGATCCGTGGGCTTGATATTCACATTAACCCAGCAGAGCGGGTAGCCCTTGTAGGTGCCAGCGGAGCGGGTAAAAGTACATTATTTGAATTACTGCAGCGCTTTTATGTGCTTAACAGCGGCAGCATTGAGCTAGACGGTGTTGATATCTCAAAGCTGTGTCCGCAAATCCTCAGGCAGCAATATGCATTAGTGCCACAAGAGTCGGTTATTTTTGCAACCAGTGTGCTCGAAAATGTCCGCTATGGCCGCCTTGATGCAACCGAGGCTGAGGTGAAGCAAGCTTGCATTGCAGCCCGAGCCGATGAGTTTATTACTGAATTTAGCGATGGTTACCACACCTACCTCGGTGAACGAGGCGTGCGTTTATCAGGCGGACAAAAGCAGCGAATCGCCATTGCGCGAGCGATATTAGCAGATAGGCCAATCTTATTGCTTGACGAAGCAACCAGTGCGCTGGACGCAATCAGTGAGCAAAAGGTTAAGCAAGCGCTTGATAGTTTGATGGTAAACAAAACAACGTTAATCATTGCGCATCGCCTATCAACAGTCATTAATGCCGACAGGATCTTAGTGTTAGATAAAGGCCTGTTGGTTGCTAGTGGCACCCATAATGAGTTAATGCAAAGCAGTGAGCTGTATCGAGAATTTGCCAGTTTACAGCTATTGACTGAAGACCTTACCGCGCCAACGAGTTAACCGTGTCATTGTATGGTTTATAAAGGGCGAGTTATCTCGCCCTTTTTTTACTTTGAAAACCAAGTCGCAGGTTAACATTAAACATATTAAGATAAATTTGCGGCCATAGTGAACTATATTCTGGTCGTTAACGTACTGAATCAATGTTGTTTACTACCACTCTCTTGAGGGCTTATCTATGCGATTTTGCTTAGTGTTATCGATGTTGTTTTTGTCAGCTTGTACTAGTCTACCAAAAGGCATAGAGCCGGTTGATGATTTTGAGCTAACTAAGTACCTCGGCACTTGGTATGAGATCGCAAGACTCGACCATAGCTTTGAGCGGGGCATGACGCAAGTGACTGCTAATTACGAGATGCGTGAAGATGGTGGCGTTAAAGTGACTAATCGCGGTTTTAAAACCGACGAGCAAATGTGGGATAGCGCCGATGGTAAAGCTTTCTTTGTTGACGGGACCAACATTGGCCACTTAAAGGTATCTTTCTTTGGACCATTTTATGGCTCTTATGTGGTCTATGAACTGGATAAAGAGGGTTATCAGTACGCTTTTATCACCAGTTACAACCGCGATTACCTGTGGTTTTTATCTAGAACGCCAGAGGTAAATGAGGAGCTTAAACAGCAGTTTATCAAGCAAGCTAAAGAGTTAGGGTTTGCGATGGATGAGATTATTTGGGTTAGTCAGTCGTAGGTTGCCTAACACTATAGGCCTATAGTGACGAACAGCGCGGTGCTTTGTTCATTATTGTAAAAAGAGCCAAGCCAAAGGCGGCGGAGCGCTTGCTCTTTTTAATTGTAAATCGCAAATACCGATAGCGTGCACTTTGGCAAACGATTGTAGATGCGACTGAGAACCGTGCTTATTTAGCAACCACTAAAGTCTGTTTCTATGATTGCTGGAGTAGTGAGGCTAGCCGCTCGAAAGTATTTTACTCTACACCGCTCTGGTGTTGGCGCTGAAGAGTAGTCGAATACGGCTGGTGAAGCACTATCGTCATAGGTAATGTCAGTGTCGCTATCTAACTCTATCAAACTGTTTACTGCGAGTGCTTTATCACTGGTAGAGCCATCGCCATAGATCACAAAGTCAGGGTAACCATAACGTAAGCCATAGTGTTTCCCGCTAATGATCAAGCTGTCACTAGAGCCCATTTTGTTTGATATTAATGCTTTTGCATGTGCCATCTTAACAGCGTCGCTCAAACTTCCTTTGAGAGACTGCATGACTGACTTTCTAGCATCGCTGCCCAAGTCGATAAACTTAGGCGCTGCTGTTACGGCTAAAATACCTAAAATTATAATAACGACAACCAGTTCAATCAGTGTAAAGCCATTCTTTTTCATGATTAATTTATTCCTATTGCTCTGGCTAATACAGGAATGTATATTTTTTAGTTAGCATTCAATGCAGCAGTATTTAGCGGTGTTGAATATGAGTCAACATAATTAGAATGCTTGTCGATGAAAATTATTCAGCTAAATAGTCTACGGACTAAATACTGTAATTTTTTCTTACTTTACATTCATTCTAATGTGAAAAATTAGAGGTAATTCTAATAGTCGGGTTTTAACTAATTTAATCTGGATGGTTGAATTAGTTACATGCTGATTGAAGGTAGGTCTATGAAAGTTGAGTCATTTGGGCTTTCTTCGAACGGCCTTAGAATCTCTTAGGTAACCAAAAAGGTGGAGTGTCTTCTTATTAGTAGAATATAAGGGAGCGGTGGACTCCCTTATAGTATCTTCAAGCAGAAACTACTTACGCAGCTCTCTACGCAAAATTTTACCTACGGTTGATTTAGGCAGGGCGTCAACAAAGCTGATGATCTTAGGGACTTTGTATGCCGTGAGCTGTTCACGGCAGTAGCTGTCGATCATTGTCTTTGCTTGCTGGTGTTCCATATTGTTGTCACTGAGCACGATAACCGCTTTTACTGCTTCGCCGCTGCGCTCATCTTCGACACCGATGACGGCGCATTCGAGTACAGCTTCATGGTTTGATAGCACATCTTCGACTTCATTAGGGTAAACGTTAAAGCCTGAGACGATGATCATATCCTTTTTCCGGTCGACAATTTTGTGGTAACCGTCATCTGTAGCTAAGGCAATATCGCCGGTTTTAAAGTAGCCATCACTGGTCATCACCTTGGCGGTCTCATCAGGATTATTCCAGTAACCTAACATCACTTGCGGGCCAAAGACGGCAAGTTCGCCTGTTTCACCGATAGGCACTTCTTTATCATCCATGTCGAGGATCTTTACATGGGTACCAAGTACTGGTTTTCCTATGGTGCCGAGTTGTTCAAGCCCTGGCGCATTGAGTGAAACTACTGGAGAGGTTTCTGATAATCCATAACCTTCAGAGATGGTGCAACCTGTGGTTTGCTGCCAAATATTGGCGGCGGCTTGTGTAAGTGCTGTGCCGCCTGAGATGGTGACTTTTAGGTGACTAAAATCCAATGCTTTAAACTCAGGTTGATGGCAGAGGCCAACAAATAGCGTGTTGAGTCCGGCAAAACCGGTGAATGGATATTGCGCTAGTGTAGAGATTAATCCTGAAATATCACGAGGATTGGGAATCAATACTGAGCAGCCGCCACGTTCATAATAAAGCACCAAATTCACCATGAAAGCGTAGATGTGATACACGGGGAGCGGGGCGACAAATATCTCTTCCCCTTCCACTAAACGATCGCCTAAGCGGGACTTTATCTGCATCGCATTGGCAAGTAGATTGCCATGGGTCAGCATCGCGCCTTTGGATAGACCCGTGGTGCCACCTGTATATTGCAGCGCGGCGATTTGCCCTGGAACACTAATCACTGGCGCGTAGTTGAGCTTTTCGCCTGCCGCAAGCACATCACAAAAAGGTACGGTTGCAAATGGCACTTCTGGTTGTGACTGTGGTGCAATTAAGTCCATCGCATGGGTTGAGATAACTGTTTCTATGTCCGTGTTAGCGACCACTTCGGTTAGCGTTGGTAGTAAGTCCGATAACACGACTAAGGCTTTTGCGCCTGAGTCATTGAACTGGTGGATAAGTTCACGTTGGGTGTAGAGTGGGTTAGTGTTAACTAACACCATGCCAGCTTTGATAGCGCCATATGCGGCAATCACAAATTGGGTAATGTTAGGCAGTTGAATCGCGACTCTGTCACCTTGTACTAGATTGGTCTCTTGCTGCAGATAAGCAGCAAATTGACGTGAGTAGTGGTTAATTTCGTTGAAGGTTGTCTCGTGGCCTAAGCAGGAGTATGCGGCTTTATCACCGTATCTAGCACTAGCAAGTTCTATCAGATCATTAAGCGATGCATAGCGTGAAAGGTCTAGTGTCGAGTCTGAATCATATGCCATGGAGATACCTTAGTTAGCCAGTTTCTAATTATTATGGATTAGTAAAAATCAAACAGGTGTTTAGATTAGTGCGAATATCCCTCCAAGGTCAATGGTCAGCGGTGAAATAAATTGTTTCAGCAAAAATCAAACTAAAGAGAAGTATCGCATTGTTAGATTTAGACTTTTTACTCTACTTGGTGGCGGAGGCTATATAAATGAAAGGTAATGCAAATCGTGCATTACCTTTCATTGTTTGAAGTGAAAACTGGAGTTTAAATTGGGCTAAAGAAGCTGGAGTTTTGCGTTACCTGACTATGGCTGTGTTGCTCGGCGACCACAAAGGTAATTTCATTGCGGCTTTTATCAAGCGCGTTTAGATCGGCTGACACCGTTACTGGGTAATCCAGCTGCTCGCCTGCCTCAATTAATACTCGTGATTTGCCCGCCAGTTGGTAGCTGTTATTACCCGATACGTATATTTGATAGTGACGTGCCTGCTGAGTTTTATTGCGGATCTTTAAGGTAAAACTATTCTCGATAGCATCGCTGAGCGTTTCACGGTAAAGGGTTTGTCGATCGCGAATAACATTAAGCTCAATGGCTGAACGGTTACTGATATCAAAACCAATCACAGTCAACATGATCAATGCGGCGATGCCATAGCCTAGGAATTTATAAGACTCGTAAAAAGGCACGGCTTTATCGACTAGCTCATTTTCGCTGGCGTAGCTGATGAGGTTAGTTTTATAACCGAACTTCTCCATGGTTTGATTACACGCATCGACGCAAGCACCACAGTTGATGCATTCGTACTGTAGGCCGTTACGAATATCAATGCCAGTAGGGCAAACATCCACACACAAGTTACAGTCTACGCAGTCGCCTAAATCAGTTTCTTGTTTGCGTTTGCGTGGGCCACGGCTTTCGCCACGGGCGGCATCATAGGTAACTGTCTTGGTATTAGCATCAAACATCACTGATTGAAAGCGTGCGTAAGGGCAGCAATGTAGGCACATCTGTTCGCGCATCCAACCTGCATTCAAGTAGGTACAAATCGCAAAAAACCATACCCAGGTGGCGACCCAAAAGCTGGCTTCGAAAGTCAAAATGTCTAAATACAATTCTCGGGCAGGAATAAAGTAAGCGATAAAGCCACAGCCGGTAAGTAGAGCAATAACGCCCCAAGCTAAGTGTTTGCTGATGCGCTTGCTCGCCTTTTGTGCGCTCATCGGCGCCTTGTCTAGGGCTAAACGTTTGTTGCTACTGCCTTCTATGCGCTCTTCAATCCAAACGAACATAAATGTCCAAGCGGTTTGTGGGCATAAGTATCCACACCAGACTCTGCCCCAAAATACCGTGGCAAAAAACAGTAGGAAAGCGGCAGCAATAAATACCCAAGCGAGAATGGTAAAGTCTTGCGGCCATAAAGTGGTGCCAAAAAAGATAAACTGCTGCTCACTAATATTGAACAAAATAGCTTGCCGGCCTTGATAGGAGATAAAGGGCAGTAGGAAAAATAGCGCTACTAGAAGGCTATTCATTCCGGTTCTAATGCGTTGAAAGTATCCCTTTTGCTGGCGAATATGGATCTTGCCACTGGTTTGGCTGTCGATCTGTTTAATAGGAATACGCTGATTTTTTAGCGGGCTGCTCTTAGCCACGTTGCTGTTTTCTACTGCACTGCTGTTACTATTGCTATTTAACATTGGCTTCTCTATAGACACTGACATTGTTCACTCAGGAGCTATATAGCAAGCATTAGGCCATATTTTAAGTTATTGATTATATTGTTATTAGTTCAATTTGCCATCTGATTCTATCACGACATATCGATAAGTGACGATATGTCGTGAGCTTTCGAGTCATTAAATGGGACGGCTAATACCCAACTTGCTCATTCGAGATCGCAAAGTGCTAGGTGGCATACCGAGTATTGCCGCCGCCCCTGTTGTACCAGAGATCCGCCATTGGTTCTGCTTTAATATCTTTAGTATGTGGGCTTTTTCTATTTCAGCTAATGTTTGCTTAGCCCCGGTGCCGCTTGACGTTTGCATGTGTGGTTCTGCGGCTAACTGGCCAAACTCTAGTATGGGGCCATTTGATAAAATCATTTCTCTTTCAAGGACATTTTGCAGTTCACGCACATTGCCAGGCCAGCTGTGTTTGATGAGCTTTTGCATGCCGCGTTGGCTCACTTTACTGATCTTCTTACCGAGCTTTTTATTAAGCTCTAGGATTAAGTGGCTGACAAGTTCTGGAATATCAGATAATCGATTACGCAATGGCGGTACTATGATTGGAAAGACATTCAGGCGGTAGTATAGATCCATTCTAAATAACCCCTGTTCAACCCGTTTGAGTAGGTCATGGTGAGTCGCAGTAATCAACCTAATATCCACCTTTATCGTTTGGCTGCTGCCTACTCGCTCGAACTCTTGCTCTTGAATAACGCGCAGTAACTTTGACTGGGCTTCAAGGGTTAGCTCTGCTACTTCATCGAGAAACAGCGTGCCATTGTTAGCCAATTCAAATCGTCCCTTGCGGCGACTTGTCGCTCCAGTATAAGCGCCTTTTTCATGGCCAAACAGTTCACTCTCTAACAGCGCCGCTGAGAATGCGGCGCAGTTAACACTCACTAACGGTTTGTCGGCGCGGTTACTTAAGCGGTGTAGGTTACGCGCAACCAACTCTTTACCAGTGCCGTTTTCTCCACTAATGAGTACGGTGCTCTCTGTGTTTGCCACCAGTTTTATCTGTTGGATTAACTGAGATATTTGATTGCTGCTACCTGATATTCCTACATCCCCAGTTCTGTCGGCAAGCTCAAGTTGCAGGTATTGATTTTCGAAAGATAACTTTTCTGATAAGGCCTGAACCTGTTCTAATGCTTGTCGCAAAGACTGTTCCGTTTGCTTTTGAATACTAATGTCACGAAATATCGCGACTACGCCCATCATTACGCCATCTTTATAGACGGCGGTTGAGGTGTAATGTACTGGAAAACTAGAGCCATCTTTACGCCAGAATACTTCGTGGCTTATTTCGCGGGCAACACCATCTTTAAGCGTGCTGTAGATGGGGCAGTCCTCCTTGGGGTAGTGGCTGCCATCGTTGTGGCTATGGTGATGGCAGTCATGAATATTTTTGCCTAATAACTCTTGAGTTTGCCAGCCTGTCATTTTTTCAGCGGCAGGATTAATGAACACCGCATTGCCTTCGAGATCAAAGCCATAAATGCCTTCACTAACTGCATTCAGTATCAATTGGTTTTCTGGCAGAAAGTCTGCGTGTGTGGTTTTTTGTTGCAGATTGATAGCTGTCATGGTCTTCCTATCGCGATATAAGGTGAGCAATCCAGCATAAGTATACGCTAAAGAGTCAAGTCACGACATAACGTGACTATATTAATCGAGGTAAGTGTAAGATTATTGTCTAAGTGAATATTTGCTGGTGACTTGTTTTTATTAGTGATGAAAAGATAATTGAACAGGGCAGGTAAGCATATATTAAGTTAAAATGGTACTTGTTGAGTCTTTACTGAGTTTTGAGCCTGATTATGGAATACGATTTTTTGCGCAATACAATAACCGGTACTGCATTTGCGCGGTTTAGTATGGATCATGAAGCGTTAGGTTTTTGGTTGTCTGAAGAGCTAGGTGATAATGCCGAAAAACATGTTGATATTTGTCAGCATATTGAAAAATTACAAGCTAGCCAACTAAGTGACTGGCGTCTCGTTGGGAAGGCACTCTCTATTGAGTTAGATCGTGAGCAGGCTAGGATCTTTGCAAATAATATCGCCGAAGGTGACTGTGATGATGTTGAAATGGATGAGTCGATGTCATTTTATGATGGTGAGTCAGAAGCTTTTTGCGGACTAGAAGATTTTTACGATGTATTGATTAATTGGCGGAAATTTTTAGATGAACGCTAATGATGTAATTTATGTCAGTTAAGCACTAAAGAAAAGGCAGCCTAGGCTGCCTTTTATTATTTAGTTTTGAGTAGATAACTACTGGTTAAGGTATCTAACTGCCATCTCTGTACGAGATTTTGCGTTTGCTTTACGCAGTAAGTTCTTTACATGCACCTTGACGGTACCTTCACTAATATGCAGTTGCTCAGCAACGACGCGGTTGCTTTGGCCCTCTGCGAGGTGTTGCAGAATTTCTAGCTCTCTTGGCGTTAGGTTTTCAATCCATTCCTGTTCGTTGACAGAGCTATTTAGCTCTGACAAATACTCTTTCACATTATCGCTAATAATGCGGTGTCCAAGCATAGCATTTTTAAGCATGTCGAGCAGTAGATCTGGCTCGGTATCCTTTAGCAGATAACCATCAGCGCCCGCTCTTACAAGCCTAATCACATCTTGCTTAGCATCGGAAACGGTCAAAATGACAATACGCGAGGTGACCCCTTCTTGCCGCAATGCATTGAGCGTATCTAAGCCTGTCATCCCTTTCATATTCAAATCGAGTAGTACGATATCAGGTTCATTTTCAGCAACTGCTGAAAGTGCATCTAGGCCACTTCCTGCTTCACCGAACAGAGTAAAATCTGAATCTGAAGTAATAAGCTGACAGATCCCACGACGTAAAAGTGGATGATCGTCAATAACGAGTACTGAATAAGGCTTACCCATTTAAAGGCCTCCTGCTGAGGTAAATTTGTAATTCGTTAAAATATGCATCTGCTATGCCTTATGAGCCTGTTCTATAAGCTAATAGTTTTATACAGGTTCTTGTTGAGGCGGGAAAGTTAAGGACACTGTGGCGCCACCTTCCACATTTTGATTAAATTCTACCACACCTGAAAGGCGACTGGCGCGCTCATGCATGATCCCTAAGCCAAAATGTTGGTCTCTCTCTTTGAGCTTTTCGATACCTACGCCATCATCACTGATATCGATAATCACTTTTTCGTCACTGATCTTCTGACAACTAATATGAATATGCTTCGCTTTAGCATGCTTTACTGCATTAAGCGTTGCTTCTCGAGTGAGTTGAAGGATATGAATATGCTGATGTGCGCCGAGCAATTGTACCGGAAGCTTATAGTCTAAGGTTATTTCGGCATCAGTTTGGCCACGAAGTTGTTCGATCATAGCTTCTATAGCATGGCCTAGGTTGGGGTCTTTAATGGTTAGTCTAAAGGTTGATAATAACTCCCTAAGCTGAACATAGGCGGTATTTACCCCTTCATTTATTTCTTGTAACTGTTCTGCTGCTCGGGGGCTCTTAGAGGTTTTGTCTAACTCTTTGGACAGTAGGTTAACTTGGATTTTTAAAAATGACAGTAACTGGCCCAATGAATCATGCAACTCACGAGCAATGACGCCTCGCTCCTCCATCAATGCTAATTGTTGTCTTTGCTCTCCAGCATTATGGATAACCATAGAGCGCGCAAGCATAATGGCAAAGTTACTATAAAGTGCGGTTGAGAAGGGTTGCTTTGAGTTCACCTCTAAATAGCCTAGGTTGCTCTGCTCGAACTGCAGCGCAAACTTTTGTGTGCTTTTAACATCACGCGGCCACTCCCCTTGTGCGTCGATGATATATTGCACCTGTTCATCCTCGACTATCACTAGCCTCAAGTTGATATCGGGATTATGGCTCTGCAACTGATTTATTGCATCGGTTAGTGTACTTATGTCTAATTTACTTGAATGTAACATCACCACATTATCGTAGAGTAATTTCAATTCGTTGTTAGCACGGGTGAGGGCAATCGTTTTCTCTTGAACTTGAGACTCGAGTCCCTGATATACACTGGCAAGCTTTTTAATTGTGGTATCGAGAGCGCTGCTTAATGCACTCAATTCGATATACTCTGTTTTAGGCATGACTACATTAAAATTACCTTGTGAAATTGTATCTGCAGCCTGCATCAATTGTTGCAAAGGCTTAACAACTTTGCGTTTGGCTATTCTGACGGTGACAAAGGCAATGAGTAACATTATAGCCAAACCGGTTATTTGACTAATGGCGAGCATTTTTAGTTTAAAGGCGGCGTGTTGCTCTGTCTCTAGTACAAATAGATCAATGGTGTCGACAAAGTCTTTTAGCGCTGCCGCGTATAGCCGAGAGTTTTCGGACTCGATGTAATAGCGCATAATTTGCCATTTATCGATGACGGCTAAGTATTTGTCTTTAAGATCTTGGGGGGTGTACCAAGTTAGCGATGCTCTAAGTGCTTGAGAGTTTAGTGTATTTTCAAACTCCGCAATTTTATCTGAGGCGGATTCACTACCAGAGTTTGCATAAAACATGAGTCGGTAACTCTGCATACGAAGTGAACCAGATGCATTAATTGCTCTAGCATCGCCCAAGCTATATGAGAGATTTACAATAGCAAAAATGGCAAGACCACTAGAGAGTAATATCAGCGTCAACATGAATCCCCATATTGCCGATGTAAGTCTGCCTTTTTTCATTCAAAAACTCTCAATTATTGGATTTATGTGCTATTCGTTTATAGCGGTTCTACATTAGTGGTTGATTGAATACATTAACAAAAACATAAAAGTGTGAGCAACAACACGTTCACATGTTGATCTAACGCAAGTTTTACATTGGATACCCCCTAAGGGGTATGTTTTTGTATTAAATAAGAGTCTAACTTCAACCTTGCAATAGGTGGGGCTATAAAGATTATAAAGTAATATGGAGATGAGATGGTGAGAACATTAACTAAAAAGACTTTTGCACTTAGTGCAATGGTTGTTGCTAGCTTACTAGCTGGTAGCACATTCGCAAGTGATAAAACTGAACCTCGTAACGAAGTTTACAAGAACAAGTTCAAGAATCAATATGAGACTTGGCATGACACTTCAGAAAGCAAAGAAATTGTAGATATGCTTGAAGAAGTACCTAGCCTAGTTGTTCTTTGGGCAGGTTATGGTTTTGCTAAAGACTATAACGCTCCTCGTGGTCACATGTACGCAGTTACAGACGTACGTAATACGCTTCGTACTGGCGCACCGACTTCAGCTGAAGATGGTCCAATGCCAATGGCATGTTGGTCTTGTAAGAGCCCAGACGTACCTCGTATGATCGAAGAGCAAGGTGAAGATGGTTACTTCACTGGCAAGTGGGCTAAAGGCGGCCCTGAAATCGTTAACGCTCTTGGCTGTGGCGATTGTCACGTAAAAGGCTCTTCTAAGCTACGTATCTCTCGTCCATTCGCTGAACGCGCAATGGAAACACTTGGCACTCCATTTGATAAAGCGTCTAAGAAAGACAAGCAGTCAATGGTTTGTGGTCAGTGTCACGTAGAGTACTACTTCGAGAAGACTAAAGATAAGAAAGGCTTTGTTAAATTCCCTTGGGATATGGGCACCACTGTTGAACAGATGGAAGCTTACTATGACAACATGGAATTCTCTGACTGGACTCACGCTGTTTCTAAAACGCCAATGCTTAAAGCACAGCATCCAGGCTATGAAACTTGGCAGTTAGGTGTTCACGGTAAGAACAACGTAAGTTGTACTGACTGTCACATGCCTAAAGTTAAGAGTGACAAAGGCCGTAAATTTACTGATCACAAAGTGGGTAACCCATTCGATCGCTTTGAAGAAACTTGTGCAACTTGTCACGAGCAAAGCAAAGAGTTCATGGTTAACCTAACTGAAGAGCGTAAGCATAAAGTTGCTGACCTTAAAGAGCGTGCTGAAACTCAGCTAGTTAAAGCTCACTTCGAAGCAAAAGCTGCTTGGGATGCGGGTGCTACTGAAGCTGAAATGAAGCCTATCCTTATGGATATCCGTCATTCACAATGGCGCTGGGACTACGCAACTGCATCACACGGTGTTGCTGCTCACGCTGCTGATGAAGCTCTTCGTGTACTAGGTACTGCGGTAGATAAAGCTGCTGACGCACGCATCAAGCTTGCTCAACTACTTGCTGCTAAAGGCGTTAAGCAACCAATTGCTTACCCAGACACTTCTACCAAAGCTAAAGCTCAAGCAGCTCTAGGTATGGATATGAAGAAGATGAATGCTGATAAAGCTGAATTCAAGAAAACGATGTTACCTAAGTGGGATGCAGAAGCTGAAAAGCGTGAAGCGACTTACAAGTAACAGCTAATATATAGCTAAGTTTTCTCTGCATAGCTCTATTGTAAAAAAGCCCTCATTATGAGGGCTTTTTTTATGCGTCAAAAATTGTTTAGCCTTCTGTTAAACACCGCTATTTAATTAACGCTAATAATGCTTTAAAGCGCTCGCCTATTGCTTCATGCTGCAATTCGAATAGCAATGACTCTACATTTGTTTTTAGCGCGCCATGTTCCTGCATCATCTCTATACCTAACTGTTTATTCTCAGGTGTTCTCGAAGACATAGCATCGACGATTAAGTGTGTAGGGTAAGCATTGTCGAGAAGGTCCATACAGGTCTGATAGACACAAACATGAGTTTCTATCCCTGCTACCAATATATGTTTCTGTCCCATAGCGGAAAGCTTTGCTCTAAATTTAGGGCATTGCCAGCCACTAAAGTGCTGCTTTGCAATTGGCTCTGTGGTTCGTATCAACTCTGTGGCGAGTACGTCAGTTGTCGCACCAAGCTTATCCGGAAGTTGCTCTAGCCATAAAATAGGTATGTCGAATAACTGTACCCCTTTTATCAATATGGTCAGTTTTTGGTGTAGTGCTTCACTTTGATGCATCACTCGTGCGAGTTGCCCTTGCACGTCCACAACAACTAATACGCAATCTTCAGGTTTCAACATTCAAGGTCCTTGGTACTTGTGGATTATTTGCACTAGTACAACCCAAATCTGTGTCGCAGCCAATAGGCGATAAGTCTAAGCCGTAATGACTGTGCCTTATGGCAGTGCAGTCGCTGCATAAATGCACTCGATTGGTGCATTTAAATTCCTTCTAACATGAGTGTTATTCTCTATCTATATGTTTTTAATCGCTTTGTAATTTTGGCCTAATGCTTGAATTGTCTTTATCAGAATTAAAAATAGTCTTCAGGGAGATAGCCATGAAATTGGTCAGTGCCATTATTAAGCCGTTTAAGTTAGATGATGTAAGAGAAGCTATCGCCAATGTTGGTATTGAGGGGATGACCGTTACTGAAGTTAAAGGCTTTGGTCGTCAAAAAGGCCATACAGAGCTTTATCGAGGTGCTGAGTATCAAGTTGATTTTCTGCCAAAAGTAAAACTCGAAATAGCAACCAAAGCGGAAAATGTAGAAATGCTAGTGGAAGCGATTACCGGAGCTGCTAGAACAGGCAAGATTGGTGATGGCAAAATTTTTGTTACCAACTTAGAGCAAGCAACCAGGATAAGAACTGGCGAACTCGATAACGAAGCACTTTAAAGGGGTAGGGAAATGGACGATTTAACTAAACTTGGATTAACGGTAACAGAGCTACGTTTCGCTCTGGATACTTTTTATTTTTTGATCTCCGGTGCGCTAGTGATGTGGATGGCGGCAGGTTTTGCCATGTTAGAAGCGGGACTTGTTCGCTCAAAAAACACCACTGAGATTTTAACTAAGAACGTCTGCTTATATTCAATTGCATGTGTAATGTATCTAATCGTTGGTTACAACATTATGTATGTAGATAATGGGGAGGGTGGATGGTTACCCTCATTTGGTTCTCTGATTGGTTCACAAGCGGATGGTGCAGATCATGCGCTTGAGTCGGATTTCTTCTTCCAAGTGGTATTTGTGGCAACTGCCATGTCGATCGTATCTGGTGCTGTGGCTGAACGTATGAAGCTATGGGCATTCTTGGCATTTTCAGTGTTTATGACTGCAGTTATCTACCCTGTTGAAGGCTACTGGACTTGGGGCGGCGGCTTCTTATCTGAAGCTGGTTTTGTTGATTTTGCTGGAAGTGGCATTGTGCATATGGCTGGTGCTGCAGCGGCTATTTCGGGAGTATTGTTACTTGGTGCTCGAAAAGGTAAGTATGGTGCAAACGGGCAGGTGAATCCGATCCCAGGCTCCAACTTGCCTATGGCAACCTTAGGTATGTTTATTTTGTGGATGGGTTGGTTTGGCTTTAATGGTGGTTCACAGTTATTGCTATCGGACGCTGAGAATGCAAGTGCTGTGGCAAAGATATTTGTTAATACCAACTCTGCTGCGGCGTTTGGTGCGATATCGGCCTTAATAGTATGTCGACTCATTTGGGGGAAAGCTGACTTAACAATGATCTTAAATGGAGCTTTGGCTGGATTAGTGGCAATTACGGCGGATCCATTATCGCCGTCGCTAGCTATGGCTGGAGTTATCGGTATTGTTGCTGGCGGCGTGGTGGTGTTTTCGATTGTTGCCTTTGACCGAGTTAAAATTGATGATCCTGTAGGGGCTATCTCGGTACATGGTGTGGCAGGGCTATTAGGCTTAATGCTAGTACCGGTATCGAATGCCGATGCATCTTTTATCACTCAGCTTTATGGCGCAGCGGTGATATTTGCATGGGTGTTCCTTGCTTCTACTGTTGTTTGGCTTGGCCTTAAAGCAACAATGGGGATCCGTGTTACTGAAGAGGAAGAGTATAACGGCATGGATGCTTCAGACTGTGGTATCGATGCGTACCCGGAGTTTGTTTCGGTAAAAAGTGGCAGCTAACTATTCACTGAGATGAAAAAAGCAGAGCTTAGGCTCTGCTTTTTTATGGGGAAATGTTTTCTCTAAATATCCAGAATCAGTATCGCTACTAGAGATAGAAAGGGGAGGGGATAATATATGACCAATGGATTTGCACGAGTGTTAAGTATAGGATGGAGTTAACTTTATCTTAGGTATTACTTGGTGATAGATTAATGAAAAAAATCATAAATACCAGTTTACTATTGTTGTGCTTTAGTAGTTTTAGCGCAGCATCGGGTCAAGTGGTGGTGCGTAAATCCAGTGAACCATTTGATGCTTTTGCTGTACGTGATCAAGTGCTATTGGAGCATGAGTGGCAAGAGTCGCTTAGGTTTCAACGTCAGATTCAAATCCTACAAGCGTTGCCGTTAGGTTGTTTACCTGTTGCGGTACCCTATCGCTATTTCAGCTGCGGTTCTCAATTCTATCGGCCTTATAGCTATCAAGATAAACAGCTTTATATAGAGATAGATAAACCATCAGCAATAACGCCTTAATCTCTAGCTCTGGTTATTGACGGAGTTAGTAATACTTTTGGTTTACGATTTGTAACGTTTTTAGCCAAGTGCACAAGTTATTCCTACTATGCTTATAGGTAAGGTTTTTTGTGTAGAGAGCGTTATGAAGAAAGTATCAGCTCCCCTGTTATCTATGCTTTTATTATTGTTGCTTCAAGCTTGTACTTCAACCTCTGAACCAAGCAAACAGTATGCACTTGAAAGCTATTATCATGATGAACACTTCGATGCGATTCCAGAGCTTCCAGCGGCAGAGAGTCTTTTTTATTTATCAGATAGCGACCTTAAAAGCGTTCGTAGGGACTTTAATCGCTCCAAACTGTCTGCTACTAGCAGCACCATGGTTCATCAGTGGTTGGCAAATTATATTAACGCTCAAGATGGTGGATTTCGTTATGCCGATAACTTAACCCGCTCTGCCAGTGAAACCTTTAATGACAGAGAAGGTAACTGTTTATCCCTAGTGTTACTAACCGCCGCTATAGCCGATGAGCTAGATGTAACGGTTCAATTCCAAGAGATTGACGTTCCACCTGTTTGGGACAAACAAGGGGGCTTTTATCTTGTAAATGGTCATATTAACCTTAAGTTACTGCCGCAAGAGCGGAGTAATAGCATTAACTTTTCTAGCGGTGCCATTCAAATCGATTTTTTACCCGAACGAGCAATGCAAGGCTATGACAAGCGTCGAGTGAGCCAGTCGATGGTGGCCTCAATGTATTACAATAATGTTGCTGCTGAAGCTTTGGTAAAGGGACAATATGATAAAGCGTATGGCTTATTAAAACTCAGTTTGCAGCAGGATAATCAATTCTTGCCAGCGATTAATACGCTAGCAGTGTTATATCGATATAAAGGTCTGATTGAAGAGGCTGAGGCTCTGTATAAATTAGCGTTAATCATCGATCCCGAAGATATGAATGCACTGTATAACTATGCGATTATTCTTGGAGAGCAAAATAGGCTTGATGAGTGGGCTGATGTGCACAAAGTGATGGAACTCGCTCGGATCCATAATCCTTATTATTACTACAGCATGGCGCAGCAAGCTTACTTCGATAAAGAGTATAAGCTCGCGTTAAACTGGTATAAAAAAGCGATTGATAAGGCCGATTATCGCCATGAATTCTATTTTGGTCTATCTAGAACATATTGGGCTACGGGTGATGAACGTCGAGCTCAAGTTAACATGGAGAAGGCATTATCGTTGTCCAACGACTTAAACAATAAGCATCGTTATCAATCAAAACTTCATGCAATGAGAAGTCATTAGCTTACTTGCTAATGACATCTATATTTTTATCGAAATGCAGTGCTCCCTAATGCTTGCCTTTCAAAGAGTAAATTTTGATGTCCCCCAATAGAACAGCCACCATCACCGCCCAATTCGTTGATTTTTTCAGCTGGGGGCTGTCGCGATCCTGACTACAGGCAACATTTAATATACTTGTGCATGACTGTATTTGAGCACGTTATTAGTTAGTTGAAAGCATTATTGAATGTTTAGTGGGAATTAATTGGCTCTTTATAGAATGAAGATGGTGAAAGTTACTTAAATTATATCTTTAAAAATAGATAGTTAAATTTATTTTATGTAATTTATAATTACTTGATTGCAATGAGAGGAGATACTGGATAAATTGAACGCAGTATCGCAATCGAGAGATAAGAATTCACACGCTAGACGGAGCGCAGTATTACCATGTATTACCAAAATGATGATGTTCGAATTAATAAGATTAAAGAGTTGTTACCTCCAATTGCAATTTTGGAGCGATTTCCGGCAACAGAGAACGCATCGGCGACCGTATTTAATGCGCGTGAAAGCATCCACAATATCTTAGCAAAAAAGGATGACCGCCTTTTAGTGGTTATCGGCCCTTGCTCTATTCATGATCCTGTTGCGGCAGTTGAGTACGGAAAACGTCTTGTTGAACTACGTGAGAAGTACAAAGATCAATTAGAGATTGTTATGCGAGTCTATTTTGAAAAGCCACGCACAACAGTTGGCTGGAAAGGATTAATCAACGATCCAAATATGGATAACAGCTTTAAGCTAAATGATGGTTTGCGCACTGCTCGCAAGCTTTTGCTTGATCTTAATGATATGGGCTTGCCAACTGCTGGTGAGTTTTTAGATATGATCACGCCGCAATATGTTGCCGACTTAATGTGTTGGGGCGCAATTGGCGCCCGTACCACCGAATCACAAGTGCATAGAGAGTTAGCTTCTGGTCTTTCAAGCCCTGTAGGGTTTAAAAATGGTACCGATGGCACTATTAAAGTCGCTATTGACGCCATTGGCGCTGCCAGCGCACCTCACCATTTCCTTTCGGTGACTAAATTTGGCCATTCAGCGATTGTTGAAACCAAAGGTAACCCTGATTGTCATATCATTTTGCGTGGTGGTAAAGAGCCTAACTACAGTGCAGAACATGTGGCAGAGATCAATCAGCAGCTCGATAAAGCAGGGCTTGCTAATAATATTATGATCGACTTTAGCCATGCTAATAGCCGTAAACAGTTTGCGCTGCAAATGTCTGTTGCCGATGATGTGGCTGGCCAATTGAGCGCCGGTGAAACATCGATATTTGGTGTAATGGTCGAAAGTAACTTGGTTGAAGGGCGACAGGATCCTGTTGAAGGGCAATCACTTTGTTATGGCCAGAGTGTAACGGATGCATGTATCGGCTGGGGTGACACTGAGACAATGCTGAGCGTATTGAACGAGAGTATTCTCAAGCGTAGATAACAAGATAGCGCTAAGCTATTTGTTAAAATGAAACCTGGTGTTAGCGCCGGGTTTTTTTATGGGTTTTTATAACGACAAAAAGAGCATCTAGGCTCTTTGTTGATAAACGCAGCATTACTGGTGTTTATCTTTTATCGTCAAACTTATTATTCGTACTCTAATCTCAATATAAATCCTGGATTTACTTTGAGCTAACCTGAATTTTCTCAATACCATTAGCTGGGGCTTCAACCACAAAATCAAGCTGCACTAATGATCCTTTTGCCCCCATTTTGGACTCGCTATAACGCCACTGCTTTAACGCTTTAATGGCTGATGCATCAAACACTGCCGTTGGCGATGATTTAATCACTTTAATATTGTTCACTTCGCCAGCGGGAGTGATATCAAATTTCATCACTACAAAACCGTTCTGATTAGCTTCAACTGCCGCAGCAGGGTAAGTGGGCTCTATTCTAATCACGGGATGAATATCCTGATTTTTATCATCTCCAGCTAACACTTGCTGGTTTAGTAAAAGGCTACTTAAGCCAAGTGCGACTGTCAGACCAATAACGGCTAGACCACTTTGGCCTTTTTGATGAGTTTTCATTTGCATAATACGCTCCTTGAGTATGTGTTTATTTCCATAGTGAGTGTGTAACAGACCGTGATTAGCCTGTTGTGAGTAAGTGAGTAGCATTTTGCTATAAACTATTTTTTCTGCAGTATCGAGAGTGGCTGTCACCTTGGCATCACAGGCTAGCTCCTGATCATTTCTGAAGCGTTTATAGGCTAGCCAAAACAGTGGGTTAAACCAAAATGCTGCTAAGATCCCGTAGGCTAAAAGATTACAAAACAGATCCAATCTTTTGTGATGGTATTGTTCGTGAGCAATAATGGCACGCTGCTTTAACGGGCTTAGACTGACGAAATCAGTTGGCAAAATAATCTTAGGGCTAATAATCCCTATTAACATAGGGCTGTGAACTTTTGGGTGGCTATAGGTGGGCAGATATGAAGCTAAGCCTTTTACTTTTATAGCTGTCTGCAGCAATGTGCGTAGGTAAGCACTTTGCAGAAATAAAGCAAAAGTCATACAACTAAAACCAATCAACCAAGCGGAGATAAGTATTTGGCTGTACCAAGAAGACTCACTTTGGCTTATCACCTTTCCAGCCTTAACACTGTAGTAAGCAATCTGTTCGGACTGAACGGGGAAAAGCTGTGTTGGTAGGTAATTGACTAACAGTGAGCTTAATAAGATCAGCGGCAAAAGCATCCATAGAGCATAGGTTTTGTGCGCACCTAGGTATTTTTGCAATCGACTATGGCTAAGTAAGAGTATGCTGCAAACGAGGCTTAGCAACAGTGTTTGTTGAAGAAGCCAGAGGATCATGACTTATTCTCCTTTTGCCAGGTATCAATCAGTTGCTGTAACTCCTCTACATCTTTTGCACTTAGTTTATTTTCACGAGCAAAGCCTGCAACCAATGGCGCAACTCTGCCAGAGAAGAGTCTCTCGATAAAAGATTCACTCTCTTTCAGTTGATAATCACTTTGATCGATCAATGGATGATATAAGTAACTACGCCCCTGTTTTTCAAAACCGATAGCCTGTTTTTTCACAAGTCTATTCAGCAGCGTTTTAACAGTCTTTTCATGCCAGTCATTACTCTGAGTCAACAGCGCTACGACTTCGCTGGCGCTTATTGGGGATTGTTGCCAAAGCACATTGAGTACATTGAGCTCGGCATTACTTATCTCTTTCATGATTATTATCCCTTCAATAGTTATTACTTCACTGATGACATCTATTGATTACAGTTGTAATTTATAATTATGATTACAAATGTAATCATAATGTGCAAGCTCTAATGTTAATTAAATGATAATAAGTAGTGGCGTTTCAAGTATGCGGTTGAATAGATTAGCTATTGGCCGACTTAAGTCCGGCCAATAGCTAGGAAGTGATTTTTTATCTATGCCTTTTGCTGCTGTAGCGATACACTACGCACAAAATAAATACCCTAAACAAGGATTGTAAAGGTATGAAAGCAAGTCAGCTGCCACGCAGGGTAATCTGTTCAGTACTTTTTTGTTGTCACTCTTTAATGAGTGTCTATGCATCTGAAATGACAGAGAGCTCGTTTAATAGGCTGCCTAAGCAACTGCCTATATTTAGCCAGAAATTAAGTTTTTTCCTCCCCAATGACTGGAAACTTGCCTACACCCAACTTGAAGATGGGATGTTTTCTGCCGAGTTTTTACCTCAAAGCGAAGGGTTACATAACTGGTCTTCAATGGTTTGTATCCAAGGATTTGAGGGCTTGTCTGCAAATATTGCGCCCGAAGAGTTCCTTGATACCATGGTCGATACCTACAGAGAAAGCTGTAGCGGTGAAGTGATTTATCAGCGCGTAGATGATGAGTATATCAATGGGTATCAAACAGCGAGTGCGATTATAGGTTGTACACAAATGCCTAATAGTCATCTTAATGAACTACAAATCGATTTCTACAGTGAGCCACCCCACTTAAGTGAGATAGGTTTTTATACAGCGGTTAGCGGTGAGCGTGATCTTTACCTTATTCATAAGTCGTTGCGAGGTACTGAGTTTAATGCCATCACCGCTCCGATTGAAAAGACAAACTATCGAGAGTTCATGTCAGCTGTCAGCCCGTTCAATTTAAATTAGAGCTTAAGTGCTTAATACAAGTATTTTTGACTAATATGGATGATAACTAAATCTTCAGTAGCAATTGGCATAGCGCTGCTAAAAAGGCTTTGATACTGGGTTTATTCGCTTATATTGCGAAACAAGACTAGGATCTGCAGCTCTTTCATGGTTGTTTTTGCAGCAATTTATTGGCCATTTTGTCAAGGCAGAGGCTATGTCGTGTAGTCATTCTCCACAAAGAGACTTTAACGCAGAAAAAATGGCCAAGAAATGCTGTCCTTTGGATTCGTTTCATTGCTTCTATTCTGTTATGACTAGAATGCGTTATGTGCTCTTCACTTAGCTGGTTGAGCGTCATCGCTCAAGCCTTGCACTAGAAGCATTATTCCTTACGGTAAAGAATCGAACAAAAACTAAGCTCGAAAGAACAACAGACCCTAAAGGATTAGCTGCTAAGTTTTATCTCGTTCGTTCTGTTTATAGCGATAAGTCTAGTCATTACAATCTAAGCTAGAACAAATCTGCTCTTTGATTAGTTAGACATTTAACCGTATAGACGTCTATAATGCGCGCACAAAGCGGTAACCTCAACATACCGCAGCGTAACAACCATAAAAAATAACTAACTAGTCAACTTTATTGGTGCCTCTGCTTTCAACTTGCGTGTTGGCTGAGGATAATCGGGAAGTCAGTTAAATTCTGACACTGCCCCCGCAACGGTGAATGGTGAGACACAAGCGCTTTAAAGCTTGTTGTCGCATATTGATGACCTCATCAATATAGAACCTAAGTCCGGAGACCGGCCCGTAAAGTGATTTCGATGATTTCGGCGGGCAGATCTCGAAGTGCGGCAAATTGTAAATATAGCGAAGGAACTATGCGCTAATTGATTTACACTGCCGTGACGCATTTGCCCCGTTTTCCTTTAGGAGTCAAGGGTAAATGGGTACTAAACCATCTAAAATTGCGTTGCTGATCAGCGGCGTATTCAGCTTAACTGCATTGCCAACAGTGGCAGCAGAATCCAATCAAGACGTGACTATCGAAACCATTACCGTAACTGGTACCCGTTTCGATAGAAGCACTGAACAACAACTTACCGTTATTAATACTATTGAACGCAGCGAGATTGAACGGCTTAATCCGAAGTCAATTGTCGACGTGTTAGAAAATCTGCCTGGTGTTAGTGTTACTCGTAATGGCGGTGCTGCGCAGGCTTCTTCTGTAAGTATCCGCGGAACCAGTAGTGACCATGCTTTAATCATTGTCGATGGTGTGAAAATCGGTTCTGCAACATTGGGTACTGCAAACTTAAGTACTATCTCTCCTGAGAATATTGAGCGAATAGAAGTGCTAAAAGGCCCTAGAGCATCGGTATGGGGCAGTGATGCTATTGGTGGTGTGATTCAAATATTTACCCGCCAGCTAAAATCAGATGAATGGTATGTTGGCGCTGAATACGGTAGCAATGATTATGTTCGTGGTTCTGCTGGTATTGGTCTGGAGCATGGACAAGGCAGCAGTACGCTAGCTATCAACCATGATCGTTCAAATGGCTACGATGTCTACAATGGCGCTGAAGCAGAAAATGATGCTGACGGTTATGATCGTACATCGCTATCTGTTAAAGGTTCACAATCGTTAAATGAACAGTGGCAGGCACTTTGGAATGGTCAGTACGATAAGGGCAATACTCAATACGATGACATTTATGGTTTTGGTGGCGACGATGAGTTTGATTTCGCGAATTACCTTTGGACTTTAGGTACTCAATACGGTGCGGAGCATTTTAACAGTAAGTTGACTATAAGCCAGTCTCGTGACTATAACGAGTATTTCCGCGGCGATAGCGTAGCTGTAAATGTGAGTGAATTTGAAACTAAGCGTAAGCAAGTTAACTGGAGTAATCAGTATTTAGTTGGCAACGGCCTAAACCTTAGTGGCGGCATTGATTGGTCGAATGAAGCTGTGCTTGGAGATTATGCCCAAACTGATAGAGATTTGGTCGGCGTTTATTTACTTGCAGAAAAGCAGTGGGATAAATTGCTTGCTGAAGTTGCCGTTCGCTATGATGACGTTGAGAATGTCGACAGTGAAACAACCTATAACTTAGGGCTTGCCTACCAGTTTGATGAACAGTGGCGTCTAGCTGTAACTACTGGAACAGCATTTAAAGCACCAACATTCAACGACCTGTATTATCCAAACTTAGGCAGTCCCGATCTTCTATCTGAAACATCTGAAAACTATGATATTACGCTGAATTACCAAGGCAACGATGTTCAGGCTTATATTAGTGTGTTTAAAAATGATATCGAAAACTTGATCGACTGGGCGTGGACTGGTGAGCTTGATAGCAATGGTTATCAGATCTGGAAACCAGCAAATATCAGTGATGCAGAGATCTTAGGTGCGGAATTCTTTACTAAATTTTCGTTATTTGGTTTAGAACATCAATTGGCTTATACCTACCTAGATACTGAAGATAAAGCGACTGAAGAAAAGTTAACCGGCCGCAGCGAAAATGAAGTGAATTACTCGCTAAGCTACCGTTGGAATGACTTTGATCTACTGGCTAATTATCATTATCAAGGTAAACGCTATGCTGGATATAAGCAGTATCTAGATGCTTATCATCAATTAGATTTAGGTGTTGGTTATCAAGTCTCTGATAGTTGGCAACTACGCTTAAAAGCTAATAATGTTTTCGATGAAGACATTGTGTCGGTGACTAATTACAACAGCCCAGGTAGAGAGCTATTTTTCAGCGTGAGCTATAGCGCGCTATAAGCTTATAGCGTCTGCAAATAGTTTAAAAGCCAGTCTGATTAAGACTGGCTTTTTTGTGGCTACAATCTAACTAAAGAGTGTGTTGTTGTAGGGTTTCAAACCGCAGATACAAAAAAACCTCGCTAGGCGAGGTTTAAGTTGTAAGCTTGAGGTCTTAAATTGCCTAAGCTTAATGTTTAAATGTTGCAACACCTAAACTAAATATTGGTGCCCGAACCCGGAATCGAACCAGGGACACGAGGATTTTCAATCCTCTGCTCTACCGACTGAGCTATTCGGGCAACGGGCGCTATTAAAAGGCTTTTACCGATTTGAGTCAACCAATTTCTGCTAAATATCGCTATTTTTTAACTGTGCGTTGAATAATTCAGCGTTTAGCTGCACAACTGAGCAATTTGTTTGTCTGTTCGATAGCTTTAGCTGTTGGACTACTATTTGTTATAAAACTGTGAATATAATCGTGAGTTACACGGTCTAGTGTTTATAACTAAAATATCAATGAGGGTGAAGCTAGTTGCATATTCAGACTGTTTGGAAAATTCAACGTTATCCAATAGTGCTACTCGTAGCTATTGCTTTTCTGTTGTTGCTTTCATTGCTAGGGCTACATAGGTTGAACCTTGATGTCGATTTTAGTGATTACTTCTCTCCAGAGGATCCACGTTTTATTGCTTTTAATAACATGAGTGATAACTTCGAACGTCATGATCAGTTGTGGTTATTGCTTGAGAGCAAGCAGGACTGGCGTGACGGCGAGCTTAACCACTCCTTGTTAGCCTTTGTCTCTCAAATTGATAAACAGTCAGATATCATAAGTGTGCAGGGCTATAACCAATTTGTACAAGGTAGCGCCCAAGCCAATAAAATCTTGCCCTATAAGAAGCATCCTCGTCTAGATTCCGTTTTGTCTAATGACGGCCATGCAATATTGCTACAGTTTCAGCTAGATGAGTCTAAGGCATCACAATTTAAAACCCGTAGCTTATGGCTCATCGATACGTTAGATAACATCAAACTTCAATCGCAACAGTTCTGGCAACCATTGAAGGTTGAAAGTTACCTCAATGGCACTCATGCCTTAAATTGGCAGTATGCCAAAGTATTGCGCCATGACCTTACTTGGTTTGCCCCCTCTTTATTACTTGTCATTTTTGTTATGGCGGCTCTATTTATTCGGCAGAAAGTATGGATTGCAGCGCTGTGCCTTAATAGCTTGATAGCGCTTGTTCTGACGCTTGGCGTTGCTGCATGGTTGAAGCTCACTTTGGCTGCTATAAGTGCTTTTGTGCCGGTGATTATTGTGACGCTAGCGCTTGCCTATGCATCGCACCTGTATTTTGGTTGGCGCAGGGCGGTGAATAATGGTTTGTCGAATGAATTAGCGCTAACAGAAACCGTTCGTGTAAATCAAGCACCACTTTTCTACTCAACCATTACCACTATATTTGGTTTCTGTTTACTGACTTTTAGTCCATCACCTCCAATTCAAAGCTTTGGATTACTCGTGGCTTTTGCTGTGCTCTGTAACTATTTACTGAGCCTTACCACGCTTATATATTTTGCCAAGTTCTCGGTAACAAAGCCTCAACCAATCCGTTTATTTACCACTGTTATAGGATTAGCTAAATATAATGTAAAAAGACCCAACTCGGTTATGTTGGGGATTGTGCTTATCAGTATCGCTGCCACATTTAGTGTCTCTAAATTGACCTTAAATGACGACCCATTAAGTTACTTCAATGAAGACAACCCTTTTACCGTTTCTAGCCAGAAAATGCGTCAGTATTTTGCTGGCATTAACTTGCAACATTATGTTGTTGCGAGTGTTTCAGGTGAGCAAGTGGATAGAACTGAGCTGAGCTTTATTTATAAATTTGCACGCTTTTTAAAAGCTCAGACTGAAGTCAATAAAGTGCAGCACTTAGGTGACTGGGTCAGAAGTACTGGGCTTGGGCAAAGTCAGTTTCATCAATTGCTGGCTAATAACTCAGTGACCGAGCTGCATTTACAGAGTGAACTGTCCGCAAACAAGAGTGCAGCCCTCGTGACGCTGTATCTAAAACCGATGACGGCCATGGAGTTGGTGGCATTCGAGAAGAAAGTTAATTATTGGCTAGAGCAGAATGCTTCGCAGGTTACAGTAAGTCCACCGCTTGGTAGCAATTTACTGTTTGCTCACCTAAGCATTGATAACGCCAATAATATGCTGTCTTCATTTGGCGTGGCTTTGATAGCGTTAGCTGTGCTACTCAGTATTTTAAAGCGTTCGTTGCTGTTTGGTTTTATGGGACTGTTACTTAACTTCCTACCTTTGCTGTGGGTATTTGCGCTGTGGCAGCTTAACGGCGGCTTTATTAGCTTAGGCACGGCCGTTGTGCTCGGTATGATGTTAGGGGTGATTGTTGACGATACATTACACTTGATGTTGAAACTGCCGAGCGAACCTTCAAAAGACAGCATAGCGCTTATGTGGCAAGGGTTAAGTAAGGTACTACCGGTGATCAGTTTTACCACGCTGACGATAGCTCTTGGTTTTTCCATTGGCTTGTTGTCTGACTTTGCTCCAATAGCCCAACTGAGTTTGTTGTCCTGTTTGGTCGTGCTTTTTGCCTGGGGCTTTGATGTGTTGATGCTGCCAGTGCTTTACCAGCGTTGGGTGCTAAGGAGGTCAAATGCTTAAGCGAAATTTACCTCGATGTTTTCCATTGAGACACAATCACTCAATTGGGTTGGCCGATCATGCAAATGGCCAACGAATCGAAAACTGGTTAAAAGCAGCAACAGTCTCTCCAATCCGTTTTTCTGATCAACAGACTGACACGATGGCAAGATTGCTGCCCTTATTACTGTGCGGTGAGCAATCGGCGCAGTTAGTATTTAATAGCGAGATAGCGCGCTTAGCTGGCTCGGAACATAAACTCATTCTAAGCTGTTTGCATGGAGTCGAAGCGGATGAATATCGGCACGACATAGCCTTGCAACAAGTTGCAAGTCAATTGACGGAACTGACAAGTTTTAGCCAAGTACAACGAAAGGCCAAGCGTTTTTATGCCAGCTTAGGGCGAGTCGAAAATTACAGCGAACACTTTGTCAGAATTGCCATCTTAGATACCTGTGTTACCCATATTATGCAGTCATTTGAACAATGCCATTTAGGCAGGGAACATCCATTTTCACAATTGTGCGGGCTAATAAAAAAAGATGAAGCTAAACATGTTTACGTTAGCCGCAAACATGCAATGGCGCTTGGTGCGGATGCAAACCAGTTTGCTGAGCAACATGAGCAAGTGGTGGGTAACTTGATGCAGCTCTTGCTGACTCAAGGGGGAGCATTTGAGTCTATTGGGGTGTGCTTAGACGGCGTAACAAGAAAGCTGGAGGCTAAATGGCGGTAAAATTTGCTAAACATTCGCTCTCATTGAAGGGGATTGATCACGCCCTACCTCACGACAATATTGATAATGAATATTTGTTAGAGAAGCTAAGGCAGCAGTGCGGTTTGTTGACCGCAAGAAAAGCCAAAGCGATTGCACGGCGAATGGGAATAGAGGGAAGGCATTTGTGTCGTGATCTTAATGTTGCAACAAGTCGACCTGCACCAACCAGTATAGAGTTGAGTGTTGAAGCTCTCAATGGTGCGCTGCTAACTGCAGATGTTGAAATAAGCGAGCTCGACTATTTACTCTCTCATACCTGTACACCACATACTCAAGTTCCTCCCAATGCAGCTTGGGTTGCGGATAAATTGTCATACCATGGTCCCTATTTAGAGTTACGCCAAGCGTGTACTGGTTTTGCTAATGGGTTGCAGATAGCTTCAAGCTTTTGTGCTGTGAACCAGCAACCGCTGGCAATTGTTGGTTGTGAAACGGGATCAGTCTATTTTGATATGGATAATCAATTCATTGATACCGAGCAGCTGGTGAACTACGTGCAGATGGGGGATGGTGCAGCGGCAGTGGTGCTTGCTCCTGCCGAACAGTTAGCGGGTTCGATTGGCACTATTTCTGATATCTATTTGGGCCATATAGGCGTAGGTAAAGAGGCTGGTTTTTTTCTCGACTCGGGTTCGAAGGATGTTGCCAATAAGCAGATGGCAAGATTTCATCATAATACTCAGGCGGTAAGGCAGCAGGGCAGTCAATTATTTGAGCTTGGTTTGGCTGCTTTGCAGTCGCGAGGGCATCATCTTGATGACTTTCGTTTTATTTTACCCCATCAAGCGAATGGCCATATTGATCGATTACTTGGTGATGCGTTATCTATTGAATCTAGTCGGATTATTAATGATGCAAAATCACTTGGGAACTTAGGTTCAGCGGCTATATGGGTTAGTTTAGCTAAATTGATTAACTCTGGCGTGTTGAACTCTGGTGATAAGGTGATGGTTTTAGGTGCTGAAGCGACAAAATATCTATATGGCGGTTTTGTTTACCAACATTTGTAAATCTATCTATAAAAAAATAAAGGCCTCTAATGAGGCCTTTATTGATATTAACGAGAGGGAAAACAGCGTTAATAATTAGCGCTGAGCAACCAATTTGTTATCAGGGAAGTTAGCTTGCATCACCATAAGTGCATGCTCTTTAAGCTTATCTTGTCCTAGCTCACCATAAGCTTGAGACATTATCTCCAAAGCTCTTTCTGTTGATGGTGTACCTGGGAAACCTTCCATAACGAGCTGTGCTCGAATGGCTGCTGCACTCCATGCATTCATTTTTATGTAGTATTCAGCTACCTTGATCGAGTAAAGTGCCAGTCTATTTTTTAAGTGTTGCATGCGTTTTTGAGCATCTGCTGCATACTTACTGTTTGGATAAGCCTTAACCAGTCTATCGAAATCTTTAAATGCATCTTGTGCCGCTTTAGGATCACGATCAGATCTATCGATGTTTAACATATCGTGGAAAAGGTAACGATCAGACTGCATATTGACTAGACCGCGCATATAGTAAACGTAATCTATGTCTTTATGTGTTGGGTTTAATCGAATGAAACGGTCGATGTTAGCGATGCCTGAAGCTGGATCATCGAGTTTGTAGTAAGCAAATATTAAATCGAGTTGGACTTGAGTTTTATGAGGTCCAAACGGGAAACGGGAATCCAAAGCTTCTAAAGAACGAACTGCTTTGCTGTAATTTCCCAGCTCCATAGAGGTTCTTGCTTGAGAATAAAGCACTTCAGGCGAACTTTTGATCATTGCAGGGTCTTCGCCCTGTTTACTACTACAGGCCGTAACAGCAAGCGATATTAGGACTACAGCAACACTTTTAGCAATTTTATGCATACTTGAATTCGATTCTTTTAAAGTTATAGTTAAGAATTTTTCCATTTCACGATAAAATAGAAACAATCCGATTGTAACAGATAGTAAACATTTTTGGACCCCGAAACGTGGGTACGGTTCATATGACTCAAGAGATTAAACTAAAAAGCGAGATAACATCAATACAAACAGGGCAAAGATTAGACCAGACTTTGGCTGATTTGTTCCCTGATTACTCGCGAACACGCATTAAAGAGTGGATTCTGTCCGGTGCAGTTAGCATTGACGGTAATGTTTCTGACAAACCTAGAACCAAAGTTTTAGAAGGTCAGGAGATCATTGTCTTAGCAACACTGGAAGAAGAAACATCGGCAAAAGCTGAAGCTATCGATCTAGATATTGTTTATGAAGATGACCATATCTTGGTTATTAATAAGCAAGCTGGACTCGTAGTGCATCCTGGTGCTGGTAACCAAGATGGTACCCTGATGAATGCTTTGCTGCATCATTGTCCTGGTATCGAATTGGTGCCTCGTGCAGGTATTGTTCATCGTTTAGATAAAGACACGACTGGTTTGATGGTTGTAGCTAAAACGGTTGAAGCACAGACACATTTGGTCACAGCACTGCAAGCTCGTGAGATCACTCGTGAATATGAAGCGATTGTTCAAGGCGGTATTATTGCGGGCGGCACTGTCGATGAACCTATCGATCGTCATCCAACTAAGCGTACCCATATGGCTGTAGTCCATAACGGTAAGCCAGCGATGACCCATTACCGCGTGGCTGAGAAGTTCCGAGCTCACACCCGTTTACGTCTTCGCCTAGAGTCTGGTCGTACACACCAAATTCGTGTGCATATGGCTTACATCGGTCATGTATTGGTCGGTGATCCTGTTTATGCAGGACGTCCGCGTCCACCTAAAGGAGCTGCGCCTGACTTTTTTGAAACCTATATGGGCTTCAAGCGTCAAGCATTGCACGCAATACGTCTTGAGTTAGCGCATCCTTTCACTTGTGAAATTATGAGCTGGCAGGCACCTGTCCCTGACGATATGGTTAAGCTGACCAAGGCACTGCGTCAAGATACCCTCGATAATCCAGCCGTAATTTAATGGTTGATGTTGTTGATGAGAAGTTAGCATGGTTTATTCCTAAGGGAGTAAACCTTGCTTTTTCGACTCGCCAAGGTGGTAGCAGTTTACCGCCTTATGATAGTTTAAATCTCGGTGCGCATGTTGGTGACAACCTCGCTAATGTTAATCGCAATCGACAGATTATTGAGCATCAGTTAAATCTCCCCGTAAGTCCTGCTTGGCTTGAGCAAACTCATAGTATTGAGGTTGTTAACGCCGATAATAGCCACATTCATTATGCCGACGGTAGTTATTGCAATAGCAGCAACCAGGTCTGTGTGGTGATGACCGCTGATTGTCTTCCAGTTTTATTGTGTGATGTTGATGGCACCGAAGTTGCGGCTGTACATGCTGGGTGGCGTGGATTATGCGATGGAATTATTGAGGTTGCGGTTAACAAGTTTAGCCATTCGCCAAAAGAGCTTGTCGCTTATCTTGGTCCCGCGATTGGTCCCAGTGCTTTTGAAGTGGGTGAAGAGGTAAAGCAGCAGTTTGTAGCCTATGATCTTGAAGCTGAAAATTGTTTTAGACAAACATGTCAACAAAAAGGCAGTGACAAGTATATGGCTGATATTCATGCGCTAGCAAAGATCCGCTTATGCAAACTCGGTGTGAATAAGGTCTATGCAGATAAACGCTGCACAGTGACTGACTCTGAATCTTTTTTCTCTTACCGCCGTGATGGTGTTACTGGCAGAATGGCCTCATTTATTTGGCTCAATGCATAACTCCTTACTTGAAATTGTTCAAATAGCCCCCATATTTTAGTTATCACATGCTTTACGGTCTTGTAGAGCAGATCTATTATTTTCTGTTTGTATTAAGCTAAATGCAGTGCTCAAAGAGTATTGAGTTTTGCGTGACGATTTGTGGCAATGATACAAACCTAACTGAGTTACCGGAGGAATGATGCGATTAGATCGTATGACCAATAAATTCCAAATTGCTATCTCGGACGCTCAATCATTGGCATTGGGTCGAGATCACCAATTTATCGAGCCCGTACATTTGATGATGGCATTGCTTAATCAAGATGGCGGTTCTATTCACCCATTATTGACCCAAGCTGGAATTCAAGTCAGTAGCTTGCGTTCTTTATTAAGTAAAGAGTTGGAGCAATTGCCTCAGGTTGAAGGCACTGGCGGAGATGTTCAGCTATCTCAAGCATTGATACGTCTTCTTAATGTGTGCGATAAGCTAGCTCAGAAGCGTAAAGACAAGTTTATCTCTAGTGAACTATTTGTCCTCGCCGCATTGGATGGCAATGATGTACTAGCCAAAGCTTTGAAAAAGTCGGGGGCAGATAAAGCCCTGTTGGAAAATACAATTGATCAGATCCGTAATGGTCAGAATGTTGATGACCCTAATGCGGAAGATCAACGCCAAGCATTAAAAAAATTCACGGTTGATCTTACCGAACGTGCCGAGCAGGGGAAGTTAGACCCTGTGATTGGTCGTGATGATGAGATTCGTCGCACGATTCAAGTTTTGCAACGTCGTAGCAAGAACAACCCTGTACTCATTGGTGAGCCTGGAGTGGGTAAAACCGCTATTGTTGAAGGGCTTGCACAGCGGATCATCAACAATGAAGTGCCAGAAGGAATAAAAAACAAACGAGTCTTATCTTTGGATATGGGCGCGTTAGTCGCAGGTGCTAAATACCGTGGTGAGTTTGAAGAGCGTTTAAAAGCAGTACTGAATGAGCTTTCTCAGGAAGAGGGCCAAGTTATCCTCTTTATCGATGAGTTGCACACTATGGTTGGTGCCGGTAAAGGCGATGGCGCTATGGATGCGGGTAATATGCTTAAACCAGCATTGGCTAGAGGCGATCTGCATTGTGTTGGTGCCACTACATTAGATGAATACCGTCAGTACATTGAAAAGGATGCTGCGTTAGAGCGTCGTTTCCAAAAGGTGCTGGTGGATGAGCCCAATGTTGAAGATACCATTGCTATTTTACGTGGACTAAAAGAGCGTTATGAGCTGCATCATCATGTGGAGATCACTGATCCTGCCATTGTCGCCGCAGCTAGCATGTCTAACCGCTATATATCGGATCGTAAGCTACCTGATAAAGCCATTGATTTAATTGATGAGGCAGCTTCAAGTATCAGAATACAAATAGACTCTAAGCCAGAATCTCTCGATAAACTCGAGCGCCGCGCAATTCAGTTAAAACTTGAAGAGCAAGCGGTAAGCAAAGAGGAGGATGAAGCAAGCCTACGTCGTTTGGATGTGCTTCGCTCTGAACTTAAAGAAGTCGAAGCTAAAGCGGGCGAGCTAAATGAGATTTGGCATACTGAAAAAGCGGCATTAGCGGGAACTCAGCATATTAAGGCTGATCTAGAGCAAGCGCGGATGGATCTTGAAGTTGCAAGGCGAGCGGGTGATTTAACGCGTATGTCTGAACTTCAATATGGTCGTATTCCTGAGCTTGAAAAACAGCTAGATCTTGCGGCACAAGCTGAAATGCAAGATATGACTCTACTACGCAATAAAGTGACTGATATAGAGATCGCAGAGGTGCTGTCAAAAGCGACTGGGATCCCAGTATCAAAAATGCTCGAGGGTGAGCGAGAAAAGTTACTGCAGATGGAAGATGCATTGCACGAACGTGTCATTGGTCAAAACGAAGCTGTCGATTCGGTATCGAATGCCATTCGTCGTAGCCGAGCAGGGCTTGCCGACCCTAATCGTCCTATTGGTTCTTTTCTATTTTTAGGACCTACTGGCGTAGGTAAAACAGAGCTGTGTAAGTCACTAGCAAAATTCCTGTTTGATACAGAATCTGCGTTAGTTCGAATTGATATGTCTGAGTTTATGGAAAAACACTCTGTTTCGCGTTTAGTTGGTGCCCCTCCTGGTTATGTTGGCTATGAAGAGGGTGGATATCTAACTGAAGCGGTAAGGCGTAAACCTTATTCGGTGATTTTGCTAGATGAAGTAGAGAAAGCACATCCTGATGTGTTCAATATTTTATTGCAAGTGCTCGATGACGGTCGCTTGACTGATGGCCAAGGCCGCACTGTAGACTTTCGTAATACCGTTGTGATTATGACATCAAACCTTGGTTCTGATGCGATTCAAGCAGGCTTCGGCTCTCAAAACTACGATGAGATGAAATCTGATGTTATGCAGGTGGTCACGCAACATTTTAGACCTGAGTTTTTGAATCGAGTCGATGAGTCTGTTGTTTTCCATCCGTTAAATAAGGAGAACATTGCTCATATTGCATCAATTCAAATTGATGGACTTAAGCAAAGGCTAGCAGAGAAAGACTACGAGTTAGTCATTAGTGATGACGCATTAGCGATTATTGCAGACGCAGGTTACGACCCTATATATGGTGCGAGACCACTAAAGCGGGCATTGCAGCAGGAAGTTGAAAATCCACTGGCACAAAAAATACTAAGTGGACAACTACAACCCGGCAAAACGATTCATATCTCGGTATTAGACAATGAACTGACTTTTACCCAGTAATTGTGTTGTGAATGAGTTATTCATTAAATGGCATCCCTGTAAAGGGGATGCCATTTTTACTTTCTTACCTCCTTAACTGGAAAGGTCTGCATCTGTAACTTAACGATTTGTTTGTATTCTCAAATTTATCGTCAATACTCAATGATATTGATAGCAGCAATGCATTAGTTAACTTTCAATGTATTGGCTACAGGGTTTTCTTACAGGGTTTTCTTACAGGGAGGCGTGAATATGAAGTTCCATTTAGCAGTAATCGTTTTAACTTCAGTAGTTATATTGGGGTGTGCCAATAATGATCAACGCGGGCTTGCATCAGCCCCTTATATTGGTGAAGGCAATCAGGAGTTTGAGAGCCTTTACCACTATGGTTACTATCGGGGTTGTAAAAATGCTTATGTAACCAAGCAACAACAAACAGAGTTATACGGCTCGGTAGTCAAAGATACAGCACTTGATGGCTTAGATAAATTTGACAATGGTTGGGAGGCAGGATTAAAAGCCTGTGAGGATGGAGTTGCACGTTCAATGTATAACCTAACTGCTAGCCAATAGTTGATGACATCGAGACAGACTCAGATTTTGTCTGTCTCGCTTTCTTCCCATAGCGAAATTAGATTATTTAGCGCAAAATAAAGAGACTCGCTGTTTTTGTTCTTTTATCGCAGTTTGCCTTTGCTCTTCAGTCATCGCCACACTTTCGCCAGACTCTTTACTCTGTTTATTTAACTTTGAATGGCTTGTTAGTACATTGAGGCTATGTTTAGCATTTTCACAGATCACTTTTGCTTGAGCTTTATCAGATTTATTTATTGCGATAGCGGACTTTTCTAACTCTGTAGGTTCACTTATAACTTTGGCTGTTGCTTTAGGGGAGACAGTACCTATCTTTGCTGGTTTTATGTCTTCACTATAAATCTTTTTAACTTGTTTTTGTTCTGGTGGTTCTTGGCTGAAGTGCGTAACGCCATGCTCATCGACCCAAGTATAGATTTCAGTTGCATATACATCGTTACTGAACAGGCTAGTAAGCAATAATAAACCTGATAGAACGGCAATAATGGAGTGAGCGAAGAGATTGGGACTATTTATTTGGCTAGCAGTGACAGTAATCGGAGCTAATAACATGCTTCACCTTCTATATAAGTGACTATAGTTTCGTATTAAAGATTTTTACCATAATTGCCATGCTAGCGTGATAATTGGCTTCATAGCAAATGAAGCTTCTTACTTCTATATAGAAGTGGTCATTGATTTTCCACTGCGAACTCCTTAGGTAGAAGTACTTCGCTTAGGTAATACTGCATTAATTAGCCCACGGTTCGCTGGTTTTGTATGAAAAGCAGACTTTGTGAGCGGGTTTTATTCAGTTGGTATACTAAATTGGTTTTTATTCTACTTTTCTTCATAATCCCTCTTGTGCTCTGCCAAAACTTCCCTATAATGCGCATCCACTGACACGGCACAGCAGGCCAACTAACTAAACGAAAGCTTAGGTAGTAAGGGACTTGCAGAAGTGTTAGAGAGTTAAAAACCTTCGGGTATTTGATTCAGGTGACAAACGCTTTAAGGGCTTCGGGTAATGCTTCTTTTCACGAGAGTGGTTAAGAAATCATCGCTTGAAAAACTTCTTAAAATAAGCGCTTGACGCCGCCACTGGAGAGTGTAGAATACGCCTCCTCAAGCCAACGACCTAGCGTCTTCGGCGAAGTATGAAAGATGACTTCACGCTCTTTAACAATATGACAAGCAAATCTGTGTGGGCAC
>NZ_JAKIKQ010000002.1 GCF_023284045.1 Shewanella kaireitica
TTCTGCTTTGCATTGGCTTAAAAGGGAATAACCATTTCTTTACCAATGCGCTTTGAATTGAAAAGGCTGAGGGGCTCTGAACTGGTCAAATACTTAATGCAATTGGTATAACCATTTCTTTACCAATGCGCTTTGAATTGAAAAGACAGAGGGGGTCTGAACTGCTCAAATACTTAATGCAATTGGTATAATACAGACAAGACTTCTAAATTACAGGCACAAAAAAAGGAGGCTAAGCCTCCTTTTAATAGGTCGAACGTTATCTAATTAAAGATTAACGACGTAGACCTAACTTCTTGATAAGCTCTTGGTAACGAACATTTTCAGTACGCTTAAGGTATGCAAGAAGTTTACGACGTGTGCTAACCATACGTAGTAGACCACGACGTGAATGGTGATCATGGATGTGCTCTTTGAAGTGACCTTGTAGGTGGTTGATCTGCGCAGTTAGCAGAGCAACTTGAACTTCAGAAGAACCAGTATCATTTTCACAACGACCAAATTCAGCTAGGATTTTAGCTTTAGCTTCAACACTTAGTGACATTTCTATCTCCAAAATAATAATTAAAAATCTTTAGCCGATCACTAACTCAGCCAAAGTGAGCGCGCTATTTTACCCATTAAGCAAGGTAGTAGCAACTAGATTAAGCCACCATAAGCAAATAATTGCTAAACAATCGGCTCATCTCTTACAACAATCAGACGTTTTGGTGCCAGCAGACCATCATCATTCATCTGACCAATACCGACAAACTTGCGTTCAACACCTAAAGTGATACGCACAAGCTCATCAACGGGCAAATTTGCAACCTGAACAGGGTTACCATTCATTAAGAACGGCGCAATATCATCAGAGACGTTAATCTCTTTGAAATCACTCACCGCGGTGTCCATAGGTAAAAGAAGTGGATCTAATACCTCAGCTAGGGTTAATGATTCAGCCTCAACCTTAGCGACTAGCGTTTCTAGTTGAGCTAGAGAGACCATATTGTCGTATGGGTAACCCGCAACTTGAGTACGTCGCAGCATTATCACATGCGCGCCACAGCCGAGCATCTCACCCAAATCATCAGTTATGGTTCGGATATAGGTCCCTTTAGAGCAATGAATATCTAAGGTTAACTCGTCACCTTCTAGGCTAATAAAGTTAAGCTCAAATACATTGATAGGACGCGCTTCACGCGGTACTTCAATGCCTTCACGCGCATATTTATACAAGGGCTGACCTTGATATTTAAGCGCAGAATACATCGACGGCACTTGCATCGTTTTACCGCGAAAATGCTCAAGTGCTGTATCAAGCTGCTCTTGAGTAAAGTTAATTTCACGAGTCTGAACAACTTCACCGTCGGAATCGCTAGTGTCAGTGCGCTGACCAAGCTTAGCGGTGACTAGGTAACGCTTATCAGCATCGAGAAGGTGCTGCGAAAACTTGGTGGCTTCACCTAAGCATATAGGCAACATGCCAGTGGCTAGGGGATCAAGCGCACCAGTATGACCCGCTTTGTTTGCATTAAAAAAGCGTTTCACTCTTTGCAATGCAAAGTTCGAGCTCATACCTGTGTCTTTATCAAGCAACAACACACCATCTATATGACGACCACGAGAACGACGAGCCATTACTTATCGTCCTCAGCCTTGTCGCTGTCTTGCTTAACGTTTTCTGCTGTACCGTGCTCTTGCTGCTTAGCCTCATCATCACTGATCACTCGACTAACAAGGTTCGACATACGCATACCTTCAACCAATGAGCTGTCATAGATAAAACGCAGTTCTGGCATCACGCGTAATTTCATACGGCCTGCTACCAGTGAACGGATATAGCCTGCTGCGGCATCTAATGCTTCAACTTTCTCTTGAACAAGCTTTTCATCTTCTTCAAAGAAAGTAACAAACACCTTTGCATAGCTTAAATCACGTGAAACATCAACGTCATTGACAGTTACAAAGCCAATGCGAGGGTCTTTCATATCACGCTGAAGAACGACAGCTAACTCTTGTTGCAGTTGCTGTGCAATACGGCGTGTACGACTAAATTCTTTTGCCATAATATATTTGCCATTTACTTTAAAAAATAAAGGCGGCTTACGCCGCCCTTATAATTAATAAGATAGATTACAAGGTACGTGCAATCTCAACGGTCTCGAAGACTTCAATCTGATCGCCAACTCTGACGTCATTATAGTTCTTCACACCGATACCACATTCCATTCCGTTACGGACGTCACTAACGTCATCTTTGAAGCGGCGTAGAGATTCTAGCTCACCTTCATAAATAACAACGTTTTCACGTAGAACACGGATTGGAGCGCTACGCTTAATAGTACCTTCAGTAACCATACAACCAGCGATTGCGCCAATCTTAGGAGACTTAAATACATCACGAACTTCAGCAAGACCAATAATTTCTTGTCTGAATTCTGGCGCTAGCATGCCACCCATCGCATCACGAACTTCATCAATCAACTGATAGATGATGCTGTAGTAACGAAGGTCAACGCTTTCGCTGTCGACAACTTTACGCGCTTGTGCATCGGCACGGACGTTAAAGCCAACCATAATAGCGTTAGATGCTGCAGCTAATGTTGCGTCTGTCTCAGTCAGTCCACCTACACCGCGAGCGATGATGTTAACTTTAACTTCATCAGTAGATAGCTTGTTAAGCGAATCAGCGATTGCTTCAAGCGAACCTTGTACGTCAGCTTTAAGTACCAAGTTAAGCTCTTGAACTTCACCTTCAACCATATTGGCGAACATGTTTTCAAGCTTAGACTTCTGCTGGCGAGCCAGCTTAACGTCACGGAACTTACCTTGACGGTAAAGTGCGACTTCACGCGCTTTACGCTCATCACGTACAACAGTAGCTTCATCACCAGCTGATGGCACGCCAGAAAGACCTAAAATCTCTACTGGAATAGATGGACCAGCTTCAGTAATTGCTTTACCGTTTTCATCCTTCATCGCACGGACTTTACCGTACTCAAGACCACAAAGAACGATATCGCCCTGCTTCAAGGTACCTTCTTGTACAAGCACTGTTGCAACTGGACCACGGCCTTTATCAAGCTTAGATTCAACAACAACACCAGCAGCCATACCTTCACGAACCGCTTTAAGCTCTAATACTTCAGACTCTAGAAGGATACCTTCTAGTAATTCATCAATACCTTCGCCGCTCTTAGCTGAAACGTGAACAAACATGTTCTCTCCGCCCCAGTCTTCTGACATTACGCCATGTTGAGACAGCTCAGACTTAACACGCTCAGGATCTGCTTCCGGCTTATCAATCTTGTTCACAGCAACAATCAGTGGTACGCCACCGGCTTTAGCATGCTGGATCGCTTCGATTGTTTGTGGCATAACGCCATCGTCTGCAGCAACAACAAGAATTACAATATCCGTTGCCTTGGCACCACGAGCACGCATTGCGGTAAACGCAGCGTGACCAGGAGTATCAAGGAAGGTGATCATGCCGTTACCCGTTTCAACGTGGTAAGCACCAATATGCTGAGTAATACCACCCGCTTCGCCAGAAGCAACTTTTGCACGGCGAATGTAATCAAGTAGCGATGTTTTACCATGGTCAACGTGGCCCATGATAGTTACTACAGGAGCACGTGGTTCAACTTTAACGTCACCGTTACGGTCAGCAAGAACTTGATGCTCAAGCTCGTTTTCACGAGTTAGAATCACTTTGTGACCCATCTCTTCAGCAACTAACTGTGCAGTCTCTTGGTCTAGGACTTGGTTAATAGTAACCATAGAGCCCATCTTCATCATCTGCTTGATAATTTCAGTTGCTTTAACTGACATCTTAGAAGCAAGTTCAGAAACTGAAACCGTTTCACCAATGCTAACTTCTGCTTTAACAACAACGGCAGACTTATTAAATGCTTGGTCCATAGACTCAGGAGCAACGCTACGTGCATTACGCGAGTTACGTGAGTTGCGGTTATCACGACGGTTATCTTTACCGCGCTTACCTTTACCGCCAGGACGACCTGAACCCGCATTTGCATTTGGGTTAGCATTGTTGCCAGCATTTGCAGAAGGTTTACGAGGACGACGTCCACGTTTTTCAGCGTTAGCATCAGCAGTATCTTCAGCAGCACGAGCTTCTGTTGAAGTCGTTACATGGTGATCACCGGTCTTCTCAGCTTCTTTACGGGCTTTTTCTTCATCAGCCCAACGTTTAGCATTTTCTTCAGCTAGGCGACGTGCTTCTTCAGTCGCTGCGGCTGCTTCAGCATCAGCTTTGGCTTTAGCAACTTCATCTTTAGCAGCTTGAAGCTTATCAGCTTCATCTTTAGCGGCTTTTTCATCTGCAGTTTGTGCAGGAGCTGCTTCTTGCTTCTCTGACTTAGCTTTTGCTGCTTTTTCAGCTTTCGCTTTAGCTTCTGCATCAGCTTTTTGCTTTGCTTCAGCATCGGCTTTAGCCTTCGCTTCTGCTTCAGCTTTAGCCGCTGCAGCTTTCGATTCTTCTTCAGCTTTCGCCGCAGCCGCTAATTCAGCTTCTGCTGCTTCGTCGCGTTTAACAAAAGTACGCTTCTTGCGAACTTCTACTTTAACGTCTTTTGATTGACCGCCACTTCCTGCAACGCTCAATGTAGACACCGACTTACGCTGTAATGTCATCTTTTGTGGTGCAGCATCGCCACCGTGTTGCTTCTTAAGAAAATCAAGCAACTGCTGTTTTTCAGATTCAGAAACCGTATCGTTTGCCGATTTCTTGATACCAGCCTGAGAAAATTGCTCGACCAGTCGATCAGCGCTTTTCCCAACTTCTTTGGCTAGTTTGTCTACTGTAGTATCTGCCATTATTAAATTCCCCTCTGTTGATCGACTTATGCTTCTTCGCCAAACCAACAGATATTACGGGCAGCCATAATGAGCTCACCTGCTTTTTCTTCTGTTAATTCTTCAATTTCGATCAAATCATCAATGCCTTGTTCGGCTAAATCTTCTAGCGTGATTACGCCTTTGCTTGCCATTACGAATGCCAAGTGTCTATCCAAACCTTCTAAAGCTAGTAGGTCTTCACTTGGTTCAGCACCATCAAGTGCCTCTTCAGTCGCAAGTGCGCGAGTCGAGATCGCTGCTTTTGCACGTTCTCTTAAAGACTCAACGATATCTTCGTCAAATCCTTCAATTTCTAGTAGTTCTGAGCTTGGTACGTAAGCAATCTCTTCTAAAGAGGTAAAGCCTTCGTCAGCCAAAACTTGAGCAAACTCGCTATCTACGTCTAATGACTCGATGAACAAGTTAACCACTTTAGCGCTTTCTGCTTGATGCTTAGCTTTCATATCATCAACAGTCATTACGTTAAGTTCCCAACCAGATAGTTGAGTTGCTAAACGAATGTTTTGACCATTACGACCAATTGCTTGCGCTAAGCTATCAGCTTCAACAGCGATATCCATTGAGTGGTTGTCTTCATCTACAATGATTGAAGCAACATCAGCTGGCGCCATACAGTTGATAACGTATTGTGCTGGATTATCATCCCAAAGCACGATATCAACACGCTCACCGCCAAGCTCGTTTGAAACGGCTTGAACACGTGCACCACGCATACCAACACACGCACCGATAGGATCGATACGACGGTCGTTAGACTTAACTGCAATCTTTGCGCGAGAACCAGGGTCGCGAGCAGCGCCCATGATTTCGATCATTTCGTCTTGAATTTCTGGCACTTCAACGCGGAAAAGCTCAATGAGCATCTCTGATTTAGTGCGAGTCAAGAATAGCTGTGCACCGCGCGCTTCTGGACGTACTGAGTAAAGCAATGCTCTAACACGGTCACCAGGGCGGAAAGACTCACGTGAGATAAGGTCTTCTTTGAACAGAACGCCATCAGCATTACTACCCAAATCGACAACCACGCTTTCACGGTTACTTTTCTTAACGACACCAACGATTAGTTCGCCTTCGCGATCACGGAATTGGTCAACAATCTGTGCGCGTTCAGCTTCACGTACTTTCTGTACGATGACTTGTTTCGCAGTTTGCGTCGTAATACGGTCAAATGCCACTGAATCGATTTCATCTTCGATAAAGCCACCAAGCTCAATCTCTGGATCATCGTATACGGCTGCTTCAAGCGTAATTTCGCGGAAAGGGTTCTCTAACGGCTCGCCAGTGTCCTCAACAACCATCCAACGACGGAATGTTTCGTAACCACCAGTTTTGCGATCAATGGCAACACGTACTTCAATGTCACCTTCATATTTTTTCTTGGTTGCTGTGGCTAGTGCAATTTCCAGCGCTTCAAAAATCTTTTCGCGAGGTACACCTTTTTCATTTGAAACCGCCTCAGCGACTAGCAGGATCTCTTTATTCATTCTCTTGCCTCGTTCACCTTGAATTCATCAAAACTTAGCGATTAAATTGCCTTTGCGGATATTATCCAAAGCAATTATCAGTTCGTTGCCGTCTACCGACAGAGTAAGCATTTGCCCCTCAACGCCGATAACGGTTCCTTTTAAATTACGACTACCTGCAACAGGCATCGTCACTTGTACTTTTACAGTCTCACCGATGTAAAGTTGATACTGTTCAGCAGTGAACAGAGGTCTATCTACACCAGGTGAAGAAACTTCGAGTGTGTACTCTGTTGAGATTGGGTCTTCAACATCCATAACAGCACTAACCTGACGACTGGTCTCTGCACAGTCCTCAATAAAAATGCCTTTTTCGTTGTCTATATATAGACGCAAGATAGAGTGCTTACCTGCTTGAATATATTCCAAACCCCAAAGCTCGTGGCCTAATGCTTCAACTGGTGCTTTGAGCATCTCTACCAGTTTGCGTTCTAATGTAGCCAAGGTTACCCCCAGAAAAACAAAAAAGGGCCTAATAGCCCCAGTAAAAAGTCATTTTCATGACAGTTTTGTAAGTCCCAGATAACAAAAAACCCCGTAATGACGAGGTTGATATATCCAGAACCTGTAACAGTATAGGATCTAAATCCTTTACTGGGAAGCTGGTTGCGGGGACCGGATTTGAACCGATGACCTTCGGGTTATGAGCCCGACGAGCTACCAAACTGCTCCACCCCGCGACAACTTGTGCAAGTATATTGAGAATCGCCTCTACTTGCAATAATAAAGGGCTCAACTAGCCACTTTATTACCTTTGACTTGGTCATTAAACAAAATCAAAGATTTGGTGCGGATGGGGGGACTTGAACCCCCACGAGCTTTCGCTCACCAGCCCCTCAAGCTGGCGTGTCTACCAATTCCACCACATCCGCATAATTTCTACGTTGATTGTTGTTAATCATAACTATGTTTAGAGGTTAATAGTTATTACAACAATCTCTATTAATCTATCTGATTAATAGTATCCATAAGTTACTATGGATTAGTCAGGGATTTTATCTTCTGACTTTTCAGCGCCCTGCTGAACTTGCTCTACAGCTTGTGCTGCATCGCTACCTAAATCGTTCCATGCATCTTCAGATTGAGTGTGATTTGCACTTAAGTTACCAATAGTAAGACTTAAAGCAAAAAACGCTATTGCCAAAATTGCAGTTGAACGAGTCAAGAAGTTACCAGAACCTGATGAACCGAACAGAGTACCAGATGCTCCGGCGCCAAAAGAGGCTCCCATATCTGCACCTTTACCTTGCTGGATTAGGATCATGCCTACAAGACCAATCGCTACCAACAAGTAAACAACCATTAGAACTTCATACATATTTATGCGCTCATCGCTATCGTACATAGACTGAGAAATTCAGTAGCATTGAGGCTAACACCGCCAATCAAGCCACCGTCTACATCAGGCTGAGCAAATAAATCTGCTGCGTTACTCGGTGTTACGCTACCACCGTACAAAATCCTGATATTTTCTCCGATAAATGGAGATACTTCAGAGAGGCGTTTGCGAATAAACGCATGAACTTCCTGTGCCTGCTCTGGCGTAGCGCTCTTACCTGTTCCTACAGCCCATAATGGCTCGTAGGCGATAATTGCGTTGTCAAAAGCCATGGTGCCATTTTTTTCAATGACCACATCTAACTCTTCAGCAATAACTTCAAAAGTACGTCTTGCTTCACGAGCTGGACCCGACTCACCAACACATAATATTGGTGTCAAACCATGTTTTTGAGCTGCAGCAAATTTCTCTGCTACTATGTCACTCGTCTCTCCGTACATACGGCGACGTTCTGAATGGCCGATAATAACATATCGACATCCTGAATCTTTTAACATCTGCCCAGATATTTCACCAGTATAAGCACCGAAGTCATGTTGACTGACATTCTGTGTACCCATTCTGACAAGACAACCGTTTAAGGCCTCTTTATTTTCATCTAGCAGCTGTCGAACACTTTCCAAATAAATAGAAGGCGGACACAAAACTACTTCCGCTGAATCATTTTGGAGCTTGGTAGCGAATTTTTTGAATAGCTCTTGCGCAAGTTGCGCACTGCCATTCATTTTCCAATTACCAGCGACCATGGGACGTCTTAGTGCCATCACTGTCTCCTCTGAAAGCGGCGTGAATAATAGCGAACCACTTGTTAACTTACAATACCTAAAGGCGTAATTTTTAATAAACTCGGTTAGAACGCATACTTTTTACGCGACCAAGGCGATATATGCTTGAGATGCTTGTTTTTACAGCATCATAAACAGCAAGAAATTCTAACCAAGCAGCAAGTCTACACTAGATTACGGACCGCATCTGCTATGTCGTTTGCAAATTGCGTCACGTCAGTTCGGTCGTCGCCCTCTACCATCACTCGAAGTAAAGGCTCGGTACCAGATTTACGCAGCAGTACACGCCCTCTAGCACCAAGTTTCTGTTCAACCTCAGCTTTTGCTGTAAGTACTACCTCTGACGACAACGGGTCATCAGCGCCTTCAAAACGAACATTGACCAACACCTGAGGCAACATGGTAATGCCTGCTGTGAGTTCCTCAAGGCTAGCGCTTTGACGACACATTGCTGCTAGTACCAATATACCCGCCACAATTCCATCACCAGTGGTACCATGATCAAGGTTTAGGATGTGGCCGGAGTTTTCGCCGCCAATCTTCCAATCATGCTCTTTTAATAATTCCATCACATAACGGTCGCCCACTTTAGAGCGTACAAACGGAATATCAAGCGCCTGCAATGCTAAGTCTAAACCTAGGTTAGACATCAATGTTCCAACGACTCCGCCTTGCAATACGCCACGCTTCTGAGCGTCACAAGCCAAAATGTAAAGAATTTCGTCGCCATCAATTACCCGGCCATGACGGTTCACCATCATGATCCGATCGCCATCACCATCAAGTGCAATGCCTAAATCGGCATTTTCTTCTAGCACGGTTTCACAAATTTTGGCCATCGAAGTTGCACCAACTTTGTCGTTGATGTTCAAGCCATTAGGTTTATCACCTATTGCGATCACTTCAGCGCCAAGCTCTTTAAATACGCTAGGTGCGATGTGGTATGTTGCGCCATGGGCACAATCAACTACAATCTTTAAGCCACTTAACGTCTGCTCTGCAGGGAAGTGACTTTTACAATATTCAATATAACGGCCAGCAGCATCATCGATACGACCCACTTTGCCCAATAAGTGAGATTCCACGCAAGTTAATGGCTTCTCTAATTCAGCTTCGATTTCAAGCTCTACCGCATCTTCTAACTTACTACCATCGGTATAAAAGAATTTAATGCCGTTGTCGTAATAAGGGTTATGGGAAGCACTGATCACAATGCCTGCCTCCGCGCGGAATGTTCGAGTCAAATATGCAACAGCTGGTGTTGGCATTGGGCCAATTAGCATGACATCTAGACCCGCAGCAGATAAGCCTGCCTCTAGCGCTGATTCAAATAAATAACCAGAAATACGAGTATCTTTACCAATTATAACTTTATGGGTACCCGCTCGTGATAATACACGTCCGGCCGCCCAACCCAGTTTGAGCGCAAGCTCAGGTGTCATCTTGCCTGCACCGACCTTGCCACGAATACCGTCGGTACCAAAAAATTGTCTTTGCTTCACGAAAACTCCAAACTAATAGCTGTGGGTAGAAACGAATGCACATATTCTACCAAATCATACTTCATTTAAACTGAACAAGAGTCTAGCTTAAATCCTTGTAATTTTTAGTTGCGTTGAGCACAGCCATCATATCGGCTGTTTCCTGTACATCATGTACACGCACTATATTGGCTCCCGCCTGCAGGGCTAACATATTAGCAGCAAGAGACGCACTTAATCTTTGTGATACATCACGATTAAGTAACTGACCAAACATACTTTTTCGAGACATTCCCGCTAACAATGGTAGCCCGAAAACATCAAATTCAGCAAAGCGCTGTAATATTTCATAATTATGCGCTAATGATTTACCAAATCCAAATCCTGGATCAAGCACAATATTGTCACGCTTAATACCTGCTTGAACACATTGGTCGATACGTTGCTTAAAGAATGCCGCTATATCTTCGACAACGTCTGCATAGATTGGGTTTTGCTGCATCGTACGAGGTTGCCCTTGCATATGCATAAGGCATACGGGGACATTGAGCTCACTGGCCGCTGTTAACGCACCAGGCTCTTGTAAAGCTCTAACATCATTAATGAGGTGTGCACCTGCCGCGACAGCCGCTCTCATGACTCTAGGCTTACTGGTGTCTATTGATATCCATACATCGTGCTGTTTTGCAACATACTCAATCAACGGGATTACTCGTGCAAGTTCGTCCTCCTCACAGACGTCCTTAGCACCTGGCCTTGTTGACTCACCACCGATATCAATAAACTTCGCCCCATGCTCAACCATGGAATCTGCTTGGCGGCAGGCTCTTTCAAATGAAGAGTATGCGCCACCATCAGAAAAAGAGTCAGGGGTAACGTTAAGGATCCCCATAATAACCGCTGTAGATAAATCTAATGATTTGTCACCACAAGTTAATATCGACAAAATAAAGCTCCATAAACAAGAAAGCCCCATAATGGGGCTTTCTCAAATTAACTAAAGATTACTTAGCAGGTGATTCGTCTGCATCAGTTACGTCAGTTTTTTTCTCTTCAGTATCGTCAGTTTTCTCTTTCTTCTCAGAAGAGGCACCGTTGCTGTCGTTATCATCAGACTGCTGGTCTTTTTCCCACTCAGCAGGCATACGCACTTCGCGTCGTTCCATTAAGTCATCAATCTGATTTGAATCAATGGTTTCATACTTCATCAGTGCATCTTTCATGGCATGAAGAATATCCATGTTTTCAGTCAGATACTTTTGAGCTCTGTCGTAGTTAGAGTCGATCAACATCTTAACTTCAGCATCAATAATTCGAGCAGTGTCATCTGACATATGCTGTGATTTACCCATGCTACGACCTAAGAAGACTTCGTTCTCATCTTCAGCGTAAAGTACTGGACCTAACTTCTCAGAAAAGCCCCACTGAGTCACCATGTTACGCGCGATAGATGTCGCATACTTAATATCTTGCGACGCACCAGTCGATACTTTTTCAGTACCATAGATAATCTCTTCAGCTAGACGACCACCATAAGCAACTGAGATCTGGCTTTCAAGTTTACGTCTACTTTGACTAATCGCATCCGCTTCAGGAAGGAAGAAAGTAACACCCAATGCGCGACCGCGTGGAATAATAGTCACCTTATGCACAGGGTCGTGCTCAGGAACTAAGCAACCAACGATAGCGTGACCCGCTTCGTGGTACGCGGTCATCTCTTTCTCTTCTTCAGACATCACCATAGTGCGGCGCTCAGCACCCATCATGATTTTGTCTTTTGCGCTTTCAAACTCTTCCATGCCAACAACACGGCGACTGTTACGAGCAGCAAACAACGCCGCTTCATTAACAAGGTTAGCCAAATCAGCACCAGAGAAACCAGGGGTACCACGGGCAATAACACTTGCCTTAACACCGTCAGCTAAAGGTACTTTACGCATATGCACTTTAAGAATTTGCTCACGACCACGAACATCTGGCAAACCAACAACAACCTGACGGTCGAAACGACCTGGACGTAATAATGCAGCATCAAGTACGTCGGGACGGTTAGTCGCTGCGATGACAATCACACCTTCGTTACCTTCAAAGCCATCCATTTCAACCAGCATTTGGTTCAATGTCTGTTCACGCTCATCATGACCGCCACCCACACCTGCGCCACGCTGGCGACCAACGGCATCGATTTCATCAATGAAGATAATACAAGGAGCAGACTTTTTAGCTTGTTCGAACATATCACGTACGCGAGACGCACCAACACCAACAAACATTTCAACAAAGTCTGAACCTGAAATAGTAAAGAAAGGCACTTTAGCTTCACCAGCAATGGCTTTAGCAATTAGCGTCTTACCTGTACCAGGAGGGCCTACGAGCAAAACACCAGTAGGAATTCGGCCACCCAACTTTTGGAAACGTGTTGGCTCTTTCAGGTAATCAACCAGCTCTTTAACGTCTTCTTTGGCTTCGTCACAACCAGCAACGTCAGCAAAAGTCGTTTTAATCTGGTCTTCGCTCATCAACTTGGCTTTACTCTTACCAAATGACATCGCGCCTTTACCACCACCGCCTTGCATTTGACGCATGAAGAATATCCACACACCAATAAGGAGTAGCATTGGGAACCAAGAGATAAAGATTTGGGTCAAGAAACCCGACTCTTCCGCTTCTTGGCCTTTCATCATGATGCCTTTACGGTCAAGATCATTGATTAGATCTAGATCCGGCATCGGCATAATGGTGACAAACTTCTCACCGGTACGCTTAGTCCCTTCAATGGTACGTTGATCGCTTTTCACTTCAACAGTACTAACCTGCCCAGCTTTTACGTCATCCAAAAAGGTAGAATAATCCATCTTCTGCTTATTTGAAGAAGAGGGGGAATAGCCCTGAAAAACTGACATCAATACAACAGCGATGACAACCCAGAGAATTAAATTTTTAGCCATGTCACTCAAATTACTCGACCTCTTTTTAAAGTCTTTCGAAAACTAATGTTAGAGTACTTACGATAGATTACTATAACTTGTACCCAGTCGCCACAAGATAGACTTCACGCGATCGTGGTCGCGAAGAATCTGGCTTACGTGTTTTAACCGTTTTAAATGCTTCTTTTACTGCTTTCATGTATTCGTCAAAGCCCTCCCCCTGAAAGACCTTAACAGCAAAACAGCCATTAGGTGCCAAAACTTGATGACACATGTCTAATGCAAGTTCTACCAAATACATAGCGCGAGGTTGGTCTACCCCGCCTGTCCCACTCATGTTAGGTGCCATATCAGATAACACAACATCCACTTTCGCATCACCAACTCGAGTCAGCAGCGCATCAAGTACTTTTTCCTCGCGAAAGTCTCCTTGCAAAAAATCTACGCCTACAATGGGATCCATAGGCAAAATGTCACATGCGATAACTTTTCCTTTGTCTCCAGCAAGTTTAACGGCCACTTGTGACCAACCGCCGGGTGCGGCGCCTAAATCAACAACCGTCATCCCCGGACGAATAAGTTTATCTTTCTCTTGGATCTCTTCAATCTTAAAGGCCGCTCTTGACCTAAAACCGCGTTTTTGCGCGAGTTTGACATAGTGATCATCGAAATGTTCTTGCATCCAGCGAGATGAACTAGCTGTTCGTTTTTTACCTGACATTTAAAATCCGCAACAATTGAGAGTTACACAAAGCATATATAAGGGTAGAATAGCGGCTTTTCAACAGTAACTCAGCATAAAGTTGGTATAAATGAACTTAACAACCAAACAAAAACAGCACTTAAAGGGCTTAGCGCACAGTTTGAAGCCCGTAGTGATGCTTGGTGGCAACGGCCTGACTGAAGGTGTACTGGCTGAAATTGATAGTGCACTCTCTCATCATGAATTGATTAAAGTGAAAATAGCCTCTGGTGACAGAGAGCTTAAAAATGCAATCGTCGACGCCATCGTACGTGAAACTCAAGCTGTTCAAGTACAGCTTATTGGTCACGTTTTAGTACTGTTCCGTCAGTCTGAAGAAATGAAAATTGCTGTGCCTAAGGCAAAGTAATTAGCAAAAAGCCTCTTTTATCCACGAAAGAAGCTCTAGCGAGATAGATAAAAAGAGCCGCTGATTATTCAGCGGCTCTTTTTTATTTACGCCTTAATAAAACTATGGCGTATCGCTTATTGGTTTCACCTCATAGTGCTCAGCTTTTACTTTCAATAACTCAGGCAAACAGGTTCCCACGGAAATAGACGAGACTGTTCCAATCAAAATGCCTAAGAACATAGCAATGGAGAAGCCCTGTAAAGGTATACCTCCCATAAACCATAATGCAGCGACAGTAATCAGAGTTGTGCCACTTGTCACCATGGTTCGAGAAAATGTTGCTTTTACCGCACTGCTACAGATTTCATCAATTGCCATTTTAGGTTTCGCTATCAAAACCTCTCTAATTCTATCAGCTATCACTATCGAGTCATTGAGTGAGTACCCTAAAATGGCCAGCACTGCCGCCAAAATAGTTAAGTTAAACTCCATTTGTGTCAAAGAGAAAACAGCCAATACAAATACAACATCATGAAACAGGGCTAATAGTGCACCACTGGCCAATCGCCATTCAAAGCGAAAACTGAGATATACCAATATACACAGCATAGCCACTAGCAAAGCTAAACCGCCCTGCTCTGCTAGCTCTTGGCCAATTTGCGGCCCAACAATGCTTGAGTTAAGCACTTCGACATTATCAGTTAGTGGAGCAAAAACACTAGCAATATTACTGCTAGTCTCCGCATCTACTTGGCTGTACCTGAGTACCCAACGTCCAGGTTCACCGGCTGAAATAACACTTACCTCCTGCTCTGAGTGCGCAGCCAACAGCTGGCTAATCTGCGATGCTTGGATATTTGCATCAACTTTAACTTCGGTGACCACTCCTCCAGTGAAGTCTAAGCCCCAATTAAAACCGTGGCTAAAGATAATACCGATAGATGAGATCATAATGATCAAGGACAGTACACTTGAAAGGTAACGGGCTTTGCTTAGTTTGCTTAGTTTGCTTAAGTTAGATAATTTCATATTACACCTTCACATCACGTCTAAAGTCACGTCCATATACCCAGTTAACTAATGCTCTAGAAGCAAAAATACCGGTAAACATACTGGTTAGCAGGCCAAGCCCTAGCGTCAAGGCAAAGCCTTGAATCGGGCCGTTACCAATCGAATACAACACAACTGCGGTTATCATAGTAGTAATATTCGCGTCAATAATGGTTGAAAATGCGCTATCAAAACCTCGGTCAATCGCGTGTGCAAAGCTCCTTCCCTCACGTAGTTTGTCCTTAATCCTTTCAAAGATGAGCACATTTGTATCAACCGCCATGCCCACTGTTAGTACCAGGCCAGCGATTCCAGGCAGGGTTAAAACCGCTCCAGGGATTAATGCCAGCAGGCCAAATAACAACACCATATTTGATAACAGTGCCACATTGGCAATCCAACCTAAACGGCGATACCAAAGCCCCATAAACAGCAATGTAAATGCCATGCCTAACGCCAAAGCAGCAAAACCATTGGTGATGTTTTCTTCACCTAAACTTGGCCCTATGGTGCGCTCCTCTACAATTGTCACCGGTGCAGTCATTGAGCCGGCTCTTAATAAAAGTGCTAGTTGCTGTGCGCTCGCATAATCGCCAGCCCCAGTGATACTAAAACGGTCTCCTAATTGTGAGCGAATTGTGGCCACGCTTATCACTTCGGTAGTCTGGCTAATTTTACCTTGCTCATCTCGGCTATATTCGCTGTAGGATGTCGCCATTGGTTTACCGATATTGGCGCGAGAGAAATCAGACATCTTTCTGCCGCCATCACGATCGAGGTGAATCACCACTTCTGGCAAGCCCATTTCACCTAATTGAGCCCTAGCATCAACAATATGCTCACCGCCTAGTACTGCGCGCCTTGCAACCGATACTGGTTGTCCTTTCTCATCGTTTAGTGTTTTTGAGTTAACTGAGTTTGACTGCATCACCTGATAAAAAGCTAAACTGGCTGTAGCACCAATCACCGACTTGGCCTCGGCAGGATCTTGTACGCCCGGCAGTTCAATTCTGATCCGATGCTCTCCTTGACGCTGAACCACAGCTTCGGTGATCCCCAACTGTTCAATGCGGCTGCGCATAATCTGCAGGTTCTGTTTCACAGTGAGATCTTGAATATTGTTTTTTTCAGCGGCTGAGAGCACAACACTCAGCGAGTTCGCCCCATTATTACTCAATTGCCAGTTTGGGTATTTTTGACTGATGAATGTTCGCAAAACTTGTCGATGGCCTGAGTCCGAAGTTGTAATTTGCACTCTATCGCCAACTTGCTGCTGTACAGTGACACCAGTAAGAGACTCATCTCTTACAAATTGGCGAACAGACTCAACAAAAGTGTTGTAGTGCAGCTTATAAACAGGTTCTATTTCAACATCCAATAAGAACTGTACGCCGCCACGAAGATCTAAGCCTAACTTTATCGGTGAAAACCCTAAGGACAGCATCCAATTAGGGGCTGAAGGCGCTAACATAAGCGTCAATTCAGATGGATCTTGTACCCGCTCTGCAAGTAACGACTTCAGCTGTGCTTGCTGAGAGTTATCTCCCAGCACAATTAATGTTTGTCCGTCTGACTGATCAATCCTTTTAACATTCATACCGGACGAGAGTAATTGTTGCTGCAGCGCCAATGGCGCTAACTTAAGACCGGCATCCTTACTGACTTGGATAGCAGAATCTTCGCCATAAAATGTTGGCAGTGCACTAAAAAACATAATGGTGATAGTGACCACTAACACCACATATTTCCATGCGCTGTAATGGTTTAAAATTTTTGCTTTATTTTGTTTACTCATACTGTTTTGCTCTTTGTATTCACTTAAAACGCGAAAACGAACTGCAGCACTCACTCAGAATCTTTTTAAGAGATTGAATTCAATTAAGAGATGCGGCAGTAACAACTATCAAGAGCAACACTTCGCCTCTAATAACTCAGTCGAGTCATCTATAAAGGCTGTAAAGCGTCACGACAGATTCAAAGGCACTTTATTCAAAGCATTAGCTTTAAAGTAAAAGTACGAGCCAATGTCTGAAACAAGGGTTTCTGACAATAGAGATGAACTGCTCTTGATAGAGAAGCCTGAAACGGCTATCGGTTGCTAGTTAAGCGGAACGAGTATGGGATAAACGGTACAAAAGATTCGATTCTTTCCATGCGGAAAGCCTGAAAGAAGAACCGCCGACATGTAATTGCCAATCGACAGCAGGGGGGGAGTCCATGCGGTACCCAACAGTTAAAGACGGCACTAATGGAGAAATAAACTCAAATGCGACTTGATAATCAGGTCGACTGTGCAGTCGCTCATGTTGCGCAAAACTCATGAAACGCTGAGATACCAGCGGCGCATATTCCGAGTGTAGTGGGAATGTATGCTCTAGATGACTACCTTGTAAACCAGCTTGTGTGCGCTCTTTTACGGTCGTTTTTTCAGAAGGGTCCAACAAAGTCAGACTCAAGGAGTCGTTAATAACCCAGTCCTGAACAGAAGTTTGCGACGGTTCAACAAAGGTAGTTGCGGCAAAAAAATTACCAGCGTTGGCTTGGTTTGAAGATTGGGTTGAAGATTGCGATTTATGCTGGTTTAGGTTTGCTACAGACGCACTTGCTGACATAGGTGACAATAAAAATCCCCCAATGAGCAACAATATGATCCCAACCATTCCAAACAATCGCACAAAAACACCTACCACTAAATTAATTCAAGCTTATATAAACACACTAGCGCGACTTCTCCAAGTTTTGATGACTAACTTGTGAGCCCGATTACAATCAAAAATATAAAGCCGCTAAGTTAGCGGCTTTATCTCAACAGAAAACGCTTTACTTAGATATACTCTACTTTAGTGATTTCGAAATCACTGGTACCACCTGGCGTGGTTATAGATATTTCGTCATCGACGCTTTTGCCGACTAAACCGCGTGCAATTGGCGAGCTAACAGAAAGCAAGTTCTCTTTCACATTAGCTTCATCTTCGCCTACGATACGGTAAGTCACTTCTTCATCAGTATCGATGTTTAAAATCGTCACTGTAGTGCCGAAAATAACCCGGCCAGTATTTGGCATTGTCGTCACATCGATAATTTGAGCATGTGATAACTTACCTTCAATATCGCGAACTCGAGCTTCACATAGACCCTGCTCTTCTCGCGCAGCGTGGTATTCAGCGTTCTCTTTCAAATCGCCAAGTTCACGAGCTTCACCAATTGCCTCTGCAATTGCTGGGCGACGTTCAAACTTCAAAATATCTAATTCTTTACGAAGCTGTTCAGCGCCGATAATCGTCATTGGAACCTTGCTCATAATCTTCTTTCGTCTCCTTTAAAACAAAAGCAGCCCTCGCTGACGAGGAAAATGTCAACGGGGTTAAAAATCTATTGGAATAGCGTCATTGTAAACGCTAAGGGCGAAACATGCACCCTATGGAATGTATAGAGCTTACTCAACCTTGGCGACAGTTACTAGCTAAGTAAGATAAATTTTCATTAATCGAGAGCCGCGGCAGATATTCCTAGCCGCGAAGTAAAAGCTAAATTCAGCTTATTGTTTCATTCTGTTGCGCCGGACATTGCACACCCATTAAAAAAGGCCGCAATATGCGGCCTTTTTCCAAAGTAGCACCAAGCGCTATTTAGCAATACGCTTATGAAGCTCTTGTACTGAACTTACATTTGAACGGTCATCAGCAGCATGCGCCATGCATGTTGCAAAAGCAGCGTTCAATGTCGTGGTGTAGTTCACTTTGTAACGCAGTGCACCGCGACGAAGTTGACGTGAGTCTTCAATCGCCTTGCGACCTTCAGTGGTGTTCACTATGTAGGTGTACTCATCATTCTTAATACGGTCAAGAATATGAGGACGACCTTCGTGTACCTTGTTAACCAGACGAGGGTTAATACCCGCTTCACCTAAGATAACGGCAGTCCCGTGCGTCGCATCGATTTCGTAACCAAGTTCAATCAACTTAGCCGCTAAATCAGCCACACGTGCTTTATCACTGTTACGCACTGATAAAAGCGCACGGCCAGACTTAGGCACTTCTGATGTAGCACCTAGCTGCGCTTTAGCATAAGCCTCAGCAAACGTGTCACCTACACCCATCACTTCACCGGTTGAGCGCATTTCAGGGCCAAGCAGTGGATCAACACCAGGGAACTTGTTAAACGGCAATACCACTTCTTTAACAGAGTAGAATGGCGGAATAACTTCCTCGGTGAAGTTCTGTGATTTCAGGCTTTGACCAGCCATCACTCGTGCAGCAATCTTAGCTAGTGGCACACCTGTTGCTTTCGATACAAATGGCACAGTACGGGCTGCTCGAGGGTTAACTTCAATCATGTAGATCTCGTTATCCTTCACGGCAAACTGCACGTTCATTAGACCAATAACGCCTAACTCCATTGCAAGCTTGCCCACTTGCTCACGCATGCGGTCTTGAATATCTTGGCTTAAGCTATATGGCGGTAGTGAACAACCAGAGTCACCAGAGTGAACCCCCGCTTGCTCGATATGCTCCATGATAGAACCTATCACCACGGTTTCACCGTCACATACTGCATCGATATCAATTTCGATAGCATTATCAAGGAAACGATCAAGCAGTACAGGAGAGGCATTCGATACACTTACCGCTTCATTAAAGTAGCGACGTAAGTCTTGCTCGTCATAGACGATTTCCATTGCGCGGCCACCTAATACATAAGATGGGCGAACAACTAGCGGATAACCGATACGCTCAGCAGAGATAACCGCACCTTCAACCGTTGTCACGGTATCGTTTTCAGGCTGCTTCATGCCTAAGCGCTCAATCGCTTGCTGGAAACGCTCACGATCTTCTGCGCGGTCAATTGCATCAGGGCTAGTACCAATAATTGGCACACCTGCCGCCTCTAAATCACGTGCAAGCTTAAGTGGTGTTTGACCACCGTACTGAACGATAACGCCTTTTGGCTTCTCGATACGGACAATTTCAAGCACATCTTCAAAGGTGATTGACTCAAAGTACAGACGGTCTGAAGTATCATAATCGGTTGAAACCGTTTCAGGGTTACAGTTAACCATGATGGTCTCGTAACCGTCTTCACGTAGCGCTAATGCCGCGTGAACACAACAGTAATCGAACTCAATACCTTGGCCAATTCTGTTTGGCCCGCCGCCCAACACCATGATTTTTTCACGGTTTGATGGGTTCGCTTCACACTCTTCTTCATAAGTAGAGTACATGTAAGCAGTATCAGTTGAGAACTCAGCCGCACAAGTATCTACGCGCTTGTATACTGGGTGAATTTCGAAACGGGTACGTAATTTACGTACCTCAGACTCACTTACACCAGCCAATGTTGCTAAACGTGAATCTGCAAAACCTTTACGCTTAAGTTTACGTAATACGTCCGCATTCAAACCAGCAAGACCGGCTTCAGCCACTTGTGCTTCGCTCTTCAGCAAGTCTTCAAGCTGCACAAGGAACCAAGGGTCGATATTGGTCAGCGCAAAAATATCATCCACCGACAAACCGCTACGGAATGCATCTGCGATATACCAAATACGCTCAGCGCCAGGCTCTTTTAGCTCATGGCGAATACGTGACATAGCATCGGTTTCGGTGATATCGATTTCAGGGCAAAGACCCTTCTTACCAACTTCAAGACCGCGCAGTGCTTTTTGCAGTGACTCTTGGAAAGTACGACCAATCGCCATCACTTCGCCCACAGATTTCATCTGTGTGGTTAGACGGTCATTTGAACCGGCAAACTTTTCAAAGTTAAAACGAGGTATTTTGGTAACAACGTAATCAATTGCAGGTTCAAACGATGCAGGCGTTGCGCCACCCGTAATATCGTTGCTTAGCTCATCAAGGGTGAAGCCAACCGCTAGCTTGGCAGCAATCTTAGCGATTGGGAAGCCAGTTGCTTTAGAGGCTAACGCAGATGAACGCGATACACGCGGGTTCATCTCGATGATAACCATACGGCCATCTTTCGGGTTGATACCAAATTGTACGTTTGAACCACCGGTTTCAACACCGATTTCGCGCAGTACTGCAAGTGATGCGTTACGCATCAGTTGGTACTCTTTATCCGTCAATGTTTGTGCAGGAGCCACGGTGATAGAGTCACCCGTGTGCACGCCCATTGGATCGAAGTTTTCAATTGCACAAACGATAATACAGTTATCGTTGCGGTCACGAACCACTTCCATCTCGTACTCTTTCCAACCAATCAAAGATTCGTCGATAAGCAGTTCGCTGGTAGGCGAAAGTTCAAGACCTTGAGAACAGATATCCTCAAACTCTTCTTTGTTGTATGCGATACCGCCACCGCTGCCGCCCATAGTAAATGATGGGCGAATAATACATGGGTAACCAACTTCTGCTAAAACAGCACGTGCTTCATCCATGTTATGGGCGATACCAGCACGAGGACACTCAAGGCCAATTGACTTCATTGCTTTGTCAAAACGGCTACGGTCTTCGGCTTTATCAATTGCATCGGCAGTAGCGCCAATCATATCGACATTAAACTCTTTTAGTACGCCGCGGCTTTCAAGTTCTAACGCACAGTTAAGTGCAGTCTGGCCACCCATTGTAGGTAAGATCGCATCAGGGCGCTCTTTAGCAATAATGTTGCGCACAACTTCCCAGTGAATAGGCTCGATATAGGTTGCATCGGCCATCTCTGGATCAGTCATAATGGTTGCTGGGTTAGAGTTAACAAGAATAACTCGGTAACCCTCTTCGCGTAGGGCTTTACAGGCTTGAGCGCCTGAGTAGTCAAACTCACAGGCTTGACCAATAACAATTGGTCCAGCACCTAGGATAAGAATACTCTTTATATCGGTACGTTTTGGCATTGCTTAAATCTTCTCCCGGATGAATTTACTACTTGGCATTCTGACGATACAGTTCAATCAAATCGATGAAGTGATTAAACAGCGGCGCAGCATCGTGTGGCCCAGGGCTCGCTTCAGGGTGTCCCTGGAAGCTAAACGCAGGCTTGTCAGTTAAGTGAATACCTTGCAAAGAACCATCAAAGAGTGACTTATGGGTCACTTTAATATTGGCCGGTAGCGTTGATTCATCTGCAGCAAAACCGTGGTTTTGGCTGGTGATCATTACGTTACCTTGCTCGATATTGCTCACTGGATGGTTTGCACCATGATGACCAAATTTCATTTTTAAGGTTTTAGCGCCAGAGGCTAATGCTAATAACTGATGACCAAGGCAGATACCAAAAACTGGAATGTCCGTCTTCAAAATCTCTTGAATCGCAGTAATCGCATAATCACAAGGCTCTGGGTCACCAGGACCGTTTGATAGGAAAACCCCATCAGGGTTCATCGCTAATACTTCTGATGCTGGGGTTTGTGCTGGTACCACAGTGACATCACAGCCACGGTCAACGAGCATGCGTAAAATATTGCGCTTTACACCATAATCATAAGCTACGACTTTATATTTAAGCTCAGCTTCGGCCTTATCTGACGGTAAACCGCCAACAAGACGCCAGCTACCACTGCGCCATTGATAGGCTTCAGTAGTTGTTACTTCTTTGGCTAAATCCATGCCTTTTAGACCAGGGAACGCTTTAGCGGCTGCTAGCGCTTTGGCTTCATCAAGATCACCCACCAGAATACATCCTGCTTGGGCGCCTTTTTCTCGTAAAATACGAGTCAATTTACGGGTATCAATATCCGCTATACCAACAACATTGTTGGCCTCTAAGTATTCACTTAAAGATTGCTGATTTCGGAAGTTACTTGCGATAAGAGGCAAGTCTCGAATAATAAGGCCACAAGCATGAACAGACGACGATTCAGTGTCTTCTTCATTAGTGCCAGTATTACCAATATGTGGATAAGTGAGAGTTACCATTTGACGAGCATATGATGGATCAGTCAAAATTTCTTGGTAACCAGTCATTGAAGTGTTAAATACCACTTCACCAACAGACATCCCTTCAGCACCAATTGCAGTGCCAGAAAAAACGGTTCCATCTTCAAGTACGAGTAAGGCAGACTTTGTCAACGCGACCTCCGGAAAGAGCCAAGCCATTGAAATACAATGTTTTTTGTGTTTTTTTAAAATACCAACTTTCGCTAAAATACGAAATTTTGACAAATTCCGCCGATTTTATACGTAAAACTGGTACCCGTCTATAGTGGAACTGTACTTTTAAAAAAAATAACTGTTCTCACATAAAAAAACCGCTAATAGCGGTTTTGAATATTTATTGTTTTAAGCCAAGGACTTGTTGCATATCATACAAGCCTGAGCCTTGTGCACTGAGCCAGGAAGCTGCACGCATAGCCCCATTAGCAAATGTCATTCGACTCGATGCTTTATGGGTGATTTCAAGTCTTTCACCAATATCAGCAAACAGTGCGGTATGCTCACCAACAATATCACCAGCACGAACGGTAGCAAAACCTATGGTTTCTCTATCACGCTCACCGGTAATACCTTCACGGCCATAAACAGCACATTTTTCAAGATCGCGACCTAAGGTTTCAGCGATCACTTCACCCATTTTAAGTGCAGTGCCAGACGGTGCATCTTTCTTGTATCTATGATGCCCTTCGATGATCTCAATATCGCTGTAATGCCCCATCACTTCAGCCGCGACTTCTAACAGTTTCCACATTAGATTCACGCCGACAGCCATATTGGGAGCCATTACAATAGGTACTTGTTCTGAGTACGCTGAAATCTGCTCTTTTTGAGCATGATTGAAACCAGTAGTGCCTATCACAATAGCTTTGCCATGTTTAGCACACCAATCGGTATGGATCACGCTAGCCTCAGGCGAGGTAAAGTCAATGAGTACATCAAAATCATCAACGGCCTTATCTAGTGAATCAGTGATTGCAACATTCATTGCCCCCACACCCGCAAGCTCGCCAGCGTCAACTCCCATCAACGTTGAACCCGCACGCTCAATCGCAGCGCCTAACAAAATAGCATCATTCTGTTTAGCCGCTTCAATAAGAGTTCGTCCCATACGGCCACTGCCTCCGGTAATCGCCACTCTTACTCTTTCAGTCATCTCAGTACTCCCTAACTAATTGTCAAAAAAAAGCCTAAGTATTAACTTAGGCTTATTGGCTAACTTAGATAATCTCTAACAATTCAACTTCGAATACCAAAGTTGAATATGGTGGGATTGCAGCGCCAGCGCCACGCTCACCGTATGCTAGGTGCTGCGGTACGCAAAGCTTCCACTTAGAACCCACAGGCATAAGTTGTAGTGCTTCAGTCCAACCAGCGATAACGCCGTTAACTGGGAATTCAGCTGGCTCACCACGAGCAACAGAGCTATCAAATACATCACCTGAGATGAATGTACCGTGGTAGTGAGTACGTACAGTTGAATCAGCGTTTGGCTTATCACCATTACCTTCGGTAATGATTTCGTATTGAAGACCAGACTCTAAAGTCACAACGCCTTCACGTGCGCCGTTGTCAGCAAGGAACTTATCACCGATTTCTGATGCAGCAGCGGCAGCTTCTTCTTGAACTTTCTGGATACGTTGGCTGATTTCAGTGAATGCGATTTGCATATCTTGCATAGCCACTACACTTTCTTTACCTTCGAAAGCGTCAGATAGACCCAATTGAACGGCAGAAATATCGATACCTTCAAACGAGTTAGCAGCTAGTTGCTCACCTAGTTGACGACCAACACCGTAACTTGCTTGCTCTTCAATTGTACTGAACTTATCAGACATAATGATTTTACTCTCAATGATTCATGAATTTTCGCGCGCCAGTTTAGCACATTTTCTGTGATATTCCCCTAAAAATGGCGGCTAATTTGGCCTTTGACAAGTATTTTTCACACTAACACGATTAACTTCATAAAGCGGCTGAGCTTTGGCTTGCATCTGTTGTAGCTGTGCAATGCGTTGACCATGTGATGGGTGAGTCGATAACAGCTCAGGTCCCTGTTCTCCGCCAGCTTTAGACATATTCTTCCACAGCTCAACGCTTTGTGCAGGATTAAAACCCGCCTTGGCCATGAGCTCCACCCCGATAATATCAGCCTCAGACTCTTGGTCTCGGCCATAAGGTAATATGTAGCCTACTTGTACTCCGAGCCCGAGCGCGGCCATGTATAAACTCTTATCTTCAATACCACCAGCACCTAGGGCAACATCAGCCAGTTGCATCCCAGCCCCAGTTAACTGTGCACGCGACACTTGCTCATTACTGTGGTTTGCTAAAACATGCGCCACTTCATGGCCGATAACAGTGGCTAGCTGATCTGAATTGACCGCAACATCTAGCAAGCCGGTATAAACACCAATATGACCACCGGGCAGCGCAAAGGCGTTAACCTGCTCAGATTCAAATACTACCACTTGCCACGGTAAACTTTGATCAGGTAAAGCGGCAGTTATCCTATCGGCTACACAACTAACATAGTTATTCGTTGCTTTGTTTTGACTGACCTTCTCTTGCTGTTTCAATTGCGCAAATGAAGCATCACCCAATTGCGACATCTCTTGTGATGAAAACAGTAAGGTTTGACCGCGACCTGTGGGGGATTGGTGAGTCGCGCAACCCGATAGCAGCAGTACTGAGCTGATAAATATTATTAATCCTTTAGTCATATACTTGATCCCATATTACTAATAACAAAAAGCCCCGCAATTGCGAGGCTTAAATTATATACTTTGAACTGTTATTAACTATTCAAATCTTGAAAAAACTTTTTAACACCATCGAAGAAACCTTCAGCTTTAGGGCTGTGTTTCTTTGACTGGCCAGTTAATGTCTCTTCAAATTCTCGCAATAGCTCTTTTTGACGTTCATTAAGGTTAACAGGAGTTTCCATCACAACCTTACACAACAGATCACCAACAGCATGGCTACGCACAGACTTAACACCCTTACCGCGCATACGGAACATACGTCCAGTTTGCGTTTCAGTTGGGATCTTAAGATTAACTTTGCCATCTAATGTTGGCACTTCAATCTCACCACCCAATGCAGCCTTGCTAAATGAGATAGGCACTTCACAATAAAGGTTATTGCCATCACGTTGGAAGATGGCATGTTCGCGTACACTTACCTGAACATATAAGTCCCCTGGAGGTGCACCAAACTCGCCCGCTTCACCTTCACCTGATAGACGAATACGATCGCCAGTATCAACCCCAGCAGGGATCTTAACTGATAGTGTTTTGCTCTTCTCTACGCGCCCTTCGCCATGACACTTATTACAAGGATCTTTAATGATCTTGCCGCGACCATGACAGGTAGGACAGGCTTGCTGTACAGCAAAGAAACCTTGGCGCATCTGAACTTGGCCTTGGCCATGACAGGTACCACAAGTTGTCGGTTTAGAGCCTTTCTTAGCGCCAGTACCGTCACAAGGTTCACAAGCAACCAATGTTGGGATGCGTAGCTCTTTACTTAACCCTTTAACCGCTTCCTCTAAAGAAAGCTCTAGGTTATAACGTAAATCGCTGCCACGCGCCGCTTGACGTTGTCCGCCACCACGACGTCCACCACCGAAGATATCACCAAATACGTCGCCAAATACGTCGCCAAAATCAGCACCGCCATGACCGCCACCGCCACGATTTGGATCAACGCCAGCATGACCAAACTGATCATACGCCGCTTTCTTATCGCTATCGGTTAGGATTTCATAAGCTTCTTTAACTTCTTTAAAGCTAGCTTCTGCTTCTTTATCACCTGGGTTGCGATCTGGATGAAACTTCATTGCTAAACGCTTATAAGCTTTTTTCACTTCGCGTTCGCTGGCGTCACGTCCGACACCTAATACTTCGTAAAAATCTCGCTTTGACATAATCTCATGCTTTCTTTGCTGGAGTTGCACGAACGGGCGTAAGAGTTACCTCAAACGCCCGCTTGAATAAATTAGGGGTTAGCCGTCATTATTTTTTGTCGTCTTTCACTTCTTCAAACTCAGCGTCAACAACATCATCCGCTGCGTGAGCGTCTTGTTGCGCTTCGCCTGCGCCTTCTGGCTGACCTTGCTGAGCTTGCGCTTTAGCTTGGGCAATTTCCATTAGCTTAGAAGAAGCTTCCATTAGCTCTTGAGTTGCTTTTTCAATCGCTTCTTTGTCGCTACCTTTAGTGGCAGTGTCAACGTTAGCCATTGCAGCTTCAATTTTCTCTTTTTCGTCAGCTGGTAACTCTTCACCGGCTTCTTCGATCTGCTTCTTAGTTGCGTGAACCATGCCATCAGCTTGGTTACGAGCTGTTACTAGCTCTTCGAACTTAGCATCTTCATCAGCATGTGCTTCAGCATCACGAACCATTGCTTCAACTTCTTCATCACTTAGACCTGAAGAGGCTTTAATAGTGATGTTTTGTGCTTTACCGGTTTTCTTGTCTGTCGCAGATACATGCAAGATACCGTCGGCATCGATGTCGAATGCAACTTCAATTTGTGGCATGCCACGTGGAGCTGGTTCAATACCTTCGAGGTTGAATTGACCTAGAGACTTGTTACCGCTTGATTGCTTACGCTCACCTTGCAGTACGTGAATAGTCACAGCTGCTTGGTTGTCGTCTGCAGTCGAGAACGTTTGCGATGCTTTAGTCGGGATAGTGGTGTTCTTCTCGATAAGCTTAGTCATTACGCTACCCATAGTCTCAATACCTAGAGACAGTGGTGTAACGTCTAGTAGCAATACATCTTTAACGTCACCAGATAGTACGCCCGCTTGAACTGCTGCACCGATAGCAACCGCTTCATCAGGGTTAACATCTTGACGTAGCTCTTTGCCAAAGAAAGAAGAAACTTCTTCACGTACTTTAGGCATACGAGTCTGGCCACCAACAAGAATCACTTCGTTGATATCAGAAACTGAAAGGTCAGCGTCTGCTAGAGCAACTTTTAGTGGCTCAAGTGAGCGAGTAATTAGGTCTTCAACCAGTGACTCAAGTTTTGCACGAGTGATCTTAACCACTAAATGCTTAGGACCTGTTGCATCAGCAGTGATGTATGGCAGGTTTACTTCAGTTTGTGTGGTGCTTGAAAGCTCAATCTTCGCTTTTTCAGCAGCTTCTTTTAGACGCTGCATCGCTAGCGGATCGTTACGTAGGTCAAGAGATTGCTCTTTCTTGAACTCGTCAGCTAGGTAATTAATTAGACGGTTATCAAAATCTTCACCACCTAAGTGAGTGTCACCGTTGGTAGCAAGTACTTCAAAAGTTTGCTCGCCATCAACACTGTCGATTTCAATGATAGAGATATCAAATGTACCACCACCTAAATCGTATACTGCAACGATGTTGTCGCCTTGCTTCTTATCAATACCGTATGCAAGTGCTGCAGCAGTTGGCTCGTTGATAATACGCTTAACTTCAAGACCTGCGATACGACCAGCATCTTTAGTCGCTTGACGCTGTGAATCGTTAAAGTATGCAGGAACAGTAATCACCGCCTCTGTCACTTCTTCACCTAAATAATCTTCTGCAGTTTTCTTCATCTTCTTCAAGATTTCAGCAGAGATTTGTGGTGGAGCCATTTTCTTACCTTGGGCTTCTACCCAAGCATCGCCATTATCAGCGCCGATGATTTTGAATGGCATGATGTCAACATCACGTTGAACTTCATCATCTTTAAAACGACGACCGATAAGACGCTTAATAGCAAATACGGTGTTAGTTGGGTTTGTAACAGCCTGACGCTTTGCAGGTTGACCAACTAAAGTTTCATCAGCAGTGTATGCGATGATTGAGGGTGTAGTACGATCGCCTTCAGCATTTTCTAATACGCGAGCTTTGTCGCCGTCCAATACTGCAACACAAGAGTTTGTTGTGCCTAAATCGATACCAATAATTCTACCCATGGAGTCCTCCGAAATCTTATCTAAACTAAATTTGTTATCTGGTAATAGAAATGGGGTCAGACTGAATCGTTTTCAAGTCTTAATTTTTTGCCCATTTCGTCTCTTGGTTACCTATATTGGGACGTTTGAAACGAATACAAGGGAAAAGTGTAAATTTTGTCATTTGATTGCATTTTATTGATCTAAATCTCAGTTCACTAATATGCACAAACGTATAATGAATACAATCGAAGAAGTAGTTGTGCAATCTATGCGGTCTGACCGTGTTGCACGTATATATGTAGTCTCGACGTAGTAGAGTAGTAGAAATTGAAAACATCCCATCAGGCTTATGCTTTTGGCATAGGTGCAATATTGCTGTGGTCGACTGTCGCCACCGCTTTTAAATTAGCATTGACCCATTACACGCCTTTGCAATTGGTGTTTATTGCGGTCACTACCTCAATTGTGGCGCTTGGAGTGATCCTTGCTGCGCAAAATAAATTGTCATTAGTGAGCAAGCAGTTCGCTGGCCGGCCACTGTTTTATTTACAAACCGGTTTGCTCAGCCCTTTTCTTTATTATTTAGTGCTCTTTAAGGCTTATGATTTGCTGCCAGCACAGCAAGCTTTATCACTCAATTATACTTGGGCGATTCTACTACCCATTCTCTCTGTGCCGTTACTTGGACAAAAACTAAGAAAAAGTGATGTGGTAGCCGCCGTTGTTGCTTACTTTGGGGTGTTTACTATAGCCACTAAAGGCAATTTGACGGGCTTTCAGTTTGAAAGTACCGCAGGTGTGGTACTGGCCTTAACCAGCACGCTACTGTGGTCACTGTATTGGATAGTCAACACCAAAGACAAGGGCGACCCTGTCATTAGTTTATTGCTAAGTTTCTTAGTTGGGTTGCCCTTTATTGTTGTTGCTTTACTGACAACCCAGACACTGCCAGCTTGGAGCTTAGAGGGCATGCTAGCCGCCGCTTATGTGGGCTTGTTTGAGATGGGTGTGACCTTTGTGCTGTGGCTTATCGCATTAAAAAAAGCCGAGCGAACTGCGAGTATTACCACATTGGTGTTTATTACTCCGGTGCTATCAATCGGCTTTATAGCCTGGATCTTGCGAGAAAATATTGAAGAGTCGACCTATATCGGCCTTGCTTTGATCTTGTCTGCATTAGCATTGCAGCGGCTATTACCAAAACTGGGCAAATGGCGCGACAGTAAACGTGCAACGGTGCAATAGCAGTACCCGTGCTATAAGACTTAATAAAAAACCGGCAAACGCCGGTTTTTTTTTATTTATTAACGACAAGCTGAAGTCACTACAATTTTGTCACCACGACCTCGCCAACACCAACATCGACAGTAAGTGATGCCTCTCCAGCTTGGTCTTTATTCGAGTATGACTGCGCCACTAAACTTCTCTCAACAGTCAGTTTTCTCCCCTGCTCACTGATTGATACATCACCCACACCAGAATCAAGATCGATGCTGTTATAGGTAATTTGATGTTCAACAACCGCACTACCGACGCCTAACGAAATTTCGATATCATTAGTCATACCGCTAACTTCGATTGCACCAACTCCAACCTCTAATGATAGTGCTGTTTGCTTTGGTAAATACACCGTCCACTGCTGCTCGATATTATCTTGCTCATTCAAACTAAGATTAAGTGCTTTGGTCGTGATCTTAGACTCAATGGCAATGTCACTAAGATCAGTATCGCCCCAAAAGAACAACCAATTGGTGTCTGAATCTTCAACGACTACCTCAATCTTTATCTCATTACTGTCAGTGGCAATAAATTTAGCCGAGCCTATCCCCATATCAAGGCTGACTTCTTGACCATCATATTGATAGCTCTCGCTCAAGGTTCGTGTAGATGCAGCCATAGCTACCGTTGATGTCATTCCCAATATAAGGAACAGTGTTGTAAATAAGCGGGAAGTCGTCATGGTTAAGTCCTTTTGATTATCTTTCATTTATTTACAAATGAAATGCAATCGACAGGCCAACTTTTATAGCTAGTAAATTCAACAACTTAAGCAACCCCATCAACATTAGATAAATAAGCTTATGTTATTCCATACTAGTTAATAGCAATTCTGACCACCTGCAGATCTGAATCTGCTATTCACAACGAATATGAAATAGAGGGTGACTAGGGCAAAAAAAAAGACCGCTGATAGCGGCCTTTATTACGACAAGTAGCTTTAATGCAAAACTTCGATTCATTATTAAGCGAGTTGAATAACTAACGATTAGCCTCTGACAGTGTAATCTCCCCAAGCCAACCACTTATAAGTTGTTAGCGCTTCGAGCCCCATCGGTCCGCGAGCATGTAGCTTTTGAGTGCTTACCGCCACTTCAGCCCCTAAACCAAACTCACCACCATCGGTAAAGCGGGTGCTGGCATTAACGTAAACAGCAGCAGAATCGACCGCATTCATAAACTCGCTAGCAGTATGGATATTGTCAGTCAAAATAGACTCAGAGTGGCCACTTGAATATTGACGAATATGCGCCACTGCATCTTCTAGGCTATCAACCACTTTTATTCCTAGAGTTAACGACAACCACTCCGTTGAATAAGCCTCGTCGGTTGCCAACAATACCTGCTGCTCATTGTTGTCCATCACCGCTTGAGTTTGTGCGCAACCATAAAAGCTAACACCTTTAGTTGCCAACTGCTTACATAAAGCTGGGATAAAGTGCTTAGCATTGGCTTGATGTACTAATACCGTATCGAGTGCATTACACACTGTAGGTCGCTGCACCTTGGCATTTTCAATAACGGCTATCGCCTTTTCGAGATCGGCCTGTACATCAACAAACAGATGACAAATACCGATGCCGCCCAAAATGACTGGGATCGTCGCTTGCTCGGCACATAGACGCTGCAGATTCTGGCCGCCTCGAGGTACAATCATATCTACATATTTATCGAGCTTAAGAAGTCCTGATACTAAACTGCGGTCTGGATTATCAATTAGCTGTACACAATCTTCAGGTAAGCCTTGCTCCGTCATTGCACTGCGGATCACATTACATAGCGCTTTATTTGAGGCCAAGGTCTCTTTACCGCCGCGCAGAATAACCGCGTTGCCCGTCTTTAACGCGAGTACTGCTATATCAACAGTCACGTTCGGCCGCGCTTCGTAAATGACACCAATAACGCCGAGTGGTACACGGCGGCGAGACAAACGCAGACCGTTATCAAGTACGCGGCTATCAATCTCACTGCCCACGGGATCAGTCAAACCAATCACATTATCAATATCAGCAATCACGCTAAGTAAACGCGGCTCATCTAACAACAATCTGTCTATCATCGCTTCTGATAAGCCGTTTGCTTTTGCTTGTTCTACATCTTGTTGGTTAGCAGCAATAATGCTCGCTTTGGCATAGGTCAGTTTGCTAGCAATACAGCGCAGCAATGCCGTCTTTTGCTGGCCCGTTAGACTCGCTAGCGCGTAGCTTGCTTTTTTTGCTTGCTCACCTAACTTATTTAGAAATTCGCTATTACTCATAACACCACCATATCGTTGCGATGAACCACTGCATCACCATAATCATAACCGAGCACCAACTCGATGCTATCTGAATGTTTGCCCGCTATTAGGCTTAAATCTTTCGAGCTATAACGGCTCATACCTTTGGCGCATACTTTGCCAGTAATATCGATTAACTCAACGGTATCACCGCGTTGGAACTGACCGTTTATCTCGGTAATGCCTTTCGATAGCAGACTTTTACCTTTATCCGTCACCGCCACTACAGCGCCAGGATCGAGCTTTATTTGGCCTCGTGTTGCAGGGCCTGCCAAAATCCATTGTTTGCGGCTTTCTAACGGATTTTCTAACGCAGTAAAATGGGTACCCACAGGTGTTGAACAGACCACTTTTTGAATCACATCTTTATGATGTCCAGAAGCAATTACCACCTCAACACCTGCACGGCGAGCGATATCAGCCGCCTCAAGCTTGGTTGCCATACCGCCTGTACCTAAGCCAGAAACTGCGCCACCAGCCAACATGCGCAGGCTATCGTCAATATTAACCACTTCAGTGATCAGCTTTGCATTAGGGTCACTTCGTGGATCTGCATTAAACAAACCTTTTTGATCCGTCAGTAGGATAAGCATATCCGCATCGCAAAGTAGCGCCGCACGTGCAGATAAGTTGTCGTTGTCACCCACTTTAATTTCAGTGGTCGCGACAGCGTCATTTTCATTAATAATCGGAATAATGCCATTAGCCAGCAGTGCGTTTAAAGAGTCTCTGGCATTGAGATAGCGCTCTCTGTCGTGCAGGTCGGCGCGAGTTAGCAATAGCTGACCAACATGTAAACCGTAGATACTAAAGAGTTGCGACCAAGCTAAGATAAGCTGACTTTGACCAACCGCTGCTAATAATTGCTTACTTGCCATGGTATCGGGGAGTTCGGGGTAGCCTAAATGCTCTTTACCAGCAGCGATAGCACCCGAGGTGCAAAGCACGACTTCAACACCCGCTTTCATCAAACTCGCCATTTGGCGAGCAAGTTCAACTAAATGTGCTTTATCCAATTTGCGGCTGCCTGAAGTCAGCACGCTCGTTCCCAGTTTTACTACCACGCGGCGGTAAGCAATCTCACTTAAGTTCATTATTATCTAGCTAAAATACATTGAATAAACCTTATACCCAATCTAGGTTTGAATTGGTAGTGAGTACCCACAAAGAGCAGAAATAAATTAGATGAATTGGATATATCTCATATTATTGCCGCTTTACAGTAAGATCTGCAGCGCATTAACCTCGCCAGCGTACAAAAGGCAAAATAAAAGCCACCCGGGGTGGCTTCTGTAACTAACAACAATATTTAGCTGCTAATAAGCATTTAACCATAGATGAATTTTGCCACAAACAGCGCCGCTAAAATCACCACACCAAGGCTTAGATCTTTATAACGACCGCTCATCAGTTTGATTACTGCGTAAGAGATAAAGCCCATCGCAATACCTGTCGCGATAGAGAAAGTCAGTGGCATTAAAATACAAACCACCACCACGGGCGCCGCTTCGGTGATATCTTCCCACTCAACATGCACAAGGCCTGACATCATCAAAATAGCCACATAAAACAGTGTACCGGCAGTCGCATAAGCAGGCACCATCCCAGCAAGTGGCGAGATAAACAGTGAACCTAAAAATAGCAGTCCTACCACAACCGCTGTTAGGCCTGTTCGACCACCAGCGCTCACACCCGCTGTACTTTCAATGTAACTGGTAGTGGTTGAGGTGCCGAGCATAGCACCTGCAATCGTAGCGGTACTATCAGCAGTCAACGCACGGTTTAAACGTGGCAATTTCCCTTTATCATCTAAAAAGCCACCGCGCTGCGCAACAGCAACTAAGGTGCCAGAAGTATCAAACAGATCCACAAACAAGAATGCAAAGACCACCGACAGCATGCTCACTTCGAGTACACTCGACAGATCCATCTTCATAAAGGTCGGCATAATTGAAGGCGGCGTTGCCACTATGCCTTGATACTGTACATCACCAAATAATAAGCCAAGACCCGTTACCGCTAAAATGCTCACGATAACCGCTGACTTCATGCCTCTGTGTACCATGGCAATAATCAAGAAGAAACCAAGTACCGCCATCACAGCAGGAAACGCTGTCACATCGCCCATAGTTACCAGAGTCGCAGGGCTTGCGACGACTATACCGGCACTCTTGAGGCCAATCAGCGCTAAAAATAGACCAATACCAGCGGCAATACCAAGTCGCAGCGACATAGGGATGCTATTAACAATCCACTCGCGAATACGCACTAACGACAATACTAAGAAACAGATCCCCGATAGGAACACCGCACCTAATGCTGTTTCCCATGTGTAGCCCATTTCACCCACAACCGTGTAAGTGAAAAACGCGTTCAAGCCCATGCCAGGAGCAAGCGCGATTGGATAGTTAGCAACAATTCCCATGATCAAGCAACCAATTGCTGCCGCCAAACAGGTAGCCACAAACACAGCGCCATGATCCATGCCCGCATCAGCGAGCATCATAGGGTTAACAAAAATAATATAAGCCATAGTTAAAAAAGTGGTTAAGCCCGCAACAACCTCTTGTTTTAACGACGTTTGGTTCTGTTTTAGTTTGAATAGTTTTTCTAGCATGGAACAAGGTTCCTTGATTTTTATTATGTAGGGGTTAATACAGTTTTTACTGTCATATAAATGTTTACGAACTGTTAAGAACGCACATTTTTAGGCGATTATACGGGCAGACTCTGCTTGGCGCTAGCACTTATCTTTTAGTTAGAATTTGTTAATTTTAAAGAGCGTTGCTGGTAGTTTGAAAGTGAGTTTCGTTGGAAGGAGAGGTTACATGATCCGTTCATTCTACATAGTAAGAGATCACTCGTAGTGCCATTAACTATAAATGTCCACGTTGTCCAAGCTTGACTGAGTGATATTTAAGGGGGGCTGATGAGGTGAATGCGAAGCCAAATAGTTGTTCATTTTCCTATGGAAATAAGCTTTGCGTGTTTTGCAACTTGAATCAAGTACTTCTAACCTTAGTGTTTGCAAAGAGCGAGTTAACGCAGGACGACTTATTATTCATTGAATAAGTTAAATGCAAACTCTCCCAAACAACTTGTAACATAAAATTTACACAAATAATCATTCACCAGCTATCAAAATAAATTATAACCTTTAAAATCAAAAGCTTAATAAAGCCAATCTAGATAGTAAGTTAGTCTTAGTACATAAGAATTATAAACTTGAACCCTGCATAGATACAGGGTTTCTGCCCGTTAATTTACATCCAACTTATTATTCCATTATCTATTGCAGCGTAACTTTTCTGATGTACCTTAGCAAAAGCTTAAGTTATTAAGCTAACTTGAAAATAACAAATTTATTAAAAAGGATATTTATGAATAAGTTAATTACTGCAGGTATTTTGGTCGCGAGCTCACTTTTTGCAAATCAAGCTATGTCAGCAACCATGGAGTGTTTTGTAGATACTCAGGCCTATGATCAATATACACCCAACAGATGTGATGCAATTGTATGGGGGGCTCGTTCTGCAACTGCAGCCTTTAGAATTACTGGGGCAAGTAAGCCTATCAACTCAGTAATCTGGGGAGACAAAGCATCATCTTGTGGTACCAGTGGAACTTCATGTTCATTTACAATTCGACCTTTCTTTCCACACAAAGCAACCGCAACGATATTATACCAAGACGGCACCTGGGAAACAGCTTCCGCTACAGCTTCATTCGAAGATGGCCGTTAGCTTAAAGCTCTAATCCATCACTTGCTTATATTATTTACAGAGCATCAGCAGTAAAACGGATTAGACATTTGGCGAGCGAGGTCAAACCTCGTTCTCCAATCATTACGAGAAACCATACTGTTTTTGACCTTGGGTTTCCCCCACTTAAATTTCATCCTACTCAGTATATGTTGCCGCTAAGTTAGATAGCGCCTAATTTTGTATGCTGCCAATTGGTATTTTTCTCTCCGTCACTGCCAAACTAGGTTCTTTCAACACAAATAGATAGCCACAGTATTGCTAAAGAGAAAACACTAAAAACGCAGATGGAACAACAAACAAAGTTAAGTGGGTTACAGCCACATATATCGATAGCTTTCAGCAATCAATTGAGAATAGGGTTTGCTCTGTTCTCAGGATAAAAACTCACTCAGTGAAACTCACTTTGAGACTGGAAGCGAGTTAACCAAAGAGTCTAAAGGCCAGTAAGGATTAAGAGAATATATGGCAATGGGACGTAATTCAGCTGCATTGAGCTTTTGCAAGTCGCCGTGAATATATCCCTATAGGCTCTGCTAAATCATCCATGATTTAGAAGCTTGCACAGCCCAATTCAGATGAATATCTAGCCAGCCCATTTTAGTCGTTAACTCGTTTTTGGACAGAAATGCGTTAGAGTTTAAGCTCTGAAAATGACTCTTGGCATTAGGAAAGCTATGGCAATCAGATAAGTGGCAACGCCCTGTTAAGGGGTGAGCAACGCAATACAGAAGCCGCCGCAAACCACCTTAATCACTAAATTCAACGCATAGTAAAAATGCCACGCGTTGCGAATCCCTCTTGAACAGCTTGTTAGCACTATATTTGTGCACAATAGCTATTAAAAGTTAACCCATGATTTCTTCTTTCCCGCGGGTAGTCATAACCTAGATCACTAATACCGTCATGGTCTCTCGCTGTTGGTATGATGTTTTCATATACCAACCTTAAGTAGGTTGGGTCTTTGTGCAGCCAAAAGTATTGTCCAGAAAAAACTCGGTTTTCATACTTTTGAAGAGCATCGAGATATAGAGGAAACAATACTTCCATTGGTTTTCTCGCAATAAAATTAACCACTTCATCATCATAACCACTATTCACAGATTGGTTGCACCAATATTGGTGGCTATACCTATATTTTTTCTCCTCATCTGAAAACTTCGAGTTATCAAAATTTTCATGAACTAGTAGGACTTTGCAAACTTCTAAAAAAGTGGCGAAATCATCTTGACTTTCAACTTCAGAACAAATGTCATAGTGAAATACATCAGCATATAAGCTAGCAAATCTCTTCAGGTTTTTTAGCCCCAGTTTATGGTTGTATATCTCATCAAGCAATGAAGGGAATACTGAGTAAGCTTTTGTGAACACCTTAGCAACAGGAACCTGTGACTTAAGACCATTTTGATGTGGTAAAAATTCTATTGTTTTTGTTGAATTACTTCGGTCAATCTTTGAAATAACATCCCAAAACAAAGGTTTTGAGATATAGATATTTTCAGTTTTCAGATCAACTGCGTACGCAACAACATGGCTTTTAAAGCTAAGCTGTGCCCAATAGTTTAGCGTACTTTGTTTAATTCCAGATATTGTGGGTACGGAGTCACTATTACGGATAACAAGTTTTTCGGAAGCTTTAACTTGTGCCTTGATATAATTTCCGACTACTCTTCTATCCTCTACAAATTCGATTTCAAAGTCGATACCATAATCATTTTCGGTAACATTACGGAAAATGCCAACATCCCGGAGATGATAAAGAAGAATAGCGTATGAATCAGATTCAGCTTTATGTTGTTTTATTTGATTTGGTAAATCCATAGTATCCTCATATAGTGCTAACAGTAAATTAGGCTGAATTCCGAATAAGAACAGTCAGCCTAGTTGATTTCACGCGAACAAAGCACCTCAAAAAACTTTTAAATCAATAGCTTAACGACCAATTCGCTGCGAACTCACTGATTCTTCTGATGGTTAAATCCAGAATTTACTTATTTGTGACGTGAATTGATTTAACTATTGTGGAGAAATTTTTTTAAACAGCCACTTAGCAGTCTATTGTTTAAGTGAGCGGATAAGATGATCAATGTTGTAAATGTCATTTTCCGAAATTAGTTTATTATGTTCCAGAAAAATCTCGCCTGCAGGAAGTTTGAAAGCTGATATAAACACCTCATCAAATGGATGGTTAGTGCTAGGAGTTGTCTCCATAAATGTGTAGAATTGACGAGAATCCCATTCATGCTTCTGTCTTAGAGTTTCTCTATTTGAAAAGTACATAATTAATCCCCCGCAAGTATAAAACTTAGTCACACTCTCAATATTTTGGAGTGCAATAACACCTAGCATCTCAACTTGTGAAAGAAGATGACCTTGCTCTAGAATTTCATCCGCTCTTCTTACATCAACAAACTTATCTTTGACTACCCAGTTTACCACTTCACTTTGCTTCTCTTCTTGCATAAAACTGTCGTAGTGCAGTGAATACATTGATGTCTGCTTGTACTTTTCAAGTGCATCATAACCAATATATTTTGTAATGAATTCATCAGAGTATGGATAAGTGATTGTATCACCAGTTCTAGCGTAGATCTCTTCATCGTTGAGTAACACAGGCATTGGATCTATCGCCAACCTCATTACTGCTACAGTCCCAATACAACTCTCGACATATCCAACAAATTCATCAACAAACACTTCATCATCAAATTTGTTTTTGATTCTACTTAACGGGTGATTTCTACTAGCGTAAAGCTTGTCAAAACCTTGTTTATGGACGTACTTATTAAGACGCTTTTTTACTTTTTCTGTCTCGACAAAAAACTCTGAAAGTTTACTTTTGATATCCTTAAATTCACTCTCATTTGATTCCAAGTGTTTAATCATACCTGCATACATTGGAAAATGTTGCTCAGACTTCCATTTATCTAACTCTCTTTTCCTAACTTCTTCTTTAGTATCATAGAGGTACATCATCGTCATTGCGACTTCTAATGACTGACGTAGGGAGTAAAAGGCACAATCAAAATACCCCTGTTCGAACAAGGCAAGACTATTAACAATCAGATGGCTTGCTTCAAAGATGAATGTGTTTGCAATACTAGCATCAGCTCTTCCTGTGAAGCTGTCTTCGATGTTAGACACATCGAGAAGTAGTTCTTCTTTGCTAGGAACTTGTAGAGGCTTGAGATGCCTCGTTTCTTTATATTTTCCAAAATCCATACTTTGCTCGACTGCTTTTTGCTTGGTCACCGATAGTCCACCAAATAGGCTCTATGCTGGTCATATACACATTACGCCAGCTCTATATCACCCCATACATCAGGAAGAGGCTGGACGGTGGATCTGCTATGTCGAGCCATACATTCTTCAATGTAGCGAAATATAGTTACTGCCGCGTTAATCATAGCCTGTGCTTCTGGTTCAAGAAGCAGTTCGTTATTATGTGCAAGACTTGCGTGGTTACGAATAGTACCCAGAGCACTGATGGTAGCTGCCATACAGTTAAGAACATTCGCGACTTCTGAATGTCTATTTCCTTGTGGCCGAAGAGCGGGGTGATTGTTCTTCAATTCTTTGAAAGCCTTTTGTGCTGTAACGCCTAAATCCAATGGAATACTAGCTTCTTGGCAAAGACTAACAATGTAAGCATGAAGTGCGGTATGGACACGATCAATTGCACTTGCAGGCGTTAGTGTTTTTGCGTCTTGCAGTGCCCTAATAACTGTTTGTGACATGGATAGCGAAGGCTCTGGCACCTGAACATTTCCTGCCATTACCAGCTCACCGTTATTGATATGACAGGGCATTCCATGCATAGATAAAATTTGGTTTATGTGTACGGCAGTAGGGACGGTGATTTCGAAACAATATAACTCCTCAAATGCGTTGAAGATTGCAGCAATAAAGCCAGGGCCATTCTTACTTGCGTCTGTCATGTACCACTCAAGATCGCCTTTTGCCCAGTCAGTATTAGAACTTCTGTTGTATTCTATTCCTGCAGGCTTTGCCATGTGCTTCTTATAGATTTCAAAGAGGTCTTTTTCCTCACATCTTTGGTTGAAATTAACTCTTCCTATTAATGTCAGCAATTCTTTAAAAACATTGTCAGGGATAGCAAAAGGATATTCAGTTGCAAACTGCAGTTCTGCTGGTAGTACGAGAGGCATTTTTATACCATTTTATGCAAGTATTTTATGGGACAAATATTATCACTGATTGCCAATATGGAAGAAACTTTAACAGTATATAACTTCTTGATTTTCTGCTTTCGGATAATTTTTAGTTGGGTAAACACACATCAATAGAATGTGAGTGAGTATCTCCTCTAACACGTTTTGGGGCAGAAGTGAGTTTCAAAAACTAACAGAATACCCCCCCATCGAAGTTGCCGAACTCATCGAAGACAAATCGCGTGAGTGAGGCATGGATGCCGAGTTAGCCTTAGGTGAGCCATGGACGGCGAATATAAGGCGATAGCTATTTTCGAAAATGAGCGAGGCTCAACAACTTCGCCGGGGCGGCAGGGGTGATCCAAGAGGGGATTGCTGTTGATCCCCTTTTGGCCGAGTGTGAGCTGGAAGCTCACGACTTTGGTCAAGCGCAGCTTGACATGTGGCAATGCCACCTCAAATTACAGGCAAAAAATGCCTGCTCAAAGAGCAGGCTGACATGTTCAAGTGTTCCATAAGGAAATCGGCATAACACTGCTAGCGTTGATTCTACAAATCCACCTCAGCAAAACCCTATTAATAGGCACACACCAAATTACAGGCAAACATGTTCAAATCTTCCATAAGGAAATCGGCATAACACTGCTAGCGTTGATTCTACAAATCCACCTCAGCAAAACCCTATTAATAGGCACACACCAAATTACAGGCAAACATGTTCAAGTCTTCCATAAGGAAATCGGCATAACACTGCTAGCGTTGATTCTACAAATCCACCTCAGCAAAACCCTATTAATAGGCACACACCAAATTACAGGCAAAAAAAATGCCTGCTCAAAGAGCAGGCAGACATGTTCAAGTGTTCCATAAGGAAATCGGTTAGCGCGCCAGCGTTAATCAATGGCATGTTGACTAGCATCAACATACAACTTGCGTCTAAACACACCCAAAGGGTGTTATAAGGTTGATGGATATTGAAACTACTTTTAAGGAGGGTTAGCCCTTAAAAGTCATAGCATATAGACCGCCACGCAAAACATCAGTGTTTAACCAAAAGCTCTGCGAATAAATAGTACTACTAGCTGTAAATGACATAATCATTACTCCTAACAAAGTTGAAAAAATACTCTAATCAATTTAATTACGGGGTTGAGACCAATTAAATTGACGAGTCAACTTGTCGCTCGATTCCTTGGAGAATTATCCATCCTGGATAGACTTATCTGTGGTAGGCATTCACCCTAACCAACGAGAGCCATTATAGATAACTGTAATTTTATTACAACTATTAATTCAATATAATGCCGAAAAGTGGCTTTAAACGTAATTTAACCACACTTATAGTGTGTGTAGATCACATAAAATCGCTATTTATTGAGGTCGACGCCAATTGTTAACAGATTCCGATCAGAATAATTACCTTTATCCAACCAGAAACGACAAGAAATGACTAAAGCAGATCAATAAATATAATGCAAAAAAAAGCCCGCTCAATGAGCGGGCAAGACATATTCAAGTTTTCTGATGGAAATTGGTTAACGCGCTAACGGTAATCAATGGTAAATTTGGTCAATCTACAACTTGGTCTAAAGACACCTAATAGATGTCATAAGGGTGATGGAAACTTGCGACTTACTAGGTGGTTAGCCCTTGTAAGCCATGGCGTATATTCCGCCACGCAAAACATCTGTGTTTAACCAAAAGCTTTGCGAATAAATAGTTGTGCTCTTTGTAAATGACATAATCAATACTCCTAACTAAGTTGAATTCCAAATACTCTGCATGCTAATTGCGCCCCTTCGTGGGTTAAGCAAAGCCAACTCGTCGCTCGATTCCTTGGAGAATTATCCATCCTGGATAGACTAGCTCGATTAGACACCTGCCTAATCAACGGAAATCATTATATCTAAATGTAGTTTTATTACAACTGTTTTTATTAAAAAAGCCAAAAAACAACTCAAACTGTAATTTTATTACCTAAAAACACATTAAAAAGCCGACTTCAGTGTCGGCTTTGAGTGTTTTGCTGTGTAAAACCTACTGACTATCGACCATATAGTTAAACAACCCAACTAATGGTGTTGCTGTTGGGCTACCATATTGCGGGTGACCTTCGGTTGCGCTACCCGCGATATCTAAGTGCGTATAAGCGATAGGTGTATCGCTATTTAAACCATGCTGGCTTAACCCTGATGCTTGGATTAAAAACGCTGCCGGGTACTGATGACCACGAGCTGTCACCGATGAAGGTGCATTATTTGATGACAACATGTCTGCAGCCGCAGACGGATCAATAATTTTACTAAAATCATCTCGACGCAATTGACTAACTTCTATTGGTTCTCCCCAAATTGCCGCCTGTTGCTGAATACGCTCGGCAACGTTCGCCTGCTTAGCGACACTATTTTCTACAGCTGCTGTATAACCACCAAAACAGCGCACCACGTGACCGGTTAACGTTGCAACAGAGTACATCTCAGGTTTTACCGCTGATTCCGCTTTAAGACGTAGATGCGACAGTAGATCCGCTAATACCAGTCGCCCTTCCGCGTCAGTATTACCAATACGCACACGTTTGCCAGCATGACTGGTAATAATTTCATCGGTCACAAATGCCTCACTACCTATGCTATTTCGCACTAAGCCTAGCTCAGCAACAATACGGATCCCCTTCGGTTTAAGCATACTAACGGTTTTTAGCAATCCAGCCACAGCTGCAGCGCCGCCCTTATCACGACTCATGCCGGCCATACCACCCGCAATCTTGATATCTGCGCCGCCAGTGTCATAAACCACACCTTTACCTGCAAACATAAAGGTGCGTTCGATTTCGCCCTCGCCAACATACTCCAGCTTAACCACTCGAGGCTGATGTCTCAGCACAGCAAAAGATGAACGGCCAACCGCGCTCAGTAGCGGATAATCTCGCTCTAGAATATCTCTGTCCTCTACCACTGACATCGTTAAACCACTCTCAGCAAGGGCGGCTAAGCAGTAGTCGGCAAAAGCAGGTGCTGACATGCGCTCAGGCTCGGTACCACAAAGATCACGTGCTAACACGCGTCCAGCTTCGATTGCCGTTAGCGTCGCTGCGTGATGGGCATCACTAAGTAAACCAATACACTCTAGCGCTTCATCAGCCCCACCCGCTTCGCGGAGCTCAAGTGCCTGCCATAACTCTTGTCCGCACGCTAAAGCCGATACCTCAGCCGCTTTTTGATAACGCGACTCTCCGATACCATTGACTAATAACAATGGTCGCTTGGCCCCCGCTTCTTTAGCGACTCTAATGCCTTGACGCGCCGCATCAGCAAATACCCGCACATCTTCATACTCATCAGTTGCTTTGGTTACTGGCGCAATGACTAATCGGCCACCCGCAATGCCTGGCGCAAACAACAGCGTTACCGATTTGCCAACTCGCTGGTCAACTTTCTGACCATGATTAGCAAGTAGCGCAACTTCTTCAACCTTAATCGCATTGAGATCCGCGGCGACAACAACTAGCGCATCCCATCCATTACCTTCAAAAATCGCCTCTTGAGAGGCTACATCAACATATTTAACTACAGCCATGACCCTTCCTTTTTATTTTTAATTGCTGGCATTATTATCCTATTGCGTGCAGATTACCAACGACTTCATCAAGCTTGAAACCTTCTATGGCAACTTCTGCTGACACTGAATAGGTAAAGCGCAGTAAACCTCTCTTGCAGTTACTGAGACTATGGTAGAATATTGCCATTTTCAGCCTCAAGCGCACCAGCGCAGTAGTGATAATCTCAAAATAGAGGAACTTTCTGTGACCGCACTAAACCAGCTACAACCACAAGCACTTTGGCAATGGTTCGAACAAATCTGTGCCATTCCACACCCTTCAAAGCATGAGCAAGCTCTAAGTGAGCACATTCAAGCTTGGGCGAAAGATAAACAGCTTTCTGTTGTCGAAGATAAAGTCGGTAACCTTATTATCAAGAAAGCCGCAACAGCGGGCATGGAAGATCGTAAAACCGTCGTTCTGCAGGCGCATATCGATATGGTTCCACAAAAGAATGCCGATAAAGTGCATGACTTTGAAAAAGATCCCATCGATGCCTACGTTGAAGATGACTGGGTAAAAGCCCGTGGTACTACACTTGGTGCCGATAACGGTATTGGTATGGCTTCGGCTCTAGCAGTGCTAGGCGCTGATGATATTGCTCATGGCCCACTAGAAGTGCTGCTAACTATCGATGAAGAAGCCGGTATGACCGGTGCATTCGGCTTGGAAGCTGGCATGCTTGAAGCAGAGATATTGATCAATACTGACTCTGAACAAGAGGGTGAGATCTACATGGGCTGCGCGGGTGGCGTAGATGGCCAGATTAGCGTGCCTATGGTTTGGCAATCTCCAGAGCCAAGTAACTCAAGCTATACACTTTCGCTTGCGGGTCTTAAAGGTGGCCACTCAGGAGTGAATATTCATTTGGGTCGTGGAAATGCTAACAAGTTACTGGCTAGGTTTTTGTTTGATCACAGCGATGAATTAGCGCTTGAACTAACAAACTTCACTGGTGGTTCACTGCGTAACGCAATCCCACGTGAAGCACAAATTAGTTTTATGCTACCAGCTGAAAATGTCACTCTGCTGCAAAGTCGCATTAGCGAATTTCAAGCATTAGTTCGCCAAGAATTAGCCATTGCCGACCCAGACACTGAGCTAACGCTGACAGAAATACCTGCAGAAACTAAAGTGATGAGTGAAGACTCTCAGCAAATTTTGATCGATATCCTCAACGCTTGCCCTAATGGCGTAGTGCGTATGAGCGATGAAGTTGAAGGCGTCACTGAAACCTCGTTAAATGTTGGTGTTATTAGCACGGAGACTGATTCAGTGCAGGTGCTTTGCCTAATTCGCTCACTGATTGATTCAGGCCGTGAAGAGATAGAGGGCGTACTTACCTCATTGAGCAACCTTGCTGGTGCTAATGTTGAGTTTAGTGGCGCATATCCTGGTTGGAAGCCAGACAACAGCTCGCCTGTGATGGCAAGTGTGCGTGAAACTTATGAAGATATCTACAACAAAGAGCCGACTATCATGGTGATCCATGCCGGCCTTGAGTGTGGTTTATTTAAAAAGCCTTACCCAGAAATGGACATGGTTTCTATTGGCCCAACCATCCGCTACCCACATAGTCCAGATGAAAAAGTCAATATCACTACCGTTGGTCAGTACTGGAAACTATTGCTGGCAGTACTTGAACGTACTCCAGTGAAAGGCAGCTAATCGCTTATTCAGTCCATTAAAAAGCCGCTCATGAGCGGCTTTTTTGTCTTTATACTATTGCGGCTTAAAAACCGAGGTCCATTTGCGGCGGCTCTGTCCCTTCATGGCTATCGGCTCGGCTATCTGAAGCTAAGCCTACGGAAACTCCCAATAAACGAATACCGCGATCATGTTGGCGCTCCATTGCTTGCTCTAGTAGTTGATAAAACAGATTAACGGAGATCTCATCACTGCGATGTTCAATCGTTGTCTGCTTAAAATCTTCAAACTTGAGCTTAACCACCTGTTTATGGATAACGCGATCTTTTGCGCTACGGTTAACTCTAACGCCCAGCTCTTGTATAAGCTGCGGTATCACCGCACGGCATTGCTCCAAGGTATGAATATCTTTTGCCAATGTGGTTTCAACGCCCACAGACTTGCGTTCCCTGTTTGGGGATATTGCTCGGTTATCGATCCCTTTTGCCCTTTCTATCAATATTGCACCAAATTTTCCAAACCGTTCTAACAGCTTGTTTTGTGGGTAAGCCTGAATGTCTGCGCAGGTGTTCAAACCAAGGTCGGTTAGCTTTTTAGCAGTGACCTTGCCGACACCGGGAATTTTGATTAATGGCAAGGTTTTTACAAACTCGTCTATTTGGTCTGGTCTCACAAGATACTGGCCGTTTGGCTTATTTAGATCTGAGGCTATCTTGGCAAGAAATTTAACCGGCGCTATGCCCGCCGATGCAGTCAGCCCTGTCTCGGCAAATATCTCCTCTCGGATCGCTTTTGCCATCAACGTTGCTGAGCCTTGGCAGTGGTCGCTTTCTGTGACATCAAGATATGCCTCATCGAGCGACAATGGTTCTATCAAGTCGGTATAACGCTCAAACACCGCTCTAATTTGGCGAGAGACATCTTTATAGACCTGCATTCTACCTGGCACTAATATAAGATCAGGACAAAGCTTAAGGGCGTAACCTGATGCCATGGCTGAACGCACGCCAAATTTACGCGCCTCATAGTTACAAGTGCTTATCACACCACGGCGATCACTTCTGCCACCCACAGCGATAGGTTTACCTTGTAACTCTGGAAAATCACGCATCTCTACCGCAGCGTAAAAGCAGTCCATGTCGACATGAATTATTTTTTGCAATCTTAAGCCCTCCGCAGAGGATGATACTGTATATAAAAACAGTACTCAAGAAAAGTTAACGATGAGAGCTTAACATGCGTAATTTATCAGCTGTATTTATACCGCAACACATAATAAAAACGGAGCCAATAGGCTCCGTTTTTATTTAACAACCAACAGCAAATGGTTAGATTTTAAACTGCTTAATGTTACCAGACAGTGATTCAGTGACTCGGGCAAAGTCACCAAAGTTACGTGATAACTCTTCACTGGCTGCGAGTGAATCATCAGAAAGCGCTCTAACATTTTCAACATTGCACGCCACTTCTTCAGCGACGACTGCTTGCTGACCTACAGCAGCAGAGATCTCAATGGTCTGCTGTTGAATGGCTTCAATGGCGCCAGTAATACTGTCCAATGCCACTTCCACCTTTCCAGTGAGTTCCTGACCGATATTGGCCTGCTCAACGCCCGCCTCCATCACTTGCTCAGCCTCATTGGCATTTTGCTGTAGCGTTTGGATGATCTCTTGAATGTTTGCTGTTGAATCTTGAGTACGTGATGCTAACGTTCTCACTTCATCAGCCACAACCGCGAATCCTCTGCCCTGCTCACCCGCTCTTGCAGCCTCAATCGCCGCATTAAGCGCCAATAAGTTAGTTTGCTCAGCAATACCTCGTATAACATTAAGTACTTCACCAATCTGTTCTGAACGAGTTCTTAGCTGCTTTACAACCTTTGCAGCTTCAATTACTTGAGATGATAAAGACTGCATTCCTTGGCTGGCTTGTGCAACAATGGCACCGCCCTCAACCGACTCCGTTTGTGCCTTATCGGCAAAGTCACTGGCACGTTGTGCACTCGCGGCCATCTCTTGGCTCGTATGTGCCATCTCAGTGGCAGCTGTTGCGACAGAAGCGATCTCCTCTTTTTGCTGTGCGACAGAGTGAAGTGCACGTTCGCTAACTTCAGACGCAGCTGAAACACCATTTTCAACCTCTAGGGTTAAATCTCGAGTTTCTTGCAGCATTCCCTGAACTTTGGCGGCAAAACGGTTAAATGCATCGCCGAGTTTACCGAGCTCATCTTCCCTATCCATTTGGATCCGTTTTGCTAAGTCACTGTCGCCTTCTGCAATATCTTCCATCGCGGCGAGTAAGCTATTGAGCTGCTTTCTAAACGGTAGCAGCATGCCCCAAACGGTAACTCCGACAAACAGCATGATCAAACATGAGAGAAGAATTGAATTAATAATAGCGTCAGTTACCGGCGCTTCAATGACCTCAGTGGGTAACATAAAGGCCAAATGCCACTTCTGCTCAGGGAAATCGCCGCCAACCTCAACGAAGCTAACCCGTTGAGGTTGGCCTTTAAAGGTGACCTCAGCAAATCCTGATGATTGTGCCTGCATCTGCCTGCTTAACGCGTTAAAGCCGTCGGTATCTTTGAACTGACTATCGACTTTTGAAGCATCTGAGCCAGGAGGAAATTTTTCAGTGAAACCTGGGAAATAAACCAACTTGCCAGCATTGGTCACAAGAAAGGCTTGTCCCGCACCTTGATACTTAATTGGTGCTAACAACTCACTTCCAATGGTATCAATCAAGATATCCATCCCGCCGATACCAATAAATCGCCCAGATTGATCTTTAACGACGGTTTTAACCGTTGCTGAAATAGATCCATCGTTGGCATCAACGGCAGGGTCGCCAACAAACATGCCGTCTTGATCTATGGCTTCTTGCCACCAAGGGCGTTTATTGGTGTAGTACTCGCTATCATTGTAGCGGCCGTTTAGGTCAAAATATTCAAAGGTATTGGCGGAGCCAAAAAAGACGGATTTGATATCACTGTCTTGATCGGAGAAAAACTTAAAGTATTCAACAATGGAATTGTATTGCTTATCGGACGATAGGTCGCTTAAGCGATTATTGTAATTAGCGAACCACTCCAAAACTGTTGGATCTGCAAAGACTGCGTGGATCAGCTGACCTTTGGCGACAAAGTAGCTGCGTACCTCATTAGATTTAAGCTGAACAAGCCCGGTGAGATCACTATCAATTTGTTGACGCGTACTAGTGCTTTCATTCTTAACTAAGAACAATGCGACGATGGTAAACAATACCGCCAAAGCACCAACAATAGTCACCACCAACTGCATACTTAGCGAGCGTTTAAACCAAAGCATCCAATATTCCTTTATTATTATATTTTTCTAGGAATAATAAATTTAACAGAATTAACACAAGATTAAAGCACAAAATTCAACATTTAATCGAAGGGTTGTAAAACGAAAGTTACATTGAAAGAAAAGCGCGAGCAATGGCAGGGGATCGATTCAACGCACGTTGGTAACATCAGTTTATTTAGCTAGCAGTTCTTAATCGTGGCAGTGAAAAACTCCAATAGTAACGTTCAAGTATTGAAAAGACTGGCCAATACTAGAAAAGCGTCGTCAACATTGATAATTCATCAGCAGAGAGGGCTGGCTGGCTACTATTTCTCGCTTGTGATGAAGAATTTCCTCTATTACTAGACTCAGCTAATTCAAGTTGCTGCTCAAGCTTCCTTATCTTAGAAAGAAGACGCTCAATTATCAGTTGGTTATCGCTTTCATGAACGCTATTTTTTGCTGAAATAATCATAATCTCCCCTTTTTATCAGCTAACCATTAAAAAATCACACTTGCGAACCTTAAAGTTAGTACAAATAACCATCGCCGCAATAAATTTTATGAATTATTTACACCTTTATTATGGTAATCCTCCTTAGCTGAATATTAGCTGTATAAACGTAGTCAAAATAAAAGCTATATTGCTTTATAAGCTTTAATTAACGCCTTAAACGTAAAAAGCACCGCCACGTTCAAAGTGAGGTGCTCTAACAAATATGACAACGTCCAGTTGATGCTACTGAGTTAGCTAAACTGACTACATCTTACTTTGTAAGTAGTTCTGCAGGCCGACTTTATCAATCAAACCTAATTGCTTTTCAAGCCAGTACATATGATCAGACTCAGTCTCTTCTAGCAATACCTCTAAGATCTCACGGCTTTCGTAATCTCTTTTCTCTTCACACAATGCAATGGCACTACGAAGATTGTCAGCCACTTGATACTCGTAGGCTAAATCGTTCTTAAGCATCTGCTCAGTATCTTTACCTATATTGAGTGGTTCTCGACTCGCGACGTCGGGAGTGCCCTCTAGAAACAGAATTCGCTGCACCAGCTTTTTAGCATGTTCACGCTCATCATCTGATTCATGAGAGATCCGTTCATGCAGTTCATTTAACCCCCAGTCTTCGTACATCAATCCATGTACAAAATACTGATCCATCGCAGACAGTTCACCAGTGAGCAATTTGTTTAGTGTGTCGATGACTTCTTTATTACCTTTCATAATTGTCTCCGGTTAGTCCATTTTGGATTGCAAGTAGTTTTGAATGCCTGTCAGTGAGATAAGCTCTAACTGGGCTTCAAGCCAGTCCAAGTGCTCTTCTTCATCTTCCAGCAGATCTTCTAAAATGTCGCGGCTAACATAGTCTGCTGATTGCTCACAGAGTGCTATAGCACCTCGCAGTAATACCAGTTCCTCCTCGAGCATGACTTTGTCGCATTCGAGCATCTCTTGGCTATGCTCTCCAATACGAATTTTCTCCAGCTGTTGCAGGTTCGGCAATCCTTCAAGAAACAAGATCCGTTCAATGATCTTGTCTGCATGCTTCATATCTTGAATTGATTTCTTGTAAGCTTTTTCATCAAGCTCACCCAAACCCCAATTCTTAAACATACGGGCATGGAGGAAGTATTGGTTAATGGCAGTCAGCTCGCTGGTCAGCACCTTATTAAGCTGGGCGATAACCTTAGGTTGTCCTTTCATCTGGTATTCCTTATTTAAAAATTGATCTATGTCAATAAATACAGCCTAGAACAAAAAACAAGCAAACACAAATTAACCTTAAATTTCAATGATTTAATAAAGATAATTATTATCATTACTACTACAGTTCTTAATTGGAGCGGGCTTTAATAGTGCCAATATTTATGCATAAAAAGAGCAATTTACATCAGCTAGCTGTGAGGAGGGGATATGCAGGCATTAACTTAATGCTGTTAATTAGCTCAGAAAATGCTATCAAGCATTCTTGCTAGGAATAAAAGATATAAAAAAGGCCCCTTAGAAAGGAGCCTTAATAACAGAGCCAATAGAAAGTTAGATGATTCGGTTCTGCTCTAACTTTTCACGACGTTCCTGTTCAGCCATTCTGGCTTTACGCTTGTCACAAGGATCATCACAATCACATGCTTTTTCAATTCCCAGTGCGCCTAGACCACCGCAGCTCCCTGCCACCTCTTTTTTCTTAACCAAATAACCGATCGACATTAAGAAGAAAAATGCTAGTAACACGACAAATGCCGCTATAAATGTGCTCATATTCGACTCCAACTACTGAGTAACGAAAGGTTTAAACGCTTCGCTATAGAAAACTTTAAAGCCTTCATCCTGCTTTTCTATTAGCATTATCGCAAGATGCTCACGATTAGCAAGTTCTAGTGATGCCTGCGTACCCAAAACCATCATCGCCGTGGCATAGCCATCAGCGGCCATTGACTCTTTGTGCAGTACAGTCACCGACGCTAACCTATGGTCAATTGGGTACCCCGTTCTCGGATCAATCAAATGAGAGAAACGCTTTCCGTCCTCCTCATAATAGTTACGATAATCACCAGATGTAGCCATAGCCATATTTTTAAGCGATATAATTTGCTGTGCATCGGTAGCAGAGTTGCTCGGTTGCTCTATGGCAATAACCCAAAGTGAACCATCGGGTTTAGTGCCTCTTAAGCTAATTTCGCCACCAATCTCAACTAAATAGCCCTGAGGTTGATACTTATCTAACAATGCCGCAATTTTATCAACGCCAAAGCCTTTTGCAATCGATGATAGATCAACATACAAATCAGGATTTTGCTTGCTAACTTTATTACCAGACAAAGACAAAGACTCAATGCCTGTGCGAGCTTTAGCCTCTGCTATCATCTCTGCTGTCGGCACAGTTGTCGGCCTTTTATCTGGACCAAAGCCCCAGAGATTGACTAGCGGCCCTAAGGTAATATCCAACGCACCATCTGTCGTTTTATACAACTCAATCCCTTCGGCAATGACCTTAGCAGTATCTGGTGATACTTCCATCTGTGCATTGCGAGTCATCTGATTGAACAAAGATAGCTCAGAGTTTGGACGATAAGTTGACATTTGGTCGTTGACTTTTTCAAGTGCTAGATCAATTTCAGCTTGCAGTAATTGAACATCCGGCAGTGACTCGCTGCGCACAACTTTTATATGGTAAGTTGTGCCCATAGTGTTACCAGACAGTGAAATTATTTCAGCAGGTTTACCACATCCTGAAATAAAAAAGGCTAACCCAACAAGGGCCAGCCAGTTTACTAAGGTCTTATACATATTGACCTAGATCTCCAATTAGAGAGAGGTTAGCCACCGAAGTCATCTAGTAAGATGTTTTCATCTTCGACACCAAGATCTTTAAGCATGCTAATAACAGCCGCGTTCATCATTGGTGGGCCACACATGTAGAACTCACAATCTTCTGGCGCTTCATGGTCACGTAGGTAGTTTTCGTACAATACGTTATGAATAAAGCCAGTGTAGCCATCCCAATTATCTTCAGGCTGCGGATCAGACAGTGCTACATGCCACTGGAAGTTGTCATTATCAGCCGCTAAGCCATCAAAATCTTCTACATAGAACATTTCACGGCTAGAACGCGCACCATACCAGAAGCTCATCTTACGCTTAGAGTTAAGACGCTTAAGTTGGTCGAAGATATGAGAACGCATTGGCGCCATACCAGCACCACCACCAACAAAGACCATTTCAGCATCAGTTTCTTTCGCAAAGAACTCACCAAATGGACCAGAGATAGTGACCTTATCGCCAGCTTTGAGGCTAAAGATGTACGATGACATTTTACCACAAGGTAGAGATAGGTTACGCGGCGGTGGCGATGCAATACGTACGTTAAGCATGATGATACCTTCCTCTAGAGGATAGTTCGCCATTGAATAAGCACGGATTGTTTCGTCGTCAACTTGAGACTCTAAGTTGAAGAAGCCAAAATGCTCCCAGTCACCACGGTACTCTGCAGGGATATCGTAATCTGCATATTTAACATGGTGCGCTGGTGCTTCAATCTGAATATAACCACCAGCACGGAAAGGTACTGAATCGCCATCAGGGATTTGAAGCTTAAGCTCTTTAATGAAGGTTGCTTTGCTATCGTTAGAGATAACTTCACATTCCCACTTCTTAACACCGAAGATCTCTTCTTCTAGTTCGATCTCCATATCAGCTTTAACATTTACCTGGCAAGATAAACGGCAGCCCTCACGAGCCTCACCTTTGCTAATATGATCCATCTCAGTAGGAAGAATATCTCCGCCACCAGACTTAACGTGTACTTTACACTGGCCACAAGTACCACCACCGCCACATGCAGACGATACGAAAATACCGCTCTCTGCTAGTGCACCCAGTAGCTTGCCGCCTGCTGCAGTTTTAATTGCTTTATCTGCATCATCATTGATGCCGATTGTGACATCACCGCTTGGTACTAATTTTGATTTGGCAAATAAAATAACCAAAACCAAAACTAATACAATTGCGGTAAACATACTCACACCGAGATAGACATCGATTGGAGTAGATTCAAGAATACCCATTAACTTATCCTTAAAGGTTCAAATTAAGACGTCGCTTTGGTGCCTCTTTACAGAGACACACCTGAGAACGACATGAAACCTAGAGCCATCAAACCCGCGGTGACAAAGGTAATACCTAAGCCGCGAAGCCCATCAGGAACATCAGCATATTTCATCTTCTCACGGATACCAGCCAGCAGCACAAGTGCTAACGCCCAACCGATACCAGAACCGATACCAAACACCAAGCTCTCGCCAAGGTTGTAGTCACGCTCAACCATGAAAGATACTGCACCGAAAATTGCACAGTTTACAGTGATTAGCGGTAGGAAGATCCCCAGTGCGTTATATAGCGGTGGGAAATACTTATCCAATGCCATCTCAAGGATTTGAACCAATGCTGCAATCACACCAATGAAGGTGATGAACTTCAAGAAGCTCAAGTCAGCATCTGGCACGCCCGCCCAAGCTAATGCGCCTGGAGCTAGGATACCTTGATAGATAATTTGGTTAACAGGCACTGAGATTGCCAGTACCACGATAACAGCAACACCTAAACCCATGGCTGTTTTTACTTTCTTCGATACCGCTAAGAAAGTACACATACCAAGGAAAAAGGACAGCGCCATGTTTTCAATGAAAACAGAACGAATTAGCAGACTAATATAATGTTCCATTATGCTTATCCTTTTGCTTCTACTTGCTCTGGCTTCATCACACGAATAATCCAGATCAATGCACCGATCAGGAAGAACGCACTTGGAGGCAGTAGCAATAGGCCGTTAGGCTGATACCAGCCACCGTCTGAAATCTTGCTCAAGATTTCAATGCCGAACAATGAACCGTTACCAAACAGTTCACGAACGAAGCCAACTGACAATAGGATTGCACCGTAGCCTAAACCATTACCAAGACCATCCATGAAGCTCATCATAGGTGGAGTCTTCATCGCAAAAGCCTCTGCACGGCCCATCACGATACAGTTAGTAATAATCAAACCAACGAATACAGATAGCTGCTTAGCAACATCGTAAGCGTAAGCCTGCAGTACTTGGTCAACCACGATTACCAATGAAGCAATAATCGTCATCTGAACAATAATACGTACGCTACTTGGAATGTGGTTACGGATCAGTGAAATAAATAGATTCGAAAGCGCACATACCGCAGTCAATGCAATCGTCATTACCAACGCTGTTTCCATTTTACTGGTAACAGCCAAGGCACTACATACACCCAAAATTTGCAAAGCAATCGGGTTGTTGCTGACAATAGGTCCAATTAGAACCGATTTAAGTTCTTTAGCATCAGCCATTAGCTAAGCCCTCCATTGCGAGCTTTTTCGATAAAGCGAGCAAAGCCCTCTTCACCTAACCAGAATGTCAGAGAGTTTTGTACACCGTTACCGGTAAGCGTTGCACCTGATAGTGCATCAACACCGTACGGAGAAGCGGCTACAACTGGGTTCTTAGTGACGCTAATCGCCAATTCACCCTTATCATTGTATAGCTTCTTACCATTCCACTTAGCAATCCACTGTGGGTTTTGTACTTCGCCGCCCAGACCTGGTGTTTCACCAGAACCTGTAAAGCTGTAGTAAACCAAGCTACGAATCGTATTCAAGTCTGGCTCAACCGCTAAGAAAGCAAACATTGTTGACCACAAGCCATAACCTTTAACAGGAATAATCACTGTTTGTAGCTGCTTGTTATCATCATGCACTAAGTAAACTACCGCGTTATTTGCTACACGCTTTACTGATGCAATGTCGTTTTCTGGCACAAATGATGTTGCCGGAGTACGTGCTGCCTTTTCAGTATCAAAAGAGTCGGCGTCGCCAGCAACAAACTCACCCGTTTTCAGATCAACGAGTTTAGCTTCAACATACTTATTGTAAGTTTCTAGTACTTGAGCCTTTTCAACTTTGCCTTCTCTGGTATTAATCAGGCCGGCAGCTTCAAGAATGTACTTTTGCTTATCAAGTAATTTGTTCTCTTGCTGAGTTGGTTTCAATAATACTGCTGCCGTCGAAACGAACATAGAGCAAATGAAACACAAGCCAACAACAACAAATAGTGTTCTTCCGAACGAATCTTTATTACTAGCCACGAGCAATCCTCCGCTTGATATTCGACTGAACCACAAAATGGTCAAATAATGGAGCAAATAGGTTAGCGAACAAGATGGCCAACATCATGCCTTCAGGGAAAGCAGGGTTGATAACACGAATAAACACTGCCATAGCACCGATTAAGATACCGTAAGCCCATTTCGCATTATTAGTGAAAGACGCTGAAACAGGGTCTGTCGCCATAAACATCATACCGAACGCAAAGCCACCTAACACAAAATGCCAATACCACGGCATTGCAAACATAGGGTTAGTTTCACTACCAATAAAGTTCAGTAGGTAAGAAACGGCAATCATACCTGCCATCACACCAGCCACAATGCGCCATGAAGCGATACGGGTATAGATGATAACCGCGCCACCAATCAAGATAGCTAAGGTAGATACTTCACCGACGGAACCAGGAATGAAGCCAAAGAATGCATCCCACCAGTTCTGAGTCAATCCATACTCTAATGTGCCCTGTGCCGCTTGGCTCAGTGCAGTAGCACCAGAGAAACCGTCAGCAACTACCCAAGTAGTATCACCTGACATATTCAATGGGTAAGCGAAGAATAGGAATGCACGACCAGCTAACGCAGGGTTCAAGAAATTACGTCCTGTACCACCGAAGATCTCTTTAGCAACAACCACACCGAAGGTAATACCCAGTGCAACCATCCACAAAGGAATAGTTGCCGGTAGTGTTAATGCGAAAAGGATAGAGGTAACAAAGAAACCTTCGTTAACTTCATGTCCACGTACAGATGCAAATAGCACTTCCCAGATACCACCGACAGCAAATGTCACTGCATATATGGGTAGGAACCAACAAGCGCCATACCACATTAATGCGGCGATGCCTGAGTCTGCAGTCAATTCAGTACCAAACATACCGAACAAAGCAACTTGCCATGTATCAGGAGTTGCAAGACCTTGTAGAACTAATGCGTCCTGTGCTTGCAAACCTACGTTGTACATACCCACAAACATTGCAGGAAATACACATGCCCAAACCGTAATCATCATACGCTTTAGGTCCAAGTTATCACGAACGTGGGTACGACCTTTGTTCACGTGACCTGGAGTATAAAAGACAGTATATGCGGCTTCAAAAAGCGCATAAAACTTCTCATATTTACCGCCTTTTTCAAACTGCGGTTCAATATTTTCGAAAAACTGTTTTAAGCCCATTAGCCTTCCCTCACGATCGTATCTAAGCAGTCACGCAGGTATGACGCGTAGTCATACTTACCTGGACATACGAAAGTACACAGTGCCAAATCTTCTTCATCTAATTCCATTGCACCTAATGTTGCTGCGCCATCATAGTCGCCAGAAACAAGGTCACGCAGTAACATAGTTGGAAGAATATCGAGTGGCATAACACGCTCATAGTTACCAATTGGCACCATTGCACGGTCACTACCACCTGTGCTCGTTGTCATATTGAACAAACGAGAAGATGAAAGGTGGCCTAGGAATGCACGAGTAATAGAGAACTTATTAGCACCAGGCATTGCCCAACCAAATAGTTCTTTCTCAGTCCCTTCCTCGAGCAAACTCACTTGGTTATGGTAACGACCTAGGTAAGCATGAGGGCCAATGGCGTTGCGACCATTCAAAACAGAACCAGAGATTAGGCGAACATTGCCTTCACTGACTTCATTTTTAGTCAGCTCTGCCATTGCTGCACCGACAACAGTTCGAACTAATCGAGGCTTAACCGCTTTAGGGCCTGCTACAGATACAACACGCTGAGTATTAAGCTCACCGGTGGTAAATAGCTGGCCTATCGCGATCACGTCTTGATAGTTGATATGCCACACAGTTCTATTAGCAGAAGCTGGTAATAGGAAGTGAATATGAGTACCTGGCAAGCCTGCAGGGTGAAGCCCAGCAAACTCTTCAACTTGAGCATTTGCACTTGGAATATCTGCGCCAGGTGCCTTACAAAGGTAAACTTTACCTTCAGTCAACTTTGAAAGTAGCTTTAAGCCGTTTTCAAAGTCTGCTTTATGCTCAGCAATCACAACAACAGGATCTGCTGCAAGTGGTTGAGTATCAATCGCGGTGACAAAAATACCTGCTGCAGTTGAATCCACTGCGGGTACTTTACTGAAAGGACGCGTTCGCAGAGCCGTCCACAATCCTGATTCAATCAGGTTGTCACGTACTTGCTGAGTTTCAACTGATTCTATTGCAGTGGCGTCATACTTAGCAAAAGAGATGCTGTCATCCCCTTCTACATTAATAACAACAGACTGCAGAACACGTTGAGCGCCCCGGTTAACTTCGGAAATTGTGCCACTGGCTAAAGCAGTATATTTCACGCCCAAATTCTTTTTATCTTCAAAAAGAACCTGACCCTTTTTAACTTTATCTCCTACCTTTATTTTCATGGTAGGACGTAAGCCAATATACTCTTCACCCAAAGTAGCTACATGGTTGATGGCTGGGCCATCATGGATAACTTGCTCTGGCCCACCGACTAGGGGTAGGTCCAATCCTTTCTTTATTGTAATCATATCCACAAGCACTACGTTATGAAGGAAAGACAATGCGCCGCGTTCCTGCTAAACACACAAGTTTTAAACAAACCTTTTTTTCGTGTTGAGCTAGCGCAGATTTATCGCCGAAATGCGATCGCAATCACGCTGGTCGCGCGCATTTTACCCCAAATATCACAAGGTCGCCATGAAAAATGTGGGTGTTTTAAAAGGTTGCCGACGTTTTAATAACAAACAACCCGAATTGATTAAGTTTTTAAGTTTCAATTAACCTAGCAGAATCTAACAATAGCTATATTTATAAGGGAGTTAGAGATAGGTCAGCTATTATTACCAATGTGACATTAGAATTAAATTAATAAGAGTCAGCTTGAATTCGAGTGTTGAATATTTGAACAGCACATTTTGAGAGACTTCGTCAATATGACTAAAGAATCAGGTAATTGCAGTACGGGAATAAAGTCTTTTAACGAAGTTTTTTAATTTTAATGCTAGCTAAGTCGCTTAAATATATCGTAAATATTTTACTAAAACGCAAGTAATAAAGCTTTTATACTAATTGAGATGTGAGTGACGTAAAACATAATGTCAGTTAGAAAAGACTGCAGCTAAAAGCAAATAAAAAGCAGCCTTAGCCGCTTTTTATTTGCTAGTTAGCAACACTACAGACCGTTTAAGATCTCATCGCTCAAAGTAAGCTCATCGTTACGGTTCACATTTATACCTGCTGAGATGATGCTACGCGCAATCTCTTTTGCTTGTTCAAGAGAGTGCATCTCATAAGTACCACACTGGTACTCATTCAGCTCAGGGATTTCTGATTGTTCAACCACGGCTAACACATCTTGCATTGCTGCCAACCAAGCATCCGCCACAATAGACTCTGAAGGCGTACCAATTAAGCTCATATAAAAGCCTGTACGGCAGCCCATTGGCGAGATATCGATAATCTCTATATTGTCACCATTAAGGTGGTCACGCATGAATCCTGCAAAAAGGTGCTCAAGCGTGTGAATACCTCTTTCGCTTAATATCTGTTTATTGGGTACGCAAAAACGCAGATCAAACACTGTTATTGTGTCGCCTTTAGGGGTAGACATAGATTTGGCTACTCGAACAGCAGGTGCGTTCATTCGAGTATGATCCACGGTAAAACTATCTAATAACGGCATAATGAGTCTCCAATTGCGCTTTCTAATTGAGCATGAGGTAGGTTACAGCCTAAAGCGGCTGTAAGTCATTTTTATTATAATCAATGATATTTACTCAGCCCCGCCCTGTAGTCAACATCAGCGTCATAAACTTTTTTCAATGACTTATCAGCTATATTTATAAGCAAATAAATCACACAAAAATATATTTTACAGAAACTTCGCGAACAATCAGCTTAAAAGTAGGATACACAGCAGTATAGAAATCGCAGATTATGTTTAAAACAGCATCAAAATAACCCATTAACTCGCTATAGGTGAGCTATGACTTATTTGGGGGTAAAACGAAAAATCACAGCAGTGCTGTGATTTTTTGGTACTCGCGTTGCGAATGCTTTTAGCCTTTACATTTAGGCGACGCAGGTACAGCAGACTCTAGTGCCCACTCTTCAGGGGTAAAGGTATGCATAGACAATGCATGTAATCCTTGAGCAAACTCTTCAGCCAGCGCTTCGTTAACTGCACGATGGCGACCTATAAGGCGTTTACCATCGAATTGGCTGCTACTAATAATCACTTTAAAGTGAGTTTCTGAGTTAGGCGGTACATGATGATTATGACTTTCATTGATCACTTCTAAGTGTGATGGTAAAAGTGCGGCGGTGAGTTTTTCGGTAATGATCTTTTCAACTGACATAACGATGTTCTCAAATGGCATAAATCCGATTGCGGCAGATTACTGCCATGAGCTGAAAAGATCAACTGCCAGCAAAATTACTGAGACAGTCTGCCACTAAAATAAAATTAGTCAGCAAACATCAAATTGCTAACGAGCCAAGCGATGACAAACCATATATTAGATAACACTCGCTCTTAAGCCTTCAGACACGCCTTCCAATAACTCCAGCACACTGGCATTGCTGACCTCTATAGGCAGTAAAACGGTCAACTTAGAGGTAAACATTGTTTCTCCAATCACTGAGACATGGACACGGTTAAACTCCATATGTTCGATAGCCAGGTCTAAATTGACTAACACATCAACGATATCTCGAGTCAGTCCCGGACGATCCTTGCAATCAACATTAAAGTTAACCGCCCTTAAATTATGAAGTTCAGCGCAATTAGAGGATTCAAACATCAAGTTAAGTTTAGGAAACTGGCTTTTAAGCATTGCCTTTAACTGCTCTGCCTTTTTCTCTTCAATCGCTATCTTTAACAATGCCGCAAAATGATGGTCAACTTTAATCACTTTACTGGTTATCCATTCGCCGCCAGACTCTCGAGTCAGCTGGGCAAGGGCTTTAATCACACCAGGCGTCACTTCGCCCAGTACGGTTGCTATAAACATCTTTTTCATTAAAAACTCCTAACTGTCGCTAAAGCTTGAATGGAAGATTGTTGGCCAGTACAGCTATACAGCACAGCTGAAAACACTCACTATGACGAGCAATCCCTCTGCGGATGAATTCAGCATAGAATAAATATCTAGCGTAAAGTGCGAACTGGATAGCAAAAAATGTATAAATTGACAGCAAATTTCAAGCCTGATGAAAGCCGACTATCAACTTTCTAAAAGTATAGTTAACTCTCGTTTGTTTCACTCGCATTCGCTTAGGCAATGCATGCTCCCAGTGCTGCTGCATTGGCCAATGCATGATCAATAGATCGCCACTATTTAAGGTTAAGACGGTTTTTTCTTTAGTCAGTTTATTGCGAATAAAAAAGTCTCGACTGGCACCTAATGTTACCGAAGCAATATCACTACCGGACTCAATCTCTTTTTCGTCATCGCTGTGCCATCCCATCGATTCAGTGCCATCTCGATAGCTATTAACCAACACTCCGTTACTCACCAATGAATAATCTCGTATCAGTTTGTGCCTTAGTTTTTCAGCATATCTAGGCCAAGGCAATGCTTCGATAAACAAGCCTGAATAATAATAATCACATCCTTTATCGGCAAACCAAACTTGGCTGCGTGGTATTGGATGGCTTTTGCCATATACTGTTAATTCTGGCCGTGTCATTGGGTAACTCTCAGCTTCAATTAACAAAGCCTGCTGCTGAGCTTGATTGAGGTAGCCCTTTATTAAAGTATACGGCGCAGCACTTTTGTCATCATACAACGCCTCTGCAGTTTGATTATCAGCTGTAGTGGACAGCAAGGACTCTTGCTCATCGAAACCAAAGCCAGCTTGTTTCATGGCCCCTCCTCTCAAATCTCAATAAAATGGGTATAGATATAAGCTTACGTCTAACATATACCTAAGATCATTAATCTGCGATAATACGCGCCCTCATTTATTTGGTACTTATTGGCTTATGACAACACAACTTTCAGTAGCGGGCATCGAGCTCGAACTCTTCCGTTACCCTAGCAGACAAGAGTCAAACCTGCAGGCATGGGACGCTGCCGATGAGCACCTAATAAAACACTTAATCGATTCTGAGCAGAAAGCCGTTAACACCGCAATTGTAAACGATAGCTTTGGCGCACTAACCGCAGGCTTGTTATCAATCGATTCGGGCTGGCCGCTTACGCTTGAGACAGATGCAAAAACCAGTTTGTTGGGCACAACTCAAAACTTAACCCGTAACCAGCTAAACGACACTAGCCTTACCTGGGTAAATAGTCGAGATGAACTGCCACAAGGTATCGAGCTGGTATTAATGAAACTGCCTAAGAACCTTAATTACTTTAGCCACCAACTAAAAAGGTTATCGCAAGTATTACCCGCAGGAACACAAGTGTTGATTGGCGCTAAAGCTAAATCAATCAATAAATCACTGCTAGAAACCATCGCTCGTCATCTGGGAGAAGCAAGTGCAAGCTTAACCTGGAAGAAAACCCGGGTAATTACCTGTATCGCAGATGGTAAGCCGCGCACTTTACCGGCAACGACCAATTGGTCAGTCCCTGAGTGTAATTTGCAAATCACTAACCTAAGTAACGTGTTTGCTGCTAGTAAGCTCGACATTGGTGCCCGCATCATGCTGGATAACATGCCAAAAGGTGAATTTAAATCAATCGTCGATTTAGGCTGCGGTAACGGTATTTTAGGTCTGCATGCCAAACAGTGTTTTCCAGAAGCTTATATCCACTTTATTGATGATTCAGAAATGGCTGTCGCTTCCGCCAGAGACAACTGGGCACTGAACGAGTTAGATAATACCGAGCTTGTGGGCGAGCAAGCCACTTTTGCATGGGATGATTGTTTAACCCATATGAGTGAAGGCTTCCGCCCAGACCTGATATTGTGCAACCCACCCTTTCACCAAGGTGAAGCGATTACCGACCATATTGCCTGGCAGATGTTCCTTGATGCATTTAGGCGTTTAAAGAACGGCGGAATTTTACATGTTGTAGGCAATCGTCATTTGGCTTACCACATTAAGCTGCAGCGTATTTTTAAAAACTGTACAACGGTAGCCTCAAACGGCAAGTTTGTTATTTTACAGGCGCAGAAAATCAGTAAGAAAGCGCAAGAGCCTGAAATAGACGACAGTCACTCAGAGTCTCCACATCCACAAAGTGCGTTGTACGGTAAGCCTAATAGCTAAGTTTATAGCGAGTTATAAAAAACGGTGAGCCATTAGCTCACCGTTTTCATTAGCGCTTTATAATCAGTATCAACTCGCTAGCCAGCTACTTCACTTCAGCTACGCTTTTCGAGTTATCACTCGCAGAGCCATCACCAACATTCGCTTGTTGACTCGATTGAGCCTCTGCTGTGGCAGGCGGTGCGAATAATACTTTAAAACGCTGTAATGGGCTTAGATTGGCACTAAATGCTTCTCTAAACATATCGCGCCACTCAGTAAAGGTCACTACAAATGGATTAAAGCTACTGATAGGTTTGGTGATACCGTATTCAACCGTTTCGACTTCCTTTTCAAATGTACCAAATATGCGATCCCAAATAATGAGAATACCAGCGTAATTTTTGTCAATATATTGCGGATTACGACCATGGTGAACCCGGTGGTGAGATGGCGTATTAATCACCCACTCTAAGATCCCTAATGATTTGACTGCTTGAGTATGAACAAAGAACTGCAAACCTAAGTTAAGCAGTACCACAAACACCACCCAGTTAGGATCAAAACCTACGACCACCAGTGGCAACCAAAAAATCCACATCCCCGCCAATGGGTACATTAAACTTTGTCTAAATGCAGTGCTGAAATTCATGTTCTCTGAGCTGTGATGCGCCACATGCGCCGCCCACATCCAACGAATACGATGACTTGCTCGATGGAACCAATAGTAACAAAAGTCTTGTGCAACCATCAGCGCTACAAACGTACCTGCATTCATCTCAATATCAAAAAGGCGCCAACCAAAAAATATCAGATACAACTTAGCAATCAGTAATCCTGTGAGAATATCTGTTAATTGGTGCATCGCCGCTAGACCAAAATTACACAATACTTCAGGCAAGTGATAACGCGCATTACGTGGCAGCCTATTTTGCCGATCTCCTATATACCACTCCAGCAAAATACAGACGAAGAAGATTGGCGCGAGTACCAAAAGCAGTACTTCGGGGTGTGAGATCAGTGAATTAAAATCCATCTTATTATCCATTTCCTATAAATCCTTTTCATTACCAACGAGCAAAGTGATCTTCAGTTAAGCCCAATACATTATCTAACTGATGCTTATTGCCTAAATTATCGATGACAAAACCACTGTAATGACCTAAATACTGCCTAAAGTTGCTCTTTATTAACCAAAGGTTCAGTTTTTCCTGGCGGCAATTAAGCGGTGTAAAGCTGAGTTCAATTTGGCCATTGTCGGAATAGATCCGCCACCCCCCTGCTTGCAGATCATTTGTTCGTTGGCGAGTGAAATCAAAATGAACTGCTCCAAGTAAATGCCGTTCACCATCAATCCAAAATGCATTTTCATTACAGCCAGTCTCATTGACTCCTGCCGCTAGGTTCAACCCAATACTGCCAGTATCAGTTAGCGCATTAATACTTGCCCAACGCCAGCTGGTTTCCCGGCGCATAAAACCCGCGCTGAAATCATAGCCTGCAGTGACTCTTTGCAATGGTTGTGGCTCGTGGTTGATCACCAGCTTACCTTTTACCGTTAACGCATTATGTTTTTGAGTGTAAGTCCAACCGCTGTACCCCGTCGGATTACACATTGCCATGGGTAAACTCAATGGCTCTGGTTGTAAAGTCAGATCAGCTTCTATGCCAAGGGTATTGAGCTTTACTCGCCACAGTCCCTGGTCAATATCAAACTTAATTTCACCTTTTGCACCTTTGATGCCGGCATCCCCCTGCATAGGTGATTTGGACATTTGATATCCCATGCCCAACGGTTTAAGCCAGCTAGCTTCAATTAAGCTATTTTTCTTAATGTCATACAGATAACAAAATGCACTTCCAACGTAACGGATGTCTGCAAGCGCAACCCCAATAATGTAATGGGGAGTCACAATACTGACAAACTGGAACTGCTTATAATCGAATCGATTTGCCCACCTTGAAGCAGGTTTATCCATATCATCAAAGTAGCGAAACTTATGTACGCCAAGTTCAGTAACCGGACCATCAAAATGTCCAAATACTGGCAGGCCAGTATCGTCAATAAGAGACTGCGGCGCCGCCAAACTTGTCAATATTCTAGGCGTCCATGGCACGCTATTTGAAGACATTAATAGACCATCCCTCTGTATACTTTTGACCTTTTACTCTAACTGGAACTGGCGTAGGTTAAAAGCGATTAGCGTATTTTTTGTTATCAAACTGTAAATAAATGCCATTTACCGATAAAGCTGAATGCCGGTAAGTAAGTGTAAGATGAAAGGCGTTCTAGAAAAGGCATTCATATGACGCCTTTAGTAGAGGCGCCATTTTCTGCTCATGTGAACTTGCTAAAATTGATAGCTTATACCGAAGTTTAGGTTCTGCGCGGTTAACTGCTGCACAGGGATATATTGGTACTCAATATTCATACCAAAGCCTGAGTGAAATCGAACCTCCCAACCAACTGCAGTGTACAGGTCTTGATCGCTTTCACTCTCATGAGTGAATTCACCACTAGAAAATGGACGACCTTGCTCATAACTAAGTTCATTAGCACTCACACCTAACTTGGCATATAAGCGGTTTCTTTCAGACAACATATATTGACCATAAAGCGCGGCTCTAAAACCAGAATATTCGACATTTTTAATACCAGTAAAAATGCTTGTAAATGCTGAGGCTATTCCAGCATCTCCAGCAAAGTAGCCCGCTTCAATACCAAAGTTATCGTGCCACATATAGCGATAGTAGATATCATAAACAAAGTTATCACCATCGCCTGAGTCATCATCCGCTAACCCATCAAAATCATTAAAACCATAGCCCACACTACCGCCAACAACATGTTCGCCTTGAGCGGCCATAGCACCGCAACTCAATAACCCGGCTACAACGAGTGTTAAAATACGCATATTGATTCCCTTAATACACTTCTAGAAATTAGTGAAATCCACTAATCTATTAATAAACAAACAGTTCAGTTACACTGCGTTCGCATCATATATCGATATTTACAACAGAATCCACCAAAAATTAAGTCTAAAGTGCTAACGCATCGAAAGTTATCTCAACTGTGGAATTCAGATCCTGTTCTGGTATGCTGATGTCATCTAATTTTTGACAAAAACAGTGACAATGAAACCTCTTATTTTAGTGATAGCTGCGGCATTTACCGTTATAGGTTGCGCCAGCCAGGCACCAACTCATATTGCATTAAACCCAGAAGTGCCAAATATTACCCAGCAAACAGATATTGAACTGCCTATCGCGATTGATACTATCGACACACGTTCAGCCAATTTTATTGTCAGATTTAATGATGGCGACAATGCTGCTCGTCTAGTAAGTCCCAGCGAAGCACCGCGAGTGCAGATGGATCAAGTATTTAGGGATGGGTTTTCGCAAGCAGGTTACCGCGTCGATCCGAGTTCAGTTAAACACCTACAGGTCCAGTTAGAACAGTTACTCACCGACGTCGATGAAGGCACATTTGGCTTTGAGGCTAATAGCCAGATTATTATCAATGTCATCGCACAAAACAGCAATCAATCATTGACCAAACGCTACCGCGCTAAAGGTTTGTTGAAAGGACCGTTCAGCGCCGACTTTGCCACCCTAGAACTCGAAATGAACAAGCTACTGGGTGAGCTCACCCGCGACATTATTAACGACCCTGAGCTAAACCAGTTCATTCAGCAATAAATACCGCAATACTCATAGATACAGTAAAGGAAGATTATGAAATCTTGGATGATAAAATGTATTAGCCTTATCGCAATTGTACTTACGCCGTTTGCCAATGCCGTTGATATTCAACCCAATACGCTTTACCCGCAAGTAGAATTAGAGACCAGCATGGGAACAATCGTAGTCGAGCTCGATAGAACTCGAGCACCGCTTACGGTTGATAACTTTCTCACCTATGTCGTGAAGGGTCACTACGACAATACGCTGTTCCACCGCGTTATTGCAGATTTCGTCGTGCAAGGTGGTGGTCTAGATTTAAATAAAGAGGAACGACCAACAGAGCAACCTATTGTGAATGAGTCGGGCAATGGTCTATCTAATCTCACAGGTACAATTGCCATGGCTCGCGAAAATGAGCCACATACTGCCACCAGCCAGTTTTACTTCAACGTGGTAGATAATGAAAAGTTAGATCCTTCATCTCGCCGCTGGGGTTACACCGTGTTTGGCGAGGTCACTTCAGGAATGGAAGTGTTAGCTGCAATGGCAATCGTTCCAACTGAGTTTAATAACAAACTCGAATGGCCTGATTTTCCGATCCAAGACATTATTTTGAAGAAAGCCACCCTACTACCAAGGGAATAGTACAAAAAGGTATATCTGGGATACTTTATAATACTTTTGTAAATACTAGGTGAAAAATCTAAAAGTCGTTCTATACTGATAATGCTAAGTAAAGGAGGCGGTTCAATGACACCCAATCAGTTCATTGATGATAAAGCGCCCCAGCTGGCTTTCTACGGAAAAGCGTTTTTAAGTAATCAACTCGATTTCAATGAAATCCAGCTATATCTATGGGACACCCTAGAAGAATGGCAGATGTATGACCATCAGGGTGATGCGCAAACGGATATGGAACGTGTGTTTTGGCACCTACTGCATGCCTTTGATCGATGGCCCAGCTGGACCATCAGAGGCAATCAGTTCTTGAGGCAACAAGTAGACGACTGTTGCGACTACCTCAGTATTGGGGGGCAAATTCCTCAAGGATGTGTAGGGATCAGGCCTTAGTTCTTATCTAAAGCTAAAACTAAAAGTTACACCCCAAGCCCAAACCTATTCGGTTTGGGCTTTTTAGTGCGCCAAACCTTTCCACCTTCGCACAATTTGCCCGTCACACCAGTATCAATGAACAGTTAGCGAATAAGAACTGTATTATTCCCTTGAACCCAGAGTCACTGCACCGTAAGCTAGTTCAATCTTTACTTGTTAAGCAAGCATATGCCTTCAGTGACCAAGCTCTCCTATTTCCAACGCATTAAAGATTCACTCTCCATCTACTGCCATAAACGGGTGCTGAGCCTATTACTGCTTGGGTTTTCTGCTGGCTTACCCTTGATGCTGGTTTTTTCAACATTATCTTTTTGGCTCAGAGAAGCGGGAGTAGATAGAACTGCTATTGGCTACTTCAGCTGGATTGCTTTAGTTTATGGCTTTAAATGGGCATGGTCACCACTTGTTGATCGCATGTCATTACCTTTGTTGACCCGCTTTTTAGGCCGCCGCCGAGGCTGGATGATCTTCGCACAACTGACTTTGGTGCTTGCCATCATAGGAATGAGTCAAAGTGATCCTTTAGTCGACATTGACAAGCTTGCGCTTTTTGCCCTGATGGTTGCTTTTGCCTCAGCAACACAAGACATTGTTATCGATGCATTTAGAATTGAATCCGCCTCAGAAAAGATGCAGGCAGCACTAGCAGCCGCCTACCAAGTGGGTTATCGCAGTGCGATGATTATCGCCACTGCAGGTGCATTAACGATTGCAGCTTGGGTTGAGCCGAGTAGTGAGGCTTATAGCCTAGCATCATGGCAAACTGCTTATTTAGCCATGGCAGGTCTAATGTCGATAGGTATTATCACCACCCTGTTTAGCGCCGAACCGCAAGTAGAAGCCAAAGAGGCAGATGCAAAAGAAGCTGAGCTAAAACAAAAGTTTTCACAGCGTTACCCGCGGGCCCTAGCAGGAGCTCTATCTTGGCTATACACCGCGAGTGTATTGCCTTTTCTTGATTTCTTTAAACGCTACGGCAAAAGCGCACTGCTGATCTTATTGTTGATCTCGACTTATCGCATCTCAGATATAGTGATGGGCGTAATGGCTAACGTATTTTACGTTGATATGGGATTCTCTAAAGCTGAAATTGCGACTTTGAGTAAAGTTTACGGCCTGATTATGACCTTGGTAGGCGCCGGTGCTGGAGGCTTATTAGTGGCTAAATATGGCACCATGAAAACGCTGTTTTTGGGTGCCTTTCTTGTGGCGACTACCAACTTACTGTTTGCGTATCAAGCGGTACTTGGTTACAACGTACCATTTTTAACGCTAGCGATCTCAGTTGATAATTTCAGTGGTGGCGTCGCGACGGCGGCCTTTATCGCTTACCTATCGAGTCTGACGAGTGCTGGATATAGTGCTACACAATATGCATTACTGTCATCGATTATGCTGCTATTTCCTAAGTTTGTTGCAGGTTTCTCCGGCGCTTATATCGATGCCTATGATTACGTCAGCTTCTTTATCGGCGCCAGCTTAATCGGCTTCCCCGTACTTGGGCTTATTATCCTGGTACAGAAATACGTCCCTAATACAAAAACAGCTTCAGTTGAAGATTTAGCGCAACAAAAAGAGCTCAGCAGTTAACGGTGAGCTCTGATATAACCAACACCGACTCGTGTATTTAGTACGCGAGTCAGTGTTGGGCATTAATCACGGAAGTTATTAAACTGAAATGGCTGCCCTAGATCAGCTTCACGAGCTAAAGCCATTACCGCTTGCAGATCATCACGCTTCTTACCCGTTACCCGCACAGAGTCTCCTTGAATCGAAGACTGTACTTTAAGTTTGCTATCTTTTATCTGCTTAACCAACTTCTTAGCAATTAACGTCTCGATACCCTCTTTAAACTTCACTCGTAAAGAGAAGGTTTTACCGCTATGTACCGCTTTGTCATCAACATCCATCGACTTAGGATCGACATTTCGCTTACTCATCTGCATACGCAGAATATCGACCAACTGCTGGCATTGAAAGTCATCTTCAGCAGACAACGTTACTACATGATCTTTATACTCGATGCTCGCTTCTTTGCCACGAAAATCGAAACGGCTCTTTAATTCACGTACCGAGTTGTCTACAGCGTTACGTAATTCGACTTCATTCACTTCTGAAACAATATCCATTGAAGGCATGCGTTTGGCCCTTAAAGATTAATTTGAGCGTATTTTACCCACGAACAGCGACGACTTGAAGAGCCAGTAAAGATTTAATTGATAGTAAGCATAGTTATTGGTGACTTTAATCGGCTATTTTTCTATGATGAGGACAAATATCTTTAGTGTGTATGATGTGATCAATCGACAGAATATATTCAAGCTCGCCCTAGCGTTAACCTTAGTGGTTGTCAGTTACTTGGTTTTTTCAAAGCCGAGTTACAACATCAACACCATCCCTCACTTTGATAAAATTGGCCATATAGGTAGCTTTTTTGTTCTCTCATACTTAACCTACTTCGCCTTTAAGCCCAGATGGTACATATTAGCTGTTGTATTAGCTTTCTATGCTGTGTTTATCGAAATGGTTCAATCACAACTCTCCTATCGTAGCGCCTCTTTTGCTGATTTTGTTGCTGATATGGTTGGTATCTTACTGTTCTACCTCACTCAATGGCTCTACAAAAGATACTTTAAAGCCAGTAAGCTTGTCGACAATAACGTAAGCTAATCAAGAGTGTTGTTTTAATCAAAGAGTCTAACTTATCAATGAGCTTAATCAGTCAGTCAGCAGCCGATGAGATTCACACGCAACCGCAGATTTCTATTGTTGGAGCAGGTGCGGTAGGCCAGCTTATTTACCAGCAATTATCCACTGCTAATAATAGCAATGCAGTGTCAATTAACTTTATTCGCCGCACTGAAACCTCACAACAGCAAAGCCTTACTTTTACTAATTTGGAGCAACAGAGCACAACTCGTATTGCAGAGTTTGTAGGCAGTAATGATTGGACGCACCAACTGCTTAATACACAGTTACTCATCGTTTGCGTAAAAGCTTATCAAGTAGTTGCTGCCCTTAAGCCTATCATTAAGTTACTCAGTCCCAATTGCCATATTTTGCTGTTGCACAACGGCTTGGGCCCTCACCTCGACGTGTCTAAAATGCTTAACGGCCAAGGGTTAAGCTTAGGCACGACCTCCCAAGGCGCATTGAAAAAATCAACATGGCACACACAACAAACAGGCCAAGGGGTCACTCAATTGGGCCATTTCACAGGCCCCATGCTGCATGAAACAATCAAAAAGTCGCTACTATCAAGTATTCCACAAAGCCAGTGGTTTGAAGATATATTGCCAATGCTTTGGCAAAAATTGGCAATTAATGTCGCAATAAACCCTATGACTGCAATACATGATTGTCGCAATGGCGAACTGGCTGCATCCCAGTATCGAAACACTATCACTGCGGCGGTGACTGAATTAGCCAAAGTTGCCGCGGCGGAATCAATTATGCTTGATTTAGAGGGGCTAATAACTCGAGTTTACCAAGTCATTGAGCTGACTGCGGCAAACTACTCTTCAATGCATCAGGATGTTCATCACCAACGTAAAACCGAAATTGAAGCAATTAATGGTTTTGTGGTACAGATGGCAAACAGACACGGCAAGAATGCAAAGACGAATGAACAGCTACTGGCCAATATTACGGCTCTAGAACAAGGCTATTCAAACAAAACTTAATCGCTATTTCATCATTAAACTTTCTACCATCATAATAAAACGCTCTCGTTTCGCCCTTTAAGCAATATTCTGAATTCCGACTAAAATTAAGCCATTACTTCCTACCGACGGACTTAGCCGGAAAGACAAAAGGCGCGTTTGATGCAAAGAGAACAATGGAACTCAAGAACAGGCTTTATTCTTGCCGCCGTCGGCTCAGCAATTGGCTTGGGCAATATCTGGCGTTTCCCCTACATGGCTTATGAAAATGGCGGTGGTGCGTTTTTCATTCCTTACCTATTTGCCATGCTCTCTGCCGGGATCCCGTTTATGATAATGGAGTTTAGCCTCGGCCATAAATACCGCGGCGCGGCCCCTAAAGTATTTGCCAAGCTTGGACAAAGTATTGGCCTTAGGCTGGAGTGGTTAGGTTGGTTTCAAGTATTTATAGCCGCAGTCATCGCCGTTTACTATGTGGCTATCATCGGCTGGGCCATGTCTTACCTGGTTTTCTCAGTAACACAAAGCTGGGGAGCCGATACGAATGAATTTTTCTTTAAAAGTTACCTGCAGCTAGGTGACAACTCGCCGACAAAATTAGGTGACTTTCAGTTTCATATTGCGCTGCCAATGACCCTAGCCTGGGCAATTACCAGCTTGGCAGTTTATTCAGGTGTTAAAGCCGGTATCGAACGTGCCAGTAAAATCATGATGCCACTGCTGTTTATTATGGTGTTATTACTTATAGGCCGAATCATTATGCTGCCAGGGGCATTAGAGGGCTTGGACTACCTGTTTCGGCCCGATTTCAGTAAAATACTCGATGCCAAGGTATGGTCAGCGGCTTATGGACAGATATTCTTCACCTTAAGTGTCGGCTTCGCAATCATGATTGCCTACTCAAGTTACTTGCCTGAAAAGTCAGATATCAATAATAATGCCTTTATGACCGTACTCATAAACTGCGGTTTCTCTATTCTTGGCGGTATCATGATATTCGCGGTTCTTGGCTATATGGCAGCCGAGCAATCAAAACCGATCACAGAGGTTGTTACTTCTGGCGTTGGACTAGCCTTTGTCACCATCCCTGCTGCCATCAATTTACTGCCTATTCCTTATATTCTCGGACCACTGTTCTTTTTAGCACTGGTGGTTGCGGGGCTCAGTTCGCACATATCGATTATTGAGGCAGTGGTATCCGCTGTGATCGATAAAGTTAATATCTCAAGAAAGAAAGCTGCATTACTAGTCTGTGGCCTTGGTTATGTCACCTCTCTAGCATTCTCTACCAATGGCGGCTTGCTGCTGCTCGATCTTGTCGATTATTTTATTAATAACGTGGCGCTACTAACAAGTTGTTTGATAGAGCTACTGATTATGGGCTGGCTATTTAAACTTGCTAATGTACGCGAGTACGTCAACCGTTGTAGTGAATTTAACGTGGGTCAATGGCTCGTCATCTGCTTACGCTTTATTAGTCCAGTCATGCTGGCAGGGATCCTGTTCAAAAATCTTATCAATACCATTCAAAATGGCTACGGCGATTACCCTGTTGCCGATCAACTGTTTTTAGGTTGGGGTCTTATTGCAGTCATGCTTTTCTGCGCTATTTTTATTGGTCTTGTATCCAACCAACACCTACCAGAGGAGCGTAAACCATGAGCACAGGCGCAATGATAATGATGATATTGGCATTGATAATCACTTGGGGCGGCGCTGCTGTTTGCATATCTATTGCGATGAGAGCTTCCACAAAAAATTAGCCGCTGCATGCTCTCGATCTTGGTTAAAGGTATACTAGGGCTTTGGTAAAGATTGGGACTTGTGCATAGCGCTATCAGTACCTAAACTCAACGCACCTAAAACCTTTAACTCTAAGCCTTTGATGAGTAAGATTAGATTAGCTCTTGCGAAATTGTCACTACCACTAAGCCCAGCCTCAAATATGAGTACTAAAACTCATATTTGGCTATATCTTGCCGCATTATCACTCACCGTATTTAGCGTCTTGTTTCTCGATAGGAACATTGCCACTTGGATGCATCAACACAGCCACGCCAGCCATATTTTTAAGCCTTTAAGCCAAATGCCCCTACTATTTGAAATACTTTCGGCGATAGTCATTTTCAGTTGTGTAACCGCAAAAGGTCGCAAGCACTTCTTAACACTAGCGTTCAGCTTAGGCATAACCTTAATCCTTGCAACAACCTTTCGTCTTGGGGCTAAATTCATTTTTGGCCGTACTTGGCCTGAAACTTGGATTCATACAGACACTGGCAGCAATCCGTCTTGGATCAACGACGGCATTGAAGGCTTTCACCCATTCGCAGAGGGTCTAGCTTACAACTCATTCCCCTCAGGCCATGCTCTATTTACTTATGCCCTGGTGAGCGTATTTTGGTGGCGTTTCCCACAGCTTAAAATCGTGTGGATATTGGCGATGCTAGGCGCAATTGCAGGCCAGATAGGACAAAATTATCATTACTTAGGCGACCTAGTCGCCGGCGCGACCTTAGGGGTATTTAGCGCCCATATCTCAATCCAAATAGTCTACTACCTCGTGCAACGAGCCAAGCGCTGAGCGGTTAAAACTAAACGGTAGTCAGTCTCACAAACCTTAAGCTATAAAGACAGCCTGATTAAGCGAAGTACAATGATGGCTTAATCGTTAGCCCCACATCACTAAGATTGCTGCAATAGCTATCATGACTAATGCTGCTACATCTCTTACTTTCACCTTTTCTTTTAGCCAAAAAGCGGCGATAAGCAGCGTGAAAAACACTTCTATCTGACCAAGGGTTTTCACGTAAGGCACACTTTGTAGAGACATAGCACTAAACCAACCGATAGAACCTAAGCAGCTTGTTACACTGGTCAGTAGTGTGAGCTTAGGCCGCTTGAGTAAGTTATCAATGGTACTTCGATCTACAGCGTAGGCGTATAGCACTAGCACCAAGGTTTGAATCGCGATAACAAATAATAGTACCCATGCTGCGCGATGAGGAAACGGTAGGTCAAGACTGAGACTTGCTGCGCGTACCCAAAGCGAGGTCAATGCAAATGCACCGCCACAGGCAAGACCAAGCAATACGGTAGCAAATGAGATCTGCTTTAGTTTCTGACCGCTACTCATAATAAAAACCGCTACGCCGCCAATCAATACTCCTAGCCAACCAACCCAAGAGAGGTAAGTACCAAAGAAGACCACACCTAAAATGGCGGCCATCAAGGCTTCACTTTTGGCAAGCCCTGCCCCAACGGCAAAATTACGCATTTTAAATAGCTTAACCATCATCATAGTCGCAACAATTTGCATAGCGGCAGCAGCAAGCACATAAAGACTGAAAGTTGGCGTAATGAAGGGCAACCCCACAGGTTGCCATGTATATAAACCCACTAAATAGATAAGTGCGATTGGCGTCGCCCACAAAAAGCGTGCCAAGGTAACTCCGGCGGTATTAACCTCTTTACTGAGTTGGCTTTGAAAAGCGTTCCGCCAAGCCTGCATCGCAGCTGCTAGAAAAGTAAATAAAATCCAACCCATTGTCTATTGCTTACCAAGTATGAATATTCGACGAGGACATTATGCAATGGAATCACATCGTACGCCTTACATTCGGATCAATAGTGAATATTTGTAGCTGTGATAAATGTACTCAGTTTAAGGAGTAATCGTTTTAAGCAACTCACCGCATAGCCAAGCCATATAAGTCGCGATACCGTAGCCAAATACAGAGAAAAGTACGGCTACGGGCGCAAAACTCTTGTGGAAAGCCATGGCCACCACCGGTGATGAAGCCGCTCCGCCTAAATTACACTGACTAGCGATCGCCATATAAGCAACGGGTGCCCGCATGATATAACCTGCGATGACAACAAAAAACACATGTATTGACAGCCATACCGCGCCAATCAAGAAGTAGATAGGAAAATCTGCAATGGAGGTAATATCCATTTGCAATCCCATAATAGCGATCAAAAAGTAAAGCATCATAGACGATACTTTAGAGGCTCCAACTAACTCTAATTGACGCACTTGGGTGTAAGAAAGGCCTAGACTGACAACAGACACTACAATCACAATCCAAAAGAACTCGGACGTAAAGCTATACCTTGCCAGTTGTGGGTAATTGCTCTCAAAAAAGGGAGCCAATATGTCAGCTAAGCCATGCCCTAGTCCCATGACAGAAAAACCCACCGCAAAGATCAACATATAATTGTTTAGGCTTGGAATTTTTCTCGATTCAATATTTAGACTATTCGCGGATTGTTGTAGTTTTACAATTTGTTTAGTGTCTGCTTTTAACTTGCGATCAATAACCTTTGCATGACTGGCGCAGAAGAGTAAAAAAGACATCCATAACGCGGAAAAGACCACGTTAACAGTAATCATTATTGAAAATATATGATCGCCGACTTGATACACCTCTTTCATCGCCAACTGATTTGCAGTGCCGCCAACCCAATTACCGGCCAGCGTAGCCATGCCCTTCCATACCGAATTGGCACCATCCCAAGGCAAACTGTCGGGGGCGAAATAGGCGAATAACAACAAAGTCGCAGGTCCACCAACAACCACACCAAAAGCACCGACAAGGTAAAGGATGATAAGTTTTGGCCCTTGTTGTAGCAAGGCTCGCACATCAACACTAATGATTAATAAGCAAAGACAAGCTGGCATGATATAACGCGATGCAATGCTGGCTAATTGGCTACTGCTCGTATCAATTAAATCAAACGCGTTAAATAATGATGGTAAGAAGTAACACATGACCATCACTGGGATATACCGATAAAGCTTTTGCCAAAATACATGCTGCAACTGGCTAGTATAAAAGATAATACCTAATGTTGTGGCGACAAAACCGAGTATGACAGGATCTGAATTGATCATTACTGCAATTCACTTGGCATAACAAAAATTGAGAAACTTTGCCGCTAGCTCAGATAAGGCTTCATCCTCGCCATAAATTGACCAGTAATGTCGGCAGTGCTCCCAGCCCTCGAGTTCTATTTTAACAAGATCGCCGCGCTTAACCTCTTCAACAACCGCTAGCCAAGGCAGCACGCTAATGCCGATCCCCGTTCCTATCGCTCTTTTTATCGCCCCCATGGTTGTCATCGTCAACTCTTGCTCAATATTGATCTTGGCACTTTTGAGTAGTTGAATCGCTCTCGCCCGACTAATCGAACTTGATTGCTCTAACACCCACAACTCTTTTGATAAGCTCGAAGGACAAACCGACGTTGAACTGATGGGGTTCGCAGCACCCGCTACGATACAGATATCATCTTTTATCCACTGTTTGGTACTAAGGTTTTTACTGGCAGGCTTTGCATCAATGAAGCCAAGGTCGAGTTCTTTTTCACTGACCATTTTTTCAATAGTGATGCTGTCTTCAACAACCAATTTGATATCAACAAAAGGATTATTTTTCTTAAATAGCGGAATTTTACGAGACAAGACATAGTTACCAGCCGTTTTACTGCTGCCCACTTTAAGTGTTCCTCTTACACCATTAGTCTTTTCTACGAATATTTGCTCTAGCTGCATCCCTTTAGACAACATTTCATTCGCATAGGGCAAGATCACCGTGCCACTATCGTTAATAGCTAAGCCATTGCTATTACGATCAAACAACCGGCTTCCTAAGGAGCTTTCAAGCTCTTTAAGCGCCATGCTAACCGCAGGTACTGACATGTGCAGTGCTTTTGCCGCTTTAGAGATTTGGCCGCTGTTATGAATAGCTTTAAAAATGCTCAGTTGTTTTAGCGTAATTCTCATCATCAGTACCTAGGTCAATATCCAATTAATTATATCTTAATCAACTCTGAAAACGGGTTTAATCAAAGACCAATGAATGGAAGTGTTAGGCAGGTAATATTTATATGATTAATTAGACTTAGCGCAAGGTGTATAAACTCAGTAAGCAGAGTTTATACACCATAAATCAACACCGCTAACTAGAAATCATAGCGAACACTAACACTGGTAATATTGTCATCTTCAAGTTCAATAATTGGACCAGCATTAGCAACCCGATATTCCCCTGAATAAGTGGCAAAATGAGCATATACAGTCGTAGATTTTGACAGTTTATAATCTGCGCCAATAACCAATGAATCTATATCGACATCAGTCGCCTCTTTATAATCTGTTGAATTTAGTGCACTGCTTTTAAAATACTTACCGAAACCGGCTTTATCTTTTCCATATTCAGCTTTAAGATTGACACCATTGAAATTATAAATAGCGGAGAAAAAGTATGAATTACCATTTTTATCTTCATAAGATTGACTTTCTGTATTTTGGAATAACCCTGCTAACTTAAGGTTGTTAAACTTTACTTGAGCAACGCCTCTATACGCATTAATTCCACCCACGGTATTATATGCAGCAGAGATATAATAATTAGACTTACTTAATTTTTTATCTCCGAATACAACATTTAGTGCATATTGCTCTTCATCATTATCTTGGTAATTGTCATCCATCAAATAAGTAGCATTAAGATTGAATAAACCTGCAATTTTTGGTGAATAATAAGTAAACCCGTCTCCCCTGCGCACTTGACCACCAATCATACGATTATAAGCCGCGTTGGTCAGTGCAAACGATTCGGCATTGCCTTTTGAGGTTTTAAAAACGGTATCATTACGGCCAACCAAAAAAGTACCCAAATTAGACTTTAAACCTAGGTAGGTATTTCGTGGTGTAAATACATCATCACTTTGCGTTGCGCTATGGACTTGCACTTCCACTTTATAAAGTAATTCAAGATCTTTAGCTATCTTCTCACTGCCTTTTAGACCAATTTTAGAGAAGTTATTTTCAATGACTGTACCAGACTTCCCATTTTGGGTAGTCGTGCCATTATCTGAATGTGTGACAGAGAAATCAAGTCGACCATAGACTTGCGGAGCATTAGCTAAAGCAGAGAACGAACTAAATAAAACAACAGATATAATAGCAGTAGACAATATAGATTTTTTCATAAAACACCCTTGGGACAATAAAAGATTATATAAAAACAAGAAATTATAGTTATTAGACTTTGTGTTCTAAATCTTATTAAACCCGGATTAAAAATAAATACATCCAGCTCACACTCACCACAGATAAATAGCATTTTAAGAAAAACTTAAACATGTTTAACATTTATTTACTCAGTTATTTAACATGACATAGTTCTAAGTTTTAAACCCCATCTACCTCTAATCTACTAGCAAATAAATAGTACTCATCAGCAAGTACTAAAAATGGACCGCTATGGAGTAAACAATGAAACTAACTAAACTCGCCTCATTAATGACTGTAATACTATTGTCTTCTGGCTCCGCTGTAGCAAAGAGCAATGATCTCGCATCGTTCCACACCGATATGGGTAGTTGTGATTCTTGCCACGTAGCAGAAAAAATGAAAGACATTAAAAAAGGCATAACCGATAGCCAAACATACGAGAACCAACAGTGCCGATCTTGTCATGGTTCTTACGAAGAGCTCGCTAGCGACAAACTTGAGTTTGATCCACATGCTTCACATTTAGGCGAGATCAACTGTACCTCGTGTCACTCCGGTCATGCTAAAGCAACATTGACCTGTAATAACTGCCATAATTTTGAAATGGAAATGCCATTTGCAAACGCCAAAGATAAAAAGCGCTGGGATGCAGGTTGGAACCAAGAAAAAATTCAAAAAGCCATCAATAACGGTCCAGTAGAAACGGTAGATGTCATTGTAGTCGGTGGCGGTTCTGCCGGGTTCAATGCGGCAATCTCAGCTAAGGCGGCAGGTGCTAACGTGGTTCTCTTTGAAAAAGCGGCTTACACGGGGGGTAATTCAATGCTTGCGGCAGGTGGAATCAACGCCGTCGGGACACCACAACAAAAAGCCAAAGGTATAGAAGATAAGGTTGAATGGTACGCCGAAGATGCAATGAAAGGCGGCCGCTATAAAAATGACGAAAAGCTTGTGCAGATCCTAGCAGAAGAATCCGCTGACGCCGTGAAATGGCTTGAGTCATTGGGCGCCAATATGGATGATTTAAAACGCTCAGGTGGTGCACGAGTTGAGCGTACTCATCGACCATCAGGTGGTGCTTCTGTTGGGCCACACATTATAGATACTCTGCGTAAAGCTGCAGTAACCCGCGATATTCCAGTCCGAGTTAACTCTCGAGTTGAAAAAATTGTCCTAAATGAAGACAAGTCTATAGCTGGTGTTGTTGTCCATGGTCGCCATAGTGGTTATAACATGATAGCGGCTGACTCAGTGGTGCTTGCCACAGGGGGTTACGGTATGAATAAGCAGATGATTGCTTACTACCGCCCAACCATGAAAGACATGACCAGTTCGAACAACGTCACAGCCACTGGCGACGGTATTTTGCTGGCCAAGGAAATTGGCGCCTCAATGACCGATATCGACTGGGTTCAAGCACACCCAACCATTGGTAAAGACAGTCGCATTCTAATTTCTGAAACAGTTCGTGGTGTCGGCGCTATCATGGTCAACACCGATGGCCAGCGCTTCATCAGTGAACTAACAACTCGTGACCGTGCTTCAGATGCAATTCTAAAGCAAAAAGATCAATATGCTTGGTTAGTCTTTGATGAACAGTTGGTTGAGAAAAAGAAAATGGTACGCGGCTATGAACACTTAGGCATGCTAAGTAAAGCTAATACCATTGAAGAATTGGCAAAAATCACAGGAATGAAAGCGTTATCTAAGACGGCTGATGATTACAATAGGTATCAAGCAGTCGGTAAAGATGATGCATTTGGTCGTGAAGACATGCCTTTAAACCTGAGTAAAGCTCCTTTCTATGCAGTTAAAGTTGCTCCCGGTATCCATCACACTATGGGCGGTGTAGCCGTTGATACTGATGCAAACGTATTGAACCTTCAAAGCTGGAAAATGGAAGGTCTATTTGCAGCAGGAGAAGTGACAGGAGGTCTACATGGACATAACCGTTTAGGCGGAAATGCCATTGCAGAAACGGTAGTCTTTGGCCGTAAAGCTGGAGAAAATGCCGCCAAGCACGCACTAGATAAAAAATAAAAGTCGTTTAGCTCATCACTCTCCACAAAAGGCCAAGTCCCACCACTTGGCCTTTTATCTATTAGTCCTCAGAAGCCGCTATTAGTATCACCTCTTACAAGCCATAGCTGTAACTTGAGCCTAACCCCAATGGCAAGCCTATTGACCAATAAAGCAGTAACCAAGCACTCCAAATTGCCATCAGTGCCAAACTAAACGGTAACATCATCGAGATGAGTGTTCCAATACCGATATTCTTCACATAGCGCTGACAATACACCACTACTAATGGGAAATACGGCATTAACGGCGTAATGATATTAGAGCTTGAGTCACCAACCCTGTAGGCAGCTTGGGATAAGTCAGGACTGATATTAAGCTGCATCAACATTGGAACTAACACAGGCCCTATTAACGCCCATTTAGCTGATGACGAACCAACAAACAAGTTAACAAAACCAACCAGAATGATCATACCGACGACAGTCACTTCGGCTGGTAAGTTGAGTGCTTTAAGGCCACTAGCGCCCTCAACAGCAATTAATGCCCCTAGGTTAGATGCCGAGAATGCAGCGACAAACTGCGCACAGAAAAATGCCATTACTATGTAGTGCGACATGCCGCTCATCGATTTAGACATGGCCTGAACAACATCACTTGAGTTTTTAAAACTGCCCGTGATGTAACCATATACAAGACCTGGCAACATAAAGAAAATAAAGATCAGCGGTACAATAGATTGCATTAGTGGTGCACTAAAGCTGGTTAGCGAACCATTACTATCTCTAAGCGTGGAATTCTCTGGAAAGGTTAAAGAGAAGAAGCCTACAATAGCGATTAGCATGACTAATGATGCACTTCTAAACGCTTTCATCTCTGTCGGCGTCACTTCATCCATAGCAGGCAGATCAACTTCGTCACGATTGACTTTATGAGTCCGATTTAGTCTAGGCTCAAGCACTTTATCTGTTAACCACCAAATAAGCAGCGTAATAGGAATACAAGAAGAAGCGGCAAAAAACCAATTATTCAGAGGGTTGACCGAAATACTTGGGTCAACAATCTGCGCTGCCGATTGCGTAAAACTTTGCAGTAGTGGATCGATGCCTGATGGAATAAAGTTAGCGCAAAAACCACCCGATACGCCAGCAAAGGCTGCGGCGATACCTGCTAACGGGTGACGCCCCACCGTAAAGAAGATAACGCCAGCAAGAGGGATAACAACTACATAGCCAGCATCTGTTGCGGTATGAGAGATTATGCCGACCAATACAACAGCTGGAGTCAATAGTTTAGCTGGGGTGACTTTTAGCATCTGCTTGAGTGCTGTATTGATGAAACCTGAATGCTCGGCAACCCCAACACCTAGCATGGCAACAAGCACTACGCCTAAAGGGGCAAACGCGGTAAAGGTGGTCACCATCGAGGTTAGAAAGTGAGTAAGCGCTTCTGCACTGAGTAAGTTATTAACGACTATCGGACTGTCGGTACGAGGATCTATCGCATCAAAACTGACACCCGACAATAAGGCTGATAAGCCCCATACTGCAAACATCAATATTAAAAATAACATCGCAGGGTCAGGTAACTTATTACCGACACGCTCAATTCCATCGAGTGCCTTTCCCAGCATTCCTTGCGGCCCTTCTTCAGCGAGTGCCTGTTTATCTGCTTTCATCATTCAACCTATCTGTTATCAGTCAAGTTTTCGAGTTCGATAAGTCTAATCATAGCTAACGAACAGTTATCGAACTCGTGCTTTTTTTATAACCTAACAGGATAAAGCTTAAGTCTGTAGCCAAACTTAAAAGTAGCAAATAAATGAAGAATAGAGGATTGGTCAAGACTGAATGGAACAGAATTTTTTGCTTATAAAAAAGCCCTGTATCATCAACACAGGGCTTTTGTCGCGAGAACTCTCTCGCTGGAAACAGTAAAACTTATTTACTGGTATCAATCGGTGCAAATGACTTAACAAGGTCATCTACCGCTTTCATTTGGGTTAAGTAGTTCTCTAGTTGATGCAAAGGCAACGCACAAGGGCCATCACACTTAGCATTATCAGGATCAGGATGCGCTTCAATGAACAAGCCTGCTAAACCTAATGCCATACCACTACGCGCAAGTTCAGTCGCTTGAGCGCGACGACCGCCAGCACTATCACTACGTCCACCTGGTTTCTGTAATGCATGAGTAGCATCGAAGATCACTGGGTAACCCGACTGCTTCATCTCATCCATACCCAACATATCAACAACTAGATTGTTATAACCAAAGCTTGAGCCACGTTCACACAAAATGATTTCATCATTACCCGCTTCATTAAATTTAGTGATGATATGACGCATTTCGTGCGGCGCTAAAAACTGTGGTTTTTTCACATTAATGATTGCGCCAGTCTTAGCCATTGCGACCACTAAATCTGTTTGACGCGCTAAAAATGCTGGCAGTTGAATAATATCGACCACTTCAGCCACAGGTGCACACTGATGAACTTCATGAACGTCAGTGATCAACGGTAGATTGAAAGTTGACTTAATCTCTTCAAAAATCTTCAAGCCCTCTTCCATACCTGGACCACGGTAAGAGTTTACAGAAGAGCGGTTTGCCTTATCGAACGATGCTTTAAATACGTAAGGGATCCCCAATTTCTGAGTCACTTCAGCGTAAGTCTCGGCAATCTGCATTGCAAGATCGCGTGACTCAAGCACATTCATACCACCAAACAACACAAAAGGTTTGTCATTTGCGATTTCAATCGAACCTAAATCAATGGTTTTATTGCTCATCAATCTCTTCTCTCTATCAGAGCCAAGACAGTGGTCTTGGCATTATTCATATTAATTCGTACCTGCAAGTCTAGCTTGCAACTAGCTGCAGGAGTTGGCCACACATCCATGCCATATAAGTGCCTAAAGCATAGCCCAACACAGCTAGAAGCACACCCACTGGCGCCAAAGCCGGGTGGAATGCAGCGGCTACTACAGGTGCTGAAGCCGCGCCACCGACATTCGCTTGGCTGCCCACCGCCATATAAAACAGCGGTGCTTTTATCAGTTTAGCCACAATCAACATGAAGCTTGCATGGATCAGCATCCAAATCATACCAATTGCAAAGTACCAAAGGTTATCTGCATCGAACAGTTTTGAGACATCCATGTGCAAACCAATGGTCGCAACCAAGATATACAAGAAAACCGTGGCCACTTTAGATGCACCCGCCGCTTCTAAATGACGAACGGGACTGAACGACATCGCTAAACCAATGGTGGTTACCGTGACGATTAACCAGAAGAATTTAGACGTTAAGCTGTAATCGCGGGTCCAAGGATAATTTGCTTCAAAGAATGGACCTAGGAAGTCGGCGACCACATGGGCAAGACCGGTAATACCAAATCCAATCGCTGCAATCATCATCAAATCATTGAGGCTTGGGATACGCGCATTCTCGGCGTGGTATTTCTCTACCTTCTCTTTTAAAGCTTCTAAAGCTGATGTATCTGCGCCAGTTTTAGCGTCAATCTCTTTCGCTTTTGAGGCCATAAATAGCAGCACTGCCATCCAGATATTCGCCACGATAACGTCTACCGTTACCATGATTGAAAATATATCGCCGCCCGCTTCATAGATCTCTTTCATTGCTGCTTGGTTGGCACCGCCGCCAATCCAACTACCCGCTAGGGTTGTCATTCCGCGCCATACAGCTTCCGGGCCGGTGACACCAAGTACCTCTGGGTTGATACTCGATATGATCAATAACGCAATTGGACCGCCAATCACAATACCGACAGTACCAGTTAAAAACATGATTATCGCTTTCGGGCCAAGCGATAAAATAGCTTTTAGATCGACACTTAAAATAAGTAACACTAAGCAAGCGGGAAGTAGATAACGTGAAGCGACAAAATACAGCTTTGAGGTATCACCATCGATAATATTAAAAGTATTGAGCAATGATGGTAAGAAATAACACATCAACAATGCTGGAATGAAAGTATAAAACTTCTTCCAGAAATGGTGGCTGCTGTTACTGGTGTAAAATACAAACCCCAGCACAACCGCTAAAATGCCAAGCGCTGTGGCATCATTGGTGACCAATGCACTACTGATCGAATCGGAACTACTCATTTTACCCTATCCCCCTGATAGTGGCTGTATTGTAATAACAATACGTTGCCTAGTTATTATTCTTTTTGTTCAATTTGTTGGTTTAGTAATGGTGTATTTGTACACTCTAATACTGATAGCTGTGTAACGAAAAAAGAGCCATTCGGCTCTCTTTTTTTGCGCTTAATGGAACGTTTCGACGTTCTCTTTAAGCTCTTTCAATTGCATCTTTACCAGCTCAATGACAGGGTCATGCGGACTGTTATCGACAAAATGTTTTAAATCAGCTGTCGCGACGCTAATACAACCCAACTGCTGGGCAATAAAGGCTCGTTCGCGGTTGAGGTTGAGATCTTCCGGGTGCCACTGCAGCAGCAAATTACAGCACTCCATCGCAGGTTCAAATTTGTGCGCGACAATACTGCCCGCTTTCATCTCATGGATCATGCGTGACACTATGCGCTTTACTGACGCTGGTTTTAGGTAACTTGGTTTAAATGCGGCCGCATTACCTAGCTCACCACGTACTAAAATATGCAGTTGGTGTTTGCTCAACTCATTGCCAGTGAGAGGATCAATATAGCGAATCTCATCGTCAATTTGACTCAGAAGCACCGTTTGTCCAGGTAAAAGCAATGGCTCTAACTTAAGATCCAACTGCTTTGCCAACAACATCAACACAGTGGCTAGCGTGGTGCTATTGCCCTGTTTTGATGTCATGCACTTACCGAGATCTGCCGCTTCCGCACTGTAATAAGCTTCACGCGCACAGAAACCCAAGTCATTATAAAACCAGTTCAGTAATGCTTTTAATCGGTCATGCCTGTCAACCACATAAAAGCTTAATACCGAACCTGCCAGCTCAAGCCAAGCCCAATTAGCATTTTTTTCTTTAGAAAAGCCCAGATGTTCTGCAACATCAAAGGCTGTTTCTGGTAATTGAATAGAATCGTTAAGTTTCAAGTGAGTCTTCAACCTAATAAAACTGCTTGCTTAAACACAGCCAGTTTCGCGGCGTAAACCACCCAACCAAGTGCACCTAATGCGGCAAATACTTTAAATAATTTATTACGATTAGCCTTAAGAGCGATAGTCGCTAGCAGGATATAAGCAACCACGGCACTGAGTTTTTCTGTCATCCAAGGATCAACAAATGGATACTGTTTAATAGAAAAACACAAAATCAAACCAGATAGCAGCAGGAAGGTATCGATAACGTGCGGCGCAATTTTAACGAACTTTTTGTCCATTATTGGCGACTGACGTAAATGAAGCGAAAAACGCACAATAAAAAACAGCACACTTAACGCAACAAACGTCATGTGAGTATGCTTAAACACAGGGTATAAACTATAAAAAGTTTCCATGATTTTAGGTCTTTTAGCCGACAAAGGCGCTAGTGTACCCGATCCCCTTAACCATAACCAATATCAGCGAATAGTATTGAGTAGAAGCGCGCAAATTTTAACCTTAGCATCGATATTGTAACGTGCTTAGAAGCAAACGAGTTGGCGGCATGCTGTCATTTATTGGCCCGAGCAGATCAATATTAAGTTTTATCTAGCTAACTATGGCTTTCACTTACGCTATTAATACAGGTTCTGGGTAATAAAATTGTTAGCCATACCCAAAGCTTTAAACCGAACGAGTATTGTATTCAAATACTAAGTAACTTAGATAGCTATGTGCATTTAGCTAACTCTTCATCAACTACCTTTAGCAAGTAGATAAAAATTCACAGATAGCAAAGTCAGTTTTCTTGATGAGCTAACGCTCAGCACTTCATCAAAAATGTGTCTGCACCGATGTCGAACTACAGCTATTTACCAAAGCCTAAAAAAGTATAGCGAGAGTTGGCATAAAAAATATTGGTCGTTTTGTCTGCTAACTCTGCTTGAATTTTGATATTCCACCACTCGCTACTTTATGTAAAATATCCGGAACGACAGCATTTGGTCCACGATGCGATTCGTAAATTACGTCCAAAGTTGCACTCAGGTTAAAGACTTGTTCATAATATGCAAAATCTTTTTGGAGGATTAATCAGCCTCTAAAACTGACTTAACGGCATCGACACAAAAAACAGAAATACCTATCAATATCAATAGCTAAAACCGAATACCATTTACCTAATTAATGCCTCTCTACAGCCTTCTAAAATTTAGCCAGATAACCTATTCAGAAAAAAGCCAAACTATTTAATTGCATATTGTATACCCTTTGGTGTTAAAATGAATATAATTCAGACACACTCTTCTGGATTAAATGGTTTCAACTTTAAAAATAGGCATCTGGACGTCTAGACGTTTACTATGATAGTCTATTTCATCGCAACAGAAATGAATTCAAAAGCAACATGAGAAAACTTCATGTGAGGATAAAATGATAGAGCTTAGACATTTACGTACATTAGTTGCCCTAAAGGAAAGCGGAAGTCTCGCAGGTGCTGCGAAGAAACGCTTTGTCACACAATCGGCACTGTCTCATCAGATCAAGGAACTTGAGACAAGGATTAATTCAGCCATTTTTGTGCGAAAGAGTAAGCCATTATCTTTCACTCAAGAAGGCTCTAGATTGCTAAACCTTGCAGAAGACATTTTACCTAAGGTCATAGAGACCGAGTTTGATCTAAAGAAGGGTCTTGAAGAAGGCGATAATAAGCTGGGCGTGGGAATTGAATGCCACAGCTGTTTCCGCTGGTTAATGCCAGTAATGGAGCAATTTAGGCAGGAATATCCTCAGGCAGATCTAGACCTATCAAGCCGTCACTTATTTGATTCATTGAATGCACTTGAGTTGGGTGAACTAGATGTTGTGCTAACTTCTGATCCTGTGCCAGGACAATCAATTGCTTACCAACACCTTTTTGACTTTGAAGTACGACTTGTCGTGGCCAATAATCACCCGCTTGCCAATGAAGAGTTTGTCACGCCAAAGCAACTCGAAAACCTGCCTATTTTAAGCTATCCAGTCGCGCTAGAACGATTGGATATTTATCGCCATTTTATGGAGCCTGCTGGCATTCAGGCGGGGGCTGTCATCAAATGTGACCTCACCATGATGTTACTACAACGCATTGCCTGTAAAGATGGTATTGCGGCATTGCCGAACTGGTCAATCAGTGAAAGCCACGGCCTAAACCTAGCTAGCATAAAACTGGGTCCTGACGGGCTTAAAAGGCCATTATTTGGTGCCTATCGTAGAAATGGTTCAAATGCCCGTTTAGCACAGCATTGGTTAGAAATGGTTGCTAAAGAGGGAATTGAAAAACAAAAGCTCAAATAGAACGACTTGATCACCAATCAATCGATATAAAAAAGCCTGCTAAATGCAGGCTTTTATTAACTCTATAATGGTCTTAATAAGAGGTTTCGTTTAGCTAGCGTTCGTCTAAGTACTAAACCTGGCGACGCTGCGTTATGAGTTTGTCGCAAATTATGAGCAATCAAAAATTCATCACGTAGCTCGTCATCTAACCCTAGAGACTCAAAAGCTTCCATCGTCAGTGTCTGCTGCTGATTTTCAAGAATACCCTTAAGCACACTAAGTGAATAAGGCTTATCGACTTCACTATTTAAATATGCGAAGGCAGTCAGCGCGATAATGTCTCCAAACACACTAAACAGCGCTAGAGTTTGCACTTCATCAGGGCTGATATCAAAACTATTCATCTGGTACAGAGTATCGACCGCATCAGTTGCAATGGCCTCAGTTAATGCCCAGTAACCGTGAACCAGTTTTTTATAGGGTTCTTTTAACTCGTCGAGTCTTTCCTTCAAATAAAAAGTAAACGCATAACGGTAAATATTCACCTGTCCAAGCCTAACTAAAGCATCCTTCAATGAACGATTTTTAGCTGACTGAGCAGAGATTTGATTTGCCGTACTGCTGCGCCACAATAAGTGTGCAGATAGCGCCGGATCTGACGAAACAATGTCAATGACATTTCGAATATCACCATCAGCTATGATGGCCTTTTTTAATGGGATAAGTATCCCTCTACGGCCAATTACCTGCTCTTCATTGCCGATAATCGCGCGTACTTGAGTAAATACCTGCTGCTCAAGATCTGTCATTTGAAACGTTAAACCTTTTATTATATTTATATATATGCTCAATCTGTTAATAACTCTTAACAATCAGCATTTGGAGCTAAGCTCTCTGCCCCTAGCTTAACAAGTTTCAGCCATTTTTTGCGCATTAAATTTAGTTTAGTGAATAAATCTGTGATTCCAATAACAATCCAAATAAAGACTGTGTCAAAGGCAGGAATCCCAGGAAATAGGCTGAGTAAGACCTAATAATTAGTGAGTTCATGGGCTTAGTTGCATTTCTAATCCAGCAACCAAGGATCAAGTTCACTATTTTGGCTATTTTTCAGCTGATAACACTCAATATCGCTATATCGAGTTCAAGTTAAGCACTGTCGATATGGTGATTAATAGCTTCAGCTAATACTCGGTAACCACTGTCATTAAGATGGATGGTATCGGATTTTTTACTTGGGCTGCCCAGCAGCTCACTAAGCGTTTCTTCCAATAAGACCAGTTGATATTCCTGCGCTAATTCTGCATAGATAGGTGAAGGAGTAAGAAATAGGCTTTTCTTTGGCACCGCAATCAACAGAACTGTGGCTCCTTGAGATTGCGCCAGTTCTATCATTGCTGCCAAATTACGTTTAGTGTCAGCCAGAGGATGGTTTCTTAGAAAATCATTGCCCCCTTCAAGTAAAATAAGCAGCTCGGGAGAATGTTTCGCTAATATCCCAGGTAATCTCTTTAGCCCTTTACTGGTTGTTTCTCCAGATATACCAGCATTGATAACCGTCAAGTGACTCATCTCAGCGAGTTGAGCGGGATAATCAGCCCCTTTGCTAGCTCCAACACCGGCAGTTAAGCTATCCCCAAAAGCGACAATGGTAGCGCCTGATGATAACAGTGGCACCCGTGCATCTTGGCAAGATTGTAGTAGGAATATAAACGGTAATAAAAGCAGTAAACGAAAATTCATATCAGAAACCCGCCCAATAAAAAGATGCTGGTGACTAGCATAAAGGCTCTCCCTATAAAAATGAATGCTTACTTAGATCTTTGCTTCAGCTAGTCCTTATTCGCAAGCTGGCATCCTAGCTTTAACTACAGTTCTACACTGTTAAGCACAAAAAAATCGCTGATGCATAACAACAGCGATTGCTTCTTACCTTAAATAGACCAGATTCTATTCGCTCGTTTTTGCTTTACGCAAATAAGGAGTCACGAGCAACGCTATGCCCACTAACAAGAATGGAATACTCAACAACTGCCCTGCGCTGAAAGTCCATGTATCTGCATAAACAGCCTGTTTTACTTTCACCATCTCAATAACAAACCGTGAACTAAACACTAAAACTAAGAACAATCCAAAAATAGCACCATGTTTCTGCTTCATGGCTGTCATTCGATAGATGCACCACAGCAGAGCGAATATGGACAAGTAGGCGATAGCTTCATATAACTGCGCAGGATGGCGCGGTAACATATCAACTCTTTCAAAGATAATCCCCCATGGCTTATCAGTCGGTAAGCCAAGAATCTCTGAATTAACAAAATTTGCCATACGTACAAAGAAGCCAAAGATAGCTGTAGCAATAGCTAACCGATCAAGCAGGAATAAGAATGGTAACTTCACCTGACGTTGATAGTAATAAAGCGCCAGGATGGCACCTAACCCGCCGCCATGGCTAGCTAACCCCCCTTCCCATATCGCAAAGATTTTAAGGGGATGACTTAAATAATATGCAGGGTCGTAAAACAAACAATGCGCTAAGCGCGCCCCAACAATAATGCCCACCACGCAATACATCAGCAGATTGTCCAGTGATTCAACTGGCAAGTTTTCCCTAACGTAGATACGCTTCATCACCTGAAAGCCAGAGGCTATCGCCAATGCGAACAGTATGCCGTACCAATGTACTTTAAGCCCCATAAAACTGATTGCTACAGGGTCTACATTCCAAATAATATGGTCCAATTTAACCTTCCAAAGCTATGCTTTTAAATCAAAATACTCGAATCTATTGCGCAGTTTTACTCGCCAACAGGCGATTTGGCAAGCGCTTGAGTCAATAAAGTTAAATTTGACTAACCAGTAGTTTGCAAATATCGCTTATCTGTTATGGCAACTCGTCATAGCAGCGACATAAACAGCGCGTATTGATCACTTTTACATTGCTAAAATTCAACTCCCATCACCGCCATCTAAGTTCACAACCCATTATTGCTAAATATACCGACTCAAAAAAAATCACCAGCTCACTCTAGAAGAAAAATATCAATGGGTGCACATAATATTAATTTAATTAGAAACAATCACACTATTAAGTATTAGTTGAACGAGATCAAAGCAAATAATAAATATAGATATAGCCACAACATTAATTAACCAACAAATACAAACACTTCTAAATTAGCCCCAACTAAACCCTTTCTGAATTAAATTTAACGACTTTAACAAAAGGTTCAGAATTAACAGCCGCTTAGGTGAAACCGTCCACAGCAAAAACAAGAATTAATAACCAGTAAAAATGTATCAATATGAATCAAAGATAACAACATTGATAATCGTCACGTTTAAAAACAACATATGCATATACCTTAAAATAAGATTAATTAAGTATTAACAAGCATGAACCCTATTTCAATTATTTTAACTTTATGCATAACAATGGTTTCGTTTACATGTTCGGCTGGTGATATCAGAACATTGAAAGGTTTCACCATGGGAAACACTTTCAAGGTTACCTGGACAGAAGAAAAAATAACAGCTGATAGAATGAACAAAATATCTATAGACATAAGTAGAAAGCTGAAAGCAATAAATACATCTATGTCTACATGGGATGCTAATTCTGAATTAAGCATAATAAATAAAAGCAGCCAATTAAAAAATATAAATCTATCACCTGAACTAGCCTCTGTAATTCAACAGGCGCTGGTGCTCAATAAGCTAACAGAGGGTGCTTTAGACATTACCGTAGCACCGCTAATTCAACTATGGGGCTTTGGGGTAAATGGAAAGATTGTAAAGGCACCGTCAGATACTCAAATAGCTGCAATAAAGGCTCTCACAGGCTCAGATAAAATAGAAGTAGGAAATGGTAAGTTACAACGATTTAGTGAAGGCGTCAGCATAGATCTATCATCCATTGCCAAAGGCTATGCCGTCGATGCGATAGCGACTCTATTAGAAAATAACGATATTAAAAACTATATTGTCGATATTGGCGGAGAGTTAAAACTAAAAGGTAATAAGCAAAACAATGAACCTTGGTCTATTGGAATTGATAAGCCTTTTGCATATTCAAGTGGTCAAATTGAAGTTATTACACCGGGTGATAAAGGTATTGCAACATCTGGAGATTACAGAAAGTACTTTGAGAGCAATGGGAAACATTACTCCCACATTATTAATCCCACCTCAGGAAAACCGGTACAACATACAGTGGTATCAGCAACCGTTATTAGCGACAGCTGTATGAAGTCAGATGGATTGGCAACAGCATTCATGGTGCTACCAGTAAGTAAATCATTAGAAATAGCTAATAACAACAATCTTTCAATCATGATAATAGAGGATAAATTTGGAAAGTTAATCACACACCACTCGAATAATTTCAAGCAATACATTAATTAAAAAACATACAAAATTGCACTAATAGCAACAAATAAAAACATAAGTAGAATTAATCTACGCTGGGGAATATAAAATGAAAAACAAATTTAAACTAAGCCTACTTTGTGTCTCAATATTGGCACTAACGGGTTGTAATGATGATGACAATACAGACACTTCTGGTCTAGAAGCACAAATTGCCGCTTTAGAAACTCAAAATGCCGAGTTAACTTCTTCAAACGAATCTCTGACTGAAAGCAATAACGCGTTGCAATCTGATAATACAGGTTTACAAGCAAAAGCTATTAGCTACATCAGCAATTTTAGTGAGCAATGTGCAGAAGCGGGCGTTAAGTTTGATTATGTTGATCCTAATGCACCAGTTTCATCTGCCAATGCAACACCTAGCTATATGATAAAAGCGGCAGAAGAAGCTGATTGTTTGTCTTGCCATACCTACGAAGCCCCAGTGAAAGTACCTCATGCAGATTACGGCGCGACATGTTCACAATGTCATGACAATCCGCATAACGAAGAGACACCAGTAGATCCAGGTAACCCAACAGATCCAACGTTCACCCAACCAGAGAAAACAGATACATTGGTTGATGGTAAAACTGGGGCATCAGGCAGCTTCTACTACACGCCTGCTTCATACTTAAATGCAGATTACCTAGCAACACGTTTAAGTGGATCGACTCATAACTTCGAATGGGCAGAAGGAACTGACGAAGCGCCTGGTGTTGATAACTTAGCAGCAGCATGTCAGTTAGAAGACAGACAACATATCAAAGCGATGTTCCCGACTGACGGCAAGAGTTATAGCCTAAATGGCTTCAGCAACCAAATGGGCGCCAAACTTATCTCAACGGTAAACAAGTTTACCGATGAAGAAACCAATGAAATTGTTGAAACAGCGAATATTGCCATCTTCGGCTATGGCATGAAGAAAGAAGGTGATGACTACACCGTTTCAATGAGCATTGGTAAAAACAACACCTGTTACAATGCAATCATGAATGGTGAGGCGCGCATGTCTTACTATGAGTACGATCCAATGCTTTCTGTTAAGCACGAACGTAATCAAGGTGCACGAATTCTAGGTACTATCGATTACACTAAAACAGCACTTAAGAGCTTTGATTGGGTTACTGAAGTACCGGGCCTAGGCGCTGGCTCATCATTCACACCAGATCAAGTTGATTGGACAAAAGTTGGCGCTTGTTCTTTAGTGTTCAAAGTAGACAGTATTATCCCATTAGGTTAATCACTAACTTTACCCAACAAATGGCTGCGAATATCGCAGCCATTTTTTCTATCCCCCTTACTTTTTTACCTGCCTTTCAATGCACATTCAATCCCACACATATTCCACTGCATTGGACTTTCTGCTATAGTGCCGCCTCAGCCACCCTACATAAATTTAGGGCAAATTAGCCGCATAATAACGCTTGCTAAAAAGCCCCCCAGAAATTGGAAATAAAGGCTGATGACTCAGTTTCAAGGTTCACATATCCTTTCGGTAAACCAGCTTAATCTGGATGCCGTACAGAACATTTTTGACGTTGCTACTCGTATGACTCCCTACGCTTTAAGACAGAAACGCACTACTGTTTTAGACGGCGCGGTATTAGGTAACCTTTTCTTTGAGCCGAGCACACGTACTCGCATCAGCTTTGGCTGTGCGTTTAACCTGCTTGGCGGCAAGGTAAATGAAACCGTTGGTATGGCCTCCTCCTCTTTATCAAAGGGTGAGTCTCTATACGACACAGCAAGAGTACTCTCTAGCTACTCCGATGTGATTGCGATGCGTCACCCAGAAGCATTTTCAGTGAAAGAGTTTGCAGAAGGTAGCCGCGTGCCAGTTATCAATGGTGGCGATGGCTCAAACGAGCACCCGACTCAAGCATTATTGGATCTCTTTACCATTCAGAAAGAGCTGGCATCTGGTGGCCGTGATATTAGCGGCATGCACATTGCGATGGTCGGTGATCTTAAATTTGGCCGCACCGTCCACTCACTTTCTCGCCTTTTATGCATGTATAAAGATGTGAGCTTCACGTTAGTGTCACCTAAAGAGTTGGCAATGCCTGACTATGTGATCAATGACATTGAAAATGCTGGGCATAAGATCACAATAACAGACCAACTTGAAGGCAATTTAGATCGCGCTGATATACTCTATCTAACTCGAATTCAAGAAGAACGCTTCCCGTCACAGGATGAAGCAAATAAATACCGTGGTAAGTTTCGACTCAACCAAAGTATTTATACAAAGAATTGTAAATCTAACACAGTGATCATGCATCCTTTGCCACGAGACTCTCGTGAACAAGCAAATGAACTGGATAACGATCTTAATAACCACCCTAACCTGGCTATATTTAGGCAGGCAGATAACGGTTTATTAATTCGTATGGCACTGTTTGCACTGACGCTAGGTGTTGACTCTCAATTGGAGCAATATGAGCGCCCAGTCAATTGGTATTCACGAAAAGCTGAATTTTAATCAGGCTACTGACTTTTAAGGATCTAAAATGACCCGTTCCGACGAACTCTTTGAACAGGCTAAAAAAACCATTCCTGGCGGCGTTAACTCTCCAGTCCGTGCATTTAATGGTGTTGGTGGTTCTCCACGTTTTATTGAAAAAGCTGATGGCGCTTACATCTTTGATGCCGACGGCAAAAAGTACATCGATTATGTCGGTTCTTGGGGACCAATGATCTTGGGCCACAACCACCCGAAAATCCGCGCTGCAGTTTTGGAAGCGGTAGAGAATGGTTTATCGTTTGGTGCGCCAACTGAACTTGAAGTCACTATGGCTGAAAAAGTCATTGAAATGGTTCCTTCAATGGAGCAGGTGCGTATGGTTAGCTCAGGCACCGAAGCGACCATGAGCGCGATTCGTCTAGCTCGTGGCTTCACCAGCCGTGACAAAATCCTTAAGTTTGAAGGTTGCTACCACGGTCACGCTGACTGCTTGCTTGTTAAAGCAGGCTCAGGTGCATTGACACTGGGACAACCAAGCTCACCAGGTATTCCAGAAGATTTCGCTAAGCACACATTAACTGCAACTTATAACGACCTTGATTCTGTTAAGGCGCTGTTTGAACAGTACCCTGAAGCGATTTCATGCATTATTTTAGAGCCTGTTGCCGGTAACATGAACTGTATCCCGCCGGTCGAAGGTTTCTTAGAAGGGCTACGCGCTATCTGTGACCAATACGGTGCGTTGATGATTATCGATGAAGTAATGACAGGTTTCCGCGTATCTAAAAGCGGCGCACAAGGTCACTACGGTGTAACACCAGATCTTACAACACTGGGTAAAGTGATCGGTGGCGGTATGCCAGTAGGCGCTTTTGGTGGTCGTAAAGATGTGATGCAGTTTATTGCTCCTACAGGCCCTGTATATCAAGCTGGTACACTGTCAGGTAACCCAATTGCAATGTCTGCAGGTCTTGCGCAGATGGAAGCACTTTGTGAAGATGGCGTTTACGAGCAACTTGCGGCTAAAACGCAATATATTGCAGAAGGCTTTAAAGCGGCTGCCAACAAACACGGCATTCCAATGGCCATCAACTACGTGGGCGGCATGTTCGGTTTCTTCTTTACTGATGAAGAGAAAGTCACTTCATTTGAACAAGTCACTAAATGCGATGCAGAAAAATTCCCTGAATTTTACCATGGCATGCTAGATGAAGGTGTTTACCTAGCACCTAGTGCTTATGAAGCAGGTTTCCTGTCGCTTGCTCATGGTGAAGCGGAGCTTGAAGCAACACTTGCGGCTGCAGAACGTGTATTTGCAAAAATGGCTAAAGGCTAACGCTTAACAGTCACTTTTGTAGACATAAAAAAGGAACACCTAGGTGTTCCTTTTTTATTTTCATCAATTAAACAGGTTAACTTTTTGCCCGCACAGATGTTTTTATCACAACCACCGCTATTAACGCCTGTGCCAATAACGTCAGGTTATCGCGAACTAAACCTGGATTTTCGAAAATCCCCAATCCAACAAGTTGTTTCAAACTAACTAGTAGCCAAACAACTGCGCCTAAGAGTAAAAAACTTCGAACAAAAAAAGCCATTATTTCGCCCCAAATCACTAAATGTTGTAGTAATACCAATCAGTATTTATTTTGAGCACAATATACTGTTCATTAATCAACCGGTCAATAACTTGACGATGACAATTTTTCGTCACTTATACCCTAGCGTTCTATAGACATTAATTAACAAAAATTAATGATTCAATCGGCTCTGTTCCCCCAGTTTCGATTAAGAGTAAACCCAAAACCAAAACAACAGATACCACTGGCAACCCCTATCCCACCAGTTTAAAAGCCTACTAAAAAAACACCACAACAGTACCTAGATCACAATTCCACAGAAAACCTTGAACCAAATAACGGTTGCGTTCTGTTTTTCGCTGTGGTCTGATCGCCGCGCTATAACAAGGAAAGCTTAAATAAACCTTAAATAGCAGCAAACTGATACGAGTTTTCAGTATCCAATATCAAAACTTGCCTGTGAGTCGCCCTATGTTGTACGCATTTCTAATATCGCTAGCAGTACTTGCGTTGTTAAGTATTGTGTTTGAAGAAGTTACCCATCTCAATAAAGCTAAAACGACCCTATTTTTCGGATGTATCTCTTGGATTGCACTTTTTATGGCTGCGGGTGATCCCGGCCATGAAAAATTAATCGAAGAGCAGCTAAACGAAAACTTGCTTGAAATAGCCACATTATGGTTATTCCTAATGTCGACGATGACATTTGTCGCTTATCTCAATGCAAAAGGTATGATCCAAATTCTGGTACAAAAGCTGTTCCCACAGCGAGTATCTGTTCGGATGTTAATGCTGCAAGTCGCTTTGTTCTCTCTAGTGCTTTCAGCCATCTGTGACAACGTTACAGCAACCTTGGTATCCCTTGGGTTACTCACAACTTTTAAGCTCGATAAGCAGATGCGCCGACGCATGGCAGTGTTGATCATCTTCGCTGTTAACTCTGGTGGCGTAGCACTTATTACAGGTGATGTGACCACATTGATGATTTTTCTTGGCGGTCATGTACACATGTCGGAATTACTACTGCTATTTGTACCTGCAGCAGTTAGCGTCATGCTACTTGCGGTGCTTTTCTCGCTAAAGGCTGAAGGGGAAGTGAGCACCACGCCGATTAAAAGAGAGGTGCGCTCAGTTGATATTATTATCGCGGTGATCTTCTTCAGCACCATTGTAATGACCATGGCACTGAATATCCTGTTTGGGATCCCGCCGGTATTAACCTTCTTAACTGGCTTGTCGGTAATGTTCCTCGTGGGTCATACGACTCGCAGCAACAAAGAGGAGTTGCAGATTTTGGAGTATATTCGCCAAGTAGAATACGACACCTTGTTATTCTTCTTAGGCATTTTACTGTTAGTAGGGATGCTGAAGGAAATTGGCACTCTTGACCTGCTCACTCAGGTCTATTCTCAGTTCGATCCTAATATTTCAAACTTTGTAGCAGGTATAGGTTCAGCACTGCTCGATAACGTGCCACTAACAGCGGCTTTGTTAAAGGCTGAACCCGTACTTAATACCCCGGAATGGCTTGGGTTAACATACTCAGTAGGTGTGGGTGGTTCATTGCTGGTCATTGGTTCCGCCGCTGGCATTATCGCCATGAGCAAAGTGAAGGAGCTAACCTTTGTTAGCTACCTAAAGTTCGTACCCGCGCTAGCATTATGTTACAGCGTAGGCTATGGCCTTACTTTACTACTGGCTTACCATTTCTACGGCTAGTGACAACACTATCCTGTGGTTAGTCATAATTAAAAAAGGCCTAACTTCTGTTAGGCCTTTTTTATCACTGTAACGATTGTCAATTGATAGCTCAGCCACTAAATAGCGGGGACTTTAAACTCCGTCCCTTCAATAGACAGAACGACATCACGCGGGCGGATCTCGACGACAGTTAGCTTCCCTTGGATCATATCGCCCTGTTGCAGTTCTTTACCATCGACATTTAGCCAACGATTATCAGCCACACTTGAATAGACATGCGCATTAATATTGAATTCTGGCACTTGTAGTTGAAGCCCAGCAGGCAGCTGCCCATACTTAGGAATTGCATCCGATTTTGGGGTGGTCGGAATAGGATCTAAATCAGGTTGCGTGACTGGTGTTGCTACCGCATTTTCACGTTCAACTTCTTTTAGTGCGGCTTCAAATGCAGCCACTAGATTATTATCATTTTGTGGTTTAGGTTGTCTATCTAAACCGACATCAGCCGCTGCGAGATTAACTTCGTACTGCAACGATGCCAGCATATCTTGGCCACGTTGATTCGCATTAGCACCTAAAATAATCGGCTCTGCATCACCACTGTTTGATTCAGTGCTTTCAACCCTATTGGCCGTATCGGCTTCAACACTTTTCTGCGCTTCTAGCACCGCTGCTAGTAAATCTTGCTGCTTATTCTTACCTGAAGTTTCAACTCTATCAGAGTTATCGACAATCTCGTTTACACTCTTAGATTGTCGTTGATAGCTGGATACCTCTGCTTTTGGCATCGCCTGCGCGACAGGTAACGCTACCTTTCCGGCAAGCTTAACGCCAGCAGCGTTAAATGGCGGCTCACTTCTCACAGCCTGCGCCGTCTGTTGTTGGCTTTCAATTTGCGGCGTATTGCCGATGGTTTGTTGAGCATTTTGGCTGTTAACTGCAGGTTTTAGCAGTACTTGACTCAACATCCAAGCTAGCCCAATAACGGACAAAAATAGCCCAACAAAAAGCGCGATGCGTTTTACCGTTCGATACTCATTATTATGCGTTTGGTACGGTGCGCGCGGCGTCATAACTACATCATGCTGGATAGCTTGTGATTGCTGCTTATCCCGCGTGACGGCATCAAGTAAAATAGACATTAATACAGCCTCTTAGATTGACCTAAACGCGGGCCAATATCACTTAAGTAGAGATTTAGCTGAACCAATGTTTGCGCCCCTGCAATTCCGTCTGCCCGCAGTCCATGCTGACGTTGAAATTCTTTTACTTTTTGCTCAAGATGACTATCAAATTCGCTGACTAACCGTGGTGAAGAATCATTGATTATCGCCAAGCTATTCTCTAGCCATTGCAGTTGTGCCTGATTAGCTGACTTACCGATTTCGTTGACCTGACTCTTTGGCGCTTGCCATAAGATCTCAAATGTTCCACTAAAGTGACGAGTAAACCAATCGCGTTTAACCCACAATTGCTGCTCGTTAAGTTGCAGTAATATTTGTTCCCCTTGTCTCGCAACCACTGTGCCGTAGAATGCTTGTTGTTGCTCATCAACTAGATAAACAACGGCTGGGAAATTCAATCTCACAATTGAGTTCCAATTTCCCTGCTGTTGATAACAAGATAGCCCCTGCTGCTGAGCAGACTGACAAGCTGTTAAACCTATATAGGGTGTTTTACCCCACAGACCTAATATGCTGGCATAGGCAGTATTGATATCGCGGCTTTGCGCTATTGCGCTTTTAAGCACTCGCTGGCTACTGTCTAACTTTGGGGTTGTCACGACGGTTGGCTTGTCATTAGATTGCGCGTTATTAGCCGTACTGACATGTTCAGTCGCACCTTGGCTAAAGAGATAAAATGCGCCACTGAAGGTTAACACTAGCGCTGCAGCTAATCCGGCGGGTAGCCAAATATTACGTTTTTCAGGCTCCTCTCCTAGAACTTCAAGAGATGCCATATTGATCATCTTGTTATCAATCGGCACTTTAGACTGACCATAGCTCGCCATTAAAGCACGCTCACACAGCAAGTTAATCAGTCTTGGGATCCCACCACTATGTTTATGCAACGCTTTTACAGCACTCTTATGAAATAGTGGCTCATGACGTCCAGCAACCTGTAAGCGATGTTGCACATAAAGTGCTACCTCTTCAATAGTTAGCGGCAATAAGTGGTAACGCGCGGTTATACGCTGGGCCAACTGCCGTAACTCCTGACGTTTAAGCAGTTGTTGCAGTTCTGGCTGCCCAATTAAAATGACTTGCAGTAATTTCTTAGTATCGGTTTCTAGATTGGTCAGAAGTCTCAATTGCTCAAGCACTTCAGCTTTTAGATGCTGTGCTTCGTCAATAATAAGCACTGTATTACGCCCTTTACTGTGATTTTCCAGTAAAAAGGCACTTATCCTGTCGGTCAGCTGCTTAAGCGTTGGCGATTCGCCATAGCTAATCTTTAATTCATCACACAATGTGGCAAGCAATTCTAGCTCGGTCAGAGCTGGATTAAGAATAAAGGCGGTATCAGTGTTCTCAGGCAGTTGATTGAGCAAGCAGCGTGATACCGTTGTCTTACCGGTGCCCACTTCCCCGGTCAGTAAAACAAATCCACCTGTTTCACCTAAGCCGTATGTTAGATGGGCTAATGCTTCTCTATGACGATCACTAAGAAAGAGATAATGAGGGTTAGGTGCAATCGAAAATGGATTATCTTTTAATCCAAAAAAAGCCTTATACATGCCGCTTTCAATCCTTTTGAGAGCAGTTCGACAGCAGTGACCGCTGTGAATAACTCCGCAGTTAATCAAACGCTTTGGTTATTGAAAAACTACGCCCCGATGGGCAATTAGCTTGTCAGCATACGCTTGGCGTTATGACAGAAATGTAGAAATTGCACTCACGTTAAAGCCAAGCTGAAGCGTTGTCAAAACTTGCTACAGGTTAAACTGCTAAAGTAAGAGGTCTATCGTGACCGATTTTGACGTCGAACATCAATTTATCCATGCTAAACTAGCACTTATGTCCATAGATGAGCTTTATTGTGAAAATTTACCTTGTTGGCGGCGCTGTCCGCGATAGTTTGCTAAAACTACCAATTAAAGATCGTGATTATATGGTGGTTGGTGCAACACCTGAGCAAATGATAACTCTAGGCTATAAGCAAGTTGGCAAAGACTTTCCGGTATTCTTGCATCCAAAAACTCAGCAAGAGTACGCCCTCGCCAGAACAGAAAGAAAAACAGCAGCAGGTTATGGTGGCTTTAGTGTGGATGCAGCGCCACATGTCACACTTGAGCAAGATTTGCTTAGAAGAGACTTAACGGTTAATGCCATTGCTGAAGATGAAGCGGGAAATAGATATGACCCTTTCAATGGTATTGCCGATCTTAATGCCCGACTGTTAAGACATGTTTCAGATGCCTTTATAGAAGATCCTCTGCGTGTACTACGGGTAGCCCGTTTTGCCGCTCGATTTCACTCTCTTGGTTTCAGCATAGCAGCAGAAACAATGGCACTGATGACGCAGATAAGCCAAAGCGGCGAACTTGAAGCGTTAACCGCAGAGCGGGTTTATATCGAACTCGATAAAGCATTATCGTCCGATGCACCACAAGTCTTCTTTAGCGTACTTAAGGAGTGCGGCGCATTAGCGGTGCTATTTCCTGAGATTGATGCTCTGTTTGGTGTACCACAACCCGAGCAGTGGCATCCAGAAATCGATTCAGGAGTACACACCCTAATGGTACTTGAGCAAGCGGCGAAACTATCTAATGATAATGCAGTTAGATTTGCTTCACTCGTGCATGATCTAGGCAAAGCATTAAGCCCGAAAGAATCACTACCTAAGCATCATGGCCATGGCCAAAAAGGCTTACCTTTGATCAAAGCACTTTGCGAGCGCTTTAGGGTACCTAATGAATATCGTGACCTTGCCTTACTAGTTAGCGATCAGCACCAAAATATCCATAATGCACATGAACTTCGAGCTGACACGATAGTGAAGCTTTTTGATAAAGCCGACTTTTGGCGTAAGCCACATCGTCTTCAGCAGTTACTATTAAGCTGTGAAGCGGACGCTAGAGGCCGCAAGGGTTTTGAACTTTCCCCCTACCCTCAAGCTAGCTACATTCAGCAATGCTTTAAAGCCGCCTCAAACGTTTCAGTGAAGGACATTATTGATGCAGGCTATAAAGGCGCAGAAATAAGGCAACAACTCACCTCTTCACGCGTCGAAGCAGTTCAAGAAGTTAAGCAGAATCTCGAATAATGAGCAAAATGCAAAAAATTCAGCGTATTTCTATATTAATGGTCTAGTATTATATTTGTGTTACTTAGCATTAAAATCGCACTTAGCTTGCATTTGAGCAAATATTCGCTAAGGTATTCAGACCTTAGCACTAAAATGCATAGCAAAAAAATTTGTCTATGACATAATTAGGCTGTTCAGTTGTTACGTACAGCTGTGCTTATTAAATCCAACCTAAATAAAGGGAATTCCCGATGAATAAAAAAGTACTTTTGATTGCTGGTGTAGCAATGACTGCCCTTCTAGGTGGCTGTGCAAACACTACTGCTCTTGAAGAAAGCGTTGCAAACCTAGGTAACAAAGTTGACCAGCTTTCAGCTGAAGTTAGCTCACTAAAATCTGATCACGGTAAAATGTCTGCTGACATCAATGATGCAAAAGCAGCAGCTATGGACGCACAAGCAGAAGCTAAGCGTGCTAACGACCGTATCGACAACGTAGCGTCTTCTTACAAGAAGTAATTACGTTTGGAATTAGCTTAACTTATTTAAGCTACTCCAAAGGCTTGGTTCAAGGCAACTTGACCAAGCCTTAAATTTATCTGCTATCGCAACACCATTTCACAATTCAGCGTTCAGCCCCCCCCTTCCTTCGCCCTCCATGGCGATCAGGGATAAGTACTCCCGTGTACAACCCCCTTCCTTCGCTTTCCGTGGCGATCAGGGATAAGTACTTCCGTGTACAAAAAAGCGCCCAAATATGGACGCTTAATACCAAGCTTGTTGCAACTAGCTTTGAATATTGACTGGAATACCATTTTGAGTCAGTAATGCATCATTAGCTTTAGTGTAATCAACATCTTCTTGCCCAATAAACTCTACCACATCACGATTCATCTCTATCACACGGTTGCTTTGTCCTTCGGATTCAGACAATGGCGAGTGTACTTCGATGATTTGCTGTCCATTTGGCTCAGTAGAAGTTTTAACGGTCTGATTAATGACAGTGACAGAGTCACCATACTTAACCTCGTTGAAAAGCCACTCAATATCATCAGGGTTCAAACGAATACAACCTGCACTGACTCGCATACCGATCCCAAAATCCTTATTGGTTCCATGGATCAAGTAGCTACCGTCACCGTAAGAAAGCTGAATGGCATATTTTCCTAATGGATTATCAGGGCCAGCCAGTACCACTCTTGGCAGCTCCTCACCCCGTTCTTCTAGATGCTCTTTGCGGATACTCGCCGGAGGTGTCCAGCTTGGGTTAGGGATCCGAGACTTAATCCGAGTCACCATCTCCGGCGTCTCTCGGCCTATTCGACCGATACCTACAGGAAATACGTGCACCTCTTGTCCACCTTTAGGGAAGTAATACAACCTCAGCTCAGCTAAGTTAATCACCACTCCTTTATGCGGCACATCAGGCAACAACATCTGGGTTGGAATTAATAAACGCGTCCCCGGTCTTGGCAGAAATGGATCAACACCTGGATTGGATTCCATTAACTCCAAAATGCCTATGTTGTACTGTTTAGAGATGGTTTGAAAATAGTCGCCCTTTTCCACTACATGCTCTTGTAACTCACCCACTAGACGGCTGCCGTCTTGCGGGATCTGATACACGTTAGCAGATGAAACTAGCGGTAAAGCAGCTAAGATGAACAACAGCAATGTACGCATCATCAGTATTTAAAATTCCATTAAGTTGAATAAATTAAGATTACCTTGAGCGGCAATTATTTTCTAGTCATCAGGTTAATCACAAAGTCTATCTCGAGTGAATCAAACTTCGCCTGTTGAATATGATGGCGCACATTATCATTGGCGCGCCAAGCATATGGCGTCATTTCAAGTAGCGCAATGGCCTGCTCTCCGGAAACACTTACCCTGTTCGACAGTCGCTCACTCTGCACTAACTCAAGCTCTTTGGGCAAATTATGGCTGACAGGTTTTTCACTCAGATCTGGGTAGATAAACTCTCTTATCTGCCACAAGTGCCTTGGACCAGCAGCCACCTGTAATAAAATCCCCTCTTGCTTAAGTACTCGAGTCAGCTCTTTTCCCTTAAGCTGTTTATCAATTAAGGTCACTAAATCAAAGCTTTCATCTTTAATTGGCAGGTGCTTTAAGTTTGAAACGATATAAGTTGGACCACTTTGCGCCTTAGCAGCAGCAAAAATAGCGTTCTCCGCTTCAGAGATCCCTGTTTGCTCAACAGCGATATCAGGGTGCTGCTCAGCAAGAATATCCTTAACCGTTCTTAAAAAATAACCTTCGCCACAGTCATAATCTAATTGAGACAGCGACTGACCTTCTGAAGATTGCGGCAAATTACCAATCATCTCAGCCATTTTCTGTGCAAGCGGCACATAAATCCCAGATTCAAGTACATAGCGCTTAGCACGCATTACAGCTCTTGAATCAATTTTAGGCTTTTTAACCTGGCCAAAGAGCCAATATCCTTGCTCATTTTTGTCAAAGTGATGCTTATTTTCACAATGCAGCCCTTTCGACTCTTCATGCACCATTAAACCTGACTGGCAAATGGGACAAAGATAAATACTGTTCATAACACGCTCACTGTTTAAATAAATAGGTCTAGCTTTACAGGAAGATAAAGCCACACAAGATGGCCCCTAGCGCTAATCGATAGATCACAAATGGTGTCATGCCCATTTTGCTAATAATCTTCAAGAAGTAATGGATACACACATAAGCAGCAATAAATGACACCACAATACCTAAGCCCAATGCTTGATAATCAATGGCTTGACCACTCGAGAGCAGATCTTTAGTCACCAAAATAGCCGCACCTAGGCTCACTGGCACCGACATCAAAAATGAAAACCTCGCCGCTGCTTCACGGCTTAGGCCAAGCATCAGTGCAGCAGTAATTGTAGCACCCGAGCGTGATGTGCCAGGGATGAGCGCCATAGCTTGAGCGAGACCAATCACTAACGCTTTTTTCCACCCCACTTGGAACTCATTAAAACCTTGGCGCTGCATTCTGTCTGCCCACCAAAGCAGTAAACCAAAAATGATAGTCGTTGCAGCAATCACTTCGATATTACGCAGATGCGTCTCAATGAAGCCTTTTGCAGTGAAACCAACAATCACAGCAGGGATAGTTGCCAATATAATCCACCAAGACAGCTTGCTCTCTTGAGTCTGTTTGCCACTGGCTATACTGCCAGTCCAAGCCATAAACATAGAATACAATTCTTTACGGAAATACATTACCACTGCGAGCAAGGAGCCCGTATTCACAGCGACATCAAAAGATAGCCCTTGATCTTGCCAATCTAATAATTGCGCCGGTAAGATCAGATGTGCAGAGCTTGAGATGGGTAAAAACTCGGTGAGGCCTTGAATTAGCGCCAATATAATCACCTGAAACGTGTCCATAACTATCCTATTTTAAAAAGCGACTTAAGCAGACCAATTGAACTCAATAGGCCATAATTTTTGTTGTGATTTATCGTACTGGTTCCAAAGGTGCAGGTATGACTCTTGAACCACTGGATGACTAAGCTCGGGAGCTATTTCAGCTAACGGCCACAGTACAAATGCGTTATAAAGAATTTCAGCGCGTGGTAACACGATTGGCGATTCACAAACGACATCATCATAAAGCAGTAGATCCAGATCTAAAGTTCTAGCAGCAAACTTTTTAGCCCCCACAACGCGACCATGATCTTGTTCAATTTTTTTGAACTTCGCAACGACGTCTCCAATGGATAATCTGGTTTCGGCAGCAACGACCATATTCAGAAAGTTAGTCCCATCAAAACCGACCGCTTCACTCTCATAAACCGATGACAGTACTAACTCATCAAAATGACAATCCAAATCAATTAATGCCGCCTTAAGGTAGCGAACGGGCTCAATATTGCTACCTAAACTGATGTAGATCTTAGCCATTTACGCATGACCTCTCTCGATCACAACACCAACGGCTTGAGCGGTTGGCACAGCTCCTGGTTTCATCACTTTGACCTTAACCCAAGGCACATTGAACTCACTCATCACACAAGTCGCTACCATCTCAGCAACGGTTTCAATCAACTCTATAGGCTTTTCAGTGATAAGCGCTGTGAGTCGATTAGATACCGTTTCATAGCACAGTGCATTATCGTATGAGTCACTCGCCGCAGCCAAACGATTATCCCATGCCATATCTAAATCCAGTAACAAGGTTTGATGGATCTGCTTTTCCCATTCATAGATCCCAATAACGGTTTCTATTTTAAGTTCTCTAATCAGTACTTTATCCATGTTTTCTCCAAAACCTTAATCATTGCCACTGAGGTCTGATAAGCTAAAACGAACAAAAAGGATATAATCCGTCGCAAAGCTGAGATATTACCCTATGGCTCTTCCGAACAAGAACAAATCCAAGTAGGATAAGTTCTGGTAAATAAAGAATTAATAAAAACAGCCGCTTTAATAGCAAGGTAGCTAACAGAGATATTCAAAGCTGTTTTTGTGCTCCAATTCACTGCCAACCCCATAAGGCTGCAAGTTGAATATAAAGAGCATTTTTTTGTGTGGCGCGATAATACCCTAAGACGGATAAGGAAACCAATTTGACCACAATAGCACTAACAATATTAATGATAATGGGCGCCTATTTGGCAGGCTCAATATCGAGTGCTGTTCTGGTGTGTAAAATGCGTGGCCTGCCCGACCCTAGAACTGAAGGTTCGGGAAACCCCGGAGCCACCAATGTGCTGCGAATAGGCGGCGCAAGTTCTGCCGCACTCGTGTTATTTTTTGATATGCTAAAAGGTGCCGCCCCCACTTACCTGGCCTTTAGATTAGGCGTAGATCCAATTTCCTTAGGCCTCATTGCTATAGCCGCCTGCCTAGGTCATATCTTTCCAATATTTTTTGGCTTTAAAGGGGGTAAAGGAGTGGCAACTGCTTTTGGTGCCATGGCGCCAATTGGTCATTTTTTGGCGATATATCTGATGCTTACTTGGGCCGTCATTGTGTTGATCACGCGCTACTCATCATTTGCAGCCATTTGCACCGCACTATTAGCACCTGTTTACACCTGGTGGCTCGACGACAGATTTACCATTCCCGTGGCGATGCTTTCAACACTTATCGTGATCCGTCACCGTGACAATATTAAACGCCTGTTAAAAGGTGAAGAGTCTAAAGTGTCTCGTAAAAGGCGTAACAAAAGCCTATAAAAATATTCACCTTATACCAATTGCATTAAAAGTTTGACCATTCAGCGGGAATTCAAAACGTTGTAGGTAAGTAGTGGGATTTGAGCTAATAGTTATTCTCGGCTCTGGCATCCTGCTTCGCTCTCGATAATTGCTCCTGCATTATTCTACCTTCGACCATCCTTGGTCTCGTACCTCCTAAATCTGACCGCCAAGGAGGGCCGGAATGTCTTATTTTGTATGGAACAAAATAGACCATTTAGTCGTATATCCAAATCCCATAGCGAAGCATACGGCGTTTTGCCAATTTGTTTAACCTCAGCCGCACTACGTGAGCTCCTCAGTCTTTCCACTTCTGCTTTGCATTGGCTTAAAAGGGAATAACCATTTCTTTACCAATGCGCTTTGAATTGAAAAGACTGAGGGACTCTGAACTGGCCAAATACTTAATGCAATAGGTATTACGAGAAAAGGTCATAAAAAAACGGCGCCAATAGCGCCGTTTTTTTATATTGATAGCCAGTAGTTAATCGACAGGCTCTAAAGTATCCAGCGGCCATCTTGGCTGACCTTTAACAGCAAGATCATCAGTCTGCCCAGCTTTCAAGCGCTGTAGCCCTGCATAAGCGATCATCGCACCGTTATCGGTACAGAACTCACCACGAGGATAAAAAACCTTCCCACCAAGGTTAGTCATCATTTCAGCTAATTGAGCACGTAACCGCGTATTAGCACTCACTCCCCCAGCAATCACTAAACGTTGGTAACCCGTTTGCTTTAACGCTCGCTTACATTTTATCGCTAAGGTATCAACCACAGCCTCTTCAAATGCGCACGCTATATTCGCACGTGTTTGCTCATCATTAGGCTCTGCCGCTATGGTGTTAGCAGCGAATGTTTTAAGCCCCGAAAAGCTAAAGTTAAGCCCAGGTTTATCTGTCATTGGTCTTGGGAAACGATAACTATTAGCCACACCCTTGGCTGCCAGCTTCGACAATCTTGGCCCTCCAGGGTAATCAAGCCCCATTAACTTAGCGGTCTTATCAAACGCTTCGCCTGCTGCATCATCTACAGACTCACCGAGAACCTCATAACGACCAATCCCTTCAACGCCCACAAGCATTGAATGCCCTCCCGATACTAATAACGCGAGAAACGGAAACTCTGGCACATCATCTTCAAGCATAGGCGCGAGTAAATGCCCTTCCATATGGTGCACACCAATTGCAGGCTTGTCCCACGAAAACGCTAATGCCCGGCCAACACAAGCGCCCACAAGCAAAGCACCAATAAGACCTGGCCCCTTGGTGTATGCAATACCGTCTATATCTTCTATGGTCATATCTGCATCAGCTAATGCTTGACGGATCAAAGGTACGATTTTACGAACATGATCACGAGATGCTAACTCAGGGACAACCCCACCGTAATCAGCGTGCAATTTAACCTGACTATATAAGGTATGTGATAAAAGCCCTTTGTCATCATCATAAACGGCGATTCCCGTTTCATCACAAGATGTCTCTATTCCTAAAACCCGCATTGTTTCTCATCTTTACTTCATATATATTGCCGACAATTCTACCTGCTGTGCTTTAATTACTCCATAGCACAACCGCCATCTAAGTCGATTATTAGTGAATAGACGTCATTCTGATCACTAATAAGGGTTTACAACAGGGGGCGAGTCGGTATAGAATTCCGCACCATTTTTAAATTATCTGAGTCAAGTAATTGTCTCAATACAACCTACACCTAAGGGGTGATGGCGTATGCCAATTATTAAAGTACGTGAAAACGAACCATTCGACGTAGCTCTTCGTCGTTTCAAGCGCTCTTGTGAAAAAGCTGGTATCTTAGCTGACGTTCGCGCTCGTGAATTCTACGAGAAGCCAACTACTGCACGTAAACGTGCTAAAGCCGCTGCTATCAAGCGTCTTGCTAAGAAGCTTTCTCGCGAAAACGCACGTCGCGTACGTTTATACTAATCTCATTATGAGCCTAATTGATCAGCTAAAAGAGCAAATGAAAGCCGCCATGCGTGCCAAAGAAAAGGTACGCTTGGGGACTATTCGTATGGCACTAGCCGCCATCAAGCAAATTGAAGTGGATACCCGCGAATCTTTGAATGATGACCAAGCGATAGCGGTCTTAACCAAAATGGTTAAACAGCGTCGTGATTCTATTGCTCAATATGCAGCAGCAGGACGTGACGAATTAGCACAAATTGAAGCAGATGAAATTCAAGTACTTGAAGAGTTTTTGCCTCAACCTCTTACTGAAGAGGAAATTGTTGTGCTAGTTGATGCAAGCATCTCTGAGATGGGCGCATCCTCCATGGCGGACATGGGTAAAGTAATGGGATCATTAAAACCTAAAGTAATGGGCAGAGCAGATATGGCGGCAATTGGCGCTATGATCCGTGCAAAACTCAAGTAGTTTTCGTTTTAATGATGAATAAGCCGTGCTTTTGCGCGGCTTGTTTGTTTTCGATTTTCTCTATTTTAACTTCACGAAATTAAAGGCGGCATTTAACAACACTAATGGCGATACCTCGTGATTTTATCAATGAGCTAGTAGCTCGCACTGACATTGTCGACTTAATCGACCCTAAAGTGCCCCTAAAGAAGGCGGGTAAAAACCACTCTGCCTGTTGTCCTTTTCATAGCGAAAAATCTCCCTCTTTCACCGTTAGCAGAGACAAGCAGTTTTACCATTGTTTTGGCTGCGGCGCACACGGAAATGTTATTGATTTTGTCATGGAATATGACCGACTCGACTTCGTGGATGCAATTGAAGAACTCGCAGGACAGTTAGGACTAGAAGTTCCCCAAGAACAAGGCACTGGTAAGCCTCGCGATCAAGAGCTTAGTCGTGATTTATACCAACTGATGGAAGAGTCGAGCTTATTCTTCCAAAGTCAGTTAAGACAACACCCAGATAAACAGAAAGTGCTTGATTACTTAAGCCATCGCGGGCTTTCAAAAGACGTAGTCGAACATTTTAATATTGGTTTTGCTCCCGATGGATGGGACGGCTTATTAAGCCGATACCGTCAGAACCAAGATTCACAGAACAAGCTACTCACTGCCGGCATGGTCATCGAAAATGACAGCGGTAAACGCTATGACCGATTTCGTGACCGACTTATGTTCCCAATTAGGGACAGACGCGGCCGAGTTATTGGCTTTGGTGGCAGAGTTTTAGGAGAAGGTACGCCAAAGTACTTGAATTCTCCAGAAACGCCCATATTTCATAAGGGCAATGAGCTTTATGGGTTATATGAGCTGAAACAGCGTCATCGTGATCCACAACAAGTACTCATTGTTGAAGGCTATATGGATGTTGTTGCTCTCGGGCAATTCGGCGTCGATTATGCCGTTGCGTCGTTAGGTACTTCAACTACCGCTGATCAATTTCAGCTGTTACTGCGTAGTGCAAAAGAAGTTATCTGTTGTTATGACGGCGACAAAGCGGGTAAAGAAGCTGCTTGGCGAGCACTTGAGACTGCACTGCCATTGTTAAAACCTGGCAATCAAGTTCGCTTCATGTTTCTACCTGAAGGCGAAGATCCTGACACGCTAGTGAGACAGATTGGTAAAGAACAGTTCGAACAGAATATTGGCCAAGCCATGGCACTTCCTGAGTTTCTATTTGAAAACTTAGCGAAGAAATTTGGTAAAGAAGACAAAAGTGTTTTGGCAAAAAATGCCATTAAACTGATAGAAAAAGTGCAAGACACTGTACTGCAGAGTCTGCTGCTTGAAGATTTAGCACACAAGCTAAGAATGAACGGTGCTGATGAGCTTAAACGAAAATTTAACTTTTCGACTAAGACCGCCGATAAACCTAAACAGCACAAAGCGTTGAAAGGACGTGGTACTCCATTGCGACTAGCCATTGCATTGTTAGTACAGCATCCGCGCCTAGGTGAAAAATTACCTGAGCAACTCGCGCTAAAACACGTACAAATGCCAGGCATTGACTTGCTAGCACTTGTATTAGATTTAACTCGCGGCAAAGTAATGAGCAGCGCACAACTACTTGAACAGTTCAGGGGCGATAACCAATTCAGCACCCTAAAAAAACTGACCCAATGGGATCATCAAGTGGCGGATGAAAACTTACTTAAAGAGTTAAAAGGCACCTTAGTGTGGTTAAACAACCAGTATCTGGAGCAACGCTACCAAGAGCTGAGTTTGAAAACTAACCTCACGAAAGATGAAAGATTACAGCTTAGCAAGCTAATCTCAGTGATGAAAAGTAAGGCATAGATTTGAAATCTGCCCCAAAAGTAAACACTTGGACTAGCACAGTGAAGCACCGAAGGCTATAATTAACGACTTGCGCGGCTGTTTTTTGCCCGTCGTTTTAACTGTTTCCCAACTTGGATGATATCTATGGATCATACTCCGCAGTCGCAACTTAAATTGTTGCTTGCCAAAGGTAAAGAGCAAGGTTACTTAACCTACGCAGAAGTGAACGATCACCTACCTGCAGACATGGTCGACTCTGACCAGATCGAAGATATTATCCAGATGATCAATGACATGGGTATTCGAGTCTATGAACAGGCTCCGGATGCTGATGAAATCATGATGTCTGAAGACAGCACCGATGACGATGCTGCCGAAGAAGCTGCTGCCGCATTAGCGACAGTGGAAGCTGAATTAGGTCGTACTACTGACCCAGTCCGCATGTACATGCGTGAAATGGGTACGGTTGAGCTACTGACCCGTGAAGGTGAGATTGTTATCGCCAAGCGTATTGAAGAAGGGATCAACACGGTTCAAGCTTCAGTTGCTGAATACCCGCAAGCAATTGCAATGATCCTAGAGCAGTTTGATCGCTTCGAAGCTGAGGAAGTTAGACTATCTGACATCATCTCTGGTTTCATCGATCCAAATGCAGAAGATGTTGCACCAACTGCGACTCACGTGGGATCTGAACTGTCTGATGAAGAATTAGATGATGAAGACGATGACGATGATGAAGACGAGGAAGAGGAAGGTCCAAAAGGTCCTGATCCTGAAGAAGCTAAAGAGAAGTTTACTACGCTTCGAGTCGCTCACGAAAGAGCATTAGAGATCATCTCAATCAAAGGTCGTGGCCACCCTGAGTCTACCGTAGCCCTTTTTGAAATCGGTGAGATCTTTAAAGAGTTCCGCTTGATGCCTAAGCAGTTTGACCGCTTAGTAAAAAGCATGCGCGCAATGATGGACAAAGTACGTGTTCAAGAACGTTTGATCATGAAGCTTTGTGTTGAACAAGCGAAAATGCCTAAGAAAAACTTCGTTAAGGTTTACACCAGCAACGAAAGTAGCATCGAATGGTTCAATGAAGAGTTAGCATCGGGCAAGCCATACGCAGAAGGCCTTAAAATGGTCGATTTTGATGTTCAGCGTTGCCGTGCAAAGCTTGACGCGATTGAAACTGAAACCGGTCTAGCCATTGGCGCGATTAAAGATATCAATCGTCGTATGTCTATCGGTGAAGCGAAAGCACGCCGAGCAAAGAAAGAGATGGTTGAAGCGAACTTACGTCTAGTAATTTCGATTGCTAAAAAATACACCAACCGTGGCCTACAGTTCTTGGATCTGATTCAAGAGGGTAACATTGGTCTAATGAAAGCGGTAGATAAGTTCGAATACCGTCGTGGTTATAAGTTCTCAACTTATGCGACATGGTGGATCCGTCAGGCAATTACTCGTTCTATTGCTGACCAAGCAAGAACAATTCGTATCCCAGTACATATGATAGAGACGATCAACAAGCTAAACCGTATCTCTCGTCAAATGCTACAAGAGATGGGTCGTGAGCCATCACCTGAAGAACTTGCTGAGCGCATGTTAATGCCTGAAGACAAGATCCGTAAGGTATTGAAGATTGCTAAAGAACCAATCTCAATGGAAACACCAATTGGTGACGATGAAGATTCGCACTTAGGTGACTTTATCGAAGATACGACGCTTGAGTTACCACTGGACTCTGCGACTGGCGAAAGCTTACGTAACGCAACACACGAAGTTCTAGCAGGCCTAACCGCCCGTGAAGCGAAAGTATTGCGTATGCGTTTTGGTATCGACATGAACACCGACCACACGTTAGAAGAAGTGGGTAAGCAGTTTGATGTAACGCGTGAGCGTATTCGTCAAATTGAAGCTAAAGCGCTCCGTAAGTTGCGTCACCCTTCTCGCTCAGAGATTTTGAAGTCGTTCCTAGACGAGTAATCTCTAACTAGATTCAAAACTCATTGAAAAAGCTGCCTCATGGCAGCTTTTTTTGCTTCAATAGCTACTAATCGGCTCTATATTGATTAACAGATAAGCAGTTGAGCTATTAGCGGTAAAAACAGCGAAAAACTCAGGTGACAAGCGCTTTTAAACCTCGTATACTTCTTTTCGCTTTCGGTAGTGACGACTATCCTAAGTCGGCCCCTTAGCTCAGTTGGTTAGAGCATACGACTCATAATCGTCAGGTCCCCAGTTCGAGTCTGGGAGGGGCCACCAATTAAAAACGAAGAAGCCTACCTTGTGTAGGCTTTTTTGTGTCTGAAATTTGTGAACAATGGAAGGCCTAATCTCAACAGCTAGACGAACATAATTGTCAACAACTCATGCAGTTCGAGTCTGGGAGGGGCCACCAATTTTGATAAGCCGCTTGAAGAAATTCAAGCGGCTTTTTCATGTCAAAAATTTAAATGACTCTCCCATTACGTTCATAGATAACATAATCGTCAACAACTCATGCAGTTCGAGTCTGGGAGGGCCATCAATTAAAAACGAAGAAGCCTACCTTGTGTAGGCTTTTTTGTGTCTGAAATTTGTGAACAATGGAAGGCCTAATCTCAACAGCTAGACGAACATAATCGTCAACAACTCATGCAGTTCGAGTCTGGGGGGACCACCAATTAAAAACGAAAAATAGGTTATTAGTCTCAGTATTTTTTTATCGGCTAGTGATTAGAATCAAAACGACACTTTTACCCCATTCATATGTGGGTGTTCTGCGAGGGCTAACATAGCGAAATCCTCATGGGTGTCGCCGTAGGCAAAGACTTCACTATAATCGGTTAAACAAAACTGTTGCTGTACTTTGATTGCTTTCATCTCACAACTGCAATCCCCAGCCTGATAGTGACCAGTGTAGCGGCCCTGCTCTACGGCCATTTGACTGCAGATTAACCTTATCCCGATAGATTCACACCAAGGCTGTAAGTAAAGGTCGAGAGATGCCGACACCAATACCACCTCAGTACCGTCTTCTTGATGCTTTTCGAGCACTGATAGCATCTCAGCTCGCAGGCATTTGGGAATAGTCTCCTGCGCGTATTGCTTACCAAGTGCGGTAACCGTTTTTATGTCTCGCCCTACAAAAGCGCAATAGCTCACTAGTGGCCGGAGCTTACGTGCAGGGATAATGCCTAGCCGGTAAAGTATGTATAACGGAGAAAGGAAAATAGAGCCAAGAAACAAACGTATAGGAGTGGCCGAATAAAGGATAAATCGAGTGTACATATCATGATGGGTTAGTGTGCCATCAAAATCAAATAGGGCTAACTTCAAACAGTGCTCCTTTTAACTCGCGAGAGTTACTCATTAACTTTATCTGGTTTAACCATTGATATCCACCCACTAAAAAGGGCTGCAAAGCAGCCCTTTTTCAGGTAAAAGTTACCCTATGACTCAGCAACAACTTTACGTTTCTGATGGGCTAGTATCAGTCCAATTAAGCAGATAACACCAACTGCAATACCCACTGGCTGGCTCATCTCTTGTGGCAATCCAAGGCCTATACCTGCGGTCATAATGTAAGACACTGTCACACAGGTACCAATGATGGCTGGTAAGCTCACTATCCAATGGAAAGTTCCGCGATCAAACAGATACTTAGTTGCCAACCACAATACACTGGTCGATAACAACATATTTGAGAATGCAAAGTAGCGCCAGATCAATGAGAAATCAATTTTAGTCATGAAGTACGCAATGATTAGAATTGGAATGGCTAACAATAGGCGGTTACGCATACTTTGCGGGATCTTAAACGCATCAGTAATAGTGAGTCGCAAAGAACGGAATGCTGTATCACCTGAGGTAATCGGGAAAATCGCCACTGCGATAATCGCCATGATACCACCAGCAACCCCAAGGTAAGTTGTGGCAACTTGGTTTACAACTAAACCTGGGCCGCCCGCATCAAGAATGCTCTTAAGCTCTACATAGCCGCCCGGGAATGCTGCGATACCAGCCAAAGCCCATACACACGCTACGATGCCTTCAGACATCATCGCACCATAATAAACCGGGCGAACGTATTTCTCGTTAGTTAAACAACGCGCCATAATTGGTGCTTGAGTAGAGTGGAAACCACTGATCGCACCACATGTAATGGTCACAAATAGTAGCGGCCATACAGGTAAACCATCAGGATTTGGCGCTAATAGGTCATTGTTATAATGGCTGTGATCGAAATAAGCGAAGATATCCCCTACTTCAGGCAGCTGTGGAGCGCTGAATAACAGTCCAATAGCGATAGAGACTGTCATAACAATCATCAATAAACCAAACAACGGATACAGTTTAGTGATGATTTTGTCAATAGGAAGCATGGTCGCAAAAAAGTAGTAACCAAGGATAACCAATACCCAGAAGGTATTATTGGCGAGAATCGTTCCTTCAAAGTAATCCAAGCTACTTAGCAGTCCAGCAGGGCTCATAATAAATACCACCCCGACAAAAAACAGCAACATCGCAGTGAAAATCAGCATGACGCCTTTGAAGTAGATATTGAAATAGTGCCCTGCAATTTCTGGCAGGCTCTTACCATCCTCTTTAATGCTCAATACACCAGAGAAGTAATCGTGTACTGCGCCACCAATAATGTTACCCAATACAATCCAAACTAACGCTATTGGGCCATATAGTGCACCTAAGATAGGACCAAAGATTGGCCCAACACCAGCAACATTAAGAAACTGAATGAGATAAGCTTTAACCGGATGAACTTTCACATAGTCCACACCATCATCAAAACGTGTTTGAGGGGTTTTTGCTTTAGGATCAATGCCAGCTTGTTTCTCTACAAAAGGGCTGTAGAACTTATAAGCGAGCAATAATAATCCGATGCAAATAAAGAAAATAAGCATGTTTTGTTAATCCGTATTTTGTAGGGTAATTATTGTTATCCAAGTGTCAGCCACATCGATCCTTCGGTCAAGTAACAAAGTGTTATACCAAGGTAGGGTTCGCATCATTGCTTTTTTAAAGTAGAGAGATTTTACAGCTTGGCTACAAGCGGAGAATATTACCGACGTCTAATTAACAAATCCTGCAAAAACGAAGAGTTAGTATGTGTTCAACTCCTTTCCAGCCGCTTCGATAATGATTTAGTTATGCCAATGATATGGATTGAATCAACGATGTTATCGTTAGAAAAATAATCGAACAAAAAAACAGCTGAGATTACTATTTAACAATCAGGCTCACTTCCCTACGCTAACGAGTAGCATTTATGTAGCAACCTCTATTATAAATTCAACATAACTCAAGCTCATTGAATAGGCCCTATAGGTTGAGACAATTCCCTCAATGAACACAGCCATCAGGGCTAGCTCTGCAATTGAGCGAAGACTATATCGCTTTCATCATACCTCGTCTCAATAAGGCATTTCGCTATCCATAAAAATAGGATAGATTGAGTTGTATCCATCGTAATAGAGAATGTATAAACAGATGAAACAAAAGAGCATATTAGTAAAAAGCTACTTTGCTAAAATTGAAACTGATAAGCGGCAGCAGATGTGGGAAGCAAAACCCAAGACCACTGAGTGGGAATATTCTAGCTGCAAAGTGGATTCACAAAGGCTTAATGACGATCTGCAGCAAGCTATTGAGTCTCTTAACGCACAAGGTTTCAAAGTGGTGCAAATCACCCCCATCACCTCTGGCGACTTCCACTTTAGCGACCACTTAAGCGATCCACATCTATTGGGCAGTGGAGTCACCACCGAGGGCGGCTACGGTTACGGGTTTTCCTACACAGATAGCTTAGTTATTTTGGCTGAACAGGTAGCGTCTGAAACTGAAACATTCCCTACAGAAGAGCCTATGATTATTTCTGACGAGGTGATTGTCGTTGATTAACCCGAATTGAGATTAGGTGTTAAACGTTCTGAAATAAGAACTCTAGTGTAAATGTAATAATGACTTGGTGAATACGCTCAGAGACAGCATCTTCTTTGCTCCAGTTATATTCAGGGGTCACTGAGTAAAATAACCAATCTCGGGCAAAGTTCTGTCGATAAGTAAAACCTACACTCGCATTTTGAATGTAGTAGTAAGGCTCATCGACACTGTGTATTGCCCCTTGGTAACTAATCGCCTGAGTGTTACTAATATATTGATAAAGCTGCACGCTTGATCCCAACTCCCAACCATTTCCGCGGTTCTCGTATTGCGCAGCCCCACTCCAGCGCAGCAGGAAAGTCTCATTAAATGAGTGCTCGACATCCAAGCCACTAGACTGTCCTGTAACCTTTTTTTCTTGATAGAGTTTTTGGGTAAAGCGGGCAATGGTATTATCTGAAAACGGATAGGCGTAACGCCACCTAGCTTCAACCTTTGGCTTTAAATTGGCTTGAATATTAAAACTGCTTCGCCCTTTGGCATACCAGTCATAACGCAAACCAACTTCGCGTTCTCGATCTGTATTTGGCGCTTTCGATGCCGCAAAGAGATCATCCTCCTCCGTCGAACCTAAAATAAGTTTAAGACGTTTATTAACACCTGGAAGATTTAGGCGAGCCTTGAAGTTAGCTCTGTATTTAAAACTTTCTTTCTCATAAAACGAAAAGTCATTGTACCAACGAATGACTGTGCCAGCTCGCGCATCCTCTTCTATACGATCGTCAACAAAGAAGCTATCGAACCAAATCGCGGGCTGGCAAAATTTGGTATTAAGGTAATCAAATGCTCGATCAATTGCCTGGTGTTGTTGCGAGATACTATGACAGGGGTCATCATCTTCCACCTCTACTTGAGGGCTTGCAGTTGGCTGTTTAGTACCTACTACCTCAGTCTGCTCATCAGAGGGCTGTGTTGATGCCTTTTGTCGCTCAGACGACTGTTCTGCGGCGAATACTGGTACCAATGCCAATAAGCTAACAATAAGAACTGCGACAACGGTTTGGGATGGAGACGACAAGCAATTCGCTCACTGATAAAGGGTGTTGCCCAATAGTAACACTAGCCACATTTAGGCTACAGTGATTTAACTAAAAACAAAGTTTGTAGCGACACAGCTTCGACCCGTGTTTTTAAAACGAAAAAAAGCAGGAATAAAATAATTTTCCTGCTTAGAAGGGAGCGTTTGCAGCAAACGAGTTGGGGGTAATTGCACCGCTTACACTCGTTGCCGCATTAACTAGAAGTGCTTAGTATTTTGCTTGGAAGGTTAACCAAAGCTTATCGGTATCATTTGAGAAGCTGTAACCTTCATCTGCACCACTAAAGCTTGCGTATTTAACGCCTAAGCTGTAGTGCTTCGCAAATGGATAAGTGGCTGCAACGCCCCACTCTTTACCCATATCGATATCGCCAAAATCAGAATCGAACTTGTGATATTTAGCCAGTAACTTTAAGCCCGCGACTTTAGCAGTCAAAATAACATGAGCGTCAACAAGACCATTTTCCCAGTTACCTTTACCGCCAAATAGGAACTTATCTGTCCAACCGTTAAAAGCGTGCAGTGTGGCTAGCGGAGTGATAAAGCCAGCTTTACCATCGTCAGAACCTAGCACTTCGTAACCCGCTTTGAAGCCAAAGGCATCAAGATTAATACCTGCGCCTAACTTGTAGTAACTTGCACTGTAGCTAACAGGGTTATCACCCGCTTCAGATTGCTGTGCAAACTCAGCTTCGTAGCTCAATTTAAGTGCATCTAGTTTGATATCACCCGTTGCACGAACACCGTATGTATTGGTAGAAAATGCGGCGACATCTAAATTATCAATTAAATAGCCATAACCGGTAATCTTGGCGAAATCTAAACCTGAATAGTTAATGTTAACTAGGTTCGTTTCGTTTTCATGCTCTTCTTTACCTGAGCCTTCAGGGAAGATACGGTTAACCTCAGCGACATACGCATAGTAAGCCGTTAACCCTTCGATGGCGGTATTCTTTACCGAAAACGCATCATAAGTTTGTTCATTCTGACGGAATCCTACACCACCAACAAAACGTTGGTTATCGAGCAAAATGCGTTGACGACCAAATTTAGCTAATGTTTCAGCAGGACCTTTATAACCAATAAAACCTTGGTTAATTTGGGTGTACGCGTAATCTGCAATTAGCGGCTCATTTTCTGTTGAGCGAACGTCATCAATTTCCGCTACTGCGAACAAATTATAGATATCACCAGTTTGGTAATTTAAACGGGTGCGTAGAGTCGTTTGGTTCTCTTGATCAACATTGGCAACATCGACATCTTCATAGCGAAGACGGAATTGGACTTTAACTTTTGAGTCATCTATAAACGCTTTTTTAAGCGGATCAACGGTGTCGGCAGCGACAGCGCTAGAAGCTAAACTTGCAAGTACGGCTAACGTTAGGGCATGGACTTTCATTTATTGTAATCCTTTTGTTTCATCATTCTCACAAAAGGTTATAAAGCTGAAAACGGTTTGAAAACTTGATCTAGAACAATGTTACCAAATGATTACAACCTTGTATCCATAACTGTGAGCAAGATCATTAACACCTACTAATTTAGGAGTACCTACAAATAGGTATCTATTTCATTTTTCTTAAATTTATATTTCTAATTCAGATAAATATAAAGCAGGTAAAAAATGGTTTCGCGTTAAAAATACAGCAGAAAGTACATAAAAGTGAAGATAACTCCGACACACTTCCCGCTTATTTATTACATTACAACCAACTATAAATTACCAAACTTCCCATTATTATTCTTCCACTGCTCTTTGGGTAAGATCGTTTCCATCACATCCCAATGCTCAGCTATTTTGCCATTCTCGATACGAAATAGGTCGTAATAAGAGGTCGGTTCGCCTGCAAATTTACCTTCGCTGATTGCTAGCACAAAATTACCCTCGCCCAAAATCTTGTAGGTCTTATAGTACTCCATAGCGATCCCATGTTGCGCCATCGCCTCAATGGCATTGCCCAATCCCGATAAACCATCAGCAATAGCGCTATTATGTTGCAGGTAGTTATCGCCATCGAAGTACTGTGCCAGCTTGTCATACTCTGCATTGACTAGGATAGTCTGCACAAAATCGGCAACCAAGTCTTTGTTTTGCTCTGTTTTTTCAAGATCGACCACCTCTGTTGTACCGTCCAGCTGAGTTCTATCACTCGGGTTGGCTGTTGCGGCCTTTTCGGCTAAGTTATCCCAATGCTCGACAATTTGGCCATTATCAAACCGGAACAGATCAAAGCCCACTTTCGGACCAAAGAAATTATAATCGGTATGGGTAAAGACATAGTCGCCATCCTCAAACGCCCTTATCACACTGACTTTAGCACTCCCTTTAGGCAGAGCTTGTAACACCTCACCAAAACCAGCTAGGCCATCGGCGACGGCTAAGTTGTGCTGGGTATAACTGCTGGCATTAACGTAGGAGATTGCTTTATTGTCACCGGTTTCGATTGCATTTAGCAGCGCTACAGCTTTCGCTTTATTTGAAATATTCATCTTAGACTCCGATTCAGTAGAAAAATTTGCACAGCCGCTTAATAAGCTTGTGCCAAGCAACAGTGAGACAAGTAATGGTTTGTTCATCTTGTATCCCTAACAATTGAATTCGGAGCCATTGTAAGGAAACCTCTGTAACCAAAGCAGGTAAAACCAAGCAGAAAAGAGGTAAATATCGAACCTTAGGCAGTATTTTTAAATTGATTCGGCGTCATGAGGGTATGCTTCTTAAAGTACTTAATAAAATTAGTTGGCTCATCAAAACCCAAATGATCAGAAAGTTGCTGAACCTGCATATGTTCAATCGACAATCGTCTCTTAGCTTCTAATATGGTAAAAGCATCTATTAACTGCTTAGCAGTGCGGTTAGTCGCCATCTTACAAACTTTGTTCAGTGTCTTATAGGTTGTACCTATCTGCAGCGCCAATGCGTTAGCGTCACGAGTTTGGGTATAGGCAATACTAAGAGCAAGAGTAAAGCGCTCAAAACATTGTATTTGAGACGGTGTCATATGGTGGTGATAAATATCTGGCCTGGATTCACTCACTTTGGTCAGTAGAGCGGCAAACAATACTTGCAGATAACTAACATTTGGCTCACATAGCTCATATTCACTAATAATAAGCGTCATCAAACTCATTAGTGCGTTTTCTTGCGCGACAGATAAGCTGAAATGCTGCAAGTAAGAAGTCACCAGATGAGTGGGGGCAAATATTTTAACATCTATCGCTGTAGCGACTCGATCTAAGTACTCATCAGTAAAGATAACCACCTTTCCTTCAGGTTGGTTAGTCGTATCAAAAGCATGAACTTGCCCTTTATTAACGAGCACAACGCTACCTTTTTCTACAGCAATGGAATTGAAATCAACGAAATGTTCACCTGCAGAACCCGTAAAAAAGATCAGATTGTGAAAATCGATACGATGCGGCTTACTAATAAAGCTAACCTCTCCTGCTGCAACTTTGCCGTACAAGGTTGCAAGTTCTACAACCTCAAAGCCGACATTGGGCAGTTTAGTGTCTCTAAAGCTAATTTCAGGAACCTGGCTATCCATATCTATCTCACCCACATTGCTCTGCAACATGCAGTATACCGAAAGAGTTTTGCTTTAATACCCTAAAATTACGCGCACAGAATAAAGCATGCCACATAAAAACACCCAAAGCGCTGTTGGAACTTAAGCGGGTAATACGCTAATTAAAAACAGCGATAAAGCACAATGCAATATCTTGAAATTCATCTGGCTTTTAGCTTTAATTAACCCGTTAAATCATATTCATTAATATCTAATTTAAGGGGTTTTTATGTTAGGCGAAGATCATTCTCTGCTCCATGAGTTTCCTGAGTACCAAGCAGTCATTACCAAGCTTTGTCAAAGTGATAGTGCATTTACCAAAGATGCGAAACATTACGATGCATTAGATAAAGAGATCCGAGAACTAGAGCTCAACGGCGCACCAATAGATGACGACGCGATGCATCAGCTCAAACATGATCGCGCAGAGTTAAAGGATTCGCTGTATAAGCGATTATCGAACCAGTGAGACTTAACCTATAACAAGCTTACTAATCAAACTTGATGATAAAGGCTAAACTGCAAATGATTAGCCTTTTATCATGGTAAAAAAGCCAAGTAATCAACACTTCCACAACTAAATAAATACAATTGTTTCACCCCATTAAATAACCTGCTATCTTTGCCGCGCATATTTAGAAAGGATACCAAACATGTCGCTGCAAAAATCATCACCACTTTCATTTTTAAAATCAATTTCAATAGCAAAAATTCTGCCAATACTGCTGATTATCATCGCCTTATTTAACTCTTACTTTATTGTTATCGAGGGTCATGTCGGTGTGGTAAAGCGCTTTGGTGAAGCCAAAGGCCAACAAAATCCAGGTTTACACTTTAAAATCCCATTTATCGAAACTGTCGAGTTAATCGAAGTACGTACCCGCAAGAATGCCGAGAAAATGGCATCAAGCACTAAAGAGCAGATGCCAGTGACTATTGAGGTTTCTGTTAACTGGACCGTCAACAAAGAAGCCGCGCTTGATCTGTTTAAGCGTTATGGTGGTTTAACTCAGTTTGAGCAACGCATTCTTGACCCACGTTTTCGCTCAGCAACTAAAGACACCATCCCTCAATTTGAAGCAGAGCAGCTCATTCAAGACCGAGCTAGTGCAATTCAAGGCATTGAACGCCGTCTGGCTGAAGAGATGGAAGGCTTCCCGGTGGTGGTTGATAATATCCAGATTGAAAATATAGTTTTACCGCAAAAGTACATCAACTCCATTGAAATAAAGCAAACAGAGAAGAACTTGGCCGCCGCAGAAGAACACAAGCTTGAGCGTCAACGCCTAGAAGCGCTTCGAGCGGTAAACACAGCCGATGCAGAAGCTAAAGGGATACTAAAAATTGCAGAGGCTGAAGCACAGTCAATATTGCTAAAAGGTAAAGCTGAGGCACAAGCGATTGAAGCTAAAGCCAAAGCACTAAAAAGTAACCCGCTAATTGTAAAACTTACTGAAGCACAGGCATGGGATGGCAAGCTGCCGAGCACCATGATGGGTGACGGTGTGATGCCAATAATGGATATAAGAGGCGATAGTAAATAAAACTATTCAGTATCAACTCTGCTTATCGTACAACGGGGCCTTATGGCCCCGTTTTTATTTCGAATATGCGATCAATTCCAAACCAGTCCATTAGACCCGCTAGCAGCCTGCTTCGTTTCACAGCAATTTTTTAAAAAGTGAGGCTGCACCGATAATCGTCTCTAACACCGTTCGTTGGGCTAGTGGTTTTATTGCAGATAAGCTTTTGCAATTTTAAGGAGGGTAGCGGCAATATTAACAAGCTCAAAAGACCCCTGTGCCCATTATGCTTCACAAATAACTATAGCGCTGGACGCTGCTGAGAATGCTATAAGCTATAGAGCAAATTTCAATAGATCGGACTAAGCTTATTTACCTGGTAAATAGACTCTTAAAGCTATAGCAAAACGCTATCATTTTGGTCATACCGTGATTGATGCGAATGACGACTGCAATATTATTGCGATTAACCTTTTACAGTAATAACTAACATCACTGCCACTTACCATTATCAATTTTTAATTGATAATAATTCAAAAGTTAAACTGTTTTTGTTTTGAATGCTTAGCGCTAATATGCCCCCATAGTCGAACACGTAACAAATTCGATGCCGAGATTAGATTTGAATCACAGGAGTTCAGCATGACCAAGCTCACCGTTGTAGCTAATATAATAGCCAATGAGGACAGTATTGATTTCGTCAAAGCAGAGTTAATCAAGCTTATTGAGGTGACTCGTGCAGAAGCGGGTTGCATTAACTATGACCTGCACCAAGATAATGAAAATCCAGCTCACTTCGTATTTTATGAAAACTGGCAAAGTCGTGAACACCTTCAGACTCATCTGGCTAATAGCCATATAGCAGATTACGTTGCAGCCACCGAAGGTCGAGTGGAACTGTTTACGATCAATGAAATGACACACATAGCCTAATACACTTTAGCCTAATTCCCCCAATTTTTAGTGGTGCTAGCTCCCTAGTATCATAAAGGACACAAACATGACACACCCAATTATTACTGACTTAGAAAACCGTTACACAGCAAAGAGATATGACTCATCAAAACGCGTTCCTCAGGCCGAACTTGATGTAATTTATGAGGCTATGCGTTTATCCGCTTCATCAATTAACTCTCAGCCTTGGAAGTTCATTGTGATTGAGAGCGATGCAGCTAAGCAACGTATGCACGACACATTTGCTAATAAATTCCAGTTTAATCAGCCGCACGTGAAATCTGCATCGCACATTATTTTGTTTGCTCACAACCCACATTACACTCGCGATGATTACGCTAAAGTGGTCGATAAAGGTATTGAAGATGGCCGCACTAAACCGGAAGAGCGAGAGCAAGCTTTTGGTGGCTTTGCTTTTGCAGAAATCAATACTGATGAGACTGGTAACACTGCAACTTGGACTAAATCTCAAACTTACTTAGCTTTGGGTAACACTTTGCACGTATTAGCCCGCCTTGGTATCGACTCCACCACAATGGAAGGCGTAGACAGTGAGCTTATCGGTGAGAATTTTAAAGATGAGCTAGACGGTTATGTTTGTGAAGTGGCACTTGCTATTGGTTACCACCATGCTGATGAAGACTACAATGCAGCACTGCCAAAATCACGCCTGAGCGCTGAAGCAGTGATGACGGTTATCTAGTCATCACATCTCCATAGAAGTTGAAGCTGCCGAACTAAGAGGCACAGAGCTTCTATAACACAACATTGATTGTAGTTATTCTTGCAATCAATGTTGTGTTTAACACGGCCTAGCCCACCGTAAAGAATCACTATATTATCCGCCAAATAACAGCAACGGCTAGCAATCATTTAAACTGCTAACTAGGTCACGCTCCTTTACACTTCTTTAATTGAATTCAATATTGAGACTCATTACCATTCTCAGCTTCAATGCTTACTCGCCAAGCTTATTGGCTTGGTCAAAAAATATGTTTAATCAATAAACAGTAAGCGATTAGCCGTAGTTGTCTTGCGCTTATATTTTGCCAAGACCGATTTGAGATCTTAACAATGAATGTCGTTCCCGCTTTAAAATGGTTCCACAATTGGGTTGGTTTTTTTATTAGCATTACCATGTTACTTGTATTAACAACAGGGGTTTACCTTGGCGGCGCAGATATGCTTAAACGCCTTGATGACAAAGGGCAGCAATACGCGCCACTGTCCGTTGAACGCAAAGCTGAGGTGACAACGACCCTATTTGAACGATACCCAGAAATAAGCACGGTTCGCTTTCCAACCGAGCACACTCCCTATATTCAAGCGGGTGCCCGTGGAACCACTATCGCATTAGACAGTGAGCTTAATGAGCTATCGGTAAATAAATTTTCAGAGTCGCCGGTGTATAGCACCGTATTCTGGTTACACAGAAACTTCTTAATGGGGGATTTTGGTAAGTACCTCAATGCTTGGGCATCAATGATTGGCGCGGTCATCACCTTAGTAGGGATCTATCTATGGTGGAGAGTGCGTAAAGGCTTTCGTTTAAAGCAGAGCCTGCCAAAAGATACTCGCTCAAGTAGCTTGTTAAAAAGCCACATTCAACTCGGATTGTTTATCTCTGTGCCTCTATTCGTTTTGTGTTTAAGTGGCTTTTTAATCACTTATAAAGGTTTGTGGTTCGGTGCATTACAATCAACCTCCAACATCGAAGTCAGCTACCCCAAAAGCCAGACAAGTGATTGGCAAAGCCAGTTACAAACGGCGCAGAAACTATGGCCAGAGTCGCAGCTGGTAGCAGTGAGCGAAGCGCGCGCTAAAAAGCCAAAAGCTGGCGAGCCTGCGGTAGCACCTAGCTACAACATTCAATTCGATAGCCATAGCGATGTATGGTTACGTAATGCAGACAGGATCACCATAAACCATGCTCAAGGCACCATTCAATCTGCTTTGAAACACAGTGACAGGCCACTTTCTGGCAGAGTGGCAAGTTTTGTAAGACCGCTGCACGATGCGCTTAACATGCCTTTTAGTTACGTAGTCTTTATCACAGCGGTGTCATTGGTTGGCTGCATAATCCTAATGTTTAGTGCGCTAACCTTCTATCGTCGTATATTTAAGAAAAAGCCTAAGTAACTGCAATCAATATATCAACGACAAATTGCTAGCGTTGCAACTAACGCTAGCAAACTTCACACCGTGATTTATCTCCTACAACAGCCAACTCCTCCGATAAATTTTAACTGTAAAACTTAGTAGCAAAACTTTACTAACAATTACCCAGTTGACATTTTATGCCAATTATAGAAGATTGATGCGTTAGAAAACTATAATAACTTCAGCAAGGAAGAGCATAGAACAATGAAAAAATCACTAATTGCTATTGCCTTAGCCACTACCTTTTTAGGTGGCTGCGGTACTTCGGATGTTAACGAAACAGCAACAACAGAAGTCACTAAGACAACTTCAACTAAAGCAGAACTAGGCAGCTTCGGGGTTGACCTTTCTGCACGAAATGAAGCTGTCAAACCTGGCGATGACTTCTTTATGTACGCCAGCGGTACATGGTACGACCATTACATCATGCCTGCAGACAAGACTCGCTATGGCGCATTTACAGGTCTTGCTGAGCGCAGTGAAGAGCAAGTTAAAGAGATCATCGATGACATTGCTAGCCGCAGTGATTTAAATGCTGAAGAGCAGTTAATTGCTGACTTCTACAAATCATACATGGATACCGATACCATCAATAAGCTTGGTATCACCCCGATTCAAGGCACCCTTGATCAGATCTCTGCAATCAAGAATACCGACGATCTGACTAAAGTCTTTGGCCAAGCATGGCTGACAGGTGCAACTTCTCCAATCTCTGGTGGCATGTGGTTTAACCGCCTAGACCCTAATCAATACGAAATGTCGATTGGTGCTGGCGGCTTAGGTCTACCCGACCGTTCATACTACCTTGAAGATAGCGAACGTTTCGTTAAAATCCGCAGCGCTTATGTTAGCCACATTGCGCAAATGCTTGCATTTGCAGGTGTTAAAGATGGCGAAGCACGCGCACAAGCTATACTCGCGTTAGAAACTAAGATGGCAGAAGGCCAATGGCCACGAGAGAAGCGTCGTAACCGTGACTTAACCTTAAACCAAGTTAAGCGTGCTGATCTTGCTAAGCGATACCCAGGCTTTGATTGGGATTTGTACTTCGCTGAAACCGGCTATAAAGTCCCACAGCTGAATATCTCTCAGCCTGATCCTGTTAAAACCATGATTGGACTGGTTAACAGCGAGTCGCTTAAGGTTTGGCAAGATTACCTGACTTTCCATACCATCAGTAACAACTCAGATGTGCTTTCTGAAGATATCTACGCCGCTAACTTTGCATTTTATGGCAAAGAGCTAAGTGGCCAACAAGAGCCTCGCCCTCGTTGGAAACGCGCCATTTCAGAGATGTCAGGCACACAATCATTAGGGTTTGCTATCGGTAAAGTGTACGTTGCTCGCTACTTCCCTGAATCTTCGAAGCAGCAGATGTCAGAGCTAGTTGAGAACTTACGCACCGCAATGGGTCAACGTATTGATGATCTTGACTGGATGGGTGATGAAACTAAAGTTAATGCTCATGCTAAACTTGCCGCTTTCAACCCTAAAATCGGTTACCCAGATGTATGGCAAGAGTTTGATGGATTAGAACTGACCAATAAAGATTTAGTCGGTAACATTCACAATCTACGTGAGTACTTTAAAGCTGATAGCGTTGCAAAAGAGCTAAAGAAAACGGATCGTAACCGCTGGGGTATGACGCCACAACGCGTGAACGCTTACTACAATAGCTCGTTTAACGAGATTGTATTCCCAGCAGCTATCTTACAACCACCATTTTTCGATCCAAATGCTGACGCAGCGGTAAACTATGGCGGTATTGGCGCTGTTATTGGTCACGAAATGGGCCATGGTTTTGATGACCAAGGTTCTAAGTCTGACGCCAACGGCATTCAACGCAACTGGTGGACTGATGCCGATCGCGCTGCATTTGAAGCCAAGGCCGATCAATTAGCCGCTCAGTACAGTAAGTATGAACCTATCCCAGAAAACTTCGTCAATGGCCGCAACAGCCTTGGCGAGAACATTGGTGACGTAGGCGGCCTATCTATGGCTTACCATGCATACAAGCTAAGCCTTAACGGCAAAGAAGCCCCCGTCATTGATGGTGTCACAGGTGATCAACGCTTCTTCCTTGCTTGGGCTCAGGTTTGGAAAGAAAAACGCACCGAACAAAGCATGCTGAATCAACTTCGTGCAGGCACTCATGCTCCAGGTCGTTACCGTGCTCAAGCACCACGTAACCACGATGCATGGTACAAAGCCTTTGATGTTAAACCAGGTGATGCACTTTACTTAACTGAAGAAGAACGTGTACGTATTTGGTAAATGATATGAACATGTTGGTATAAGAGAATAAAAAGCCCCGCTTATGCAAGCGGGGCTTTTTTATTCAGGACGGGACAAGCAGTTAAAAGCTTAATGCTTGCCTTTCACGCCATGGCGTACCATCTCTTTACCAGTGACAAAAATCTCATCAGTGATCCAACGGGCATGTAATAACTTATGGTTATTATCAAAAACGGCGACAAAGTGACGCCCATCGGCGTTGTTAGTTGCCATTCCAACACCTTCGACCCCAACGAGTCCTAGACCGCCATTTTCAACTGATAGTAGGAATGCTTCTAGTTTATCTAAGCTATCAATCACACTTTGTTCATCACTCATATTACTCTCTCTTCACCTTGCCCAAACTGTGCATACTGCAGCCTGGTTAGAATTGTCATATTGGCGCCATTTTAACGCGTCTATAACTAAATTTGCACTGAGTTAATGGTAAGTCAGAAAAAGTTTGACTTTTATACGGCAAAGCAACTTGATTTAATAGCTATTTCCAGCTTTAGTTACTGTCAACAAACTAGCAATTTTACCTATTCTTTTGGGCAGTTATATCTGTTTAACTGGGATGACACTAAACTTAAAGGACCTTTTATGAAGCTCAAATATCTGTCTTTGCTCCTTATGCTTACACTATCGTCAACCTCAGCGCTGGCAGTAACTTGCCATTCCAATACCAGTGCACTGCCATCATGGGCAAACAGTGAGCGCAGAAGTGCAATTGAAGAGTTTGTCAAAGAGGTCACTAATCCCAATAGCCCTAAGTTTGTTGCCGAAAAAAACCGTATCGCAGTATTTGATAATGATGGCACGCTTTGGTCAGAACAACCTATGTACTATCAACTGGTTTTCACTTTAGAGCAGATTAAAGGACTTGCGAGCAAGCATCCGCAGTGGAAAACCCAAGCCCCTTTTAAATGGGTACTAGAAGATGATATGGAATCTTTAATGAAGGCGGATCACCATGCCTTACTGGAGCTACTGCAAGCCACTCATTCAGGTTTAACTGTGGAAGCATTTCAGCAGATAGTGCACAGCTGGGTCACTAAGAGTAAAAATCAACGCTTCAACCGCAGTTATATCGACATGACCTATCAGCCAATGAAAGAGATGCTGACTTATCTAAAAGCCAACGGTTTTACTAACTACATCGTCTCCGGTGGCGGTAGTGACTTTATGCGCGCCTGGACCGAGCAAGCTTATGGCATTCCCGCTGAGAATGTTATTGGCAGTAGCTTTGGGTACGATGTAGTAAAAGTAGGCGATGATACGGTGATAGTGAAAAATGGCGAGTTAGTTTCAAACAATGACAAACAAGTAAAAGTTGAAAATATTCAGCGCATTATTGGCAAAAAACCCATACTAGCGGTAGGTAATTCAGACGGCGATCATGCCATGATGCAATGGAGTACCAGCCAAAATAATCCAAGTATGGCAATGATAGTACATCACACCGACAGCGAACGAGAGTGGCAATATGACCGCGACTCATCCATTGGCCGTTTAGACAAAGCACTCGATGAGGCTAAACAAAAAGACAACTGGCACTTAATTGATATGAAAAATGACTGGTGTACAGTATTTGGTGTTACTAGCGGTGAGTAAATAGCCCTATTTACAGTAACAGCTAACAAACCAAAGAAGGCTTCAAAGCCTTCTTTTCTAAAATACTAAGCCGTCATTTTTACGTGACAAACACGCTGCATCCACCCTTAGACTATGTAGCACTTTCTCATGACGAATCTTTATACCCTCAATGCTTTTAAAAGAATGAAATAGCCCCATATTAATAAGACAGCTAAACACATAGGAATTGATATGAGCAAGCAATACACTCCAGCAAAAGTTTGGACCATGGACAGTGAAAATGGTGGCGAGTGGGCAAGCATTAATCGCCCAGACTCTGGCGCGAGATATGACAGAGCACTTCCTGTAGGTAAACACCCGATACAGTTGCACTCGCTAGCAACACCTAACGGCCAGAAAGTGACAATCATGCTTGAAGAGTTACTTGCAAAAGGCGTATCTGGCGCCGAATACGACGCATACCTCATTAATATTGGTGACAGCGATCAATTCTCATCTGGCTTTGTTGAGATCAACCCCAACTCTAAAATTCCAGCGCTGATTGATAACTCAGGCAATAGCGCAATCAATGTATTCGAATCAGGCAGCATTTTACTTTACCTTGCAGATAAATTTGGCCACTTTATACCGACAGAGATAGCTGCTCGCACTGAAACCATGAACTGGTTATTTTGGCTACAAGGCTCTGCGCCATACTTAGGCGGTGGATTTGGTCATTTTTATGCTTATGCACCTGAGAAGTTCGAGTACCCAATTGACCGTTTTACCATGGAAGCTAAACGCCAACTCGACGTACTCGACAAACAATTAGCGAATAATGAATATATTGCAGGTAAAGACTACACTATCGCAGATATGGCGATTTGGCCTTGGTACGGTAATTTAGTGTTAGGTAAACTTTATAACGCGGCTGAGTTTCTTGATGTTGAAAGCTATACCCACGTGCAACGCTGGGCAAAATTAGTCGGCGAACGTGCCGCAGTAAAACGCGGGAAAATAGTCAACTGCACTTGGGGTGAAGAGTGGCAACAATTAGCTGAGCGTCATAGCGCAGCTGACATTGATGAAGTATTAAAGAAGCAACCCTAAAGCTTATGGTGGTAAAACCTGCGCGCTTGGGTCGAGAAAGTATTACTCGCTCCGGGCGCGTTGTCATTCAGATTGATTACGCTCTACTTCACGCCGCACAAGTATAAAGGTAAGGTACATTTTGGTTGGCAGCGACAGAACCATGCCAAGGGCGATACACATGGCGCTAATGATAATTCCTGTTACGCCCATGGCTTCCACAGCCTCACTAAAGTTATGGAAATAGATCCCTAGCAGAATCAGACAGAGACCAATAGAAATAGAGGTTTTTAGCAGTAAAATCAATTTTGCATCTGTCACGCTCAGCCTCCTTTAGTCATCATGCTGCTCAGTTAATCGACCTTATCATTCAATATTGAATCTATTTAGTCCGCAACGCCTTGATACAGATCAAACTGAAAAAGTTAATGTAGTAAAAGCTCATTAAGCACGCTAATTTTTCGCTCAGCTCCCAAAAGTTAAACCCACCACAGTATGCCTATAAAGTAGTATTTTCAGCCATGTTGATATTAATTATCCGTCACTATTAGCGATAAATAGGGTTTATCACTGTCGCAATCAGTGCTAATTACAGCAGCGTTGATGTAGATCAATAAGCACCTACGCCTTTTCGGGTCATATAATAGTGAACCAGATCACAAACAGGCGCATCGATAATGATGCAGTACTCACAAAAGTTGTGATTTAAAGCCTTACTAGAAATGAAATGAAATGTAGAATTTAGAGGTGCACGATGGAGCTACTACCCAATTGCTATACAGATCTTTGCGTCAATGGAAAATGGTTCCACTATGATCACGGGGAAAGCTCGGTGTTTATGCTCAATGGCAGCAAACCTTTATCGTTTGAGCTTGAGTCTCTGCCAACAACAGAAGATGAGCTCGAATCACATTTAAGCCAAATTGCCGCGAACCTAATTTAAACCAGTCCCTGCAGATTCTATAAAAATGGGCCTCTAAGGCCCATTCCAATATAATACCAATCGCTATAAAGATTTGGTCGCTCAGCGAGAGTTTAGCGGTTTTGAGGCAAGGCAATGAGTGAAGTACATAGTTATTCTAGGTTCAAGCTCATTAACGCAGCATCAGAGCCGCTAAAACTCGCCTATAAGGAGTGTTTTTGGCTTGCTACTTCGGTGTTGGATAAAGGCAAAAGGGAACAACCATTCTGTCAATGATCCGCCTTGAATTAGTTCACCAAAAAACACTCGGAGTAGACCAACTACTTATGCCGATTGGTATAAGTACTCAGCGAGTTAATTTGCGTAACTCACCTTTGATAATATCTGTTTCATCGTATCCATCAGTAACATGACTTTAGTGTCATCTAGCGCATCATTATGAGGGCTACTAAAACGCCCAGTATCATTATCAAAATACAGCCCTGCTGCAGCTGAAAACTCATCAGATAACGCTGCTCGGCAAAGAATATCAACGCCAATACTCAAGTCTCCACCCGCAACACCAAAGGCATCTTTAACCATCTTACTGCCAAGCATAGAAGCGGGATTAACCGATACAACTATCGGGCCCGTTGTTTGTAACTCAAGCCCCAATGCCCGCGACCACATGGTTATGGCTAACTTACTCTGCGCATAAGCCTGCCCATCAGATAACACCTTATCACCAGCAAGCGCTTTTAAGTCGATACTCGCTTGAGCCGCAGATGACAGATTCACCACGCGACTGTGCTTACCGAGTAATGGCAACAGCTTTTGGGTTAACAAATACGGCGCAAATGTGTTTACTGCAAATCGTAGATCAAAGCCGTCTTTTGTCAGCACGCCAGAGCCGCCATATACACCAGCATTATTAATAATCACATCAATATGCTGATGCCGTTGCTTGATGTTATCAGCAAGTGCAGTCACGTCGCTCATAACAGATAGGTCAGCAATATAAGACTCAGTGCTTCCATTCGCCAATTGCTCGGCTACGGCTGCTAACTTGGACTCGCTACGCCCATGGAGCAATACATGATGCCCTTGAGATACCAAGACTTTTGCGGTTTCAAGGCCAATACCGTCGGTAGCGCCAGTGATTAAAATTGTCTTTGTCATCATTCGCCCTTTTCTATTTCACTAGCCACAAGTCTACATCTAATTACAGATATTGATAATCGGCCTACAAGAGTACATAGCTTCAACCTAGCATTGAGAATTAAGTCTGAAACAGATTCATCACCCGCAAGTCATTACATAAAATTATTAAATACATAAAAAATGATAATTTCAAATCTCATGCGACTCCCTGTAAATTTCCCTCATCGAATACAGATCATCAAGCGCACAACTCACTCTGTTTATATTCAAGTTCAGTGATGCGTTTCTAAGGGCCATTTATGAAGTTTTTACACACCATGTTAAGGGTTAAAGACCTTGAGAAATCAATCGCTTTTTATACCAATGTACTTGGCATGAAAGAGCTTGAGAGAACTGAAAATCAGCAATACCGCTACACTTTGGTGTTTGTTGGTTTTGGTACTCAGGCAGACAGTACAACTATTGAGCTGACCTACAACTGGGATACTGATGAGTATGAAATGGGTAATGCATTTGGCCATATAGCACTCGGTGTGGAAGATATTTATGCTGCTTGTGACAACATTAAAAACCTTGGCGGCAACATCACCCGCGAGGCCGGTCCTGTAAAAGGTGGTTGTACTCATATCGCCTTTATCACTGACCCTGACGGCTACCAAATTGAACTTATTCAGCTAGGAGAGTAATACGATGACAGACTCGCTATTTCAACCAATACAACTTGGTAAACTAACCCTAAACAATCGTATTGTTATGCCCCCGATGACTCGCTCTCGTGCCAGCCAACCGGGTAACACAGCCAATCAGATGATGGCCAAGTACTATGCACAAAGAGCATCTGCTGGACTTATCGTTGCTGAAGGCACTCAAATATCAGCAATGGGTCAAGGCTACGCGTGGACACCTGGGATCTATACCTCTGAGCAGATTCAAGGCTGGAAGCTCGTCACTGATGCTGTGCACAACAATGGCGGCACTATCTTTGCTCAGTTGTGGCATGTAGGCAGAGTCACCCACCCAGATAACATTGGTGGCCAACAACCGATCTCATCGTCAGCCTTAAATGCAGAGAACGTTAAGGTATTTATCGACAATGGTAGCCAAGAGCCAGGTTTTGTCGATGTCGTTGAACCAAGAGAGATGACTAAAGCTGATATTGAGCTGGTTATTGGTCAATACCGCCAAGCTGCACTCAATGCGATTGAGGCTGGTTTTGATGGCATTGAACTCCATGCTGCAAACGGATACCTAATCAACCAATTTATCGACTCAGAAGCTAATAACCGCACCGATGAATATGGTGGTTCTATAGAAAATAGACTGCGCTTTATGGGCGAAGTGGTTGCGGCTATGACAGAGGCTATTGGTGCTGATCGCGTTGGTGTGCGCCTTGCGCCATTTACTTCACTAAATGGCACTGTAGATGCGACTCCTGAAGAGACCTACACAGCTGCAGCAGCGCTGCTAAACTCACTGAACGTGGTTTACATCCATATTGCTGAAGTTGATTGGGACGACGCGCCAGACACACCAAAAGCGTTTAAAGCTGATGTCCGCCAAGCTTACCAAGGTGTGCTGATCTATGCCGGCCGCTATGATAGTGACAAAGGTGCTATGGCGATCGATGATGGAGTGGCAGACATGATTGGTTTTGGCCGTCCGTTTGTTGCCAACCCAGATCTGCCTTCACGTATTCAACATGGCTACCCATTAGCCCCCCACGATCCAAACACTCTGTTTGGTGGTGCAGAAGCTGGACTTACCGATTACCCCGAGTACAGCTAAAACTGAAGTTTAAGCACGTTGCCAAGTCACAAACTTGGCAACGATTGCTAGCCGCCAAACCTCACGTCCTTTAGCGTAGTGGTTTCTGCCATAGCGTTAATAAAGAAATCCTATCAATGACCAAATTAGCACTGCGTGGCGAACTGTTACTGCTGCTGGCAACTCTTCTCGCCGCTTTCGGCTGGGTTGCATCAAAGCAGATCATCTCCGAAGTACCAGGCAGTGTATTTATTAGCGCACGCTTTTTACTCGCTAGCCTCATCCTATTGCCTTTTTGTTTTAATCACCTTGTTAAATTAACCGCTAAACAGCTCATTTCAATATCCGCAGTCGGTATGATATTGGCAGCTTGTACTCAAATATGGGTGTATGCGATTTCAATCTCTAGCACGCTATCTGAGGGAGCTTTTATCATGAGTTTGGCAATGATCATTGCGCCATTTACCTCATGGTTATTATTTCGAGTAAGACCAAATCGCGCTTTCTGGTTGGCTCTACCAATAGCGGTAATAGGCATGATGCTGCTAACACTGACCAACGGTTGGCAAGTAGAACAAAGCCAATGGTATTTCTTGCTAGCATCAGCACTTTTATCACTACACTTTGTTTTAAATAAACGGCTAACGGCAAGCATCAAGCCACTCACTTCAATAAGCCTACAACTATTTGTAGTCGGTCTTGGTGGAGTACTTTCACTTGCGCTAAGCCAACCAGAAGCATTTGAAGTAAGCAGTCAAACCTTGATGTGGTTTATTGCATCAACGGTCATAGCGACCTCTTTACGCTACCTAATGCAAACTACTGGGCAGTTCTCTGTGAAAATTGAAACCGCTTCGCTAATTATGATCTTAGAACCTATTTGGACGCTTATCCTCAGTATTGGGTTACTTGGAGAGGTACTTGAGCCACAAAAACTACTGGGGGGAGGAGTAATTTTATTGTCGTTATTTGTCTACATTAGGGGCTCTAATAGTTGAAAAATATGTAGAGCGAGCCATAAAAAAGGTCGCGAGTGCGACCTTTTAAACCTAGAGACCCGCGTTATACCGCCGAGACTTTTCTTAACAGCGAAAATGCCTGCTTAGCATTTTCATCCGTGACCACAAAACCTGTCATATTGTTTAGCTCATCATAAGCTTCTGCGATGACACCTAGCTTATCAAACCCAACTTTCCATGAAGAGTTTGCACTAAAGTGCCCACCCAATTGAATAGGATATGAAGGCGTTTTAACTTTCACCATCATAGGTGGGAATGTAAGTTGCGACATTTGACCTAGCAGTTGCTTTGCCAGCGCATTCGCACTGAGAATAATAGGTTGTAAGTATGCCATTACTTTGCCATTGATCTCAGCGCAATCACCTAAAGCATAGACATGCTCGACAGATGTTTTTAATTGACTATCGACCACAATCCCCTGATTAACCGCAATCCCAGCTTGCTGCGCTAACTGAGTATTTGGCCGTAAACCAGCAGCTGATATCACACAATCGACTTCAAAGCGTCTAGCTGCACTTGTCGTTACAGTCAGCTCTTGTTTCTTCAACTCCGCATCATTTTCGATTAGTGAGTTAGCAGTAGAAAAGTCAATTGTGCTCACTGTATCATTTAGCGCAAGCGTCATTCCAGCATCAAGCAAGGTGCATTCAAGTTTCAGCGCAACAAAATCGGGGGCAACATTCGCAAGCAATCGACTGTTTGGCTCAACCACTATCACCTCTTTCCCGCTGGCTTGCAGATCCATCGCGAGCTCTGTACCAATCAAACCTCCGCCCATTAGCAATATTCGAGTAGCATGACTTAAGACCGCTTGCGAACCACGATACTCAGACAAACTATTGAGGGTAATAATACTGTCTTTGCCTTCACCTTTAATAGGCGGTACAAAAGCGCTAGCGCCCGTGGCAAACACTAACTTAGCGTAATGATAAGTTTGACCAGCAGCATTGACACTCTGCGTTTTAGTGTCAATGCTATCGACTCGGGTATTAGTCACTATTTCGACTTGTTGCTGCGCCGAAAAGTCCGCAGCAGATAGCAATATCAATGCATCGGCATCTTGCTCTTTTGAGAAGACATGACTTAAATCGGGCTTGTTATATTCATCACCGTTATCGGCTGTTATCACTAGAATCGGCAGCTCTTTGTCTTGTCTGCGAATATTTTTTATCAATTGATAAGCGGCAAAGCCGCTACCAATGATCACAACTGGTGCAGTCATGATTAAGTCCCCTTAATACCATTCGGTATAATACGTCTCTAGCCGTTATGCTCAACAAACACATCTTTACCCAAGTTGCACTCAGGGCAGAGAAAGTATTCAGGTACGTCAGCCCAAGTGGTCCCCGGTTCAATCTCTTGGTTTGGTTCACCTTTAGCGGGATCATAAACCCAATTACATACTGTGCAGATCATGCATTGGCAATCAGTAGGGTGCTCAGAAAGCGCCACCTCTTCAGCATTTTCTGATACAGGCTTAGCTGTTTGAGCAGCAGATTTAGGCTCAGTGTTAAGCGTTGTATTAGCAAGACTAGCAACGGTAGTAAGCGGTTGTAGTGCCCACAGCTTCGCAATTTGACGGCCATGTTCACGACATTCACGCATCGCTTTGCCATCAGGTCGCCATTTGGTTTTAAGACCCAATGCAGTTTCAAAGCCAGCATCCATTAAGCGAGTGTTGATCCGATCGACAGCGCCACCATTCCAGCCATAACTGCCAAATGCAGCCGCTTTTTTACCTCTGAACCTAAGGCCTGTGATCTCTTCTAACATGCCAGCTATTTTTGGCATCATGACATTGTTCATGGTTGATGAACCGACAAGCACACCTTTAGAGCGGAAAGTGTGCGATAGAATTTCATTCTTATCGTGTTTAGAAACATTAAACACTTTTACCGCGACACCAGGGTCAACATCATGAATACCTTGGGCAATAGCATCTGCCATCATACGGGTGTTATTCGACATTGAATCATAGAAAATAGTGATCTTGTCTTCTTGGTAGCTGTCTGCCCATTCGAGATACTGATGAATAATCTGAGTCGGGTTATCGCGCCAAACAATACCGTGAGCAGTTGCAATCATGTCCACTGGCACGTTAAAGCTCAACACTTCATGAATTTTGGCGGTAACTAGGCTGCTGAAAGGGGTAAGAATGTTGGCGTAATAACGCAGGCACTGCTCTTTAAGCTCATTTTGATCAACCTCATCATTAAACAAATGCTCATCGCAGTAATGCTGGCCAAAGGCATCATTACTAAACAGGACTGCATCTTCTGTCATGTAGGTCATCATGCTATCAGGCCAATGCAGCATTGGCGCTTCAATAAAGATAAGTTGTTTACCATTACCGATATCAACACTATCACCGGTTTTAACGATCTTGAAGTTCCACTCAGGGTGATGGTGATGACCGACAATAGAGTCCACTGCCGCTTCAGTACAATAGATCGGCGTGCCTGGTATTTTCTGCATCAAGGCAGTTAACGCGCCTGAATGGTCTTCTTCAGCATGGTTTATCACAATGAAATCGATAGTATTAAGGTCAATTTCCATCTCAAGGTTTTGAATAAACTGATGACTAAATCTATGATCAACGGTATCGATTAATACTGTCTTCTGCTCTCGGATGAGGTAACTGTTATAACTGGTACCGCGGGTCATTTTATATTCTGTGCCATGGAAGTCTTGTACTTCCCAATCGCGTTGGCCGACCCAGTGGATGTTGTTTTTTACATGAATTGTCATTAGCTACTACCTAAAAGATTAAATAAATTTTTAATTTCTAAGTTGAGTAATTGCACTAACCGTGCCAGATATGTAATCAATTGAAAGAGCTAGGTATGTATAAAAAACAGACATAACAATAGTGTCTTTATAACAGCAACGTGAACTGTCAAATAGACAACCGTAGTGTCTTAAAGACAATACTTAGTAAGAGTCTTTATGACAAGAAGAAGGAAGAACAATAATATCAGACTGCGCTAAAACGCAAAAAGCGAACCTTTCGGCTCGCTTTTCAAATAATCAAGTAAGGTAAACCTAACTTAATTATCTCAAGTGACTCAATTAGTCTTAAGACTGTTTGAGTCGACTTTCAACTTAGATAGCAACTACGTTAGCTGCTTGTGGGCCTTTTTGGCCTTGCTCTAGGTCGAAAGAAACTTTTTGGCCTTCAGCAAGAGTTTTGAAACCGTCTGAAGCGATTGCACGGAAATGTACGAATACGTCAGCGCCGCCATTGTCTTGAGTGATGAAGCCAAAACCTTTGTCTTCGTTAAACCATTTTACGATACCAGTAGTTGAATTAGACATTTTTTGTCCCTTATATAATTAAAAATTAATAAATCTATCGCGAAATTGCGATGTGCTGAGAGCTTGAATTATTAAATGTGACGATGAAGCTAAGGGAAACACTATGGATAACAACGATAACGCAGTAATCAGAGGCTTACTTTTACTTGATGGTTCACTAATAACTCTGAATGCCAGAGCAAGGCGTACTTTACAGCAGTCAGGGATATTGTAAAGGTTTAATTTATGTAAAAAGAGATCACAGCGGCGCTTTTTCGCTGATGCTTACAGCGTCGGGTAAAAGAATCTACCTTACAATTAATCGTTTAAAAAACGAACAACCACATTATGCTCTAGTTGATATTTTTAATCTAATACAACATTCAAACATATTTCAGATAGACTCATGCTGATAAGTTGAACAGCTAACCGCTTTTCGGAGCACGGTTTTGAGCGGCATTATAGCAGTAGCATTTGATACTGGGTCATGCTGCCATCACCTACAGTCAGTGATTTGGATCGGAAAACTATCTAAGAAAAGGTTTTACTGCTGCCGATAGCGCTAATATTTTCAAGTAATACGGTACCAATTAACAATGGAATAAAGACCACTAGGGATAAGTATGTATAGAAGAAAGCACGAAAACCAGCTGTTTTGTAAGTGCAAACACTGTAACTCTGAGGATGTAGGTATAACGTTTTCATTTATCCCCAACCTACTGTCATACCCATTAGGCCTATGTTTACTGACTTTAATGGGTATTCAACCATTTCCGGTGAAACTATATTGTAAAACCTGTACCAAATCGTTCTACGGCAGCGGGATACATCACTAACCAAACTCATTTTTGATCGGCTCTAGATACGAGAACTTGTTCATATGGATATTCCTGCAACGTTACTCATCGTGCAAAACCTACAGCAATCTAAACCTTTTACTTAGACATACTAGGACTTGAGTTGATATCTGAAACTGCGACCTGCCTTAAGCTGGTCGCAGGAAACCACAGTGTATTGATGTTTCAAGGAACGTTACCAGTATTACCAATTGCATTAAAAGTTTGACCATTCGCGTTTTGCCAATTTGTTTAACCTCAGCCGCACTACGTGAGCCCCTCAGTCTTTCCACTTCTGCTTTGCATTGGCTTAAAAGGGAATAACCATTTCTTTACCAATGCGCTTTGAATTGAAAAGACTAAGGGGCTCTGAACTGCTCAAATACTAAATGCAATTGGTATAAGTCAATATGAACACGGTTACAATACCAGTTCGACACTGGTTTTTAGCGTAAAAAATCTTGATGAAAAGATCAAAGAGCTAAAATGTCACAACGTGGAGTTTATTCATCAAACACCCAATGCAAATGACTGGGGTCGATATGCAGCCTTTAAAGACCCATCAGGTATAGTGCATGAGATTTTTGAGCCTTACGATTAGTCGGCAGTGTTTTGCATTGTTGTAAAACGCAATCAATGACATTCAGTAAAGCGCTGTCAAACCACTGCCATAAAAACGCTATGGGTTATGCTTTAGCCGACTATGTCTGCTCTGCGTTTTTCTGGCCATCAAGCCATTTAGATAATTCATCTAATGAGCGCTGCCACAGCTCAAACAGTGCTGGGTGTTGCTCTAATTGATAAGCAGCAGCACTAATTTTGAGCTGTTCGATATCACGACATTTTGCAGCAAGTTGCGATAATCCCATGCTGGCACTACTGCCCTTTAAGGCATGTAGCACTCGTTCAAAATCTTCAGGCGCTTTGGCAAGTATCGCCATATGAGCTTGGCTAGAATCTTGATAAAGGCTAAATAACTCCACCACGGCCTCTTTACCCAAATAGCCCATATCTTGGGTCAGCTGCCCATCATCAAGTAAAGGCTCTAGTTTAGCCTTACTCTTAGCGACACTATCTTGTTCCATCTTTGTACTCGCACCTATCTCAATCTGACGCTCTATATCACCTTCTGTATTGACTACGCCTATTTGCCAATCGGTGACACAGCAATCATTATCGGTGGTATCGGGCTCTTTCGCGCAGCCAAGCCAAACTGACAAAGCCTGCATATCCAATGGCTTCATCAACACTTGATCAAACCCCGTAGCTTGATAGTTTTCCATATCTTCAGCTTGCAATTGAGCAGTAAAAGCTGCGATTGGCAATGTGTGACTTGCTTGCGCATTAATCTGTTGCAGCTCTTCCAATAAACTGACTCCCGAACCATCTCCCAGTTGAATATCAAGCATGATGGCATCATATTGGGTGGCTGTTTGCAGGGTATAGAGCTTCCGCGCAGCTTCGCAGCTAGTGGCCAATTTAGAGTCATGACCCAGGTGTGCGAGAAACCCCTGAGCCACCATCGCATTAATCTTGTTATCTTCTACGACTAAAACGTGCTTCGAACTTACTCGTTTAGCCTGTTGTTGCAGTGTTATATCGGGTCCTTCGCAGACTGTTAACGGTAATGAAAAACCAAAGCAACTTCCCTGCCCGACTTCGCTTTTTACCCACAACGCTTTTGTGCTTCTAGGGGCTGAACTCATTAACTCAACCAATTGTTTACTGATAGCAAGGCCAAGCCCTGTGCCTCGATCGCGACCTTCACTGACCTCACTACTGTAAGCTTTAAAGAGTTGCTTCATCGCGTTCGCATCAATTCCGACACCGCTATCTTGTACTTTAAATACCAGCTCATCGCGCACTACAGTTACACTTAACTCAACATTTCCTTCAGGGGTAAACTTGATGGCATTTCCCAATAGGTTAAACAATACCTGTCGTAATTTTGGCCCATCGACGTAGACCCATTTCGGTAAACTTTTATAGTTCGCCACTAAAGTGAGCCCCGCCAAACTGGCTCCCGCTAACATAATTGCCGTGACCTCATCCAACAACTGCGCTAAATCTACAGCTCTGGGCTCATTAGCTAACTTACTCTGCTCTAGCCGAGAGAAATCTAAAATATCGTTAAGCACCGTTTGTAACAGCGTACCGCTATACTGCGACAAAGCCAGCATTTGCCTTTGTGCAGGTGGTAAATTAGAGTGCCCAAGTAATGTTAATGTACCCAGGAGCCCATTCAGCGGTGTTCTAATCTCATGACTCATAGTGGCTAAAAACAGTGATTTAGCTTGGTTAGCTTGCTCTGCCATGTCCCTGGCTAACACATGACCTTTTGCTTCTTTGTCTAACTGCACATTAGCCTCTGCCAACTCTAATGTTCGCGCCTCGACTTTCGCTTCCAAGGCTTGCTTATGCTCATATAACTCTTCTGCAGTATCACGCAGCTCTGCTTGCAATTTAAGATTGTGTTCAGTCTTTTGCTTAAACGCTTTAATTGCACTCGCCATCGCAGCAAGTTCATCATCGCCTTGGGTATCAATAGTCACTGCAGTGTTACCTAGACTTAACTGCGCTAATGCGTTGGTGGCGGCATTAAGCTTGAGCGCTATGCCCTGATAGATCACCTTATAAATAACGAACGCTATCACTAACAACATAAGTAACCCTGTAAATAACAGGCTCACCTTCGACCAGCTCAGTTGGCTTAGGTAATCGCTTCTGGCATTATCGGCCTCTATACGTTGTGTACGCATGGCGCTATCGACAGCGCCATTTAGCGCGTCGAGTTTGTCGGTAAGTGCCTGCAGTTGTAACTCTTGGATTTGGTTTAGTTGAGTATGATGTTTTTGCAGCAAGATACTTTGCGGCAAGGCTTGCAAAATAGTGACCTGTTTTGCAAATGCTTTTGCCCGTACGGGGTCGCGTATAAAGTTAGATAAACTGGTTAAAGAAGCAAAATAGCGGACACCGGCGTCAGAGCTAGGATCATTAAGACCAGAAAGTGATACCCCTAGTTGTGCTAACTGGCTGTCATTTTTAGCTAATGAATTAAACACTGTACTGTCTAACTCTGGTGACTGAAACACCTGTCCCATCAGCGCTATATTATGCACGATCTTCAGTGCTCGATTCAGTCGCTCTTGAATATCAACATCTTGCTCTATCAAGCTATCAAGTAACTTAGACGTTTGCTCTGTACCCACAGCTTGCGGGTAAGCTAAACTGAGTTTAGACAAAATCCCCGAATCGACAATCGCAAGCTCCGCTAACAATAACTCAGTACTTTGATTTGAGGCCTCCACCAGCGCTTTACCCTGTAACTGCAATTGGTAACCAGCCAAAATGCGCTGACCAACTTGTTCCCCAAGCAAGGACAGATCGCCAATGATGTCCGATGCGCTTTGCTCAAGGCCTAGATCAAAGTTCACATCGAGGGCTTTAAGTACTTTAATCGCATTTAGCATAGCCGCGCTGTTAATTGACAATTTTCGCCCAATTAACTGCCGTTGCGACTCTTGCTCAGACTGCCCAAGTCGCTTAGCATTTTCGGCGAGGGCGTTACTTGATAACACCAATTGACGAGCAGCCTCAGATGCAGGCAGCGCTCTGTCGTAAAGATATTTGTCAGCCTGCTGCACCCAGTGCAGACTTAAGCTTCCAAGAGAGACCAATAGCAGTAACAACAGCGCTAATAAACTGAAGGCCAGCATTAAGCGACCTATTAGGCTCTTTCTTGATAAAGATAATCTGGGGCGCGGCAATAAGGATAATGACAAAGGACTCACTCTTCTACGCTATGCTGTTACAATATCTAACATTAGTATCTAACATTAGCACGAAACAAAGGGATGTTAACTATGGCGAAAGCTTTACTGCAATGGAAAAGTCTACTACTTGCGCTTTCACTCGTCAGTCCATTAGTCAATGCAGCAGTTACCGTGCCTACATGGTCGCTTGAGCAGCGAGAGCCCTTTGATCAAACCATTCAGCAAACAACATCAATACAATATACTCCACTTGCTCAAGCCAAAAAGGACTGGCGGATTTGCGTGTTGATGCCGCATTTAAAAGATAGCTACTGGACTGGTATTAACTATGGTTTAGTAGAGCAAGCTAAAAAACTGAACCTACATCTAGCAGTGTTTGAAGCCGGTGGATATTACGCGCTGGACAAACAGTTAAGTCAGCTCGACAACTGCATGAAGCACAGCTACGATGCGATCTTGCTTGGCGCAGTCCGCCCAGACATACTCGAGTTCTATCAACCGCCTCTCAACAAACCCATTATCGCCTTAGTCAATCGTTTAGACAGCAAACAAGTTAGCACCCGGATCGGAGTAAACTGGTATCAAATGGGCTTTCAAGCGGGTCAATATATACGTAGTCAAACCATTCAACCAACCCAAGTTGCACTGTTAGCTGGCCCCGATAAACAAGGCGGCAGTGGCTTAGTTGAACAAGGGTTAACCGCAGCGCTGATCAACAGCCAAGTGACTATTTCAGCAGTGCGTCACGCTGACAACAATCGTAATTTGTATCGCGATGAAATTGAGAGCCTCCTAAGCAGCCAAACACCACAATATATTCTAGGCAGTGCAGTAGCCATTGAAGCTGCTGTCGCTATTTTAAGGCAGCTGCAACTTGAAGATGATATCAAACTGGTTAGCAGTTACCTCTCACCGGCGATTCTTCGTGGGATCTATCGGGATAGGGTTGAATTTAGTAATGATGACTTAGTCGTTATACAAGGTATGCTCGCCATTGATGTGGCAGTAAAAGAGCTTCAAGGCGCAGCAATCTTTGGTGATATTGGCCCAAAAATTCAGAGCCAGAGTATCGGTAATATTAATAAGCAAGTACTAAAAACCAGCTTAGCGCCGGCTGACTATTACCCCATTTATCGCGTTAACGGGGTCGACTAATTAGCTTTACTATTTTCGGTCATCCAAACTCTAGCTCTAATCTTTAACCTTGGCGGCAAATAGATAGCCTTCACCATGTACAGTAACAAATAGCTCAGCAGATAATTTATTGCGCAATCGTCTGATGATGACATCGATGGTTCTGTCATTAACGTCTTGATTACGGTGGCTAGTTTGCTGCATCAGTCTGTCTCGTGACAACACTTGTTGCGGATGCAGTGCAAAAGCGGTGAGCAGTTCAAACTCAGCTTTAGTCAGCTTAATAACCTCTGCATTACAGCTTAATTGGCGGCTATTCAGTTCTAATATGTAGTCATTAAAGGCAATGATGTTGTCATTTGGGTCTGCTTGAGCAGCGCTTTCATCTTTCGCTTTTTGCACTAAAGATATGCGCCAAAGTAGATTTTTAACTCTGACTAACAGCTCTCTTAACTCGAATGGTTTAGTGACATAATCATCTGCGCCCATCTCCAAGCCTACGATTTTATCGATGGTCTCATCGCGGCCAGTCACTAAGATGATCCCCACATCACCACGGCTGCGCAGTTCGCGAGCAAGACTTAAGCCGTCTGTGCCTGGTAGGTTAATATCGAGCATGACCAAATCGATGTGTTGCCGCTCAAACTCATGCCACATCTGCTCACCATCTTGAGCTTCGACGACTTGATAGCCCTCTTTCTCAAAATAGCCTTTTAATCTAGCTCTAATGACGGCTTCGTCATCAACAACCAGCACCCTATAGCCCATATATCACCTCTACCTATTGCTTCCAAAAACTGTTTAGGTATTTTGCATCACTGTATTAACGCCACATTATATACCTGTTCGACCTCAAGATGCCTGTTTTCAGAGGCAATTAAAAGTGATTTAGACAAGGCTTAAATCCCCGTGCAATTATACATAATTTAGCCGCTAACACACGTCGAGAGTCCTCAATCTGACCCACTACAGATTAATACTCCAGCGTTACCTTCAGCTTAGGTTACCCGCGATAACAAAAAGCCGACTCTATTAAGTCGGCTGTTATATGAGGGTATAGATTAAAAACTCTTACTTAAACCAAAGACCACACGATCATCAAAGATCTCTGTTTGCGTGCCATACACTAGGTGAGACTCATCAACTGAACTGCCATGGTAACGCAAGTCAAAATCTAAACCCACATAGCTCGCTGCAACACCTAGGTTCCAGTGAGTCCAACCTTCAGCGCCTTCACCATCAAGATCTTGGTAACCGAATGAGCCTGAAACCTTAATACCGTTGTTAAAATCATAGCTTGGATGAACTGCATAGTTAACACCTTGCCAACCCTCTACGCCAAACCAGTCGTCAATAGTTGGAGTCACTTCTAAGGTGACATTCGCCTGACCAAACTGCTTACCAACCTTGACCCATAATTCAGTGTAGTTTGAGTAAGAAGCGCCCGGATAAAGATATGAAAACACCATAACATCGTACGTAACACCACTATCACCAAAGCTACCAGCTTTGCCAATATAAGGCGCCGTGACTATTTCGAGGTTAGGATCTGCAAACTTAATGTTTGATGCAAAAACGCCGGTGTACCATCCATCATCGTTACCCCAACCCAACGTGCCCTGTACAACGGGAACATCGCCATCCATTGTTTCAGACTCACCACGAAAAACGTAGTCAGTAGCAAACTTAACGTTACCGCTTAGCTGGCCACCAAATAGCTCATTGTTATCGGCCGCAATTGCAGTGCCCATCGAAGTCGCCGTTAGGCTTGCAAACATCAAAGCGTGTGCAGTTTTCATAATCATCATCCCATTGTGTTATTTGAGACAAATGTTACTCCCAAGTTATTAATAACTTTGGCAGTAGATATGAACCAATAAACCAACAATATGAAAAAATATGAATGGTGTTTATAGCATTGCTATTATCCTGCCTTTTGCAGCAGCAAACCTTTTAGCTCTTCTATCTGCTGTTTCAACTCTGCGACATCGGCTGCACTCGCAGGTTTATCACTTACAGGGAAATCAGCATTGGCTTCATCTTCAGCACGCATTGCTGCGGTTTCTTGAGTCATTACGTCAAGCACAGCACCTACCATCATGTTTAAAAATACAAAAGCGGTCAGAAAAATAAAGCTCAAATAATAGAGCCAGCTCAATGGGTATACCGCCATAGTTTCGTACATCACCGAGGTCCATGACTCAAAGGTCGATACCCTAAACAGCGTTAACATTGCCACGGAGACATCGCCCCATAGAAAATCATTAATATCGGCAAACAGCATGCTACCAATAGCGCCGTAGATATAGAAAATCACAAACATTAACAGCGCGATATATCCCATTCTTGGTATCGCTTTTAACAGAGCATTCACCAGCATTCTTAGCTCTGGGATCATCGATACTAGACGCAATACTCTGAAAATACGTAGGAGTCTTGCCAGCAAGATTGCCGAGCCACCCGCGGGGATTAAGCTACCAATCACAATGATGGTGTCAAAAATATTCCAACCATTACTAAAGAAGCGTTTCGGACCATCACTTGCTAGAAATCGAATCACAATTTCAATAGCAAAAAATACTGTGATGCCAAGATCAAGCAGCACCAGACTTTTTTCCATCCAGGTAGGCAGGTGGTAGGTATGCGCTCCTATCGATAAAGCGGAGACAATGATGACAAAAATGACAAAGCCTTGAAAAGCTTTGCTGTTATCAATTAATTTTAACTTTGACTGTAAAGCAGAAACATTGGCTAGCACGGACTAAATCCTCAAACTCACTTGAAAGCACTTTAAAAAGAGCGATTATTATCCCTGAATATTCAAGGATCACGTAGTTTAATTAGTAACACTTAATTTTGGGTTAATTTGGCTATGGGAATAGCTAAGATTAACCATAAAATGTGTGACGCCACTGTGATGGTGAAACCTTGAAAGCTTGTTTAAAATGTTTTCGATAAACACTTTCGGAACCAAAACCGGACAATTCAGCGACTAGAGCGATTGAATTGCTTGTGGTTTCAAGTAAGGTTTGGCTTAGTTCCAGTCGCTGATTTAGCAGCCACTCATTAAAGCTACAGCCATAAATAGCCCTAAAATGCCGGGTAAAAGTGCGCCGACTCATCGCACAACGCAGAGCCACATCGTCAATATTGTGTGCTTGCGTTATCTGGGAGCTTATCGATTCCATAACTAACGTCAGACTCGTTTGGCTTTCTGGCATTTTAGGGATAGGTATGGGTATGTACTGTTGTTGTCCACCCAAGCGAAACGGCGCCGTCACCATTGCTCTTGCAAGGTTGGCTGCCACTTCAGTGCCCAATAAACGCCTAACAAGGTGCAAACAACAATCTAATGCGGCCGCGACACCCGCCGAAGTGAGTAACTGTTCATGCTCTATAAACAGCGGTTCACTATCAAATATCACTTGTGGAAATTGCGCTTTAAACCTATCGCTAAACGCCCAGTGCGTGGTCGCAGCAAGCCCATTTAACAAGCCAGTTTCAGCAATAACAAACGCGCCAAGACACAGGCCAACTAACAATGCCCCGTTGCTGTGCGCCAACTGCAAAGCCTCTATTAGCGATGCTGGAGCTGATGGCATTGAGCTTGGCCAACTGGGTATTATCACAATATCAGCCTCTACTAACGCCTCCAGCTGTGCTTCAACGGCCAATGAAAAACCATGGCTATTCTTCAACGCCTTCTCAGTCATACTAAACAGGGTGAGTTCGAAGGGTTGATAATCGCCTATAAAGACCTCTTCAAAAACCAAACATGGCACAGATAGATGGAACGCACTGATCCCATCGAATGCCAATACCATAACCTTGAATCGCTTTTTATCCATCCCACTGTCCCAATTTGAGCGAAGGGTGACCTTTAGGACAGTATTACACACATATCCACTTTCCTATAATGACGCCTATCTGGTCACCACTTTTTTAAACAGGTTATATTATGAAAATTCACCACCTACGCAGCGCTACTTTCATCATTGAATCTGGCGAAAACTTCATTCTAGTAGACCCGATGCTTGGAGCTAAAGGCACCATCCCGCCCTTCTCTGTTCTACGGTTTAAAGCGCAGAAAAATCCGACGGTAGACTTGCCTACAAATGCGGACAATCTATTAAACAAAGTCACTCATACTATTTTAACTCATAGCCAAACCTTCGGTTTTAAGCCTTTACAGCATGCAGACCATTTAGATCCCGCTGGCGAGCAGTTTTTGGTCAGCCGAAGCATTCCGGTCACTACGCCAGCCAAAGACAAAGCATATCTAGAAAAGTACGGCATAACGGTCGCTAACGGTGTAGATGACTGGCAGACCATTGATTTTTTAGGCGGTAAGATCACCGCGGTGCCGGCGCAGCATGGCCATGGTTGGATCCATAAAGTGATGGCTAACGGCAGTGGCTTCTTTGTTGAGTTACCCAATGAACCCAGTATTTATATTAGCGGTGATACAGTGCTAACCGCTGATGTCAGACGCGCGCTAACAGAGCTACAACCCGATATTACCGTTGTTGCTGCCGGTGAAGCACAGATGGATGTAGGCCAACCATTATTGATGTCAACCAGTGAGATATTGGAATTTGTGGCACTTTCACCTAACAAGGTGATAGCCAACCATATGGAAGCGTTAAATCATTGCCCTACTGATCGTAAGACTTTCAAACGTGTATTGGAGGAGAATAAACTAGCAGATAAGGTATTTATCCCTGAAGACGGAGAAACCTTATCCGTATAAAACAATACAGGTAATACCAATACTTATCATAGTCTTAGGATGAAATTAAAAGTAAAGGTATGCTTTTATCCGTTAATAGGCATTTTAGACTTTAAGTAAACACACAGGGCATGACAATGCCCTGCATCAATCCAATTGACCTGCTTTAATATAAGGTTTGCTTAATTCAGCAACTGTTCTATTTGCGCTAAATTTTGGCTAACCCAAGTAGCATTAATTGGCCCCCAATCAGCAATTTTATAGCTGCCTGAATTATTACGTCCCTCATCTTGAATGAACTCACAATCAATTCCTAAGTCACTAAACGCGGCAATTGAATCTTGCAAGGTTCTGCGGGGCATACCTGTGAGTTTATGCAAAGACAGTAGATTATGGCTTTCAGTTTCGATTTGATGTGCGATAAACAGCTTTCTATAAAATGCTTTTTGCTGCTTCGATACGGCTTTATGAGGGTTCATTTAGTTTTATCTTCAAAAAGTTATAGCCGCTAAATTACGTTATCCATAGTAAATAACAAGTTATTAGGTTCCTTTAGTGAACCAAAATGTTGCCAAATATGTCTCACGCTGGCAGTGAATTGCCAGATACTGATATAGTCGCTGAAGTTAAGGCGTGCTAAATGAGTAATGAAATGGATGATTCACACTTGGAAAATACCACTGCAGCAGAATCACAAAACAGAGCTGAACAACCCGATAACACTGCCAGTACTCAGCAAGCAGTTGAACATGCGGCTAATACGACACATCAATTAGTCGCTCAGGCGCAATGGCAAGGCTTTGAAGAGGTTGAGCTGCAAAAGGTTGATGAGCGCTACTACACCCAAGTGCTCTATGAAAGTTTGTTCATTGCACTAATTGGCTTTATTATCGCCTCTCTCGCCACCATTTTACCCGGTGCACTGAGCGTTACCTATGTCATCCTCGTCATAACTGCGGTTCTGCTGTTAATGTTTACCATTGGTTATCTTAGGCATAGGCAAGCACAAAAGCTCGGTTATGGTGTATGTGAACATGAATTCTTGATGGAAAAGGGCCTGTGGTGGCATAAACGCACTTCACTGCCCTACTCTAGATTGCAGCATGTGAGCCTGTCTCAGGGGCCACTAGAGCGGCACTTTAATCTATTTACCTTAAAGTGTTTTAGTGCAGGTAGCGGCAGTGCAGAAATAGAGCTTCCCGGTATAGAGCAACAAACCGCAGAGCATTTACGCCAACACTTACTCGCACAAGCAGCCAAAGCTCACTTAACCGATCCGCAGCAAGCAGAGTTAAGCGATGACCAAACTGAAGCCCTTAATAGCGCTGATGGACTCATGACTGAGCTATCAGCAACCAACGAAGTCGATCTACAGCAGACTGATATAGAGCATAATGTTACCCAAACTGAAGTTCCTGATAGCACCGATGAGCTCGCAACTAAGCCATCTGCAATAAAAGAGCCTGAGGCGCGCCATGAGCAATAAATTTGCAGAATGGTCATCGCTATCTGCCTGGTCTATTATTAGCTTTACCTTGTTCGCTATAAAGCTGCTATTGAGCAACGGTTATGCGCTAATCCCTTTGGTTTACACTGGCTGGAAGCAGGGTTTTAGTAGCCCTTGGGTAATTCTTGTCGCGCTATTAAGCGTGCTATTAATTCTTAGCTTCAGCGTGCTGCAATGGCTCAAATTTCGATTCAAGATTGATGCTCACAAGCTTAATATTAAACACGGTATCATTTTCAAGAAAGTCGACGAGATCCCCTTCAATAAAATCCAGAATGTTCGCTTACAGCAACCTCTCTATTTCCGGCCTATGGGTCTTTATAGCATTGTGGTTGAAACTGCCGGCTCTAAAGGCAATGAAGCAGAACTGTCAGCCCTTGATTACAAAGAAGCGTTAGCACTTAAAAAGCGTTTGATGACAGAGCAAGAGCAGCATAGCCCAACCAGTAGTAATGACGTTGGCGCGAGCACGGCAGAGATTCAACACAATACTGTCGTACGAAAAAGCTTTAAAGAGCTGGTTCTATTTGGCTTGTATCAGAACAATGCAATTTGGTTAGCCGTTATCTTGGGGCCACTATTTGGTCAGGTCGATTGGGAGTCAATGGAGAACCTGCAATCCGTGCAAGCGTTCTGGGCTTGGTACGATGTTAATATCGCTATCAGCTTTATTTTACAGGCTGCCTTTGCATTATTGGCTTTAACTTTATTCTATCTACTGTTTTCGATTCTCTCGATGACATCAGCGGTGCTGAAATACTTTCCCTATCGCTTAAGTCGTAGTGGAAATACCTTACATCGCACGGGCGGGATTATCGCCAAACAAAACGATGCTTTAGCAATAAAACGCATTCAAGTCGTTAAGTTATATCAACCGTTAGTAGGCCGACTCTTTCAACGCTGGACGGTGTATTTCCAGCAAGTAAAAGGTCATGAAATTGAGCAGCGTGGCAGCAGTAACATGCTGGTACCGACGATGTCTCGTAGAGATATTGCCAAGCTACTACCAAAGCTAAAAGGTATTGAGGCAACCTCCACCACGCAGCCTAAAGCCTACCAACATATCCACCTAGGCTGGTTTTGGCGGCGTGGCCTACTGCCATTACTGGTTCCTGCAATTAATACTTACTTTCATGGTTTAGATATATTTACAGAGATCCTTTGGATTGCTGCTAGCCTATTTTGTATTGGGATCTACCTAAGATATCGCCAATATGGTTATGTGATTGACGGGGATAACCTGTGGTTTCACTCAGGCTTACTCGGCCACTCTTGGCAACTTGTCGCATTGAGTAAAGTTCAGCATGTTGCAATGAGCCAAACCCCGAGTCAAAAACGCAGTCAATTAGCTAATCTTGAAATTGGACTTGCTAGCGGCAGTATTAAGCTACCCTATATATCAGTAATCGATGCCCGTTATATCGCTGAGCGATCTCTATCGCTTGTTCATAATGACCACAGGAATTGGATTTAACCATGGATCAAATAGCAGAAAACACCCCAGTAACTCCCGATACTATTTTGCATTTTTGGTTTAACGAGATAGAAGCGAAACAGTGGTGGATAAAAGATACCGAGTTTGATGCGCTGATAAAGAATCGTTTTGAAGCCCTGCTAAAACAAGCCGTTGCAGGAGAGCTTTACCATTGGCGTGCAACGCCAGAGGGACGCTTAGCGGAAATAATCGTGCTAGATCAATTCTCACGTAATATCTATCGTGATACGCCGCAATCTTTTGCTGCCGATCCGGTCGCTTTAGTGCTAGCACAAGAAGCCGTTGCACTTAACAGTGATAGCGAACTTAAAGCCAAGCAAGTAGCATTTTTATTCATGCCCTATATGCACAGTGAATCGCTTGCCGTCCACGAAGTCGCAGTGCGATTATTTAGCCGAGAAGCCGCTCAAGGTAACCTTGAGTTTGAGCTCAGGCACAAAGCGATTATCGAACAGTTCGGCCGTTACCCACATCGAAATGCGATTTTAGGCCGCACATCTACTGCTGCAGAATTGGCATTTTTGCAGCAACCTGGATCTAGCTTCTAGCGGGGGGAAACTAACACGCCCCTGACTTGCTAATTGTTCAAGCAAGCTTATTTAACCACTAACACCGGGGTTTTAGCTTTATTCGCTAATGCCTCGGCAATATTGGGATTAAGTAGGTGCGCAATGCCCTGTCGACCATGGCTAGCAACCACTATCATGCCGACTTCCCCTTGCTCTGATTCAGCTAGAATCTCAGTTAACACATCACCACTGCGGATCACGGTTTGTACATTGAGACCATGATTGAGCTCCGCCTGTATATCGAGCTGAATTTTTTGCAAACTTTCAGTCGCAAACGAAGTTATCTGTTGCTCAAGCTCTGCCACAGCTTCAACCGCTAAGCCATAGTGATGCTCATTAAATGGCTCGCTCATCACATGTAGCAACCTTAAACTGACGCCATACAAATTTGCCATCTCTACCGCATAACTGAGCGCATGTGACGCCGTGATGGAGAAATCTGTTGGACAAAGGATCTGACGAGTACGCATAGCGACTCCTTTTTTTAACTGATAATGTTAGTAATCAAGATTTGCTATTGCTACTTCACCACTAACACAGGGCACTTAGCCCGATTCGCCACCGCTTCTGCAACATTAGTGGCCAAGAAATGAGATAAGCCCGTACGACCGTGGCTAGCAATAACAATCATCCCCGCCTCTGAACATTCCGCTTCTTTAAGGATCTGCTCCGAAGCAACGCCATGGCGAATAACGCTCTCTACTGACAACTCACTATTAAGCTCGGCTAACAAGGCATGCATCTGCTCTGCAGCATTATCTTCCATGCTCTTGGCAAGCTCTTCTGGCGTCACGGTGAGTATTTGGTAGTTCTCAAGTCCTACAGGCTGATCAATAACATGCACCAATCGTAAACCTACATGGTAAAGGTTAGCCATCTCTATCGCATATTTCAGTGCATGCGAAGCGGTTTCAGAAAAGTCGGTCGGGCATAATATTTGTCGATTACGCATATCGAATTCCTCCAAACATTGTTTAATTAGGCTTTGCTGTGGCTGCAAATCACTTTAGTCATTCGTTCTAACTCATCTAAAGCTAAAGCAGACATCAAAGCTGAATCGCTAGCATAAAGGCTTTATATATCGCAGCCTATACAGCCACAAACTAACAGCTTAATAGTTTGAGTAAAAAATTTTTAACTCGTTCAACTTTAATCTTTTAACCACTTATATGCTTGCTCCCGATCTTCAAAGAACTTAGCGTCATAGGGGGTAAACCAACCCGCAATTTTTGTCATCCACTCCTGAAAGTTACCACTACCGACCACCGCGATTTTTTTAAACTCCCGCCCGTGAGCTAACCCAAGTTTAAGATCATCCCACGCAGCTCTTAACTCCCAACCATCAAGCTCAGTGACATCAGCAATAACATTAATTTCTGGATGCTCGACTCCAGCTAAAGCAGACTCAATCATAGGCACCATATATTGATAATCTTGATGAGTCAGCTTGCCCTTCGCGGTAAAGCTCAAGTGGAACTTGTTATCAAACCGCTCTATACCCACTGATATTCCATGTGTTTTATCACTCATCTTTATCTCCTTTGTTGATGTAATACCTCATTTCATTTTAGTGCAGTTTAGCTAAGTGAAGTTGATCTTGCTCACAAAACAAACTGATATTTGACCTTTACAAAAAAGTGGATTACTATCAGACCGACTAATCAGTCGGTTATTTAAAAAGCACTCTCTGGAGCGATGAAAATGAACATGCCAATTCAACAACAAGCAACACAGCCTTTATCAGATATTCTAGTCGCGCAGCGTACTCAGTATCTCGCTCAGCCTGCTCCATCCTATGAGGCTAGAATTGAGCACCTAAAGAGCCTTAAAAAATCGATATTAGCCCATCAAGAGCAACTGGTTCAGGCGTTAAACCGAGATTATGGTAACCGCTCAATTGATGACAGTAATATCTCTGACATCATGCCGTGTATCAACAACATCAATTACAGTCTCAAACACTTGAAAAAGTGGATGAAACCAAGTCGCCGGCATGCAGGCCTATTGCTCGCTCCGGCAAGCATTAAAGTGCAATACCAACCGCTTGGCGTTGTCGGCATTATTGTGCCTTGGAACTTCCCTATCATGCTATCGGTAGGCCCTCTGATCACCGCATTAGCTGCCGGTAACCGAGCAATGATAAAGCTGTCAGAATTTACCCCGGAGACCAACAAAGTCCTGATTGCCATGCTTGCAAGCATCTATGATCAAAACCATGTTGCCTGCGTTGAAGGCGAAGCGGATGTTGCTGCAGAATTCTCATCGCTACCGTTTGACCATATGCTGTTCACCGGCTCCACTACCGTTGGTCGTCACGTTATGCGCAGTGCAGCGCAAAACCTTACCCCAGTGACCTTAGAGCTTGGTGGTAAATCACCGGTTATCGTCGCCGATGATATTGATATGAATATTGCAGTTGAGCGCATGATCTACGGTAAGTGTCTTAACTCAGGTCAAATATGTGTCGCACCCGATTACGTGCTAGTGCCTAAAGAAAAGCTTAATGATTTTGTGCAAGCCTACAAAACAAAATTTACCAAGATGTATGGCCAAGTCAGTGACAACAAAGACTATGGCAGTATCATCAACCAACGTCAGTTTGACCGTGTGATGCAAGTTCTCGATGATGCTAAAGCAAAGGGCGCAACTGTAGTGAGTGCCAATGACGAAGCGATTAATACTGAAAAACGTAAAGTCCCCACCCAAGTTATTACTGGCGCCACCGACGATATGCTATTGCTGCAAGATGAGATATTTGGTCCATTACTGCCCGTTATCCCTTACGACGACTTAGATGAAGCCATCGATTACGTTAATCAACGCCCGCGTCCATTAGCACTCTACTTAATGAGCTTTGATAAGACGACTCAGCAGAAAGTCATGAACCACACTCACTCTGGCGGCGTTTGTATTAATGAAACCGTATTTCATGTTGCCGCGGATGACGCACCGTTTGGTGGTATCGGTCCATCAGGAATGGGACACTACCACGGTAAAGAGGGCTTCTTGACCTTCAGTCATGCTAAAACGATTCTCAAGCGTGGCAAGTTCTTTAATACTGGAAAACTAGTCCACCCTCCTTATGGCGGCGCGTTGCAACAATTGCTGACAAAGTTTTTCCTGCGCTAAAGCATTAGGATAATCTCACTGATGAGTAAAATAGATAAAAAACAAGCCATACTAGACACTGCGCTGACACTCTTTGTCAGCCAGGGCTTTTATGCCACATCAACGGCCTCTATCGCCAAAACTGCAGGAGTGGCAACAGGGACGCTATTTCATCATTTCGCTTCAAAAAATGAATTGATGAACTATCTCTTTCTCAATATAAAGCAAGAGCTTGCAACTGAAATACAATCGAAACCGAGCAACAGGGGAGATCTGCAGTTAGACGCTGAATACCTGTGGAATGTTGCTATCGATTGGGCGATTGCCAACCCGTTAAAGCAGGAGTTCTTTCAGCAATATTCAATGTCACCTTCAATTGCAGCAGAAGTCAGGCAGCAAGCAATGACAGGAATATTGAGCTTTATGGGCGAACTGATCACCCTTGGTCAAAAAACAGGCGTTCTCGCAAATTATCCGCTATCATTGATGCTAGAAGGTTGCCACGGTCAGTATTTGGCCGCGACAAGGTACTTCTTAGACCACCCAGATAAGTGGCAAGATGAAACACACAAGCAGGCAAGCTTTTCGATGTTTTGGAACGCAATGAAAGCCTAATTGTGGCTATAACAGTAACAAGCTCATGGAAGAGAAAAACCTTGTTACCAGTGTTTTAATTTTAGATGTAGAAGTAGAAGTAGAAGTAGCTTAGTTATTCAAGGGAGTGAATTTATGTTAAGAATGAAAACAGAGTGCGAGTGCTGCAAGACCAAGCTAGCGAGAAAAGAGGTCGCTTATATCTGCTCTTTCGAGTGCACCTATTGCAAAAGCTGCAGTGAAAAAATGCATTTCACCTGTAACAACTGCCAAGGTGCGTTAGTACTTAGGCCACCTAGGTTAATTGAGCCATTTAAGATCCCAGCAGCGGAGCTCAAAAATACCCTTTTCAGTTAGCTAAGTAATTTTTAACTGTAAAATAATGAAAGGTCAGCAAATGCTGGCCTTTATTGTGTTTAAGAGGATTTTATCAGCATGGGAGTTATCGGCTAAAGCATATTTACTTGCGACTTTTACTGAGGTTCTAGAGTCATCTTCTTTAGCCTTCTTACCAATTCAAATATCCCCCAACTTCCCAATCCAAGTAGGCTAATCTGTATTGAGTTAATAGCACTGAAACTAAAATCCTCTGAGTACGCAGCCAAACCGATAAGGTAGCCTGCCTGAAAAATCCCCACAGTGGCAAAAGTGATGTAAATTACCAATAAAAAGGGCTTCGATAATCGAGAACGATAAAACATAAAGGCTCCTGTCTAAATCCTGTTTAGCTTGAAAGTTACTCGCAAGAGAGGGCAATAGGCGCAATAAAGCAAACAAATATTTAGCCTTCAAAAGACTTAGCAAGCTTGACTCGCCACATGCTATATCCAAATAGAATCCCTGCTATAGGAAAAATGATCAATGAGGATATAAGCCCATCAAAAAACGACATGTCTCCCATAATCATCTGAATTAACTGCACGATCACTGCGGTGGAAACTCCCCAACCGAGCACGCCAACCAGCAACACAAATCGAACCATATCGTATTTTCCTGCACTCAAACTCATCATTCCTCCTTGAAGATTGTTCACTAAAAAGAACGACTAACTAAAAATAGCACTTTTAAAATCTTGCAGTATAGTTACTCTTTCTCAAGTTCAGTTTGCATCTCTTCACTGGTTAACACCCCACCGCCTAATGCACGGTACAGAGTAATCATTGACAGCAGTCGGTCACGTTTTACCAGGCTTAACGTCAGCTCAGCACTGAACAAATTCCGCTGGGCATCCATCAAATCTAATGAACTAGACACGCCATTGCGGTAGCGCAGCATGGCTAAGCGCGTATATTCTGTTGATGCTTCAACCAACTCTTGCTGTGCTTCAATGGCTAATTCTGAACGCCTAAAACTATTCATTGCATCGTTAACTTCAAAATAGGCCGCAAGCACAGTACTCCTGTATTTGAGCATCGCCTGTTTTGCTTCCTCTTGCGCAATATCATATTGCGCCGAAATCTTACCAGAGTTGAATATTGGCGCAGTTATACCACCGAGTAGTGACCACGTTACCCCTTCACTATCAAAAATATCACTCAGATTTGAAGACTCTGAACCATAGCTACCACTGATGGTGAATTTTGGGAAAAAAGCGGTCTTAGCGACTCCAACATTGGCGTTGGCAGTAATAAGAGCTTGCTCTGCGGTTTTAACATCAGGACGTTGCGATAGCATTTGCGAAGGTATGCCAACTGCAAATGAGTCAGGGAACAGTGGGCCTTCAGCTTTTAACTGCGCTTCTGTTTTAGGCGTTAGTGGGTACTTAAACTCCCCTAATAGGATCCGTAATTGATTGGCCTTCTCACTGCGCTCATAATCGAGATCGGGCAATGTGACTTTGGCACTTTGATACTCCACTTCAGCTTGTCTGACTTGCAAGCCAGATATCACGCCATTTTGCTTACGCAACCTGGCAAGATCTCGCTCCTTTTTACGCAGTGCAGCGGTATTAAGTGAAATTTGGTAACGCTGCTCAATATCAAGCCATTCATAGTAACGACCAGCCACATCACTAATGAGACTGATAGTGGCTAGATTCAGTGCCTCTTGAGATGAGATAAAATTAGCCAATTCAGCTTCACTGCGGCGACGATTCGCCCCCCAAAGATCCAGCTCCCATGAAACCGTACCAGCAATATAAAAAGTATCTTCTTCTACAGGATCGGTACTGGTTAATGCACTATCAAGTGCCCGCTCACCACTGGCGTTTAGTCCAACCACTGGATATAACTCAGCATCAGTGACTGTGACTCCAGCCCTAGCAGCCAATAATCTTGAACGAACGCCCTCCAAATCAAGGTTTTGATCAAGGGCATGTTCAATTAGACGCTGTAACTCTGGGTCGAGGTAAAACTCACGCCAGTGTTTAAGCCCGACATTCTGCCCGTCTGCTTGCTGTAACTCATCAAGATATTGTTGCGGTATATCCAGCTCAGGCCTTTGATAGTCTGGCCCCATAGCGCAAGCAGAAAGCAATAACATGCTTGATGCCATGCTAAATTTGAGCTTAAGGTTTTTTAAGTAAGACCTATGTGAGCCTGAGTTGATAACCTTTTTCTGCCGAGAATGTACTGGTTTAGGCATGAGTAGACACCTCCGCGGTAGCAGATTTACCGCTAATCTTACTGCGAACCCAGCCAGCCGTCGTCACGAAAAATAGCGGCACCAACACTATGCCAATGGTGGTTGCGAAGATCATCCCGCATAAAATTGGAATGGAGATACTTTGCCGACTTACGGCGCCAGGGCCTACCGACAGCACTAATGGCAATACGCCCAAAATGAATGCCAAAGAGGTCATTAAAATGGGTCTAAAGCGCATATTGGCAGCTTCCAGCGCAGAGTCCAAACGGCTCTTACCCTCTTGATGTAACTGGTTGGCAAACTCAACAATCAAAATTGAGTTCTTAGCCGCCATACCGATAAGTGCGATAAAGGCAACTTGGAAAAAGAGATTACTTTCCATACCACTGATAAGCGTGCCCAATGAGGCACCTAACATCGCAATCGGTGCAATCAGCAGTACTGCGATGGGTAAAGTCCAACTCTCATAGAGCGCAGCCAAAAATAGAAATACAAACAGCATAGCCAGTGTCACTGCTATCGCGGTTTGGTTAGCAGATTGCACCTCTTGATAGGTGATCCCCGTCCACTCGTAACTAAATTCATCAGGGAGCATAGGTTTAGCAACTCGCTCGATTGCTTTAATCACATCACCTGAAGCGTAACCTTTTGCTGGCGATGCATTAATCGACGCACTAGTGAACATATTATAATGAGTCACTGCAGCGGGCCCGACGGAGTAGTCATACTTAGCTAACACACCAATAGGCACCATGGCTCCCGATGCAGAGCGAACGTGGTAGTCCTCAATCTGATCAGGGTATTGCCGGAACTGCTCATCAGCTTGTACTTTTACTCGGTAGACCCGACCGAAGAGATTAAAATCATTCACCGTCGATGAATCAGTAAAGGTTTTGATCGTGCCATAGATATCAGACACCTTAACTCCAATTGCCATCGCTTTAGCTTCATCAACGCTCAAATGCAGTTGTGGGATTGCGGTCTGTAAAGACAGTCCAGCGGTAGCGATCTCAGGTTGTAGCTTCAGTGTCTCCACCAGATCATCAGCCGTTTCCATCAAGCCCTTAAAGTTACTGCCTGATGTATCTTGCAGTTCCATTTCCACCCCAGAGCCATTACCCAAACCTGGCACTGCTGAAGGTAAGTAGATTTTAAACTCAGCCTCTAGTACATCATGTAGCTCATGCCTAATATCATCCATCACATTTTGTACTGTAGCGTCACTGTCTGCACGCATAGACCAAGGTTTAAGAATAACCTCAAATTGTCCGTTAGCTTGGTTAGAGCCTGAACGTCTATTTTCGCCAGCGAGTGTAAAGGAATATTCAATGGCAGGGTGAGCCAACACTATCGCCTCGGCTTTTTTGAGTACATCTTGCGAGCGATTCACTGTTGCGCCATTTGGCAATGACATATCGATAAAGAACCGGCCCTGATCTTCATCAGGCATAAAGCTCGACGGTAAAGAGCTCATTATCAGATACACGCCGCCCACCATCAGTGCAAACATCAAGTAACTGCGCTTAGCATGCTTATTGGTTAACACTACCAAACCAACATACTTGGCTGTAGCAGTATCTAAATGATCATTCATCCATTTAAAGAACCCGGAGGTCGCTTTGTCGCCTGGCTTAAGCAATAAGGCGCACAATGCCGGAGAAAGAGTCAGAGCGACAACGGTAGAGATGAGCACTGCAACAGTAATAGCCACAGCAAATTCTCGGTACATGATACCGGTGATGCCAGATAAGAAAGAGACAGGTACAAATACCGCCGCAAGCACTAAACTGGTTGCAATAAGGGCGCCAGAAAGCTCTTTCATCGCCACTTTAGTTGCCTCAGCAGGGCTTAAGCCCTTTTCGTGCATTAACCTTTCAACATTTTCTACCACCACAATCGCATCATCAACAACGATACCAATGGCTAACACCAATGCTAATAAACTGACGGTGTTAATGGTAAAGCCAAAAGCAAGCATTGCTGCAAGCGTACCGATTAATGAAACGGGTACAGCAATGGCTGGAATTAAGGTGGCACGAAGGTTTTGCAGAAACAAAAACACCACTAAGATAACCAGTATCAACGCTTCTATGAGCGTTTTCACGACCTCTTCAATGGAGTTTTCGATAAACACAGAGGCATCAAAAAAGACTTCCCAATTCATTCCTTGGGGGAATTTTTGTGACAGCTTTGCCATCTCTGCTTTAACTTTTTTGGTTACTTCTAGCGCGTTGGCACCAGGCAATAAGTACACTTGCAAAATAGTGGCATTATTGCCATTAAGCTGAGATTGCAAAGTGTACGCTGATGAACCCAGCTCAATATTGGCAATATCACGCAGTCGTATGATTGAACCATCGGAGTTGGCTCGCACAATAATTTCATTAAATTGCGGCACACTACTCATCCGCCCTGCAGCCGTGATAGGCAGTGTCATGCTTAGTGTATCTGCATTAGGCTGCGAACCAATACTGCCAGCGGGAGACTCCTTATTTTGAGCCTTAATAGCATCAATAACATCTGTCGTTGTTAATCCATAACCCGTCATCGTGTCGGGGTTAAGCCACACTCGCATGGAATAACTGCGCGAGCCGGTATTGCGGACACGGCCAACCCCAGGAATACGCTTTAACGCCGATTCAATATTGATGGTGGCATAGTTACTTAAGTAAATTTCATCATAGCGCTCATCTTCAGAAGTGAGTGCCAACTTTAGTAGCTCAACCGAGGCCTCTTTAGAAACTGACACTCCTTCGGTTTGCACATCAATAGGTAAACTGCCCGTTGCCTGTTGGGTAGAGTTTTGAGCATCTACCGCAGCAAGATCAGGATTCGTCCCAACATCAAAAGTAATGGTGATATTGGAGCTACCTGAGTTAGTGCTTTTTGAGCTCATGTAGATCATATTTGGCAGTCCATTAAGCTCCTGCTCTAATGGTGTAGCGACTGATTCAGCTGCAGTTGTTGATGTAGCCCCAGGGTAAGATGCAGATATTTTTACCTGCGGCGGGGTGATATAGGGGTATTGATCAATGGGCAATTGAAACATGGCGATCAGCCCTAACAGAACAATGACTATCGAGATGACACTGGCAAAAACCGGACGATTAACAAAATACTGTGCCATTAGTTGTCCTCCTGTTCCTGCTCAAGCTCTTGCTGTTTCAATGCTTGCTCTTTTTGTTTCAGATCCTCTTTTTGATAGTACTGCTCTGCAGTTAATGGCTCAGCAAGCTGCCCATGGCGCACACGATGCATACCTTCAACAATCACTTGCTCGCCAGCTTTTAATCCGCTTTGAACCACCACGCCCATCTCAATTTGGTGTTTAACCACAATAAAGCGACGCTCAACTTTATTGTTAGGCAGTACCACCATTACATAAACCCCACCCTGCTCGACTTGAGTGGCTTTGTTAGGGATCACTATCGCATCATCAACTTCACTGAGTTTAATCCTTACATTGGTATATTGACCAGGAAGTAGCTCTTTATCTGGGTTAGGGAGTTCCGCCCTTACCTGAAAGGTTCCCGTTTCAGGATTTACCGATGGATCAGTAAAGCCAACATCACCCAAATATCGATATTCACTATTATCGGGTAAAGTGATGGTAACGAAGCCTTCTACCGCTTTGCCCTCTGATTCTGCAGCTTGCTGCTCTTTATAACTGGTCATACGGCGACGAGCATTAAGGTAGTCCAGCGCCGACATGTTGAAAGTGACGTAGATCGGGTCAACTTGCTTAACTCGGGTTAATAGTGATTGACCACTGCTGCCCACAAGCGCGCCGATATCCACTTCAGAGCGACTCACTAAGCCACTAATTGGTGACTTAATCTCGGTATAACTAAGTTCAAGCTCTGCCTCTTCAAGCTGTGCTTTGCTGGCTGCGACACTCGATTTAGCTTGGGAAAGAATAGACAGCGCATTATCGAAATCTAACTGACTGGCCGCATCCTGCTCATACAATGGCTTTAAACGCTCGACATCTCGCTGTGCTTTTTCAAGTGCCGATTGCTGGGACTCAACATTAGCGCTTAAGCGATTAACCACCGCTACATAGGGACGGTTATCGATACGATACAACAGCGCACCCGCTTTAACGGCGCTACCTTCAATAAAGCTCTTGTTTTCAACAAAACCGTCTACCCGGGCTCTCACCTCAACATCCAATGAGGCTTTAGTGACGCCAACATAGTTGCCATACAAGGGCACAGTTGCAGTAGCGACCTTTTCAACAACGACCAATTTAGGAGTGATTTTAACTGGCTCTTTTTCGCAAGCAGTAATAAGTGCCACAGATGAAAACAACAGTGCGAATTTAAATGCGGTGCAGTTAAGGTAGTTTGGCATAGGTTCATCCCGGAATCTGTTGCTCGCGCTTAGATGCTTGCAAACTCAATGAAATGTAACTGAATTTGAAACAGTTATTTTTTTTATATGTGGCTTCAGTGTAGGTTCTATGAGTAGGCAACAGCAATAGCTAAGGCGATTTTAATAGCTTTAGCAGGTAAAAAGTATATTCGCTATGGGTGCAGCATTAATCCACTAATGCTAGAAAACAGCGCTAATCATAAACACTAATATAGAAACAGCATCGATTACTTAGGTAACCAAAGTCTCACACATAGCCCTCGTTCATCGCGGTTTTGCAAACTGATGTGTCCGTCATGCGCCTCTATAATCTCACGGCATAAAGGCAAACCAAGTCCTGTTCCAGACTGTTTGGTAGAGTAAAAGGGCAGCAATGCTTGCCTAAGGACTTCAGCGGGCATACCTGAACCTTTATCGTTAACTTCAATGTAAACGCCTTCAGTACCATCCGACAAACTGGAATCAACAATCGACAAGCTAATGCTGTCAGCTGCAGCGCCTGATTCATGGGCATTTTTTAACAGGTTCAGTAACACCTGCTCCATCTGGATCAAGTCGAACTCTATCGTGGAACTTGGCAACTCATTTTCAAGGAAGAATCTGTAGTGTTGCTGCAGTTGTTCAGTTAATTTATGCCAATCGACCTGACTCTTTTTGGGCACGGGTAGCTTGGCGAAGCGTGCGTAATCAAAGATAAACTGACTTAAGTGACTGGTTCTATCTTCGATAGTATCAAAAATAAGCTTTAACTTAGGATCATCAAGATCTTTGGTGAGCATTCGCCCTGAGTTCACCATCGATGCGATTGGCGCCACTGAATTGTTCAGCTCGTGGCTAATAATGCGGATCACCTTCTTCCACACCGCCACTTCTTGACGGTTGAGCTCCCGTGTCATCTGCTTAAGTAAAATAAGGTGATGGAACTGACCATTTAACAGGAATTGCCCCCGGGAAAGGTGCCATGTTTCAGGCTCTCCATCGCCGTTTGAATCACAGTCCTTGGCACTTAACGAGAACAAACCATCTTTAGGGTTTGCAAGTGCAGCGCTTAACTCATCAGCAACCTGTGCAATAAGTTCGTTTAGCTCAATACCTTCAATTCTAAGCCCTTGGTTAAACAGGTGCCTTGCAGCATCGTTGGCGTAAATAACCCGTTGCTCATCATCTAGCAGCAACATCACATTGGGTGAACTTTGAATGACTTTATCCAGCAGCAGCTCACGTTGATAAATATATTGGCGCTCTTTCCTCAATGCTTCAGCTGACTCATTAAACAGTACGGCTAACGCTTGTAACTGTTTATCTCCTCCTACAGGTAAGCTAACGCTAAAGTCATTATCTTTAAAATTCAACAAGCCAACTTCAAGTGCCATTAAACTTGTGGCTAAATGGCGAGTAAATAAGTAACTCACTGCAATAGCAATACAGATAGATAGACCAAAAATAATTAGCAACAGCAAACTAAATTGTTTAACAATCGTTTGTGATACTGCCGGTTCTGCAAACCATAATAATAAACTCAGCGATAGCATAACCCCAACCGCCGTTGCCAACCCACTACCAATAACCAACTTAGTACGTAGAGAAATACCACTTATGCGGCTACTTGGTTTATTTTTCAATGCCATATTTTTCCATGCGTCGATAGAGTGCTTGTCTGCTTAAGCCCAGTGATTTTGCTACTCGTGCAATCACCCCTTTATGGTTATCTAACGCTGCTTGAATATTGGCTTTCTCATCAATCGATGAGTTAGCATCTTGATAGCTTGCCTCTACCGGTGTGGGTTGGAACTTGCTTATCGCTTGCGCGGAACTAGTCTGAACATCCGTTTGTAGACTCGCTGTAACGTCTAAGTCAATCAGGCCAAAATCATCAGCAATCAAGTTATGACTCTGGGCTAGAATCACCGCACGTTTACAGGCGTTTTCAAGCTCGCGTACATTACCTGGCCAGTGATGCGCCTCTAGTGATTGCTGTGTATGTTTACTCAATGAGAATTCGGTACCGACAAAGTGGTTCACCAGCGGGATAACATCATCTTTTCGCTCACTAAGCGCAGGCAGCGCCAGTTCAATCACATTGAGCCGATAAAACAGATCTTCTCGAAAGCGGCTTGCTTGAATTTCATGAATCAAATCAGCGTTAGTTGCACTAATTACCCTAACATTTACCTTACGAGTTTGATGGCTACCAAGACGCTCAAATTCACCCGTTTGCAATACCCGCAGTAACTTAACTTGACCAGATAGTGGCAGGTTGCCAATTTCATCTAAAAATAGCGTGCCGCCATCTGCGGCCTCAAAGCGGCCAATACGGGTCTTGGCCGCGCCTGTGAAGGCTCCCGCCTCGGCGCCAAATAATTCAGCCTCTAATAACTCCATCGGCAAGGCGCCAATATTGACCTTAATAAATGGCTTATGTTTTAGATTGGAGTTAGCGTGAATGATATCAGCCAACTTATCTTTGCCTGCACCATTGGGGCCGGTAACCAGCACCGATACGTCACTGCGGGCTATCTGCAGTGCTAAATCAACACAACGCTGCATGGCACCGCTGTTAAATACAATGCCACAAAGATCAGCATCTTTTATCGCAGCCATTCGCTGGTTATCGACTCGTGCAAGTTTTGCGTTGGCCTTGGTTAAGGTATGAATTGAGATCAAATTACCTATGCTGGTAAGTAGCTTGGCATCATCCCAAGGCTTGCCCATATAATCGGCAGCGCCCTCTTTAACTAGCTCAACAGCCACCTCTAGTTGAGTCCAAGCCGTTAGCAAAACAATCGGGAGCTGAGGTTGCTGCGCTCTTAAGGCATAGAACAGCGATACGCCCTCCTCACCCGAAGTCGTATCTTGGGTGAAATTCATATCTTGTACAACAAGTGCAATATCATGCAGTTGCACTAACTCCACTGCCACTTCTGGTGACAAGCAAGTCAGTGTTTGATAGCCATGCAACTCCAGCATCAGCGATAGAGCACTGCACACTGCTTGGTTATCATCAACGATGAGAATTGTTTCCATAGTCTCTTTTTTATAATCTGTTTATAAGGCTTGCCTAAAACTAACGCAAAGCGAAACAGAGATAAAGCGATTAACTTTTTAATCAATAGTTTATCGTGTTCCACTAGGCTATATAGAACGGCTTACAATTCGCTTGCAAGCCGCTTTTACTGTTAATTACTATACACTTCTGGTTGCAATTGCCGGTGAGATTTTAGCCGCTTTACGAGCCGGTAAAATCACCGCGACGGTCGTGAGCACTAGAAGACCGGCAACCGTAATAATGGGATAGATAAGCTCAAGTTTTGGCAAACTATAAAGCGTCATCAACTGTTGGCCAAGCTGCACAGCAATAAGGCCACCTAAACCACCGCCAATTAGACATAACAGGTAGTTTTCAACTAAGAAGAAACTCACAATATCGCGCTTTTTAGCCCCTAATGCTCGACGGGTGCCTATCTGTTTAGTGCGGCGCTCAATATTAAACATCACCATTCCAGCAAGACCAAGCGAAGTAATAAGTAGCAACAATACCACCATCAGCGACAGCACTGACGCCATCAGTTCATGGTTACGATAAATGCTGGTACGATGCTCACTGATGGTAGTAAAACCTCGAACTACACGGTTAGGGTTTTCTTTGTGCAGTGCGGCAGGAATAGCCTCTTTAAGACCCACTATCGCGTTTTCATCGGCTCGAACTAAAAGGCGGTTAAAAGATGAAGTTAGCTTTACATTGAGAATAATGCTGAGCTCTAAATTATCATTATCAACCCAGGCGCTTTGCAGCTTTTCAACGACACCAATAATTGTCATCGGTTGTTGACCAATATTGCCTCGATACATCACCCTACCCAATGCTGATTCATCACCAAAAGTATCTTTAGCAAATTGCGCTGACACAATGGCTAGGCTTGCGAGTTCAGGTCCGCCTGCATTAATCTCGTCAGGGTAAAAATTACGCCCTTCGATTAAATTCAGCCCTAGAGTTGGGATAAACTGTTCATCACTATAATAAATTGCTGCGTTTGGAGCACTCTTGCTATCCTCCTCACTGCTGCCATAAGAAAAATTAGATGACCAACCACCGCCACTCAGCGGCGTCATACTGGTTAGCGTCGCGCCCTTTACACCATCGAGTTGTCGAATGATGTCGAGATCTTGCAACGGTTGCGTCTCCGCTTCGATATTTTCATCAAAGTTATAGATAGTAAAATCAAAAACTTCAGCTTCAACAATGCCCGATTCTCGGCTCATCATGCCAATGCGTTCACTAATGATGAAACTGGCGTTTGCCACAATAGCCACTGATAAAATAATTTGAATTAACAGCAATAAAGGGCCACTTTTATTACGCATCAACATGCTGATTATAGGTTTAACTTGAAACATGATTAATTCCTTTTCCCTACTGGCTCTTCAGGTAAATACTTGGATTTGTGCTGCAAATCCGCCATGCAGGATAAATCCCGGCGATAATGGCCGCTGAAACAGCAATGATTGGCGCAATAAACCACATGCTTGAGTCAAGCTGTGAAAGTGAACCTTCAAGGTCGAAACGGCTCGAGAGTAAAGATAATGCTCCCCATGCCCACAATAAACCTAACGCGCCACCACAAAAGCCAATTAAGCCAACCTCAACCAAATGCTGAGAAAATATTTGCAGACGACTCGCGCCAATGGCTCGCCTGACACCGACCTCAGGTGCACGTTTGAGAAACTTGGCCAGCAACAGCCCTAACATATTCACTAGACAGACAATAAGGAACAAAACACTCAGTCCAACCAAGACTTTGTTGTCCTCTGGCACCACTTTGTTGTAAGCCAGCCAAGTCGCTACATCGGATACTTCTCCCTTTGCATCTGGACGCTTAAATCGTCCAAGTGCTTTTTGCTGCTCAACATATCGAACTAACCACTCTTTATACTCTTGCTGCATGGCAGGATTAGTGAGCTCGGCCCAGTAGTGAACCCAGTGCATTTCAGAGTTGAGGCGATCTTGATAAGTCCTAATGTCTTCATGGCGCCAACTATTGTTATTGCCCCAGCTTTCAAACTCTTCAATTGGCGCTAATGAGAAAGGAACGTAAATCTGCTCTGAATCATTAAAAGCACCGTTATTTACATCGTAATATTTGGGGCTAGGATGCCAAGTTTTTGTGATCCCGACCACTTGATAAGGTTTGCGGTTAAGCAGCAGGGTCTTACCGACATTATTACCGCCACCAAAGGCTTTGTTATTAATATCTTCATTGATAACGACCTTGTAGCCGCCCTCTTTATCAACTTGTTTACTCCAAGGCCCACCGTAAAGAAAAGGTACCTTAAACAAACCAAAGAAATCCCCACCAGTGACACGTACGCCTTCCAAAATAGGGGAAAAATTCACATCGTCGGTTTGCACCGCAAGACCAGTGCGAAACATAGCCGCTTGTCGCACAGGCACCTCACTATCGAGTAAGTTAAACGCATCTTGATAGGTGATCTGCTTACTCAGATTTTCCCATGTATCAGGATCTTGACTCATCAACTGCACAGCAAATAGCGATGATGAGCGTTCACCAGCAGGATTTACTGAAGCCATTTTATAGATATTAAGGGTGGTAATGGTGATCCCAATTCCAATGGAGATTGCCAGTACCATCAACAGCGACAGAAATGGCGTTTTCTTAATGCTGCGCCATGCAAGATCTAAGTAGTAAAAAAACATAGTTATTTTCTCCTACTGTTATGCAACTGATGAAGCAACAGTAACAACTTCTGCCGCCGCTACGTCTGCTACCGATTGCCCTTGTGCCACGCTACCTTGCTCGCCTTGGTACATGGTGAAATCACAGACTTGACCGTCGACAATTTGAATATTACGCTGCGCTCGACGGGCAAGCTCTGCATCGTGAGTCACCATGATAATGGTGGTACCAGCCTTATTTATGTCTTCCAACAACTCCATCACTTGGCGCGCCATCAAGCTGTCCAAGTTACCAGTTGGCTCATCCGCCAATAAGAAACGTGGTTCACCTGCCAGCGCTCTAGCAATGGCCACGCGCTGCTGCTGTCCACCTGAAAGTTGTGTCGGAAGATGCTTCATTCTTGCGGCTAAACCAACCTGCTCTAACGCTCGCTCAACACGTATTTTGCGCTCTTTGGCATTAAAACCACGATAACGCAAAGGCACTTCAACATTCTCAGCTAGATTAAGATCAGGGATTAAGTTAAATCCCTGAAAGATGAAACCAATTTTCTCGTTACGAATTGCAGCGCTCTTATTGTCACTCAAGTTTGAGATGTTGACACCATCAAGGAAAAAGTCCCCATGAGTAAAGCCTTCAAGTAAGCCTGCAATATTCAAAAAAGTGGTTTTTCCCGAACCCGATGGTCCGGTAACCGCGACAAATTCGCCCTCCTCGACATCCAAGTTGAAATCACGTAAAGCGTGCGTTTCGACTAAGTCCGTTTTAAATACCTTGTTGATGTTCTTCATTGATAACATGGCGACTATTCCTTTAATTAAATGGGGTGACTTAAACTCTGTAGTGAACCAGAGGTTACTTAAGCAATTGTTCAGCTAGACGATTTATTATTGTCAGCACTATTTGTTGGATATTGTCACTCATATCAAGTGCAACATCTGAAATACTAGGTAAGCTCAATGTCGCGTCATTGGTCAGTTCAATTAAATCAAGACCGATAAACATCCACTCTCCTGCGCTATCTGTTGAAACTTGGACAGCGACCACTAACATAAACAACGCTAGCGCTGTTACTAGCTGTGGGCTTTTGAATTTATTCATTTGACTCTCCGTTACTGATGCTTTGACGGCTAGCGTACAAGGACTTGCTCAGCTTTCTTAAAGGGCTCTATACTCGAGGTCACCCAGACATCACCAACCTGGCCACCTTGGATCACTTCAATGTGACTCATGCTGCGAGCACCTAATTGGATAGGTGTTTGAGTGGCAATATCACCGTTCATGGTATACACCTCTTGACCACCGCCACTAGTCACAAATGCACCGCGTTTTACCATCAGCACGTTAGGGCGATGTTCGAGTAATACTCTGGCTGATAAGCGCTGATTTTGACGTAGGTGCAAGCTATCACTCTGTTCGAATCGTACCCTTGCGGTCACTTCACGGTTACGTACCTCTGGTGAGATTGAGGAAAGCTCTCCCATCAAGGTGATTGAACCAAAACTCAACTCAACCGCCATACCCAGACCTAATTCATCGGCGTAAGATTCAGGCACTGCTAATTCCGCTTCAAAAGCACTTAAATCCACCACAGTTAAAATAGGTTGGCTCTGGCCGATCCGCGCTTTTTGCTCTGTTAACCAGTTACCGATAATCCCGCCCACTGGCGCGATAATATTAAGCGCGGCCACTTGGCGCTCAAGCTCTTTAACGACTAACGCTTGACGATCAACCTCTAGCGCAGTGTTTTTTAGCTCAAAAGTTAAGGTATCTTTCATCAGCTGAGCTTCTTGCCCTGCGTGGGCAAATAGCAGTTTAGCCTTGTGTAAGTCATCCTTACTCTTTTCAAAATCTATCTTGCTAATTAACTTCGATTGGATGAGTTGGTCACCACGACGGCTTTCGCGGTCGGCGGCTTCTAAGTCTACTTTTGCCATATCCAAGGTTTGCTGCGCTTTAAGTTGCTGTCTGCGAGCATCAAGACGAGCACGCTCAAGAGAGCTTTTCATCCCCTCAAACACTGCCTCTTGCTGCTTTAGGCTATTGGTCAATTTATGACTCTCAATCGTCGCAACGACATCACCTTGCTCAACACGATCACCAGGATTTGCAATTAAAGTGACGCTGCCCTGCTCCGGGCTATAAAGAACCGGCGCGTTTGCCGCAACAATCTTACCTGTAGTGGGAATATCACGAATAAGCGTACCGCGCTCTAATGTGGCGAAACGCAGCTCAGAGCGTTTAATTGAAGTGGCAACGGAATCGCTACCTATGCTTGACCAAACTAGGCCAGAAACCAATAACGCTGCAATACCTAGCATCAAAGGGCGTTTAGCCTTACTTGCTTTGCTAACTTGCTTTATGGTGTCTTGTGCGCTGGTGTCCTGAATCATCTGCAATCCCTACTGTGTCCGCTGACTGTAAAACCTGTTCCAATGGTCTTATTAATACAATCAACGTGCCAACAATAAAAAATGCAATAAAAACAATAATAAAAATCAAATCATTGATTCATAGACTGTCAGAAGTGTCCGCGGACAGCCACTAAAAGTGTCCGCTCATCAATTTGATTGTCCGATATAAGGAAAGTGTCCGTGTCTGGTCACTGATGTCGAAATGATAGGAGCTTTAGGGACTAGGTTTTAGAACCTAGATCCCCCTGTGTTTCCTAACGCCTGTATTTAAAACGCTTGGCAAAAAATAGTAAAGCTTGCAATGATGGCAATAAACCAAGATAAACTCCGTAATGTTCCTTTATCTTTCAAATAAAGGATCTGATAAGCCACTCGAGCAGCAACATGAACAATAGCTGCTACCTCAACCACCACATTGACATTATTAGTTGCCAGCACAGTAAGCGCAGCGATACCGAAAATAAGCAGTGACTCAAACGCATTTTGGTGACCAGCAACAGCTCTAGCTCCAAACCCTGTTAGCTTGGATTGCTGCTCACGCGGATGACTATTGTCGTAACCGCCAAGCTTTGCCATCGCCACGGCAACGGGCCCTTTCGCGAAGTAAGGTAACAACATGGCTATAAGTAAACAGGTTAGTAAAGTGGTCATTCAAAAGTCCTTGATAATTCATTATTGTTTTGATTTTTTTAACGATAAAACAGCACCGACCATAGCATATAAACCAAGTCAAACACGAAGCAGGCAATAACAAACAGCGTGAATAACTTTGTATCCCACTTTGAGCAGATAGCCCAACCATGTTATGGGGCAATACTAACGAATACGACTCTTGTCACAGCGCAGAAACAAAAACAGCCAACCATCAACAAAGACCATTAATTTTATTGACATTTATCTAGCAAAAACAATAATGGACATCATGGATAGGAGAGCAATTAAGACTCTCGCATGTCATTTTTGAGGCCATTTATAACTACAGCCTCATAGATCAAACAGTATATAAAGGACTATAGATGCAGCACTGTACAAGCCCACTTTTTATTAATGATAACTTCTGCCCTGATTGCGGCGACAAAGTTGACAACCAGCTCACTATCACGCCTGTAGCTCAATGTATCCCCGATATACTAGATGAATTGAAAACCTACTGCCCAGAGGCAAGCATATATACAGGTTGGGTAGAAAAAACCCATCACTATAAACGTGTCCATCGCAGTGGTGGTAAAGACAGCCAAACCTTGTACTACTCTTATTGGTTTTTAACCCTCAATAATGAACAAGGTATAGAGAAAACCATTAGCGTTAGCTCTGAAGATAGCTCGCTTGACAGTGTCTCCAAGGGCGATGTAATCACCTTTTTGGAACCGACTGGTTATTACCTGAATTATCAACTTGCCGACAAAAGTGACCGCCAAATAGTGACCCACAATGAAGCCGCCACTGGGGTCGTTTTCCACCGCCATTCGGGGCAGGAATCGATTCTGCTACCCGCCTATGAGGTCGAGGATTTCTCAAAATTTGGCACTTTTTTAAGCACTTTGTTTCTCGCAGCACTGGTATCACTGCCCGGAGCGTTTGCTGAGCTCTACACATTTGAAGTGGCAGGTTTTATCGCTGCAGCGATTACCGTCATAGGCTCAGTTTTTAGAATTAATAGTAAGACCAATAAATTTGAAACAGAGAGTGCCAGACTACTTGAGATAAAACGCACCGTTAAACGGATCTTAGGAGTTTCGATTAGCCAAATGGGTTATGACAAACGTGGCCGCACAGCTAACAATGACGATGTTTACTGCATCAATTGCGAACATCTCATCAACAGCAGTTATCACTATTGTCACTGCTGTGGCCAGCCTCAAAATATTACCGAGGTCGCACAGCCTAGCTTAATTACTGACGCTGATTCTTCAGCAGTCAATGAGCAGATATCATCGCAATCTCACGCCCTTTCAGCTAACAATGGTAATGTTACGCCTATCACTCAGGCAAGCAACAAACGTATGACTCGTAGAGATAAGATCATGCAAGTCTGTGCTCCATACATGGGTTATGACAGCCATTCATTTGAAAATAAGCATATTTTTGCTAAGAACTACGCCTGCACAATAGCCACCTCATCTTCTATCGTGCGAGTGACGGATAAAGAGGTAGAAACCAGTGTGAGTGATAAAACTAATACTTACACGAGTACCACTCGCACTGACTATACTAATCGCTATGGCTCAACGGTGCGCTCTGAGTACAGAACAGAAACATCGAGCCATAGGCAAAGAAACTCCAACTTGTATGGCGAGCTAACCATTGAAACACCTGACGGTAAAATACAAACCTATAAAGCGGCAAGATCGCTACTCTCCACAGCAGATGTAGGCGACTGGATAATGCTAGGTAGCAGCCGCCTAGAAGGAAAAGCAGAGCAGCTAGATTATGATGAGTTTTACTACAACATCAGTAAAGATAACCTTATACAACCAGAGTCTGTCACGCAATGGAGCAGAGTCTCAGCTAAAAGCCAGACCTTTGTATTTCTGATGTTTGCTTTAGCCATTGGTTGCAGCGTTTATTTTAATGAGTTAGTGGATTTGGCTGCCAACTTCGTCCCCCATGGCATATTGAGAAGTATTCTTGGCTTTGCTAATGAACTCTCCATTCCAGCTTACCTTTTACCAATGGGTGTATTTACTGTGTTCTTTATATTTGTCATTTTTCTCGCCAGAGGCTTTAGTAAGGATAGAAAAAGAGATCTGAGTCATTCATTAGCATCTTTAAAGGCTAAGTTGGCAAAATGTCAGCAAGAAAGAGAGTCATTTTTAAAGCTTTAACTTGCTTTCATCCCCAATAAAAATAGCGCCCTTGGGCGCTATTTTTTAATCATTATTTAAATCACACTAACCTAGCGAGCTTTATCTAATGCCTCGCATAAAGCTTCTACACCAAGTAAAGCTCTCGGTGCGGCTCGGTGCAGTAAGTCTGCATTTAACTGGTAGATATGTTGTTGCTTCACAGCCGGGATCTCTGGCCACTGCTTCCAATTAATTCCTTGAATGTTGCCTTCATCTTGGCTCTGTAAAATAACTTCAGGCATCTTAAGTAAAACTGTTTCTAAGCTAACTTGAGGGTATTCATTGGCAGAATCAACAAATACATTATTACCGTGACAAACTGCGATTATCTGCTGGATCCAACTCCCCTCAGCTACCGTCATCAAAGGAGTAGACCACAGCTGATAGAAGACCTTCACCTCAGGCTTAGCCAAGTTGACTTGCTGTAAACGAGCTAACTCTTGTCGATATGCCTGAGCAGCGGTAGCTGCTTTTGCTTGATTGCCAGTGAGTTCACCAAGCGCTTCAAGTTCATCTGCAACTGCTTGCAGTGTTTTTGGCGTGCTATCAAAGACTTGAAAGCCTAGCTCTTTTATTCGTTGAATATCTTCCGCTTTATTGCCGCCGCCCCACACCACAACTAAGTCTGGATTAAGCTCAAGCACTCGCTCGATTTGAATACCGTGATACCCACCAATACGTGGGATCTGCAATGCAGCTTCAGGGTAATCGGCATGGTCAGTTGTTGCCACAATCGATTCACCAGCACCGATGGCATACAACATCTCCACCGCATGGGGAGATAAAGCAACGATACGTTTTGCTGGCTCAGCAGCAAAAACACTACAGCTAAAAATAACGCTGCATACAATTAAACATTTGGACAAGATATTCATAAAATCCTTTTTAGTTAGATTCAAGATATAGAGGTTCTAGGTTCTAGGTTCTAGGTTCTAGGTTCTAGGTTCTAGGTTCTAGGTTCTAGGTTCTAGGTTCTAGGCCAATAGAATCATATAAGCTAGAGTTACTAATAGCTTTACAGGCACAAGCAATGCGATACCGTGGAAAAGTGCCGACAATAACGCCATAACAAAGAAGGCTAAGAAAGTAATTTCAAACTGATTGCTTTTGTAGCTAAGCCGTCAAGCTTTCTCAGCCCATGAGCATACGAGTAGTATGTGATTGGGTGAGAAAGTGCAGACAATAACGCTACAGAAGCTAGCAGGAAGTGTCGCTGCAACCATAAGCTGACATAACCCTTATCTGACTTTCAAGCGCTTAGCTTAAAGATATAACCATATTCTGACATAAAATATAACCATAAGCTGACAAATTGAAGCTGCCACTCTCTAAGCGAAAACGGCTATATGTTCTTTTATTACGGCTAAGACACTAGCACTTTCTAGCTCACTTTTGGACAGAAATCAGTTGGTGCTACTACTCTAGTTTGCTCGGGAATCATTAGGAAGAGCATCTTAGCTCCAAAATTCACTACGCCTCCTAAAACATGCTTTCACTAATGACCCTTTAAACCTTCCAGTTAAACTTTACCCAAACGCTAATTACAAAGCGCAAGATGCGAGACTTTATCCTCTACATAATGGAATGCCTTCAACTTGCAATAGTAATGGGACTCACTACAGCTGTTAATTATAAAACTACCTTACTAATTTGCATAAGGCATCTAATAATATCTATCACTATTACCGATAGGTTCTAATTTGTAGTTAAATATTGGATTGAATAGCATATCGAGGTAAACACAACCTTAACCATTTATTTATATCGCTATAGCCTCGAGAAAGTATCTTATGAAGAAATTATTGTTAGCTTTATCGTTGCTTTCTTTTGTCTCTATCGCGGATGATTGGAAGTTAGGAAACAGCCATAAGGGTATCTACTTAAACGTTAGTGAATATACAACTCTACGAGTTGAACCGTCTGATATTAAAGGTAGTTACGTATTTAAGCTATGGTTACTTTCTGTTCCTGATAGCTGTTATCACGGGGGAACCATCGATTTTCAGATAGATAGGGATGTAGAGAGATTCAATTACTATTGGAGTGCAGAGAATAGAGCCTGTATTTTCTATGTCTCGTCAGTGGTAGCTAATGATCGCATAATAAGAAAGTTTCTTAAGCAAAATGAAGTGTTTTTCTATGGTGGCAAGAAAAGCGCTAAGGGCTTTACAAAGGCATTTAACCAACTCCAACTAATCAAAGAACAGTAAATTTTAGGTGTATTAGCGTGACTCTCAGGGGATTTGTCGGCCTAATTATCGAACGACTTTGTCGTATCAACCAGATACTTCAAACAGAGAAGGCATGCTGTTGAGGTCCCTTCGCCTCGGGTGTGGGTGGAAAGCCCACGACTTTCTTCGGTCGCAGACTGACATCACATGAGGAATGGAGTTCTACGACTTTAATCGGCTGGCAAGCCAAAAAGTGACAAAGTCACTCAGCTTAAACGAAATTTAGCCCTAACCAATTTTGGGGCAAAAGTGTGCCAGGATGGTAATCCTGATATTCAAGAAAACTCTCCGCACTCCATTTTATTGAGTAGTTCGTTGACCTGTTTACGTCCTTCCGGAGATCCGAGTAAATCGTTGGGCTTTTTGTTACCGAGTGCCGGAACGTCACTGTTAAATAATGATTCGGCTAGGCTTGGTAAGCCCCTAGATCTCTACCACTCTTTATCTCGGAAATAACTTGCCTGTATCCCTCAAGGTGGTTTTGAGGACAAGAAAAATGTTTTGCAATTTTTACTTCTCTTGGAGTTGGAGGAATTCGATTTCTAAGAATCCCAAAGACTTGAGCAAGGCGAGAAGATGCTTCACGTCTCTCCGAGTGTTCATACCCAAGCCGTGAAATAGTGCCATTACTCCAATCTAGGATATCTTTTTCAAAGTCAAAATTCATGGATGTACCTATGGTTTCAGTCTTAGTTCCTAATGCCTTGTTAGATTTTTTATCAACAGGTTAAGCTAACTTTTTCTTTATACCTTCAACCTCTATAAACTCTGATAATTTATTAAATTTAGAATGACTATATTTTTGCAATTTACCAGAATCAGACAATGACTGAAACGAATCCATTAATGATAAAATATAGTCACGATTCTGAAAGTCTTGTGTATAACATCGTTTATAACTCGAAATATTGAAAATTTCGTCATCACCTTGAAAATCATAAAAAAGATCAACATTCATTTTTAAATCCATAGGGTTTTTAAAGCTGTTTAGCCCTTGCTTGATGATATTTGTCGTCATAACATTCAAGCCTCTCTCAATCTCTTGCTCAAATTCTACTCGATACTTTTTCTTTATGTACTCTTCTTTAACAATTTCAATTTCTACACTTTCAATTGTTTTTGCATCTTTACTATCTTGTTGTTTTTCATATGCATTTTGGATTCGTTCTTTAGAAACCCCTAAATAAGCAAGAGTATGACTTCTTTCTTTATAATAGTGTCTTCCTGGTTCAAATAGATAATCTTCTGTTTTCAATAACCTCTGATAATGGTATTCATATACCGCATCACCTTGATAATTATCATTTAGAATTACGTACCATTGAAAAGTAGAAAAAAGTTCAATATAACAAACCAGCTTTGACGGTTCTGAAGCGGCAGTAAAAATTATCAGTGTATGAGTTGGAAAGTAACCAATTTCAGAGCTCTGTGACTCTAAATATGAATCTAGCTCCCCCAAAGGAAAATATTGAAGCAGTTTTATATCAGATTTAATTTCTGCTCTATTATCAGGTTTTACTTTTAGCGCTAATGGCATTTCATGTCTTGAAATACCAATACTAGATGCAAATCCAACAGCAATTTTAGCCAAGCCCTTTTTGAAAGCATCATTATCTAGTTTAAATTGATAAAGAACAGAGCCATCTATATCGTCGCAAAAAATAAACTTTGGTTTATTATCTTTGAATTTAGTTTCTACTTCTATTTCTACTTTTTTTAAATATTTCTTAGCTTGTTTTTTGTTAGCATAAATAATCACCTTACTATTATCATTAGAATATCGGTGCATAGGTACAACAGGAGTTACTTTAAAGTCTTTCCAGATTATTTCTGTCCCACTTAGATCGAGACCAAATCTATCCGATTGACTAACTAGCGTACCTTTTATTGCACTCTTCTTATTTGATTTCCTATCTTTCTTAATGTCTAAACGTGTGGCTATACTATGAAATATTTCATTAAAAGGAACATCAACATCTCTGCCTAGAGACTCACCACAAGTCAAGCAAAGGATATTTTTGTTTGAAAGTACCCCTCCTATTGCTTGCTGCAGTATATGTTCATCATGCCTTAATACTTTATCTGTATCGAATTCATTCCCACAAAGGTAACAGTTATCCATTCAATTCTTCTATATAGTGGTTGAGTTTTTCAATGCTAACGCACTGCTCGTTTATAGGTTAAGTATTAGGTATAGCTAATACCTCGGAGAAATCTAAAGTATATTTGGCTGAATTCCGAATAAGAACGGTCTTAATAAGAACAAATTGCCAATACTTTAACCACTCGAGAATAACAATAAACCAGCTTATTATCAATGAGTTATAACATGGGAAGAACTAATCCCCTGTTTCTTTGCCTGAGTGAAACAAAGAACCTCCGACATTGCATGAAGTGCAATGTTCACGCAAGAAAAAAGTCACTAGGCTTCCGGCCTATATGATAATTCCGGGGCAGGTCGTGTATCTTGCGCCCCGCATAAGCTTTTATAAGCCCAAAGCTTTAATTCTGCTATTTACCACTTTTATCAGTGAAAATGATTTTGGGGCAAAAGTTGTTTAGAACTAAAAAGGTAAACCTTAGGCCATAACATCATTATCAGGCCCAATGTTAAAACAATAAAAAACCTCTTCTCATAAGAATAAGAAGAGGTTTTGCTGCCTATTCGGCAGATATCAAAGCATGATTAATAGGTTGTACTTCACTGACATTTTCAGCTGCCTATTCGGCAGTTCACCCAACGTCGTATTTGTTGTCGCAATGTACAATCTTTTCAGCTGCCTATTCGGCAGTTCACTATCAACAATAGCCAATAAGCTCTTTTTCTTCAACGACTAAACCAAGAATTTTATTTTTACCCTATAGTCCTGCACCATTTGTTAACCCAATACAAAACAAAGTTACTAGTTACTAGTTACCCTATAAATAAGGTCTAATCATACTAAAATCAGGAACCGTACCTTTTAGTACCTTATTCGTAGCTAATCCATATTGGCTAAACTCAGCCTCTTCAGGCTTTTGTACACTTTCTTTTTGAACATGCAAAAGAAAATCCTGTTCGGTACTTGTGCTCGCTATTGCTATGCAATGAAAGCAATCCAACTCTCTCGGTTCTTTACTCTTATTAGGAGTACAAACTTCCCCTCTTGCTAGTGCCCGTTTTTCTAAACGTTTTAACCGTCTTCGAGTTTCGCCGACAAACATTTTTGCGATAGCTTGATTACGCTTAAACCTGACCTCTGCACAACCATCGGGAACAGCCTCAACATCACTAACTTTAAAAAAGCCACACTCTTGCATATCTTGAAAATAGCCTTGCAGGCTCAACTCTTTCAACACATCCATATTAGTATGGACAAAAGCAATCATATTGCCGATGGATGCATCAGACCAAGCTGGAAAACTCACACCAAGCCCTTGAATGTCATGCTTACAAATAAAGCCATGCATGACTGAAATACATCGTCCAGTAAGCAACGCGAGGTTTGCTTGTTCAGGTAAAAATCGCACCATGAAATAATAACGCTTCATACTAGGCCTTCACAGGTGTTGTTTTAGCGGTTGTGGTTTCAGCTTTTGATTTACTTTTAGCTTCAGCCTTTTTCTGGAACATGCCGCCCTTTATTAGCACTGCAAAAAGATAGTAGACATTTGGGCTAATCGAATATTCATCCTTAGCTAGCTGTTGCTTAAGCTCTGCAAGATAGAGCTCAGCGTTAACAAACAGTGAGTAGAAACTCTGCTTAGATTCAGGAGCACGACGCGCAACACCTATCTCTTTATCTGCACCATATTCGTGAATACGTAATCGCTTGGAACCGTCAACATCCCACCAATCATCAATTAATTGCAGTGCAGCGCCGATCTTTACTGAATTAAAGCTCACAGCATAACGGCCATCAACACACTTCACTTTAGCAAATTGTTTTGAGGCTTCACCCTGTGCCGCCTTTTCGCCAAAAGACTGGCTTGGATAGATCTCTTGGCAGAAAGCCGTTTCAATTTTTGCTGTGATTTTGGCATGCCAAAATACAGTAGGATCTGTTAACGCTTGATGAACCTCATCACTTAACTCCTCTAACACCTTTTGAGCATCGGCAGGCCAGCTACTGTCCCAAGCAAGTTGGCGGGTATTAGTTATTTGATAGCAATTACCAGAGCTAGTTTTAATCTCTATTTTAGAGTTCCCGGTATTTTGGTTACGCCAGAGCCAAGTGCCTAACAGCACGTTTTTACAGTATCGAGTGGCTAACTCTTTGTAACCACCACACGCTTTAAATGTGGCTGCGAACTCTTCAAGTAACGCGAATACAGTAGGTTCGCTGCAACCTGCTGGTTTAAGGGAGTTAGCTTGCACTCTCAATGAGAAACGGCAATAAATATGCTCGACATTTGGCGGAACATAACACTCTTCAAGGATAAGGGGATTACAGTGGGCTAAATCTTGTGGTGCTAAGTTTTTAGATTTGAACTGAGGAGTGAAGGCTTCTGTAAATCCCGCCTTTTGGCCACGAATTCGGTTAATTTCAGCTTCAAGAGGGACAAAATCACTTTCAGCAGTTTTATAAAAGAAAATCGCTTTGCTTGGGTACAAGGAACGGTCATATTTTAAAACATTGCATAACTCCATAAAGCTTCCTCAAATCCGTTTTAGTAGCATTGAAGTTTCTTTTATATCGAGCATCCAAAAGGCTCGCCTAAAAAAGTTACTCATCCCCTGCAACCTTATATCAATAGCAGTGGCACACTCAACCACTCCTATTGCAGTCTCAGCATAACAATGTAATGGCTCTAACGAATTCTTGCGGCTTTCAGGGGATCCTAACATCAGATATCCCGACATGACTGGGCAGAGTGCTACATTTAGCTTCAATAGCTGCAGCAACCCATCAAAGCTAGCGATTTGATACCTAGTTGGCATTATCCATTTACCGGATGCTGGAAGCCGCCTTAGCTTTGAATAAAGCAATGCTTCACTACGATACAGCTCGCACCACTCATCGACTGAGCCTATTTCAGGAGGATGCATTACCCCTCCAGCAAAGTTAGCAGGAAAGCTTGCCTTTAAGGCACCAACAGAATTATCGAGTGTATCTAAGTCCTCTTCATAGCCATCGATATGCACCACAAGATCAAACACTAAATCGCAATGTTTATTATCTACAATCCCAGCCCGTCTAAACTGGTTTTCTTTTTGCCCTTGCATACCGTACTCAGGCAGTTTTTTACCCGCTACAGATGAGTACTGGCGAATAAACCATGAAAATGAGGTCAATCTAAGCTGAGTACCCAGCCTTTCATTTAATCGTCGTTGGTAGTTATGCATCATTCCCCATACTGCAGTTAACGAAGGGATGCCAGCACAATAGGGATTAGATAATGCTTGGGCATCAAACACTCGTATGCCTTTCAAATATAAATAACGTTGTTGATTGTCTTCATCTGAATCTATTGCTAATGCATTCGGTTCTTTCGAGAGGTTATCGAGTAACCATTTCAAACTACTTTTTAATGGCTTCATCAAATGCTGATGGAAGGCATATTTTTGTAACGTATTTGAGTTAGACAAGACTGTATTTAACAGGCTAAACATTGGGCTTAGTAATTCGACAAAATTTTCTTTTTTCGTAGTTAAAAACTGATATTCAAATGAACCATGAATACAGGCGAGTTCACTAGTGTTAACCTTGTTCTCTTCTACCTCTAAACGCCATTCTAATAGAGGTGATAACCATTCAGCCAGGGTTGCTCTTATCTGCCTCATGCATGCTACTTTCTGCTGTCTACGTTGCTTTAATGCCAGTTCAAAATTCTTTGATAGAAGACCCTCTAATGCTTTCTTAAATCGAGGTTGTGATAACGCGCCTTGGTTTAATACAGTTTGACCAGCTTGAACTTTTAATACCCAAGAGTCACTTAATCCATGCACAGCATTTCCTATCCTAGGTGGATAATTTAGCGCTTTGACGTTACCACCAAGAGAGGCCGACAACTCACTAACAGCCGCAGGACGAGTAAACTCAATATTGGCGTACCGGCCCTGCTTAGCCATTGCTGCTTGTTGTATTTCAGCTTGAAGTGCATGGCTAACAACTGGCGTGATTGCCAAATAGCCATCTCGATAAGGCAGACGAACTTGAATCGAATATTTATCGACACGACTGGGGCTCTCATCACTAGGCAATGAAGCTTTAACCCTGCCACACAAGTTCATGAAGTCCTTCACAAGCATGCCTAACGCTTGAAAAGCTTCTTTCCATTCCTTAGGAGGATCTGACAGCAAAGTAGCAAGGCAACAAACACGCTCTTGCCAGATAAAATGACAGCTAAATAACTTTGCTAGATTCACTTTGGCACTGTCATGTGACCAACCTAAAGCCCTAGTGCCATTTGCGCTACTCAATACATGAGGATGTGAAAGCGGAGATAGTGCAATCAGCCTTTGTTTGCTGACTCGTATATCAGGGTACTTCAAATTATGCGTATGTAACCATTTAACCTCGTCAATACAGGCGTCAAGATGTGCATCTGTATTGAGTGTTTGCTTGGCTAACCTTTTATCAAGTAGATCATCAACCCGTTTTCTAGGGTAAGTCAGATTAAGTAGAATGGTTAATGCAGAAGCTTCACTGCCCGTCACATCTATCGGTGCGGTATAAGCGGTAAATGCTCGCCTTAATGCAATATTACGCTCAGCGATATCGTCAATGTCTAACAACTCTTGGAATTTCAGTTTATCTACCATGCTGATAAATACATCCCTTGTTTATCATTACCAAAACTCGCCTTATATTCGATGACTTGCCTTAGGTAGAACACACCAATATGAGGACTGATTCGTGTGCGAATCTTTTGTTTAAATCCAGCAATTAACACGCCGTCTTGATAGAGCCGATACACTTGCTCATGGGTGGTCGATAGTAATACTGCGGTTTCAGCCACAGAGACCAACATATCAGCCACATTTGGCTTTTTTGACTTAGGGTGCGACTCTACTATTTTGCTGATGTATTCCATCAAAGCAAGGTAGATAAAATGCGGCTCTTTCTCTTCAGGCAGTAAACACTGGGAATCTAAAATCAGCTCACCGTAAATTGACCTAAATGATGTGCGATTAAATAGGTCAATAAGCCTCGCCTCAGCACCAGTAGTCACGGCATCGAGTTCTCGATAGAAACTTGTAGGCCAGTCTTCAAAGTAGCCAACGGCTCTATACGCAATACATTCAGTATTTCTAGCATGACGCTTCTGGTACCAAAGCAAAGCAGCAAATCGCTGAGTCGCAGATGTGCCCATAAATAACAGAGGATTGTTAGATAAGGCGTCACCTTCAAACAAGCTACGGGACAATACAACCGCTTGGCTATCGGCTTTCACGCTCGGAGCGGTAGCATACTCAAAACCGCATGAGCAGTGAGCAATAGATTCATTTTCAATGTAATTAATAGGCTGCTGGCAATCAGGGCAATGATCAATCAGTTCACACTCATGCTTGGCACATGCATTAACAGGTTTCAAATGCCAAACCTGGCGATTATAGGGCTCTTCTTTCAGGCATTGAGGGCAAATAGGCAGGCTTTCGATACCGTCTTCATCAGCGCAACGAATAAAGCTCAATGGAATGTCTACACCATTACGATGCACTGCCGACATACCGCCCACAAACCTTCTATTCGATCGTAATAAGGCTAGTTTTTGTAACTCATGTGGAGGTAAATCGAGGAGGGATTCAAGCAAGCTCAACGCCCGCATTCTAAAGTGGCTGTTATGTTTAGCGTGATAAACATTGAGGCGTTTAAGTTCTATAGGGAAAGCCCCATGTGCCTCAAAGTCCAGCTCGTGAAGCTCCTCACGAATCGCTAAACTCAACTGCTGATAGGAATCAAAGAAGTTCTCCGCCACAACTCGCAGCAGGTAACTCTCTAATGACTCATCACTGAACGCGCGTGCTTTAGGAGAAAAGAGAAAGGCCACAAACAACTCAAACTAAGGAATGCTTAGCTTTAATTTAGATAGTTTGTAGTTTTTTTGCAAGGGAAATTAATGCCTACTAATAATTCAACTTTTTATGCATCTACTCTTTTTGAATTGGTGCCTAAAAAGAGAAGCATTGCGCTTCCCTTAGATTATTTTAGTTAGTGATCCTTAAATGCTCAGGCTTTAGCATCACAATAATTGAATGCATCTTCAGCTATCGAAAGACATTCTGAACACTCAGTTTCAGTAGGTTTATAGCCATCATGAACGACATCGTTCCTTATCCCCTTGAACCTAAGCAACCGCGTCGCTAAATCATCAACTTCTTTACCAAACAAGTTTGGCAAAGCTTCAGTTATCACACCATGAATACGGCCGTACTTTTTAATCTTATTACCTTTAGCTCTGTATACGTTTAGTAAGTGGTATAAGGACAGCTCCAGTGCAATGAAAGACTCCAACACCGCCGCACTGTAATTATCTTGTTCATTTGCCATTTCATAAGCCCGCATCAGAGTTACACGCCAGAGAGGAAAATCTCCTGTTGAGAGGTAATGTGCTATATGGCCAGTGCTTTTAGCACGGTTGAAGTTAGGTAATTCATTATCTGCTAAGTTCTGCGGTTGCAAAGAAGTGAACCTTTGAGCATCAGGTTCCCAATCATCGAACAGTTCACAGATTCGTTGATCGGTGTCTTTCATCAAGTCTTGTTTGCTGTATGGCTTAAACCCAGTGACGATGTAAGGCTTAAAACCTGTCATAAAGCCTACTTCCTTGATTGATGTGTCTCTCGTGGCGTAGCGATAGATCCTGATAAAGTGATTCAGGGCGTTTAAAGCTTTAATTTCTAAAACTTCGGAAAGCTCATCGGCTTCAACAGCAATACGAACAAGCGTAGTGATACAAGAGCTACTGAACTGTGTGTGCCCATTGTCGGTATCCACCAACAAACTAACATCAATTGAACCATCAGCCCGATGAACAGCATTGCAAATCTGATTATCTCCAGTCTGTCGTGAGGCTTCAAAATCGTACTTAAAACCTTCTTCATTATCATGGGTAACTGTGATTATCCTGTCATTCACAGATAAAGTTTTTACGGAACTCATAGGCTTACCTATGCCTACAACAAAACGATCCCCTTCATAATCGAAAGGACCTTCACCTGGCATGACTCGAATATTGCCAGGGTAAAAGAACTGAAATAATGCACAACCTTTCAATGAAGCCTCCTATTTACATGTAATACGGTGAGTTTTTCCATTTATTCATCATATACAGTGCAAGAATAAGAGGTTACAAGCCAGATAAATAATAAGGCCCTACCGGAAATTAAAATAATAAGTTGAAAATTATTAAAATAACATTGATATTTTAATAATTTCACCATACACTTCTCACATCAAAGCAATGGAGGGAATCAAAGTGGCTAAAACAAGACATATAAATCAACGAATGAATCAGCGAGCTATATCTCAGCAAATGCTAGAAATAGTAAAAATGTTTGGTGTCGATGAAGGTGACAAAACCGTCCTGAACAAAAAAGGGATCGACGCAGCATTGGTGGAACTAAATGATTTGGCTAAGACAATGCAAAAAATGAAAAGTCGTGGAGGTTTAGTGCTTGTTGAGTCAGGTGATACAGAACTCACTACATATGCTTTAGACAGCTTTAATCGTTCAAAAATAATACATTAAAAAAGGAGGCGACCTTGAAAAAAGAACTTTTAGCACTAATTCAGGTATTTCAAAATCCGTTTTCGATGAGCCAAAGAGAGCTCATTCAACAGTTTTCTGCATGTTTTGCATGGATAAAAATGACAGAGAATAATGAATTAGATGAGTACAGCGCATTTAATGGAACTGCCAGCGCAGATAAACTGAACGAAGTTATTAATAATACAGTATCAGTTCAGTACGGGGGATTTCAGAGTTCTCCTCTTTCAGATGAAGATCTAACGGCCCTAATGTTCTCCTTGCAGAGGCTTATTCAAGCAAAGGTAATAACCTTCATTGATTTATCTGAGGCGATAAAGGAACTACTGACTATTGAAGGTAAACACTCCTATGATACTAGTATCCCTGATGAACTCTGTGAATTAGGTGTTTCATTATTAGGCCGTCAGAATACAGATGTGTATTGCCCCTTTGATGGAGGTTATTTATTTGCACATAAGTTACCCCAAGAAAGTACTAAAGCTGGTGAAGCAGCAACGGGTACAGATGTATTTTTTGCAGATATTCATAATGTATTATTAGATTGTGATTATGAAGTTACTCATACAAACCCTGTTTTCGTCCCAAACTTTATTGAAGAAGGAGGCCTAAAGCAGTTCCAAAGTTCATTGGCTTTCCCCCCAATAAATCAAAAATACGGTAATAATGGAATCAATGATATTTGGGGTCGTTTTCCTGAAAAGTCATTAATGGGGGAGGTTTATCACCTGCGCCATATGTTAGCTCAAACAACTGATTTAGTCGTCTGTTTCGTATCAAGTGGTTTTCTGTTTAGGGCTTCAGCAGGTGAAAAACAGTTCAAGCAAGATATCCTAGATAAAAATTGGCTAAAGGCTGTTATTTCTTTGCCTAGTAATTTATTACCGATGACCATGATTCCAATTAATGTCATCGTTCTAGATAAAACCAAAACCGATAACACAGTGCAATTTATTGATGCCAGTGACGAACAGTTTATCGAAAAAGTAGCACGCACAAGAAATAAACTAATTGGTATTGAAGAGATTGTATCTACCTATCAGTCAAAGAGTGACAGTAGGAATTCTGCAAATGTTACGGTAACCGAAATTGTGGACAATGAGCTTAACCTCTCACCTAATCGCTACGTTTTAAACGAAGAGGACAAAGCGCTTAATCATTTTTTACAGGACCATGAAACTGCAAGATTAGAAGAGCTAGTTGAGATAATTCGACCACAACCCGTGAAGCATCATGAAGATGGAGCTCATAGCTTTATTGAATTTAACCTAGCTAGTATGAACCGAATTGGGAGTTTAGCTAAGCCAGGAAAGACTATTAACGTTAAAGACGCTGACGTAGCTAAAGTCAAAAAGCAACAAATTCAAGCGAATGATGTGCTTGTAGTTTGCAAGGGGGCTATAGGTAAAGTCGCCATTGCAGATAGGGAGATGTCAGGTAATAGCATTGCAAGCCAAGCATTTGCTATCTTGCGTATTAAACCACATGTCAAGTCAATCACTAGCGAAGCACTGTTCCAATATTTAGTCTCTGAATATGGACAATTGCAGTTAACGTCAGTGGCAACAGGCACAAGCGCATTAATGCTTTCGTCAAAAGACTTAAGCATGTTACAAGTACCTATTTTAAATGCTGAAAAATTGATTAAAGCACAAGAAGTTAGAAAAGAAATAGTAGATACTTACAACACGATTGAGCAGTTAAATGACACTATAAGCGAGCTAAACGATAGCTGGCTATAAAACAAATTACTCATAACAAAATGATTTATAGCCATGCCGTATTCAGTAATAAAAGCATGGCTAAAGAAAACTATTTAGAAATAGAGCAAATGCTCACTAGGAAAAATAATGTTTGAACAAGTATTCAAAAACGTCGACGACATCTTTCACAAAGACGCCGGCTGTTCTTCCGAGCTCGATTACACCGAGCAATCATCATGGATGCTGTTTTTAAAATATCTCGATGATCTTGAATATACCAAGTCGCAAGAAGCTGAAATGATGATGGAAACATACGATTACATCATCGATGAAGAGTATCGTTGGAGTAATTGGGCTGCACCTAAAAACGCAGAAGGCAAGTTTGACCATAACAACGCCTTAACGGGTGATGACCTAATGGATTTTGTCGACGGTCAACTGTTCCCGTATCTAAAAGGCTTTAAGCAACGTGCTGATAACGCCAATACAATTGAATATAAAATTGGTGAGATTTTTAGCGAGATAAAAAACAAAATTCAAAGTGGTTATTCACTGCGTGACGCACTTGAGAAGATTGACTCGTTACGCTTTCGCTCGCAGCAAGAAAAACACGAGCTAAGCCATTTATATGAAGCCAAAATTAAAAACATGGGTAACGCAGGTCGTAACGGTGGCGAATACTATACGCCACGTCCGTTAATCCGTGCGATGATCGACGTTGTGCAACCCAAAATAGGCGAAACCATTTACGACGGCGCTGCAGGTTCTGCAGGCTTTTTATGTGAAGCCTTTGATTACCTACGCCAAGGTGGTCGCGATAAAACTAGGTTGAGTACAACGGATTTAGCAACGCTGCAAAACGATACGTTTTACGCCAAAGAGAAAAAGTCACTGGCTTACGTTATTGCCATCATGAACATGATATTGCACGGCATAGAAGCACCTAACGTATTGCACACCAATACCTTAAGTGAAAACCTACAAGACATTCAGCCAAGTAACCAACACAGCATTATACTGGCTAACCCACCTTTTGGCGGTAAAGAGCGTAAAGAGGTACAAGAGAACTTCCCTATTCAAACCGGTGAAACCGCCTTTTTGTTTTTACAGCACTTTATAAAAATGCTTAAACCCGGCGGTCGTGCTGCGGTTGTGATTAAAAATACATTTTTAAGTAATACCGACAATGCCGCTATTGCCCTACGTAAAGAGCTACTCGAAAACTGTAATTTACATACTGTACTAGATTGCCCCGGCGGTACGTTCTTAGGCGCTGGAGTTAAAACCGTGGTGCTGTTCTTCACCAAAGGCGAACCGACCTTAAATACATGGTTTTACGAGCTAAACGTTGGCCGTAATATGGGTAAAACTAATCCACTAAATGATAAAGATTTAGCTGAGTTTGTTGAGCTACAAAAAGTAGCTGTCTCTAATGCTGAAAAAGGTGAAACAGAAAAATCTTGGTCATTGCCTATTAGCGATATTGACCAAGCTACTTATGACTTATCGGTTAAAAATCCGAATGTTGAAGAAGCGGCACCACTGCGTGAACCTAAAGTCATTATTGATGACATTATTGCGCTTGATAAAGAATCTGAAGCGATTTTAGCTAAGATTCAGGAGTTGTTGTAATGAAGGTCGGCGATTTTTGTAAAACAGGTGCAGGTGGAACACCGTTAAAAAGTAATCGTAGTTTTTACGAAGGAGGAAAAATTCCTTGGTTACTTAGTGGTGAGGTGGGAAATCGTGATATTACAGAAACAAAAAAATTTATCACACAAGAAGGTTTAGATGGTTCATCTGCCAAGTTGTTCCCTGTTAATACTGTTTTGATTGCTATGTATGGTGCAACCGCAGGTGAAGTTGGTATTCTACGTTGCGAAGCTTCGACTAACCAAGCGGTATGTGGCATTCTTCCGAACGAAAAGGTTTTACCTGAGTACCTATATTACTTTTTCTTAAATCATAAAGACTTACTAATTGCACAAGCGGTTGGAAATGCTCAGCCTAATATTTCTCAGTTGAAGATTAAAAATACTGAGGTTCCACTCCCTTCAATCCCAGAACAAAAACGCATTGTGGCATTGCTCGATACCGTGTTTGCCGATTTAGAACAAACCCGCGCTAAAACCGAACAAAACCTAAAAAATGCCCGCGAGCTATTCGACAGCTATCTGCAACAAGTCTTCAGCCAAAAAGGTGAAGGATGGGTTGATGTGCCTCTTGGTAATATCTGTAACTTTAAGCATGGCTTTGCATTTAAATCTGAATTTTTTGTAGATAAATCCAACTTAGTATTATTGACACCTGGTAGTTTTTTCGAAGACGGTGGTTATAGGGATCGGGAGGAGAAAACAAAGTACTATAAAGGTGAGTTTCCAGAAGAATATTTACTATCAAAAGGAGATCTTCTTGTTGCTATGACAGAACAAGCAGTTGGTTTACTAGGTTCTTCAGCTTTAGTGCCTGAAAATGATACTTTTCTCCATAACCAGCGTTTAGGGTTAGTTGAGCTGACTCCTGAATATGAAAATAAAGTCAATTTGGCGTTTTTATTCCATCTATTTAATACAAAACATTTCAGAGCTAAAGTACAAGAAACAGCTTCAGGCTTAAAGGTAAGGCATACATCTCCCAAAAAAATGCAGGTAATATCAGTTCCGTTGTTAACAGATTTAGCAGCCCAAGAAGCTATTGCCCAAAAATTATTTGAAGCGAAAGAGCGAGTCATTGAACTTGAGTTAATTTATCAGCAGAAATTAAACTCAATAGACGAACTAAAAAAATCAATTTTACAAAAAGCCTTTAGCGGTAAATTAACGCACGATTAAATCACCCTCTAAAACGTAATCACAAGGTAGTGTTATGAGTAGAAACGAATCTGAAACCCGTGCCGAGTTAATCTCACCTAAACTGGCGTTAGATGGCTGGGGTACTCATTCCTCCAAAAACAGTGACAACAGCATTATTCGCCGTGAAGTCAGTATCACTGCGGGGCGGATTTTAGGCGGCGGTAAACGTGGCTCAAAACTGAGTGCTGATTACGTTTTAGAGTTTCAAGGTCGTAAGCTCGCAACGGTTGAAGCCAAGCGTGAAGATCTAAGTTACACCGAAGGTGTGCGCCAAGCCAAAGACTATGCTACACGCTTGCAGTGCCGTTTCGCTTATGCCACAAACGGTCATGACATTTACCAAATAGATATGCTGACGGGCGACGAGCAGTTAGTAGAGCGCTACTTAAGCCCTGAAGAGATGTGGGCGATTGCATTTAATGGCAGTTCTTCTATAGACGGGAATGGAAAAGCTGAGCCTGAATTCACCAGCACTTGGCGTGAAAACTTTGCAAAAATCCCCTTTGAATGCAAAGGCGATTGGCAACCTCGTTACTACCAAGAAAACGCCATTAATCAAGCGTTAGAAGCAATAGCCAAAGGCAAAGACCGTATTTTACTCACCCTTGCAACAGGTACAGGCAAAACCTGCATTGCTTTTCAATTGTCATGGAAGTTGTTCAATAGCCGTTGGAGTTTGCAAGCGGCTAAGAATCCAAGTAATGCTAAAAAACGTCCACGTATTTTATTTTTAGCCGACCGTAATGTATTAACCAAACAAGCCTTTAACGACTTTGGTGCATTTGGCGAAGATGCCGTAGTGCGCATTACCCCAAAAGAAATCAAAAAAGCCAACGGTGTACCTAAAAACGCCAGTATTTTTATGGCGATTTTTCAAACTTTGATGACAGATTCTGCTCAGAACAGTGCCAAGCTAAACAGCGCAGAAGAGTTAGAAAATGAAGATTATGAACAAGCAGTGATAACTGATACCAGCAACTGTAATTTCAGGCAATACCCTGAAGACTTCTTCGATTTTATTATTATTGACGAATGTCACCGTGGCGGCGCAAATGATGAGAGCTCATGGCGCGATATTCTTGACTACTTTGCCCCTGCCGTACAACTAGGTTTAACCGCTACGCCAAAGCGTACCGACAATGCTGATAGTTACAAATACTTTGGCGATCCCGTTTACAGCTATACCTTAAAAGAAGGTATTAGCGACGGGTTCTTAACACCATTTAAAGTGTATCCGATTGTCGGCACCATGGATGAATACGTGTATACCCCTGGCGATGCGGTAACCTTTAAAGGCGAACCTGAAGCAGGCAGAGTATATAAAGAAGGTGACTTTAATCGCATCGTCACCATGCCTCAACGCGAACAGAAACGTGTGCAGTATTGGATGGACCATATCAATCCGCAGGAAAAAACCATTGTATTTTGTGCCACACAAGAGCACGCAGGCATGGTGCGAGATTACATTAATCAATACGCGGTTAAAAAAGGTTGGACGACTAATCCAAGTTATTGTGTGCGTATTACTGCAAACGATGGCGCTGCGGGTGAGAATGACCTACGCACATTCTGTGACAATGAAAAAACCATACCTACTATATTAACCACTTCACGTAAGTTATCGACAGGGGTAGATGCCCGTAATGTGCGAAACATTGTACTAATGCGTGAATGTAAAAACATGATTGAGTTTAAGCAGATCATTGGCCGTGGTACGCGTATGTACGACGGTAAATCATTCTTCACCGTGTATGACTTTGTAAAAGCGCATCATAACTTTTCTGATCCTGAATGGGATGGCGAGCCACTTCCTCCTGAAGACAAGCCTGATCAAGAGCCTTGTGATATTTGTAATGCCAAACCATGTACTTGTGTATGTGAAGTCTGTGAATTTAACCCATGTAACTGTGTTGATGATACCCAAGACGAGCCGTGTATCGATTGCAATCAGTCTCCTTGTCAGTGCCTTGATGAGCCTTGCAATAATTGTGGTAACGAACCATGTACCTGTGATGAAGGTGGCGAAGATAAACCTGACAGACCAGAAAAGATATTCATCACCCTAAAAGACGGGAAAGTACGCCAAATTCAACACATGAAAAGCGTACTGTTTATGGGGCCTGATGGTGACATGCTCACCGCTCACCAGTTTGTCGAGCAGTTATTTGGAGAGCTACCACGCTTTTTTGGTAACGAAGATGAGCTACGCGAAATATGGAGCAACCCCAGCACCCGTGAAAAGCTATTAGCTGACTTACACGAAGCAGGTTACGACGATGAAAAACTTGATAGCATGAAAGACATCATCGACGCCAAAGACAGCGACGTATACGACCTACTAGCCTTTGTAGCCTACGCCAGAGAAACCCATACGCGTAAAGAACGTGTTGCAACGGCCAAGCCTGGAATATCAAGTGAATTCACCAGCAAACAAATTGAGTTTATCGAATTCATATTAGATAAATACATTGAAGACGGTGTACAAGAACTAGCAGCCAAAAAAATGCGCAGTTTAGTCGAACTTAAATACAACACCATAAGTGACGCAGCCGCAGAGTTTGGCTCTCCAGCAGCAATACGAGACACATTTATCGGGTTTCAGAAGTATTTGTACGGAGATTACTAAGTGGGCGCTAATGGTTTTTGATGAAAGGACAATGGTAGACCTATTCAGTGCGATACGAACAGTAAATGCCAATGCAGTCATTGAAGAAAGCCAGAGTGCTTAGAGATAGAAAGACAGCAATCTTTGAATATCTTTTAATAATTAAATTTTAATAAACAGAGGTAACATGTCTCTTTTACACGATCCACTTAGTGATATTGAGTTAATTGCGAATAACCTGAGAGATCGTTATAAGAGCGGGTTCCCCATATTAAAAGAGATGGTTCAAAATGCAGATGATGCTAAAGCTAATAACCTGGTTATTGGCTGGCATCCCGGTATTAATTCAGCCTCACACCCCCTTCTTAAAGACCCTGCCATATTTATCGTAAATGATGCTGAATTAACAGAGGCTGATGTAAAAGGGATTCGGACTCTTGGCTTAGGTTCAAAAGCGAGTGATGCCAACGCTGTAGGCAAATTTGGCTTAGGTATGAAGAGTTTATTTCACTTTGGTGAGCTTTACTTTTTTATTGGTAGTGATTGGGAGGAATATAGTGGTCCTTATCCAAAAGCTGATATTTTGAACCCATGGGATTTTGAGAGACCTCAGTGGAAGAGCTTTTCAAACCAAGATAAAAAAAGAATTCAAGAAGAGCTAAGCGCGATCACTGATAATTTTGAAAGTGACGCGTATAAGTTCATCGTTTGGATTCCTTTACGCTCAACATCCATTTCGCAACAGCGTGGTGAGAGTGCGACCAACTTCATTCGGAGTAGTGAAGATTATGGAATGGAAGTACCTGATTTTTTACTCGCTCCTAATTTAGCTAGTCAACTAGGCAAGCTACTGCCAATGTTAAAGTGTTTACGTTCAATTAAAGGGGCTACTTTTTCCCCCTCAAGTAAAACTCTAACAACACATTTCACTATTGAAATCGAACCTTCATCTGAACGTATACAATTTCCAAACTTGGAAGGAGAAATTCAGTGGCAAGGCTCAATAAATCTCAATACCCTCGAAGAAGGTTTTCGTTCTAAAGTTAGCTACGTAGGTACAGAGGCCGTTCTTCAGTCAAGTGCATTGAGTGACTTAAAACAAAATGAGTTCTGGCCTATTACTCGAGGGAGGAATGACGCCGGAGAAGAAGTAGTAAACCCCGATAAAACTCAGCCACACTCTGCTGCGATATTATTGACAAAACCCACCGAACAAAAAGCTAAATTTACTGTTGGGTGGGCGGTTTTCCTCCCCCTGGGAGAGCAAGATACAGCAGAAGAAAAGCAAGTGTTTGAGATTGATATCGATGGTGGGATGAGTTTCGATATATTGTTACATGGTTACTTTTTTATTGACGCTGGTAGAGTCGGCATACACGGACGTAAATCGATAGGTGATCAAAAGCCTTTGATTGTTGATTCAGAAGATTCGGCAACCCAGGAATGGAATCGTTTGGTTGCCAATGAGGGGACGCTTCCTAGGCTTCTTTCTTCAGTAAGTTTGGCATCGCCAAAATTGACGCAACTGCAGGTCGAAGAGTTGTCACGAGGAATTCGTGAGTTCTTGAAAGATAGTATAGGTATATCTTGTCATTATCATGTTACTTCTGCACATCAGTGGGTTTATCAAGTTTCTAAAGAGTCTAGACGCTGGAACTTGGTTTGTTCTTCGCTACCAATCAGAAAGCTACCTAAACCAAAGTCGGATGAGTATGAAAGAATTTGGAACACATTCCCTAGCTTATTTTCTATCCGAGATGAGTTTGTGTTTATTGATGACAGCAAGTCAAACATTATCTCACTAAAAGATGCTAATTGGCAGGATGATGAGTTAGTTGATCTTTTTAATTCAGTGGAAACTGATGTTTTTGAATCTCAGAAATTACTGAGCTATTTAAACACATTCTTGCGGAGTGTCCCTGTTTACTCCGAACGCTGCCAAGTGGCACTTATCAGAATAACTCAATCAGCTTTCAAAAAAACACCATTGGTAGAACTATCCAAGAATCAAAGTGCAATACGCGAGTTTGTTAGCCTTATTCGTCCTATTTATCGTTGGGCTGTTAAGGTCGAGAAAAGTGAGCAACCTCTATGGAATATGTATTCATCGGTTGATACAAGTAAGTTATTTATCCCTGCTTTCCTTGATACTGGTGATAGCACTAAGGCTCTCGACTTTGATGATGCTGATAGATTACTTGCTCAATTGGGTAAGCAAGAGTTGAATGATAGGCAACTATCTAAAGCAACAGAATCGATTCTTGCATCCTTCAATGGAAGTGAAAAAGATAGGTTATTTCAGCGTCATGATAGCTTGAAGCTATTTGGAGCTTACGAGGCCGGAAACAATACACCTTATCGTGAGTCGATACATAACCTGAAACGTCTATTACAGAGAAAGCGCTTATTTTGTCGAGCTAGCTTGAATTCAGGGTCATTTATTCATGGAGGCCATCTGCGAGAGGCTTTATCTGATTCCACGCTGGTATTTATTAGTGACAAAGTAAATCAACAATTATTTGGCGGGAAAGTTCAACCTTGTGAAATTCGACCAGTTCTTGATTTACTGTCAACTAGGCCATTACTAAAATCCCCCAAAGCAAGAGCCAATTTAATATCTAAGTTAGAGATCACAGACCACCTAAGCTCTGAGCAACGTTTATCTATTCGTTATTTGATTCATGGCCGTCAAGAAGATACCAATACTTCAACGACTCTTTGGTCTGTTGGTGGAGACGATGCGGTATGGTCAAGGATTCATAAAGCTTCGCTGAGTAACGAGCAACGCTGGACAATTATCCCACATGAATTGTCCAATGTTCTTAAGTTGAATCCTCAAGAAAAGAAAGTAGTTAACCTTGAGGAAGTTAATGCAACGACCGTAGTTGATAATTTAGGTGATGATATACAGTACATTGACTTTTCTGAGGTAATTAATACTCAGAATGAAGCTGAAGAAGTCCTCCAACGAATTGAAAATAGCGATACTTGGAGAGCACTGCCGCTACATAGAACACGAACAGGTGAATTTCATCCCATAATATCCCATTGTTTTTTAGAGACTAGCATTGAGCTGCCAGAAGAGTTAGAAAATGAAGTTGTTTGGATTCGTCCTGCAATATCAAAAGCTGTTCAAACTCAGCAAAAGGAAAATGTTCAGCAGTTGGATGCCTGCAAAGCAATAGAGTTAGCACTATCTCAAGATACTCCATCGCAGCACCAGAACTTCATTCTTGAAAAACTTGATACATTGAACTCACTAAAGCCAATAGCTGAAAAGCTTAGAACAGTACCTTGGTTAGTCGCTGGTAAGTTTTCGGTTTCTCCAAATATGGTACTACTCGCTGATAAAGACACATGGCGTGTCACCCATAGGTTAAGCCAAATTAGCAATAGCCTCTATTTTGCTGCGTATCTTGATCTTTTTAAAGATTCTCGTTTTGATCTTATCAAAGATCTATTCATTTCTAATCTGAGTGATATTGCTTATCTGGCTATAGAATCAGCGGCCAAATTGCCTGACTTTTTCATTGGACGGGGAAACGTTACCAACGATGTCTTAAAACAGGCTCTCCAATACAAAACCCTTTTTGAAAATGCTGAGCTTTATGGGTGGGAGCTTATTATTGAGTGTTTTTCACTTACTGATGAGGCGAGTTTAAATTTAGATTGCATAGTAGGTTTACAGCACGACATTGTTAACTCTAGTCAGCTTATTGGTTTACATGAACGTTTAGTAAAAGAAGCTTCAAGCGCAAGCGTCATTTCAAAACTTAGGCATACACTTCTGAGTATGATTTCGAACACTAGCTCACAAAACAAGCATCTTGAGCAATTAACGTTGCGTACGCAAAGCGACGAATTTGCCTCTAGTCAACAGCTATGTCATGGAGTCGCTGGTGTTGCAAACTCAGCCCTTCTTCATGATGATGATTATGAAGCAATAAAACATGCGCTTCCAAATAGTAATGTATCTGAGTTGGTTGTTCCTACGGAGCTGGACAGTATTCAATATTCAGATCTAGACCCAAATTTAATGGCTGCGTCAACGACTGTGGTTGAAGATTACTTCGCTGATTGGGAACCACATATCACCAATAAAACTGCTTTGGCTGCTGTTCTTGCTTTAATGTCAGGGACACCAGGAATAAAGAAGATCTGTGAAGATTACTTAGGTCAGCGCACTTACAGTAACTTTATCAAAGAAATTGGGAAAAACTGGGTACATGAACAGGAAACACTGCTTGCTCGAGTTCCTGAAACATTAGAAAAATTCGTGTCGTTAGTAAAATTTGATGTTAAGCCAGTCATCGGCAAAACGACAACGGTTACATCAATTTTAAATCAGCAAATCAAGGTGAAACTTGAGACAGATAATGAATCCATTTTTGTATGGGACACAACGCGTCTATTTTATTCCGAACCAATCTCTATAGAGGTTCGTAAGATAGCTGTTGCTGAAATGGATGAAACTCAGTTACTTACAGTTTTAAAAAATAGTGCAGAATTATTTCTAGCTAAAGTATATCGACAAAATTTAACGTTGGACCATATCTGGGATGAATTTTCTGGTGCGGAGCAACTCGATATCAGAGCAGCAAAACTGACAGTGATGGATGGAATTGTCCATCAGTTGAAAGAGCTTCAGCTGAAAGACATTGAAATGTCCAAGCTACTGAAAGAGTATGATCAATTAGTTACGTCCGCAGCAGAGAGCAACCAAAATGTAGGCGGTGATGAAAGAAGATCTATTCTGGAGAAGATCTGTAATCAGGTAGAGACAAATAACGTAAAGAGTCAGGTGTTGGATGCGGTAAAGCAAAAAATTGAGCAAGCACAGTACCATGCTCATAGTGTCCCATTTGAGTTGTTTCAAAATGCTGATGATGCAGTTGTCGAGTTGCGTAAACTTGGTATTGATGATGTAGATTCCGATCACCGAGGTATATTTAGGGTCAAAGCAACCAAAGATAAGATAACTTTTTTCAACTGGGGACGAGAGGTCAACCAGTACCGCACATCTAGCAGTAATATTGATGGTAGCGAGTTTGGCTTTAAGACTGACTTACAGAAAATGATTGTAAGAAACCAGTCTGACAAAGGTGCTACCACTACTGGTAAGTTTGGCTTAGGGTTTAAGAGTTGCCTGCTCGTGACGGATACGCCACACATTGTGTCGGGACGATTGGCCGTTCAAATAGAAGGCGGTCTTCTACCATCACTCAGCAATGATCACGAGTACTTATTCCAGCTGGCCAAAGATGAAAAGCTACAATCTGGTCTTCGCCCAACAGTAATTTCACTAACGCTTAGAGAGGGCATCGGCTCTAATGAAGTGTTAAGTCGTTTTAAAAAACAAGCGGGTTTACTGACAATATTTTCCAAGCGCATTCGTACAATAGAACTTGATGAGGATATTTTTCAATGGAAACCAATACATAGCAGGCTAATTGACGGTGTTACTTTAGGTGTGACTCGTATACCCACTAAGAAAAGAAACTCTGAAGTTAGGGTTGTTGTCGTGAGCACTGAATCAGGTTGTTTTGTTTTTGGCCTCGGAGATAAGGGGTTAAAGCCTCTCAATCCAAACCTACCTAAGCTCTGGAACCTATCCCCACTGATGGGTGATTTTAACCTTGGTTTTGCTATTAATGCAGCGTTTGAAGTTGATATTGGGCGTAATCAATTAGCAATATCGTCTCAAATAAATGGAAGTTTGTTTGAGCATCTTGGTAAAGAGTTAAATAAGTTTCTATCGAAACTCTATTTTCAATGCAATTCAGATTGGGAAGCACTCAAGGTCGAGTGGGGGCTCCAAGAAGACTTAGAGGTTACAGCTTTCTGGGAGAGCGTTTGGAATGCGTTACATTTTGGGAGCGTATCTAAGGCTAGACAACCTGGTGAAGAGGATATTGATAATTACGCAAATTACACAAACAGTCTCTTCACTACTAAAGGTGGAATCTTATCTTTCTATGATTCTTACCAGGCGTTCCCTATTGGTTTGAAGGGAAGTAAGACTAAATTAGTTTGTTTAGCCTCTGTTTCTTATCGTACAGGAGAGCTACTCGATAGTATGCTCAAGTATGTAGCAAAACTGCCTGTAATGGTTGTTCTACTAGAGGCCCAGCAAATTGTTGGATTTGATAATGGTAAATCTCTGTTGGCCCTTGGCAAGGAAATATCTACCCTAGAGCTTGGGACCCTCATTGAGAAAACGCTGGACAATAACTTTTTATCCCCTGTAGATGCGGAAACCCTTCGTCACGTATTCGACTCTAATTTTGATTCAAAATTAAAGAAAAGCAAAGCAACACAAGAGCAAGTAGATGAATTCAGAGGCCAGCTCAACAATTTAAGCGTACTAGCTGAAAATGGATCTCACCGCTCAATTAATGAGACATTGATTAATCAGCCTAATAAGCCTAATGCGGATGAGGCTATGATTATCGAGTTTGCTCCGAGCGAATACATAGCTTCCCTCCAATATAAGAGCTCAACTGAACTGTTAGAATTATGCCGGAGAGACGTAACTCCGTATGACATACAAAAACTATTTCATTGGGTCTGCCGAGGAGATATTGCAGCTAATGCGGACAAGCAGCAATCAGTGTGTCGGTATCTAGTAGAAGGAAGCTATGGTGAAGCTCTTGCTGAAAAAATTAAGCTATCGTCATCACCACGCTGGCTTTTAGGTATCGATATACATCAACTAAAAAGTTGGGGCTGGGATAAAAAACAGATAGATTTGTTTATAAATGTTCGAATGGTAACCGATCTTGAAAGGTATAACCGTGTAAATGAGCAGCTAAAAGTTGAAGGTAAGGCTACATTTTCAGCTGAAGAAGCCTTGATGAATGTCTTTGATTGGTGGGAAGATAATAAAGGTGAGCTATTACCGCAATACGAACGGGAAATGTATCCTGAGGGGATATTTACCTGGGATTTAATATTGAAAGATGATCTCAACGACCCTAATACTGCCAAAGCTTGGCTAAAGCTACTTTACTTAGGCTCTTGTCAAACAATAGGCAGAACCAGAGAGAGACAGCATAAAGGCGCTATAGCCTTGTTTGAAAGAAAGGGTTGGTGGGATGTCTTTATTAATACTGAAAAAACTAATGCACAAGCTTGGTTTGAAGTTATTGATCAGTATTTGGATGACTCTATTAACGATGAAGAGTATAGAAATTGGCTACAATTACTCCCCATTTACCGCCTTTCAAGGGATTTAGAAGACTATGTAGAGCTACTCTACAGTTCAGAACAATTCTTAGAAAATTTAGATGACTTCTTAAGGCCGGGGTCAAGCTCTAAACTTGATGGAAGCGGGATGGCTGTTCCAGAGCTTAAAGCAACACTGGGAATCGGAACCAATTTTGTATTCCGAGAACTGATTAGAAATAAGGTATTTGATGTCGAAAACCTAAAACGCTTCAGTTATGTGCCATCACTAAAAGTGAGAGAGTTCTTTGCCAAGCTTGGCTGTAATTTAGATGACAACACTTGGTCACCATATCAATCTGCTGAAATTTACGATTTTATTGAAGAGCACATAGGCGAAGATTTCGTGACATTTTCTGACTGTTTTGATATTCCCTTTAGAATTCTAATGAGCGATAAATATCGAGACCTTCGAGAAAAATTATTAGGTATTGGCTATAGTGAGTAACCGAGGAATCGAAGTGATGACATTGGAAACAGGTTGTTTAGTTACCCACGAAAAGTTTGGTGCTGGTACGGTAGAATTTGATAAAGGGGTAAGTGCCTTAGTTCGATTTGAACATGGCATAGAAGATTGCCTGGTGGCTGAGCTTAAGCCTTTAAAAGATATCCAGCAGTCTCTTGAGTCAGCCAATCTTGATAACTTAAGGGAAGTTATTGCAAAAAGTCAGGCGCTCACGATTCGCTCAATTAATGATAGTTGGGGGGTATTTTCAAAGTCTAGAATCTCTTTACTACCCCACCAGTTATGGGTTTGCCATAAAACACTGAGTGAGTGGCCAGTAAATAAGTTAATAGCTGATGATGTAGGACTTGGTAAAACTATCGAAGCTGGGCTTATTCTATGGCCGCTAATTGCAAAAAAACGGGTTCGACGGCTATTAGTACTTACTCCCGCATCACTAGTCGAGCAATGGCAACAGCGCCTCAGGGAGATGTTTGATATTCGTTTAACTTTATATACCCCTTCGACAGATACCAAAACAACCGATTACTGGAACACCCACCATAAAGTTGTCGCCTCACTACCTACCTTGAGAAAAGATCTGCACGACCGCCACGAAAGAATGCTGGAAGCTGAAGACTGGGATCTTTTGATAATAGATGAAGCACATCATTTGAATAACCAGGAACAAGAGGGTGCCACACAAGGGTATAGGTTTGTCGAAAAGCTAATTGAAAACGATAAGTTTAAATCCAAATTATTTTTTACCGCGACCCCTCACAGAGGAAAGGATTTTGGCTTTTTCGCACTAATGAAATTATTAAGACCTGAACTATTTGATCCTCGTGCAGATTTAAATCTACAGCGTCAACATCTTAACCAGTTAGTTATCAGAAATAATAAACAGCTAGTTACCGACATGAATGGAAAGAAGCTGTTTAAGGAAGTGAAAGTTACCGCTAAAACCTACTCATTTACACCAGAAGAGCAACGATTCTATGATCAAGTCACCGCTTTTATCATGTCTGGGCAAGCATATGCTTCTTCCTTAAACCAAAGCCAACAACGAACTGTTCAGCTGGTTTTGATTGCCATGCAAAAGTTGGCAGCTAGCTCTGTTGCAGCAATTAAAGCAGCAATTAAGGGCCGAATAGGTAGGTTAGCCCTAAGTAAAAAACGTCTCGTTGAACTAGAGAAAGAGCTCTCCTCCAGAAGTAAAACTTTAACTGATTATGAGAAAGATACGAGTAATCCAGAGTTAGATGATAGATATGTCGCTTTGGAGGCCGAGTTCGCAGAAACCCAGATAAAAGTATTACTCATGGAAGATGAGCTTCCTAGGCTAAAAGAACTTTTAGAGTTAGCAAACGACGTTACTTCTGAAACAAAAATAGAATCCATAATTGATGTCTTGGAAAATGAATTCAAAGACAGAACAGTTGTCTTTTTTACAGAGTATAAATCAACCCAGGCTCTTCTTCTCAACAAACTACATGAAAACTTTGGTCACAATACTGTCAGCTTCATCAATGGTGATGGCCGCCTAGATGGAGTCGTAGATAAGAATGGCAATGTGTTCTCTTTGAACATGAACAGATATGATGCCGCAAAACAATTTAATCAGGGAAAAGTCAGATTCATAATTTGTACTGAAGCTGGCGGCGAAGGAATTGATCTCCAAGATAAATGCCACTCTATGATCCATGTGGATCTTCCCTGGAACCCGATGCGATTGCATCAGCGTGTTGGACGATTAAATCGCTATGGTCAAACCGAACAAGTAGAGGTCATCACCTTAAGGAACCCTGACACTGTTGAGTCGAGAATTTGGAATTTATTAAACGATAAAATCGAAAATGTAATGCGCGCCCTGGGTTCAGCAATGGATGAGCCTGAAGATTTGATGCAGTTGATTCTAGGAATGACTGACGCAAGAGTATTTAACGAACTGTTTTCAGGTGGCGTTGGAAAGAATAGCGAAAAACTTAGTAAGTGGTTTGATTCTAAAGCGGGAACATTTGGGGGACAATCGGCCATCAAAACTGTAAAAAGCCTTGTTGGGCACGCTGATAAGTTTGAATACGACAACTTAGCCGAAGTTCCAAGGTTAGACTTAAATGACTTATCGCAGTTTTTTGAAAGTATGCTAAAGCTTAATCACCATCGAATGGAAGTTAATGATGAAGGACTTATAAGCTTTAAAACCCCAAAAAACTGGATAACGTCTTACGGGGTTAAGCGAAAATATGACAAACTACTTTTTGACCGCTCCGATAAAAGAGAGGCCGTGGATATTTTGGGCGTAGGACATCCCATCGTAGAGAACGCTTTAAACCAGGCTGAAAACTTTGAGGCCATAGTTGCAGCTTCAACGCACTTAACTTCGCCTCTATTTGTATATCAAATAAGAGATCAACTGACTGGCTCAAGCGGCAATATCTCATCCCTGATGATTGGTGCTCAGTTAGTCGGAAGTGATATCGAGATTCTAGATAGTGAGCAACTTCTCAGGCTCCTCAACGATTTAAATGCGAATATGCCTAAGTCAAAAGAGGTGTTTGTTGATTCGCATGCCCCTAAAGAAGATATCCTTGCTATGCAATCAACTATTGAAGAGGCGTTAGCACTAAAAGTAACCGAGATCGGGGCAATGTATAGACTTCCACAATATAAACTAGTCACACTGATATTATGTTCATAAGCTCTGGTGGAATGGTTATTACAGAACAGTATTTGTTACCTTTTTAACTAAATCAGCCTTCTCTTCTTCTGTCATCTTTTCAAGCAAGCACAGCAATTCAGCTGTGCTTTCTGACTCACAAAAAAAGTAAGCAACAGGCACACCTAACTCATCGGCCATCGCTTTTAGCGTCGCATAATCAGGTGTATGCTTACCTTTCTCGTAATGATTCATGCGTGCGCTCGCCGTACCAGGTTCCATTCCTAACTGAATGCCCAGTTGCTTTTGGCTGATGCCCAGCGCTGTTCTTGCCTGCTTAAGCCTAAGCGGCAGTGGATTGATCTGCTTTTCTGACACGAGTTCATTATTGTCTGATCCTAGATAACTTAGATTGTCTTAGTTTTTTCACTTAAGGTATACTAAGGAATCCTTAGCCTTTTAGGTTGCATTGTCAAGTTTTAACCAAATTCGATTAGGCCTGAACAGATCAGAGGACAAATAGTTAGAGGAAATTAATTATAGAAACGTCACGGATTGGCTCATTAGATATTGAAAACATTAGTAATTGGCAAATACCATGACTCAGTCAACAATCCGAATAAACAAATTACTTATCAAGTTACTGAAAAGTAAAAGTCTGACTCAATTTTCTGCAATTGAGCTAAAAAAAATGTATGTAGAAGAGCTACCTGACACAAAAAACAAAGATGCTAGCCAATTAGTGCATAGAACATTGAACAAACTATGTAACGCTAACTTCATTCAAAAAAAAATTGATGGCAAAAAGGTATTATTTATCAAAACTCCCATGTTTGATGAAAGCCGCCTCTATGCAAGTATGCCACGCAAACAAGTCTCAAAAGAGCCTATTGTTAACGACAACGCTCCTAAGTTACAAAAACTTAAAACTACGCTTAACCAATACCAAATTGATCTGCTGGGCCATATTGGTGAAGCAGAAGAGTTCAAACGGCTATTCAATGAATTCCCTGAAACGAAAACGAGCTTATATTCCCGCTATATGCATGCGCGCAACCAAAGCTCATCAATGGTTGGTAAAATTAAAGCCGTAGAAGCCTGTATCAACACGCTAGAGAGTTAATATCGTGAAGTTAAGACAATGGCAGCACGATTGCGTTAAAAAGGCACTAGTATCCTACCAAACACAAAACCACTTTATGTGCTTGGCCACTCCAGGAGCGGGCAAGACTGTAATGGCAGCCGAGTTGGCGGCTAGATTAATTACTATGGGGAAAGTTGATTTTGTTTTATGTTTCTCACCATCCTCCGAAGTAAACGAAAGTATAAGAGCCAGCTTCTCACGACGACTACTCAAGCGTTTCGATGGATTAATGGGAGCTATCGGAGGTGTTTATACTTATCAGTCCATGTCCTCATTAACGCCTGAATTTTGGCAACTTCTTCATAGTCACAATGTCTTTGTCATTATGGATGAAGTGCATCACTTAAAAGGCACTGAACTCTGTAATGCCAACGCCTGGGGTGAGGAGGTACTACTCAACATTCAAAACCGAGCTTGCTATACATTGGCTTTATCTGGCACTCCATGGCGGTCTGATGCTGCACCTATAGTACTTTCCAGATTTACTGAACCCGATAACACCATACATTGTGATTTTGTCTATGGTCTAAAACAAGCTGTAGCCGATGACGTATGTCGTAAACCCAATATCGCGCTCATTGATAATGACAAAATAAGATTAGATGATGATCTAGAGTCAGAAACGTTTTCATCTATTGCTGAGTTATTAAAAGGGTCTGGATTCAGCTATAAGGCATTAATTAATAATCAACAGGTGATGCATTACATGCTGAGCCAAGGTATTAAAAAACTAGAACAAATACGGCAAGAAAATCCCTTAGCTGGCGGGCTGATTGTTGCTTCGTCAATCAAACATGCCAAACAGCTGTACCAAATTCTTGTTGCTGATTTTAATCAAACAGCCTGTCTAGTAACTTCTAAGTTGAAGCATCCTTCACACACTATTGAAGCCTTTAGACAGAACGATACTCAATGGATAGTGAGTGTTGGTATGATCTCAGAAGGGACAGATATTCCACGGCTGCAGGTATGTTGTCACCTAAGTAGCATCAAAACCGAAATGCATTATCGCCAAGTATTAGGCCGTATATTAAGAATCACTTCCACAGCGGTTCAACAAGCTTGGTTATTTACCTTAGCTGAAGCTAGCCTTACTGAGTTTGCTTATAGGATCGATCAAGATTTACCGGAAAACTCAGTGATTGTTGAACAAACTGAGTCGAAAGAATTAAATTTGGCACTATCGAATAACTCAAGTTCAACCGAACTTAATCATGACAATAGCACTAACCTGCAAATCTCAGGTTTATCGCTATTAACCAAATTCAACATGCAACAACAAACTCAAACATCTGTTATTGAACAAGAAAACAACTACAACCTGGCCTTACTAGGCGGATATAAAGAGCAAATTGTAAGAATATTTGATACTCATTAACATTAATAAATGTATTCAAACACCCTATCAATAATTTCATCTTTCTCTTCTAGAGCATTTGGGTTATACCTTGAAGGGATTGATAGCACTGGAATAGGAATTTCCTTAAACTTTATAGTAAATGGGTTTGAACTTAAGTGTTCACAACCTAGTTTCTCAAAAGTTTCAGCAAGTATTTTTCTACTTATAGTAGGTTCTTCATTCAGAAGCGCCATTTTACAAGCTTCATATAGAAAAACCATGAGTTGCCTAAACTCCCCTCGACAAACAGCAAAGAGTGCACGAGTTAATTCTTTGCTATGCAAAACCGGACGCGTATCAAATGACATTCTTTTTGAAAAGCCAACCAAAAGCAATCTAAAGTGTTCACGATCTTCTTTACGTATATAACTAAAATATTCCAAGTGCTTCCTACGCCGAAGTCTAGACCCCCATTCAGAATCATTAATTATATCTTTCATCCAAGGCATTCCTACTAATACAATCGGTATATTTGCTTCTTCACTAATAAATTTTAGTGCACTCGTAATTATCTGGATCTCTTGGTAACTTTTAAACTTAATTAAATCATGAAATTCATTAATGATAAGTAATTCAACATTAGCTGCTGTTAAATTTCGCACCACTTTTTTGGTCAAGTCGGTTTTCATCCCACGTTTTTTTTGGTGACATCCAAAAGTATCTAAATCTGACAATATTTGTACTAAAGTATTTTCTAACCCCTTATTACTCGAAATATTTGTAATGAGCACAGGAACATCTGAATGCCTAAAGCTACTATTAGCATTCACCCTTCGCCGATACTCTTGGATCAAACGTGTTTTACCTGACCCTGTTTCACCAGTAAGCATCATACATTGAGGATCTGATTGATAATCTCTATTGAATCTTAGATCATCAAAATCTTCAAAAGTTTCTGACACTATTGGTAATTCAATAAAGCAAAGCCCAAACTCTTTAAGTGCAGTGTCCTGTTGAAGCGTCAATCTAGTCATCAATATCCTTCCAAATCCATATCCCAATCATCATCTTCCATTTCTGCCTCTACTTGATTGCAGCTAATTGACTTCTGCGGTTCACTTTCTGGGAGGGCTATTGTGGATTTACCTGTTGAGCTAATATCAGCTAATTGAGCTTTCTTCTTAACTCCAGAGAGCTTGGCTTTAATTTTAGATTCATTAAAGAGTTCTTGCTCTTGCTGTACTCGAGCATGGATTGCCATTCGGGCTTTAGCTAAACCTAGATTGTTCTTACTCTCGCGTATTGTTTCACGATTAATTTTCTTAATTACTTTATGTTCGTGAAGGCTCAAACCATTGGCATACCCAGTAGTATCAGTACAAGGTACTTTGAGGTAGCCCCCTAACTCCTCTAGGTAAACATGGATACTGGAGAGATCATCAGGGTCTATCTTAATCAGTTTTTTTATAGAGTCTTTAGTTTGCGGATAGTGCTTACGATAATCAGCCAATGCCGTTGAGTCATACATCAACTCTTCATATTTAAAACCATTTCGAGTTAACGTTCTTTCATCAGTGATCCCCATCAGCACATTGAAACGCTCTTCATCTTCCACTTCCATCTGTAACGGTGGATATATATCGAAACCATGCTGCCACTGCTTTATTGGAATACGCGTGTCACGAGAGTCTGAATCTTGATGGTAAATATCAACAATCCAACGATGAAACTCCTCGACAAATACTGAAAAACGCATAATGGCGTCTTTTTCAGGTTTGTAGTCCTCTTTTTCTAGAATATTTGAGAACGTTTTCCCAGGTAGTTCAGTTAAAAAATATTGGTTAATCATGCCAAAGAAACGCTCAACAAACGGCTTTAACCATGGCTTACGAACCGGGTTATATTGAATATTTATGCCAGCCTCTTTACAAGCATGGTCTAAACTCTTTGACCAAAACTCAGCTCCATTATCAACAACCAAGGTTTCAAATTTTCCATAACAAGGCCAATCGTTTTGAAGCTCTATTCCGATATTACCCAGCGTTTTAGGCTTTATGGCATGCACAATTGCTTTAGCCGCTGAAACATAAGATGGAGCTTTATAGCTCAAATGAAAACCTAAAACACAATTACTAAAGACGTCAACGATTAAAGTCAGGTAAGGCCTTCCGAGGGGAATAAGTAATTCATCGTCGAGAAGAATTAAATCGAGTGGCGTATGATCTATTTCAACTCGCTCTAAAATCCGAGTGGGCGGTATATGAGAAGAGCAATAGGCGAACCATTGATCAGCTTTGAACTTACCATGCCTAGCGACAGCTATTGGGTAAGGTGGTAGTGACTTTATTCTCTGATTGAAGGCTGTATAGGAAATAATAGGTATCTTCCCATCGACAATTGTTTCATTCTCAATGGTGATGGCATCTTTATAGTACTGGTAGGCAGTTGTCACTTTCGGTCTTTTGGCATCTAGAAAACGAGATAATGCTCGCTCAAAAAATACCTCGTCGCCTTCCACTCGTTTCTTTCGGTTGCCCATTTTATGGCGCTTAACAACCAAAGAAGCTAAATCACCATTACTATCGATATAACTCTTACGCCAACGAACTACCGTTCGCCAGTTGGGACGTTTATCTACATTATCGACAAACAACTTATCGAGGATTGGGTTTAGTTTGTTTTGCGTCCAGCCACCTGAGTTTTCCTGCTCGATAAAACTAATTAGTTTGTATTTATCGAGCGCTTTTTCTTTAAGGAAGTCAGGGAAAGTATCAAGATCACGCTTAACTAACACTGAATCTTCTAACTTGACGTATTGAGCTGGAGCATCAGGCTTTTTGGCAGACGTAGACTCTGTGAATTCATCTTCAAAGTCCATTATGCATGACACCAAACAGATGGATTGCAAGTTAGGTCATCTTGACTTAGATCAGCCTCTAATAAGCCTTTATTTATTAGCGAATAGAGAAACGAGCGAGTTTCACCGACTGAAAGCGCATATTCATCGGCAACATCATCCAGCTGGATTTTTCCTGAATTTTGAATCAACTGTAGCAATTCACGCTGAATATCACTCACAACATAGATGCCAGAATATCGGTGCAATAATTTGAGATTATTTAAGATTGGGTTTACACGAATTTGCTTATCTGTAACAAGTATAAGCTCAGTGCCGAGTGCCTGAGCAGCCTCTTTCTTAGCGACAAACTTTGCTTTAAAAATAGGGTCGAATGTCTTGCTATAAGGTTTATATTCATGAAACTTTGTCGTCCCATCAATGTAGTGAAGTAACGCGTCCGGCGTATAAGGTAATCTTTTACCCTCAAAACAGTAATAAAACCCTTTGGGTTGGCTGCCAAAAGTCTCGATTGTCTCATTATATTCATGGTGGAAACATGCATCGAACTCCAATGTGCTCTCACACATTATCGTTTCGCTCACTTTTGCACTCGCGAATTTAAAGACGTTTTTATTGGGCGAAGGCTTACGTAAATTTCGAATATACATGCGCAAAACTCGAGCAACTTAAGTACACTTAGTGTACAGTTGCTCGATATTTTGTCAAATTTGTCAGGGTATGCTTTAATTTAAAGCCTAAACAATTGATTTATATGAAGTTGAATTATGTAGTTAAAATACAAAACATCATTTTATGTCAAACTATGCTTTAAATTTGTCAGACTATGGTTATCTTATGTCAATGTATGCTTTCAGCGACAGGAAGAAATTTAGTAGTCGAAGCCGGGCTGGGCTTTTATACCAGCCTCAAACGCATGCTTTATCGGCTGCACTTCACTCACAGTATCGGCTATTTCGACAATCGCTCGATGACACGCTCGCCCAGTTACAATCACATGCTGCATCTTAGGACGGTTTTCTAACGCCTTAATCACACGCTCCACATCTAGGTAATGGTAGCTCACCATGTAAGTTAGCTCGTCTAACATGACCAAATCTAAGCTCTCATCTTGCAGTAGCTTCTCGGCAGCATCCCAAGCTTTTACTGCTGCTGCAGTATCTTTTTCGCGGTCTTGGGTTTCCCAAGTAAATCCTGTACCCATGACATGAAAATCGACTCCAGCGCCTTCAAGTAGCGTGCGCTCACCACACTCCCAGTTGCCTTTAATAAACTGCACTACAGCAGCTTTTTTACCATGACCAACAGCGCGTGCTACAGTACCAAAACCCGATGTAGACTTACCTTTACCATTACCTGTTAACACAAGAAGAATACCTTTCTCTTCTGTTGCTCTGGCAATCTTGGCATCAACGCCTTCTTTGACTCGTTGTTGGCGCGCTTTATGGCGCTCAGCTTTTACTGCTTCTGCTGATTTGCTCTCGCCATTGTCAGCTTGCTTTGAATCACTCATTACATATCCTTGTGCGTAGGGTTATTTGTGCATTTATATTCGCACATCATTTAAATCGATTTTTTCCATATATCAGTTAACGTGTCGACATCTAAGTGCAGCTCAAGCACGTCAGCTAAGCGGTCCAACTGTTGCTCTCGAATTTGGTCGACATCAATACTATTAGCATCTTGCATTCCCGCCCATTGCAGCAACAATTGGCAGGCCTGCGGTGAGTCAAATAGGCCATGCATGTAAGTACCAAAAATTTGATTATCAGCAGATAACATACCTTCACTCTGCCAACGCTTTACCGCTGTAGACTCATTTTGCAGGTTCTCTTTGGTGCGTCGTGTTAGGGTTAATGGCTGTTCCAATTTCATCAGCGAGTTAGAGCGGCCACAATGAATTTCATAACCTTTAACCTCAGTTTGTTTCCCTAGCAGCGACAGTACGCCCTCGACTTGCAACAACACCTTGTCGCTGGTAAGTTCCGTGACCACAGGCAATAAACCTAAGCCTTCACTGCTTCCGGCGTTATCTTCAATACCTTCGGGATCATCAATCAGGTGCCCAAGCATTTGATAACCGCCGCAGATCCCAAGTACCTTACCGCCATAGCGCAGATGCTTTTCGATCTCTTTATCCCAGCCTTGCTCACGAATAAAATCCAGATCGGCGCGAACATTTTTACTACCAGGGATAATAATCAAATCCGCTGGCGGCAAACTAGAATGACTCTGTTGGCCTGTGCCTTGCGCATGCTTCTGGGATTGAGTTTGCAATGACACATAATCAAATTCGATTTGAGGATTGAGCCTTAGTGGGTCAAAGTCTGTATGGTTACTAATACGAGGTAATACCAACACCAGCACCTTAAGTTTAGTGTTAGTCGATTTATCTGGCGCAGCGATCAGGGCATCTTCAGCATCCAAATGCAGGTCATGTAGATAGGGCAATACCGCTAATACTGGCTTTTGGGTATAGGATTCTAACCAGTCTAAACCTGACTGCAGTAAGCTGATATCGCCGCGAAAACGGTTAATCACAAAGCCCTTTACTCGTGCTTGTTCTGACTCGCTTAATAGTGCCAACGTACCGACTAAGTGCGCGAAGACACCGCCTTTGTCGATATCAGCAATAATGATAACGGGGCAGTCGACCTCTTCAGCAAAGCCCATGTTGGCAATATCTCCCTCTCGCAGGTTGACCTCTGCAGGGCTACCAGCACCTTCAACAAACAGCATTTGATATTCATCGCTCAAACGCTTGAATGACTCTTTAACTGCAGCCATCGCTTTAACGCGATAACCTTGAGCATTTTTACCAAAGTAATCTTCAGCTTCCATTTTCATCAACGCTTTACCGTGGACGATAACTTGCGAGCCAGTATCTGAACTAGGCTTTAATAAAATGGGGTTAAAGTCGATTTGCGGTTCAAGATAACAAGCCACGGCTTGCAAAGCTTGGGCGCGACCAATTTCGCCACCATCAATAGTGACCGCGCTATTAAGCGCCATGTTCTGCGGTTTAAAAGGAGCGACTTTATAACCTTGGCGAACAAACAAGCGGCACAAACCAGCAACCAAGGTACTTTTACCAGCATCCGAGGTTGTACCTTGTACCATCAACACCTTAGCGGGCTTTCTATGATTTTTGTTTTTGCTTTCTAAAGTCGACAAAACGATTCTCCTAACCTTTAAGTCTCAAAGGTAAGCCCGCTGTAACCAAAGTCACTCTGTCAGCAATTGCAGCTATATCTTGATGTAGCCAACCTGCTTCATCCACAAAGCGGCGACTGATCTCTCCCATTGGTACAACACCGCAGCCGACTTCATTACTGACCAAAATGATCTCGCCAGGTAACTCGGCGATGGTCTGTAAAAACTCGGCTTTTGTAACTTGCCAATTATCTGTTGCTTGCAGCAAATGGTTGGTTAACCACAAGGTTAAGCAATCAACCAGTACTAGGCTGCTTTGCTGCACATTACGCTTTAATGCAGCGGACAGAGCGAGTGGAGATTCAATTGTGCACCAATCAATGGCTTCTTTTTGCCGTTTAGATTGATGCTGTACGATACGTGCTGCCATCTCAGTGTCTAATGCCTCTGCAGTCGCAAAGTAAAGACACTCTAACTGACGGCTTCCTTTTTTGTTTTTATTATCAGACACACGTTGCATCACTTGTGATTCAGCAAAACTACTCTTACCACTGCGCGCGCCACCAAGTACTAAATGGATCACCAAGACGCTCCTACAATGAGTAGTAACAAGTAACAAACGACTTCGGCAATTTGCTGAGTCGCCCCAAGCGTATCACCGGTGTAGCCGCCAATTTGTTTGTTAAACCACCGCGCTAATGCAATCCGTACAATCAATAGACCCGAGATAAGCACTAAAGCTTGCACAAATGATATTAGCAATAACGAAATTACCGCTGTAGCCAGTAAAATCGACAGTTCGTTAATACTTTGCTGCATTGCCAGCGGCTTACTTTTACTGCTGGCATCATCGGAAACATACTGCTCAGAAAAGATAAGGCTCGATGCAACTACACGGCTTAAGGTATGGCCAACAATTAGTGCGAGACTAACGCTACTGGGATCAAAAAGCGCCAACTCACTGAGCAGTTGCCATTTGAGCAATAAACACAACAGCAACGCTAACGCGCCATAACTGCCGAGGCGAGAGTCTTTCATGATGCTAAGCTTAGCTTCAACCGTCCAACCACCACCTAAACCGTCAGCAGTATCAGCCAAACCATCTTCATGAAATCCGCCAGTTAATAACACGCTAGCAATCATGGCAAAGATAATCGCAATACTTGGCGACACCCAAGGAAGCATTAAGCTATAAACTAAAGCGCTGAGCACGCCAATAAGCGTGCCCACCAAACCAAAATAGCGGCTGGCCTGATTCAGCTTATCAGCATCGACTTCAATCCATTTGGGCATTGGGATCCGTGTAAAGAACCCCATTGCGATAAAAAACAGATTGAGCTGTTGCCGCCAAGGTGCCATTAGATCTCTATCCCTGCGTCTTCAAAGCTTGCCATCTCGTTGTAAAAATTGACCGCAGCTTGAATTAACGGAAATGCTAGGGCTGCGCCCGTGCCTTCACCGAGTTTCAAGCCCAGATTCAGTAAGGGTTTGGCTTGCATAAATTCAAGCATTAAGTAATGCCCTTTCTCATCTGACAGATGAGAGAAAATCATATAGTCACGGCAATCGACATTAATACTTATCGCCACTAGCGCTGCAGCCGATGCAATAAAACCATCAATGACCACTAACATGCCGCGCTCAGCGGCAGCGAGAATAGCCCCTGTCATCTGCACAATTTCAAAGCCACCAATGCAAGCTAAAATCTGCATAGGATCATCAAGCTCACTGTGGTGCAACAATATAGCTTGCTCTACCAACATCTGTTTACGCTTAAATGTGGCAGCATCGATTCCCGTGCCGCGGCCAACACAATCGGTTGCAGGGATCCCAGTTAACACCGACATAATCGCTGCAGCAGAAGAGGTATTGCCTATCCCCATTTCACCGAGGGCTATCAGGTTGCAGCCATTTTGGTGATGTTGCTGAATGCGAGCTGCCGCCATCTCGAAACCTTGCTTTACCGCTCCAAGTGTCATCGCAGCACGTTTATGAATGGGGCCAGTGCCAGCGCCTAAACGCTGATCAATAACACCACTCTCACTTTCAAAGGGCTGTAAAACACCACAATCTATCACTTCAAGTTCTAAGCCAACTTGGCGGGTAAATACGTTTATTGCCGCCCCGCCCGCCATGAAATTCCTGACCATTTGCGCTGTAACTTCACTCGGCGCTATTGATACACCAGAATCCGCAATACCATGATCAGCGGCAAAGACCATCATTTTTGGATTATTGATTTGTGGGTTGTCTTTACCTAAAACTTTTGCAATTTGCAGCGCGAGTCCTTCTAGATCGCCAAGCGCGCCTAGTGGTTTAGTTTTTGTATCAATTTTCTGTTGAATTGCTTCATCAAACTCTGAACCCAATGGCTTTATATTAAACATCTAACCTTTTGCTCCCAACATCCCAAAAGGGATAAATTAAACCGCAACCTCGTTAAGTGCGTTTTGCACTGCGGCTGCCTAAAATAAACAGGAAAAATATACTTCCCATCACCGCGGTGATAATCCCAACGGGTAACTCTTGATAGCTCAATAACGTACGCGCCAATACATCCACCCAAACCATAAATAGCCCGCCTATCGCTGCAGTTAACAGCAACGGGTAGCGACCAGGAAAAAGTAAACGCACCGTGTGAGGCACCATTAAACCGATAAAACCTATGCCACCACAATTTGCGACTAATATCGCCGTGATAAGAGAGCACAGTAACAACATAGATAAACGCAAACGTCCAACGTTTATCCCTAAAGTGTGCGCGGTCTCATCGCCGGCTCGCATCGCTATGATCTGCCTCTTAAATAGCAGAATAACGAGCGTACAAATCGACACAATAATCGCGGGTAGAATTAACCCTGTCCAACTGGCTTTCGCAAAGCTACCTAAGCTCCAAAAAAGCACTGAAGCGGCTGCTTGAGGGCTGGAAAAATACAGCAGTAAACTTGCCATGGCGCCGAACATAAATGAAATAGCGACACCAGATAACAGCATCCGCTCCACCTGGGTCGACAAATTACGACCACATAGCCCAAGCACCATTAATACCGACAAACTGGCACCAATAAATGCACCAAGAGGTAAGCTTAGCCACAATATACTTTGACTAAATAAGGTCAAAACCACCACAGCGCCAAAAGACGCACCAGAAGAGATCCCAAATAGATAAGGGTCCGCCAACGGATTACGCGTCACAGTTTGCAGTACGCTGCCCGCAATCGACAGGCCAGCTCCGGCAATAAACGCGAGTATGACTCGCGGTAATCTTAGCTCCCAAATAATACGTTCAGTCACACCTTGATTTTCACCTAGGCCGAGAATTTTGTGGCTAAATACCTGTAACACATCATTAGCTGAGATACTCGCCGCACCATAACTGGTTGCGGCAAATGGCGTGACAACCGCTATTAGCAATAGCGAGATTATTAATAGTAATTGGTAGGACTGCTGCCATTTAGTCTGAGCAATAGCAGACAATGAATTAGACATTGTTGCCCCCAGCATCTAATCCATGATGCGATTTACTGCCCGGTTCATAACCGTAGAAATAGCTAATAAGCGGGTTACCGTGTTGCGGGTGAGGTTTCACTTCACAACAGACATCAAACACTTCGCCGATACGTTGCTCCGTTAACACGGTTTTGGGCGTGCCTTTTGCCAAACAGCGCCCGTTATCAAGCAGCAATAGCTCATCGCACAAGGCACTGGCGAGATTGAGATCATGAATAGAGGTGATAACCGTAATGTTAAGGGTGTGCAGTAACTCTAACGTTTGGATCTGATAGCGGATATCAAGATGATTTGTAGGCTCATCTAAAATCAAAAGCTGTGGTCGTTGAACAATTGCCCGAGCGATCAGCGCTCGCTGTTTCTCGCCACCAGATAAGCTTTCATAAGCTTGGTTAGCTTTATCTGCCAAGCCCACTTTAATTAAAGCCTGAGCGACAACGTCTCGATCATCAGCATTGGTGAATTCAAAAGCACTTTTATGGGGCGTCAAACCAAGATTAACAAGCTGAGAAGTGGTCATCTCAAAATGATGCGGTGTATCTTGCAGTACAACAGCAATCTGCTGAGCAAACGCCTTTGCCGATAGCACAGAGATCGGTTGACCAAATAAATGAATTTCACCGCTTGTAGGTTTGATAAAACGATAGAGACAGCGCAGTAAGCTGGATTTACCCGCGCCATTGGGACCAATAATCCCCAGCATCTGGCCTTTAGCTAAACTAAATTCAATATCTGATAATATGGACTGGCCATTTAATTTCCAGCCTAAGCCGCGAACAGTAAGTACTGTTTCTGATGCCTGACTAGACATTCAATAAACTGCAAAGCATGTGCTAATAAACTCCCTTGAGACGCCCGCTCAAGTTATTCAATATGGTTAAGTTAGGCTGGTATCTGACTTGAGGCGAAAACATTATCGCCCCATACAGTTGCGGGTACAGTCCGGACTCATTGGCCGTTTTCGGCCACCGGTTCCCAATTTGTGCGATTAGGCACCTAACTCAAATTTAGTTTGTGTGGTTTACCTCATTTTTGAGGTAATAATCCGACAGTTTATCATGCAAAGCCAATAAGGCATTGCACTTGATCAATTACTCGCTACTCCAGCCCCCAATTAAGGGTTAAATAACGCTGGTTGCCATCATCTAACGCATCGATAACCACAGTAGCGGCATAGGGCAATTTAAGTGCGCTGTAGATCCCTGAGCACTGTTTTAGCCCCAGTGATTTTGCCATTAAGTGCCTAATCACTCCGCCATGGGTCAGCAGCACAATGACTTTGCCTTTATGTTGCTCAAGTAAGGCGTCCCAAGCCTTATCAACTCTAGATTCAAAAGCTTGCATTGTTTCGCCATTTGGCGGCGTATGTTGCCATGGGTTGGCCCAATAGCTATCTAGCTGTTCAGCAAATTGCAGATAAAGCTCGCTGAAAAGCTGCCCATCCCAATCGCCGAAATTAAGCTCCATAAAGCCAGGCTGTTCAACAAAATCTATATTGTGCTGCATGGCAAAAGCTTGAGCAGACTCTGAGCAGCGCAATAATGGTGAACTCACCACCAGATCCGCCGTGCTGTTTTTAGCCAAATTACAGGTTTTACTATTTTCAAGTGTCGAAAACGCCACATTTAGCTGCTCTTTTCCAGCCAAACTCAGCACAACATCCGTATGTCCACGTAAAATATTACCGCCTTCGCAGGCGCCATGACGCAGTAAAACAATCTTAGTATTCAGCACTTAATAATCCAACCAACTATATTTATCAATTACTTAAAAGTAAATCGTCACAAATTCTAAGTGAAAAAGTATCAGGTTTTAGGGGTTGCACTTTCGCTAACGACTCACGTATTATGGACGTCTATACGTATAAATGTCCAAACATAATTAACTTAAGCTAGTAATGCTAGCTTTTAGTTGATAAGAATGGACAAAGTAACTGCATTTTATATTTTGCGACTCTGTATTTGGTAGGAATTTTTTATGGCAACACATACCCTGAGCCCAGTCCCGCACACCCAAGATACTGCCGACAAGGTGTTAGCTGTTCTGACTAAAAAGCTAGAGGAAGGGATCCTACTGCTTGATGGTGCAATGGGCACCATGATCCAAGATCGCAAATTTGAAGAGCAACAGTTTCGCGGAGAACAGTTCAAAGACTGGCATTGTGATGTAAAGGGCAACAACGACATGTTGGTTCTCACTCAGCCAGAAGCTATTAAGCAGATCCATAAAGATTACTTTTTGGCTGGCTCCGACATTATCGAAACCAATACCTTTAATGCTACCCGCATCGCCATGGCTGACTACGATATGCAGGCACATTCGGCGGAGATAAATTTACAGGGCGCTCGCCTTGCACGTGAGGCTGCCAATGAAGTTGAAGCAGAAACTGGCCGGCAATGTTATGTTGCAGGTGTGCTAGGCCCGACCAACCGAACTTGTTCAATCAGCCCAGATGTTAACGACCCTGGTTTCCGTAATGTGAGTTTTGACGAACTCGTAGAAGCCTATATTGAATCAATCAATGCATTGATTGCCGGTGGTGCCGATATCATTATGGTTGAAACCATTTTTGATACCCTCAACGCAAAAGCTGCGCTATTTGCCATTGAAACCGTGTACGACGCCCAAGGTTTCCGTTTACCGATTATGATTTCAGGCACGATTACTGACGCCTCTGGTCGCACACTTACAGGACAAACAACAGAAGCGTTCTACAACTCACTGCGTCACGTAAAACCACTAACTATCGGGCTTAACTGTGCATTAGGGCCAAAAGAACTACGCCCATATGTGGAGGAGCTGTCCAAAATATCAGAGTGTTTTGTTTCAGCGCATCCCAATGCTGGTCTTCCCAACGAGTTTGGTGGTTATGACGAAACACCTGAGCAGATGAGCGATGTAATCGAAGAGTGGGCGCAAGAAGGCTTTTTAAACGTAATTGGCGGCTGTTGTGGTACCACGCCCGCTCATATTCGTGCGATCCGCGAAGCCGTTATTAAGCATCCTGCGCGAAAGCTGCCAGATATTCCAGTAGCTTGCCGCCTATCAGGGCTTGAGCCGCTGACGATTGATGAAAATTCACTGTTTTTAAACGTCGGTGAACGTACGAACGTCACCGGCTCAGCTAAGTTCTTACGCCTGATTAAAACCGGCGAATATGAAGAAGCGCTCAGTGTTGCCCGCGATCAAGTCGAAAATGGCGCGCAGATCATCGATATCAACATGGATGAAGGCATGCTCGACGGCGCTGTAACCATGCATAAGTTCCTCAATCTTATCGCTTCTGAACCCGATATATCTCGAGTGCCTATTATGATCGACTCCTCAAAGTGGGAGGTGATTGAAGCAGGCCTGAAGTGTATTCAAGGTAAAGGCATCGTTAACTCTATTTCCCTAAAAGAGGGCGAAGAGAAGTTTATCGAGCAAGCCACACTCGTGAAACGCTACGGCGCCGCCGCCATCGTGATGGCATTCGATGAGGTCGGCCAAGCCGACACTAAAGCGCGTAAAGTAGAAATCTGTACCCGTGCTTATAACGTGCTGGTCGACAAAGTGGGCTTCCCGCCAGAAGATATTATCTTTGACCCAAATATTTTTGCCATTGCTACCGGAATAGAGGAACACGACAACTACGCGGTCGACTTTATTGAAGCCACTGCCGAGATTAAACGTACCTTGCCCCACGCGATGATCTCTGGCGGTGTATCTAACGTGTCGTTCTCGTTCCGCGGTAATAACCCGGTACGTGAAGCGATTCATGCTGTATTCCTTTACCACTCCATTCAAGCCGGTATGGACATGGGCATTGTTAACGCCGGACAGCTAGCGATATACGATGATATTGACCCTGAGCTAAAAGAGCGGGTCGAAGCCATTGTGCAGAACTTGCCTTGCACCGTTAGCGACTCAAGTAACACAGAGCTGTTATTAGAAGTCGCCGAAAAATTCCGTGGTGATGGTAGTCAAGTTGCTAAGAAAGAAGATTTAGAGTGGCGTACAAAGCCAGTTAATGAACGCTTAGCTCATGCACTGGTAAAAGGTATTACCGACTTTATTGATGAAGATACCGAAGAAGCACGCCTACAAGCCAGTCGACCACTCGATGTGATTGAAGGGCCGTTAATGGATGGCATGAATATCGTCGGCGATCTATTTGGCTCTGGCAAAATGTTCTTGCCGCAAGTGGTCAAGTCTGCACGAGTGATGAAAAAAGCCGTTGCTTACCTCAACCCTTATATCGAACTTGAAAAGGTCGCCAGCCAGTCCAACGGCAAAATTTTGATGGTGACGGTTAAAGGTGACGTGCACGATATAGGTAAAAATATTGTTGGTGTGGTACTCGCCTGTAATGGCTATGAAGTGATTGATTTAGGCGTCATGGTACCAGTTGAGAAGATCATTGAAGTCGCCAAGGCTGAAAATGTCGATATTATTGGCATGTCAGGGCTAATCACCCCAAGTCTAGATGAGATGGTACATAACGTTAAAAGCTTCCATAAAGCGGGCTTAACTATTCCATCGATTATTGGCGGCGCGACCTGTTCTAAAATCCATACAGCCGTCAAGATAGCGCCTCACTCACCTGAAGGTGCTATCTATATCGCCGATGCTTCACGCGCCGTACCTATGGTGTCGAAGTTGATTAATAACGATACCCGCCAAGCAACGATTGATGAAGCCTATCAAGAATATGATGTAATGCGCGAAAAGCGTCTGTCGCAAACCAAACGCAAAATTATCACCTCTATCGAAGCTGCCCGTGAAAACCGTTGTCAGCATGACTGGGAAAACTATACGCCATTCGTGCCGAATCAACTTGGACGACAAGTCTTTGATGACTATCCATTGGAAGATTTAGTTGAACGTATAGATTGGACGCCCTTCTTTAGAAGCTGGGAGTTACATGGTCATTTCCCACGTATTTTAGAGGACGAAGTGGTCGGTATTGAGGCGCGTAAACTGTTTGCAGATGGTAAAGCCATGCTGCAAAAAATCATCAATGAAAAATGGCTCACAGCCAAAGGCGTTATCGGACTGTTCCCAGCCAATACAGTTAACCACGATGATATTGAGCTGTATACCGATGAAACTCGCAGCGAGCTTGAGATGACCACTCATCATCTACGGATGCAGATAGAACGTGTAGGTAACGATAACTTCTGTTTAGCGGACTTTGTAGCGCCAAAAGACTCAGGCGTTGCCGATTACATGGGCGGTTTTGCGGTTACTGCTGGCCACGGTATTGATGAACACGTGGCACGCTTTGAAGCGGATCACGATGACTACAGCGCCATTATGCTCAAATGTTTAGCCGATCGTTTAGCCGAAGCTTTTGCCGAGCGGATGCATGAGCGCGTACGTAAAGAGTTCTGGGGTTATGCGAGTGATGAAGCTCTTGATAACGAAGCGCTTATTCGTGAAAAATACAAAGGGATTCGTCCAGCACCTGGCTACCCTGCATGTCCGGATCACACCGAAAAAGGCCTGCTATGGGATTTATTAAAGCCAGATGAAACTATCGGACTAAACATCACCGAAAGCTATGCCATGTTCCCAACCGCAGCAGTATCCGGTTGGTACTTTGCTCACCCTAAATCACGCTACTTTGGCGTGACCAATATTGGTCGCGATCAAGTAGAAGATTACGCCGCGCGTAAAGGCATGAGCATCGAAGAGACTGAGCGTTGGTTAATGCCAGTTTTGGATTACGATCCAGAATAAAAAGCCCAGCCTTAAGCGGCATGGAAAACTTGTTTACTCAATGATCGCAGAGTGCAAGAATCCATCTTGCACTCACTAAAAGGGGAAAGCGCTTTCCCCTTTTAGCTATGCCACGCAGCCTCGCTAAATCCTTTAAAACGTAGCAACCTCACAGCGGGCTCATTTATCCAGCTGAAAAACAAACCTTGCGCGCGGTAATAGGGTTTACTCGGCACGCGTTATCCCTCCTAACTAAACCTTTTCCTCACGTTGACGCATAGATTGATAGAGTGCTACAGCATATGTATTCAATTCACTAAACGGCTCTGAATTGAATTTAGCTAAAGTAAAAACAAGTTAACTATATTCACTAATCGATTTAACGTAGAGTGTAGATTAAGATAGGAAGCATCGAGATTAATAAGGATATTGGTACGGTGGAAAACTTACAAAAAGAGATCCAGTTGAATGGCTATAGAACTGAATTAAAAAATGACCAGCTTAAGGTTAAGCTTGGTGGACTCACTAACTCCGCACATATCAAATGGGACATAGCCTTAAACCGATTTCGGCTATCAGATAAAGATACTTACCTAAGTATTACAATCGCTTATTTTTGTGGCTATGGAATATATTTATTACAAACACAAAGCCTTTTTATGGGGTCACTGTTTATCTCAGTAGCGGTGATTCAACTTGTCAGCTTACTCATTTCGCAAATAAAATCTCTACCGCTACGCACCATCGTAGAGTCATATAATGCCAAACTAAAAGGCCAAGAAAGTCAGCCCAGCTAAAGTCATGCTTTTAGGCTATTGCGATGGACATAATTTAGCCATAGCTTAACCAGTGCCAATATAGGCTATTCACATTCAAAGGATTTGATATGAAATTTAAAAATATAGCAAAAGTGGGTTTAATTGGATTGGGGCTATCTATCGCCGCATCAGCTTATGCAATGAGCTGTCAGCAATGTGCGAATCAGTTTGACGACTGCTTAATGCAGGAAAATGGTGCTAGACAATGCCTAGTCCAATTTAGACAATGTGTGAGTGCTTCAGGTACTAACTGCCAGATGAACTAGCATTGCCCCGTTAATATGTCTCATGAGCTGATGGAATGAAAAATCAGCTCATGATTATCTATCTACCTGCTTATTGACACCTCAGAAAACACCATAAACAACTGCAGCCCTTCTAACGCTAAGCGCTTTAGCGCTGCTCCAAAATATGGCTCATCAAGTATTTGGCATCTTTCCAAACACCGCCTAAGGTTGCAGAGCCGCGGGTATATAACCAAGGCAAGCCAATGAAATAGAGGCCATCGACGTCATTACTCACGCCGCGATAGTTACTCGGGTAGTTCATTTCATCAAAAGAGATATCTTCAATCCAAAAGAAATTAGGTTTAAAACCTGTCGCCCAGATGACATTCTTGATGCTACTCACGTTGCCTTTTTGAAACTTGATGCTGCTTTCATCAGCGGATAAAGTCCTACCCATATGGATAACATTGTCTTTAGCCAAAACGGACTTCACATCAGTGCCAATTACTGGCTGCACACCGGTGCTTAGCCACTTACCTATTTTGCTAAAACGAGAAACCGATAAAAAGCCTATCTTGGTAAACCACCACCATAAGGTTTTCCCCAAAAACGATTGTGGAATAGAGGCTATTTTATCAGTCCCAGAAAAGTGCACTTTGCGCCCAGTTTCGGCAATCTCCGATAAGATTTGTACCCCAGAATCACCCGCTCCAACCACTAGGCAATCGCCATCTTGTAACTGCTCAGGGCTCTTATAATTCTCACTGTGAAGCTGGGTAATATTTGGCGCAATATCAACATGGCAAGCGGGGGTATAAGGGGTATGGAACGGACCTGTGGCAATAATCAACTGCTTAGCTTTATAACTTGCGCTATCGCTGCTGATTTCAAAAATACCATCCACTTTTTTTACGGAACTAATTTTTTGATTGAACTCAATCGGCATCGAAAATTTATCTACATAGCTCTTTAGATAATCAGCAACTTCATATTTATTCGGGTAATAGCCTTTAGGGAATGGAAAAGGCATTCCTGGAAGGTGGTTGTATTCAGCAGGGGTGAAAAGCTTTAGTGAATCCCACCGTTTTAGCCAAGGTGCACCAATATGTTCGTTGGCATCTAAAATCAGGTAATCTTTGTTATTTTTTGATAGGTTGTAAGCCATAGACAGCCCAGATTGACCTGCGCCGATAATAATAAATTCTTTCATGGTTCCCAAATGCGTGCATATTGTTTTTATTATGCGCGCTATTCTAACAGAATATGACCTCTAGGCCTGACCGTTGCAGTAAATGAAGTATAAGCACTAGTGTAAACATTGGCTTATTTAACCAGTTATTCAAGACGTTATGAATCGAAAGCAGGTAGCCATTATTACTTTTGCTGCTGTGTTTTAGCCTCGGCTTTACGCTCATTTGTTTGCTGTTGAATTGCATCGCCAATATATTGGTGAATATCGAGTAAAATAGAAAAGTGATTTTCATCAGCTAATTTTTTTAAAGAACTTCCTGCAAGCCTTGGCCGATTAGCCTCAGCAAATGCAATAACCTTACTCGCATCAAACGCTTCATCCTTATCACCAATCCATAAGTCGTAACTTTGCAGTTGTTGCAGCTGTTCATCTGGCGCTTCAGGAGTCAGTGCGTTAGACATATTAACCGTATTGAAAGATACAATTTTAGGATTACTATCCAGCACTTGCTGCGGAAAATGATATTGAACAGCCTTTGAATGGCCCATAAGTAAGCCACCACTCATAGCATTGATCACAAACGGGTAAACACTGACAGAGCTAAAGGAGTACAGCTTGGGTTCATCATGTTCAGTCTCTGAGCGAAATCCTAAATAAGGGGCCACAAAGAAATAACCAGCAGTACTCTTTTGTTGCTCCCAGCTTGAGTAGTTAAGGATTAGCCCTGCACCTGAAGAGTGGCCAGCCAAGTAAAGCGGTAAACTCGGGTAGCGTTTACGCACATGTTCGATAATGCTGTTGATATCTTGCCAAACCTGTTCTGGTTCAGGAGCGTCGCCTCTAGGGCCAGATGATGAACCGTGTCCACGAATGTCAGGAGTCAATACCGCAATGTTATAACTATCACGCAGCCCCACGCCAACATGTGGATAGATTAAGCCACTATGAGCACCAGCCCCATGATAAAAGAGAACGACAGCTTTAGGCTTTTGTGGAATATAACTGCGTAGCGCCAGAGTTTCACCATCGCTGGCAGCGATAAATTCAAGTGGAGGAACTGTCGCAGCGGGGACTTTTTTTATTTCATTAAGGGAGAAAAAATCGCTGGGCTTATTATCATCCACAACTTCCCCATTAGCTTTTATGCTAAAAGTAAACAGCAAAAAACTGATTAGGAATGCCGTCAGTATTATATTCGATATTTTTTTCACTTTACTCTCCCTATAAAGTTTAACGAAAACAGTCAAGACATAATGCTCATATTCACAAATACAATTGACTCAACCCATCTGTTTACACCATAGTATTTATATACTGAGCTATAGGATATCTAGAGAACTATTTATTAGCGAGCGTAAATATTGGCAATATTCTAAAGGCATCGACATTATAAACTTTGTGTTAAGTATTACTACATCAGCAGTAAGTATATTAGTCGATAATTTCATTTTAAATGAGATTGTAAATAATGATAAACGGTCAACGAATTACAGTAAAAACAGATAAAATCTAATCTAACCGCTTATGGATTTCATTACTCGTTGTAAACACTGAGATTTTGTCACTGCATTTCGAAAATGTTCTTTTACAACCAACATGTATCCATTTGTAACGCATTATGTGTGAAGCTGATCACGACCATTAATATTAAAGCCGATACAATTCAACAGAGTTAATTAAAAGTTACTATAAAGTATCTAATTAACTATTTCGTAATTTACTTAAAGGCTAAGGAATCTTATTAAAGAAAAAACAGAGCGAAACATTCTATCTCTTATCTATTTACAAAGAGATTATATAGTTTCAATAACACGACTCTGATTTGGCTTTAATAAAGCATTAGGATAACCCATTAATTCTAATATTTTAAACCATAAGAATTAGCCTTATTCATATTGGTGCAAATAATGCGCTATTTAAAATAATACGGGGTTGAACATGAAAAAAACTACTCGCAGTGTATTGTGCTTAGCAGTACTAGCGGCTTTAGCTGGCTGTTCGGATGATGAAACAATTATTAATACCGATAGCGGCTATGCACCTGTTGTTACGCAGGGAAAAACACTAACCAATACACCAGACATCATCGTAAAGAGTCAAAATGAAGTCGACGAAGTCACCATTACTATTGGGGCAACGTCAGATCTTCACGGCCGAATTTTTGGCTATGACTATGCGCTAGATGCAGTAGATTCAGATGCAGGTTTAACACGTATTTCCACTTTGCTTGAAACAGCAAAAGCGGACAATCCAAACATGATCTTGATTGATATCGGTGATACCGTTCAAGGCAACTCAGCACAACTTTTCAACGACGATCCTACTCACCCTGTCGTTGCAACCTTAAATTCACTTGATTATGACCTTTGGGTTCCAGGTAACCATGAGTTTAACTTCGAGCGAAGCTTCATCGATCGTAACCTAAACCATTTCAATGGTGCTGTTGTATCAAACAACATCAAATGGGAAGAGAACGATGCCAACTACATCCGTGCCTTCCAAGTTTTCGAAGTTGATGGTGCCAAAGTAGCAATCGTGGGTGTAAGCCCATCAAACGTACCTAACTGGGAAGCCTCTGCACCAGGCCACTTTGCAGGTCTTAAGTTTGATGAAGAACTTGCCTCAACGCGTGCAGCAGTTGATGAGTTGATCGAGAAATTCAGTCCTGATGTCATCATCGGTGCTTTCCATATCGGACGTAGCTCCGAAGGCGGCGCTGGCGTGCATAAAATTGCTGCAGAAATGGCCGATAAGTTTGATGTGATTTTAGCAGGACATGAACACGCGACTTATATTGAAAGTATCCAAAAAGCTACTGAGGGTGCAGAGATAGCCTCTACAGATATCTCAATTGAAGGTGCTGATACCACTGAAGATAAAACCTTGTCTGGCACTTATGATGAAAGCAATCGTGCTCAGAGCGTTAAAATCATTGAACCAGGCAAGTGGGGCTGGGCGCTAGCTAAGGCCGATATTAAGCTTAAGAAAAACGATGGTAAATGGGAAATGGTCGATACCACTCTGAGCAATATCACCTCAAAGAATATCGAAGAAAGCCAAATTACCACTGCACAGTTCCAGTATGTTCATGACATCTCTAAAGCGGACGCTCAATTGGTTCTAGGCCTTGTCGGTGGCGACTTTACACCGGGCACAGGTGCAGACGAAGCGGTTCATGAAGATTACGACCATGAATCAGGCCGCCTGTATTCAACCATTCATACTGCTAAAGTAATGGATACTGCGTTAATGGATTTCATTAACCAAATCCAGCTAGAGAAATCTGGAGCAGTCGTCTCTGCCGCGTCTTTGTTCTCAGATAGCTCTAATCTCATTGACGGTCAAGAGTACGCTAAGAAAGATTCAACTAACCTGTATAAGTATGACAATACCCTTATCGGTATTAATATGACAGGCGCCAACCTTAAGCGTTATATGGAGTGGTCTTACACTTACTTCAATACCTACAAAGACGGTGACATTACCGTATCGTTCCGCAAAGGTGCTAAAGCGTACATGTACGATCAGTTCGATGGAAAAATTGAGTTCGTGGTTGATTTAGCTGGTGATTCATTCGCAATGGATGACAACTATACCGTCACTAATGAAGGTAATCGCATCGAGATCATCGAAATTGATGGTAAACCATTCGATGCAACGGCTATCTACAAGGTTGCGCTAAACAGCTATCGCTGGGGTTCAAACATTAAGAAGTTTGGCTGGGCAAGCGGTGAAGATGTTTTCTATGATTCAGTGAATGAACCTGTTTACGCTATCCGCGATATGTTGACTGAGTACGTGGCAGACAACAAAGGCGTAAATGCCAGTGATTTCACTAACCCTAACTGGGAAATTAAGCAGTACCAAGATAACGGTGCTATTACCCTACTCCGCACCGATAATGGTTCAGGTCAGGCTCTATGGAATAGACTGATTAGCAAAGAAATTTGTGTCAACATTGATCCAGATAACCCTAAATACCCAGGTATTTTGGATGCGGTCAATGTCAATGACGTGAACTCATATACTGTGAATCCAACCCAAGATTATGCTGGTTGTGTTACTGAGTAAATCGCAGTAAAAAAGGCCTGTTCGCAGGCCTATTCTGTTTAAGTTAATGGCGAATTCCTACCGACAAATTCGCCGTTAACTTAACAATATTAGCGCCAACGAATGACTAATACCCTATGCTAAAAAAATATCGATTCACCCTATTTATTGCTTTGGTTTCAACACTTATCTTTTATGTTTCTCCAAGCTTAAGCGACAGTTTAAAACCAAAGACACCGCTACAACAGCAGTTCGTAGAGGCTAGTGTAGTCTCAGTTATCTCTAATAACCTTGCTCCAGATCCCCGTGTCCCCTCTATATTAACGGGCTTACAGGTTATAACCGCAGAGATCTTACAAGGCAATGAAACAGGTAAAATCGTCGAAGTTCAGAATCCTCTCAGCCGACAGCATAATGTGCTTGTGGCTGAAGGAGACATCTTTATCATGATGATAAGAGAGACGCCAAACGGTACGGTGTATTGGGCTTATAACCACAAACGCTCCACCGCTATCTACTGGATGTGCTTTGCCTTTCTATTATTACTGCTGTCATTCGGCAAGAAAGAGGGATTGAATTCAGTTATCTCACTCTATTTTACCGCCGCGCTGATTGTCGGCGTGTTAATCCCTGCAATTTTTGCAGGCTGGAATCCAGTTGTCATTACCATCATCCTGATGGGACTGAAAATCGTCGTCAATTTCATATTAGTCTCCGGCTACAATCGCAAAAGTTTTTGCGCCATGGGTGGCACCTTACTCGGGGTCATTGCGGCCGGTATTATGGCGCAGGTGTTTGGTGAATTTGCCAACCTTTCTGGCATCTACTTAGATAAAGGCGAGGATGTGATCTACCTTGCTACCCAGCCTATTCAGATCCGCTGGTTAATGTTTGTTGCCATCATGATTTCAGCATTGGGCGCAGTCATGGATGTCGCGATCTCCATTGCATCGGCCTATAACGAGTTAAAGATCACCGACCCAAAACTCAGCCCAAAACAGCTAATGAAAGCCAGTATGAATATCGGACGAGATATTATGGGTACCATGACTAACACGCTCATTCTCGCCTTTGCTGGCAGCTCTTTAACCACCATTATGATGGTTTGGGGTTTAGATATGCCGCTCACGCAGTTTATCAATACTCCCGTTATCGCCTTAAGCATTATTCATGCGCTAGCTGGCAGTGTTGGTATAGTGCTAACCATTCCTCTAACGGCTTGGTTAGCAAGGTATATGCTCAACGATACGATCCAAACAAGCGAAATAAGCCAAGCATTAGCAACGCCAGCACCAGCAAACCCGTCTACACCAACGTTAACTGCAGAGACCCAGTGTTGAGCTAAATGGAGTCGCAAAACTGGCCTCATGTAGCAAAGACATATTGCGATATGGGGTCAGGCTAGCAGCTGATTTTTCTCACTAGTCGTCAAGTAGATCTGTCACTGCATCAGCCAACCAGCTTAACGCCGGCCCTTTGGCTTTTTGTTTAGCAATCACTCGGTCAATGGGCACACGCCATGGCTTATGATCAAAGCTAAGTTGCAAGCGTACCATCTCACCTTGACGCTCATATTGCTCTGCCATGTAAGCCGGAATATATCCCCAGCCTAACCCTTGTTTAACCAAGGCGTTGATTGCATTAAAACTGCTGCCCCACCAGATATGTGAAGAAACATTTGGGCTGTGGGCTAACGCTTGCCCATCAAGACTACGGATCAACAGCTGGCGGTGGGGGATTAGATCAGCAACAGATACCATCTTAAGCTCAGCCAAAGGATGCCCGGGACTGACCACACCATTAAATGGCATGTTTCCAACATAACAAACATCGACTTTCTGTGGAAACTCGCTGCTGGCAAACATTAAGCCCAAATCCACTTTACCACCATCAACCAAGCTTAATACATCTGGAGTCGCTACTGCATACAGCTCAAGATTAGTACCCGGAAAATGCTCTGCAAAAGAATCTAATATACGTGCCATCATCGGCAGCAACGCATCATCGATTGCTAGCTTAATCTCGGTTTCATGGGAAAGATTAAGCGCATTAGTCACAGAGTCTAACTCGTAGGTTTGCCGTAAAATGGCCTGCGCAAAAGGCAGCAATCTTTCACCGTGAGCAGTCAACGTGGGTTTGCGGCTAGTACGATCAAAAAGGCTAGTGTTTAGCTCTATCTCAAGGTTCGCGATTCCTTGACTCACTGCTGATTGCACCTTGCCGAGCCGTCTAGCACACGCCGAGAATGACCCCGATTCAGCAGTTTCAACAAACATTCTTAACTGTTCCAAGTTATACATATCACTTTTCCTGATAGTAACTAACTAGATTCTTTCTCTAATATTGATGATTATACCCGTACTACCTCAAAGTGCATGTTTCAGAGCAACCTGAGCGAAACTAATTCAAGGCGCAAAGTCGCAGTAATGGTCGCTCCCTTTTTAGGCTTTGTAACGTCGAAGTGGGTTTGCTCAGGCGCTCCCATTGGGGTGGGTTTAACAGTGATTTAGTCTGCGTGACTGACCTTGGCAATAGACTAGCTATTGCACCGCGGCCAAAGCCTTGTCTAAATCACTGTTAATTCCCACTGAAATCAAGCGTCTTGAGGTAGAACGGGTATATCCCCCTAAGAACTACTGAACAAGCTAAAGTGAGACTGATTATGAATGTTAAAGAGCGTATTTTACACAGCGTATTGTTTGAAGCGATTGCCTTGGTTTTCGTCATCACTGCGGCGCTAGTCTTTACCGATACAGAAGCAAAATCAGCCACTGGCTTGGCTGTCGGCTTGTCGTTAATCGCCATGGTATGGAACTACATCTATAACTTAGGCTTTGACCGCATCTTTGGTCAAAACCGCATCAAGCGTTCTATAAAGATGCGCTTAGGCCATGGACTCGGATTTGAACTTGGCATGATTGTCGCCACACTCCCTTTGATGATGTGGGTGCTACAACTGGATTTCTGGACCGTATTCATTATGGATTTAGGCGTGGTTATCTTCTTTCTGGTGTACGCGATTATCTATAACTGGGCTTACGATGTGATCCGTGAACGCTTATTTTCAAGCCGCGTAGCGAACAGCAATACTATTGCCCAATCAATTAAACCAACAGCTTAAATATCGAAGCTACAGACTCAGCTATAAGGCTGAGTCCTGCAATCCCCTACCAAGGTTCTGCGTTAAAACGTGCACTTCTGGCTTCACTTAGGGTGCAATCGGTGAGATGGATAAGCTCAGCAAGCGTGATATTGTCGTTTTCACTGATTAAACGAGCCAGTTTGGCTGATAACGGCTCTAATTTATCAGCATGTTTCAGTAGCGCTGTTTCAAGCTTTTTAGTTAGATAAATCCACTCGCTACTGGTTTGAGATTTTAACTGTTCTTTAAATGATTGAATACTCATCGCCTCCCCAGTTACCGCCCAGTTACGTGAGCGACGCACACGCTTTAGCTCACAACTATGTAGCCGAGCAAGTACTTTAGCTTGGTTAGTTGAGTCTCTACCTATTCGGTGAATAAGCGCAGGAAGTGAGATGGTGACTTTTTCGTTCATAGCGTCATTTTACACATTAATTCAATCGATATTTAGTCATTAAATCGGCTATCTCGAAAACTACTTAATCTTTGACCGCCATACTTACTGTGATTTTAAGTGAGCAATAATACAAAAAACATAGCTGGAGTTGACACAGGTAGAATGAACACTCTACCCTAGGTGGAATATTTACTCTACCTTAAAGATGTATATCATGCCAGATCAACAGATCGCCGCCAATCTTGAAGCTGCTTTTGCTCTACACGGCTTTGCGCAACCCAGTGTCGCTATATTGCAAAAAGCCAGCGGCGTGAGTCTGCGCACCCTATACAAATACTATCCTTCAAAAGAGCAGATGATTATTGCTGCGTTGGAGCACCGCCAACAACGCTACCTTGCATTCTTAACTCAAGGTGCGCCATCACTAGGCTTAGACGCTGTTACCCATACCTTTAAACAATTGCATCGATGGATGAAAGAATCTGCACCTAACGGTTGTATGTCTATGCAAGCCATTGCAGCATTTCCAGATAACCAGCAGATTGCCCAAGCCGTTAACAGCCACAAGCAAGCCGTGCAGCAATTTCTAGGACAACAAAGTCAACATCCGGATTGTGCTGAAACGCTTTTTTTGATCCATGAAGGAATAGCGAGCGCTTGGCCATTAATGGGAGAGACTATTATTAACAGTGCAGAGCAACTTACCCGCATTCTATTAGGGCCCAAATAATGAAACTGACAGCATCTAGCTCGATTCCAGGCAATATCCCAGACACGATGGAAGCGATGACTTTAGTCGGCCACGGTGATTTTGACATGTTGCAGCATAATTCAGCTGTAGCAGTGCCAACAATACTCGATAACCAAGTATTAATTAAAGTCTCTGCTGCAGGTGTGAACAATACCGATATCAATACCCGTACCGCTTGGTACTCAAAAAGCTCTGCAAACAGTAAAGATGCCAGTTGGTCAGGACAAGCACTGACATTTCCACGCATTCAAGGCGCCGATGTCTGCGGTGAAATCGTTGCCGTCGGCAAAAATGTTGATCCACAACGTATCGGCCAACGTGTGTTAATTGAACCTTGCATCACACATGTAAACGGCAAGAAATTAACGTCGCCTTGGTACTTTGGCTCAGAGTGCGATGGTGGCTTTGCACAATACACTAGCGTGGATGCAGTGCATGCATACGCGATCAACTCCGCTCTTTCAGATATCGAACTGGCTTCCTTTCCTTGCTCATACTCTACAGCAGAAAATATGCTGACTAAGGCCAATGTATCAAGCCAAGAGCGAGTGCTTATTACGGGCGCGTCAGGTGGTGTTGGTTCTGCCGCGGTGCAGCTTGCAAAAGCGCGTGGTGCATTTGTCATTGCTATCACTAGCAGGGAAAAACGAGAACAGCTATTGAGCATTGGCGCAGATCAAGTCATTGATCGCAGCGATAATCTGCTGACAGTGTTGGCCAGCAACAGTGTTGACGTGGTTATTGACCTCGTTGCAGGTAAACAATGGCCACAACTACTAGAGCTACTTCGCCCGGGCGGACGCTACGCCGTTGCAGGTGCCATTGGCGGACCAATGGTGGACCTAGATGTGAGAACACTTTACCTTAAAGATCTTAGCTTGTTTGGTTGTACAGTGTTGCAAGCAGGGGTGTTTCAGGCGCTGATTAAGCATATCGAGCAGAACAACATAAAACCCTTGATTGCAGAGGTTTATGCTTTAAAAGATATTCCAGCAGCACAGCGCTCATTTTCCCAAAAGCAGCATGTAGGCAAAATTGTCATCGACATCAAGTAATAGTCAAAGTGCTTACTTTTGTCGTGGCCATGGTTACGTTACCGTGATGGCAAGTCGCATAGCAGTAGGAGCTCGCTCCTACTGCTTTTATAGCAATCCTAATCAGTGTAAGCGTTTAAACATTCAACAATCAGATCAACAAAACCCTCTCTATCTAAATCGCAAAGTACCTGAGTATTGTGTGGATGTTGCGTCAACTGATAGCGATCAACAACTGTCATCCCTTGGGTATGTTCGCCTTTGGTTTCCACACAAACCCAGCAATCGTAAGTGCTAAACAGCTCAGGTTTAAGTAAGAAAGCGATGGTACAAGGATCATGCAAAGGCGCCCCTTCAAAACCCCATTTCGGATCGCGATGATAGATCATGAAAAAGTCCAACAGCTCAGCAACGCACTTGGCTACATGGTTAGGAATCTTTCTTATGCGCTCAATATCCTCATCCATAATTTGCGCTTGATGAGTCACATCCAAACCACACATGGTGATTGGGATCCCCGCTTTAAACACCATGTCAGCGGCTTCTGGATCGACAAAAATGTTGAATTCAGCCGCGGGAGTCCAGTTTCCAGCACCAGCAGCGCCGCCCATCAACACAATGCGTTCAACCTTGCTATGCAGCTCTGGGTAGGTTGATAAAAACAGTGCAATATTGGTAAGCGGCCCCGATGGCACCAAGGTCACAGGCTCACTACTTGCTCGCACTTGCTGTGCTATTAACTCGATAGCTGAACATGCTAATGGCTCAAAGTTAGGATCGGGTAGCTCAGGACCATCTAACCCGCTCTCACCATGCACATTATCAGCAATAATCAGTTCACGAGCTAACGGCTTAATGGCACCACCAGCAACTGGAATATTTTTGCGGCCTAACATAGTCAGCACTCGCAGCGCATTGTTTAAGGTTTTATCGGGAGTTTGGTTACCTGCACTAGTGGTCACCGCTAGCGGGTTCAACTGCTTGCTGCTCAGAGCAAGAATAAGAGAAATTGCATCATCATGACCTGGGTCGCAATCAAGAATGATCGGTCTTGGGGAATGAACGGCATTAGACATGGGTAAACTCCATCACGGTTACTATTACTAGGACTAGTGCTCAACATCCTAGAGTCTAGCGAGTATAAAAACTGTGAGCTATTAAGGGGTTTTAATTGAATAGCGACCCAAACGGTTCGTTTCAAATCAAGCATATCAATCACAAGAAACAGAGATGTTGCAGCTATTTGGTGATTCAATAATAAAGAATAACTAAGCTTTTAGCTGGCGCAATACCACGCTAAAAGCTTAGTTAATTTACGAGGATTAAGCGGGGATCTGTTCTTTAATAAAATCAACAAAGAAGGATTTTAGCGCCTGCTTGTTTTCTTCATCTAAAGATTGCCCATCTTTATCAGAAACTAAGAACACATTATCCACTTGCTCACCCACAGTGGTTATTTTTGCTGAGTGGATATTAAGTTCAAAGCGTCTAAAACCACTGCAGAAGTGGCTCATAAACTGAGGGTTATCCAGCGCAGTCACACTGATCAGTGTTCTGTCTTTTTTGCGAGAATGCAAAAACTCCACTTTAGGTTCACTGGCAAAAGAGCCCAGATTACTGTTCTGACGCTTCTTCGACAGCTTTCTGTTTTCAAACAGTACCTGCTTCAGTTTCTGCTTAATACGTTCACGCCGTCCTGCGGTTCGGATCGGGTGATGGTCGTAGTCGAGGATCTTTAATGACTCCACCACATAACCATCTTTTGTTTTGGAGATATGGGCTTGCTGCACTGAGATCTGTAGCGAGGCCAAAGTATTAAATAGCGTCACAAACAGCCCGGGCTTATCCTTCATATACACAAACAGATCACTACTGCCCTTAGTGGTGTTCTCATCAAGCAGGATAAGCGCTCTATCGGCCGGGTACTTTGTCATCGCCTGCGAGTAACGGGCTATTTCACTAGGCTGGGCATTACTGAAGAATGACAAGGGTAGTCGCTTCCAAAGCTGCTTAATCGCCTCTGGAGTTTCGCTGACTCCCATCAATTCTAACGCTTCGTTTTTATGCTCACGAACTATTGTTCGCTGCTCTAGCACATTCTCTAAACCGTTTCGCAGCGCATAACTTATCGACAGATAGAGATCTCTAAGCAAGGTGGCTTTCCAGTTAGTCCACAAATCGTCATTCGTTGCCTTAATATCGGCAACCGTTAAACAATACAGTGCATCAAGTCTAGCTTTAGTGCCTATCGCTTTGGCGAGGTTTTTCACTTCTGACGGGTCATAAATATCGAGTCGCTGTGAAGAGAGCGACAGCAACAGGTGGTTTTCAACTAACCAAGCAATAACCTTTGCTTGCGACGGTTTCAGCTCGTGGAACTTAGCAAACTGCAGCGCGTCAACCGCGCCAAGTTCACTGTGGTCGCCGCCGCGCCCTTTTGCTAAATCGTGGAATAATGCCGCTAACAGCAGCACCTCTTTATTCTCTATCGACTTGTATACTGCCGCCGGTTGTACCAGCGATGGGTTCTCAGGTTTACCACTTAACGCATATAAGTTTTTCAGCAACTTGTGGGTATGCTCATCAACGGGGTAGACATGATAAAGATCGAACTGCATCTGACCACAGATCTCACGCCACTGCGGCAAGTAGGAGGCTAAAATGCCATGCTTATGCATCAATGACAGCGCAAGTCCCATCCCTTGCGGATGCCTAAACAGTGCAAGAAACTCTTTGCGGCAGCGGTGAAAATCTTGTAAGTCGCCCAACAAGCGTCGACGGACTTGACGGATTAGTCGAATAGTTTGCGGCGAAATACCATCAATATCATCGGCATTCTCAGCAATATGAATAAACAGCGCGATAAGCTGCTTACGGTCAACAAAGACATCATCATGACGAGCATTGATCATCCGGCCATTGATCTCAAAATGTTGGTTTATCGGGGTGGATTTTTTATCGAGCTGTACCAGTATTTCATCTTTAAAATACTGCAGCAGCATTTGATTAAGCTCGCTAATACGCCTCATTGCTCGGTAAAGCTGGCGCATCATTTTTTCAATAGCAAGGTGACTATTATCACCAAAGCCCATCAAGCTTGCCACATCGCTTTGAAGCGCTATGAGCAGACGGTTTTCAGAGCGCTGAGCGGCAGCATGCAATGCCCAACGAACCCGCCAGATAAAGTGCTGTGACTCTAATAGTTCCGCATGTTCATCGGCGGTAAAGAAACCAAATCGTCTAAGTGCTGCCATATCTTGAGCGGCAAAGTATTTGCGGGTAACCCAGATAAGCGTTTGAATATCACGCATGCCGCCAGGGCTATTTTTAAGATTAGGTTCTAAACTAAAAGCACTGCCCTGAGCTTTTTGATGACGTTCATCTTGCTCAGTGAACTTCGCTTTAAAAAAGGCTTCACTGCTCCAAAGATCATCACCATATAACCGCCCTAATACCTGCTTTGCATGGGAATCTGGCCCACTTAAATGACGGATTTCAAACAATGAGGTAGCAACGGTAATATCATCTTTACAGGCCTTATCTGTCTCATTTAATGCTAAAACACTGTGGCCGAGCTCTAAACCTATATCCCACAACTGCGTGAAAAACTGGCCAATATGCTCCTCTTGCTCTGCTGTAAGCTTTTCATCAAACAATACGCAAATATCGATATCGGAATGCAGATGCAATGTTTGACGGCCATAACCACCAACGGCATTGAGGGAGATGTTTTCATTATGGAGATCGGCGCAAGCCCAAAGGTGTTGCAAAAGGGAATCGAAGAAGTCAGCCCGCAGCTTTACGATTTCGTCGATAGCAACGTGAGTAAAGTTTTTATTGAAGTAATTGTCGGCATCTTGGATTACTTTCTTATAATCGCTGATCGCCATTTTTGCATTGAATTGAGGTGATATATCAGAGTCCGGCATGCTTCTCCTGTAGCTACTGCACTGGGTATAATCGCTCGCGTTATACTCATTAAACCATTATGCAATGCCCTTAAAATGAACAAACAGGGTAGATGATCCCAACTAAAATTACAAACCATCAACAAATAGAGCACGCGAGCTCAAACACCAATTAGCGCCATACTAAAGATATTTTACAGGCGCAGCAGGCGGCAAAAGTAAGCCCAGTTTATTGAAGGTTAAGCTGTAATGTCAGCGAAGAGTTGCTCCGCAAGCTGTTGCAGCGTCTCTGCCTCTGGGTGTGTATGAGCGAAAGTCCTTAAGCCATAAATACCCATCACTAAATAACGTGCTAGATGCAGGCTATCACGCTCGCTACTAAGCTCACCGTTAGCCTGCGCCTTAGCAATCACGTCTGCAATCCCTTGCTGCCAATTCGCTAAATTCTCAGTAATGATTTTTTGTACATCTTCATCTTGTTGCGCCATCTCATTAAGCGCTTTTGTCAGTAAACAGGCTTTTGCAGCTTCACAGCTAATGCACTCCTGTACGATGTTATCCAAATAAGCTTTTAACTCGACAAGTACAGCATGGTTACCTGAGAAGAACTGCTGAAATTCGGCGCTTCTATCGGTTTTGTATTGCTCTAATGCCGCGATCAATAGGCCACGTTTATTATCAAATGCGCAGTAGATAGAACCAGGGTGTAGACCTGTGGCTTTGGTCAAATCTTGCATACTGGTCTTGCCATAACCTTTGTCCATAAAAGCGGTCATGGCAGATCTCAATACTTTTTCTCTATCAAATTCGGCATTGCGCATGCGGCCTGAGGCTCCAAAGGTTAACTTAACTAAACGCGATAATCTGAGTGTACTTAATTTTGAATGTTTGTTCAAAATAATACTTGAATGATTATTCAAATAAGAATATCTTGAATGTTCATTCAAGAAACGGAGATCACCATGACTGACAATCTATTTCAACCATTTGCACTCAACGACACCATTACCTTAGACAATCGCATTCTTATGGCGCCGTTAACTCGTTGCATGGCAGATGATGAACTAGTACCGACTCAGGCCATGGCTGATTACTATGCCTGCCGTGCAGAAGCCGGGCTTATTATCTCTGAAGCGGTGATTATTCGCCCCGATGGACAGGGCTACCCTAATACTCCAGGCTTGTTTACCCCGGCACAAATAGATGGCTGGCGCACCGTTACCGATGCAGTGCATCAAGCAGGCGGCAAAATATTTGCCCAGCTTTGGCATACAGGTCGAGTCGCGCACCCATACTTTTTCGAAAAGTCAGGCACCGCTGACGTATTGGCTCCATCGGCAATAGGTCTTGAAGGCAACCTGTCCAGAATGCGTGAACTAAGCTACCAAGTGCCAAAAGCGGTTAGCCATGATGACATTACCAAACTCATTGCCGATTACGCCCAAGCCGCAGCAAACGCAATTGATGCTGGTTTTGACGGCGTTGAGATCCACGGTGCAAATGGTTACCTCATCGATCAGTTTTTACATCACGACAGTAATCGTCGCAGCGATGAATATGGTCAAAGCCCAGAAAATATGGCGCGCTTCCCATTGGCAGTGGTCGATGCAATCTGCGCCCGTATCGGCAATGACAGAACCGCTCTTCGAGTATCACCAGGGGCTTATTTTAATATGGCTAGCGACGATAGAGATCGCAGCGTATTTGACTATTTTTTAACAGAGCTAGAGCAGCGTGATTTAGCTTTTTTACATATCGGTATTTTCGACGACGCGATGCAGTTTGACTATCTAGGCGGCAGCGCTTCAAGTTACGTGCGCAGTGTTTACAGCAAAACCTTGGTGGGAGTTGGTAGTTATAGCGCCGAAACGGGCAGTGCGGCAATTCGTAACAACCAATTCGACCTGCTTGCTATTGGTAGACCCTTTATTGCTAACCCTGATTATGTTGCCAAAGTAAGGCAAGGCAACGAACTAGTATCATATTCAGATGAGATGCTAACCAGCTTGGTATAAAAGTTTTACGTAAAGATCATCAACCTGTGTCTTTAGGTACTTTTGAGACAGAAGAGGTTAACCCTATGGTTAACCTCTTTTTTTATCTCTAATACCAACTGCAAGTTAACAATACAAAACTTAACTGCGCTCGGCAATCGCCTTTGCCATGGCGGCATCAGCAATCAGCTCTAGCTTGGCCAAGTCGATATCTTTATGGGCTTCACAAATAAACCAAGGCTCACGTGAATCTGGTTCTAGCATAATACCGCTCTCAATCAGGTTCATCGCAAACTCAGTATATAGCTCGCTATCCGTTTGCTTCCAATCACGGTAGTTTTGCGGCACTTGGCTGCCAAAATGGATACCAAACATCGAATCAGGGCCAGCAAACTTATGCTCGATGCCGTGCTTACTAAATACCCGTGACAATACTTGCTGAATATCTGCCCCCGCTTTATTGATGCTGGCATAGGCATCGCTTTCATTCAAAATAGTCAGTGTGGCTTTGGCTGCACTAAGAGCAATCATGTTCGCAGTATAAGTACCGCCATGAGTGACACCCTTTTTGTTAAAGCTAATCACGTCCATCACATCGGCTCGACCGCCAAAAGCGGCAACTGGGTAACCATTGCCCATTGCTTTAGCATAGGTAGTTAAATCTGCATGGATACCATAAAGCTCTTGGGCACCCCCTTTTGCGACGCGAAAACCTGTCTTAACTTCATCCATAATCAACAAGCTGCCGTTAGCATCACAGATGTCACGTAACTTCTGCATGTACTCTTGGCTAGAAGCGATACTGCCACAGTTACCCAAAATCGGCTCTATGACGATAGCTGCAATGTCTTCACCCACGCGGGCAAACACTTCATCAATAGCAGCAAAGTCATTTAGCGGTACCGTCTCTAAATGCTCACGGCTCGCCTCAGGAATTCCGCCACCAAAAGATGCTATCTTTGGTGCAGCTTCGGTGGTGTTATCCCAGTTATCAACATCTGATTTCCACATCATCTCGTCGTATAGGCCATGAAAGCCACCTTCTACAACAACGATTTTGTTACGGCCAGTAAAACCACGAGCGGTGCGCACCGCGCCAATAACAGCTTCGGTGCCCGAGTTTGCAAAACGCATCTTGTCTATATTTGGGCACATCAACTTAATCAACTCGACCACTTGCGAGTCTAAATCGGTTGAGAAACCTGAAATGGTGCCACGTTCAGTTATCGCTGCAACCACCTCTTGATCGACACGACTATCGCGGTAACCCAAAATGATTGGACCATATGCGAGACGAAAATCAATGAACTGTTGATCGTCAGCGTCTGTAATGGTGCAGCCCAAGCTACTTTTCACAAATACAGTATTGTCTTCGCCCCAGTAGCGGTAGCTATCAGCAACCCCTAAAGGCATATTGTTATGGGCTTGTTTTAGCAGTGCATTAGTCGCATGTTTATTGATTTGGCTCATCTTGTCAGTCTTAATATGAAATTATCTGGCGCGTATGATACAGATCACAATATCAATTGACCATATTGGTGATGAATATCTCTTTATCGCAAACCAGCAGATGAAACGGAAACAATCGCCACTTAAAGCTAGTTAGCAATACGGGTATTAAAATCCTACTTTAACTCGCTGACTCCTGAGTATTTAACCCCAGATAGTTCAGCCATTTCCTTATGCCAAGTTGCTAAATCATGCTGATTGAACTTAGCTAATGAGTCGTGACCACACGCTCTGGCCATCACTGACATAAGCTCAGTGGAGGCGTTGAAAAAGTTCTGCAATTGAACCGCTGATTTTTCAACATTAAGCCGTTGGCGCAGATCTTTTCTTTGAGTCGCAATTCCCGCAGGGCAATTATTGGTGTTGCACATACGCGCAGCGACACAGCCAATCGATTGCATGGCACTATTAGACACTGCAACGCCATCAGCGCCGAGCGCAAGCGCTTTAACAAAGTCGATGGGGACTCGCAGCCCGCCTGTAATAATCAATGTGACTCTGTCACTCGCTCCTTGTTGGTCGAGGTACTTTCGCGCTCGTGCTAAGGCTGGGATCGTCGGTACACTTATATGATCCCTAAACATCTCCGGCGCCGCACCAGTGCCACCGCCGCGGCCATCTAGAATGATGTAATCCGCACTGGCATCGAGTGCGAACTGAATATCGGCTTCGATATGGTTGGCACTGAGTTTAAATCCAATCGGGATCCCACCAGTAACATCGCGGACGCGATCAGCAAAACGTTTAAAGTCGGCCACCGTGACTAGCTCTTTAAAGGTTGGCGGTGATATAGCGTCAGTGCCCGCCTCTATACCTCGCACCTTAGAGATCTTACCGACATTTTTATTGGCAGGTAGGTGACCTCCAGTACCCGTTTTGGCCCCTTGTCCGCCTTTAAAATGGAATGCCTGCACATTCCTGAGTTTTGCTTCATCATAACCAAACTCTGCGCTTGCCAGCTCATAGAAATAGCGAGAGTTAGCCGCTTGCTCTTCGGGCAGCATTCCCCCTTCACCAGAGCAAATGCCGGTGCCAGCCAGCTCAGCTCCCTTAGCTAAAGCTGTTTTTGCCTCTTCAGACAAAGCACCAAAACTCATGTCTGATACGAACAGTGGAATATTCAGTTTGAGCGGCTTTCTGGCTTTGGGACCGATCACTAACTCTGTTGTAACCGCAACATCTTCCATCAATGGTTTACTGGCCATCTGTGCAGCCATTATCTGTAACTCATCCCAATGGGGTAACTGATAACGAGGCACGCCCATCGATGTCATCGGCCCATGATGCCCCATTTTAGACAAGCCATCTCGCGCCAGTTGATGGATGAATTCAACCGTTGGTTCCTCCTTGGTTGCAGTCGCTACAGGGATTGCAGCGGCTTGGACCTGCACGCCCGGTCCCTCTTTACCAATTTGTTGTTTATCAAATTGTTTATGACTGCCATCACAATAGGGAGGGTTAGCGGTATGCTTACACTGGCACAAATACGCATCCCCTGTTTGCTCGGCGGTAAACGCTTTTGGGGTAAACTCTGTGCCAGCATGGGAGCCATCGCAAAAAGGCTGGCTTTTAGAGCGGCCACAAGTGCAAAAGTAATACTCCTCCCCTTTATTAAGGCTGACTTTTTTAGGTGCTATTGCTGCCACAATTGGGTTTGCCATTGCTATTCCTTTATGATTTTATTCGACTTGCGTTCCAATAAAATAAGCATAGGCAAAATTATGTATTTAGCGCATAAAAAAGGCTTGCTAGCGTTATGCTACCAAGCCTTATGATTTCAGCTAACGGTTAAGCGTCAGATAACGAGTCAAATAGTTGATTAAACTTATCTAAACCTTCATAAATCAGCTCATCAGATATGGTTAACGCAGGCAAGAAGCGGATGACATTACCGTAAAAACCACAAGCCAACAGAATAAGCCCATGCTTGGCCGCATTAGCGATAATAGCTTGAGTCAGCGCAGTATTAGGCTGTTCGCTGTCGCCCTGGTTGACGAGCTCTATAGCGATCATCGCGCCTTGATTCCTAACTTCTGCAATCACCTTCGGATAGCGAGATTGCAACAGTGAAAGCTGCTCATTAAATATTTGGCCTATCTGGTCTGCACGCTTTACTAGCCCCTGCTCTTTAATCACTTCAAGCACGGCAAGGGCTGCGACACAGCCTACTGGCGAGCCGCCATAAGTGCCACCAAGCCCACCGGGCAGCGGCGCATCCATGATGTCACTTTTACCCACCACTGCTGCGATTGGAAATCCACCCGCAATCCCCTTAGCCATAGTGATGAGATCTGGCTCTACTGCGGCATGCTCAAAGCTAAACATCTTGCCAGTGCGGCCAAAGCCAGTCTGGATCTCATCGGCAATCAGCACAATACCGTGTGTATCGCACAATGCTCGTAGCGCTTGTAAGAACTCTGCAGGTGCAGCGTAAAAGCCGCCTTCGCCTTGCACTGGCTCGACAATAATGGCCGCAACATCCGTGGGTGCAATATCGACTTTAAACAGATTCTCGAGTGCTTTCAGTGATGCTTTCACTGATACATGGTGTAGCTCAGTTGGAAAGGGTGCGTGATAGATATCACCGGGGAAAGGGCCAAATAAGTGTTTATAAGGGCTAATTTTTCCCGTCAATGCCATTGTCAGATTGGTTCTGCCATGAAAACCGCCGTTAAAGGCAATCACCCCACGACGTCCGGTATGAGCCCGTGCGATCTTGACGCAGTTCTCCACCGCCTCGGCGCCCGTAGTAACGAAAATAGCTTTTTTGTCGCTATCGCCAGGAGCCAGTTCGGTCAATTTTTCTGCCAGTTTAACCGCTGATTCATAAGGGTTCACCATCACGCAAGTGTGGCTAAACTTATCAAGTTGCTCTTTAACCGCAGCCACCACCTTAGGGTGACTATGGCCGGTATTACATACGGCGATGCCCGTGCCAAAATCGATATAACGATTGCCATCAACATCCCAAAGCTCAGCATTTTCGGCTCTATCAACATATACCGGATACACATTGCCTTGACCGCGGGCGATCACCTTAACCTTTCTCTCTTGCAAGCTGATATTTGTCATAACTCAAATCCTATTGATGTTAACTGGCGATTAACGCTCTAGGCCGCCCATACACAGATACTTTATTTCCATATAATCATCTAAACCATACTTGGAGCCTTCACGGCCATTACCCGATTGCTTCACTCCGCCAAATGGCGCAGCGGCATTTGAAATAATACCTTCGTTGACGCCGACCATGCCGTACTCTAGTCCTTCACCGACACGCCAAACTCGGCCAATATCACGAGAATAAAAGTACGCCGCTAAACCATACTCAGTGTCATTCGCCAGTGCCAAAGCTTGCTCCTCAGTTTCGAAACTGATGATCGGGGCTACAGGTCCAAAAATCTCATTACTGGCCAGTGGCATATCATTAGTCACACCAGTCACTATGGTAGGTTCATAAAAGTGACTACCAGCGCTACTGACCTTACCGCCACTAAGCAAACTAGCCCCAGCCGCAAGTGTGTCTTGCACCAACTTATTGACTCCAGCAACTGCCTGAGCACTGATCATCGGGCCTACATTAACCCCTTCGGTAAAACCATCACCAACCTGTAATTCGGCAACTGCAGCGGCAAACTTATCAGTAAACTCTTGAGCGATTCCCTGTTGCACTAAAATACGGTTAGTACAAACACAAGTTTGACCAGCATTACGATACTTTGAGATAACTGCGCCCTGCACCGCAGCATCAATATCTGCGTCATCAAACACGATGAAAGGTGCATTACCGCCAAGTTCCATTGATATTTTTTTCACACTGCTAGCGGTTTGTGTCATTAATATTTTGCCCACTGCCGTAGAGCCGGTAAAGGTAAACTTGGCTACATCTGGATGCTCGGTCAATACCTTGCCCATGCCAACCGCATCTTCACCCACCACCACATTTAACACTCCAGCGGGTACACCTGCTCGCTCTGCAAGCTCTGCCATTGCTAAAGCTGAAAGTGGTGTTAACGGTGATGGACGAACCACAAAAGTACAACCCGCTGCTAACGCAGCAGCCGCTTTACGAGCAATCATGGCGTTCGGAAAGTTCCAAGGGGTGATCGATGCAACCACGCCAACAGGTTGCTTAATCACTACAATACGCTTATCACTGGCTGGTGCAGGAATCGTATCTCCGTATACTCGCTTGCCTTCTTCTGCAAACCAGTCAATAAAGGCTGCGCCATAGGCTATTTCGCCTTTTGCTTCAGCTATAGGCTTACCTTGCTCCAGCGTTAAAATACGCCCTAGGTCATCTTGGCTTGCCATCATTAGCTCAAACCAACGGCGCATAATTGCAGCGCGATCGTTAGCCGAGCGCTTTGACCAAGCAGGTAAAGCACGCTTAGCGGCAACAATTGCAGCTTCTGTTTCAGCTATTCCCGCATTAACTACCTGCGCAACAACTTGGTCATTGGCGGGGTTAATCACCTCGAAGCGCTCTTGCCCTTCAATCCATTGACCATCAATGTAAGAGCTCAGCTTCACTAATCCTGAATCATTCACTTGTTGCATAATCACTCCAGCGCGTCATTTCATCTAATGATGGAGCCCATTTCTTTGGCAAAACTAAAACAGGCTTTAAAATTCATCTTGCTATTGAATCGTAAAAGTAACTCGGGTTAAATACAAAACAATAAACCTTATGTTTTACCGCTGTAAAACTATATCTCTAATTGGAAAATAACAAGATGATAAAAACGGGTAGCAAAAGCTCTATCATCCCCAAAGCAGTGACTGAATATGATCTACGTTTACTGCGGATCTTTCGCACCGTTGTTGAAAATGGTGGCTTCTCTGCATCGGAAGCTGAGCTTGGCGTTACTCGCTCTACCATTAGCGTACATATGTCTAATCTAGAGAGCCGTATGAAACTAAAGCTGTGTAGCCGTGGCCGAGGAGGATTTGCACTGACCGAAGATGGCCAAGCGGTTTATCATGCTTGCATTGAGCTATTTGATTCACTCAATGACTTTTCTAGACTAGTGAATAACTTAGGTGAAGAGTTGAGTGGTGAACTCATTATACTTTGTGCCGACCAGCTTGATACGCGCATGCAGTTAAAGCTGGCTCAAGTGATTGAGAAAGTACACCGTACTCAACCACAACTGCACCTAGTACTCGATAACGAAGCCCTTAAGCATATCGAGAAATGTCTATTAAAAGAGAAAGCACATATCGGGCTATTGCCAAGCTATCAGCAGGTTGAAGGGCTCGATTATCAGACCATCTACAATGAACCCATCTACCTTTGTTGCGGTCATTCACACCCATTTTTCTCTTTAGATGACGCTCAAATAAGTGCAGAAATGCTCGCACAAGTCCCCGCTGTTCACCCTGGAGTTGATATCGATACCGATGGCAGGGAGCAATTAAAACGCTTAAACCTCTCTGCTAAGGCCTATCAGTTTGATACCCGTAAAACCTTAATCCTGTCAGGCTGCTATATCGGTTATCTACCCCTTAGCTATATCCAGCAGGAACTGGCGTCTAAGCAGCTAAAAATTATCCATCAACACAGCGCCAGCTATCAATTTAATCTGTCGATGGTGTGTAAACATAATCCACGGGAAACCAGCAAAGTTGAATTGCTTAAAAGCATCTTTAACGAGGTATTTAGCCAATAGTGGTGGCGGTGTAGAAGATAATAAAGCGTGCTGCAATGAACTGCAAAATGAGGCAACATCAATCAGAGAGTAAGTGGGAAAAATACTCCCACTTACCTTGTATTTGCAGATCAGCTAATCAGCTGCTCTGGTACTTGATAGCTAATATGCTGATGGAACCTCACGATAAGATCATCGCGTGATCTGTCTAATTCAAGCTCTGAAGTTAAACGCTTAAGGGCTTCTTCAACCCGATTCAAATAACGGCCAAGTGCGCCATCTTTTGAATCTTGTGCACCTGCCGCAATGGTAAAGCTCACCATCTCAACTAAACGGCTGCCATCCCAGTGGCTAATAAACTGCTGCTCTTCGATATTAGGGTCAAAACCAAGCATTTGTACTTCGTCAGTACCATCAACTTGATCGTACTTACTATTGCGTACCAGCGGAGTCAATCCGTTGGCCACCATAGCTACTCGGTTCAGTTGTTTGGCGGCCGTAGCTTGTACAAAGGCATCTTCGAGCTTTTGATATAAAGGCGTGAAGTCATCAGTAGCTTCAGCTAATGTCGCTTGCTTTAACTTACGACTTAATGGCAGTTTTACCGTGACATAACACAAAGAGCCATGACCTTCGGGCACTGGACAACTTCTTGCCGCGTACCGATTGCTAATAGATCGTAATTTGTAACCGTAAGTCGCCTTATTACCTTTCGCCGCGGCAAAAAGATCATAAGACAGATGTTGGTGATCACGAATTTTAATCGTCAGATCTTTCTCTGGTAACTGCGGTGTCAACTTGCCAAGGAAAGATTGAACCTTGATATGGAAGCTCGCAGAGTTTGCTCGAATATCTTCACCCGTCGCCAAGAATACTATGCGGATCTTGCGCGCCTTGTAATCATCTTGGCTATGTAAGCTTTGAGCTTCATGGTATTCAGGGTTATAGAAAAAGACAATCTGTTCGGCGGTAGGGAAACAATAGGCTTCAGTATGAAAACGAACTACAGGTAACTTATCGTTGGTGATCACATGGACATTGTGTAGCTCAGTCTGATCCGCAAGCTTGAAGATATTGCGGCTAAGCATTTGATAGCAGGTTTTGTAATCTGGGAAATGAGCTAACAAAGCATCTGTGACTTTAATTTCTGCTGTGATGTATTGATTACTTCTAACGTCCTTGGGAATGTACACTTTTTGCTGATGGCTAAGGGACATAAATACTCCTTGAGATAAGTTAACCATGCATAATTCGATGCTAATGGTAGCGATAAACAATATTAAGAATGCTGCGGTAGACCACACTTTTACCTAGTAGCAACACAATACGCCTCGAATATGATTTATTTCTTAAATTCACAATACAAATTGCTTACATTCGGCCTCTGCGATAAAAACAGCAAACTTCAATTAAATGATTAATGAAAGGATCGAGCTGAGGATATGCCTCAGCGGTGATTCAGGAGCACAAATAAAGCGGCATTTAGCGTGTTTGCTAGCTTGAAAGAGGCATTAAGCCTTAGAAAAAATCGGTTTTATACCTTGGATAAAAAATTGATGCACTTCATTTAGCGGCTGATTTTTCGGCCAGATGAGATCATATTGGATCTGCATCTGAGTTTGCATAAATTCAGGCGTTAAAATTTTGATATCTTGCACCTCCTTATGGGGTGAAGAGAGCATCGCCCAGCCAACTCCAGCTTGTACCAGTTGCAACATACTCTGGTAACCATTTACACAGCAGACCGAAGGCGACATTTTTGTCACGTTATAGAGAGTATCTTGTTTATCTAGCGCACTGCTTAATATCTGTGTATGCGCCATTAAGTCATCATTAGTCACTTGGCGTTTTTTCGCCAGCGGATGCTGCTTGCTACAAGCTATCATTACGTCGCAATGGCCAATGGCTTGAAATTCATAGAACTGACTGTTTCCTTCAAGGCTGGGGGTCAGTGCTAAATCAACCTCGCCTTCCCTTACCGAATCAAAAATGTCACTGACGCAATGACACATTACCTTAAAACGCAGGTGCGGCCATTGTTGTTGTGCTTGCTTTAGCAGCAGAGCTATTGGTTGAAAATCGACATTTTCATCAATCGCCAATGTAAAAGCGGCAGGCACTCCAGCGGAAAGCTGGCTGGCATTACGGGTAAAGCGCTCAACACTATCAACCACGACTTTGGCACCATCATAAAGGTTTAGGCCTGCGTCGGTCAGTTGCGGATACTTACCATCCCGGTCAAATAAGCGCACCCCAAGCTCATCTTCTAAACGTGCAATATTGCCGCTAACCGTTGCTAGGTGTTTTCCTATCAATCGACCCGCGGCAGAAAATGATCCCGTATCAGCGGCTGCAATAAAGCATTTGAGTAAGTCAGGTTTGATCATGGTGTTAACTCTCCAATTATTCCTATTGGAAAACCATAGGAAACCTATTAACAAATATCGAAATCATTATAGATAATAACCTTGTTTTCAGCAATAACACTATTGATACAACGAGGATACCTTTATGAAAAACTCAATTAAAACACTGGTCATAGCCATGTCTTTAGCAACGACTATGGGATTAGCACATGCTAACAACGCGCCGTCAAATCAAGTACCCGTCAACATTGATACTTGGCAGCAACAACGCCATGTAGGCCAAGCACAGATGAAAGATTTTTACCCCAATATGCTGGCGGTTAATGCACAAGATCTCTTTCAGGTTAATCATCAAAAACGAGATTATGATCTTCATGAGATCCCTTCACTCGCTCGCATATTGAATCATCCAGCCACAGGCTCTGTTGTTATCATGAATAGCAATGGTGATGTGCTACTTGAACAATATAGAAATGGTCACGACCGCAATACGACTTTCTCAGACCAGTCATCAACTAAGTCTATTGGTTATATCCTGCTCAATAAGGCGATTGCAGATGGCAAGATTAAGCTAACGGACAAAGTTGAAAAGTATATCCCAACCATAGGTAGTGGTTTTAGAGGCAGAACAGTCGGTGACGTTGCCGCTATGAATGTGAACCACTCTGTGGCAGAGCTTGCTGCTTACACCGGTGATAAAGATGCACTTGCTAACTTCGACAAAGATGAAAGCGTTATCGGTATGCAACGTAATGATGACCGCATGGAGTTACGTGAATGGATAGAATCAATTACAGCGATGGGTGACAGCAACGAATGGCAAGGTGAAATTGCCAATTACGCCACCATTAATACCAGTGTTGTTGGCTGGTTAGTCGAAGCCGCGACAGGAGAATCATTAGCGAAACAGGTGCGTGACTTATTCCACGAGGTGGGTGGTGAAAATACCATGTTCATGGGTACTGATTTTGCTGGCACGCCAGTGGTTGGCGCCTCAATGATGTCTTCAACTATCGACTTTGCACGCTACGGTCGCTTACTCATTAGCGATAAAGCCCAAGTCACTAAAGATATCAAAGATGCAGCCAAAGCAGGTCAACCCGTTCCAGCGCAGCTGACCCATATCGACAGCCATTACTACAAGTCTGCCATCATGAATGAATATGGTGTTGGTCACAGTGGCTGGGCAGGACAGCTCATTTGGGCTGACCCAGAATCTGGCACTATTATCGCAATCAACAGCATGGTGCAGTCTGAATTGCCCGCACCATACGATCACTTTAACAAAGAATACCAAGCCGCCTTTGATGTTGTTAAACATCTACGAGCCAAAAAATAACCAACCTGTCAGCCTAAACAGCATCAGCCGTCACTCAATGTGCGGCTGATTTTAGGCGCCTGGCCACAGGTAAATATGGAATAATCAAACGACTTCTCAGCTCAGTTTAGACTTAATAGTATTCTTTAATTGCAGCATAAATGTTTTAAAATGCGGCATAAAGTCGACAAATAATGGGTGCTTACGTTGCTGCACCATCATTGGCCCTAATAAACGAAGAGCAACGGCTAACCTAACAGCGAACGTCGGTTGTAATCCGCTAGCTCGCTTCAAGTTGTCTACCAGCTGAAACAGATCTTCTCTATCTTCAAACTCAAATTCAATGGTTCTAGCTGGCTTGTCAGCCTCAGCAATAAGCTCTTCAACCGTTATTCTATAGCTGTTATTCTTGTTTGAATTCATTAGATTTTATCCTTTTGGGGTCAAATTCACTAACACCGCTTCTCTGCAAAAACCTTACTCATTCGGTATTATTCTTTTAAGCGGAATATCTCCACTAATAATCGTTGCCCTCTCACCCGTTAAACTAACGAGTTTAGCCTCAATATGCATCGACATAGGAAACTGGCTATCCGGCTGCTTGATGATCACTTCGGCGTACGTACGATAACGTTTGGATAGAAAGTAGTAGGTGTCGTCCCAATGGCAATCAAAAAAGAAATTGGGTTCACTGAGGTTAATATTTTCAAGTCGATTATTTGAATAGCGTAAGTAACTGTCGGTAGTAATAATACTGCAAACATTGTCGCTTGCACCACGACTGAAGTTAAAGCTAAGCGCCGGCTTAGCGGCCAACTTGGTATTATTTCCCCCGAGGTAACGATCCAGTTTAATCGTAATGTTAGCATTATTGGCGATATCGTCAGACTTAACAGGTTTAGCAGCCATTAACAAAACAGTGCCGATAACGACCGCGATAAGCTGTAGTCCAAAACGAGCAAACATACTCCCCTCCTTGCCTAATAACGCTTTATTTAGTCTACTCCTCAGCTCTGTTTTTGCGTACTTTATTTTCAACCCTTTTAGCGACCTTCTAATGGCAAAGAGTCTAACTCTCTATCAGGTTTAGCATAACTAAGCCTATCTAGCCTTTGGGTTTGGTGGTAACTATCAAGACCAGAAATTGCGACGCTCTCCAGAGACTCTATATCCAAATAACCATCATCTTTAATACAGTGCTGATCAACAATAATGTGTTCGACCTCGCCAATGACAAGTACCGTCCCATTAATCGCGAGCGGAGTAACTTGTCTTAGTAGCAAGGAAAATTTTAGCTGACTTTGCTCAACGAACGGGGCAAAAATACCATCAAGGTACTCCTCAGTTAAACCAACCTCTTTAAACTCAGAAACATCAGCATCATAGCGGGCTGAGGTTTGATGAGCTTGCCGATATATTAACGTGGACACATGATTAATCGTGTAGCTACTAGTTTGTTTTATATTACTCAATGTACCTCTAGGCACACTTTCAGGACGAATAATCATTCCAATTAATGCCGGATCAGCACCGAGATGAAATACTGAACTGACTATGGCGAGGTTACTACAACCACTGTAGTCTTTTGTGCCAATTAAATTAGCACTTTTAAAGCCAGACAAACTGTTAATTAATCTTGCTCGAGCTCGTTGCTCCATCTGGTTTATTTCACCAGAACTAATGTGTTTCATTTTTATGATTCCTTTCATAGGATGACTTCAAATAACGATGAAAGCATTACAGCTCCTCAATATGAGCTAATAGGTGTTTGGCACGCATGAGCACCAATTCCTTATCTCGCATTGGCTTTTTTAGCCAATTGCTATAGACCATTTTAGTGCGTGGATTCGCTTTAAAGTCATCAATATGTTGTGTCATGAAATGCCAGTACAGAGCATTTAAAGGACATCCATTATCTGTGTAACTCTCGCTAACTTGGTAATAGCACCCGTTACAATAGTCACTCATTTTCTTTATATAGTTACCGCTTGCCGCATATGCTTTCGAACCAACAATACCACCATCGGCAAACTGACTCATGCCCCTGGTGTTAGGCATTTCAACCCATTCAATAGCATCGATATAAACGCCTAAGTACCAGTCATCAACTTGATTGGGATCTATGCCTGCAATCAAACAAAAGTTCCCCGTAACCATCAAGCGTTGGATATGGTGGGCATAGGCATAATCCAACGATTGCTTAATAGCATTATGTAGGCAGTTCATTTTGGTTTCACCATTCCAAAACCAGCTAGGCAAGTTAGTATTAGCAGCCAACTCATTAAGCTGGCCATACTCAGGCATATTTGCCCAATACACACCTCGAACGAACTCTCTCCAGCCTAATATCTGCCTAACAAACCCTTCAATCTGCGACAAACTCACCTCGCCATCAGCCGAGTGATAAAAAGCAATCGCGCTACTTACGACTTGCTGAGGGCCAAGGATCTTGGCATTGAGGGCAAACGATAGTCGTGAATGGTACAGCGACCACTGCTTACTCTGGAACAGTTCGCCTTGGTTAGCATCAAGTTTGTCGGTCATTGCATCTTGAAATCGCCCAAACCTGATCAAGCAGTGCTGACAGAAAAATTGCAGTAACTCGTTCGCTTGCAGCCGAGTCACAGGCCAAAGTAATTGAGAGTGAGCTACACCAATGGTATCGATATTATGTCGCTGTAATCGCTGTAAAATGGAGGTGACATTGTTGGCAAACAGCAAAGGCTCTGGCACATCGTCGAAATCGCTGACTTTGAGTTTTTGGCGGTTATCAGCATCAAAGTTCCATTGCCCACCAACAGGTTGAGCACCGTCCATTAACAGTTGAAATCGTATTCTCAACTTGCGATAAAAATGCTCCAAACGGTGTTTTTTACCTTTGCTAAAGTAGTCATCTAGCTCAGAGTCTGACAGGTAGAAATGCTCAGTTTCATAAGCTTGCCCCTTAACTGGCGAAGCTTGTGAAAAATCAGATAATTGCTGCCGTAAACGGTATTCATCCGCTAACTGATATTCAAACTGATTAACCTGGTAACGTTCAAATAGCGCAGTTAACATTGCAGGTAAGTCTTGATAGCACGCAGTATCGTCAAGAGTCAGATGTAGTACCCGGTGACCCGCGTATTCCAGCGCTTGAGCGAACGCTGACATTGCTGCAAAAAAGGCACACACTTTCTGCACATGATGACGTGTATAGTTTGCTTCTTGGTGAAGCTCGGCAATCACATACAAGGTATTAGGATTTTTCTCTTGGTACCAAGAGTGCGATGCGTTGAGCTGGTCGCCCAAAATTAACCTCAACGTTGACGCTTGTTGAACGGTTGATGAATGATGTTGAGGGCTCATTTAGTACTCCCTGATATCTGTTGTTTATTTCCGGCGCAGCGCTTAGAACAATACTTAACCTCAGCCCAGTCTTTCTGCCATTTCTTTCGCCACAGAAAGGGCCGTAAACAGACGATGCAAACTTTACTTGGAAGCTTAGATTTCTTCATCTTAGGAACCTCCTGTTAGAACGCTTTTAAACCAAACGAAAAGAGCTGCGGTATTGAAAACTGAAATGAGTAGCGTTGTTAACCCAGAGCCTAGCGCAAGCGAGTTCGATTATTCGTTATCAATATTGGCTTACTTCTACCGCTGATTGCTTACAGAACGCTGATTTAACTGCCTAGCTATGGTGATAACCAAAGCATTAAACTCATTGTAGGCAAGCCGATCCTTATACTCATAGGAAAATCGTCCGTGAAATTGCAAGGTCATCACTAAGTCCTGATATCCCAAATAACAGGTGTAACCATCAAAGTCATGCCATGCTGTTAATCCATCAAGATGGTATTTGTTATCGTACATTTTCCCTTTGGAAACTATATGGTTGAACACTACAAGGTGTTTAGATAAGGACATAATTCCCCTTTTAAAAGCATTGGTTTTAAATAATATTTGCTGTAGCCGAGATTCAAACGCTATCACTACAGATTAACTACGAATTAAAGCTCAAAAGGGTTCAACAAAATAATGGAGTTATGACTGATTCTAGGAGGTTTTACTTACAGGAATATCGAACTGATAATTGTAATGAAATTGAATCGAACAGTTAAGATTTGAGGGATAAGTACTTCCATGTACAAAAAAGCGGACCTTGTGGTCCGCTTTGTTAGCTAATGTTTAGCTTATCGATTTAAGCCACGATACTTACTTATAGAAGGCTTCAACCGTTCCTTTAACTGTCATCATAAGCGGTTGGCCGCGACGGTCTAACGCTTTATGTGATGGCACTTTTACCCAACCTTCGCTAATGCAATATTCTTCAACATCAAAACGCTCTTTGTCATTAAGCTTAATGCCAATGTCATACTCAAAAATAGCTTCCACATGGTGCTTGCTGCGTGGATTAACGGATAGGCGATCAGGTAAAGCTGGCTTTGAAGTCGTATCGGTCATGGTCTTGGCCTGTAATCAAAAGTAATAAATATATTGTGCGCTATTGTAGGCAATAGCGCACCTATGCTCAATAGTGACAGTGATAAATGTCGCGCCCACCCAAATATACTCAACATCATTAACCCATTCGAAATACAGATATATACTGGCTTTGTCTATTTTATTATTCAATTCAGAATAGCAGCGTAATCTTCACTCAATACCTCATAAATATTCATGAGCATTTGCACTTAATTGAATAAATATATTAGGAATAAACATGAAAAAATTAATACTAATCAGCGGCATTCTAGCGCTATCTTCAAGCCTATATTCAGTAACATCATCAGCTCAAGAAGGCTTTTCATCACCCCAGAAATCAGCTGCAGAATCAACCACACAAGGGTTTAATGGTGCTGGTACATCTAACTTTCACTCAGTTAGACATGCACTAGATTCTAGAGATGATTCTCACGTTACCCTAAAAGGTAAAATTACTGAAGCTATCGGTGGTGAACGATATAGTTTTCAAGATGAAACTGGCGATATCGTTATCGAAATAGAACATGATGAGTGGCATGGTTTAAATGTCACCCCAGATACTACTTTAGTGATTCGTGGGGAGATTGATCGTGAATGGGAAAGTGTCAAAGTCGATGTAGACCATATTAGCATTGCACCATGATATTCGGCTTGCAATAACAAGCGATATACAAAGTGCAGGGTTAATTTTACAAACACTGCACTCTTTTCTAGCTTATGCTCTATCAAACCAATCAGCGGATTCAGCCCCTATATTCAAAAAGAATTAACTCAGCCTATAGAATCCATCAGTTAAAGTACTATAGTTTCAAATTGAGTCGAAGTGAATGAGCCTATAGTGCCGCTGCGCTTGCCATTGCTCAACGATTAAGCCATCATTTTCAATATTCAGAATATAGCCTCTTAAGCTTCAAAACCGCTCTTATGCAGATCAATTGATAAATCGCTTATCCCTTTTCTTTATTCAGCCACAATAAAACATCGAATAAGATAATTGCACCGTAATGCCTTTTTCTTGCCCCCACAATCCTATGGCAAAAACCATAGGAAAGCTATTAACAGATATTTAAAAAATTATAGATAATAACCTTGTTTTCAACAATCAATGAATATTTAAACGAGGGTCACATTATGAAAAACTCAATCAAAACACTTACCGTTGCCGTTGCTCTAGCTAGCACTATCGGAACCCTTTCTTTTGCAGCTGCTGCGAAGCAAGTGCCAGGAGAAGCGCTAGACTACTACGCACCAGATCGCACGGCACACCAAGTAGGCGCTGAAGTCGTTGACTTGTCAGGAAAAGGCCAAGAAGCACTGGCGCAGCAGCTCGCAACTCTACACCGCCTAACGCCTGAACAAACTGTATTGGACATTGCAGTAAATGCAGTCGAAAACAACAAAGCCATTGCGCCAAAATATGCAGGGCTGATGCAGCGTCAAGCCGAAATAAAGGGCGTTGAAGTACATGAGCTTTATGCCGCAATTGCGCAAGCAGACTGGGATATTAATAAAAGCTTTGTTACTGCGGGCGATGATTTAGCCATACTCCAAGGTGCAGCACAGAGCATGCGAGGCTGTACCACACTTGCTTTTGCCGAAACTGGTATCGTAGCTCAAAATAATGATATGGATATCAATAACCTTTTAACGGCTGAAACTACCGTTATCAAAACTGACGAGCGTATATTCTTAGCAACCGATGGCGGCCACTTTCAAGGCATGGGTAAGCACGTTGCTGCAGTATTAAACTTTATGGGTGAACCAAGCGCGCCGTCAGCCACTATAGACACTAAAAACGTGGTCACCCCTGATGCAGTATTTGCAGCAATCACGGCATCAAAAAGTGTCGAAGACGCTTTCAATAAACTAAAAGATTACACCACTCCGGTAGCCATTAACTTCACAGTTGCCGACGATAAGGGTGACCATGGCGCAATAGAAATGACCACCAAAGGTACACGCTTAGTGCGCGGTGAATCAGGGATTGGTCACGGCAATCATACAGCCGAGATGCGAGAAACATTCTTAGAAGATAAAACTGAGCTTGAGGCCAATATGACATTTGCTGATACCTTTGCCCGTGAAGATGCGGCAAATATGTTCATCAACTATGCCAAAGAGAGAACGGTTCGCGGGATGCAGTTTATCTTAGAACAAAAACCACTGAATTTAACAAAATATGATTCAGACTTCGTCACTGTCGAGTCGATGGTATTTGACACTAAAGCGGGTTGTGCCTATGTGTCGGGCGACAACCCTAAATTTGGCGATTACACCAAGGTTTGCTTTAACTAAAATCTCAAGTAACCCTGGCAATTAAAAAGCTGACTATGGTTCCCTTTTTAGTTGCCAGGGCGTTGGTAATTCTACTCATTCCTACAAAATCCAAAGCTGCAATAAAACCTACTCATATCGACAAGTTGTGCTTGCCATTTTCTAGTCGCAAATTAAACAACTTCAATATGCATAAAACGCTCTCAGCCACAATCGATTAGCAGCTACACCAGCTTAAAATTTAACATAACCACCTACAACTTAAGCAAGTGCTTAACCAAGGTTAATTGTTATTCATCTTCTTGAATTGCATGTTTAAGCGGCGCATTCTGGAATTTCAAAGTTAGGCTTATTGAAGCCGAAATATAAAAGACTAGATGTAAAAGTTTGAATCATCCCTTTAATGCAATGGAGTTAACTTATGAGAAATTTACAACTGTTTAGTACAGCTTCTGTCGATCATCTATTATGGTCTAGCAAAGCAGAGACCGCTTACTTAGACTCGCCTGCATTAGAGGTTTTTACCGATTTTGATGTTGCTCGTCCAATCGTAGTTGATGCGTCAACAAGTGCTGTTGAAACAGGCAAAATCATGGAAAACACTCATGCCTATATGCGCCTAGTTGTCGACAAGAATGACAAGTTTCTGGGGGTGATTACCATGCATGAATTGTCGGAGCTCAACATGTTACTCACGGCAAAAAAGATGAACCATACTATTGATGAGCTGCTCGTTACAGATGTCATGGTCAGCCGAGAAAATCTGCAAGCTTTTGACTATGAGCAGATATCTACGGCGAAAGTCAGCGACATTGTGCGTATTCTAAAAGAGAATAGCCTGCACCACATGCTGGTGATCGATCACCAACAACACCATATTCGCGGGCTAATTGCCGCCAGTGATCTTGCACGTAAACTGAGTATGCCGATTGAGATCCACCAGCGTCCCTCTTTCAGCCAAATATTTAGCAGTGCACATTAAGCTCAGTGCACCGACCATCGCCGACTGACGCATTAAGTAATAAACTGAGACTGGCAAACGGAATAAGTAAAACCTAACCGTTTGCCCTCCTCTCACACCGAGCATGCTCACAAGTCATTTATGATGATATAAAAAATTCATCTCGTGGTTTCATTGCCACTTAGTCCGAAAAAACCATTAAAGACAATAAAGGCGGAGTGATCTGGGGTTTCGGCAAATTCAGTTTTATAGATAAAGACAAAGACAGCCAAACCATCAATCCCTCACTAGTCCGTCAAACAAAGCTAAACAATATAAATGCTTTATTCAAAGTCACTGACCGTATCTATCAAGTACGTGGTTTTGACCTTTCAGTGATGTCTTTTATTCATGGCGAAGATAGTTGGATAGTTATCGATCCGTTGCTCTCCTGAGGCTTCAGTTGCTGGGCTAAAGTTGCTAAAGGTAAATGTTGAGAACCTACCTATAACAGGGGTGATTTTTACCCACTCACATATTGACCACTTTGGCGGTTGTCACATCAAAAGCAGATATTGACGCGGGTTAGGTAAAACCACCTCTTCGGGTGACCCACAAATTATTAACCTAACCAGTATTGCTAACCATTCAGGTCAAAAGGTGGCCATAGATAGAGTAAACCTTGAAGTTCTGATGGCACAGGACTATGAAGCACCATCAGAATTCATGCTCTATTTTCCAAAATGCAAAACCATGATGGGCGTCTATGATCTGTAAAAGCAACCACCGCATTAAGTCGCTAAAAATGTCTTAGAAATAGATAACTTCAAATACAACTGCATAAACACCCACCGCCTTTTAACACTGAGCTTACCGGTTGGGTTTTTAATCAGGTGTTTTAAATAGTATTTTAGATATCTTCGTCTGCGAATAAGTTTATAGTAATCGCTAGGTACTTTACCCGTTAATAAAAAAGAGCTAACCACCGTTGAAAGGATCCCCATATGATTTAACGCACGAGGTATACGATGTCCAACGCCGTATAGGTAAACATGAGTGATATCGCACGAAAACCGTTTTACATGGCTGACATCCACAGGGTAAAGAGGATCATAAATAATCGTCACAGGGCAACAACAAGTCGTTGCATCATTATAGAAGCCATTATCCCACTCTTCATGCTTGGATGATGAACGACTTTTTGGCTCCCATGGTGCAATTTTGTTGCTAAATGTACTTTGCGGCATTAACAGCAAACAAGTATCTAGCTTTAAGCCGTTAGCAAAAAGGGCAGATGCAAAGCCACCAAGACTAATGCCATAACCTATTTTGGTGCTGAATATATCGAGTGATTCGGCTAGCTCTTTGATGAAATTAACAAACCCTTCCGAGCGATAATAAGTATTCTCTTTGTGTATAAAAGAGATAACGTTGTAGCCTAGTTTATCTATAAAGCTAAATGTAGCAATAGTGTCATTCCACTGTTCAAATTTATCAGTGCTTATGCCACTACTCATGGCTTCAAACGTAATAATAAGGGGCTTATTGGTATCGACGATATGGTATTGCATATAAACAGAATCGCATACAACTTGCGTGACTTTTTCATTAAATATCAAGTTTTTGGGCAAGTATTACACTCTTCATTATGACCACTGATAACGAGGGCTCATCCTGAATCCCTTACTAAATTTATCGATTAAATATTAAGGTAAAATTAAGATATCGATAATTTCGCGGAGTATAAAGCCAGCCCTCATGCCAATTCAACACATAGCAATGCACAGGCCTCTCTTTTGTGAAGCAGCTCACAACCTTAGAGACTTAGTAGATAGAACCTATTTTCTATCTGCGTAATCGATAGAGCTCTATTTAGGAAATATAAAAACGACACTTTCAGTAACACTAGCAAGCCCTAGCCCAACATAAGTCTTCACTCGATATACATTGATTCACTAAAGTAGCTTGGCTTTTGGTTGCTTTATCATTGTTCACCATAGAGAATAGCAACTAGATTGAGTAGTTTATTCAGTAGTATAGATATAGGAGTGCTTGAGAGATGATGACAAAATGGGCGACACGATTTTTACAAATGGCCGAACTCGTTGCATCTTGGAGTAAGGATCCCTCTACTCAAGTGGGCGCAGTGATCACCGAGAATAACCGCATTGTGTCTTTAGGTTTCAATGGTTACCCACATGGAGTCTCCGATAGCGCCGAAACCGACAACCGCGAGATGAAATTGCTCAAAACGTTGCATGCAGAAGAGAACGCCATACTCTATGCCAAACGCGATCTTAGTGGTTGTGAGATCTGGGTGACCCATTTCCCCTGCCCTAACTGCGCAGCCAAGATCATCCAAACAGGACTAAGCACTGTGCACAGTCCTCAACCAAGCCAAGACTTCCTGTCTCGCTGGGGTGAAAAGATTAAAATAAGCCAAGATATGTTCGACCAAGCTGGCGTTACCGTTGACTGGATGCAGGTAGAAGAAAATAAGTAAAATATCATTATTAGTTTAACCATAAAAAAGGCCACATCAGTGGCCTTTTTTATGTCACGAGCAACTAAAACGAGTAAGCAACACTCACTCTTATATCTCGACCGGCAGCCGCAACACCATCGCCCATATAAGGTTTGTAGTACTGGTTGGTAATGTTTTTTACCGTTAAGTAGGCTTCCCAATTATCTAACGCGCCGGACTCTCCGCTAAAGGCAACATAGAGATCCTGTACGAAATAGGCATCTGTTGGTTGATCAGTCCTGAAGCTACTTTCCGCAGGCATCTCATCTTCTGATTTACTGTCATACCACTTGCCTCGCCAGGCAAACATTAAGTCGTTTGTTAGGTAATAACCAAGCTTCAAGCCAATATTAGTTGGTGCGAGATCGGCTAAATACTCATCTTCGCCGGTAGAGTCTTTCAAGCTACCATCATGTTTACCTGTAATGTACGACGCATCTAAATCTGCAAACAGGTTTTGATATCGGTAGTTAACGACTAAATCGGCCCCTTTATTATAATATCCCTCAAGATTGGTGTTATAGCCTTGAGCTTGTTCTACTGAGTTCACTCCTGAGCGTTTCGCGATATCACCTTCACCCTTATGGTAGTACATGGTGATCTGTGTCGATAGGGTATCGTCATCAGCAAACAAACCATTATTAACCTGAGTCATCCCAAGCTTATAAGCTTGTAATCGCTCCAAGTCTAAATCACGACTTGATGTAATTGCTTTACTCGCCTTGGCATACTGTACCGTGTAAATATCATCAATAACCGGAGCCTGTAATGTATAGGCGTAATCAAAGTAAAATTGAGTCTGCTGGCTCAATTCATAGTGGACTCCTAAGCGGGGTGAAAGGCCAGAGTGTGAAACTGCCGAGTAATCATGTCCGGCTGAAATATCATTATAATCAGCAGCTAAGTTTTCTTTACCTTCACTGCGGATGTAATCGTACCTAAGCGAAGGTTTCACTGATAACTGATCGCTTATTTGGTAGTTGAACTCAGCATAAGCGCTAGATGTTTGTTGTTTACCACTAGGTTGATAATAAGGCGTGTATAAACCAAAATTTTTGGCTTCTTTCTTTTCATAAGTTTTGTTGTACACCAAGGAGTCACGGTCTGAACTTAGATATTGAACTCCTAACAGCAGGCTATTATCGCCAAACCAGCTGGTATTATTGATATCGACAAATGAACGTTTGTAATCAAGCCAAGATTCATGACCAAAATTGCCCACAGAGACATACATTTTTTCCCATGCTATGTCTGGACGTACCCAATGCCGCTGGTTATCACTGGTTGACACGACTAGTTGAGTATCTATCCAGTCATTATTGGGCGTATAGCGGTAATTTAATGAGTAGTTGGTATCTTTATAGGTATTATGAGCCGTCGTTGCAAACAGCGCAGTTTCATAATCACCATACTTCTTAATATTGTAATCACTAATTGTCGGCATTTGCCCCCGGCGGTTTGCCCAAGGTTTTTGTCCTTCATCTTTATAATCAGTCATCGACAAAGACATCAAATGGTCGCCATAATCAAAATCCACTTTAGCTAATAAGCTGTTTTGACGGTAGCCAGAGTAGCGCAGTTTAGCTTCATCACCAGTATCTAGCTCAACCGGCTCCCCCTCCTGTGCAATATTATCGCCCCATATACCATTGCCCAACGTTGTATCATTTGCATCTCGATAGGTGTAATTAACAATGGCAGATAGGTGACGATTAAATTGCCCATATACACTGATTAAGCTGCGCTTCTCGTCATTATTGTCGCTGTAACCCCCTTTAAGACGAGCGCCAAAATGCTCTCCAGCATCTAAAAAGTCTTCAGCGCTCTTGCTAGTAACATACATGGAACCACCAAAACCACCATTACCAGAACGAACATCATGGGCACCTTTTATCACCTGGATCTGTTTAATCAAGTCAGGATCGACAAAAAACGAACCATAACGATATTGCTCAAAACCTAGAGGTGCATTGTCTAAATACAGATTGAGGTCTTCTTCATCACCAAAGCCCCAAACATTGATGCGCTCCCCGCCTACACGTGTGCCGCCGTCAATATTTATACCTGGCAGTTGATCAACCAATTCTGCAAACTGTGTTGACTGCTGCTCTTCAACCTCTTTCATGGTAATAACAGCAGTGCCAGGAGGCGCTAGCTTTAGTCCACGACGATAAGCTCTGCCTGTAACCTCAATGACCTCAATGGCTTCAACTTTTGGTTCGCCTAACACCTTATTTTGAGCATCTATAACTGCCTGTTCATGCTGAATCACTGGTTCCACTTCTGTTTGTGCATAAACATGGGACTGTATGGAAAGTGCTAAAAATGATAATGAAAACAATTTTATAGAGCGTGATATCACCGGATGTATTCTCAAGGATAAGAAAAGATGGCGGCGAGTATAAAGAAAAAACAACTAAGTGATAATAATTATCACTCATAATTTACATATGAAAATAGACTGTTACAAATGGAGCTTAACTAGCCTGCAAAAATTACAATAATGATTCAAAGTTAAAGATTGTAAGCTCAAATCAGGCAGACAGACGAGCATGGAGAAAACAAATATAGAGTACGAATTTAATCGCTGTGTGGGTGCAAATGTTCGTTTGTCTAATAGTGATTAGGTAAAAGATGAACTAAAACTGCAACTAATCTTAATAACTTGAAGATTAGCTGCAGTTTTATTTGGTTAGTTTTATCTAGCGACTACCAAGGTAAAACCTGACCATTTGAATGCCTAAAGACCCCAGATTGGCTCATATCAAGCTGCTCGATTAAACCAACAATGCGGCTAGCGGATTCATTAGCAGAGATATCTCCACCATGATTGACCATGTCCGTTTGTACATAACCTGGATGATAAATTCCCACTGCCACCTCTTTAGGGGCTAAGTCATGGCTCAATGACATTGATGCTGCATTTAACGCCGCTTTCGACATCCGATAACCGTAACGACCACCGGAAGTATTGTCTTCGATAGATCCCATTCTCGAGGTTATCATCGCGACTTTAGCCCCTCGAGTTAAGTGATTTTGTAACGCTGCAACCACACGCAATGGCGCCACAGCATTAACTTCAAACTGAGCACGAATGGTATCAAGATTGAGATTAGTTAAGCTCTCATCGCGCAATATGCCAGCATTGCAGATAAGTAGATCGATATTGGTATTCGCTAAAGCTTGCTTCATATTAGCAATCCCCGCGTCCGTCGCCACATCAATATCGGTCACTACGTTTACATTTAATGCAGCTAACTCAGCAGAAGAGTGGCGACATAAAGCGAAAACATTTTGACCTAGAGCACAATAAAGAGTGGCTAGCGCCAAACCAATACCACGATTAGCACCTGTAATAACAACTGTTTGAGACATATCTACTCCAAATTTAAGAAATCACAAAACGGAAAACACCGCGAAATTAACACTAATGAACATTACATATTCGCGCACGGTGAGCTACACAGACCGAGGCTAGCATTGATCGTTTGATCACCAAGCGCCCTATCACGTAATAACTTTAACTCACCTTGAATACTGGGTTGCGGTAAACGTGCTGGCACTTGGAGCCTCCATTCACCGCTGCCATCTTGACTGCCAAATTGAAATTTAAAAGCCAGATTACCAAACATGCCTAAGCGTAGATCAGTCACAATCAATTGCTTATTAAGTTGCTCATAACGGACAAAATCATCGGTGAAATCGCGCAATGCCACCAGCTGCTCAGGCTGAGTGACTAACGGCCATTCGCCGCGAGATTGAGAGATAAACTCAATATCAGGATGACTATCGAGCACCGATGCTAAGCCTTCCCAATAATGCTCTCCATCTAATGCAACAACACGCCAAAGTAAGGTGTTAAACGGTGTGGGCGCAATAAACACCTTTTCGGTGCTGAATCCACGCAGCTCGAGACTTGCATATGCTCTTTCTTCTACTATCTGCTTAGCGATTAAACTCCAGCTTAAATAAGCGCTAGAAACCACGAGCGCTATCAAACAATAACGACTGAGTGACGCTTTACGAGCCCACCCAATAGCTATTGCGATAAGTAAAGGCAAGGTATAGAGCGGGTCAATAATAAAAACACTCGATAAAGAGTAGTAGCCGTGGAGCGGCCATAATAACTGCGTGCCATAACTGGTAAAAGTATCCAATAAAGGATGCGTGACTAAACAAAGAAGAACCAGCAACCACAATCGAGAAAAGGACCAGTCAGGGAGAGGTTTAAAGCGTTGGAACAGGCCAGCAACAAGTAAGGAAAACGGCAGTAAGATCAATATTGAGTGGCTAAAGCCACGGTGCTTTACCGTATTGCTGATATCATCGCCATAATCGATAAAGACATCCAAATCAGGCAAAGTGCCAAGCAAAGCACCTGCTAACAATACCTTGGCATTACAACGCCTGCCCGCAATTGCACCTGCAACTGTTGCGCCTAAAGCCGCTTGAGTAATCGAGTCCACAAAATCTCTCTAAAGTTAGTTCAGTTAGCGGTCAAGCCACCAACAATGAGTGCGCTACAGACTAACCTTATAATACTTTGATTAACAACCGTGATATTGACTCAAAACATTTCTTGTAGAGCCCTCAACTGCAATTAATTAACTTAACAGCCTAAAACTTACCATAACAAAGCAAGGTATTTATCGCCGTTCTAGCTGTAGATTCATGATTCAGTGGGAGTTAAAGGATTTTAATCACGCCTTTGATTACCACTAATGGTCACCCCCTTGGTAAAATCAATAACACCGAGTAAAGCCCATCGCCGCAGCTCCCCCATAAAAAAGCCAGAAGGGCTTCCTTCTGGCTCACATCACATAGCATGCTAGTTGGCTTAGCGCCAAACACCCCACTCCCCGGTAGTGCCAGGCTCCTCACCCTGAGTCCACCACTGAGCGGTCCAAGTTTTACCATTATGAGTCACCACATCACCCACAATATAAATACTGGCGGTACTCCATGTATTCGTGTTCGGCTTTTCTGGCTCTACAGGAGGCACAGGCCCTGTTGAGTCAGGCTCAACAACAAAAGAATACACCTCTTCGTCAGTAGCATCATCATTACTAACCACTAATTTAAAGGTTAATTCATGACGCACATTTTCCAGCTTGGCTGTTTCAATAATCAGTTCATCATTTAAGCCTATTTTTGTTTGCACTGGCGTGCCACTCGTCTGCAACCACTGTACGCTCGTAGCATCCCCCTTGCTTTCATCATGTTGTAGTACAACGTAGTCACCATGCACCACACTCGCGCTACTTAATGGTTTAAGTACTTTAGGAGAGATAGCTGCGACGACTGGGTTAGGATCAGTTGTGACACTGAACTCACCAGAAGCGCGGGCATCTTTTGAGTTGAAGTTATTGCCATGAAGATCATTTTTGAAATACATATAGTGCTTCATCTCCTCATGCCAGCGACCGATGAACACATTGCCTTGATGGTTAGCTTCATACCAACCATTCACTTGTGAAGCGAGTAAGCGATCCCAGTCATTTTTGTTTTCAGAGGTGATACCGAGCGAGAAAGACGAATGTTCTTCGCCATTCTTATTGAATACCTTGTAATGAACCTTATTGCCAATAGTAACTGAATCTAAACTGATAGATGCTGGAATGAAGCGACCACCGGTAACTAAGTAAGGTTCACTCGGTTCAGGTGTCGGATCAACAGGCGGCTGAGTCACATCATCATTGACTATTTCAATATCACTACAGTTATAGAAACCCTCGCCAACCGGGTCGATACGCTGCCAGCGAACAAACAAGATAGCATTACCGACTCGATCCGTTGGAATGGTCACATCCATGCGATACTTGCCAGCAACCACCGGAATGTTGCCCTCTTCTTGAATAAGCTCGAGATCTCCCCAAGCTAATGCTTTTGAAAGATCCGCATCAGGTTTAGTCAAATAGAATTGCCAAAACGAAGGATTATGTGGAGCTGTTGCGTTAAATACGTATTCAAACGTTCCCGCTTTGACTTTAGAGCGTGTCCAACCTTCGCTAGCTGCACCCATGCCTTTTTTCTGTGGGTCATTAGCATAGCAAAGCGTGCCATCCGGAACCGTATTTCTTACGGTTTGAATATTGTTGTAATCAGTGATGTTGATTGAGTATTCATTACGTTGAACGAAGGGATATGAACCAGAAATAGCTTTAGCTTGTGAGCAACCTGCACTGGGTGGGTTTCCACTCCAAACTCCACCCTCCTTAAAACAGGTTTGCTGTCTAGCTTCTGGATATTCTGACCAGCCGTGCGCCTGCACTTGACTGCTAGAAAATATCAATAGTGCCGAAGTAACTGCCATATTTAACAAACTTTTATTCATTCTAATACTTCCTTTATTAAATAAGAGTGTTTCACCAATTGCTAATATCAATAACCGTACAGGCGACAAAAGTTCTTAACTTCTTAAACTAAATATTGAAAAATGATGATTTTACAGCAGAATATATCGGCAGCGACTGCCGAATTGAATAACTCTATCGAACGAGATAATGGCTTGGTGGCAAGCTTTAACAAAGTCCTAAATATTGAACCGCTAATACCTATACTTTAATAATGAAAAAGCAGAGAGAGTGACTTGTCTCTGCTGCTGATTATTACCTTGGTTGAATCGTTAGCGGCGTAAAAGTTGCCGCGACATTGTTACTTGCCCCTAGATGATAGTAGTAAGTTGTTCCTTCAAATAAGGTGTAATAAACATCGACACAATCATCATCGTTAGTGAACCAAACATCAGGCATAGTTTGCAAAATACCATTGGTGATCTGCTAAATGGTTGCATAGCGTTGGGCGCCGGGGAACATGGGCATGATCGCTTCGGCAGCTTCTAACTGTTTACCTGTCAGTATCTTGTCGTTAGTGCCATCATCATGCTCCATAAGCAGTACATCTGCAGTAGCCCAACGATAGCGCTCCCAATGGATTAACACTTGGTTTGGATGATAAGTTGTTCCATCGTAATCTAAATAAGCAAGCTCAACGATATCAAGGACTGATTCGTCTCAGCTAGGGCTAACGCCAGTCACAATCGCATAGACTTCCGCTGCGCCTGAGCTCCAAGGATCTTGGTCATTATACGATGGTCAACTTGTGGATCTTGCGGTAGTTCATTGGCACTGATATCAAGATCACACTGATTAACCTCATTTCACAGCAAGTTAGACACTGCTGTATATTGATGACTAAGATCAATTGTGATTGCCCGCTTCTGATCGGCTAAGTTAACGATTAAGTCATGTGTTTCGGCATTGGTGGATAAGCGAGTAGATAAGCTTAAACCTAATTAGTGTATAGAAAACTAAAGGCTTAGCAAAGCTAAGCTTTGCCCTAAGTAGCCATACTGATTTCAACATGATAAAAAATTATCTTATAGAGCCTTAACAATCGTCGCGATTTAGGACACAATGGCATCTAATATCCATCTAGACGGCTAAACATGAAAAAATCATTGAAACAGCGTTCGTCCGATCATCACCGTGGGATCTACTTTATTGGTACAACCCCACCCAAAATTGATACGGATTTTGAATCGGTCAGTACCATTGCTGATAAGTTGTTAGCCCGTCTTGATGAGATAAGTTTCGATGGTTTAATCATTTACGATATTCAAGATGAAACTAGCCGAATTGATACACCTAGGCCTTTTCCGTTTAAAGCCACATATGACTCAGGCACCTACGCCCAGCTGCTTAATCAAAAGTCGGCTAAACCTGTTATCGCCTATAAGAGTGTCGCAGGCCTTGATGAGCAGAGCTTTAATGAATGGCTATCTCGTGCTTGGTATCAAAATAATGTAAGAGATTTAGTATTAGTCGGTTCGCCATCGACTCAAGCTGCAAGTTCATTGCCTTTAAATGACGCTTACCGTGTATTAGCCGCACACTCGCAAAAGTTCTATCTTGGGGGCATTGCAATTGCCGAGCGCCATTTAAGTAAAAAAAATGAACATATTCGTCTATTAGGTAAGTCGACTCTAGGTTGTGAGTACTACATCACTCAAGCGGTGTATAACGCCCAAGCAACTATCGATATGTTAACCAGCTACGCTGAGGAATGTGCGCTCAATAATATAAAGCCAAATCGGGTCATTCTGACATTCTCCCCCTGCGGTAGCGCTAAAACATTAGAGTTCATCAACTGGTTGGGCGTCTCAGTTCCCGAAGCCACCCGCGAGCGTATTTTGTCAGCCGATGATCCTCTGTATGAATCAATTAAGGTCAACCACAGTAACCTTCTGAAAATTTTGGCGGCGGTACTTCCACTCAATATCCCATTAGGACTAAATATTGAAAGTTTAACCAATCGAAAAGCTGAAATTGATGCCTCTATTTTAATGTACAAGCTACTTAAGGGCACAATGAATCAAGCCTTAGCCCAAAATCAAATTGATCAATTTGTACTGAACAGATAACTACTGCAGTAAAGACAAAGCCCCGCGGTGTTCGTTGACCGTGGGGCATAGTACGCTTCGATTTACATCACAGCTAAAGCTTGCACGAAGGTACGCAAACAGCGTTACTGATTGCAGTCTCTTATCAATTCTTTAGTCAGGGGCTGTTGTTCTTTCGAGCTTAGTTTTTGTTCGATTCTTTACCCTAAGGAATAATTATTTTAGTACCAGACTTCAGCGATACTGCTTAGCTGGCTAAGCGAAAATTTCGTAACGCATTCTAGTCAGAAAAGAATAAAAGCATTGAAACGAACCCAAAGGGCCGCGCTTCTTGGCTATTTTGACTGTGTTGTAGGTTATTTGTGGAGAGTGACTAAACGACATAGCCTCCGCCTTGTCAAAATAGCCAATAAACTGCGGCAAAAACAACCGTGAAAGGTCAACAGCCCCTAGTTAATCAATCGTTAAGTTACGGTACAGCATTCTGCAGCTATATTAATTATCGAATTAGGATGATTAAGCAGAGGCGACAGATGAAAAATTTAACCAATATGTTAACTACAGCAGTGAAAACAGTAACCACTATCGCGCTGACTTTATTTGTCTCAATTGGCAGCGTGCATGCCTCACCCAATACAGCGGTAACCGCTGATTTAGTCAAATCAAAAACGGATCAGAACTTGTTAGTTTGCCAATATCAGACAGTATCAGGTAGCCACTTTCAGGTATTTGACAAGGCCTTAGACAATGAAAGCCGTTGCCCAACTAGCATGCAAGTCGCCCACGAGGCGATGCTTACCGATGCAGAACAAGCCCAGATCAAACAGATGCTTTCACTGAAGAATTAATGATTGCCCAAGTTAACCAAATTTAATCTAAAGCGCGGCACAAGCTGCGCTTTTTTGTGGCCGCGTCCAACACGTGGAGTTAATAGTGGCAGCCTATTTTATTTGTGTATGTTGTTTAAACGGTTAAAACAAAAAGGGAACGGCTTTAACCATTCCCTTTGCAATATCTAGGCTTACTCAAACAGGCTTATTCAAACAAGCCGATTCAAATAAAGACAACATAACCCTAAAACAAAAAACCTAAGTAGATGACTTAAGCGCTTATTGCTGTTGTGCACTGAGCTCAAGGGTTGATTCAACCGCAGCGGCAATATCAGTTTCAGTAAACAACAAAGGACGGAACTGCTTACTGGTTGAATATAGCGTACTTTGGTCATTAAACTGTGGGCTCATAATATTGCTCGATTGCGAGTAAGTCAGTATACCTTTAGCCACAGGCCCTTGGTCAGTAAAGCTCACCGCCATCATCCAGCTTGAACCATAACGGATCCCATAACCTTGCTCAGACAAACCAGATGCTAATGGTTTACCAGTTACTGCGTCCATTACTGCAGCATAGCTGTGTTGTGGCACTAAGGTATCATCGCCTGATAAGCGGGTTGAGAATACGTTAAAGCCACCTTCAGCGTTATGCGTTCCAGGCCAAGGTAACTGAGTCCCCGATGGTGCTCCATCTGGCAGAGACTTTTCAACAAACTGCACCGTGCCCATTGCAGCTGCTACATCAAAGCCAGCGGCTTCAACATTCAGCGCTGCTTTGGCTAATGCCACCAGCGCACTGCCATCTGTGGTTAAAGTATTTGGCGTTGTTGCTGCATTTTCATAATCAAATGGCACAGTCAGCATAGTTGCTTGGTCAAATAGATGGGCAAATTCACGCACCAGTGCCCCGCCAATACTGTCGTTGTCCTGTTTACCATTCCACTGTTTAAGGGCTGCGCAAGCAGCCGAGATGTCCTTTGATTGCGTTGCACTGACCATAACAGGGCTATCACCTTGCGCTTCACACTGGCCAATTAGATCGCTCAGCACCAAGCTGTTTAGGTAAACATCATTACCCAAAACGGCGGCTTCTAACTCATCAATCGTAAACTTGCCATCATCACCTGCCGCTTCGCTCATCAGCTTAAGTGCCATACGTGTGCGCAGTGATTGCTGGCCTCGCTCAGGGCCGTACATGGCGGAGTAACCTTCCAGTGGTGCTTCGAGGTTGGTTGACCAAAATGAATTATTAGAGTTTTGCACAAAGTCAGTGCGTTCAAGCTTAGGTGCATACTCGTACGCCATTGGTTTATCGAAGGCAAACATGCTGGTATTACCTGGCAAAATGGTAAAGCCCGCTTGCTGACGCGCAGCAATGATGTCTGGGTTCGATTTTAGTAGACTAATAGCGATGCCAGATAAACCCGGTACCGTTGAGTCATCAATGTAGAAGGTATTCCCCTCTTTATCGGCATACATGGTGTTATTAAAAATTACGCCATCGAAGTCTTTAAAAGCTTGTTGGAACTCCGCTTTGTTGCTGGCACGGTTCATGGCTAGCCAATGATCGACAGGATCTTTGTTAGCCATATTGGCATCTTGCAACATAAAGGCTTGGCCATCATCCCAACCAAATGGTGCTTGCGTGGCTGGCGCTTCAGCAATTGGGCCTTTTGGCGTAGTGTAGATATCTTTTTCTGCCACCAACATACCTGCTGGGCCGCCGTTGACATAAATTTGCACCGTCTCTTTGGTGATAGGCATAGTTTCACCGTCAAACAGGTACTGCATGCGATCGCCACTCACGAGCTCTAGATTGTAAAGCACAAAATGCTCGGCTGTTGAGAAGGTATGCGTCCAAGCGACATCTTTGTTAAAGCCAATATTGATTGCAGCAGGCATGCCCACTAATGACCCCCCCATGACGTCAATATGCCCCGGGATCGTTAAGTGCGACTGCCAGAACCGTAAGTTCCCCGTATGTGGAAAGTGTGGGTTGCCAAGCAGCATACCTTTGCCGTTTGCCGTCTTGTCTTTACCTAACCCCCAGCCATTTGAACCCAAATCTCTAGGGTTAGTTTCTGGTGTCGTTATTCTGTTTTGGTAAGCGACAAATTTAGTATTCACATCTTGAATGAAGGCAGTTTGCGCCTTCGTTGGCGCAGGGCCGACGATACGCGGTAAGTATTCTTGCCCATCACCTGGGTTTGCGTAAAAAATTAAATCAAGGAAGTTAGCCGCACCAGGAAGTAATGCAATCGAAAATAAATAATTGGCAACGTCTATGCCATCAATAGGTTTAACCCAAGGTTGACCTGCACAAAAAGGTTCTGCTGTTTGGGTACCTGCTTCAACATCAGCTAAGAACTGGTTATAACCAGCACTAAAACCTTGCATTAACGCACGAGAGTTATAGCTAAAATTGGGGTATTCGGTTTCGGCTTTCTGACGAATTTTTAGTGCTTTGTAGGCAAAGTCAGAGATTAAGTTACCGTTGTCTTCAGCTGTCGGTAAACCGGTAGTGAAATCAAGCGAAGCATGAGGACCAAAATACATTGAGCGCTCTGAATTAGCTTTAATAAAGCCGTCGGCGAGCACACATAGATTGTCTTGTGCTTGGGCATAACCACTGCCAAAACCTAAGCTTTCAAGGTTATCGGCTTTAATATGTGGTACGCCATAAGTAGTGCGGCGAATTTGCGCTTTAAGCTGACCTTCTGGGGCAAAAGCTTGTAACGGTGGGACCACTTCTGGAGTGGGTTCAGGAACAAACAGCGAGTCACTTTTATCTGTTTCGTCATAACCACAACCGCTTAGAGCAACGGTTGATGCCATTCCCAATGCTAGCACTAACTTATTTAGACGCATTAAAATATCCTTTTTATTGTGTTGATCCATCAGTCATTGCTGCTGGATACTTTTATTATTTCTGATGTCTTAATTTTAATTTTAAAATAACAACTTAACGATAAAGCTGCCCAAATATTTTCACCAAATACGACAAAGACACATCAGCCATTTAAGCAATCATTTAAACGTTTGTATACATCTAATTAACACTTACTAACACTTAATGTTGGACGCCATCTTTAAGCAAAATAAAGTGAATTTACATTGAGATATAATTCGATTTAAATAAGCAACTAGCGCTGATATCTATAATTGATTCTGAAGAATTAATGACTCTTTTAGTAAGCCATATTGAAACCTAAGCGCAGTACGAGCTGCCTTTTGGAGAATAAAAGGGACTAAGCAAACTAACATTATTCTGAGCCTATTTGAGTATCATCTAGGCAAAAACTGTTCGGCATGTAACCACAAATGCATAGCTAACGGAAAAGATAAATCTAAGGGTGCAATTGAAAAGCGAACAGGAAAAAATAGGCCGCCTTGGCTAACCAAACAAAATAATTCTACTCTGCTACCACTCATCCACATATTCTTTTACTGGTTGATTTTTAACAAAGCTAACCACTATAGTACAAATTATGTAACCGCTTTCATTTTATGAGTGTAAGATATGAAATTGCTCTTCGTTGTGCTTTTTACCCTACTTTCCTTGAGTGCTTGTCAAACCTCAAGCCAACTTGCTCCAAGTAAAAATGATGCCCTCCCTATCGCTAAACAGGCTGCACCTGCGGCTAATAACTTAAAGATCTCCAGAGATAGCTACGGTGATAAGCTTTATGGTTTTTGGCTAGGGCAATCTATTGCTAACTGGACAGGTCTGGTGACAGAAATGGACAAAATTGGTGATATTGGTGAACTCAAAACCGGGGACTTTTATACCAGAGAAGATTGGGGAAAACCTGACCAGCCAAGTATTTGGGGACAAGGGGTTCCTAGCGACTTATCAGACACTATCGACTTTGTTTTCCGAGAGCCGGGAGAAGTATGGGGATCTGATGATGATACAGATATTGAGTATTTGTATCAGCACCTATTAGCCACCCACAACACCAGTATGTTAACTGCGGAACAGATCCGTGATGGTTGGTTAAAACATATTAAAAAGGACGAAGAAAATTACCTCTGGGTTTCAAACCAGCGCGCTTTTGATTTAATGGCTCAAGGCATGTTGCCACCAGAAACGGGAGCACCGAGTAACAATGAACATTTCGACATGATAGACGCACAGCTAACCACTGAGATATTTGGGCTATTCGCCCCCAGTAGACCCGACATAGCACTAAAAATGGCAGAGCTGCCAATACAAACGACAGCAAGAAAAGATGCCGAGTACATAGCCAAGTTTTATGTGGTTATGCACTCACTTGCATCAGCTGTAGATAACGATATGCCTATTAAAGAGCAATTGTCCTGGATGACAACCGAGGCTCGCCAAGTATTGCCTGATACTTCCTACGCAGCAGCTATGTATGATTACGCCACACAATTACATGACTCAGGCATACCGTGGGAGCAAGCAAGGGATCGAATATACCAGCGATACCAAATCAATCAGCAAGATGGCTATGATATAACGTCCAAACAGCTGTACTGTAATGGTTGTTTTGCGGCTGGCATTAACTTTGCGGCCAGTATCATCAGTTTGCATTATGGTGAAGGCGATATAAAACAAACCATTAAGATTGGCTCATTAGCAGGTTGGGATTCAGATAATCCAACTGCGACATGGGGCGGGCTAATCGGCTTTATGATTGGCAAGCAAGGAATAGAAAAAGCATTTGATAGAAAATTTGCAAACCAGTTTAACATCCACCGCACTCGACAAAACTTTCCAAATGGCGGCATTGATACCTTTGATAACATGGCTGAAACAGGCCTAAAAGTGATCGACAATGTTGTCATTGAATTGATGGATGGTTCCATTGAAAACAATATGTGGATTATTCCAATGACTAAAAAAAGGCCGTAGCCCCCCCCTTATTAATCATTTGGGACAGAGCAGCATAACCGCCTCTTACTTAAGCAACGCCCAAAGCTTAATAAGGGGCGCAAGAACCGCAATTAATCATGGTTGGCTACGATGAATCCCCTTCAAAAATTCAACCCTATTTCTGCCATATGTCTTTGCACTATATAAAGCCTTATCTGCACGGTTAATTAAAACTTCAAGCGTATCGCCAACAATAAATGTTGTTACACCAAGACTGACAGTAAGGTGCTGCACTCCAGGGAAAGTACTTTCATCAACAGCACGCCGGCATGACTCAGCGAGTTTTATCGCGCCATTTAAGTCTGTTCCGGGGCATAAAATTAAAAACTCCTCTCCCCCCCAGCGTCCAACCGTATCGAGCATGCGAAAACTATTTTTCAAAATTTCAGAGATTTGAATTAAGCATTTATCTCCAACAAGATGACCATAATTGTCATTCACTTTTTTAAAGTGATCGAGATCGACCAGAATAATGCTTAGCGGATATTGAAACTGTCTAAATCTTTCAATTTCATGACTCAGCCGAGTATCAAGATCTAATCTATTCGCCAATCCTGTCAGCACATCAGTCTTAGCCAATTTCAATGCTTTTTCTTCAAGTGACTTCTGAGCAGTGATATCCGTAGATATCCCAAGAATGCCGATGATTTCATTTGGGGTTTCATCTGAATAGATGGGTGTTTTTACATTGAGGTAGATTCGCCTTTTTGCCGTTCCTTCATCAACTGTAACCTCTTCTTCAGTTGACTCACCCGATAACACTTCTAAATCAACGGCTCTAACCCCATTGACTACCTCTGTAGAGAAAAAATCTTTGTCAGTAGCAGAATAAAGCTGTTCAGCAGTACAGCCAAAAAGTTTAAGTGTATGTATATTTGCGTATACATATTCAAGCCTACAATTCTTGATATAAACAAAAGAGTGTACGTGATCTAACGCTGCATATAGGCCTTTCATCAAATTAACCTGCTCTTCTTGCATCTATCAGCCTCGTAATAGTATTGGATATGCTCTAAAAAACATTACAACTACCTAAATAACAATATCGAATTTACGTTTAAGTGCACCACAAAATGCTCTTAAGCGATTAATTTTTAAGAGTAATCATAACCAATAATTATTAACCGATAATTAATCATTAGCTACTCTTTCAAAACATAGTAGGAGGTCGTGATTGATTGTTATTAACTATGGTTGTCTGCGTATTTATTTAGTTCTTCAGCGCTCTTTGCCCGCTTAAAGGCCGCCGGAGTGACCCCAGCCAACCGCTTAAAATACTTATTAAAGTGCGTGATATCCTCAAAGCCTAGATCATCAGCAGTTTGTTGTATTGATAAACCATCCATGACTAACTTTCGTTTGATCTCAAGCGTGATTCTAAAATCGATTAGTTGCTTGGTTGTACGGCCACAGCATGATTTGCACAGCTGATTTAAGTTCTTGTAGCTAGTGTGCATCAACTCAGCATATTGAAGGGCTTCCCTAGCCTCAAAGAAATGCTGTTCCACTAAGCTGATAAACAGATCGAAGCGCTCCTTTTGGTGCTCGCTTAGGTGGCTAAGATGACTCTTTCTTTGCCGACCTAATTTGATCAATAAACTAGAGAGTAGTAGCTGCACTACCACATCGTCGTCAGCCCGCTCATAAATGGCCTTCTTCACCTCCTTTAACAGCACGTTGCAGCTCTCCTGTAGATCTTCAGGGAGTACCGTTAACACAGGTGATGACGCCATGCTTTGGTGAAATGGTGCGAAGTAGGAAGTGCGTATATTGGAAGCACTATCAGAGAAGAAATCCGTACTAACATTGACCATAGTACCTTGAGGTAAATCCTCAGGGTCGAAGGCGTGTACTTGATTGCGGTTGATAAAAATAACACTACCCGATTGGTAGGGATAGTGTTTGAAGTCAATAAGATGCTGTCCCTGCCCTTTGCTGATAAACAGGAAGCAGAAATAACTCACTCTATGTGGTTGGTAGGGGTCGAAGTCGTAACGATTGAGCCTTTCCCGAAAGCACTCAAGATCCATAACTTCGATACCAGAACTCTGTTTAGCTGGAGCTCGGTAGTGAATGTTAGGAATTGAATCGCAATTGTTCATGCATGCCACTATAGCACCTCCTTAAAAGCGTGTCTGTGAAGGAAATGACTAGCCAGCGACAAATCGCCGCTGGCAAAAGAGTACTAATAAGAGAGTATTATAAGTGCATTTTTCCTATTCGATTGGCTCGCTCATCATAGTCATTCTCATGACAACCTGAACAGCTATCGTAAGCACGAAGCCAAGGTTTCATATAGTCACCATCTGCCGAGAAGTGTCTTGGGTCATCCTTAGCGCCATCTAGATCGATCTTGAATAGATGAGACTCACTAGGCATATGGCAATCGGTACACTTAGCGACGAATTCATGAACGGAAGCTTCAATGGCAAACTCCTTATTATGACAATCAGTACACTCGCGCACCATGGCGTTGCCATGGCCTGGTTGATCTTGATATTTTTCAGACTGATGCGGATTATGACAAGTTGAACAAGTGAAGTCCTTCTTCTTACCCATAGCCTCACCGGTATCCGGATCGGTACCAATCATGGTTGTACCCGCATGACGGCCACCACGACCACCTCGTCGCCCTTCGGGGCCAAAACCAGTGTTCAGGCTCAAGCGTGCACCTTGGGTTACTCCGCCAAAGACTTGGTCAAAGGGAGACAAATAATCCGGGTAACGTCTAACAGCATCATCAGTAGTGTGACACTCAGTACAGGTTGCAGGCTTACCATATCCCATATCCTCTGCAAGGAAATCGCCAGTAACGCGTGCCTCTGCAATCTTAACAATATTTTGTTTTGAAGGCGTCTTAATATGCTCACTACCGGCGCCATGACAACTTTCACATTGAACACCGGTCATAGCAAATGTGCCGTCCATTCCTGGCATATCATCTTGTCTATTGGGATTTCGGTTATCGTTCTCAGTGTAATCCTGCCAACCTGTTGTGTGGCATCTGCCACAGTAACCGTAGGGGTGTGAATCTGGTGCAGTATTGGGTTGATAAGCATATGCATAGGGGATCTGTCCCCCTTTAGGTGCCACTCCAACGCCAGCTTTATCACCAGACATGATATAGCCATTCTGGTCGATGAACATCGCACTAGATTTGTAGCCGCCAATCACATAACTAATGTCCTGCCAGCCTGCTGGATTACCCAGAGTATTGTCTATATCCAACAGTTCAGGGGCGCCTGCAAGAGAGGTAAAAGGGTAGATAGGTTCCTCCCCCTCAACCTTAGTCAGCTTAAAATTATGGCCGGTCTCAAAATAAGACTCCTTGTCCGTATGGCAAGAGATACAGGTATTAGAACCGACATAGGCCAGCCCTGCAGATGTCACCACAACCGTGACGATTGACTCAGCCTCTCCACCGTTACCATCTGAGATGACATAATTGATTTTGCTGGTACCGACCTCAACAGGTTCAAACAAAATCATATTGTCCTCAATAGATGCAACTCCCATCCCCTCTGATACTGTTACAGCTTTTATCGTCAATGCATCACCATCAGGATCAGTATCATTGGCCAAGGCATCGATAAGACTGTTACTGCCTAAAGTGGCCTCTGCATCCACCGGATTAGCAATCGGTGGGGTATTGCCTGGGACGGTAGGCTCGCCATTATCATCATCGCTGCCACATGCACTCAAAAGGCTGAGAAGCATAGCGGCTATCAACGTCTTGCTATGGGCACTGTGCCCGTTAAATTTCATCATCATTTCCCTTTATTAGTTGAAACAATTGCCCCCTAGGTATGGGATTTATCCTGGAGCGCATTAATTTGTTCGTTTGTTAAATTAATGCTGAAATCGATAACAAAGTAGGTCAGTAAGAGGCGGGAAATTGCCGATTAAATACCGAAACAGAGGAGTGTGATGCAAAGCAGTTACTGCTACCCATAAAATGCAAATGATTAACGGGCTTGCCACAACATTGATACTGAATAGAGGTTAATTGAAGAGAAAGGATGAACGAAACCTGCGAACATTGTAGTCGCACCTATAGACTAAATAGGGACAGGATTAAGGTTTACTCTGTACCGTCCACTTATTTAAAGCCCTATACGATAACAACTATTGTCGATGGGGTAATGAAGATAAGGCATCATTGTATAGGGCTTATCTTTTACTTATTAAGCTTTGACTCTCTTTCTTTAGCTTCATTATCCCAGTTGCGCAGAACAGTTTTTGAAAAGTTGGCTTTTTCTGCTTCCAGCTTATCCATATCTAAGCCTATATTGCTAAGTAATCGAGTGAGCTTCACCCCCGCATCAGCAGACAAATCAATAGCTGCTCCTAATACTCTTAACGCTTCTTCAGGATTATGCATTGCTATACCATGTGAAGCAGTCACGTGATCCCAGCGCCATTGGGCGTGCCTAATATCATCTTGAATAGGCTTAAGGTCAGCTTCAGATGCTCCAGCTTTAATAGCGGCACCCGCTTCGTAATGGGCGTGAACCAACTGAGTTTCAACCCTATCTTTAAGCTCATTAATCATTGGTAATTTTAGGCATATGACAATCGATACAAGTGACATCGTTTTGGCCGTGTACGCCAGAACTCCATGTTTCGTAATCTGGATGCTGTGCTTTTAACATGGGTGTTTTTGAGATTTGATGTGTCCAATCAACAAAGTCTATAGAGTCGAACTGCTTATGCCCTATGTCAGTAATATCTGTATTGGTCGCCTTGATAACTTCAACTTTTGAACCTTTATAACTGATACGGTTACTTTCCGGTGAAAAAGAAGCCCAGATTAAACAAGTGCTCTCGCTGAATTAACACGTGGAACTGAGTAACTAATTTTTTAGGCTAAGCCAACGTACTAAGTACGCCTCACCTCGCTTATCTTTCAATTAACCCTAAAAAACCCGACAATCGTGCTACCTGAAATAATAAACTTGGTCATTAGATAGAATGCTAACACCTAGAAAAGTAAGACCAGAGAAACCAGTCCCCCGCGCTATCAACAAAAACAAAACTTATTCTGTTCCACTTAGCTTGAAAGCAATAATATAACAACAGCAAGCTAAATATAATTAATCAAAAACGTTTTTTGTAATACCTAAACACTCTTGAGTAACTCCCTCTTAGTGAAATAAATTACCAACCGATTTGTAATTTTAGTCGACGCCAAAGCTTAAAATAACCTTAAATATAACCATAAACGAGCTTAACTTAACATAAACCGAAACTTAAGCATTTCAGAAACAGCATCAACCAAATGTAAAAGCAAAAAAATAAACACTTAAAATACAAACGCCTAGCGAGACACCTCGCAATTCCCGATGAGTAAGTCAACAATAACCGAGTTTACACAAAATAGCGATTTGCTCTTAACTACCAGGGTCAACAAGTGACGATGTACAACAACAAAAATATACATAGTGAGTAAAAGTGGCTAATGAGATTTATAGAGAAAGACTCTACAAGCTAGTGTTCACTCCAATATAAAAAGCTCAATATTAGGAAAAATAAATATTTAGTCATTGTAGAGAATGTCTAGAGCTGACATTATAACATTAGGGAATAGTTTTAATAATATATTACAAGTGCTAACCACTATAAATAAATGACACTTTATATTACTGGCACGCTAATAAGTAAATGTATAAACAAGGAGTTAAAATGAAGAACAGCCTGTTATTAACGCTTTTAGCTTTGACAATGACCTTATCCTTTTCAGTATTTGCAACTTCAAAAACTCCAACAGAAGAGGAGCAAGTGGTACTTAACTCTTGCATGTCACTTGAAAATATCCCAGCTAGCTCTTGTATTCACTACGTTCAGGGGTTTCTAGCAGGTTCATTAGCTCCAAAATCTGACTACGTTTTGCGTGAAACATCGGGAGAATTTATCGATAGGGCCTATCAAACTCGGGTAGGCAAACGCACATCGAAGGAGCAACCAGTCCAATTATGCCTGCCTAAAAATGAAAGTGTTGAGCACATAGCAAAGCGCCTTGTTGGACATTTGTCATATCCGCTCGAATCGATGCAGTTGCTACACACGCAAATTTTCAATGCACTTGAAGCTGAATATTCATGTCTGTAACTGACTGTGAGTTACAGATAAAGCTTGGTTGCACTGCCATGTATTGACCCTCACCCCAATGAACTTATTGGTAAAGGTAGAAAGTGAACATGAAAAATAACATATTCTTAGACAAAAATACTTCAGATAAAACAACGAGGAACCTGCCGAGCCACACTCTGAGCCTCTTTTTAAGCTTGTCCCTCTTTTGGTGGATTAACTCAAATTACAGCAACGCACTGCTGTTATCACTGGGAGCGGCTTCAATCCTGCTAGTGCTCTACATCGCACACAGGATGGATGTGATTGACCATGAATCTCAGCCTATTCACCTTTCAGTAAACATGCCTAACTACGTAATATGGTTAACCAAAGAGGTCATTATTTCTAACATTTCGGTGGTCAAACATGTCTGGCTTGGCAATAGCAGCATCTCGCCAACACTTGCCACGATAGATATCAGTCAGCGCACAGATCTCGGCAAGGTTATCTACGCCAACTCCATCACCTTGACGCCGGGTACAGTCACAGTCGACATCGTCGGTGATCGTATGACCATACACGCATTGATCAAGGACAATATTGATACCTTAAAAACTGGCGAAATGGATCGCCGAGTCACTGAAATGGAAAGCCGATGTTAACTGCAGCCACAATCGCAATTCTTGTTGTCATGCTCCTAGCGATCATTCGCTGTGTAGTGGGGCCTACGCTCTACGATCGGATCTTGGCATTTAATATGTTTGGCACTAAAACAGTGCTACTGATCTCGATACTGGGCTTTTTAATGGGCCGTCCAGAGTTTCTCGATATCGCTCTGGTATACGCCCTGATCAACTTTATCAGTGTTATCGGCGTACTTCGCTTCTCTGATTCAGTTGAGTTTAAGCATTCGCTTCAACAGCAAGCACCGACTAAAGAGGATAAACAATGAGTCTCATACTCGAGATCGGCAGTGGCTTATGTCTACTGCTAGGTAGCTTTATTTGTCTATCAGGTGGTGTTGGAATCTTGCGCTTCCCAGATTTCTATACTCGCATACATGCAGTAGGGGTCACTGACACCTTAGGAGCGGGACTGATACTCACAGGCCTGATGCTAATATCTCCTGACGGGCTAGTACTACTTAAGTTGATCATGATTTTACTGTTCACCCTATTTATTAACCCTACAGCAAGTCATGCATTGGCCAAGGCAGCGCTGCGCAACAACTTAAAGCCCGTGCTCGACGACTCAAGCGACAAAGGAGGGGACAAGCCATCGAAACTATAGTTGATGTCGTTCTATTAAGCTTTCTCGTCATTATTGCAATTGCCATTGTGCGGACCAAAGATCTGTTGGCCGTAGTGATGTTAACTGGGATCTACGGCTTACTCTCCGCGAGCTTCTTTGTGGTACTCGATGCTGTCGATGTGGCCTTTACCGAGGCCGCTGTAGGTGCCGGAATATCAGGCTTGCTGATGCTGGCAGCTATCACCATGACTGGTCGCAGTGAAGCCCCTAAACGTCATAAACCTTTGCTGGCTTTGCTAGTGGTATTTATTACAGGTGGCATGCTGATCTACGGCACCTTAGATATGCCCTACTTTGGCAGTTTTGACGCACCGGTTCATCAACATGTTGCCCCTCGCTATATTAATGACTCGATGCAGGAGGTCGGTGTTCCCAACATTGTCACCTCAGTACTTGGTAGCTACCGTGCATTTGATACCTTAGGTGAGGTCGCCGTTATCTTTACTGCAGGTATTGGCGTGCTGTCACTGCTATCACTACCTCTACGTCGCAGGTCAAGTAAATTAGATGAGAGCAGTTCTGAAAATAGCAGTAACAGCAGCCAAAAAGACCAGATGCATGAGCAGCATATGGTGCTGCGCATTGTTAGCAAAGTATTGATCCCCTTTATCTTACTGTTTGCGCTCTATGTGCAGTTCCACGGTGACTTTGGTCCTGGTGGCGGGTTCCAGGCGGGTGTGATCTTTGCAGCAGCAATCATCCTCTATGCCATGTTATTTGGGTTAGACACCGCAAGGCGCGTCTTCAATCAATCGATAATCCAACTTATCGCAGCTATCGGCTTGCTGCTCTATGCCAGTGTCGGTGTCGTCTCGCTATTTAACGGTGGTAACTTCTTAGATTACAACGTACTTGCAGCCGATCCCATTGCTGGTCAGCACATAGGTATTTTACTTATCGAGTTGGGGGTTGGCTTCACTGTTACCGCAGTAATGATCATTATCTTTTTTAACTTTGCAGGTCGCAGAGAAGCTCAGCAGCAAGCCACTGAGCGGAACAGCCCTGAGCTAAACGTTACTCAAGCAAACAGTACTGAACAAAAAGGGGGAGAGTGATGTTACTAGGACTCTATAACTACTGGATCGTGGTACTGCTGATGATGATCGGTTTCTATATCGTTATCGCCCATGGCAACCTGATCAAAAAATTGGTTGGCTTAACCATTTTCCAAACATCGGTTTTTATCTTTTACATCAGTATGGGCAATGTCGATAGCGGTAGTGCCCCCATCTTGGCTGAAGGTGTAGCTCGCTACTCTAACCCTCTCCCCCATGTGCTTATTCTCACTGCAATTGTTGTTGGTATTGCAACGACGGCGCTCGGCCTTGCACTAGTAGTAAGAATCAAAGAGTCCTATGGCTCTATCGAGGAAGATGAGATTCAAATTCAAGATCAGCTCACTGAGGATAAAACATCGTGCTAGCCCATCTGCCTATTTTACAAGTTATTGTGCCACTGATGGCTGCGCCTTTATGCTTGTTCCTAAATCGCTCTAAGCTGGTATGGCTGTTTGCCCTACTCGTGAGCGCTTTTACCTGCGCTAATAGTATATTTCTACTGCAACAGGTGATGAGCTCAGGCACCATCACCTATCAGCTTGGTGGATGGGATGCCCCTTGGGGGATCGAATATCGCATCGATGAACTCAATGCACTCTTACTGCTGATCATATCAACCATCGGCACGGTAGTGCTATTTGCAGCACATACCAGCATTCAAAAAGAGCTAGCAGAAGATCGCCACACGCTCTTTTATAGCCTGTACCTACTGTCTATAACGGGTATGTTTGGCATCGTCTCCACTGGCGATCTGTTTAACGTATTCGTATTTTTGGAGATATCGTCGCTATCGGCCTATGCATTGATTGGGCTTGGCAAAGATAGACGCGCCCTTTGGGCCGCCTATCAATATCTGATCATGGGCACTATCGGCGCAACCTTCATTTTGATCGGCATCGGCTTGCTGTACCAGATGACAGGTACGCTAAATATGGCAGATATCGCCAGCCGGCTTGCCGAGGTTAACCAAACCCGCACTGTATTTGCCGCCTTTGTCTTTTTGATTGTCGGCGTCTGTCTGAAGCTAGCACTGTTCCCACTGCATCTATGGTTGCCCAATGCTTACGCTTACGCTCCCTCAATCGTCACCGCTTTCCTTGCTGCTACGGCAACCAAAGTGGCGGTTTACCTACTGATCCGCTTAAGCTTTACCATATTTGGTATCGAGTTCTCATTCTCTAGCCTACCGCTACAAAACCTATTTTTGGTGCTCGGCTTGGTCGGTATATTCGCAGCATCTACTGCGGCAATATATAAAACCAATGTCAAACATATCTTCGCCTACTCGAGCATCGCTCAGGTTGGCTATATGATCGTTGGCTATGCTATCCAAACCCCTACCGGCCTAATGGCTACCCTGCTGCACCTGTTTAACCACGCTTTGATGAAGAGCGCGCTATTTTTAGCGTTAGGCGCAGTGGTGTACCGCATCGGCAGTGCACAACTTAGTCAGTTCCAAGGGCTAGGTAGGCAGATGCCGCTCACCATGGCAGCTATTGTTGTCGCTGGTTTAAGTTTGATTGGCGTGCCATTAACCGTTGGTTTTGTCAGCAAATGGTATCTGCTTGTTGCCGCCGTAGAGGTGGGAATGTGGCCGGTAGCAGTACTCGTGTTACTGGGCTCATTACTGGCTGTGATTTATATCTGGCGCATCGTTGAGATTGCCTACTTTAAACCTCCTCTACCGGGTCGTGAACCGGTTCAGGAAGCCCCTTGGACCTTCCTTGCCCCAATCTGGGCACTGGTGCTGGCCAACATCTATTTTGGCATCGATACCCGTCTTAGTGTGCAGGTGGCACAGGCGGCTTCTCAAAGCTTGTTTGGAATTAACCCATGAATCTATCGTTGGAGCTGTTACTGCAGCTAACCATTATCTTGCCTCTACTCGCTACTTTGGCGATTGTGGCAACGGGAAAACATCCCAACCTTCGTGAGGCTGTCACCATCAGTTTCAGCCTTGCGGTGCTCTTTTGTGTGGTAAACCTCTATCAAGGGCTTAGTGCTGGCGCATCTATCGAGGTATTTTGGTGGCAATTGCTGCCAGGCTTAGAAGTCAGCTTTGTGGTTGAGCCACTCGGCATGTTATTCGCCCTCATTGCTAGCTTTCTTTGGCTAATCACCACCCTGTATGCCATCGGCTATATGCGCGGCCACGGTGAGGATAACCAAACTCGCTTCTACCTTTGCTTCGCCTTAGCGATAAGCGCAGTGATGGGACTGGCATTTTCTGCCAACCTATTCACACTATTCATCTTCTACGAAGTATTAACCCTCTCCACTTACCCACTAGTGACTCACGCTGGCACAGAAAAGGCCAAACAGGGAGGACGTGTATATCTTGGCATCTTGCTTGGCACCTCTATTGCCTTCTTCCTGTTAGCGATCATCTTAACGTGGTTTGTGGCCGGCACCTTGGACTTCACCGCAGGCGGCGTATTTGGCGATAATGTCGATACTACCTTAGCGGGCGTAATACTGGTGCTGTTTGTATTTGGTATTGGTAAAGCAGCCATCATGCCGTTTCATCGCTGGCTACCTGCCGCTATGGTGGCGCCAACTCCTGTGAGCGCGCTACTGCATGCCGTCGCCGTTGTTAAGGCTGGAGTGTTCACCATATTAAAGGTCTGCGTGTTTATCTTTGGTATCGAGCTATTGCCAAACCTGCCGACAACCGAGTTCCTGCTGTATTTAGCAGGCGCATCTGTGTTGCTCGCCTCGATTGTAGCGATGCGTCAGGACAACTTAAAAGCAAGATTAGCCTACTCAACAGTAAGCCAGCTCGGCTATATCACCATAGGCGCGTTGCTGGCCACCTCATCTGGGGTTATCGGCAGTTCAATGCACATTGCCACCCACGCATTTGGTAAGATCACCCTGTTCTTCTGTGCAGGTGCAATCTTGGTTGCAACCCATAAATCTAAAATCAGTGAGATGCGTGGCCTTGGCTTTACTATGCCAGTCACCATGTTCGCATTTTTTATCGCTAGCCTAAGTATTATTGGCGTGCCACCAGCTGGCGGTACATGGAGTAAGTGGTTCCTGTTGATGGGCACCATGGAAACAGGTTATTGGGTCATTATGATGGTATTGATGGTGAGTTCATTACTCAATATCGCTTACCTATTGCCTATTCCCTACCATGCGTTCTTCCCAGGTAAGGACCATCCTGCAGCAAAGACAGGCATCAAAGAGGCGCCAATGGTGTCATTAGTCGCGCTATCTATCACAACTTTGGGTTGCCTAATCTTATTTATCTATCCGCAACCTCTCTATGAATTGGCCAAAACCATCTTAACTGTACCTGGAGTCAGCCATGCCCGATAACAAGGAAAGTACTAATAAAGATAACACCAAAGAGAACAAGCAGTACTTCTTTGATAACCCCAAAAATACTAAGTGGGTTATGAATATTTTCTATGCCTGCTGTGTACTTGTTGTCGTGCTTGATTTTGTTATCAATCGCCATGTTTACCATAGCTGGGAAAACCTGCCACTCTTCTACCCCCTCTATGGCTTTGTGGGTTGTGTCGTCTTGGTCGTCATCGCTCGCTGGATGCGCACCTTTTTGATGCGCTCAGAGGATTACTACGATGATGACGATCTTGATAATAACAATATAGAAAACAATGATGAAAATACCCAACTGGCTGCCAACAATCAGACTGAAAACAAAAAAGTAGGTGATCACAATGTGGATGCTTGAGATACCGCCCTTTACCCTGTTCTTTATAGGCGGGCTTATTGCTGCACTGACTCAGGGCAAACTACGCGGGGCGATAATGGTGGCGATTCCAGTCATTAGCGCTATGCACCTGTGGACAGTGCCAGAGGGCATTCACCTGCAGATGACATTTTTAGATTATGAATTAGTGCCCTATCGCGCTGATAAACTGAGCTTGATGTTTGGCTATGTATTCCATATTGCCGCATTCATCTCCATTATCTACTCGCTGCATGTTAAAGATACCGTACAGCAAGTTGCAGCTATGCTCTATGCCGGTAGTGCGCTAGGCGCAGTATTTGCAGGTGATCTGCTAACGCTATTTGTGTTTTGGGAGCTACTGGCATTTACCTCAGTATTTCTGATCTGGGCACGTAGAACCTCCCGCGCTTATCATGCTGGTATGCGCTACCTGATCATTCAGGTGCTATCGGGCGTCATCTTGCTCGTCGGGGCGCTATTTTATGCCTCTGAAACAGGCTCACTGGCCTTTGACTATATTGGCCTAGATAGTATCGCTGGCTGGCTGATATTTATCGCCTTTGGTATCAAATGTGCTTTCCCGTTTTTCCATAACTGGCTCACAGATGCTTACCCGGAAGCCACGCCAACGGGTACGGTTATCCTCAGTGCATTTACCACTAAGGTCGCCGTTTATGCCCTAGCGCGTGCCTACCCAGGTACTGAGCTTTTAGTTTACATTGGCGCAGCCATGACCTGCTTCCCTATCTTCTTTGCCGTCATTGAGAATGATCTTCGCCGCGTACTGGCCTATAGCTTGATAAACCAAGTGGGCTTTATGGTGGTCGGTATCGGGATCGGTACTGCACTGGCAATCAACGGTGCTATTGCACATGCTTTTAACGATGTTATCTTCAAAGGTCTGCTGTTTATGAGCATGGGCGCGGTGCTGCATATGACCGGCAGAATCAACGGCTCAGATCTCGGCGGCCTATATAAGACCATGCCCAAGACCACTATACTCTGTATTGTCGGTGCGGCCTCTATCTCAGCCTTCCCGCTGTTTAGTGGTTTTGTCAGTAAATCTATGGTGATGTCAGCAGCACTTGAAAACGGTTATGACTGGATCTGGTTGATGCTACTGTTCGCCTCTGCAGGCGTGTTCCATCATGCTGGGATCAAGATCCCCTACTTTGCCTTCTTCGCCCACGACTCAGGTCTACGCGCTAACGATCCACCGCGCAATATGTTGTTCGCTATGTTTATCGCTGCGAGTTTGTGTATTGCCATCGGCATCTATCCGCAAGCGCTATACTCGCTGCTGCCATATGATACAGGTTACAACCCGTATGATGCGACCCATGTGTTAGCCCAAACTCAACTACTACTGTTCTCTGCCTTAGCCTTTGTTTGGTTAAACTTGAGAAACATGTATCCGCCAGAGTTGCGCTCGACCAACTTAGATGTCGATTGGATCTACAGGCGCGCCATTCCCAATGTGCTTGCCAAAGTATTTGCGGTTATTTGGCAAGCCGACGGAGCGCTGCGCAACGCGGTGACGAGTAGACTAAGCCAATGCCAACGCTTTATTGCTAGCAAGCATAAAGGTTTAGGCGGCCTGCTTTCAGGCTCATACCCAGCTGGCAATATGGTGCTCTGGGTAGGCGTGCTACTGGCGGCTTATCTGTTTATCGGCTTTGTGAGTAAGTTGACGGCTTAGCTAGAGAGTTTAAGTTAATAGCTTTTATTTAGAAGTAAAAAGAAGAGCAGATAATTGAGGCGGCTTGCATTAAGGGATGTAAGCCGCTTTTTTTGTGCAAAATATGGGGAGAGTCTGACGCCTCCCGCTTAATTGAAGTGGATTATAGCTCGCTATACACAACCTGTTCGCCGCCTTGCGAAATAACCTCATCAGCTTGGATCACCAGCCCAAAGCCATGTTCTGCATCCCAAGCACATTCAAAAATCATCCCGACTGCACTTTTGTCAGGGTGATGTAAAACAAATGCAGAGATTCTCATTAATTTAAAGATGTCTCCCGCATGCATATCTTCTTTGTTCACCGCGCCACAACGAGTCTCATAAAGCTCTGAGTCTTCATCAAACACATCTAGAAATTCAGATTCTTCAAGCAGTTCTTGATAGTTTTCATTCATATAATTACAGACAAGTGCATAAATACGCTGCTCATTATCGATAAACCATTGCTGCATGCTATCTGTAATGGAAAGGTCTTCTTGGGTGAAAAACCCAACGCTACCGTACGCTTTAAAATCATACCAAGCACTCAGCTCTGTCATGCCCTCATGCAATTCAGAACCCGCTTTCCAAGTAATATTTAATGGCTTCATCATAGACTCGCAAAAAATAGAATTTATATTTGAAACAACTGAAAATTAGTATGTAGTTCAAGCACAAACGAGCAATATTATTTTAAAGAAGCAATACTAACGAATGCTGTAACCAAGCCAGCGATTCTTATTATCTTAATTAGTGATGGGCGTTTATGGTGGGTTAATCTACATGACAAAAAGCCATAGCGGTTGCTATGGCTTTTATCTGAATGACTCAATCACACTAAATCACACTTAGAAGCGATATTTCACATTCGCGTTAATAGTACGGCGCTGCCCATAGAAACAATCACCTCGAGCTAAACAACTGGTAATCACAGTATCATCAGTAAGATTGTCAACATTGACGCTGATATCGAACTGGTCAAATTCATAACCAATCATCATATCAAACAGGTGATAACTGTCAGTTGTAAGTGCTTTATGTGCAACGGTACCGTCTGGCAATATCACATCAATGCTGCCATCAGAGGTTTCACCTACAAAGCGATAACCAACACCCGCCTTGAAACCTTGCCAGAATGACTGTGGGCGGTAAGTCACCCAAGTCGACAGCATATTGTCTGGCATAGCAGCAAGTTTGGCACCATCTTCACCGGTGGTCGATGAGTGCTTAGTCGAGTCGGTATAAGCGTAGCTGGCATAAACGTCAATCTCATCCCACTCTAACTGCGCCTCTAGCTCCAAGCCTTGAATCTCGACTTCCCCAAGCTGCAAGGTTAAATCTGGACCTGCTGATTGTTTGCGGTTTTTATCGGTAATATCGTAAATAGATGCGGTAAACAGATGCTCAGTGCCACTCGGTTGGTATTTAACACCCACCTCATATTGCTCACCTTCTTGTGGTTTAAATGGCGTACCCACTTCATTAGAACCATAAATAGGCAAGAAAGACTGTGAATAACTCACATAAGGTGCGATGCCAGAATCAAAGCTATACAGTATTCCGAGTCGACCAGTAGTGGCACTTTGGTCTTGCGTGCCAACTACAGCCGTTTCAGATTCAACTTTATCATGACGCAGTGCACCACTAATCACCCAGCCACCAAATTTAATAGAGTCTTGCAGGTAAACCCCAAGTTGCTTGCTGGTTTCAGCAGGGGTATCCGGAATATCTGCACTTGTTGGATAACTCTCAGGATTGACGCCATATTTGGGGTTATAGATATCAATCAAACCGCCGCCGTTCCAGACAAACAGTCGATCAGTATCAATTTCAACATCTTGATAGTCGATTCCAAACGTCAGGTTATGCTCAACATCACCAGTATCAAACTGTGCTTGTAGGCGCAGATCTGAGGTGTACGCCTCTGCAGTTGCGTCACTCATAGAAATAGAGCGTAGCAATGAGCGATCATCCGCCTGTAATGCAAACGGCCAAGCATACATAGTCCGGTAGGTTGATTCACTATCAACATAACGAGTTGCCCAGTGAATAGACATGTAGTCATTCAGGTCTTGGTCAACCATTAACGTCACTGCACGTTGTTCAGTGTCATATTGGTCAAAGCCAGGCTCACTCACAAAACGTTCACTTGGGATCTGGCCATTAGGAGCAGGCAATATCGTCCCGACATGGGGGAAGAATTGGGTACTTGAACCAGACTCATTTTTTTGTAGATTGGCTAATACAGTGATTTTGGTACTGTCAGTCGCAAACCAGCTCAGAGCAGGTGCAATAAAGTAACTATTATCTTCTACGTGATCAGTTTGCGTGTTGCTGTCACGATATAGGCCGGTTAAGCGATACAAAAGGGTTTCATCATCATCGAAAGCCCCCGTCACGTCTGCTGCAAGCTGCTTACGATCGTAGCTACCCGCCTGTGCCCAAATCTCCCCTTTTTGCTCAGCTTCCGGACGTTTGGTCACTAAGTTAATAATACCGCCCGTAGAACCTTGGCCATAGAGTACCGATGATGGACCTTTTAAGATCTCTATCTGCTGCAGCATATATGGGTTGGTACGCACATTATTGTAATTGCCAAACATCATCTGCAATCCATCTTGGTATTGCAGTGGTGACACACCTCGTATTTGCGCCCAATCGCCGCGAGTATCAACACCATAAGGGCCATTATAAACCCCAGCCACGTATCCTATGGCGTCTTGAACATTTTCTGCGCCTAGGTCAGTAATACGCTTTTCGGTTAATACTGAAATTGAAGATGGGGTCTCAATAATCGGCATATCCGTTTTGGCTGCAGAAGCACTGACATAAGAGATCAGCCCTTTACCACTGATAGTAATCACTTCCATTTCACTATCATCAACGGCATTTTTCTGTACTTGCTCTTCTGCCCAACTAGGTAGAGCAGTAAGGGACATCGCGAGCAGCAATCCTGGGTATTTTAATTTAAACATTTGGTCTATCTTCAGCCTCATTGTTAATACAAGCAGAAATCTAAATACGCTAAAAAGGCCGAGATCTTAATGAAAATGATAATTAATCTCAACAAGATTTACAATTGGTTCACTGAAGTGACATCGTGAATAGGAGGGTTAAAAATGGGCAGGTAAAGTGAATAATGGGTTTTAATAAGCAGTTGAAAGTGATGAGTAAAATCACTTCATTTACGCTAACAAACTCAATAAATGTCCATTTTAAGTCTTAGGAACTCGCTATTCTGCCATTAATGATGGGTGTCTATGATTGATTAGTAAAAAAGAAAGAGCCAAGACTAGAACTAGTCTTGGCTGATAAAAACTATCCTCAACCCCGAGATAAGTAAGAATACTCCAACTATGCTTACTTAGATTGTACGACAGCAATCATTCCAGGTTGACCACCACTTCCACTACTCATATAAGTTTGCAGGTGGAAGTCTGCATCACTAAGCTGGTTTCCAATTCCAAAATCGGAGTACTCTTGCTCAAAGAACTCCTTAGAACTGTTGCACTGAACGCTATCGATAATGCACTTATTTTTCCCTGAGGCTAACGGCACGGAATACCCTAAAAATACTGGTTTCTTAAACTTTTCCTTTACCGATTGCTTGGTGAAATCGAGTTTAACAGCCCCTTCCATTCCTATTAATGCCGAATCTCTTTTGCCACATAATAGAAAACCAGCTAACGCAAATTCTAGATCGCCTATCACCTCACCTGAACCTATAGAGCATAACGTATCCTTCTCTCTTGCTCGTGGCTTGTTGACTAACTTTCCGTGCTTAAAGTAGAAATCCTTCAAATCTAAAGTTGAGTTAGTTCGGTTCACGATTAACGATAAAACTTCAGCAGGTTTATCCATAAATATAAAAATAGGAATTAGGGCGAGTACAACAACAATTGTAATTGCATTAAACGCAGCGACCTTACCTAAAGATTCAGCAGCAATTCCACAGGCAGCCCTGACTGTAGCGCCTCTATAAACCTCTCTTGCTGCATAAAAGCCCCACTCAACACCGATACCCAATATACCCCCGGCCCCGACTTGAATTCCCATAGTAAGGGCACTTCCCTGGCTGGAAGCAAGTTGTAGGTTCTTTGTTTGATACATCAGGTAATTCTTAATATCTTCGCCTCTAAGGCTACAGACCATATCGAGATCATGTTCATCCTCTGTATTCGATATTGCAATGTTTGGAATATCGTTATCATCAAAAGATTCAATTAGGTTACTTGAAGTTAGTTTCAAGCCTAAACCCGATAATAAACGATCAACTTTATGATCTTGACTTCGGTCTCCACAGTAAAAACTCAACCAATCGATTCCTCTATTAGTTTTTTCAAATTGAAGAACTTCTTCAAGGAGCTTTTTAGTATCAATATTTTTAAGAAAACTATAATCTATTTTTTCTGCCGAAATCGCTGCTTCTACTTCCTTAACTTTTGAAGATAGATTAAGGTCTGCTGAACATATATCTGCAAAATTTTTATTAAACATAATGAACTCCATTTCTTTCATAGCCAACGTTATTGACGAGTTGTACTAGTCAACATATTCGAACCATGACAATAGCTAACAGAGACCAAGACCTCCTTCTGATAACCTTCTAGCGCGGCTTCTTTACTGCGCCCCTAAGCGCAGACAGGGACTACCGCAACATTAAAACCATTGATTTAAAATGTAATTCAGTTCTCATACTCATAAAAATGAAAAGTGGTGGAGTCTCTTCTGCTTCAAAACCTTCAGATAACCTTCCTTTTAGCTATTGCTACCCATTATTAATCAGAGCTCAAAGCAAGTAATTACCGCCGTTAAGTGGTTAAAAGCTATAAGCAGACCTATAGCAAAGATCTATTGCCACCCATGTTAAATCAGCAACATACGAGTCCATTTTCATTTCTAGATAATCAACAGCGATGTTCAGTCTAGCTGTTAGAGAGTAGATACTGTTTATCTCAGGTAGAAGGCGAAATTAAAGTAGGTTTAGCGAGGAATAGGTGAATTTCAAACAAAGTAAGTTCGCTTTTGGAATACTCTAAAAACAGGAGGGTTGGTTATGTTAATGATTCAGCTTGCCGAGAGATATTGGCAACTATTGGCAAAGTGCCGCCGTCGCTTTTCTAAATGCTCACAATAATGAGTTAACTCTTGCAGTGACCCAACTGGACCATGAAATAACTTACCGAAATCGGTAGTGATTTTTAGCCAGTTTTCACTAGGAATGTTGAGTCTATTCAGTATCTTTTCTGCATTAGAAGAAATAACACCTCGTTTATCATCTCGAATGATCCGACCCGTTTCATCAACAAGCATTAAGTAATCTTGAAGCGAGAAGTTGATACCTTTTGGTTGATTGCTTTTTTCATTACCGGTAAAAGGTAAAAGCTTGGCGGGTTGCTTGCCATTCAGGGCAGCAGTCACTCTCAATTGGAGGCTGGTGTAGTCTGATTGCTCAGGTGTTTTTGCCATATTTGCGCGAATTGGATTGAGCTCTACATAAGCCATACAGGCCAGTACGGCTGCTTCATCAAGTAATGCCTGACTTTTAAAACGCCCTTCCCAGAAATGCCCAGTGCAGTTATCTTCAAAATTGGCCTGCCTAGCAATAGGTTCATTAAGACAACGCATAAACCAGCTAATATCACTTAACCGTGAGCGGTATGTCGCAATCAAGTGTTTTAATGAAATAACCATGCACTCTTCAATCACTTCACCTTTAACAAATTTCTGTGTTAAATCAGTGCCGTTAAATAGCTTGTGCCATTGAACAACCACTTCTCTATCTGACCAGCTATTTACTGCTTCTAGGTCGATATAAAGCACTACATGTAAATGATTACTCATCACTGCATACGCAGCTACGTCAATCGCGAACACGTCTGTTAACTTCAGTATTTGTGCTTCAACCCAACCACGGCGATGGTCGTAATTTTTACCTGTGAACTTATCATCCCCGCACAGAAAGGCGCGCCGAACTACGCGGCTACAACAATGATAATAAGGAGTGTCTTCAAGACTAATCAGCGTACTTCTAGGACGGGGCATAACAACCTCTTACTTAAGCAATACCTAAAGCTTAGTAAGAGGCACAAAAACATGCAATTAATGATGGGTGTCTATGATTGGTTTATCACATCTACGTAAAAGACAATCGGAAATAATAGAGCTTCTGTCCGCTAGCGGACAGACCCAAGCGCTATGTGTATGGCAGAATCAGAGGTAAGTCATTAGCACCGCTAAGTATTTGAAAGATATTAGATAGAAAGGCTGTTGAGTTCAATGAAACAGGATTTTTCGCTAAGAATTGAAATCACTTAAACAAAGTGCAGTATTTACACTAATAATGACGATTAATACTTGAAAGCCATACAAAAAATAGGTTATTGTTTGGCCAGCTAAGGAAATGCAGGCAAGACTCTAGTCTTAACCGCGATAAGCAAGGACTTGAGACACCGCCAACAGGGAAGAAACGCGTACAGCTCTTAAAATATTGGTAAAGCCAGCCAACCCAAGAGTCTCACAAGCATTTGATTTACATCAAATTCCACTCTCTAGTCATCACGAAATTGTGACGAGCATGCATACTACAAAACACCAAATAAGTTAGATTAAAATTAAATTTATTCTGCCACTAATTATTATAGTTATAGAGGATATGTATGGGCATCAATTTTGATGTTTTAATTGATAGTGATGACTATTCAGTTGATATGAATACGGGCTTAGAAACATTAAAAGGCGCATCAGAAGTCACGAGAAAAATCGCTGGAACCTTGTTAACGGAGCATGTCCCCAAAAACCTAACAAATGAGAATAAAGTACGTACAAAACTCAAAAAATCATTTAAAGGATCATTTGGTCAGACCTTTACTTTAGAGATAGAAGATCTAGAGCTTAAAAAACGATTTAATAAAATCGGTAAGGAACCTTTCGCTGAATTAGTATCTTACTTTATCCATGAGGCACTGTACTTAGAGAGTGCAGAACTATCAAAAAAAGCCCAGAAAACACTCGACAATTTAGGTGATATTCTAGAAGAAAAACTTACAGAAGAGTTAAGAGTTTCATCGCTAGCGCATCTGCATTCTGTAGCAACTAGTTTTAACCAAGAAGTTAAACTTCGTTTTCGCCAGAGTAGAGCAGAACAAATAATTTTAGCAGAACTTGATCGCACCTCTAGCGCTACGCTGAAGTCCAAAACTGATACAAAAGAAATACGTATTGAAGCTAGTATCACTCGTCTAAATATCAATACAGGAAACGGTAGATTACAGCTTTTTGATGCAGGTGAAACAGTCGCGTTTGGTTTCCCTGCTCAAGTCAAATTTAGAGAGCAAAACCGATCTTTAAAACAGAAGTTTTCAGATAACTTACATATAAACAATGGCCTTAAAAATAGAGATGATTGGAAAACACTAAAACTAAAGGCTTACACAAAAAAAACCAACAATAATCGCATAATTAAGTATTTGATCATAGGAATTATCGATGATTAACAAATACACAATAACGGCCATTTTTTTGATGGTCTTTATAGTTGGAACATATATTTTTCAATTTTACTTCAATCTTGATTACGTTATATCAAGTAAACCTTCTGATTGGGTAAACTTTAGTGATTATGTTGGTGGTTTAATAAATCCGCTTTTGGGATTTGTCTCCTTAGTATTACTGATACAATCACTCAATCTACAGAATCAAGCTAATAAGGAACTACGAGAAGAAATAAAAGCAAATAAAAAAAATGAAAACCTAAGATCATTTGAAACTTATTTTTTTGGTTTGATAGATGCTCAAAGAAACTCATTTTCAAGTTTTAGGTTAGATTTTCCTGCCCATTTAGGCGGCAAATCTGAATCTAACGTATGTGCAATTCAAGAACTAGAAGATCAGATAGAGAACCTTCGCACTACAAATAAAACTGAGAATGACATAAAAGATGCTATCGAGGTAATTGATACTGATGAGCGAATTTATAATGCTGTTAGAATTTTCTACAATATTATTAAAATGGTCTCCGAAAAATTAGCCGATGACAAAGGGTTTGATATTGAAACTCGAAAAACTCAATTTCAAACTCTAATAAGCTTTACAGAGCTATCTCAACTTCGTTTGGTTATGATAAGTATGCAGTTTATGGATTGCCCACCAACTAAATATCTTAAAGAGAATTCGGAATTCATGGCAACCTTAAAGGAGTTGGGTGGAGGTGCTGACCTGTATTAGTTTATAGATTGTTATAGAATTAGCTTTGTGCACAATAAGCAAGGGATATAAACATTATTCCCCACCAAAGCCATAATTGCGTTGCTGGCGATGCTAATGCAAGGCGAACCGAAGGCTTTAGCGCGGAGTTGACTCCAGTCAATGAGCACTGGAGCCGAGGTTCAACGCCGTAGTTGCAAGCCTAAGCAGCAATTAGAGCCAGCCCATGCTCTGCCCCAACACTATTAGCCACATCCACCAACCGCAGCTTGATCCCCTGCTCTATCCCTACACCCGCCTCAAGCAAGTCCGCAACCGCAATAAAAGCAGTCGTTTTTAAGCTCTTGCTGTCATAAGAGTAAGCATAACCTGCCTCGACTCTCCACTCTTTGCCACTAGCAGCCGCAGCGCCCTTACTACTAGAAGCCTCAGCGCCCTTTTCACTAGCAGCGCCCGCTTGCAGCCTTTGCTCTTCAATCGTTCTAACCAAGGTAAACTCAAACGACAAGATACAGGCTTCATCACCAAACCAATCCGCCTTTAAGGCTTGAAAATTGATCCACATTTCAAGCTGAGTCAGCAAAGGTTTAAGCGAACTAGAAAAGCGGCTATCAGCCAAAATAGTAATAGGAAGTTGCTCTTGCATAAATATCTTGGCCTTTGCTTTACTGTTAGTTGCAGAGAGTGTGGATTACCCGCTGATTTTGCTAGCTTACGCTATTCGTTGCAATAGCCAGCAGTTAAATCTACCCAACAAAAAAGCGACCCAAAGGTCGCTTTTAAATTCTTTAACCACCAGAAACCACCAAACTCACGGTTTCCATAATTGCGTTGCTGGCGATGCTAATGCAAGGCGGAGCGAAGGCTCTAGCGCGGAGTTGACTCCAGTCAATGAGCACTGGAGCCGAGGTTCAACGCAGCAGTAGCGAGCCCAAGCAGCAATTATTATTCGTAGTCACTAATCGGCACACAAGCACAGAAAAGGTTACGGTCACCAAACACATCATCAATACGATTAACCGTTGGCCAGAACTTATTCAACTTAACCGCTGCCGTTGGGAACACGGCTTCTTCACGACTGTAAGGACGTGAATCAAACGCTGGGTCCATGATGTCGGCAAGTGTATGTGGTGCATTGTGCAGCGGGTTGTTGTCCGCTGGCCACTCACCGGCTTCTACCTTGGCGACTTCGCCGCGAATAGACACCATTGCCTCGATGAATCTGTCTAGCTCAACTTTAGACTCAGACTCTGTAGGCTCAATCATTAAGGTTCCCGCAACAGGGAAGCTCATGGTTGGCGCATGGAAGCCGTAATCGTTAAGACGCTTAGCGATATCCATCTCAGTCACACCTGATGACTCTTTAAGTGGACGTAAATCGATGATGCACTCATGAGCAACACGATCATTTCGGCCAGTATAAAGAACCGGGTAATGCTCAGACAGTTTCTTCATCATGTAGTTAGCGTTAAGCAGTGCCACTTGCGTAGACTCGCGCAGACCCTTCTTACCGAGTAACTTGATGTACATCCAAGTGATAGGCAGGATACCTGCGCTACCGTATGGCGCTGCAGAGACGGCGCCGTTGTTGTCTGACTCTAGGCCATGCTTAACGACAGTGTGGCCAGATAGGAATGGCGCAAGGTGCTTTTTAACACCGATTGGGCCCATACCTGGTCCGCCGCCGCCATGTGGAATAGCGAAGGTTTTGTGCAAGTTAAGGTGCGATACGTCAGCGCCGATAAAGCCAGGTGATGTAAGGCCTACCTGTGCGTTCATGTTGGCGCCATCAAGGTAAACTTGACCGCCGTGCTCATGAATTACGTCGCAGATGTCCGCAATGGTTTCTTCATACACACCGTGAGTCGATGGGTAAGTAACCATGATGCATGATAGGTTGTCGGCCACTTCTGCCGCTTTAGCACGCAGGTCATCCATGTCGATGTTACCGGCTTTATCACACGCGGTAACCACGATTTTCATGCCAGCAAGTTGCGCTGACGCTGGGTTTGTACCGTGCGCAGATTGCGGGATCAAACAGATATTTCTGTGCGCATCGCCACGTGACTCATGGTATTGCTTAATCGCAAGTAGACCAGCGTATTCACCCTGTGCACCTGAGTTAGGCTGCAAGGATACTGCGTCGTAACCTGTGATATCCACCAACCAAGTCGATAGCTCTTCAAGCAGTTGAGCGTAACCTTGTGCTTGGTCAAGTGGGCAGAATGGGTGCATGTTACCAAACTCAGGCCAAGTGATAGGCATCATCTCGGTGGCTGCGTTTAGCTTCATGGTGCATGAACCGAGTGAAATCATTGAGTGGTTCAAGGCTAAATCTTTGTTCTCGAGACGCTTGATGTAACGCATCATCTCGGTTTCGCTTTGGTAGCGATTAAACGTTGGGTGCGTCAAGATGGCGTCGGTGCGAACAAGCTCAGCAGGCACTGATGTGCTGCCGTTGGCGACGATTGCAGCATCAAGAGCAGCCACATCTAGACCATGGCCTGCGCCCAAGATAACGTCAAATAGTTCTGCAACGTCAGTACGTAGCGTAGTTTCGCTGACGCTAACGCCAACAATGCCATCGCTATCGATACGTAGGTTAAGACCAGCAGCTTCTGAACGCGCAACTACGGCGGCAACATCGAGCCCTTTGATAGAGAGTGTGTCGAACCAAGTGTTGTTAACCAGCTCTACGCCTTTAGCCGTTAGGCCAGCTGCAAGAATGTCGGCTAAACGGTGGATACGCTCTGCAATCACCTTAAGGCCTTGTGGGCCGTGGAATACTGCGTAGAACGATGCCATATTGGCGAGTAACACCTGTGCAGTACAGATGTTTGAGTTAGCTTTTTCGCGGCGGATATGTTGCTCACGAGTTTGCATTGCCATACGCAGTGCGCGGTTACCGCGAGTATCTTGTGATACACCGATAATACGCCCTGGTAGTGAGCGTTTGTGTGCGTCACGGGTCACGAAGAATGCAGCGTGAGGGCCACCAAAGCCCATTGGTACACCAAAGCGCTGTGAGTTACCAAATACAACATCGGCGCCCATAGAACCTGGAGACTTAAGCATCACTAGCGACATGATATCGGCGGCGACTGACACAACGGCCTTTTTCTCATGTAACTGGGTAAACAATTCGCTGTGATCAACAATTTGACCGTGGCGGTTGGTGTACTGGAACAAGGCACCAAATAGCTCGTAGTTAACTGCCTCAGCTGCAGGACCAACAACGACTTCCATACCAAAACATTCAGCGCGGGTTTTTATCACGTCTAATGTTTGTGGGAATACGTCATCTGCAACAAAGTAGATGTTAGCTTTTTTAGCTTTAGAAACACGCTTAGACAGCGCCATCGCTTCGGCGGCAGCGGTCGCTTCATCAAGCAGTGATGAAGACGCAAGGTCAAGACCGGTAAGATCCATAGAAAGCTGCTGGAAGTTCAAGATAGCTTCAAGGCGACCTTGAGCAATCTCTGGCTGGTATGGGGTGTACGCTGTGTACCAACCTGGATTTTCAAGCACGTTACGCTGGATAACTGTCGGTACTTCAGTACCGTGATAACCCATACCTATGTAGCTTTTGAAGACTTTGTTTTTATCCGCAATTTGACGGATATAAGCCATGCCTTCAGCTTCACCACATGAATCGCCAACGGCGAGGTCACGATTAATCAGAATTGACTCTGGCACGATTTGTCCGGTCAAGTCTGCTAACGATTCAGCACCCACAAAATTCAGCATCTCTTGCTGCTGCTCGGCACCAGGACCGATATGACGGCTAAGAAATAATTCGTGCTGCTCTAACTGCGTAAGGGTTTCTTTGGTCATGAGTAACCTAGTTCCATATATGCCAGTATCCTGCCTGTAGGGGGCGGTGCTACCGGTCTCGTTGTTTAGAATTCGATTGTTCTGTGGCATGTCTTATAGGTAAAAGGTGACATGCTTTATAACGAACAAAGCCCCAACCTTTAGCAGAGTGGGGCTTTGTTGATTATCGCGACTTACTCGTCGTCGATAACCGCTTGATAACCTTCGGCATCAAGCAGGTTTTCTAGCTCAGCAATGTCAGAAGGCATCACGCGGAAGAACCAACCATCACCAAATGCATCGCTATTAACTAGTTCTGGAGAATCTTCTAGTGCTTCGTTAACGGCCAATACTTCACCTGTTAGTGGTGAGTAGATATCAGATGCTGCTTTTACAGACTCTGCTACTGCGCAGTCTTCACCAGCGTTAACGTCGTCACCAACTTCTGGAAGTTCAACGAACACCATGTCACCCAATAGCTCTTGAGCGTGCTCACTGATACCTACTGTGTAGCTACCGTCTTCTTCTTTACGAACCCACTCGTGAGAAGAAGCATATTTTAGTTCTGCTGGGATATTGCTCATTGGTCTTAATCCTTATTCGATTGTTCTAATTCTGTAATATTATAAGACGTTACACTGATTTATAAGGCTTTTATCAGTTTTGCGCTTAGGCGCTATGGCTCATGCTTGCAGTAGATATTAACGCTAACCGTCTAGGGTATAAAGTGACGTATACGTCAACGTTACTACTTATGCGCGATGTAACCATAAATTTTACGCTGACTTGCTCTATCCATCAATCAAAGCAAGTCATCTTTATGCTTTTTCTGCAATTAATACTCTAATCAGTTCGCTCTAAATTGCTAGTAGGCCGAAGTAACTCGTATTAATCCAGAAACCATTATGTGCTGTGGTTAGCCGATATTTTATTCGAATTCTAGGAGAAAGCGCGCAGTTGATAAGTATCAATGAGCACTTTCGACACAGAAGTCGGAGCAAATAGCTATAACCTCAGCAACATAATTAGAATGCTTGCTTACCATTGCGTACGAAACTTGGTGCAATCACTTTAACCGCTACACGCTTCTTACGCATCTCAACTTCTGCCACATCACCAATAGTGTTTGGTACACGTGCCATTGCGATTGAGTAGCCTAATGTTGGTGAAAATGTACCACTAGTAATCGTACCTTGCTGCTCAACACCGTCGCTGTCGGTAAAGAATACTGACATGCCGTGACGGATAACGCCTTTCGCGTCCATGATTAGGCCGACTAACTTGTCTGCGCCTTCAGCTTTGATCTTCTCAAGTGCTTTACGACCGTTGAAGTCACGATCTTCTGGTGCCCAAGCAACCGTCCAACCCATGTTTGCGGCAAGTGGGTTTACGCTTTCGTCCATATCTAGGCCGTAAAGGTTCATGCCCGCTTCAAGACGTAACGTGTCACGTGCGCCTAGGCCACATGGCTTAACGCCAGCATCTAGGAAAGCTTGCCATAGTGCTTCAGCTTCTGCTTCTGGCACGATAACTTCGTAACCGGTTTCGCCAGTGTAGCCTGTTGTTGCGATAAATAGTGAGTCAGCTTGTACGCCAAAGAATGGCTTCATGCCTTCAACTGCAGCGTTTTGCGCGTCATTAAATACTGTCGCGGCTTTAGCTTTAGCGTTAGGACCTTGAACGGCTATCATTGCCAGTTCAGGACGCTCAGTCACTTCAACACTGAAACCTTTAACTTGCTCGTTGATCCACGCAAGATCTTTTTCGCGAGTCGCAGAGTTAACCACGATGCGGTACTGCGTATCAGAAAGGTAATAGGTAATAAGGTCGTCGATGACACCGCCATTATGATCAAGCATGCCGCCGTATAGCGCTTTGCCTGGTACTTTTAGCTTGGCTACGTCGTTGGCTAGCAACTTACGTAAAAAGGCACAAGCGTCATCACCAATCACATCAACAACTGTCATGTGAGAAACGTCGAACATACCAGCGTCTTGACGCACAGCGTGGTGCTCTTCGATTTGTGAACCGTAGTTAAGTGGCATATCCCAACCGTGGAAATCTACCATCTTGCCATTTGATTCTAGATGCTTGTTAAAAAGTACAGTTTTGTTAGCCATTTTTATCCCTTCTTTGGGGTATTCAAGTCTGCAACTGGTGTAGGGTGCTAGTCACCAGATCAATTTGGTCGTATTAAAATGCGGCGAAATTATACCTTGAGTATTGCCTTTGTATACAAAAGAATTTTCTAATCCGAACAGTTTCGTCATTAGTTTTTCTCATGTTATACATGTAATTTATTTACACTAAAATGCTGCTTTGCTTAGATAAAATAACAAGCCTATGAAATTAAAGAGTTATTCACCTAAAGCTAAAACAGCTAAATGTTAATCTTGTTCACTTTTGCACAGCTCTGGCAAGCTTTTCTTGTTTCCGAGAGCCTGTTGAATAAACAGTGTTTTCAATGGCGCAAAATTGTCGACCAGATTTAGACCAATATCGCGAATGGCTTTTTTGAGTGGATTACTGCCTTCAAACAGTCTTTTAAAGCCTTCCATTGCGCTTATCATCTCGAGTGCTTCAGCTTTACGCCAGCGCTCTAGATTACGCAAATGGCGATAATCGCCGATATCTTTGCCCTGCTCTTTAAGCTCACTCACTGTTTGCACTATGCTGGCAGCATCAAGAAAACCCAAGTTAACCCCTTGCCCAGCTAATGGATGAATGGTGTGCGCCGCATCGCCTGCCAGCACTAAACGGTGTCGAGCGAAGTGGCGGGCATAGCGCATACGTAACGGAAACGCTTGGCGGGCGCTTTCGAGCGAACACATACCTAAACGGCCGTCGAAGGCAGCGGTTAGTGCCCGCTCAAACTGCACATCGTCTAATGCTTGCAGTTCTTTAGCTTTTTCTGGCGATACAGACCAGACAATAGAGCAGAGATCTTTTTCATATAAAGGTAGGAAAGCCAGCGGCCCTTCACTGTCGAATACTTGCCTTGCGGTATCGCCATGGGGCAGTTCGGTGCGAATGGTCGCGACCACAGCGTGGTGGTTATAGTCCCAGAAAGTCATTGGGATCTTACACTGCTCACGCACCCACGAATTAGCACCATCGGCAGCAACCACCAATGCAGCGCTCAGACTGTCACCATTGTCTAAGGTTAACCAAGCTTCTCGCTCGCCGAAGGCAATTCGTTCAAGTCGTTGGTTTTCAATATAGGTCAGCTCATCGAACTCTGCCGCGCGTTCGGCGAGTGCAAAGGCGATGGCGTCATTCTCGATAATCGCCCCAAGATGAGTTTCACCCAGTGATTGGGCATCGAAATCGATTTTACCTAGGCTGTCTTTGTCCCAAACTTGCATCTTTTGATAGGGGCTTATGCGACTCGCTGCAAGATAGGGCCATGCACCGAGATTAGTTAGTAAGTGCTGACTGGCTTTATTAATTGCACTGACTCTGAGTTTAGGCGCACCGGATACGGCATGGGTTTGGCCTGCGTCGATAACAACCACACTCACGCCTTTCATAGCCAAGCCAATGGCTGTCGCTAACCCAACCATACCGCCGCCAACAATGGCGACATCATAAGTTTGTGTGCTTAACATCTTTTACCCTTACTCTTTTATAGCAATGTTAAAAAATCAATAAAGCTGACTTACTCAGCTAAGTGGTTCAGCTAATTGTTTTAGCGAACTATTCTAGTTAACTGTCCAGCCCATAGCTTTACGGGCAACTGGCGCTTTAAGTGGCGGAAACCATGACAGTAAACGCAAACCGATGTTACGCCCGAGCACTAACGGCCAGTGATCATTAGAGAAGCCGCGCACTAAGAACTCAATACTGTTCATGGTGCTGTCTCTGTCGGCGTTACGACGAGCCAAATAGTCATGGGTGATTTGATTGATCCCCACATCAAGCTCGCAGCCACCGGCGTTGGTGAGTGCTTGCTCTATCACTTGCAGCAAACTCACCACATCACGTAGGCCTAAGTTAAACCCCTGCCCTGCAATAGGGTGCAGTGTTTGCGCGGCATTGCCTAAAAACACAGTGCGGTGGTAGATAGGCCGCTTCATATACGACAACATCAACGGATAACTAAAGCGCTCACCAATATCGATAAAGCGCCCTGCTCGGTAACCAAAAGTCGCCTGCAACTTTTCGATAAACTCGGCTTTAGACGCTGCGAGCATCTGCTGCGCCTCTTCTGGTGACAATGCCCACACCATCGATAATCTATGCTCAGCGTTTCTGTCGGCCATTGGCAGCAATGCTAATGGCCCGCTTTGGGTGAAACGTTCATAGGCCCAGCCTTGGTGTGGCTGCTCAGTATGGATATTAGTAATGATAGCGCTTTGCTGAAAATCGACCTGCTCCAGTGGCTGTTTAAAGGCATGACGTACTTTGGAGTTGAGTCCATCGGCGGCCACCAGCAGCTTAGCGGCAATTTTCTGGCCGTTATTTAAGGTAAGCAGTTGTTGACTGCTTTGCGCCTCGACTTCACTCAAGCTAGCTGGGCAATGTAATTGAATATCGCTTTTTTCAAGCTGGTTAAACAGCTGTTGACCGACCGCTTCTAGCTCAACAACTTGACCTAAATAAGGCAGTTTAAAGTCGTCACTGCTTAGCTCCGTCATGCCAAAGTTGCCACGTTCGGAGATATGGATATGGTTGATTTCGCTGGCAAGCGCTGCAATATGTGGCCATATTTGCAATTTTTTTAGCTGAAAAATAGAGCCGTGAGAAATCGCAATTGAGCGGGCGTCGAAACCAGGGTGCTCATCACGAGGTCGATGCGCTTCGATCAAGGCTATTTTCAGTGGCTTGCCCGCTTGCTTGGCAATATGTGCCAACCCGAGCGCTAGGGTAGCGCCAGCCATTGCACCGCCGACAATCGCGATATCGACCTGTTCGGCTGTAGTGGTATTAGTCATGGAATGTTTAACCCGATAACTGATTTAATGCTAGCTAGAAAGCAAAACCGCCATGGCATAAATACGATGGCGGTTTGAATGACAAACGTTTAGTGCAACACACCAAGATCAATTGGTTTGTCGTCTTCTATCGCTGGTCCAAATTCGGAGTAGCATAGCAATGCGGCCATGCGGGTAAACTCCATCAACTCGATAAGGGCCGCTTCTGACTCTTCATCTTCTGCAACGTCGAATTCAACTTGCGCGATTTCCGACAGGTCTTGAATCACTTCACGAACATCTTTTGAGGCTTTATTCAATTTAGGCTGAATAATGGCGATGCCAGTCAGGAAGCTTTGTACCCATAAGGAAAGCGCTTCAACACGCTTTGCCAGTGTTTCTTCCTCTTCAGGAAGCATAGGGCTAAAACCAAAGTCAGTGTCGGATAGGCGAGTCACTGCATCTTGATAAAGCTCTTCGACCATCGTTTGCAGTTTTGGTGGCAGTGCTTGTCCATCATTCATCAGCTCTAATAGCGGCTGAGTCCAGCCTTTAGAGGATTGTTCTACACCACCACAAATTAAGCCCACTAATGCGCCGTGAACTTCAACAGGGTGCTGACCAATTTCAGCTTCGTTAAGTGCCGCAAGTAGGTTATCCATGCGCAGCGTTGGTAGAGTCGCCATAAAGTCGTTTCCAGTGACAAGATTTACTGGTCTCATGCTAGCAGAAGTGACTGTTTCGACCAAGAGTTGCCACCATAAAGTCAGCAAAAGTTTGTCGATTTAGCCACAAAAACAGCAATCAAGATCTGTTGCTGCATATACAATTGCAACTAGCTGGTGATAAATGGTGATTTCTAACGATAACTTAAGTAACAGCTCAACTAGCACTAGCGCCCAAAGCGCTTCATGTTTGTACGCTAATGGCTATCTAAACAACAATTAATCTAAACTATTCCTGTTTAGTTGGATATCGTGTTGCACTTTGCTTTTTAGACCGATATAGTCCGCTCAAGTACACGGTTTAAGGATTCCTTTAGGAATGGGTAACAAGGCGATTGAAATTACCCTTATGGGGCGCACCTACTCTATCGCTTGTCCGGATGGACAAGAGACAGCACTTAGGCACGTCGCACATAATCTTGAAAAGCAGTTAATGTCGCTAAAAGCGCGCACTAACAACATCAGCCGTGAAGAAATTGCGATTATGGCAGCATTAAATACTGGTTATGAGCTGTTAGAAGAACAGCAGAAAAATCAAGATTATAACAAGCAGATGGATGAAAAAATCGGTTTGCTGCAGTCAACTTTAGAAGATGCGTTAGTTGAACGCTCTACGAAAAGCGATTAAACAGGTTATAATCAGCTGTACTGAATTTTTGCGACAGCAAATTTAGCGATGAAAGAATTATTGTCGTAAGCCATTTTAAAGGTCAATTGACCTGCTTACGAATGCAAGTTTTGCTCCCTGGGATACGCGCTAGCTGGCAATGTCCCTGTGCCGATATTTACAAACCCAGGGTGAACGTTTTACTGACATTGTGCAAGCTCGGCTCGTATCGAGAAGCCTTAGGAGGTATTCGTTTACCCGCCTTGAACCTACGGTTCAAGGGCTACGCCGGCGGTCGGTATTCTGGGGAGCAATTCAATTTACTCTAAAAGCCATCACTGAAAAGTGATGGCTTTTTTATCTCTACAGTTCCCCAGAATACCGACGTAGTCGGGCTCTATATAAATAAAATGCGGGGAGCAATTCAATCAATTAAAAAAGGGCTATCCTACCTGATAGCCCTTTTTTTATGCCTGCAATTTCAGCCCCGCCCCCCTGAATACCGACCGCCTTAACCGCATTTTAACTCGGTTAGAAAAGCACAAAATATCGGCATTAAGACCGCAGCTTAGAATTGACATTCGACATTGAGTAATCCTCAAATAACTGTGGTTCCAATGTCCTGTGGTGATGCTGAACATGCATGTAAATGAACTATCTCCTTTGTAAAAGACCAATGAAACATTACGAGTCCATATGGCGGTGACAATGTCGATTACCTTTTCTATAAAGTTACAACTTGAATAATCCTGCACCTATGTTACTTTAATTTTTTTCATTAATTGCAATGGCTTATGTTCGACGAATTTAAGGTTCAACTCACAACTTTTGACTGGAATGGTGTTTCAGGACTAACCAATATTTTAATGGTTATATTAACTGGACTTCTTCTCTATGGGCTAAAACAAGGCTCTAACAATATTAAAGAATCTTCACTGTCACGCGATGCAGATATTCTTAGGTGGGCAATGACTGAAATGGATCTATTAAAACCAGCCATTCGAATCTTAACTAATGCACACAAAATTCGCCCTTATTGCAATTGTCCTGGTGAACACATAAAGCATTACGACTGCAGTTGGAATAAAGAAGAGCTAGCTGCAGCACAAGAAGTGAGTGTAAAGCTACAGCGTATAGGATACATGGCACTACATAATTTGATTTCTAGGAATCACTTTATGAATATTTGGGGGCCTATGTACCTATCTACCTGGTACTCTTTAGAAGGTTGGGTTAAGCATAAAAGACTCGATTTAGATGAGCCACTTACTATTGAGAACGGTGCATATTCTCGTATTTATTTAGAACAATTTGCTCACTACTGTGAAAATAATATGCCAGAAGTATTAGTCAATAATGAACGTCGTAGATTTAACTTACCTACGCTTTCTAATGATAGAAAGAAGCCAAAACTAGCGGCATCTAAAATATTTAAACCCAAAAAAGAAAAGCTAAATATTTAACTCTAAAGCATTATTACTGTGTAGTGACAAATACCATTTTAAAAGTACACCATTAATAATCATAAAAACAATAGCTTAACCGAAATAATGAATAAAGACTAAGTACTCGCAGCATTTTATGTCACTTCTGACTAAACCTCACAACAAGAAACTGTAATGCCTCTTGAAAAAGGGGCTGATCTCTAAGCGACTTTTAGTGTAAAATCTCCTCTTTCGTCAGTCCAAAAGCCAAGTACACTTAGGCCCAAAGATAGGCCCAAAGAATAAACGATGTCGCAGACTCTGTTTTACCTGATGCCTAACGGCAAAAGTACCCGACGCCATGAGCCATTATTGGCGTTGCAACAGGTATACGATTTGGCCTGTGAATTGGCTCGACAGGCGTTTATTAATCAGCAATGGGTCTATATTCATTGCACTGACAAAGAACAAGCTTATGCCATCGATGAACTGTTATGGCAGTTAGCACCGCAATCGTTCGTGCCCCATAACCTTAAAGGTGAAGGCCCGACAGGCGGCGCCCCAGTTGAAATCGGCTTTGATCGACTTGGGGCCAACAAAAATCGTCATGTTCTGATTAATCTTGCAGACCAAGTGCCGCAATTTGCGGTAAACTTTGTGCAGATTATCGACTTCGTTGCCAACGACGACAGCCATAAAGCGATCGCACGCGATCGCTACCGGCAATATCGCACTCTTGGGATAGCATTAACGACCCAAGACTTGAGCAATACAACCAATTAATTTTAGTTTGAGATAAGCACGCTCCCATGGAAAAAACATATAACCCGCAGTCTATCGAACAGTCTCTTTACCAAAACTGGGAAGAGAAAGGTTACTTCAAGCCACACGGCGACGAGTCTCAAGGCAACTATTGCATCATGATCCCGCCACCAAACGTGACGGGTAGCTTGCATATGGGCCACGCTTTCCAAGATACCATTATGGATACCTTGACCCGTTACCAACGCATGAAGGGTAAAAACACCCTTTGGCAGGTCGGTACTGACCATGCGGGTATTGCCACGCAGATGTTGGTTGAGCGTAAAGTCGCTGCTGAAGAAGGTTTAAACCGTCACGACTTAGGCCGTGAAAACTTCATCGACCGTATCTGGGACTGGAAGAATGAGTCTGGTGGCACCATCACTAAACAACTACGTCGTCTTGGCGCGTCAGTTGATTGGGATCGTGAGCGTTTCACCATGGATGAAGGCATGTCTGAAGCGGTTCAAGAGGTGTTTGTCCGCCTTTATGAAGATGACCTTATCTACCGTGGTAAGCGTCTCGTTAACTGGGATCCAAAGCTGCACACTGCAATCTCTGACTTAGAAGTTGAAAACAAAGAGAAGCAAGGTAGCATGTGGCATTTTCGCTACCCGCTTGCCGAAGGCGCATTAACCAGCGATGGTAAAGATTACTTAGAGATTGCCACCACGCGTCCTGAGACCATGTTAGGTGATAGTGCGGTTGCAGTGCATCCAGAAGATGAGCGTTATGCTTCACTGATTGGTAAGTTCATCCACCTGCCGATTGTAAACCGTCTTATCCCAATCGTTGCCGACGATTACGTCGACATGGAGTTCGGTACAGGTTGTGTGAAAATCACCCCTGCACATGACTTTAACGATTACGAAGTCGGTAAGCGCCACGAACTGCCTATGTACAACATTTTGACTTTTGACGCGGCTATCCGCTCAACTGCTGAAGTGGTAAACACTGACGGTACAGCCAACAATGAATTAGACGCTGCGCTACCTGAGCGTTACGCTGGTCTTGATCGTTTTGAAGCACGTAAAGCGGTTGTCGCTGAACTAGAAACTTTAGGTTTACTAGGCAAAATAGATCCACACGGATTGAAAGTCCCTTATGGCGATCGCTCTGGTGTGGTTATTGAGCCACTACTTACCGACCAATGGTATGTATCAGTAGCGCCTATGGCGAAAACCGCGATGGAAGCGGTTGATAACGGTGACATTAAGTTTGTGCCACAGCAATACGAGAACATGTACAACTCGTGGATGCGTGACATTCAAGACTGGTGTATTTCGCGCCAACTTTGGTGGGGACACCGCATTCCAGCTTGGTATGACGAAGCAGGTAAAGTTTATGTTGGCCGTGATGAAGCGGAAGTACGTACTAAGCACAAACTTGCAGATTCAGTAGTACTACGCCAAGACAACGATGTACTCGATACATGGTTTAGCTCTGCGTTGTGGACATTCTCTACCCTTGGCTGGCCAAAAGACACCGCTGAGCTTAAAGCGTTCCACCCAACTGACGTGTTGGTCACAGGCTTTGACATCATCTTCTTCTGGGTTGCCCGCATGATCATGATGACCATGCATTTCATCAAAGATGAAAACGGTAAGCCACAAGTGCCGTTTAAAACCGTTTATGTCACCGGCCTTATCCGTGATGAAGTCGGCAATAAGATGTCGAAATCTAAGGGTAACGTACTTGATCCATTGGATATGATTGACGGTATCGACCTTGAAGCATTAGTTGAAAAGCGTACCGGCAACATGATGCAGCCTAAAATGGCGGCGAAGATTGAAAAGAGCACTCGTAAAGAGTTTAGCGACGGTATTGAAGCACACGGTACTGATGCCCTGCGCTTTACTCTAGCGTCTATGGCCTCTACTGGCCGCGATATCAACTGGGACATGAAACGCCTAGACGGTTACCGCAGCTTCTGTAACAAAATCTGGAACGCATCTCGCTACGTGTTGATGAACACCGAAGTGCAAACAGAAGACGCGGCTGATGATGCTATCGGTGAAGCGCTTGATTGTGGCCAAATTCTTGTTGATGGTAAGCCGAGTGAAATGGAGCTGTCGATTGCTGATCGCTGGATCATCGGTCTATTTAACGAAACCGTTAAAACCTATGACGAGCACATGGCAAACTACCGTTTTGACCTTGCAGCGAATACTATCTATGAGTTCACTTGGAACCAGTTCTGTGACTGGTACTTAGAGCTGACTAAGCCTGTGATTCAAAACGGCACTGACGCTCAGCTGCGCGGTACACGCCATACTTTGGTGAACGTACTTGAGCAGATGCAGCGCCTAATGCACCCAATGATGCCTTATCTGACTGAAACTATCTGGCAACGCGTTAAGCCGCTGGCCGGTGTTGAAGGTGACACCTTAATGCTTGCCGCTTTCCCTGAGTATCAAGCTGATAAAGTTGACACTCAAGCGATGGAAGATCTTGAGTGGGTTAAGCAGGTGATTACTGCGGTACGTAACATTCGTGCAGAGCTTAACATTGCACCATCTAAGCCGCTAAATGCACTACTTCGTGGTGTGAGTGAGCAAGATAAAGCCCGCATTGAAGCGAACCAAACCTTCTTCAAGACATTGGCTAAACTTGAGTCTATGACGATTCTAGCAGATGGTGAAGCAGCGCCAATGTCGACCACACAACTTGTGGGCGACATGGAGCTACTTATCCCAATGGCAGGTCTTATCGATGTGGCTAAAGAAGTGGCTCGTATCGACAAGTTACTTGAAAAAGCCGCTGGTGAGTTTAAGCGTATTGAAGGTAAGCTTTCTAACCAAGGTTTTGTGGCCAAAGCGCCAGCAGCCGTGATTGAGAAAGAGCGTGCCAAGCAAGCTGAATATCAACGTGATATTGAAAAGCTTACTGAGCAAAAAGCTGAATTGGCGAAACTTGAAGCTTAAGCTTTAATAGCGAGTTCCAACCATTAAAAAGGGTAGTCGAAAGACTACCCTTTTTATTTCCCTATCTAACTTGGACTATTCAGATCATCCTTTTTAGCCGCAGCCTCTAACTTTACCACCCTACGGTATAAATCAGCCGCAACCGTTACAATTAAACCATAAAGGAATATTAAAGCTAAAAAAGTTAACCCCAGATGAGAATAAGTAAATGGATTATCAACATCAGGTCGAGCTAATAAAATTATAATTAACGTACATGGCATTGAGAAAATCAATAACGGTTTGGGTAAATATTTCATTTCATTTCCTTTTACTTATTTTAGTAGAAACCTCATTCAACACACATATCTTAACTATCCCAACTTCCACTCCTTCCTACATCAGTACCATAAAGACCTTCCAGCCATTATCGACTCTTATCCAGCGATTACACATGAAGCCACCATCTCGATCTCCACTACCTTCTCGATATCCACTAAGAAATAAACAAGATATGTACTGCTTTAAAACTATATATCTTTATTAAAAAATTTATCTTTTTTAGATTTTTCTTCTAAATTTTTTAGTCTTATATGTTGGTTTACCCCAATCGCTATTACAAGTAAATAAAGACCAACTATCGCGCTAAACACAAGATTTTGATAGCCATAGTTCAAGGGAGTATCCACATCAGGTTTCACCAATAATATTCCTAAAAAAGTACATGGCGCTATTAGGAAAAAAATCCATTTTGTTAAATATTCCATTAACCTTCCTTATTCCTAAATAAATTCAAAAATTAACCCATTCAACACACATATCGTAACTATCCCAACTTCCAGCATCACCACCATAAAGACCTTGCCAGCTATTTTGGACTGATTCCCAGCGGTTACACCGCAAACCGCCACTATCTCGTTCTCCACTACTCTCGTCGTCGCCACCTGTTTTACCGAGTTCAGTTTCTGCTTCATTCTCCTGGATGCATAGATTCAAATTAGTTTGAGCTCTTTCATATGTTGCTGTGCAGTGTTCTGCTGTATTGAGCATGTTTACAGTGGCAAGAAATAGACCAGCGGAGACTACGGGACAGCTTAAAAAATTCCAACCTGGTACAAAACACTGCAAAACGGAAAAACTAGCAACGACAAATCCTGCTTGAGCCATAATGGCACAGTCGCCCCACGTAGCATGCCCATCGTAACCGTAATCGAGTAGCGCCTTTTCATGGGTATAACTTGGTAAACTCCCAGCAGAACCTGAGAGCCCTTAAACAGTACTCTGTAGCAAAGTACTGTTTATATCCTTTGCCTTAGACAAACTTGCAATCAAAGCTTCGCTTTCAACGGACTTAGCAAACAATATATAGTCATCATATACAGCCTTATTTTTACTATATTAATGCCAAGTAGGTTTATTTACGTCGGTTAATTGATAATAATTGATTATTCTTCTGCCAGGATCTCGCTCACCATCCTCGATAAATCTATCACTATGTAGTAATCGACTCACATCCTTAACGCTGGCTGTGTCCAAATTAATTTTTCTATAACTTCCGTCTGAAAATGAAAAATAGATCACATTAGCAACTTGCCTAACGATCATTTCATTTTCATAGCTATGCGACTGAAAAATCATACTGCTAGGATCTACTTCAGAAGATAATAACGTACCGTAGTTATTAATAATTGCAGGTTCACTAACTGCATGTCCTTTTACAGAGTAAAAGCTAACAATAATAAAAATTACAAATGCTAGTCTTTTCATGTTTAACCTCCTTGTTAAAAAATTTAGACTACTTCATGAACCATTAATAACAATAAAAATAATAAAAACAATTCAAAAGTATTAAAAGCTTCTTCTCAACCTGATTAATATTTGACTTGAAAATAAACCGGTTCAATGTTTCCTGCCAATATCGGTTCTATTGAAATAACTTAACGGTAGATGATAGCCGTCCAGAAAAGTACACAGCAGTGCTTGATCAAATAGACATAATTTCTACTGCAGGTTTTTCTAATCATCTCAACAAGGATCTGCTTACGCCTTTTCTCTTGTCATCCTTCGCCAATATACTAACACTAGCCAGACTTTTGACTTACCCTTTGTTTTAATTAAATATTTTGCTATATCACTTTTTATCAAGGACAATGTAACAAAATTGATAGGGGTGTTAATAATAATGAAAAACTGGCTACTACCAAGCTGCTTACTTATAGGCTTATCCGCCTGTGGCGGCTCTGACGATTCAAGCTCACCGGACGCTGGCGGTGGCGTAACACCACCAACCGCGCAAGCTCCCGAGGTTGAGTTAGGTGATACTAAAAGCGCATGGAATGACAAATTAATTGCAGTTGCGGCAGAGGTTAATGTGCATGCGACTGGAGACTCAAGTTTTGAGTGGTCTCAAACAGCGGGTCCTGCAGTTTCACTGATTAACGCTTCAATAGACGGCGTAGTTGTCGACGCCTCTGCGCTTAAGGTTGATAGCCAAATAACACTTTCTTTAACTGTCACTGACAGTAGCAATCAAAGCAGCAGCGACTCGATTGACTTACAACTCAATGACAAAATCAGTGCGGCAATGACAAGTGGCGATGCAAGCCTAGTCACCGAACTGGCTCCAAAAATGATAAAACGCGCCCTAAACCATATTAGCCAGTACCGCGCAGATGGACAGGAATTGGTTAAGGCAATCTACCAAAATGATGTTATCGAGTATGATCAAGGTCGCCACTCACAGATGATCCAGCTTGCTGGCAGTGAACACCTTTATCCAGACAATAAAGCTTTTGCGCTTGTGACTGGCAATAAAGGCCTGACCTTTGCGGCCACAAGCGATCAGTCTGGCCAACGCAATGCCGCATTTGGCACTGATATCATCTCCAGTCTACAGCAAGGTAATAATGCCAGCTTTGAGCCAAGCTTTAAACGTTTGCTCGGTTGGATGTTAGACCAAGCTCCAAGCCAGCTTAGCCAAACAAAACAAGTACGTTTGTTTTTAATCAATGGTAACAGTGCAAACCGAATTAAAAGCTGGCTCACAGCCAGCTATCCTGAGTGGCAAGTCGCCAGTTGTGATAATGAAACAGAGCTTAGCGGCTGTTTAAGCGAAGCTGATTTAGTCATCAGCGGATCGGCTGAGCTGTTCTCTATCGAAACGGTCACGCCACTGATTAGCCAAATTCAAGCAGCTAAGCAACCACTGCTTTATATGCATCTACACAGCTGGAACAGCGTACCACTGACTCAAACAGTGCTTAATCCAATGGGATTTGCTATGCAAGGGCCTGGCGGCCCTGGAAACTATTTTTCCCAAGACAAAGCCAGTTGGTCATCTTCAGCTGCGATGTTAGCGGATCACAGCCCTCTTGAAGATGAGCATTTGTGGTTGAGTCTATTTGATAGCGGCAATGTTGATTTCAATTTAGCTAACTGTGCAGACACTTGTGACGCTAATTTTTCTGGCCAATACCAAAGCGCACTAAAGGTCATCCGCAGCAACATCCGCAACCTTGATAGCCAGCATATCGATATGTTTAATCAAGAAGGCTTCAATCTTTATAAGTTAATGGTGTTAACGGGTGATAGTTATCGCCATGCTATCCAATATCCACTGGATGTCACTAGCAGCGATAACCTGCAATTCTTGCAAGCCTACTTTGCTGATCATAGCGTTTACCACTACCGTGATATTAATTTGCTGCCGCAAGATTTGGGCAATTTTAGCCGCACTGATTTCAGTCATGTCACAGCAACCGACAAAGCCGTTTCGCTGTCGAGTAAGAAGGGCTTTCGTTCTACTGGTGCATATGCGCTGCCCGGACAAACTGTGACAGTTAGCCGCAGCGACAATAGCGCGGTGCGCACTTGGGTGTTTATTAATACCCAACGTTCAGGCTCAACCCATGAGTTTGCCGCTAACGGCTATAACCGTGCTAAATATTTGCAGTCGACTCACGTAGAGCTAAGAGCGGGCGAAAGTATTAAACTCACCAGCCCATACGGCGGCCCTTTGCAGGTTAAGTTTGATCAGAGCGATCTACCAGTATCACTGAACTTCCAACATGTGGGACAGCATCCATACTGGCGTGAAGGTCTCGATGGCGACAAATTTATACAAGATCTCGCCGCCAATCAATATGATTGGGCAGAGCTGGCGACTAAGCATTTTGAGGTGCATTCTCGGCTCGATAAAATGCAGCAAACAATGAGTCATGAAGCTTTATGGGATACACCAGAAAAGATGGCAAGCGCTATCATGACGCAGGTACATAACTACCCTCACCTGCTAGCAGGATTCAAAGGGCCTTTCATTGATGAGGTTAGTGAGATAACTGATTTTGCTAACAGTAAAGGCTGGCAAATCGATACGATTGATACCGTCAAGCACATGAATGCTGACCAGCCTACCTGTGGCTCAGGTTGTTCGGGTAACCCGTATGATGCCAGCTGGTCGTTCAGCCCTACTGGACACGGTGATATTCACGAACTCGGCCATGGACTTGAAAAAGGCCGCCTACGTTTTGATGGCCATGAAGGTCATGCCTCAACCAATCCATACTCTTACTACACTAAGTCACGTGCATACACAGAGTTAGGTAAGCTGCCACAGTGCCAAGGATTGAATATTGATGATGAGTTTGCTGTGCTTCAGGCCAGCATGAATCAAGCAGATCCATTTGCCTATATGCAAGCAGCAAATCTAACAAGCTGGTCAAACGGTATGGCCACCATGCTACAGATGATGGTGGCAGCACAAAAACACGGTTCTTTAGAGAATGGTTGGCACCTATTGGCTCGACTGCATATTTTACTGCGGGAGTTCGAACGCGCTAAAGGCTCTGATGAGCTATGGCAGCAGCAGAAAGCTAACTTGGGCTTTAATCAATTTAGCCTCGAAGCAGCTAAAACACTATCGAATAATGATTTTCTATTGATTGCCATGAGCTACGCAAGCCAACTTGATTACCGTGATCTTTACCAAATGTGGGGACTGGCGACGACGCAAGCAGCGAAAGATCAGACCGCATCATTTGGTTTTAATATGATTGAAAAGCAGATATATGTTTATGCACCAGGCGACTATTGCTTGAGTCTCGAGCTTCAGTCAGTACCAGTAGACGGCCAACAAGCTTGGCCACTATAAACAGCACCACTTAACGCTATAGGGCAACCTGCACACATGCAGCTGTTTGCTCTTTTAGCGGCGCCGTAATAATGTAGCCCATAACGGCAATTAATTTACACTCTCTGATTTTTGCATTAGATTTGTATCAGCAGCTTTCGTTTTTTGTTGATTTAGCTATTTAATATTGAAAGCAAAACTGAAAACTACAAATGGAGATTTATTGATGGATACGAACAAACTGTTACTGATCATCATCGCAATATTACTGCCGCCTGTGGCTGTATTTCTAAAAAGTGGCGTAGGTAAAGATCTGCTTATCAATATCATTTTGTGTCTACTTTTCTTTATCCCAGGTTTACTACATGCACTGTGGGTCGTCACCAAGTAACCCTTACCTCATGTAGCAATAATAGATAACTGATTTAGGCCCCATTAACTTGGGGCTTTTTGATGGCCTGTCAGCGATTTATTTAGCGCCATAAATTCCATTTTGGAATACACTCAATCAATAACATTCATTTTTTTAATTAACCGTTCAGGAGTAAACTTTAGTCAGTTCTAAACAGCATTCAAATCAGGTTCGTTATGCCCCTCAGCTTCAGCGCTATCCAATCTAAACTCGGTAAACTCTTTTTGCTGCTAACCCAAGTTAGCTTTTTTTGCCTATTTGCTTACAGCTGCCAGCAACTTGCTAGCTGGTTGCATTCTCCGTTACCCGGCAGCGTGATAGGACTCGCCATACTGCTGTTATTACTCTGCGGTAAAGTCATTCCAGAAAAAGCGGTCAACAGCGGCGCGGCTTGGTTGATTGGCGACCTGCTACTATTTTTCATTCCACCGGTAGTCGCCGTTCTAAAATACGAAGACATATTGGAACAATATGGCGTCACGCTGATCAGTTCGATGTTAGCAGCAAGCTGCTTAGTATTGCTTGGCACTGCATTTACCGTAGATAGACTATTTAATTTTGAACGTAGACTAAAACTACAAAAACAGCGTAAGCGTGCGCAGTTACTAAGGGCTCCAGTAAAAATAGCGCCAACGCATACAGTTTCTGGAGTACCTTTATGAATCTCACTCTATTAGCGCTACTTTGCCTAGCATTAACTTTAGGCTGCTACTATGGCAGTAAAGCACTTTATCGCCGCAAGCAGCGTGTATGGTTTGCCCCCATTTTGTTGGCGCCCTTGCTGATTTTAGTCACCGTGGTGGTGTTAAAAATCCCTCTGACAAGTTACTTTCAATATACCCACTGGCTAGCGGCACTGCTCGCTCCAGCGACTATCGCCTTTGCGGTGCCGATTTATCGCGAGCGCCAACTGATAAAGCAATACCCTATTACCTTAAGCATTGGAGTGATTGTTGGACTTTTGCTTGGTTTACTGACCTCTTGGTTATTGATGCAGTTAACCACCATGCCGACAGAGCTTTCCAATAGCTTAATGGTTCGTTCAGTTTCTACACCATTTGCGATAGAAGCAACAGGAGCATTTGGCGGTATACCTGAGCTTACTGCAATGCTGGTTTTGCTCACAGGCATTATGGGGATGCTTATTTGCGAGCCCTTATTTAGAGTCGCTAACATTCGCAGTGCTGTTGCAAAAGGAATAGCCCTTGGCGCCTCAGCTCACGGTGCGGGCGCAGCAAAAGCCAGTGAAATAGGCAGACAAGAGGGGGTTATTGCCAGTTTAACCATGATATTCACAGGCATTGCAATGGTGCTCATGGCGCCGTTATTTGCCTCTGTTATTGGATAATACTGATCAGTGCAAAACCATCAACTTTTATCAATCTTTGCTGCATAAAACTCCAATATTTACTGCGATTCGCTTTTTGTTACAGCAACTCCGTAGTGCCTGCCTTTTGTTCAACAGCATGAGTTCCTCTCAAACAGCCATTAACGCATTGGTGTTTGTCATCAAATTAGGTAAAGTGTCGACTGCAATCACAAGCTTGCAGCGTTTTGGCAAAGATTCTTACGTTCAATCTACCCAAAACCAACATAAAAATGCTTCTTCAATACGAAAGCAATAATAAATATAAATAATTAAAACAATGAAAGGAAAGTTATGAGCGAGTCAAAAGATGCTTACGCAGATAACGACCTACGGGAAGTCAAACAGCTGGGAATGTGGGCCTCAATTGCCAGCTTAAGCTATATATTTTGGATTGTCGGCGGCATGGAGCTGGTCGAGCGTATCGCCTACTATGGTGTTAAAGCCAGTGCGGGCTTGTACGCTAAAGCGCCTGTATCTGAAGGTGGCCTAGGGATCACCTTAAGTGACTACGGTATCATTATCGGCCTTTGGGCGATGATGCAAACCTTTATTCCAGTGTTTACTGGCGGTATTTCTGACCGTGTTGGTTATAAAGAAACGATTTTCGCTTCAACGCTGATTAAGATCGCAGGCTACTTAGTGATGGCCTTTTTCCCAAGCTTCTATGGCTTCCTTATTGGGGCGATGCTGCTTGCCGGGGGAACCGGGGTATTTAAGCCCGGCATTCAGGGCACACTAGTACTGTCTACAGGTCGACAAAACACCTCGATGGCCTGGGGTATATTCTATCAAGTAGTTAACATTGGCGGTTTCTTAGGGCCACTTGTTGCCGTGCACATGCGCCAACTGTCTTGGGATAATGTCTTCTTTGCTTGTGCTGCAATTATCTCACTTAACTTCCTATTTTTACTGGCCTATAAAGAGCCTGGTAAAGAGGAACGTTTGGAGCGTAACCGTAAAGTAAAGTCAGGCGAAATTAAACAAGTGGCATTGTGGCGTGATGCGTTGCATGAGCTGAAAAAGCCTGTGGTTATCTATTACATGTTGGTATTCGCTGGCTTCTGGTTCCTGTTCAACTCACTGTTCGACGTCCTGCCAATTCACATCGCTGAGTGGGTCGATACCAGTGTGATTGTGACTTCGCTATTTGGCCCTGAAGGTACCTCTAATGGTTTCTTCCAGTTCTGGTTAGGCTTAGATAATAGCGGTACAAAGGTGATGCCAGAAGGGATGCTTAACCTTAACGCCGGTATGATCATGACCACCTGTTTCTTAGTGGCGGCATTAACGGCCAAGTACCGTATTACTACAGCAATGTTAGGTGGTTGCTTACTGAGTATTTTTGCCTTTGTACTGATTGGTGCAACGAACGCAGCTTGGATGATCGTACTAGCGATTGCGATGTTCTCATTCGGCGAAATGATGATTAGTCCGAAGAAAAATGAGTTTATGGGTAACATTGCCCCTGAAGGCAAAAAGGCCATGTATCTTGGTTTTGTTATGCTTCCTCAAGGTATTGGCTGGACGCTTGAAGGCTTCTTTGGCCCTAAACTGTATGAGATGTATGCCTCAAAAGAGATCTTCTCTTTAGAAGCATTAGCTGAGCGTGGTATGAGTGCCACTGAAATTAGTGCCATTCCTCAAGGTGAAGCCTTTACCACTTTGGTGGCTTTCACAGGTGAGCCTGCACAAGAATTAACGACCTTACTGTATAACACCCATAACATTGGTATGGCGTGGTACATCATTGCGGCTATCGGTACGATTTCTGCGGTGGGTATTTATCTGTATGGTAAATGGTTGTACAAGCTACAACAGAGCTAAACTGAACTCACTTATGTGAACTCGCTTTAAAACTAAAAAAGCTGACATGAATGTCAGCTTTTTTGTTTTCTAGCCCGATAAACTTACGCCGCTTTTAACGATGGCGTCGCCTCAGTTACCGCAGCTGTGCTTGCAGCAAATCTGACTTTGCCAACAGGAAGAATAACTCGGCCATACTCAGCGTTAAGCACTTGCGCCATGGCAAAGTAAATAGCACTTAAACCACAGAAAATACCTTCAAAGCCAGCAATGGTGCCAATCAGTTCGCTGCCAGTAAAGTCACGTGCAGCCAACAGGAAAAACAGTATGGTTAACGAGCCAAATACGATCTGTTTGGCCAGTGGGTAGCGCATTGAACCGATAAACATAAAGCCAGTGAACATGCCCCATAACGCTAAATACCAACCCATAAAGCTCGCTGGACTTGCTGCTAACCCCATTTTTGGCATAACAATAAGTGCAACGAGTGTTAACCAGAACAAACCGTAAGAGGTAAACGCTGTCGTACCAAAGGTATCGCCACGTTTGAAACACATCATGCCCACTAATACTTGTCCAATACCGCCATAAAATATGCCCATCGCTAAAATCATAGAGTCGATAGGGAAAAAGCCAGCGTTATGGATATTAAGCAAAACGGTAGTCATACCGAAACCCATTAAGCCAAGCGGCGCTGGATTTGCTAAAGAATTGGTGTGCTGTGTAGACATTGAGTTCCCCTACAGGAATTGGCCAATCAAATAGGTAGCGGTTATGGTTAACCGCACTAGATTAACAATGGTTAATCTTAGCGCCGCGGATTCTAGAGCAACCAATAACGTCAATCAATCATTCTCGATGCCACTCAAATATGCACTCCTAAACATATTTATCCACATTTAATATTAGTATTCATAAACTTAAGGCTAATCATTGCTAAAGCCTCAAACGAAGAAAGGCCGCCAAGAGCAATACCACAATTCCCACAGAAAAAGTGACCACCGTCACACGCATGCGGAATTAGCACTTTAGCAAATGATGTTATTGGTTATGCATTGAGGTTAAATATTGCGCTGGCTCACAAAGTTGTACATCGGACTCTATTCGAGCTAAAAGATGATTTGCATCAAAAAAAGGGGAGCCCGAAGGCTCCCAAGAGGTTCAATTGCGGCGAGAAGCAGGGGATCTCGCCGCGGGTGATGCTTTTATAATTTTAAGTTAGTGGGCGCCTCCAGCATGCATCTTATCAATGCCGTAAGTCTTACCTTCGGCGTGACAAGTCGCACAAGATTCAACAGGTAGATTAGCCGTCGATGAAGGCTCGCCATCGACTACGGCCCCATTACTCTTAAAGTGAGCCATCGCCGCGGCATCTGAATGAGCATGACAAGTTCGACACGCTTCAGCTGTTGGGCTAATAAATGTCGTTGCTGCGCCATCAACCGCGATTGCACGTTTACCTGACGCTAATCCACCATCTGCAGCGAACAGATTCACGCCATCCTTATGACAAGCTGCACATTGAGTTGCTACCGCCGGATACCCTTTAGTTTCCATGTTTGAATTCAAGTGAATCGCAGGGAAGCCTCGGTTATCATCCCAAAGTCCTGAATGGAAACGGTGAGCAACAGCAAACAAGTCACGAGTATTGTAGTTCAGACCTTCAATTGGCTTGAAGATAGGATTGCCGTCAGCATCTACTTCATCAGTCTTATACTCAGGTTGTACATGATAAGACCCACCCCAAGTATCGTTATGACACCCAACACACTGGTCAAAACGCTCATCCCCGTAATGTTTCGCAATACCTAAAGAGGTATGACAAGTATTACATTTAGCTTCGTCAGCGGTCACGCGTTCAGGGTCACTAAAGCGAGAGATGTTAGCATCACTGCCATCAGCATTAGCCAAGTTCCAGTATGCTGGAGCCATAGTAATAGCTACATAACCAATATCATACTGTGCTTCGCCACTTGCGTCTAAGCACTCAATCATCATGCCTTTAGCGTCAGTACACACTGAGAAGCGTGGTGTAATGGCAATGCTCTTACCGTCTAAGTTGTAATCTGCTGTTTGAGTAACAACCAGTTGACCACCAGCAGCAACAACACCGTCTAGATTAACCGACTTACTACCATAATAAGTACCATCTGCATTAACCCAGCCTGTCTTCATCTCGTCATACTTAGTGAAGCCAGTGAACTCAAAACCATCAGCGACAGCTGCGCCATCGATTTTAACGTCAAATGTAATAACGATTTCATCAGCATCAGCCGTAGCACTTTCAGTGTATGAGACGGCGCTTACTGCAATCTCAATGGAGTCAGTCGCCATCGCCCGCACACCCACTTTATGTGCTTGTTCTGGGCTCAAAGATCCACCGCCATGACAACCAGAACATGCCGCATCGCTCTCAGGTACAATACCTAAGTGGCCCTCACCCGTTTCAAAGTTAACGTCAGTATGACAAGAGACACAGGCTTCAGCGTAAACGTTGTCGTTCCACTGCATGCCATTGTCATGACAAGTGGTACATTCATTTAACTCTGATGGGAAACCTATTTCACCAAACTCTTCTTTAGCTTCGCCCGTAAGATCAAGGTGATGACCAGCATGCAGCGTATGGATCATCGCGTTCCAGTTTGCGTTCCAACCTTTTTCTGGGTCAGCTTCGCCGCCCGCATAAGCGGGGTTATGGCACGCTACGCAGTTCTCCACTTTTTGATAGTTATGGTGCGCACCGATGTTGGCAATACGAATGTCAGTGACTGCATAACCGTCGAGTTGACTGTGACACTTAATACAAGCCGCATTAGAAACTGAGTCCTTTTGCGAAATAGCAAGCTCGCCCGTGGCAGGAATGAAATCAACGGGTGTTGATAGCAGCTTGTCTGAAATGCCAACACCATTGGCATCCACTACATTATAAGTACGCACCATTACGCGAAATAGGTTATTAGCATCGCCATCTGCTAGCACAACTGGCGCATTACCTTCATGCTCCCAAGTACCGGTATAGGTGCCAGGATTAGTTTCATCTTCAACTAAGGTACATGCATCAACTTCTGCGCCGCCACGAGCGGTTGCCTTCCCCGTTGGTGTACAGTACATGCTAGAACCAAACTCATTAGCGAGTGCATTGTTCTGCCAGAGAATTGGGGCACCGGTATCCGTTTCATTGGCCGCTTGATTCATCACATAAAGCGCCACTTTATCTAAACCGGTAAAAGGCATTGCTTCGCCTTTACTATCTTTGCCTGTTACTGTGAACTTAATTGAAAAATCATCGCTGCCGACCACGACTATGTCAGCAGGAGCGAGTGTAAGTACAAAGTCAGCAGCGCTGCCAACCGTATCGACAGTAATTCCAGCGGGCGTTCCTGGAGTACCAGGAATACCTGGTTCACCCGGCGCACCATCTTTGCCATCGTCACCATCACTACAAGCTGTTAGACCCATGGCTGTGATTAATGCCATCGCCAATAAAGACTTCTTATGTGTTCTCATCATCTTATCCCTTTATAGGTATTATTTTCTGCAAACGCAGTAAATTGAATATAGAAGAATGCGAGATATGTGAAACAATTTTGTTTACAGCTTGTGATTAGAATTTAAAGATTCAATTAATGAAATTCCAATTAGTGAAAATGGCAATTTCATTAATTGAAATTAGCAAAAACTGCATGCCTGAAGTGGCTAGTAAGAGTGGAGTAGATCTGCAACTATTTGAATCAAGATTTCTCTTTGACCTATAGTGTAGCGGCGGTTTTTAGCCTCTTTCTCTACAATAAAATACTGGGGTGACAGCATGTCACCGTGCAATAGACTCACTTGCTCTTTTGGCAGTGGTTCAGTTCTCAAAGTGGGGATACTATTGCACACGTCAGCCTCGACAGCAGGCAAAAAAGCGATACTTCCCATGGTCATCAGGTGGCAAAACCATGCCTCTCTACTAGCCACTTTATCTACACTCTTAAGCTCAATTCTGGCATTGCGACAATACATTTCTAGCGGATCAATCTTATCATTAAAGCCCTTACTTTCGAGGTATAAAAATGGTTGTTGTGCTATCTGTTCTAAGGTGATGTTAGGCATGTGCTGCCAGATAGGATGCTGTACTCTCGCTGCAATATGCACACTATCGAGCGTTCCCAGTAACTCGCACTCCAACTCTGAAGCGTTTGATGTGTCAAACCCTATACCAAAATCTAGCTCACCATTATGGATCTGCTCTGCTGTATGGCAATCCCAACAGTGTAAACGGATTTTCCCCATCGCCTCTTGCTCTGCATGTTCACTAATCGCCACGGCTAAGCTACTCATAATGCTCTGAGTGACTGCAATATTAAGCGACGGTATTTGAGCTATTTCATCTTCGTCAAAGGCAACTTGCTCAAGATGGTTAACAGCTCGGTAGAAACTGCAGATAGGTTCATATAAAGCTTCGGCTAAGGGAGTGGGTTTGAGCCCTTGCTGGCGGCGGTAAAAAAGCTCATCGTTAAACGTAATACGCAGTTGAGTTAAGCAGCGACTCACTTTAGGGGCTGATACTTGTAGCTCACTGGCCGTGGTATTTGCATGACCATTTTCATACAAAGTCTTAAACACGATAAGGCAGAAAATATCTAACTCAGACAGTTTTTTTAGCGAGTCATTTAACATGATGTATAAGGTCTAATTGAATACTTAGTTATAGGTATAGCATAGCGATAGGTAGGAAAGCGTGTTCTACGCTGTTAGTGGCAAGTTAAAGTTCAATAATTTGGCTTGGGTCACAGCGCAAAAAAGCAGCACGTATCAACACGGAAAAGCACACTGCTAGAGGATTTAACTAGTTGAGCTACCAATGGCAGTGCGTAACTGTAAAGCAGCAATCAACTTACGGCTTGATCTACTTAAGATTATATTTAGATAGCCAAGCACGCTGCTCACCTGTGCATTCGCAGATGCACAGCAAAGACGAATGCTTAGCAGCAAATTTCTGCGGTTGAGAGCACTCTGCTTTGGCCTGCTAATAGTTGCGGATCTAGCACTATTTCGCCTACGGAAATACGATGCAGCCCAATAACAGGGTTGCGAAAGCGGCCAAACATGCGCTTTATTTGATGATAGCGCCCTTCCAACAAGGTTACCAAAGCGGTATGGCTACCAATAATTTCAAGCTTGGCTGGTAAGGTGGTAATGTCTTCAAACTCAAAATACATCCCCTCTTGAAAAGCTTTTATATAGCTTTCATCTATTGGGTTTTTCAAATTTACACGGTAAAGCTTTGCCACCTTATGCTCAGGTGACATTAACCGTTTTGACCATCGGCCATCATTAGTTAGCAGCAGTAAGCCTGACGTATTGAGATCTAAGCGGCCGACAATATGTAACTGCTGCTTGTCGGGATGAGTGAGTAGGTCGATTACCGTTTTATGCTTGTCATCAACAGTGGCACTTACCACCCCCACAGGTTTATGCAGCATCAGATAAGTCGGTGTATTGGCTTGTAGGACTTCGCCCTCTAGCGTGATATAGGAAAACTCATCAACAATCTGATCGACATCTCTGGCTATCTCACCATCTACTTTAACTAGCCCTTTAGCCAGTAGTACTCTGACATGCTTGCGGTTAATCCCTTTGGTTGTACTGATAAACCTATCTAGCCGTGCTCGTTTAGATTCCATACTGTTATCCGTTTAACGGCACTATTTTATAGGCACAACGCCTGGCACCTTCGATAATATGCTCCTCTCGGCTAATGCTGGCATCTTGTTGTAATAGATTTTGAAACAGTTGTAACTCAGAGCGGCAAAAGTTAAGGCATGAAGACGCGGCTGCGCAAATGGGGCAATGATTTTCTAGCAGCCAATAGACACCGTCTGTGCTTTCGACACTGGCCATATACCCCTCTTCTGTACGCAGTTTAGCAAGTACTGCTAACTTGGCGGGTAGATCTTTAGCATCAGCTAAGGCTGATTGATACAGCTTAAAAGAAGCATCCTCTCTATGGGCGATAAGTTGCTCTAAGCCTTGATCACCAAAAATCGTTTTTACAGAATCGATCAGCTGCACCGTAAGCTCTTCATGGCGATCTGAAAAATGGCTATTACTTTTTGAAGTTAATGACCAATAACGTGTAGGCCTACCGCGGGAAGCTTTTTTGTCTTCAAATACCACATCACTGTTGTCTTCTAAGCTTTGAAGGTGCTGACGCACGCCCATGGTTGTTAAGCCAAGCTCGGTGGCGATGACTTTAGCGGTCAACTCCCCTTGGGTCTTTAACATCTGCAATATTTTGTCGCTGGTCTTCATAGTTTCCCCTTAACGCTTAGTGCACATTATTACCGAATCAGCTTTTAAGTAAACTTTTTTCTTTACTTTATTATGTAAAGATATTACTTTACATAACACTTAATAAACAAAAAGGTTTACTAAAATGGAATTAGTTATTGTTAGTGGAAGCCAAAGAAAGGACTCGCAAAGCGCCAAAGTTGCTCAATACTTAATGCAACAGATCCAGCCGAGTCATACAGTGAAACACATTGAACTTTGCCAATATCAACTGCCTTTTTGGGATGGTGATCCCGAGAGTAAAACAACCGACGGCAGTCGCTGGCCCTTTATCTCACAACAAGTAAAACGTGCTGATGCGCTAATATTAATTACCCCTGAATGGGGTGGAATGGCATCGCCACTGATGAAAAACTTTCTATTAATGTGTGATAACCAAGATACGGCGCACAAACCAGCGCTGTTAGTCTCAGTAGTAAGCGGCATTAGCGGTGCCTACCCGATAGCAGAGCTACGAATGAATGCGCTAAAAAACAACAAGCTAGTTGCAACACCTGATCACCTCATTATTCGTAATGTCGAGCAGGTATTAAATACTGAACAAGCCGTTGATGATCGTGATAAGCACTTACGAGAACGCATCGACTACTGCTTGTACATGTTGGCGCAGTACAGCGAGGCTTTAACCGTTATTCGCAGTAATCATCAAGATAAGCCCTACCCTAAACAACAAGAGTACTGTTACGGCATGTAACACCCAAGAGCAACAGCAAGGAGCACATTATGATGCATCTAGAACATTTAAATTTAGTGGTAAAAGATATCCCTACAACGCTAGCTTTTTATCAAGCAATTTTCCCTCACTGGAAAACCCGTGGTGGTGGTGTCAGTCAGTGGTATGGAGTGGATAGGAACTGGGTTCATTTTGGTGATGACTATCAGTATCTGACTTTCAATGACGATGGTGTTGGCAATAACCGAGACTTAAGTGGCCACCAAGTTGGGCTGGCTCATTTTGCTTTTGTGGTGGACGATCTTGACGGCGTCATTGCACGACTAGCTGCGATTGGCCATCCCGTCGATAAAGATGGCGCAGAAGATCCCTATCGCCGCAATGCCTATTACATTGACCCGGATGGTTATGAAGTAGAGTTTGTGCAATACCTTAGTGATGTGCCAAGCGAGCGAAATCGCTACTGATAATCAGAGCCAACTATATCGCAGCAATGAGCCTGATCAACTCATTTTTCTGACCCACGAACTCGGTGCTATTCGCAGAATCCAGTGCAATACTGCCCATGGCCAGCTCGGTACAAAACTATTGGCTTTTTCGGCCTCTATCGCTTTAACCATGGCTCGGCAGCCAACGTCGGTATCGACGATAAAAGGCACCTTCTCGACATGGTCGTTGATTTCGCTGCGGATAAACCCAGGGTGAATACAGCTGACGCTAATTGGCGTGTGCATCACATCAATGCGGATCCCTTCAGTTAACGAAGTCACTGCAGCTTTACTCGCCGCATAGACTGTCATTGCCCGCCTAAACCCACGCACTGCACTCACCGAAGAGATAGTCACTAAATGACCTGCGTTCTGCGCTCTAAAAATCTGCATCGCAGCTTCTGCTTGAGCGATTAATGCAACAAAATTGGTCTCAGCGGTTTGCTTGTTTGCCTCAAAGTGACCGGTACCGATAGACGCTCCTTTGCCCATTCCGGCATTAATGATAATCCTATCGATACTACCTAGCTCTTTGTTAAAGGCTTCGAACACTTCGAATACTTGTTGATGATTGGTGACATCGAGAGTTTTTATTGAGACTTTGATAGACGGGTTAATCTTTTCAAGCTCGATTTTTAAGGCTTCAAGCCTGTCCATTCGACGGGCGCATAACGCCAAATCCCGCCCTTTTTGCGCAAACTCAAGGGCCATACCACGGCCAAGACCTGAGCTGGCACCGGTGATCAAAATTGATTTTCTAATTGTCATTTGATTCTGCTAGCAACTGTTATTTAACGCTAAGCTACTGTTGAATGGCCAGAATGTAAACAGCTGTTTGAACCTAAAACTATGGCTAAGCGGCTCCTAAAGACCTTTCTACGAAAGCCAAATCGCAGCTGCAAACAACGAAGCATAGAATAGAAAACCAACGATGAAAGCGCTATTAAACGGATCCCTTTTCTGCACTTTTCGACGCTGAAAAAAGCTGGTTGGTGCTAAGGGGTAGCAGGTTTTACCAAAGGTAAAAATGCGGATCACTACGGCGCCAGTAAAATACAAGACAAACGAGAGTACTAAATCCCACACAACCCAAAACGCAAGTTCCATTGCAAATACAAACATCGCTTCTCCTTAGCTTTATATGGATTGGTGCTCGTTATGACTAAACTGCTTTAGCAGTTTCATTAGCGCTAGCTGGGTGCCATGTGAAGTAAAAACAGTCCAAAGGCGCTAAAAAAAGCAACGCCAATACACAGCATTGCAGTTAGCATTTTCGATTGCGACGCCGATTTTATTAATGCAAATTCAGTCTGCATCTCCAATAAATCAGTTAACTCAAATCCATTCTGTTTTACTGCAAACTTATCTGCTGTTTCATTTATGTTTATTGGCATATCACAACTCCTTTATGACCCTAAAAATTTTACCGACTCACTAGGTTAATGTCAGGTTAAAGTTAATTAACATTCCATTTACTCAAGTTTTTATTTTGAAATTATGTGAATGAGTGAAAAGGATGCATAGTTGATACGAAGGAATTCAGCGGTTTATCGTAATTAGATTGAAAGACACTTACCAGAGTGGCTTTAAGTGCTATTTGATATTAGCCAAGCCTAGTGTTTATTGAGCTTTCGACTACAGTTGTTCGAAATGGAGTGAAAGGTAAATGGAGTATTTCACTATGATCTCGTACCACCATACATTAGCGCTAGTAGACAACAATTCAGTCGCCCAATTTGCCTTAAACAAAGCGCTACAACTTGCCTGTAGAACCAAAGCTAAGGTCACCGCCTTAAAGGTGGAAAAGCCCTATAACAACTTCCTCAATCGATTAGGTCTAATCCCCGATAATGCGCTAGATCCAATGCTGTTCGTCAATAAACTAATCAGCAAATATCAACGCCTAGGTGTCGAAATCGAGGTTAAGAAAATTAAAAACACCAAAGACCACATTGCGATCCTTAATGAGACCAATGCTAGCGACTATGATTTAGTGGTAATGAATAATCAGCATCACAATACTATCGTCAGTGAGTTTATTCCCAGTTGCGAAGATCACCTACTGCGAGAGAGCAATCTCCCGATTTTGATCGTCGGTAATAAGTCATGGCAAAAACAGGGGCACATTTTAACCGCTTTAGAAACGGCTGGTTCTAACATTGCTCATAGAGAGTTGAATCAAGACTTGCTAGAAGATAGCCAGCAGCTCGCGAGTCTACTAGAAAATGACATGCATCTGCTAAATTGTTATCAGCTGGAAAACTGGAGCATGTCCATTAAACGCGAGGCAAACTTCATTAGCGATGAGGAGCAAAGAAGTCAGCATTGGGGGCATTTGGTTGACTCAGCAAGAGCCTACCAACTAGAAAGTGACCACCTACACCTTGAACAGGGGCTTCCCGATCACATCATCCCAGTCATCGCTAACAGGTGTAACGCCAATTTACTAGTGATTGGCGCGGGTGAACATCACGGCTTTATCAGTGATTTAAAAGGCCACACCTCATCGGTCATCATCGATCAATTAAAGTGCGACATTTTAGCGATAAAGCCAGTTAGCCATTAAACAGAAGTAAACTCCTAGCTGAACACAGCCATAACCTTGCAGTACTGCGATTGGCTAGGCGTCTCTTTCACTTTGGTTTTCTGCCACTATGGCAGAGTCAACTTGCGCCCAAAAATCGACACGAAACTGGGTGTCAGCCGTAAGTAACTCAACTTTATGCCAATACTGCGGTGGCGAGATAGCAGTTTGCCCTACCTCAATCAGTAGTTCGGTTTCTACCTCTGCTCGCCTATCCTTAAAACCATAAAATTTAACCGTGCCGCGCAGTACATGGATCTGCCCATATACTCCCGCTTTAGTGTTATGCAGATGCAGGAACATCTTTGGCACAGTGTCCTTATCAAACAGCGGCGTTGATTTATAATTAACAAAATCTTTCGGTATCGTTGCCATAGTCGCATTTAACCTCTTTATCATTATCACGCTTTGCTTCAATATAGCGTGATTAAGCCTGAGTTAATCAACTATATGCAAACTTAGGCCAATTGCTAGCAGAGCTGGCACCCAAGCATCAAACGAATGAGCCCCAATGAACTCTGAATATAGCTACACCACACAGTACACCTTAGATAAAAGTCATTTCAGTGAGTGCTTTGATGAATCTGTAATTTTAGATACATCGATACGTGCATATCGAAAGGCGATCATCTTTACCCTTATTGGTGTGCTATTACTACTAACGGGGATCAATGCCTACGCCTCATGGTTTTTGATCGCTTTAGGGATTTTAGAAGCACTAAATATCCGCTACAAAAAACCGTGGTGGCTACTGCGCCAAATGATGAGTAAGGCGGCTAATAATGAAGTGACCTTAACGATTGACACTAAGGGGATCTCAAATGATTCTTTCTATGTCAAAGGCACTATTCTTTGGCAAGATATCGTTTCAGTCAAAGAGACTGAGCAAGGCTTTTTAATCAAGCAAGCAAAAACGGTTAGCTACCTTTCCAAACGTAGTCTTGATGATGAAGCCATTGCATTTGTCGTCAGTAAAAGTAGAAGCGAAGCGTGAGCGAGCTCAAATTAATGCAACTCAGCTTAAAAAATAATGTACAGCAGAGTTGCAGAGCGCGATGAGTATTTGCCTGCTGAATAAAAGGAGAACCTTGTTCGAACCACTAGAGAAAAGGCTTATATATTTTTACAACTATCGATCCAGAGAGTAGTAAACTTTAGCTTATTCAGCAGCCTAAGCTTTTTATGCCCAAGTGAATTTTCCAGGCCCGACAAAATCACACTTACAATGGCGCAAACTTGAGTCTTCGATTGAACACTTTGTGACCTGTATCACTTTGCAACAAATCCACTTTAACCCCATGCTGCCATTAGCAAATAGTGATACTCTATATTCTCTTTTGTTAATTTTGTAATCATAAGTCGATATCAATATATGCATTATTTATTGGCGCTAATCTTAAGCATTAGCTTCTTAACAACTACAGCCCATGCAAGCAACAGCAGTGAGGGTTGCGATAACAACAGCGGCTGCATTGAAGTGGGTCGTTGGGATATTGGTATTGCACTCGGCTACGGTGAGAAGTCTAATCCACTTAAAGATTTTGATGATATTCCTCTTTATGCCATTCCTACCATTGCTTACTACGGTGATCAGTGGTTTTTTGATAATGGGAATATTGGTTACACTCTTACAGAGGGTGAGAACTATACGATCAATTTAGTCGGCACCTTTAGTACCGATCGTGCTTTCTTTTATCGTTGGGATCCCTCTAATATTTTTCTGCTAAAGGGAAATAGTGTCGAACGTGCAACGACTAGAGGCCCGACTATAATGGCCGCTAGTAGCGAGCCAGAAATCGACACCAGCGAACTAGCAAACAGAAACTTTACATATCTTGGCGGAGCAGAAGCTTTTCTTTACACAAGATTTGGTATAGTAAAAGCCTCTGTTGCACATGATCTTTTTAATGTACATAACGGAACAGAAGCTCAGCTAAAATGGCTGTATAATATTCCGCTAGATAGCTGGAATTTTGAATTTGCAGCTGTGTTAGACTGGAAGAGCGAGCAAGTCGTTGACTATTACTACGGTATCAGACCGAGCGAAAGCCCCTATTGGAGCGAGATGTATCAAGCAGAGTCAGCTTTGAATCAAAGTATCGAATTTACAGGACAATATGTGTTAACTGAGAATTGGAATTTACTGCTGGTTGCACGCTATACCGACATTGCCGATGCAATTGTTGATAGTCCTCTAGTCGAGAAAGATTACACAACTACCTATTTTGTAGGCGCAGCATACAGGTTTTAATATCAGTGCTATCGCTAACTAAAAAATTATTTCTCTGTTTTATTTTCTGCTCAGTATTGAGCGGCTACGCTGTCGCTGATGAAGATGAAGAAGAACCATTGGCAGCAAGCCTAAGCCTATCTCCCGAGATTTGTATTACCAGTGCAGATGAAGAAACCTGCAATACTGAAGTTGTACTTGGGTGGGAATTGTTGCACGACCGCCCCATTTGCATCCTTTCTGATTACAAAGAACTAAAGAAATGGTGCAACAGTTCACCAGATGTTAACTCTTTAGCGGTAAATATCAGTGCAAACAAAGATATTCAGTTTGTCATGATAGACAAAGATACCCACGAGACGCTTGCGGGTGTAAAATTAAAAGTTACTCAAGCTTCGTCGCCTCAGGTTAGGCGTCGCTACCGCAACCCATGGAGTTTATTCTAATGACCAACTCTCAATCTACGCATAGAGTCCTACTCGTAGAAGATGATATTCGTCTGGCCAACTTGATCGTAGATTACTTAAAATCGCATGGAATGCACGTCGAAGTCGAACGTCGCGGAGATACTGTCTTAACCCGCCTTATCAACTATAAACCTGACATTATCCTGTTAGATATAATGCTGCCAGGCATGGATGGCTTAACACTTTGTGAGAAGCTTCCAGACTACTTTGCCGGCCCTATCTTATTGATGAGCGCATTAGGTTCAAACGAAGACCAAATTAAAGGCCTAGAGCTAGGTGCTGATGATTATGTGGTCAAACCGGTCGACCCAGCACTGTTAGTGGCCAGAATTAATAACCTGTTGCGTCGCCAGGCTAAGCCACCTCAAGTTGAATCTCACTGCTTAAGCTTTGGTAAACTAAGTATCGATCCACACACTCAAGCCATTCGCTTAGGCGAGACTGAAGTTGATCTTACTAGTCATGAGTTTGAACTGTTATGGTTACTCGCTTCTCAAGCTGGCCAAGTCATGAGCCGCCAGTATATCTATCAGTACTTGCTAAATATCGACTTTGACGGTAAAGATAGAAAGATAGATGTGCGTATTTCTCGCTTGAGAAAGAAACTGGGTGACAACATAGAAACACCTTTTAGGATTAAAACGGTTTGGGGACAGGGATATCTATTCGCACCGGAAGCATGGAATAACTAACTTTCAAGTTAGCCATAAATGAAGCGTCTATTTTTAAGTTTATATCTATTGTTAAGCCTAGGCTTTCTGGGTATAGGTTGGACGCTCGATAGTCTTTGGAAAAAGAATGTCGATCAAGAAGGTGCGCTAGACGCACCTTTAGTGGCTTTAGCGCAGGTGTTAAGCAAGCTGCCACACTCTGAGCGACATGAGATGCTCAAAAGCATCAACAACAATCCCAAATTCCCGCTAGCATTACTCGATGCCGATCAAGTTGCATTCTCAGAAGATCAAATGGTGCAAAATGATGCCGTGATCGCCACCCCCTATGATATCAACCATGAGTTACAATTTATAGCGGTAGGCGATCACATCCTAATGGCAGGGCCAATAGAGCTCGACCCTGACGCCAGCTTACGAGGTCTTTATAATATATTCTTTTATTTGTCCTTAGCTTTTGTCACTCTTATCTGGGTTTGGCCACTATCTAAAGATTTGAAAACACTGCGTAATGCAACCAAAGAATTTGGTCAAGCCAAATGGAATACCCGTATTAAGCTGACTAAGCGCTCACAAGTATTACCGCTAGCAACAACGTTTAATGATATGGCAGCACATATAAGTGCATTGATTGAAAACCAAAAACACCTTTCAAATGCAGTGTCTCATGAAATACGCACCCCGCTTGCCCGCCTTAAATTCGCCCTAGCATTGATCCCACAATATTGCCTGCCAGAGTCAGAGCCCCAACGTCGCCAAGCCTTTCTTGATGAGATGCAACTCGATATCAAGGAGATGGAAAACTTACTGCAAGAGCTACTTACCTACGCGAGCTTAGAGACCCAAAGAGAAGGACTACAGTTTGAACGTTGTGAATTAAACAGCCTTGCTAAACAAACCATAAGTCGCCTGCAGACACACCATTCAACGACGATAGAGCTAATTGAAACAGAAACATCGGCGCAAATAATGGCCGAACCGTCTCTGATTGAGCGCGCGTTGCAGAACCTAATTACCAATGCCCAGCGCTTCTGCGTTGACAAAATTACCGTTGAGATAAGTGTGCAAGGAGAGCAGGTTTTATTATCTGTGACTGATGATGGTGAAGGAATTTTGCAGCAGGATCAGCTCAAAATTTTTGAACCCTTTTATCGCAGTGAAACTAGCACTAATGGTAATAAGGGCCATGGTTTAGGATTAGCCATTATCAAGCGTATAATGGAGCGACATCAAGGCAGAGTTTCACTAGAAAGTCAGCCAGGTTTCACTCAGTTCACGCTAATCTGGCATAAGCCATAGCGCCTGCAATGGGCTCGAGTCGTAATCCACTAGGGGCTGTTGATCTTTCGAGCTTAGTTTTTGTTCGGTTCTTTACCGTAAGGAATAATGCTTCTAGTACAAGGCTTGAGCGATAAAGCTTAGCCGGCTAAGTGAAAAGCTCATAACACATTCTAGTCATAAAAGAATAGAAGCATTGAATCGAACCCAAAGGGCCGCGTTTCTTGGCTATTTTTACTGTGTTGTAGACTATTTGTGGAGAATAACTAAACGGCATAGCCTCCGCCTTGTCAAAATAGCCAATAAACTGCGGCAAAAACAACCGTGAAAGATCAACAGCCCCTAGTCTAATTTAAAATCTTTTGAATCGAGTGATTCTTCCGGCAGTTCCTGAAAATCTAAACTCGGGTTTGCCTTCGCTCTCTCTTCAACTAATTGTGCCTTTCTAGCTTTTAACATTGCAAGTTGGCGGCGACGCTTACGCTGCTTACACAGTCTAATAACGTCAAATTTTTGCGCATCAGAAAACTCGAGCCACTTGAACCTTTCGTCTCGATTACGTAAACATCCTTTACAATATCCCCTTGCATCACTTTGGCAAACACCAATGCAGGGACTGGGGATTTCAAAAAACTCTAACTGTTCCATACCCTAAACATATACTATGTAAAGATTAATACCAATTGCATTAGCTACATAACCGCTGTCTACCTAACTAAAATGACTATACTTAACTTTTAACCTAATACAGTCATCGCACTAAGTAATCCAAAGTTATAGGCTAGTAAGACAAAGGCGTTGCCACCTAAAATGAGAGGTTCGATAATGAACATACTAAAACGTATTCTATTCACCTGCGCAATATCAATACCGCTACTAGCTCAGCTTGGTTGCAGCTCAACCCCAAAAAATGATTACGATCTTAACTATAACTTTGCTCCGCTAAAAAGTTTTAGCCAGATAAACCCAGCACAAACGACAGATCCTTTAAGCGCCGCCAGAATACAGCAATCGATTGCAACAGCTCTTACAACTCAGGGCTTTGTTCAACAAGATGATAATGCTGACTTTCTCGTCACTTATGGATTTAGAGTTGATGATAAGCCGAAGGATTCCGGTTTTTCTATTGGCCTAGGCGCGGGCTCATGGGGCAGTTCAAGTGGCGGCAGTATTGGCACCAGCGTCGATGTACCAGTAGGCAGTGATACGGCTAAAATTCAAACGATCCAGATCGATATTCTCGACCCACAGACAAAGCAACTCATTTGGCGAGGTAGCGATAAATTTAGCTTCGATGATGGTGGGGAAGAGAAAGCGCAAGAAACCAATGCAACAGTGAGCAAAATTTTGGCTCAATTCCCACCACAGAAAAAGCAGTAAGCATAAGCCCACTGCCAACCAGATACAAAAAAGGACGCCAAAGCGTCCTTTTTTCTTCACCCTAGAGGAAGATTAGTGAGCGTGTGCAGCGCTTGCTTCTGCAGCAGCATCGGCTTTTTCAATATCTAATAGCTCTACTTCAAATACCAAAGTTGAGTTAGCAGGGATCGTAGCTGTGTCACGATCACCATATGCTAAGTTAGCAGGAATAACGAACTTGAACTTAGAACCAACAGACATTAACTGTACGCCTTCAGTCCAACCAGGAATAACACGATTAAGCGGGAACGTTGCAGGCTCGCCACGCGCCACTGAGCTATCGAACTCAGTACCATCAGTTAGTGTACCAACATAATGGACTTTAACAGTGTCAGTTGCTACAGGCTTCTCGCCAGTACCTTCGGTCAATACTTCATACTGTAGACCAGACTCAGTTGTCGTCACGCCTTCTTTTGCTTTGTTTGTTTCCAAATAAGCTGTGCTTTCAGCTAAGCTCTTTTCTGCAAGAATTGCAGCTTGTGCTTGGCGTTTCTCATTTAGCTTTTCATCAAGGCTCTGCAATACTGTCTGCATCTCTTCTTGAGTAAGCTTAAGCTCGCTATTCAAGCCTTCGCTGAAACCTGTCACAATAAGATCTCTGTCTACTGCTAAGCCAAGCTCTTCTTGTTCTTTAATGTGACCAGCCATGTATGTGCCAATTGACGCACCAACGCTGTAAGCTTCTTTTTGCGCTTCAGTTTTCAATTCGACTGCGGCCGGAGCAGCAACAGCTTCTTGCTCTTGATTGCACGCAGTAAGACCAACAACGGCCAAAGCCACTAGTGAATATTTATAAAGAGATTTCATTTAAAGCTTCCTCAGCATCTACACGTGGTTACTATAACCTTTACTTTTATTAGGCGAACCACTTTATACTAGTTAAATAGGTTATTCCAATCTGATTGGACAAAAGCGGCACGGCTGTGATTGAAGCCACTTTTTCAATACAGATTAATATATTACATACTCTAGCTGTCTTTAGCCTGAATGACTGACACACTAGTATGAACAAAGATTCATTAAGAAGACAACAAAGGGCAAAGCAAGTTCATCGTATATTTATTACAATTGTTGCTTAAACTACTTTTGTTTACTTTTAGCTTACTGTTAGCAGACAACCTTCACTGATTGCGCAATATTGTTCAACAAGTTGCAAGCGCGGCTATCCCCAAACATTGCAAGGCGTTGTATACTCCAGCGCTAATTAAGATCATCATAAGCAAGTACACTGAGTGCTTGCCAATCCATCAGAGGTTAACGTGGATAACATAGAACACCGAGTTGAAGAGCTAGAGATGAAGTTAGCATTCCAAGATGGCACTATCGAAGAGCTCAACCAGCAAGTCATAAAACTAAACGATGTTGTCGCACTGCAACAAGAGCAGCTGCGTTTGTTATTGAACAAACTTCAGTCTGTCGAGCCTAGTAATATGGCGTCTCAAGCTGACGAAACGCCACCGCCACATTATTAAATACACTAAGTTAATCAGCGAAGTTTTCTGTTAAGCAGTAACCCTTGCTATATTTAAGTGACAAGGGGTTATTTGCATTCATCTTCGGTTCAGTTTCGATATGGTATATATAGCTGTATATAGATGAAATTTGTAAGTTTATATAAATTTGCATGTCTAAATTCTTTTATCATTTATAATGCATTTTAGCGCTCACATCTATTTCCCAAGCAAACAAGGAAGCCAATGCTAGTAGCAGACATTACCGAGGCGTTAGCATGAAAAGTATCTTGCTGCTAACGACTATGATGCTAAGCCTCAGTGGGTGTGCATTTAACAGCGTATTCATCAACTACCCGTCCCAAATTGCACCGGTTAAAGCGCAGCTTAATTCAGCAACGCCGCAACAAGCTGCAAAAATTGTTGAGTCTGAAGTCACCAGCGCAGATGGGCTGTTATATGCGCAAGAGGCTGGACGCTCGGCTCAGATAGCAGGCGATTTTGAAGCCAGTAAAAACTTTTACCAAGATGCAGCGAATGCTTATCGAGTTTTTGATGATAAAGCAAAGCTCAGCCTAAGTGATGCTGGAGCCACGGCTACCAGTATATTCATCAATGATAATGTGATCCCCTACCGTGGCCCAGGTTATGAGAGGGTAATGCTGCATCAATACCAAGCACTTAATTATCTCTTCAGTGGTGATGCAGAAGGTGCATTAGTCGAGGTGCGTCGCAGTAACGAACTACAAAGCTCTGAACAGGCTCGTTATCAAAAATCCAACAAATCTGTGCAAGCAATGGCAAATGGCACCATCGATGCTGAAGTCAATAAACTTGGCAAGGCCGCTGGCAGTACCACCAGTTCATTTTTAAATGCCTATAGTTATTACACTACTGGCATGCTGCACGAGATCTTAGGTGAACCTAATGACGCCTATATTGATTACCGTAAAGCTGCACAGATTTCACCGAATAATCCATACTTACAAAGAGACTTAGTCAGATTAGCTAAGCAACTTTCAATGCCACAGTATGACGAATTTAAAAAACGTTGGGGTGACGCCGTACTTCCGAACAAAGATGAAGGACAGGTTATCATCATGCTCGAGCGGGGATTTGTACCAGAGAAACAAAGCCTCACAGTGCCTTTTACCATTCATGGTAATTGGCAAACGGCGTCCTTAGCGACATACTTCCCAACCAAGCAATCGGTCAAGCCCGGTCGCATACAAGGACTTGGGACTGTGCTTGTTGCAGCGTCTATTGCCAATATAGATTCATTGGCCATTACCGCGCTCAAAGAGGATCTCCCAGCTGCATTAGTCAGACAAGCAGCCCGAGTATATGCCAAGTCTGAAATGGCACGCAGTGTTGAAAGTGATAGCAAACGTCGTAATAATCAAACTGATTATGCCTCAATTGCTATGCAGATCTTTAACGTTATATCAGAGCAAGCCGATAGGCGCAGTTGGCTGACCTTGCCTGAACAAGCACAAATAGCCCGAAGTTATGTAAAAGCTGGCAGCTATTCGGTTAAGCTCGACAATGCTGCAGCAAATACGATTAAAGTTGAAACTGGCCGCACCACACTTATTTGGGCCATTGATACTGGCAATTACACCCGTTTTTATTCAATAATCATTTAGCAATCACTTGTATGGAACTTACTATGAAACATTTAAAAGTTATTTTTATTCTCGCGGCAGTTATTGGCTTGTCTGCGTGTCAGTCAAAAGTTGAGTACGGTGATGCCACTGAAGTGGAAACCGTCAATGAGAACTTCGGCTCAACAGATTTGCAAGCTATTTCAGCTAAAATGGTTGATAGCATGTTGACCTTCCCGCCTGTTGTAGCGATTACCGCTAATGACCGTCCAATCATCTTTGTTGATAAAATTAAGAACAAAACCTCTGAGCATATCGATACAGAATCAGTTACAGACTCAATCAGCAATAAGCTGCTTCGCTCTGGTAAATTCCGCTTTATTGACATGACCAAAGTTGACTCTGTACGTAAGCAGCTAGATTACCAGAACAATTCAGGTATGGTTGACCCATCAACGGCAATAAGCTTTGGTCGTCAGATCGGTGCACAGTACATGCTATACGGCAACCTATCTAGCATTGTGAAGCAAGATGGCAGCACTAAAGATGTTTACTACAAGATGACTATGCGTTTGATGGATCTAGAAACAGGCTTGATTGAATGGTCTGATGAAAAAGAGATCCGTAAAGTTAAGTCTAAATCGTTCTTAGGAATGTAATTTAAGTCAGCACTCGCTAACTAAGTAATTAAAGCCAGCATCTCGCTGGCTTTTTTATTTAAACTTCTGCACATCAAAGAAATAAGGTACCGTATGCAGCTTATCCAATTCGTCTATTAGAAGGATGCTGTTTTGAAGCTGTTTTATACTGTACTGGTTGCTTTACTCTCTATCGTGCTAAGTGCATGCAACTCGACTCCACGAGAGCCTATATCTGCGCGAGACGGTACACCATACATTAGCCAACAGTCTGCCATGCAGCGCTCTGCTAGAATCTCGGATGTAAAATATGATTTGGCCTTTAGCTTAACTGGCGAAAATCGATTTTCAGCAACCACGATTGTTAACTTCAACCTAAGCGACACCAGCAAAGCACTCACACTCGATCTAAACCAAGCCAACATTAGCCATTTTAGTATTAATGGTAAAAAGGTTTACCCAAACTACAACGGCAGTTATATCACTTTAAACCCTGGCTTATTGAGTACAGGTAATAACACTGTTGAAGTGCAGTTTAGCCGCGAACACAGCACTAACGGCGAAGGGTTACATCGCTTTGTCGATCCAGTCGATGGCAAGGTTTATCTATATTCTCATTTTGAACCTGCTGCAGCGCAGCAGATGTTTGCGGTGTTTGACCAACCGGATCTAAAAGCAAACTTTACGCTCTCTGTCACAGCGCCCAAGGCGTGGACTGTCATTAGTGCCATGCGTGAGTCTTCAATTACAGAGCTTGGTGATACTCGCCAATGGCAATTCCCGCAGTCTCCTAAGCTGAGTCCTTATAACTTCTCAATGCATGCAGGCCCTTACCACCAGTGGACCGATAATAGTGGCCCCTATCCGCTACGCTTATTTGCGCGTCAATCTGTCGCAGAGCAAGTCACCCCCAATGACTGGTTTACGTATACTCAACAAGGGCTTGAGTTTTTCGACGGCTATTTCGGCATCCCTTACCCGTTTAAAAAATACGACCAAGTATTAGTACCAGACTTCCTTTATGGTGCCATGGAAAATGCTGCAGCAATTACCTTTAGCGAAAGTCGTTTTCTGTTCAATAGCGAGATGACTGCCGCGCAGAAACAGCGCTTAGCCAGTGTAATCATGCATGAAATGGCTCACCAATGGTTTGGCAACTTGGTCACGATGAAGTGGTGGAACGGCCTTTGGTTAAATGAAAGCTTTGCCTCTTTTATGGGTACCTTAGCCACCGCAGAAGCCACTGAGTTTAGCCATGCATGGCGTACCTTTTATGCCAATAACAAGCAAAGTGCTTACCACTTAGATAGCCAAGCGAGCACTCATCCTATCGAGGTTCCCGTTGCGAGCAGCCAAAATGCCTTTGATAATATAGATGCTATCACCTACTCAAAAGGTGCCTCAGCACTAAATCAACTAAACCATTTGTTAGGCGAGAAAGCTTTTCAGAAAGGTGTACAAGATTACCTGCTGCAATACAGCTACCAAAATGCCCAGCTCAATGATTTTATTAAAAGTCTAGGCAATGCAGCCAATAAAAATCTCACCACTTGGAGTCAGCAATGGCTTTATGAAGCTGGGGTGAATAGCATTAAAGCCGATTTCAGTTGTGAAAATGGCCGCATTACACAGTTTAACCTGACGCAGTCAGCCCCTAGTAGTGCCCTATCGACATTGCGTGAACAACGAGTTCAAATAGGCTTGTTTACTCAAGGGCGTAGTCGTCTACATCATAATATTAGTATGCCAGTGACCTATAAAGGTGCCACGACTACGGTCACTCGTTTAATTGGCTTACACTGCCCTGACCTTGTCTACCCTAACTACCAAGATTGGGGTTTCGTAAAGGTTAATCTTGATCCTGTATCTTTCAAGACCGCAAAACAAAATTTGCGCCTTGTAAAAGATCCATTGCTACGTTCCATGCTCTGGCAAAGCTTGTGGGATAGTGTTGAAGACGGCAAACTATCTCTGAACGATTATATCGGTGCTGTGCTGGTCAATTTACCGGGAGAAACAGACCAAACCATCGTAGGGCAAGTGCTAAAGAGTTTATCTAAAACTCGGGTTTACCTCGACAAGATGGATCCAAGCAATCAACGTTTTGCCAAGCAAGCCATTAGAGCCATTGAACAGATGAGCCTTAGAAAAGTGATGATAAAAAGTGATAGCAGAGACTTTCAGCGTCGCTGGTTTGAAAACTATGTCAGTTTTGCTCGCAGTAAAGATGCACTCAATCATATCGATGCCCTACTCAGCGATAAAGCCAGTATCAAGGGGTTAGTGCTAGATCAAGATCTTCGCTGGTTGATGATCGCTCATTTAAATCGCTACGATCATCCAACGGCTATGTACTGGTTGCGAAAAGAGCGCGATGTCGACAACAGTGATGCAGGGCAAAAATCAGCGCTTGCTGCCGAAGTGTCTCGCCCTGATGCGCTAAAAAAGCGTCAGTGGCTAACTCGCATCCAACAACAAACCAACCTGCCTTTTTCCAAGCAGCGCAGCATCATTGAAAACCTTTACCCTAGTGAACAAAAAGCACTGAGCGCGGTTACAACAGAGCAACGCCTAGCAACACTCGCTAAGCTAGACAGTGAGAAAGGGCCAGTATTTATGCGTAGTTATGCCAAATACCTTATCCCAACAAACTGTAGTTACGCTAATGAGAGTGCATTGCAAAATCTGCAACGCAACAGTCAGCTCTCTGATGGAACAGATAGAGCACTAAAAGAGGCTATTGGACAGGAACAAAAGTGCTTACTGATAAAATCAAAGATGAGTCATTGATAAGCTATAGCCTCGCTATAAAGTATCTCTAGATAACAAAAAGCCACCTTAACGGTGGCTTTCTTATTCAGTTTATCAATTAAACGAATAAGTCTTTAATATTTTTCAAATCGCCTTTCCCTTCAGCAAGTTCTTCTGCTGAAAGTCCCGCCACTTCATGGGGGAACACCAACCACTCTTCAGACTCGTGAATAAAGTAATCTGGTGTTAGTGGTACTGACGTGTTTTTAGGCTTGTAGTATGGGCAAGCAATACGTACATCTTTTGGCATGTTCAAACGCATCAAGTCACTTAACTTATCTTTCAGTGCGTGAACACTGCGACCTGAATCAAACACGTCATCAACAATCAATAAGCCATCGTCTGCGTTAGCATTCTCAACGATATAGTGTAAGCCATGTACTTTAATCTGCTTGCTCTGCTGGTTAATACCATAGTAAGAAGAAGTACGAACGGCAATGTGGTCAGTTTCTACTTTTTTAAAGTCAAAAAACTCTTGCACAGCGATCCCAATCGGCGCGCCACCACGCCATATACCCACAATAAATTGTGGACGAAATCCACTTTCATAAACCTGTGCTGCTAAGCGGAAAGAATCCTCTAGTAATTCTTGCGCCGTTATAAAGCGTTTATCTGACATCTGACCGTCCCCATCTTGGTATAGTTATCTTATTTTGGGTCTCAAAAATGCAGTTGTTAGCCACTATTCCAAACTCTGAAATAGGCTCTCGCTAGCGTAGTCCTAGCGCAACTGTTTAAAGTGTAGGCACCCACCCGATTTTGGAGGCGAATTTTATACTAAAAACCGCACGAATGCTGCAAAAATGGCGCAAAGTTGTGGCTTATGCCAATCAAATTGAATAAGTACTCTAAAGATTGTCACCATTAAATAGATCTATATTAGTGATAGCGGTGAGCAATATACTCTTCTGCTGATGGGGTTCATTACAGTATAACGAAGTCACTTCACCCTTTACGCTAGAGCAGTTACCGTGAACATTAACAAAAAAACGGCCACCTGATGGCAGCCGTTTACTAAATATCGATACTCTTTTTTAAGACACTTTTACCTAACTCAACTCTTCTAAGCTAGGTGTGCCCGCTTTAGTGACCAGTGAATGATTACGCGCTATATCTTCCACAAATCCGCGAGTCATAATGGTATCAACATAACGCCAATCACTGCGAACTTCATCGTGTGTGAAAGTTAACGTCAACATACCGCGATTCATTAAGTTAGCGTATTTAAGGCTATCAACAAGCCCTAGAATAGCCTCTTCTGTCGCGGGTATATCCTTAGCATCTATTCCTAAGTAATACTCAAGCCCTGGTGATGAGACTGAACTAGTTGCAAACTCAACCCCAACCACATCGCCAGCAGCATCTTTGAGCTCATTGGCCCAAGCGTTATGAGTATCACCCGCTATCACGACAAGGTTTTTAGCCAATGACTTTGCGGTTGCCAAAATAACTTCACGCTCATAGGCATATCCATCCCAAGCATCTAAGTTGTAAGGAATAGAAGGCAGCTGCAACAAAGCCATCGCTTCAGGGGTTAGCTTATCGCCATAAAACTGCAGATATTTAAGCTCATCAGCGGTCAATGTCGGATCACCCGCTTGCGCTCTTGCTGCAAAACCTGCCAGCGCTGCTAATTGACCAAACTCAGGAATAGACAATTGCTGCGTTGCTATCGCTGCAGGAAGCATCATCTGTCCCATAAGCACTTGTTGCCCGAGCACTTGCCACTTAGCGGTTGAGGTCAATAACGTCGACTGTAACCACGTTTGCTGTTCTTGCCCAAGCATGGTTCTATTGGTGTCGGTAATATCTGCCATAAAGCGTGCGCTATCTAGCCCACCCGTAGCAGGATCCATATAGTCTGGGTATTCAAGCGGTTTATCTCGACCTAGCAGTCTTGTATCTAACATGTGCAGGTCGACAAGATCACCAAACTGAAAGCTGCGATAGATCTCTTCGTGATTCCCTTCTCTCCATGGACGGATCGGTAACCACTCAAAATAAGCCTGTAACGCTCCCTCTTTACGCGCATCAAAATCACCTTCATTGTCATTGTGATTCTCAGCCCCTTCACGCCAGCTATCATTAGCCACTTCGTGATCATCCCAAACCGTAATAAAGGCGGTTTTGGCATGCAATTTCTGTAAACTCAAATCACTGCGGTATTGCCCATAACGAGTACGGTAATCAGCTAGGCTAAATAGTTCGCCTTCAGGTAATACTTCACGTCCAAGCTCTGCGGCTCGCTCACTGGCATATTCTCCACGAGCATATTCGTAGATATAGTCGCCTAAATGGATAACCGCATCTAAATCATCCATTCTCGATGCCATCTCATAGACATTAAAGTAGCCAGCAGGGAAATTAGCACATGACAAAACGGCAAATTTTGCTTGCGCGAGTGCACCTTGAGGTAATGTTTTAGCCATACCAGGAGGAGACATATTGCTACCAGCCTTAAAACGGTAGAAATACTGAGTGCCAGCCTCAAGCCCAGTTGCATCAATTTTAACCGTGTAATCTCGGTCGCTATTAGTGACCATCTCACCATTAGTCACTACCTGACTAAAAGTACTATCGGTGGCGACTTCCCAAGATACTTTAATATCACCAGCGGACATAGGCGAGACACGACTCCACAAAATAATCGCATCATGGCTCGGGTCGCCACTGGCTACACCGTGTAAAAATTCTGCTGCTATAACGTTTTCGTCATCATCATCGCTGCTGCAGCCCATCAGGCCGTATGATACTACTGCTGCGCCTACGCCTTTGGCAGACATAGCAAGAAAATCTCTTCGTGAGAAAGGTCGTTTCATTATTATTATTCCCTTAATTTCATTTTGTTTTAGTGGTACGAGGTCTAATGAGTCTGGATGGTAATTAGCAACTATTACACATTCGTGACAATTAGGTAAAGCATTTGTTAACAAGAGATGAGGGAGGAGTGTTTAACTTAATACAATGATTTTTAGACTAGCAAATATCCCTAAGAAAAATAAATTTTATAGAGTACAGAAACACCATACAAACCAGTGCAGTATTTCTTGTGATTCCGTTAAAAGGAATTAGAGCAATCAATAGAATAATTGAGAAAAGGGATCCCGTATTGAAGCGGATAGCATTATAAGATTATCGCCGCGAATGGATTGTACACAATACAGGAGCATGATCGGTACTATGACTGTCCCGTTCATACTGAGGGTTAATCAGATGGCGATCTGCAGTATGGTAGTCGGTAACTTCTGCGGTGCTGGTATGAAAATGGGGGTTAAAATCTTGAGACAGTAAAATATAGTCGAGTACGTTTCCTTGAGCGCCGTAATAATGGGTAGCTTGCCTTTGAGAAGGTATCGAGTTCTCATCTGAAATATTTTCAACATTGACTTCGGCCTCTCGCTGACAATACAGCTGATAAGCATCAGATAGAGGATAGCTTGCTAATTCCCCACTTCCCTCTCTTTCGAAGCGCAACTCTTGAGCCAATAACAAAGACAGCGGTTGATGACTCAAAGAGTCATTAAAGTCCCCTAATAATATCATCGCATTCTGGGTTTCCATTCGCCGCTGCATCATAGTATGAAATAACAACGCTGCTTCACTGCCCCTTTGAATACCTGATGCCCATTGGCCAAGCACATTACGCCCTAGTAACTCACCAAAGTTAGCTTTTCCGCTATTGTTTACAGTCATGCTTTGCGCTGGCGGCAATTCATCTAATGATGCTCTTTTGGACTTTAGGTGTACGACATAGATATCGCAGTGGCCAATGTCAGGCAATACAACGGTGACCCTAAGAGGTTTACGGCTGTATTTAAACGACTCTTCTAACCTCAGAGCTTTGGCATATTCGCTATCAACGTCAATTGCCTGTACATCTTCAAAGGCAAATTTCGAAGCGATAGCAACCACAGGGTCCCGGCAAATAAAATCATCAACAATACTCGGTTCATCAACGACTGCAAAATGCTCAAGCCCGGCTTCGCGAGCTTGAGTCGCTAAAGCCTCAGCAGAGAAAACTTCTTGAAAGCCAATAATATCAGGCTGGTTTTCAGCAAGGAAGTTGGCTAACCAAAGCTGTTTCTTAGCCCACTGTTCATCACTATAGATATTCTCAAAATCATAGTAGGCAAGCGGTGGTTCGATATAATTGAATAAGTTGAAACTCGCCACTTTAACTTGAAAAGTTGTTGTTTCATTTTGCTGTGCATTATTGTCCAACGAACGCTCCCTGGCAGGGTTTAGTGGCTAGCAGGTTTATCACCTTTTAGCTTGAGAAATAGTTGCATCATTATCACTGCCAATGCCCCAGCAATAACGCCAAAAATAGAGTTTAAAATACTCGGGGTAACAAATGATAATACAGGACCAACAACGGATACGCTTTCAATATAAACAGCAGCTTGGCTTATGCGCTCGCTAACCCAGTGCAGCCCATGAGTTAAGATCCCACCGCCAACCATAAACATAGCGATGGTGCCGACTACAGATAAGGTTTTCATTAAATAGGGCGCGGAGTTGAGTAACATGAAGCCAAATCGACGCTTAAAACGGGCAGTGAAACTTTTGCCCTGACGCTGACTTAAATACAAGCCTGCATCGTCAATTTTCACAATCCCCGCCACCAAACCATATACACCAATAGTCATGACGATAGCAATCACACTGAGAGTGAAGAACTGGGTGGTTAAGCTCTTATCAGCCACAATACCGAGCGTGATGGCTATGATCTCAGCAGAGAGTACAAAGTCTGTTCTAATGGCACCTTTTACTTTTCTCTGCTCATACTCTTTAAGATCGCCAATCACCTCTTCGGGTAAGGCCTTTGCGGCTGCTTGGCCTTGCTGCTTTACTTGGTAACTATGGTAAATTTTCTCGAAGCCTTCATAGCAAAGGAATAAGCCGCCAAACATCAACAAGGGCGTAACAGCCCAAGGAATAAATGCGCTAATCAACATAGCTGCCGGGACTAATATGCACTTGTTTTTAAATGACCCCACCGCCACAGCCCAAACAACGGGCAGCTCTCTATCTGCTGAAACGCCAGTAACTTGCTGAGCATTTAGTGCTAAATCATCCCCTAACACACCGGCGGTTTTACGCGCAGCAATTTTACTCATCGCCGCCACATCATCCAAAATGGTGGCGATATCATCTAACAAGGTTAATAGGCTTGCCCCTGCCATAGTGACTCCTTTAATTCACTAGCACTGCCAGCATCTTTCAAAAAGCTGAAACAGTACAAAAAATTCCATCTAAAAAATGACTTGAGCTCGCTAACACTTATCTAAAGTCATCAACCCACGCTATCGCTTTAAGCCAAGCTAATCATGATATGCCAAGCTTGTCACTTTAAACACAAATTTCAGGCACGCTTTAGCTGTTTAACGCGTATACTAACGCCATATTTTTAATTTTTGCCTTTAAAAAGGATTTCGTTATGACTCAAGATGAAATGAAAAAAGCCGCAGGATGGGCTGCACTGCAATATGTTGAAAAAGATAGCATTGTTGGTGTGGGTACCGGCTCAACCGTTAATCACTTTATTGATGCTCTTGCGACCATCAAAGCAGACATTGACGGCGCCGTATCAAGCTCTGAAGCTTCTACCGAGAAAATGAAAGCGCTTGGTATTCCAGTATATGATCTTAACAGTGTTGATGACCTGTCAGTTTATGTTGATGGCGCTGACGAAATTAATGGCCACATGGATATGATTAAAGGCGGCGGTGCTGCGCTGACTCGTGAAAAGATCGTTGCTGCAGTGGCTGATAAGTTTATCTGTATCGTTGATAACACTAAACAGGTCGACATTTTAGGTGAGTTCCCACTGCCTGTTGAAGTTATTCCAATGGCTCGTTCATACGTGGCACGTCAGCTAGTTAAACTTGGCGGCGATCCTGTATACCGTGAAGGCGTTGTGACTGATAACGGTAATATTATTTTAGATGTCTACAACATGAAAATCATGAACCCAAAAGAACTTGAAGAGCAGATCAACGCTATTGTTGGTGTGGTCACCAATGGCCTATTTGCCATGCGCGGCGCTGATGTGTTGCTAGTGGGTACGCCAGAAGGTGTTAAGACAGTTAAGTAATTTATCGCTAGCTCATTATCAGCTAACGTAAAAAAGCCACGGACTTTTCAGTCTGTGGCTTTTTTGTCTCTAACCAAGCTAAAGATTATTCGACTTGGGCTGTCTCGCCATTGTTTTCAAGTTCAGCTTCAGCTTTATCGATATTCAACGCCGCTAAGTTCGCAGCGATGTCTTCAGCAGCGGTTTCAGCATTGATATCTTCATCAATCTTTAAGATTTTTCCATCTTCGCCAATGTAAAAAGTAACCCGACTCGCGACGCGGACAAAATTAAGCACATCATAAGCTTTGGCTGTTTCTTTAGTTGGATCGCTTAACATGGGAAAGTCAGCTTTTTGTTCTTTAGCAAATGCTTGGTTATCTTCTAGCTCGTCAACACTTGCCATCATATAGACCGCATTGTACTCGCGAATAAGATGCCCTTTTTGAACCAGAGATTTACATTCAAGCGTACAGCCATGGGTGTTAGCCATTGGGTACCAAGCCAGTACCAAAGTTTGCTTGCCTTTGTAATCGCTTAGCTGATAAAAGTGCCCGTCAGTTGCTTGTAACTTGAAATTTGGCGCGGTATCACCAACCTTTAAATCGGTTGCTGTAGCTGCAAGCGGCAGTACTAACGCTGCGGCTAAAAGTATCTTTGATAATTGTTTGATCATAGTTTTCACCTAATATTCCCTGTGTCGCCTTTCATTGTTATAGCACTTATACCCATAAAGATACGCATTACAAACTAAAAAGATCAACTACAGTCGAGCGCTCGTTTAAGATAAGCACTCAAATGCTAAATCGTAAGCCTTGCCTAAATCTACAGTCTTTGGTCTGCAGGACTTCAATTCAGCGTGCTTCTTGTCGGACGCGCGTAATGTTGCAGGGTGAATAAAATCTATTTCAGCATTACAATTTGCAAGCATCGCACCTTCCATTAAAAAGGTCCCTGCACCACCAGCCCCCTGCCCAGTCGTGGCGCGTCGGTTCAGTACAACTTTATCAATGCCATTGCTGCTGATATGTGTATTTACTTGTTCAATAAAGGCTGCGACATCAGCTTGGGTTGGGTTTTTAAGTAAACTGAATTTTGTTACTTTAGGAGCGACTAAGCTATGACTCGCGCGCTCCCCTGTTAGGGTCACAATTCTAACTTCATTCGCTTTTAAGAAAAGCCCTGCAATAATCACTTTTTCTCTCCTAAGCTCGCGCTAAAAATAAAAACGCCAGCTATCAAGAACTGGCGTTTATCGGAATAACTTCTCGGGATACTACATTTTACTTAGTTGCTCTTGAGTTCACCGATGAATCGATAATAATGCCTTTGTCATCAACATCAAGCGCAACTTTGACGCGCATATCGTAATCTTTCATCGACTTAAACTCTTCAGGAACAGGCTCGCCAGTTAGCTCAATAAAAGTCAACAATGGCGCAAACATCTTCATATAATCCACAGACATTGCCAGCAAGCCATTATTTGCTAAGGCTTCTGTCGTCAGTTTATCGGCAACTGCTTCGCCTTTATCACCAAAGTACAACACCAAATGGTTGCCTTTAACGGCCATTTTAGCGGTAATATTCATCTCTGGCGGCATAGGTAACACATCGTTTAATACCACAGCACTGCCGTCTGTCGGCAATTGAATATCAGCCAATTCAGGAGCGAATGGTTTAACCATATTAAATAGCATCGCTGGATTATCAGCCGACAGTGTCACAACCGCATCTAAGCTTTCAATCTCTGGAGCATCAACATCTTCACTGATTTTATAATCAATAACCGACAGACCAACGCCTTTAACGCCATTCGCCATCCCCGTCATCATGCCAAGCATTGCCGGACTTTGTTGACTCATCTGTGCTTGCATCTCTTGCAGCGGCGCACATTGGTATTGTGGGGTTAGCATCTCATCCCAAATAGCCTGTAATGAAGGCACCATTTGGTTAACGTCGATCCCCAATCCAAAGCTAAATACACTGTTATTGATATCTTGCACATAGGCAGGAATATAACCGCGCATCTTTTGATAGGCATCAAGCATAACTTGGTTGTTACTTTCGAAAACCACTCTGTAGCTTAGCGAGCTTTCGCTATCTGAGATTGCCAGTTCATCATAACCCGCTACAGTGCGAGGCCAATTAGTAGCAATGGATGATAACTCTTGGCTACAGGTTGCAGAGCGAAGCTCTGCAAACGGATCTTCATCCGCCATCGCAAATAGCTTTGTCAGTTGGCGAGCCAGTTGATTACCATCGGTACTGGTGAGCGCTGTGATAATTTCTTGATGATTGATATAGCTTATACCCTCATCAGTAAAACCATGCTTTGCTATGATATCTTCAATAATCTTAGCATCGACAACAGAGCGCTCAACAGGCGTGACTCCAAGTGCCGTTTCAAGCAGAGCCGCTTCACTAAACGAGGTATCTATGGTCATGGTTAACATAGAGTTGTTAACTGCAACTACCAAGTTTATCTGTTCCTCATCTGTCGCTTCTGTCAGCGGATAACTGCGATAGTTAGCCCCTTTCAATTGACCCGCTACATGAGCTAAACCGCTTTCGGCTTCTGCTTTATCCAGCAGCGCCCATATAGCATCAGCATTGGCCACCTCTATTTTAAGTACCGGTAATGCACCTAATGTGTAAAAGTAACTACGAATATTTTCAGCAAGGCCAAAAGTATTAATAAACGTTTCGCCATCTTGCATTGCAGCTAAATAGGACTTAGTTAAGCTAAGAAAAAACTTCGCTCTTGGGTCTTCTTCAGCTTCCCACTCGCCTAAGGAGTTAGCACCTGACTGCTTATAAGCATCAGATAAGGAGTTGATATAAGACTTAATCGGGAAAGGCTGTAACTGCGCCGAAAATATTGGCGTATCAGCGGGAATATATGCCATAACCGCGTTATCACTCGCAGAGACATCAGCAGCTTGTTGACTGTACCAATATCCACCCGCACCCACAGCTACTAACGCAGCAACTAACATCTTATTCATTTAAAAACTCCATTTAATAATTCCATCAATCTCACCAGCAATGCGATTGTTCTATCTTGTCACCATCACGCAAGAATCACCAAGCAACGACAGTCTAATAAAATTCTTGGTTCATAGTACAGCATTACGCGGCAAATTCTATCAACTAGCCATTTGATTCAACACTAATTTACAGCTGGCTGCGACCAAGTTTACTTCTCGTTTATTAATCGTTAGCTGAATAAAGTCGTGTTATCGCTGCACGCTATGATTTCGACGAGAGTCATTGACTAAAGGATTTATTGAACAAGGTGATTAGGGAAAGGATAAGCCCCAGATAGCCACATCGGACTATCTGGGGGATAACTCGCTTTGGATAAGCAGGCGCTAGCAAGCCAATCTAAGCACTCAATTAAAGCGCTGACTTTGCGCTAACTGAGCTTGGTTTGTTGGGTTACTGACGGCTCCGTCTGCGACATTTAGATGAATGTTAAAATAGGAGAATATACATTTATCTCAACTATAAAAATCATCCAGTGGAAGACTAAATGCCACTAAACCTAATTAGGTTTGATACGGAACAGCCCCTAAAACCATCTACGGGAACGATGAACTATAGCCTAAAAAAAACAGCTGTGCATAACCTTGTGAGTAAAAATGTACAAATAATTAAACAAAAGAGCACAAACTGACTAAAGTCCTTTTATTTTATAGTGTTAAAGTATTAACCAATATCAAACTCACACAGGGTAAAGACGCTAAGCTGTACCAATGTACCACTTAAGTCGACCTTAAAATGCCCCCAAAACTAGACGACTAAATATCGTAGTGCAGCCCACACTCACGTTTCATTCCATTGAATCTCGTTTCCTCTTCAGTCATCCCCAGTTCAAGTGGCTTACTTGAGTGAGTATCACCGACAGAGACATAACCCTGATCCCATAGCGGATGGTACGGAAGATCAAACTCGGTAAGGTATTCATGCACCTGCTTGTTGCCCCAGTCAATAATCGGTAGCACCTTATATCGCTTACCGTGAATAGCGAGTACTTGTAGCGCTTCGCGAGTGCTCGACTGCGAACGTCTAAGCCCTGCAAACCAAGTACCCACCTCCAACTCTTTAAGCGCACGCTGCATAGGTTCAACTTTGTTGATCTGGTTATAGCGATCCAGTCCATCTATACCCTGCAACCACAAGAAACCGAATTTAGCTTCTTGCCAGGCGGCACTCAACGGTGATGCATAAACTTTAAGATTAAGCGTTAACCGTTCAGTCAGTTCATCAATAAACTTATAAGTCTGGCTAAACAGATACCCCGTATCGGTGAGAATAACAGGGATATCCGGCTTTTCCGTGCTTATCATGTGCAGCATAACCGCGGCTTGAATGCCAAAGCTCGATGACAACGCAGCCTTACCGGGTAAGTACTCAAGCGCCCAACGAACTCTCTGCTGTGGGGTCAATTCACCAAGAAAAGCATTGACCCTTTCCAGTTCCGCACGCTGCTCTATTTCTGGCGCTGAAAGCAAAGCTGCCAACGCCTCTTTAGAGATAACAGAATCTATCGGCAGATCAGCCATGAAAATCCTTAGCAGCATCTATTACTGCGGTCACAACACCGCTGCGAACGGTATAGTTACCAAATGTCTCACCCGCTTCTCGCTCTGTAACATAGCGCGCAAACAGGCTATCTAACTCAGCAAGAATTTCTGCTTCCTGAATATTCTCCCGGTACAGCTTATTTAGACGTGTTCCTTCAAAACTCGCTCCTAAATAAAGGTTGTAACGACCAGGCGCCTTACCCACTAAACCTATTTCAGCAGCAAATGGACGCGCACAACCGTTAGGGCAACCCGTCATGCGGATCACAATACCTTGATCTAAGAAACCATGCTTTTCTTGCAGCGCTTCCACTTTCGTTAAAAAGTCAGGGAAATAGCGCTCGGCCTCAGCCATCGCTAGCGCACAGGTTGGCAGTGCCACACAGGCAATGGAGTGACCACGAGTTTCGGTAATGAGCTTACCCATTAACCCGTGTTGCCTTGCTAGCGCTTCTATTTTCTCTTTATCAGCCGCGGGAACGCCTGCAATGATAATATTCTGATTAGAGGTCATGCGGAAATCACCTTGGTGAATTTTTGCAATCTCTCTTAGCCCTGTTTGTAGCGGTTGCCCCGGCAAGTCTTTAACACGACCACCTTCAATAAATAGGGTTAAATGCCAGTTGTCATCAACACCTTGCTTCCAACCATAACGGTCTCCACGGTCACCGATAACGACATCTCTTTTTGGCTCAAATTTAATACCAGTGCGCTTTTCGACTTCTGCTTTAAAGGCATCATAGCCATGCTTCACAATCGTGTACTTAAGACGAGACAGCTTACGATTCTCTCGGTTACCCCAGTCGCGTTGTACCGTCATCACAGCTTCGGCAAACTTAAGTGTATCTTCCGCTTTGATGTAACCAAAGTCGTCAGCTAAACGTGGGAAAGTGGCAACTTCACCATGAGTCGAGCCCATACCACCACCGGCAACCATATTAAAACCAACTAACTCACCCTCTTCGGCAACAGCCACAAAGCCTAAATCATTGGTGTAAACATCAACATCGTTATCTGGCGGCACTGCGACAGCCATCTTAAATTTTCGAGGCAGGTAAGTCTTACCATAAACAGGCTCAACCTCTTCACCTTCTGTGGTGACTAACTTCTCATCGTCTAACCAGATCTCAGCGTAAGCTTTTGTGTGCGGCAACATGTTGTCAGACAATTGCTTCGCATAAGCATAAGCTTGTTGATGTAACTTAGACTCAACCGGATTTGGGTTGCACATCACGTTACGGTTTACGTCACCACAAGCTGCGATCGAATCCAATGCTTCACGGTCAAGATCTTGAATAATCGTCTTCAAGTTACGCTTTGGGATACCATGATATTGAAATGTCTGACGCGTCGTTAATCGAATGCTGTTTGAGCTTGTTAAGTTTGAAGCAATATCATCAACCGCTAACCATTGCTGCGGCGAACACACGCCACCAGCAACGCGTGCTCGTAACATAAAGCTATATAATGGCTCTAGCTTTTGCTCTTTACGTTCATTACGCAGATCACGATCATCTTGTTGATAGAACCCATGAAACTTAATTAACTGTTGGTCACCTTCGCTAAACGCACCCGTTACCGCAGTGTCTAAACCTTCTTGAATGGTGCCACGTAGATAGTCACTGTCGGTCTTTAAATATTCGTTTACTGCTAACTTCTTCTCACTCATAGCAAGATACTCTCTATTATTCTTTTCTATTGCTGCTGATAAATCGGTACCAGCACCTCATCAATGCGTTCTGTTTGCTCAAGTGGATATTAATAAACGTCTTTTTGGTAACGCTTTGCTGCGCGTAGAGTCTCTAAGTACTCTTCAGCTTGCTCGGTAGTTTTGCCACCAAACTTAACCGCGACATCTAACAGTGCTTGGTGTACATCCTTTGCCATGCGCTCCGCGTCGCCACAGATATAGAAATGCGCACCATTTTCTAACCACTGCCACAAAGCTTCACCTTGCTCAGCAATCTTGTGTTGCACATACACTTTATGTTCTTGATCACGAGAGAAAGCTAAGTCGATACGAGACAGCTCACCGCTTTGCAGATACTGCTGCCACTCCGTTTGATAAAGGAAGTCTTGTTCAAAGTGTGGGTTACCAAATATCAGCCATGCATTACCTTCAATGCCTTCAGCAGAGCGCTGTTGCATGAATGCTCTAAATGGCGCAACACCGGTTCCTGGTCCAACCATAATCACTGGTGTTTCTGGATTTTCTGGCAGACGGAAGTGATTATTCGGTTCAACATAAACTTGCACTTGTTGCCCCTCTTCTGCACTGGCTAGGAATTGAGATGCGCCACCAAAACGGGCAACACCATCGCGCTCATCTTCAACAAGAGCTACCGTCAGATGCACTTCAGATTCCACTTCAGCTTGGCTAGACGCGATAGAGTAGAGTCTTGGCGTGATACCACGAAGCAAGCCAACCAACTGTTCAGCCGTCACTTTAGCTGGATGCTGACGCACCAAATCAGCGACTTGGTTATTATTGATGTATTCACGAACCCGTGCTTTGTCGTTACTGATCTCAAGCAATACTTTACTTTGACTGAGCTCAGCCCAACCAGTCACAAGTCCAGGATAGAGCTGAGTTAGCTCCTTCTTATTGGTAAGCGCATCACGCAAACTTAAATTGTCGTTACCCAAGGCCACTTGCTCGTCACCGTTAAGGCTCAAGCTTTCAAGCAGTTCATTAACTAATTGCTCATTGTTGGTGAACCATACCCCTAATGCATCGCCTGCTTGATAACTAATTCCCGATTCACCCAGTTCTATTTCAACATGGCGTACATCGCGATCAGAATCTCGACCTGTTAGCTTTTGGCTTACTAATAACTCAGCAGTGTAAGGCTTTTGCTTGGTAAAGCTTGAAGTTGCAGAGCTTGCTGTACTGCCGATTGAAACCACGCTAGCACCAGCACTTGTGATCAGTGGCTTAACTGCCTCAAGGACACTTTCCTGCCAAGCAGTAGCCAGCTCTTCATAATCAACATCACACTCAATAAGCGGTGATATAGCCGTCGCACCGAGCGCTGCAAGACGAGCATCAAAGTCTTTACCTGTCTGGCAGAAGAACTCATAGCTTGAATCGCCTAAAGCCAATACGGAGTAATTAAGGTTATCTAATTTGGGGGCTCGTTTTGATGACAAAAATTTATGCAGTTCGATAGCATCATCAGGTGCATCGCCTTCACCGTGTGTGCTAACAACCAACAGTAGCAGTGTTTCTTGCTTTAGCTGACGTGCTTTGTAATCGCCCATTGAAACCAAGTTAACGGCATAACCTTGCGCTTGTGCTTTCTCTGCAAGCTCAGTGGCAACACCACGACCGTTTCCGGTCTGGCTACCATATAAAATAGTAATCGTTTGTTCTGCACTTGCTTGCGGTACCGCAGATGTTCCTTGCTCAGAAGTCGCTGCAAGGTAACCGCTTACCCAAGCAAGTTGTACGGCACTCAGTTCAGCTGTGAGCTGCTTTAGCTTATCGACCTGCCCAGAAGACAAAGGTGATGCGAGTGATGAAAGCTCTTTTAACAACATTAGGACGGCCCAGTATCAGTATAATGCTGGCAAGCTTAGCGCCTCGCTAGAAAAGTAAAAAAGAATAAAAGATGATTTTTAATTCCATTTTGGAATATACAAAGGTCGAAAATTAAGCTACAAAAGTAACTGACATTTGAATGAATTCACTTTTAGTGGGCTTGATGACAGCAAACTTCTATCTAAAAGTGTGGCCTAGCGCAAAATTTTCAGTCTGACCAGTACCATAAACACGATATTGAAAAATATGCACTTGTGTCTAAATTCAGAGTCGCCACAATATGCAGCCTTACATATAAAAAATGACATCTGTCCCTACGAATGTCCTCAACTGAGAGGTTAACCTTTGTGAAGTTAGGTATCCCCAAAGAAAGTCACGCTGGAGAAAGTCGAGTTGCACTTATTCCAGCCAATGTGGCCCGACTCCTAAAAAAGAATGTGCAAGTGCTGGTTGAAAGCAATGCTGGAAGTAAAGCCGGGTTTACCGATGAAGACTATATCGCAGCAGGCGCAACTGTCGCCTCCCGTGAACAAGTCTTAAGTGACGCGGATGTAATTACTGTTGTTAACGCCAAAGGCGAGCAGCTTGCAGAGCTCAAGACAAGCATTAAACCAGAGCAGATTATCATCGGCATGATGGATCCTCTGGCGCAACCTGAGAATGCTCAAGCCATTGCAGAGACAGGAGCTACAGCGGTTGCGCTTGAGCTTGTTCCGCGTATTACGCGTGCACAAAGCATGGACATCCTCTCGTCTATGGCCACGATTGCTGGTTACAAGGCTGTGCTTTTGGCAGCCCATAAAGCACCACGTTTATTCCCAATGATGATGACAGCAGCAGGTACCCTCAAACCTGCACGCGCCTTCATTATGGGTGTCGGCGTTGCAGGTCTTCAAGCTTGTGCAACCGCTAAGCGTTTAGGTGCAGTGGTTGAAGCTTATGATATTCGCCCGGCAGCCCGGGAGCAGATCATCTCTGTGGGCGCAAAACCAGTAGAGCTAGATTTAGAAGCAGAGAATACAGAAACCAAAGGTGGTTACGCTGCCGAGCAAAGTGATGACTTCTTAAAGCGTCAACAGCAAGCAATGGCCAATGTATTAGCGCAGCAAGATATTGTTATTACCACCGCCGCCATTCCAGGTCGAAAAGCACCTATCTTGATCACTAAAGAGATGGTTGATGGCATGAAAAGTGGCACCATCATTGTTGATCTTGCCGCTGAAACCGGCGGAAACTGTGAACTAACAGAAGTCGATAAAGAGGTGGTTTACAAAGGTGTGACCATTCTAGGTCCATCAAATGTGCCAGGCAGCGCGGCAAATCACGCCAGCCAAATGTACGGCACTAACATTGAAAACCTACTTAAACTGATTGTCGACAACGATGGTGTATTACATCTCGATTTCGATGATGAGATTGTTAACGACACTGTCGTAGCGCACAAAGGCGAAGTGGCAAGCGCCCGTCTACGCGATCTTTTAGGACTACCAGCGCAGGAACCAACACCTGAAGCTGTTACACCGGAGGCTAAATAAATGGAAATTTTACTTTTACTGACCCTATTTATGGTCGCGGTATTCCTCGGCGTCGAGATGATCACCAAAGTACCGCCAACACTGCATACACCATTGATGTCGGGCTCAAACGCGATCTCAGGGATCTCGTTAGTTGGCGCACTTTTGTCAGCAGGTTCTGGTGCTGGGATTTGGGTCAACGTGTTTGGTTTTATCGCCGTGGTACTTGCCACAATTAATGTTGTTGGTGGCTACATGGTTACTAACCGCATGCTAGCTATGTTCAAAAGGAAATAAGCCACTATGAGTACGACGATTATTTATCTCGCCTATTTGGTGGCTGCGAGCTTATTTATCTTAGGGATAAAAGGCCTAACCAAGCCCCGTACGGCAGTGAGAGGTAACCAACTTTCAGCGCTGGGTATGTTCATCGCTGTTGTTGTCACCTTGTTAGATCAAAGCATTTTAAGCTATGAGTGGATCATTGCTGGTGTATTACTCGGTGGCACCATTGGCGCAGTCATGGCGACCAAAATCCAAGTGACTTCCATGCCACAAATGGTTGCGATGCTAAATGGTTTTGGTGGCGGCGCATCACTGTTTATTGCACTCGCTAACTTCCTTGACCCAGAGTCAGCCACTCACACCGTTGCACTAATATCGATTAGCGCAACAGTGATTATTGGTGCAGTGACGCTTTCTGGTTCGTTTATCGCATTTGCTAAGCTGCAAGAGCTTATCTCCGGTAACCCGATAAAGGTGCCAGGCAATAAGATCTTCAATGCCGTGCTGCTGATTAGTGCTGTTGGTTTAGCCATTGCTATTGTGATGGACCCAAGCAATATCAACCTGATTTACGCACTGGTTGCTGTATCTCTGGTACTTGGTTTACTGTTAGTTATTCCTATTGGCGGCGCAGACATGCCGGTAGTGATAGCACTGCTTAACTCATATTCGGGTATAGCAGCGGCAACCACTGGTTTTATTACAGGCAATACAGTACTGATTATTTCAGGGTCACTGGTTGGCGCATCAGGAATTATTCTGACGCAGATTATGTGTAAAGCGATGAACCGCTCGCTATTTAACGTGCTATTTGGCGTGATGGCAGAAGGCGGCGAAACGGTTGATGCTGATGAGGTCTATGCAGGAAAAGTCACCTCTTCATCACCTGAAGAGGTCGCCATGCTACTAGAAACCGCCGAGCGCGTTGTAATTGTGCCAGGTTACGGTTTAGCCATGGCGCAAGCGCAGCACGCAGTACGCGAACTCGCCTCAGTAATGGAAGCCCGTGGCACCAATGTGCTTTACGCTATCCACCCAGTTGCAGGTCGTATGCCGGGGCACATGAACGTGTTACTGGCAGAAGCTGAAGTGCCTTACGAGCAGTTAATCGAGATGGATGAGATTAACCCGCAGTTTGAGCAAACTGATGTAGCGATTGTTATTGGTGCCAATGATGTTACCAACCCTATGGCACGCGAAGATAAAGGTAGCCCAATTTACGGCATGCCAATTCTTAACGTCGACAAGGCGAGAACTGTGGTAGTGGTTAAGCGTTCACTTAGCCCAGGCTTTGCTGGCTTGCCTAACCCGCTATTTGCAATGGATAACTCAGTCATGCTGTTTGGCGATGGTAAAAAAGCCATTGTTGAATTAACGCAAAGCTTGAAAGAAGCTGACTAAGGCAATATACAAATCTAAAAAGACCGCATTCGCGGTCTTTTTTTTAATCATAGGTTCATCTTAATTTGTTAAGCTTATGTATAAAAATCAGACTTAAAAGTAAATTTTACTTATACTGCATGAAACAGATACTGCGCTTATACCCGTGCTACCTGAAGATTCAGTGGGAATTTAATAGGCTTTAATGACAGGTTCATTGCTCCATGCTGAACCTAAGCACCTACATCCATGTAGGCGAGGCATTGATTGCCACTAATGGTCGTTCCCTTAGTAAAATCAATAACACGGAGTAAAGTCCATGCTTTTTATATAAGAAGCGCCCATCGCAGAAGGCTTTGTACCTGCCGACTTCGTTGTTGCATGACTTAAAAGGGAATAACCATTTCTACATCAATGCGCCTAGAATTGAACCGGCACAATGCCTCTGAAACAAGTATTTTCAAGTAAAACGGGTATAAATAAGAATAATATGAATCTAAACTTTATTTCCACGCTCTCAGTCAGCTTGATGCTGCTCACTCCTTTAAGTGCTGTTCAGGCCAATGATGAGCCAGTTAAAACCGCTCCAGTTACTAATGAAGCTACCCAGCAACCAGCGACATATCAATGGAGTGATAACTGGGGCATAGGAATTGGAATGCGCCGCGGCGATATTCCTTATGCCACAGAAGAAGATGAAGTGTATGACACACTGCCACTTATCTATTTTCAAAATGACTATTTCTACATAAACGGTATGGAAGCCGCTGGCCACATTTGGAAGAACGATAACCACCAAATCAACCTTTATACCCGTTTCCGTTTTGTTGATATTCCGCAAGAGTTGCAAAATGACACCCAATCTCAAGCATTCGATTTCGGGCTACAGTACCGCTTTGTAAAAGATCAGTGGGATGTTGACTTGGCCTTTCTTTCTGATTCACACAAGCGCAGCTATGGTTATAGCCGAACCCAATACCTTTGGGAGTCTGAAGACTGGCGCTTAATACCCTACGCTGAATTTCAATGGAAAAGTGCTGATTTTAATCAGTTCTATTACGGCTTAGATCAATATGAAGTGGGTGGAGGCGTCAGCTTTAACGCGGGCATCAAGGCCCGTTACCATGTTGCCAGCAACTTATACTTACTAGGGCAATTCGGTGTCGGCCGACTAGAAGATGAAGTTTATAATTTGCCCAGTATTAACAACCGTTTTCAGTATGAGTCCTTCTTTGGTTTTGGCTTTTTCCCCGAGTCAAAGAAAAAAAGTTATTCAGCTAAACCTGTCATAACCAAACAAGAAAAACCAACTGAGTACATTCGTATAGCCCACGGCTGGGCAACACCATCAAACCTGAATGCCATACTCAAATGGCAGACAAAAACCGATCCTTACAACAACCAGATGACCTCGGCTTTTTATGGAACACAGTTAACCGATACCTTGTTTACGCTACCGATCGATTTGTACTTAACCCCAGGTATAGTCTGGCACCATGATTCTGAAGTACAGGATAATATTGCTGAAGCCATTATCGCCGTTAAAGCTTATTACACTTTCGAGATTGGTCCGCGCTTTAGACTCGGTGTGGCCGAAGGCTTATCCTATGCCAGTACTGTGACCTATATAGAATCGAGTGAGCTTGCAGAGAAAGATTACAAACCATCGAAGCTGCTTAACTACTTAGATTTCTCTTTAGATGTCAATGTGGGTGATATTTTTAAATCTAGAGACATGGAGAACCTCTGGTTTGGTTACAGTATTCATCACCGCTCCGGCATTTTTGAGTCAAGTTCAGCCTTTGGCCGCATAAGTGGTGGCAGTAACTATCAATCGCTTTACCTGCAATGGCATTTCTAAACGTTTTGAATAATTAAAAAAGGCCGCATTATGCGGCCTTTTTTATCTTTGTAAGCATTGCCTTTTATCGAGAAACCTTCACTTCAGGTGAGTTAAGCAGTGCCAAAATAGGGTTCGCTGACATCACTCGAGCCTTAAGCAATAAACCTATGATGAGGCCTGCAATAAAGCCACCAATGTGCGCCCAATAAGCAACCCCACCTTGTGCCGCCCATGCGCCAAAAAGGTTTATCAGTAACCAAATAGCAAAGAATACCATTGGAGAGAGCTTCTTTTGGTAAATAACAAACATAAAGGTAAGGCTGGCATGTCTAAACCAAAGCAGGTACATACCAAATAAACCCGCTATGGCGCCACTCGCTCCGACCATAAAGATAGCTGAAGTTGGATCGGATGCAATCTGCGCAAAAGCAGCAGCAAAACCACATAAAAGGTACACCGCCAAAAAGCGTGAATGACCGAGTGCATCCTCTAAATTGTCACCCACCACATAGAGAAAATACATATTACCCAGCAGATGGATAATATCGCCATGCAAGAACATATGGCTTAGCAACGGCATCACCTGCTCACCCTGCATCACTAACGATGGCTGCATCGCAAAGTGATCGAACACCCATACTGTTGCCGGTTCGCTATAACCATAAGCAAAGAAGATGATGATATTTAACGCGAGTAAAGCATAAGTAACCCACGGCTTACTCTTGGTCTTAAGGTTATACTCAATCGGCATCTGTAATAGAAATTGAAACAGCCAAGTTTTAACACTGGTTTTCTGATTGAGTTGCTCTAGAGCTGCTCTTACTCTAGGAGATTGCACCACCTTTTCTCGTTCATGCTCATCAATCCACACTCCAGTGCAAGAATGGCAGACATCGACCTCTATCTGAAAGTCATTCATCAAGTAATAGTGCTGCATATTGCATTTACAGTGGCTGCACTGTCGAGATGATATACCCAAGTTCTCACCTAACGCGTTTTCAATACCGACATTGCTATTGCCATTATCAGCAACAGACAGCGCGCCATTGAGCTCGCCACTATCAAACCAAATTCCGCCGCATTGAGTACAGCTATCCACTTCTTGACCATGAAAGTCAAACACTCGCATCGCTTGGCTATTACAACCAGGGCAGATGATTGTCATTTTATATCCTTATTCGACAGTAATATCAGCAGCTTCTAGCTCAACAGCTAATGCTTGGTAGTTATCTTTTAACATTGGCAGGGTTGATTCAGATACCCCTTTGGTTAGCTCTTTGAGCTTTTTTGCGCCAAATTTAGCACCGTAAAAGCGTGTTTCCATTTTGGAAATAATATCGGCAGATGCCATATAAAAACGCCGCGTCTCGGTTAAGAGCTGCGTTGGCGTTTCAAGCGTATTGGCGGAGTAACGCATATTTTCCCAAACAAAGGTGGCCATATTGGGGTGGATACTCTTTAAATCATAAGGAGAGTTTTTCGCTACTGTATCTGCGTATTCATTGATAATGGTCACGTTGTCATTCACTTCATCATAAAGCGCATGCCGCAGATAATAATTATTCTGTTTATTAGATAGATCATCAAAAATAATAGCTTGCGATAAACCCTCTTGAGCCGCGAGGTAGACACCGACGATGGTGGCAATAATCATAAATACTTGGCTAATCCAAAAACTAGTCTTTACTAACTCTTGATTATCTAATTTGGGGAAACGTTTGATAGGTTCTGCAGCAGCGCTGACCTGAGGTTTGACATCCATTTCGTGCATTACTCCTTGATGCTGAATATTTAATTCATAACTCTTAAAATCTAGAACGCCGCAAGCATATACAAAAACAACTTTGCTCGCTATAACCTGTAAGAGTTTTTTAGAGCTGTACTCAATAGTATTTGGTACTCAATATACAAGAATATAGCGACCATTGTCAGCATCAACTAAAACGATAAATTTCACTTGCTTATCGCTCATTTATACATCAATATTGGTCATCGAAAGTTTAGTCAATATAAGTGAATTTAAATGCTACACACCGCAGCTATAGAGCTAACGTCACCTTTTATCGAAAACAGAAAAGAGACGCTAATTGATACTAATAGCCACTGGATAAAACTCACTAATGCGCAGCGATTTGCCTTTTATACCTTAGCGAAATTGGGCTACCAGCTTTTGTTTGTCCGCAATGCAAATAATTGCAGCACTGCCGTTGCCAGCCAAGACAATAAACTCGCAACAATAGATGATGAAGGTGAGATTAATTTTAATCCAAGTATCGTACTAAGAGAGCAGAAATAGCCATACTCTGTTCCCGCCTACACTAGCTGCTTCTGACTAAACAACAACACAGCACTTCGCCCCAGTAACGTATCAATCATTGATGGCCCATGCTCACCAAGCTCCGCAGATGCCTTAGCGTTAAGCGAACCTAATGTTTTATATTGCGCAGAATCCAATTGGCTAGAACCGCAGATAGAGAAAAACAGCTTCACGATGCCGCTAAATGTAGGCGACTCTAGCGCACGAAGCCAAGAGGTTCGTAATGCATCACGGCAGCTAAAATCTAAATGTTCCATAAGTAAACTTGCAAATTGGGGTTCGAGCTGGGTTAAGAAATCTGATTTATGAGGGAAGTGATGACTAATACCGGTGCGGCTGATACCTGTTGCCTCAGACAAGCTTGAGTAGGACATAACGTCATAACCCATTTCTAAGATCTGCTTCTGCGCTTCAATTAAGATCTGCTCGATAGTGTGCTTAGTTTCAGCTTTTGAACGCTTTGGCATAATACTTCCCGTTACCTTTGTGCAATTGATATCACTCTATCAAAAGCATCCAGCTGAAACTCGCATCTTGTGTAGCAATCTGACTGGTGTTCAGCTTAGGTTCAGCTAAAAATGGTTGCTATGCTTGTTTAAGGTTGGGCTTTTATCAGCAAGCTTGCAGGTATTAGAACGTTGGGATCACGTTAGCTTAATGCAGCCTCACTTTTGCGCCAAGATTGGTTGGCCTTTGAATGAAGACTAATTGCATTTTTAACTGTTGTTACCAAGCAACCAGTTTGAATTTGTAGGCTCATGACTATTAATCGCCTCCAGCGGGGTATGTGCAGACACTGCTGAAGCACGCTTCAAGTACGTCCATGTAAGCTCAGCGAAAACATCAGACCTCCATGGACGGAGGGAATGCCAAATTATGTATGGAACAGAATTGGCCATGTTTTCGACGGCTTCAGCCGTATCTACACTGGTTAACTGGTGTTTAAATTTATACCCTTGCGGTTTGAAGCTTAACGCGGAAATGCGTCAAAATCATTTTCACTGATAAAAATGGTCAGTAGCACAATTAAAGCTTTGGGCTTATAAAGCTAATGTGGGATGTAAGATATAAGACCTGCCGCCGAATTATCATATAGGCCGGAGACTAGAGGCTTTTCTTCCTGCGTGAACATTGCACTTTATGCAATGATAGAGGTTCTTTGTTTCACTCAGGCAAAGAAACAGGGAATCAGTTCTTTCTATGTTATAACTCATTGTTGATACACCGGTTTACTGTTAGTCTTGAGTGATTAAAGTGCTGACGACCTGTTCTTATTAAGACCGTTATTATTCGGAATTCAGCCTAATATACTGTTAGATAGCACAAGGAGGTTTAGGTGAATATTAATGATTTTCCTCTTTCATGGAGGTGGACAGAATCCTCACATGCAAAACTTCCTCAGGAAATACTAGACGGACTTCAACCTTTAAATGAGGAACTAGCCCAAAAATTATCATCTCAAATTCCTGTGAATTTCCCTGTTGGGGCTACGAGGCTCGATGCCTCAGCTGACAATCAAGCTACAACAGAATGGCTTTCTAAACTTGATGTTAAATCTAAGTTGGTAACAATTTCATGGAAATGTGATACTGCTTTGGCTTTACCGTGGACAACATTCTGTAAGTATTGGGATGATTTTTGTTACCCTTCAAGTGACGATGCAGATTTGTTCCTTGAAAATGGACAACACTTTTTACGCTGGAACCATTACGAGGTTTTCGAGCTAGATTTAAGTGCTATCTAACGTATAAGGATAGGCCGCGCGCAGCCGCGTCCTTATCCCAAGTGTTGAACAAGCCCGAGCTTAAAGTGATACCTTTATAGTGTAAATATCAGCGTAAGATCTTACGCTTTTTTGGTGTGTGCTGAGCAGTAACATTTTTTACTAGCCGCATCGATCCCTTAGCATCGCCAGCTAATTTATTTACGTCAAAATATCAATGCCTTAATACCTCCTTGTTCTTATTTTTCTCTGTATGTTAAATCTAGATGTTGTAGTCCTTCGGATATGTGGGGTCAATGTAAACTTTAATTGATACCCATACATTTGCTAATTCCACTACCCATTCTTAGACCCTTTGCACTAAGGCGTTTCAGTCCAATAATGACTTACCGACTAAAATGGGCTTGCTAGTTATTCATCTGAGTTGGGCTGTGCAAGCTTCTAAATCAGGGATGATTTAGCTGAGCCTATAGGGATATATTCACGGCGACTTGCAAAGGCTCAATGCAGCTGAATTACGCTTGATTACCATATGTCCCCTTAAGCTCGATACTGATCTTAAGGCTCGCGAGGTTAAATCTATCCTATCCAGAAATAAGTCACCAAGCGAGACTTTACAGTTACAGTCGAGGAGCTATGCTCGGTGTCTCTGGCTGCATGCTTTGCTCCGCTAACCAGCGCTTTGCGCTTGATTGCCCCATAATCTTAATCAACGTCGGCTCAAGGTAACGGCCTAAATCGGGTTTGCGCCAATACATGTAACCGGGTAAGGGTTGTACAGTGCCTGCGCCAAAGGTGCGTTGTATAAGGCTAGAGAACTCAGCAATGCTGTCATCATTAGGTACAGTTAACAGCGGCCAAAAATCGGTTAAAAAGGCATTGAAACTATCAAAGGATTGCAGCTGCTTTGCACTGTAACGCTGTAATGCTTGCGCCAAAATAGGAACGCTCCAGTGGGACATAAACTCGGTATTGGCTATCACATCGATATTGCGCCTATGGTATTGCTGCCAAGCTAAATCTAGGCTATTCGTTTCATTGGCTACTCGCCAAACTAGGTAAAGATCAGATAGCCACTCATGTTGGTAGGTGCTGTTAATCTCTAGATTTAGGCTTTGCATTGCCGCTATCGCTTCAAGGTGACCCAACTCATGCCAGTAGGTCAGTTCATCTTGCCGATTAAGCGCTAACGAGTAATGACCCGTGCCCCAGTTTACGCTGCGCTTATGCGGCAGTTTATCAAAATCAGTCACCAAGACTCCGGCAATTTCACCGTGAAGGATCGGTAACACCATAGCCGCACGCGCGCCCATTGATAGCTGAAGTAATTGACTGTTTGGCAACTGGATTCTAGCTGACTCAGGCAGTACTTCTAAGCAAACCGCTAGTAATTCGCGCTCACAGATGAGGGCTTTTTTGGTTGCAATATCCTCCCAAAGAAAACCACTTGAAAGCAGTAAACCCGCAACCAACGCTATAGCCATTGTGCTACTGCGCTATTGGGTTGCCATGGAGATTTTAATCGGGTCAATGGGATGTTCCTCAACAAACTCAACAGCAACATGGCTGTTGCGCTTTGGTGTGCTCAAATGTAGGAAATAGTGCCACTATGGCGGGCTCTTTCACAGATTTCCCCCTGATTGTACCTAATTTTTAATGATGTTGAGTAAATGTGGGCGAGATTGCGTTAGAATAATGAGTAATTTTCCAATGTATTCGAGTTTTCCGTGGTAGAAAAAGCCCAGTTTTCATCTCATCTTTATCATCCTAAGTACTGGCTCCTTTGGCTAGGTGTTGGTCTGATGCGTCTCACACAAGTTTTGCCTTTGCGTCTTCAAATGAAAATGGGCGCAGCGCTTGGCAGGATGGCAATGGGTATTGTTGGCAAACGGGTGAATACTGCTAAACGTAATTTGCAGCTGTGTTTTCCCGAAATGAGTGATGCCGAACAACAAACTCTGCTGCGTGAGAATTTCGAACAAACGGGTAAAGCCATTTTCGACACCATTAACGCTTGGTGGTGGTCGGATGAAAAAATTCAGCAGCATATGACCATAAAAGGTCAACAACATGTTCAGCAGACACTCGATAATGGCCAAGGGGTGATCTTGTTTGCTGTTCACTGTTTACCGTTAGAGATGGGCGCACGCATCTTTGGCCAGTTCCAACCCGGTGTCGGCGTATACCGTCCACACAACAATGCAGTGATGGAATATTTGCAGGTAAAAGGACGACTACGCTCTAATAAGGCCTTAGTACCGAAAAGAGATCTACGCCAGATGGTGCGAAGCTTACGAGCGCCTAATGTTATCTGGTATACCGCCGATCAAGATTTTGGCCGTTCAAGTGCCACTTTCATCCCTTTCTTTGCCGTTGAAGAAGCCGCCACAATTACCGGAGCCACTACGTTGGCAAAGCTTGGGAAAGCTAAAGTGTTACCCTTTTTTGTAGAGCGCAACAGCAGCGACACTGGTTACAATATCGAGATCCAAGCGCCACTGGACAACTTTCCTGGTGAAAATGAAATTGAAGATGCTAAGCGCGGCAATCACATCATTGAACAGATTATTAGCCGCAATAAATCACAATACATGTGGCTGCATAGACGCTTTAAAACCCGTCCTAATCCAGAAGATCCATCATTGTATAAGTAATCATTATCGCCCTTTGTAAAATTGACACAGGGCAACCGCTCACTTTGCTGCTAACCAATAGCAGCAAAGTATTATACCCGTACTACCTGAAGATGCTCGTTTCAGAGGCATTGTGCCAGTTCAATTCTAGGCGCATTGACGTAGAAATGGTTATTCCCTTTTAAGTGAGTGCAACAACGAAGTGGGCTGGCACAAAGCCTTCTGCGATGGGTTTTAATGGACTTTACTCTGTGTTATTGATTTTACTAAGGGAACGACCATTAATCGCAATCAATGCCTTGATTAAAGCCCATTAAATTCCCACTGAATCCTGCATCTTCAAGTAGAACGGGTATATACCTATCAATTGAAGTCACTGTTTGTACAACTTTTATCCAGCCTAGTCCTCCACCTGCAGTGTTATAGTATTAACTCATTGTCAAAAAGACACTCAGCGTCATATAGACACACTCAGACGCTGTCTTTATGACAACTATTCGTTATCAGTAAAAACACCAAAGCATTATAAATCAACAGCATAGATAGTTGGCATGTTATCTGCTCTAGCAAGGTTCGCCTGAATAACAATAACGTTGCGCTAAGAGGACTTATGAGCAAACAAAGACTAACTGCAATCGCACTACTGCTGGTGCTAATTGCTTCATTTACTGTACTACTAAGTATTGGTAGTGAGATCTATCGAGAGAAGCCGCCTATCCCGACGGCTTATGTCGATAGCCAAGGACAAACACTGTTTAGCAAAGATGATATCGAACAAGGTCAGTTAGTTTGGCGCTCTATGGGGGGGCATCAACTAGGGTCTATTTGGGGTCATGGCTCATACGTTGCACCAGACTGGACTGCAGACTGGTTACACAAAGAAGCTCAAGCTTGGTTAAATATCACAGCGATGCAGCGCTTCAATAAAGACTTTGCTCAACTCGATTCGCAGCAGCAAGCGGGACTTGAGCAAGCTCTGCGAGAAGATATTCGTCGCAACACTGTCGTCCAGCAAGCCAATGGCGATACAGATATCACTCTTTCAGCGACTCGTATCGCAGCGATTAAACAGGTAGAACAGCACTATCTAGCGCTATTTGGTGACGATCCTAAGCTATCATCACTGCGCGAACAATATGCGATGAAAGAGGGAACCGTTCCAAGCTTAGATCGCCGCGAAAAACTCAATGCCTTTCTATTTTGGGGAGCTTGGGCTGCTGTCACTGAACGCCCAGATACCGACTATACCTACACCAACAACTGGCCATTTGATCCGCAAATTGGCAACACGCCAACCTCAGACAACGTTGTTTGGTCAATTTTAAGTATTGTCACCCTAATTGCCGGTATTGGCGCACTTGTCTGGCACCATGCCAGCGGTAAACATGAAAGCTTACCCAAGCCTGCCGATCAAGATCCTTTGTTCTTTACTAAACCGACGAAGTCTCAGAAGGCTGTAGGTAAATACTTTGTCACCGCAATAGGTCTGTTTTTACTGCAGATATTGCTCGGCGGGATCACCGCCCACTATGCCGTCGAAGGGCAAAATTTTTATGGCATTCCACTTTCAGAGATCTTGCCATACTCGGTCACCCGAACCTGGCATACCCAATTAGCAGTATTCTGGATTGCCACAGCATGGTTAGGCACAGGACTTTACATTGCACCAGCGCTGTCAGGTCACGAACCTAAGTTCCAGCGCATTGGTGTTAACATACTCTGGGTTGCCTTAGTGATTGTAGTCCTTGGCTCTATGGCCGGCGAATGGATAGGCGTACAGCAGTACTTTGACCTAGACATGAACTTCCTATTTGGCCATCAAGGTTATGAATACATTGATCTAGGCCGCGTGTGGCAGGTGCTATTACTTGCAGGCCTGCTGATCTGGCTAGCACTCGTTACCGCAGCCATGCGCCCAGCGTTAAAAGTTAAAGGTGAAATGCGTCCAGTTATTTGGGTGCTATACGCTTCATGTGTTGCGATTGGTCTATTTTACGGTGCTGGCCTATTCATGGGTAAGCACACTAACCTCGCGATTGCCGAATACTGGCGTTGGTGGGTAGTTCACTTGTGGGTAGAGGGCTTCTTTGAAACCTTCGCAACTTCTGTTATTGCCTTGATGTTAGTGCGCCTGGGACTCATCCGTGCTCGCAGCGCTAATGCCGCTGTGCTATTTGCTACAGTAATCTTCTTAACTGGTGGTCTGATTGGTACTTTGCATCACCTGTACTTTACCGGCACGCCAACTTCAGTAATTGCATGGGGCGCGATCTTCTCCGCACTTGAAGTGGTTCCACTAGCATTGATTGGTTTCGAAGCGGTTGAAAGCTACCGTCTACGCGCTGCAAGCCCTTGGATGATCCGTTACAAATGGGCGATTATGTTCTTTGTTGCCACCGCCTTTTGGAACCTAGTGGGTGCCGGCGTATTAGGTTTTCTCATTAATCCACCGATTGCGCTGTACTTTATTCAAGGCCTAAACACCACAGCAACTCATGCTCACGCAGCATTCATGGGTGTATATGGCATGTTAGGCATGGGGCTAATGCTGTTCTGCTTACGCGGATTAACAGGTCAAATGCAGTGGAATGAAAAGCTATTAAAAGGCGCTTTCTGGACCATGAACATTGGCTTAGCAGCAATGGTGTTTATGTCGCTACTGCCTGTAGGTATCGTGCAGTTCTTTGCTGTTATTGACAATGGTTACTGGTTTGCTCGCTCACCAGAGGTGATCCACAGCCCACTGGTTGAAACCTTAGTATGGATGCGTATGCCAGGTGACGTATTGTTTGGCTTTGGTGGTCTGTTTATGGGCTACTTCCTATTCGACATTATCAAAAAAGCGATAAGCAAAAAGAAAGCCGCTGAACTGGACAATGACCAAGTTTCAGCAAGTGCATAAACCGTAAAGTGATAAAAATTTAAGGGCGCAGTTTATCTAGCGCCCTTTTTTATTCTCTATCGCTATATAACAGTATATTTGACACTGCCCACATTGAGCTTTAATGTCAAAAAGACAAAACGAGACACTCAACAAATGCTAACCGCAGCTGCGCGACGCAATGGATATCACCTATGTCTTTAAGCCAAACCGATCTTACTCGTATCGCCTTAGATATTACTGCTGGCCTGTCTGATCACGACCGCTTCTCACGCTTACTCGATACCATAAGACAAACTTTGCACTGTGACGCTGCAGCGCTGCTGCAATTTACTGGTCAGCAATTTAATCCGCTTGCTATCGATGGCCTCAGCCCAGATGTGCTTGGACGGCGCTTTATTCTCAGCGAGCATCCAAGGCTTGAAGCTATCGCTCGTGCTGGTGATATTGTTCGTTTTCCCGCTGACAGCGAAATGCCCGACCCTTACGATGGCCTTATTCCCCATCAAGGCGATCACTTAGTGGTGCATGCCTGTATTGGCTTGCCACTATTAGCTAATGGCGATCTTATCGGTGCGGTCACTATCGATGGCTTCGATCCGCAGCAATTTAATGCCTTCAGCGACAATGAACTGCGCACCCTAAGCGCGATTGCAGCGGCGTCACTCAGTAATGCCTTGATGATCGATAAACTGGAGAAACAAGCGGTACAATCGCAAGAGGTCACCGCTGTTGCGCGGATTAACACCGATGCGCCAGTGGAGATGATAGGCCAGTCGACTGCCATGAATACACTGAAAAACGAGCTAAATGTGGTGGCTGGTACCGACCTAAATGTGTTGATTTTAGGTGAGACAGGTACCGGTAAAGAGTTGGTTGCTCAATCAATACATCAGCTATCTAACCGTGCCAAGCAGCCGTTGGTTTATCTGAACTGCGCCGCACTGCCTGAATCAGTGGCTGAAAGCGAGCTTTTTGGCCATGTAAAAGGCGCATTTACCGGCGCGATAAGTCACCGTAGTGGTAAGTTTGAAAAAGCCGACAACGGCACACTCTTTCTAGATGAAATTGGCGAGTTACCGTTAGGGCTTCAAGCCAAACTATTACGAGTTTTACAGTATGGCGACCTACAAAAAGTCGGTTCAGATAAAAGCCTTAAGGTCGATGTAAGGATCATTGCCGCAACCAATAAAGATCTCAAACAGGAAGTGCTTGCAGGGCGCTTTAGGGCTGACTTGTATCATCGACTCAGCGTATTTCCGATTATGGTGCCGCCACTAAGAGAGCGAGATGGCGATATTACCCTGCTGAGCGGTTTCTTTGTCGAGCGTTGCCGCCAGAAGTTAACCCTGAAAAGCTTAAGACTCGATAGCCACAGCTTAGCCCTACTCAATGGTTACGACTGGCCTGGTAACATTCGAGAACTGGAGCATGTTCTGCACCGCGCGGCAGTGCTTTCAAGAGCGCAATCAACATCAGATAGTTGTCTTATCGCGCCGCAGCATTTTGACTTTCAAGCAGAAGCAATCCAGAGTGTTGTGAGCAAACCTAAGTCTGGCGCCAAGGCGTTGCCAAGCAACCAAACCTTAAAACAGGCTACGGCGACATTTCAGTCGCAATACATTCAACAGGTACTCACAGAAAACCAAGGCAATTGGGCTGCTACAGCCAGAGCATTAGCACTCGACTCAGGTAATTTGCACCGATTGGCTAAACGTATTGGCATAAAATAGCTAATTTAAACAAACGCTAGGCAAGATAGTAGTTATACCAATCCGACCTGAAAATGCAGGATTCAGTGGGAGTTTAATGGGCTTTAGTCAAGGCATTGATTGCAGCTAATGGTCGCTCCCTTGGTAAAATCAATAACACGGAGTAAAGCCCATTAAAACCCATCGAAGAAGGGGTTGTGCAAGCCCACTTCGTTGTTGCGGCAACTTAAAAGGGAATAACCATTTCCACGTTAACGCGCCTAAAATTGAACTAGCACAACATCTCTGAAACGAGCATTTTCAAGTGGGATGGGTATATAAGCAATACAGAAACAATTAAGTCGTTCTATTACGTTGCAAAAGGATGAAGCACATTGAGAACATCGGCAAACAGCTATTTTTTCAGCAGGCTAATGTGTATTGTAAGTATTAGCTGCAGCAGTGCTTATGCTGCAGAGGTTCAACAGCCGAGCAGCGGTAATGCCAGTTGCGATCTGAGCGCCCAAGCGGCGCCTTTGTATCAAGCTGAGCAGCGGATCCAATATCGCCGGTTAAGCAATGGCTTACAAGTGAGAACTTTGGCTGTCGACGGCTCATCTTCTGTATCTATTGCTAGCCAGTTTGATGTGGGTTCTAGAGATGAAGTTAAGGGGCAGACGGGCTATGCCCACCTGTTTGAACATATGCTGTTTAAAGGCAGCAAAAATGCTCCCGGCGACAGCTATACCCAGACCATGAGCGAGCTGAGCGGCCAATTCAACGCCAGTACCTTTTTCGACTTCACCAACTATTACCTCACAATTCCAGCTCCGGCATTGGAACTCAGTTTGTGGTTAGAGGCAGATCGCTTCCGCTACCCAGCCCTCACTGCAACTACTGTAAAAAATCAGCAAGCTGCAGTGCTTGAAGAGATGGCCACCAGCATCGATAACCAACCTTATGTGCGCAAAGCAATGGAGTTCTTGTTATCTCAAGTTGAAGGTACGCCCTACGGCCATGCGGTGATAGGATCGGTGGCAGATGTAAAAGCCGCGACGCCTGCATCGCTGAATGCGTTTCATCAGCGTTTTTATCGGCCAGATGCCATGCAATTGAGTTTGGTTGGCAATATTCCTAAGCAGACCGATACCTGGATAGACAATAGCTTTGCCAGCTGGGAACAGCCGAGTGATAAACGTCAGCCGTTGGCAGATCTCAATATTAATGCCAAGGCTGTACATGGCGAAATTATTGATGATCGCGGCCCCTGGCCTGCTGTATTACTGGCTTGGCATACCGCTGGCGCTAGCTCCAAAGATGCACCTGCACTCGCACTGCTAGAGGCTTATCTGTTTCAAAATAAAAGTAGCCTCATTGAGCGCACTAGTCTTAAAGATCCTGACCAGCTACTGACTTACTCTATTCCGCTACAAATGCAGCATCATGGAGTCACTAATCTGGTGCTGGTGCCTCGAGCACGCACCTCGCTTGATACATTAACTTACAATGTAGAGCAGCTTATCGCATCGGTAACGACGAAGCCGATTGCCGCACAGCAACTTTGCCAGCTAAAACAGATTTGGCTCGATAAACGCTTAGCAAGATTAGATAACCCATCTCTAATGGCTCGTGCCTTATCAGCGACTCAGCTACGTGACAGCGCTGCGCCATTAACTGGTGAGTGGCAAAGAATAAGTACGGTCACTGCTGCCGATCTACAACGGGTTAGTGAGCGCTATTTTAGTCACAAACGAGTACGGTTGGATCTACTGCCACCGTGGCATATACGTGCAGCGAAGACAATTCTTGAGTGGCTGCCAAAGGGCGCTGCAGATAGCCTTGAAGAGAGTGTAATGTGATGAGACATTGGATAAAGCAGCGGATGAGAGTGACAAGTATCGCATTGATCGGCTATTTAGGTCTGTACCTATTAGGTTGCCAACAAACTCACATAAAGTTTACTGATAGCGCATCGACTACTTTGCCGCAGTTTAACAAAATCCAAGCAGCGCCTGCGGTTAATGCGATGCACTTTGAACTTAAACATAGCGTTGAACAGCAAAACTATGTTGATGGCAGCAAATTATTTGTATTCTCTGACCCACAATCAGGCCTTGATAAGCTAACTCTTGTGGCATACAGCAAACAGCCTTTTGCTAATATGGATGTTTTACTCGCAGCGTTTGAACAGAAGCGTCGCTGGCTTAGTGCAAAACAAAGTCTAAACTGCGCCGATAGCATCCGTTTTCGTCCCTCCTTGCACAGTATCGCCATCAGTATAAGCTGTCATCAACTGCCTGCTGAAGCCGCCACGCTATTAAGTGATTTTTGGCAAGCAGATAGCTTTAATGAGATTGATATCAACAACGTAAAACGTCAGCTAAAACTTGCTAAACATATCAACGCCTTTAGCGGTGCAGAGATAGATACTGTTTGGGCAAAAACCATTTTGGGCGAAACCCATACCTACAACCAAGCGCTCAATGACAGCGAGCTTGCTGACACCTTAACGCTTGCAAGCCTCAACGCAGTTAAAGATAAAATACTCTCGCAATCATCTTGGGCTGTATTGAGCAATCAAGCTCTACTTTCCGGCGAAACTGGCGAAAAAAGCTTACCCAATATACTTTTATCTGATGCTGTAGCATTATCGGTAGCAGTCAATGCAGCAACAGATAACAGTGATGACCGCCCAACAAATCAGCCCGATATCGCGCTCGGGAATGAACAGAAAAACCTCTATATTATCGACGCGCCAGGTAGCGTACAGACACAAATAAGAGTCGGTTATCCGCTAGCTAGAAACTCGAGCACCACAACAAGCAATCAAAAAACAGTCATGTTAGATAACAGCGCTGACGCACAAGACTGCCAGCTATTAGCCAGCTGGCTAGGTCGCAGCTTTAGCGGCCGACTGTATTACGATTTGCGAGAGGTGCGTGGCCTAACTTATGGCATCTATGGCCGCTGCTATGACAATCCGCTTTCACGCACGATTAAGTTTTATGGCAGCACTCAGTTACAGCATAGCGGTGCCTTTATTGATGGGGTACTGAAACATCTTACACTCGCGGCCGACAGCCCTGCCAGCCAAGCTGAACTAAAAGCAATAAAGACCTATAACAGCAGTAAGCTGCTGCTTCGTCAAGACAACCCAATGGCACTAGAGGTCGATACTATTCGCCAGTTAACCTCAGGTTATTCTCCAGCATACCAACAGATGTTTGCCGATAAAATTGATTCCTTGAATGCTGACGAGTTGCAAGCTATCGCCAATAATGTGTTCAGTCGTACACCCTATGTCGTGATCCGCGGCGATCTAGATAGAATACGTCAGGATCTACAGCAGAAATTACCGGGTTGGCAGATTATTGAAGTGTCAGCCAATGACTAGGGACTGATTCATTCTAATTACTTATTAAATTTGCTTGTTATAATGCGCGCCATTGTGAGTAAGAAAACAAATTATCGATGACATCTTCTAGTGCACCATTGCAACTATCCACTGCAGACATTACGCAGCAAAAATCAGGCCCATTGGCGCGCTATCAGCAGCATCTAAGCCAACCTGACTTTGTTGATGATAAAAGCCAATATCAAACGCTAGAAGCTTTAGATAGTTTGCAGCAAGCACTCACATCCACTCACGCTAATAAGCCGCCTTATAAAGCGATTAACGGCTTATATTTGTGGGGAGATGTTGGCCGTGGCAAGACCTTTCTGATGGATCTATTTTATGACAGCGTTGAGGGGATCCCTCGGTTAAGACTGCACTTTCATCGCTTTATGGCACGTATTCACCAAGCGTTAATTGCGGAGTCAGGCCATAGAGATCCACTACAACGCATTGCTAAAAACATTGCAGCTGAGTGCCGCATACTCTGTTTTGATGAGTTCTTTGTTTCAGATATTGGCGATGCAATGCTGCTTGGTAAACTTTTTGAAGCATTGTTTAGTGAAGGGATAACCTTAGTCGCTACCTCCAATATTCCCATCGATGAGCTATATAAGAACGGCCTGCAAAGGCAGCGTTTTCTAGCCACCATTGCGCTGTTAAACCAACATACGCAGCAGCTACACCTTAGCGGTGAAGTTGACCACCGTCTACATGATACAGCTTACAAACAACGTTATTTTGTTAACGACATTGAACAGCAACAAGAGGATTTTGCTGAGTGCTTTGACTCAATGTCGAACTCTTCAGCGCCCATTTCAACAGCGCTAATTGTACATGGGCGGGTGATTGAGACTGTCAAATACAACGAGCAGATAGCCTGGTTTAACTTTGATGCACTTTGTGATGGCCCGCGCTCCCAATTAGATTATATCGACATCGCCAGCCGCTTTAAGGTGGTGATCTTGTCAGCTGTGCCAGTACTAGGCGGTGAGCCGAGAAGCTGGATCCGTGCCCGTGGCACCGAAGATGGCGCTGTAGCCATAGAAACCGGCGATAGACAGCTGTCCTATGCGGTTAATGATGATCCAGCCAGACGCTTCATCAGCTTGGTTGATGAGTTATACGATCAAGGTGTCACTCTGTATATCCAAGCCGATGTGCCTATGGAGGTACTATATACTGGCGGCGCGTTAAGCTTTGAGTTTAGGCGAACCTTAAGTCGGCTCACCCAGATGCAGTCAAAAGCCTATTCAAGCGATTAAGCACTCGCACCTTAATATGCAGTCGTGTTATTTCTGCTGATTAATCTCGTATTCAAAGTGATAACGATGTACACCAGATTCAATCTTTATCATCATCGAGCCAGAGATCCCGGCCAGATCTGCAGTACCAGAATCTGGCACCACCAGCACAGATAAGCTGTCCGCACCTCTGTCCATCACACCCGTATGGTGAAAAGAGACTTCGCCTTGTCGCCCGTCAATAGCGCCAACAAAAGTTTCAATGGCGACGTATGCAGCTGAGCCTACAGTCGCAGTGCGCTTACTCAACATCTGTCCTTCACTCGAGCCAGCAATATCACCAGAAAACAACTTAGTAAATGACATTCTACCCGCTTCAATGGCATCGTCTTCAGTCGGGCTTAGCTCTATAGAAAACTCTCCAGTCGCAATCATCGCTATCTCCAATATTCAATTTAGGGGCTGTTCTGCAGTGAAAATGCTTGTACGAATACATTATTTTGAATAAAGCATTTTGCTACTTACTCATGATATTTGCGGATCATTGCCACTTTGCCATCTTCAATTTCTAACACCTCCATCATAGTTGAAGTGTAACTAACTGGCTGATTACTCTGTGGGTGGATCCCTTTGGCACTGTGAGTGTAACGAATCGCAACAGCTGTATCGTTAAAGGTAAAAAGATTGAGTAGTTCTGCGCTATATTCTGTATGAGCACCTAGATAAAAAGTCATCCCTTTACGCATACTTTTCTTGCCATCGGGGTGACGGCTGTCATCGATTTCATAGGGAATATGCTGATGACCGACATCGTCGCTAAGTAACGCTAAATAATTCTCCAACTCTTTTTCCGTCGCGCCGGGTGCTTGAGACGCAACCATCACCTCAAAATAACGCTGGGCAATTTGTTGCATCGTCGCTTTATCATCTTCAGCTTGAACACCATTAATGCTTAATAAACCTAATGCTGTAATCAATACTGCAATCATCAAACGCTTCAAAATAAACTCCCTTTACTTGCAACTAGCTCCCCTGCAATCAAATCAACAAGAGGTTCGACATTAAAAGAGCTACCATAACACCAGTTTGATTTACCTTTCAATTATTTAGAAAGTGACGATATTATACCAATTGCATTAAAAGTTTGACCATTCAGCGGGAATTCAAAACGCTGTAGGCAAGTAGTGGAATTTGAGCTAATAGTTATTCTATATCCAAATCCCATAGCGAAGCATACAGCGTTTTGAAACCCGCACTACGTGAGCCCCTCAGTCTTTCCACTTCTGCTTTGCATTGGCTTAAAAGGGAACAACCATTTCTTTACCAATGCGCTTTGAATTGAAAAGGCTGAGGGGCTCTGAATTGGTCAAATACTTAATGTAATTGGTATTAAAGCTTATGACTTTATTGAATGGTGACAATAAAAACTCTTAGGAGGTTTCGCGATTAGAGATTAGAGATTAGAGATTAAGGTTTACTGCACTTAATGAATATAAAGTCGGATTGCTTGCAGCACTGCTCATAAGGTGTAGCCGATTTGGCTTTAGCCTCAACAGCTTTACCAACGCTGTTCCACGCTTACTGCGCCAACTCTCTTGCAAAATAAGTACCTGAGTACAAACACGAGAAACCAGCAAAAGGATGATGAGGTGACAACACCCTGTAATCGTCAAGTTTACCCTCTTACTAAGCGATTTTTTCAGTTGATAACGAATTGAACTAATACAGCTTATTGAAAGAAGTGTCTTAAGTGAATGACTAAGCCATTAAATAAACATCGCGATCATGCCGCCAATTGTCGCAGCCGCTTTAACATATTGGCCTGCAGTGTAAGAGGAGTCTTCTTTCTCTTCGACTTTATCAGGGTGATCTAACCCTAAGGCACCAAAAGTAAAAGACTTTAAATCAGCCCCTTCATCACTTTCTGTGGTTGTAGTTGCACTTGCTTGTTGCTCTTGTGCAAGTTTGGATTTTGCTGCCTCAGAAAGAGTCACCGAAGACACAGCGCTCTCTGGTTTAGTCGTTGAAGTAGAGGGGATCTCTTTAGCTATAGCATCAGTATTAACTGCGGATAATCGACTTTTAACGTTTGCTAACGCTTCTAAGTTATTAGTCAAATTACTGTTGACCCCGTTAACGTATGTCATCAAATAGTCCTTTGCACAACACCAAGTTATGTTGATGTGCATAGTAGCAGCAATTTAATAAAATCCTAGTTAATGAAAAGTAAAACATGCTACAAAACGTATCAAGTTAAACCGCTGTTATAACTAGAAAAATCCTATAAAACTATTTGAAGCCAGATAATGATGTTCAGCCCCGCCGTGTGCGCTAACATCCAGCTGAGTAAGTCCGGTTAACAAGGTTATAAAGCCATCTCCTTTAGGGTTTACTATGTTATCTGAGGTCAACAGCATTAAGTTACTCCTTTGAGTAAAGTTCTCACCAAACTGGGCAACACTGTCTTTATGCTGCAGCAGATAGTGCTTATCAACCCAACGTCCTGCGATGTAGATCGCATCACTCGCAGCGGCTGCAACCATCACCACCCCAACATAGTTTTGCTGATCGCTGAGCGCTTGATTGATCTGTAAAAATGGCTCTTGGGTTGCATCAAGCACGAGTAGATCGACGTCACTTTGTAATCTCTGTAGTAAGCCTTCAAGATCTTGCACTTTATCATCGACAATAACCAGCACTGTAGAGCTTTCAATATTAAGTAGAGTCGCGGTCAAAGGTTGTTCTGTTGCGGTCACCTCGTTTACAAAGAGCAGGCAGCACAGCAGAAGTAACCATGAGATAGGGAACTGTCTTGGAAACTTTATCTGCCTCGGTGCCTGGTTTGATTCCGCTTCGCTAAATAACTCCAAATGAGTCAGGTTGTCGTTAAAGGTTGAATAAGTTGAATCTTGGTTAAGGCTGTTCATACCTTGCCCCTTTCACTATGCATTATCTGGTTTAATCGAGATAATGCATAGAATGAACCAACCTTTTAAACGATTGATTTTATTTGTCAAATGTAATTATCATTGAGTGGGGTTATGCTGTTTTTTTAATTTGCAGTGCAGTTTGCAATTAGCAACATCCACAAGAAAAAAGCTAAGCGGTTAAGCTTAGCTTTTTTTAATCCCACTTTTGACTCGATCGCTAGTGAAGGATCTGCTGATAGATATCAATGACCTTCTCAGCATGATGCTGCACGCTGGCATATGGTCGCGTTGTTTCAACTTGCTGCAGTGTTAATCTGTGGCTCTCATCGCGCAAGTAGCAATAAGCTTGGGTAAGCGCTTGAGCACTCGCGATTGGGATCAGTTCCAGCTCAGCTAATTGCTCAAAGATGCGCACATTGTCAGACCAAAAAGACAGTGCTGGATACTCGCAAGCGTGAGCCAGCACTAAATACTGCGCGATAAACTCAATGTCGGCAATGCCACCAGGGCTCTGTTTAAGATCAAACATTCCTTGTGGCACTTTGAGCAAATGTTGGCGCATTTTGAGGCGCATATCGCGCACCTCTTTTGCCAGTGTTGCATTATCACGGTTAGACTCTAAAACGTCTGAGCGCAGCTCATTGAAACGACTCGACAAACTATTATCGCCAAACATAAAGCGAGCACGCACTAGGGCTTGATGCTCCCACGTCCAGGCATCTGTGCGTTGATAATCACCAAAATTTTCAATTTCACTCACCAGTAAGCCTGAGGCACCAGAGGGGCGTAAACGCATATCGACCTCATACAACTCACCCGATATGGTACGAGTTGAAAAGAGATGCAATATTCGCTGTGCCAACTTTAAATAGAAGTGCCCGACATCAATCGCCCTATCACCGTCTGTCTGTCCACCTTGCTTAGCATTGTGCAGGAATACCAAGTCAAGGTCTGAACCATAGCCTAACTCTAAGCCACCAGCCTTACCGTAGCCAATAACCGCAAAGCCCATCTCATTGGCTTTTAGGTTGTCAGGCACACCATGGCGAGCAGAAATCTGCGCCCAAGCTTGTTGTACCACCTGCTCGATGATGGCTTCGGCCAAAAAGGTAAGGTGATCGCTCACCTGCATGACCGGCAATACTCCCGTCACATCGGCAGCTGCAATTTTCAGTTGCTGCGACAGCTTGAACTGTCGCAGTGCTTCCATCTGCTGCTCCATATCATCTTCTGGCACCCGAAGCAGGTATTGCCTAAGCTCACTACTGTAATCATCCAAGGATGTGGTGTCATATAGCTGGGCCGGATCAATCAATTCATCGAGCAGCATTGGAAATTTTGCTAACTGATGAGCAATCCATGGGCTGGCGCAGCATAAACTAACAAGCTGTTGGCGAGCCCCTGGGTTTTCACAAAGCAGTTCAAGGTAGGTTGTGCGAGTTAGAATTTGATCCAATACCTTTGATACAGGATCAAATGCCTTGGTTGGCTGAGAATGAGCAGACAGGTCACACAATAACCGTGGCATCAATTTATCGAGTGTTTCTCTACCACGAGGACCAATCGTTCTGCGTACGACGGTATCGTGCCAACGATTCAGCATTGGCCAAAGTTGTCGATCCACAGCTTGCTCTTCTAAAATCGCAAATGCTGTCTCTTCCTCTTGAGCATTCCAAAGTTGTTGTGACCAAGTTTCATTACTGTCTTCTTGATCGTTGCCACCCACCGTCTCTTTAAAATGACGATGTATACAGCGCATCGCAGCTTCGATCTGTTGCCTCAAATCCATCTCATTGTCTGCATCAAATGCCCAACATAACCGCTGCCAATCAAGTTCATTGGCAGGCAAGGTTTGAGTTTGTTCGTCGTTAATTGCTTGCAAAAGATTTTCTACTCGACGCAGCAACAAGTAACTTTGCTTCAGTTCATCAAGTGCTAAATACTCAATTTGCCCAAGGTTATACAAGGTTTCAATCGCCGCAAACAAACTCTGCTGCCGCAATGCTGGCTCGCGACCACCACGAATAAGCTGAAAACTCTGCACCACGAATTCAACCTCTCGAATGCCACCCGCTCCAAGCTTAATATTGTCATTGAGCTTTCTGCGGCGTACTTCTTGGGTAATCAGGCCTTTCATTTTTCGTAATGAATCAATGGCAGAAAAATCAAGATAACGGCGATAAACAAAGGGTCGAAGTAGATTGTGCAATTCATCAGAATCAGAGGTCCACGGGCCTAGAGCTCGCGCTTTGACCATGGCGTAACGCTCCCAGTCACGCCCCTGCTCTTGATAGTAGTCTTCAAGACCACTAAAACTGACAACCAGTGGGCCACTCTCGCCATACGGACGTAGCCTCATATCGACTCGATAAACAAAACCATCGACCGTGACTTGGTGCAACAAATTAACTAAACGCTGCCCCATGCGAATGAAAAACTGCTGGTTATCAAGTGAACGGCGTCCACCGACGGTTTCACCATGCTCTGGAAAAGTGAATACTAGATCGATGTCGGATGAAAAATTAAGTTCTCGTCCGCCGAGTTTACCCATGCCTAAAATCAGCAACTTTTGTGCAACCCCTTCAGCGCTAGTCGGCGTGCCAAGCGAATTACACATATCTTGATATAGCCAATCACGGCCAGCAATAACTAATGCCTCCGCGAGTGCAGATAGATCTAATAACGACTCCTCAAGCGGGGTGTAACCCATAAAGTCTCGCCATGCGATACATACCATTTGGCGGTTACGATACTGGCGCAATATCTTTTTGACCTGCTCTTCATCGCTTACTACAGCCAACAATTCGTGTAGTTCACTATCAAATAGATTTCTTTCAAGGTCATTGAGCTGCTGTGTGAAAAGGCTATCGATCCAGCTTGGATGTCTACACAGTTGAGTGGCAACAAAGTCACTCAGCGCCATCATGGTTTTAAGTTCTTGTTGTTGCTCTTTAGATAAGGAAACAAGCGCCTCTGGAGATATATCAACTAATCTTTGCCAGTAGTTTTCTACGTTAGCAGCCATTTGAGTGGAAACTTCTCTTTTACCCAGTAAAGCCGCGCGCATAATAATCCCTAACAATTTTGACTCTCGACATATTATGTCTCGAGTGCTATAAAAATGTGATTGAGTTTTTTAATTGATGTTGGCTGCATGAGTAAATTAACGCTTATATGCCTTTGAAACATCAATCATTGTATTTTTGTGCTCTAATACAGAATACTATACCCAAAGCATTAGTAATTGCAGTACAGCAAAGCTGTTTCTCTTGAGAATTCAATATTTCAGCACATGAAAGATCCAGCTCATGTACTAAAATAGCAAGCTAGGCAAAGAAAGTAGCCGCAAGAGACTGACAACCACTAATGCCTTACCTTAACTGAATTTTTGGAGAAAGCATGGCAGGAATGCTAATTCGTGTTCTCACCGTTATTTTGGCGTTTTCGCTCGCAGGATGCGGTGACGATAGACCAGAGCAAATAGCAAAGTACCAACAGCTGACTCAACAGCGATTGGACTCACTTAGCACCATGCTCAACGACGGCCAAGTGCGTAATGCAAATTTATTGCAGCAATATACCAGTGTCCTATCCCAGCAAAAACCCGATTTAGCACCGCTGCTAAACGAGTTGGCAACCGATGCGACCAATCGTGGCCCAATGTTTACCTCGTTGGTTAGACGGTCAACCGAGGCTCAGAATGCGGCTAATTTTGTCGATCTTGATCAGCAATTGGCCGAAGTAGAGAACCTCTATCAAGCAGCAGATCCTAGCCTATATAACGATATGCTCTCCGATCCTCTCAATGTTGTGGCTGATATGTCTGACGGTGCACTTGCCCGGGTCAACTCCATTAGCCGCGAAGCTGCCGCATTAGCTAATGGTTCTGAAGATTTTGGCGCAGGTAGCCAGCTGGTCGGTAACCCCTCTTACGGTAACTGGCAAACAGGCTCTAATGGCATGTCATTTTGGGCATGGTACGGCATGTATTCCATGTTCTCCAACCTGACTCGGGGTCCTATTGGTTATGACCGCTGGTCTAGCCGTCGTAACTATAGCTATTACAATGATGTTGGCCGATACCGTTATACATCGCCTAAACAAGCACGCGCACAAACTCAAACCTATGAGCGCACTAAAAAGCAGTACAGTTCTCAGGGCAAAAGATTTGATAGTCCTTATGCCAAGTCACGTACCGGCTCGACCAGTTTATCTAGACAAAGTACTAGTACACCAAAAGCAAGTTCAACAGGACGCACTGCGAGTAGTAAAAGCAAGTTCCGCTCTAACTATTCTAAAGACAGTAGCTTTCGTAATTCCAGCAGTCGTACTACTCGCGGTGTTCGCCGAGGCAAATAATTAAGGGACTCTAATGACATTTTTTCTAAACAACGGCATTACGCCAGATCTGCTGATTATTTTAGCGATTGATCTTACTATCGCAGTTTTACTACTGACCTTAATGCGTTATTTGCAAGGCTGGACGGTAAAGGTCAATAGCCGCCATGAACTTGCAGAGAATGATAACTTTGCCTTTGGGATCAGTACTGCAGGCGCTGTAGCTGCGCTAGGTATTGTACTTACTGGTGCGATTACAGGTGAGGCAGCAGAGTCATATTTGGTGGAAGCTATAGGCATGAGCGCTTACGGTTTATTTGGTTTATTCCTCATCAAACTTGGTCGTTTTTTACATGACAAAGTGGCACTCAATGAGATTGATAAGAATGCGCTCATCATTAAGGGCAATGTGTCTGTTGCTATTGTGGATGCAGCCGCCGCTATCGCAACCGCAATTATCATTCGCTCGGTATTGATGTGGGCAGAAGATCTCACCGTCTATACCTTTATCGCTATCTTTAGTGCCTTTGCTATCTCACAGTTGATGCTAGTGATCCTGACTCGTGTGCGTGCGAATCGTTACGCTAAGCGTAATCAAGGCGCATCAATGCAAGAAGCATTAGCTCAAGGACACACAGCATTAGCCATCAGACATGCTGGATATATGCTGGCAATGGCCTTTAGCTTCAATGCTGCAAGTCACTTTATTATTTTCAATCCAGAAGCCTACGTTGCTAACTTAATTGGTTGGTTGATATTCTCAGTCATTATGCTGCTTTCACTGTCGATTTTGATAAAAATAGTCAAAAAGTTAGTGCTCGCTAACATCAACCTGTTTGATGAAGTAGAGAAGCAACATAATGTCGGCGTCGCAGCGGTTGAAATGGCGATCAGTGTATCCATTGCACTTATTCTCGCCGCATTAATGGCCTAGTGTTCATCTAAAAATGGGAGCGACTTCGCTCCCATTTTCATCATACAGTTAACCCAATAGACTCAGCATGCCAAACAGTTCTCAAATAGATACCTTAGCTCCAAATACTACAAAACCCGGCAAACTAGGCTGGTTTGATGACGTACTACTGCTTGGAATAATGGCAGTGCTTGCTGGCTGTGGCCTGATCTACGAATACCTACTATCCCATTATGCAGGCCGTATTCTTGGTGCGCTAGAAGCGGCTATTTACACCATGATCGGGCTGATGATTGTCTCTATGGGAATGGGTGCTTTTGCGGCGCGTAAGATCCGCTGTGCGTTCACCGGCTTTGCGGTACTTGAGCTCACTGTCGCCTTATGTGGCTCATTAGCCATTTTAATCACTGCCGCTGTCATTGGCTTCGGCCAGCAACTGCCATTAATTGTAGCTCAAACACTCGGTCTTCCTAGCGATCAGCTGCCTGATGGTGGCTTTATTGGCACCTTACAGAAACTCAGTGAGTACTTGCCCTACTTTTGGGGCGTACTGTTAGGCTTAATGATTGGGATGGAGATCCCGCTCATTGCCCGGGTACGCCAAGCATTATCTGAAGCACACCTGATGCATAACGCCGGCACTATCTATGGCGCTGATTATATCGGTGCTGGCATTGGTGCAGCTATCTGGGTGATGTTTATGCTCGCCATTGATATCCAATTAGCAGCAGCGTTAACCGCCAGCTTTAACCTACTCGCGGGTTTACTGTTTATCTGGCGCTTTTGGGCACAGATCCGCCACGTAAAAATACTACTAGCAGGACACATTGCGGCCACAGGCATACTCATTTTGTTGGCACTGCATGGCCCTACTTGGGAGCAAAGCTTTAATAACCTGCTCTATAAAGACAATGTGGTGTACGCCAAGGCAACGCGATTCCAACAGCTAACGTTCACTGAACGCCTTCGCGGCAATGGCCTAGGCCCTGTTCACTCGCTCTATATTAATGGTCGCTTGCAGTTCTCTAGCAGTGACGAGCATATCTATCACTCTTTCTTAGTGCATCCGACATTGGCTGCCAGCGCCCGTCACGACAAAGTATTAATCATTGGTGGTGGAGATGGCTTAGGGCTCACTCAAGTGCTTAAATGGCAGCCTAAACAAGTCACCTTAATGGATTTGGATGAGGAGCTGGTCAAGCTATTCAAAAAACCAGATACCGATATGCCAGCGCATTTATCCCAAGCCTTGATGTCGCTTAATAAAGACTCGCTAAATGATCCAAGAGTAAGATTGATTTTTGATGATGCATTTAATGGTGTCGATAAGCTACTTAAGAACGAGGAGAAGTTCGACGCGATAATTGTCGACTTACCCGACCCTAGTCACCCTGATCTTAATAAGCTTTATTCTGATGCTTTCTATTTAAAGCTTAAGGAACTTATGAGTCGTGATGCTGCCTTAACGGTACAGTCGACATCTCCGTACCATGCACCTAATGCATTTATCTCTGTCGGCAATACTTTGGAATTAGCCGGCTTTAATGTCGACCAATACCATCATAATGTGCCAAGTTTTGGCGAATGGGGTTGGACTATTGCTACCTTAAGTGGCAAAAGCGCAAAATCTAGACTAAATGAGATACAGCAACTGCCCATAGCAGATGCTTGGTTTACCCCAGAGCTGATGCATGCAGCTTTTGCTTTTCCGGGTAATTTTTATATCGATAAGCAAGCAATTAAACCCAATACCTTAGGCTCAAGCCAGCTGTATCAGTACCACCAGCAGGCTTGGCTAGAAAATCAGTAAGGTTTATTTTTAAACACTGAAGATAGCACTTGACATATTATGTCGTGGTGGTATCTTTAATCGCAGACATAATATGTCAATGAGGACAAATATGAATATCCACAACATTGCCAACCATCTAAATGAACTTGGCGACAATAGCCATACTGGCTTTCAATTTGATTGTTATCCAATTGATGGCGACGTGGAAGTCTTGCAGGTTAACGTTGTTGGCCGAGAAGAGATCCCCGTATTCGTATCGGTTACGGACAACCAAATCCTTTGCATCAGTTACCTGTGGGGCGAGGATGAAGTGAATCAAGAGCGACGTAGTGAGATGTTTGAGACCATGTTAGAACTCAACATCCCAATGCCACTTTCGTCATTTGCAAAAATCGACGACAAATATGTGGTTTACGGCGCGCTATCTGTGCAATCAAGCATGGAAGAGATAGAGCAAGAACTGTCTGTTCTATCTGACAACTGTCTTGAAGTTATCGACGAACTCGTCGACTACCTTAAATAAAGGAGCCACATTATGGGCATTCTAAACAAAATTCTTACTGCTTTTCGTGGTGGCGCAACTGAAGTTGGCCAAGGTATTGTAGACGCTAACTCAACACGTATTTTTGAACAAGAGATCCGTGATGCTGAGAAGCACCTCACTAAAGCAAAACGCGACCTAACAGAAGTGATGGCTAAAGAGATGCAAGCTAGCCGTGAAGTTGACCGTTTAAAGCGTGCTGTAGCTGAACATGAAGGTTACGTAGCACAAGCGCTTGAAAAAGGTAACGAAGCATTAGCCCTTGAAGTGGCTGAGAAAATCGCTGAGCTAGACCAAGAGCTAAATGACCAACAGTCAGCTAACGAAAGCTTCAGTGCACATGCAACTCGTTTAAAAGAGCTTGTACGTAAAACAGAGCGTCAAGTGACTGATTACCAACGTCAGCTAACTATGGTTAAAACCACTGAAAGCGTGCAGAAAGCGACAGCGACAATTACTGACTCATTTGCAGGTAGCAACTCTAAACTGCTTAACGCTAAAGACTCATTAGAGCGCATCAAGGCTCGTCAGCAATCATTTGATGACCGTCTTAAAGCCTCTGAGACATTAGCGGAAGAAAATAGCGATAAAGCCCTGCACGATAAACTAGCAGAAGCCGGTATTGGTGAGCAGAAGTCTAACGCTAACGCCGTACTTGATCGCATTAAAGCCCGTAAAGGCTAAAGGAGAGTGACGTGGGATTTCTAAGTGGCCTATTTGGCAAGAAAGAGGAACCTAAACGTCAACTCGATCACCCATCAAAGTTAAATAAGGGAGACATGATCTCCCTTGATGATAGCTTTGCGCTGCCACCGCAATTGCGCGGTCAGCAACTGCGAGTTGAAGCGGTCAATACTTATGAGTATGAACGCAAACAACAAACTGAATGGGTGCTAAAAGGTCATGGTAGCGACACCATCTTCCTCGGACTCGATGAAGACGATGAAACCTACCTAGCCTTGTCGATTAAGGTTAACCGCGGTTTGGTAGATCAGCTTTTCGATTTGGAGCAATTTAGCGCCATTTTTGAAGAGCCAGGTAAAGCAGAGCTAACAACTAAAGAGTTGTCAGCTGAATTATCTCCAGAGTTTGAGCAATGGTTATCACCGCAATATCATCAAGTAAGTTTTGCTGGTTTCGGTTATTTTCACCGCCAGGATTATCGCGGTAAGAAGCCACCTCAAGATGCAGATGGTGCTACGGGCGATCCTTTTGAATCATACCAATTATTGGATGATGATGAAGATAAAGCTATTGATATTGAGGTCTATGATGGCGGTGAAACCGATGTCATGTTGACCCTTTATCGTCCGCTGTCTGACATACGAGACTACTGGCCAGGTGAATAAATGAAAGGTTCTAAACTTAAAGGTTTAGAACCTTTTTTATTTCTGAGTCTATGAGTGATAGCATGAACTGATAAAGCAGAACCAATGGAAAGGTAATACCTTACGCATGAGCAAGCAAAAAAACACCTTGCCTGAACAATGGCAACAAAACCAAAAAGCCGCCAAGGCAACCCAAATAGCCTTTGATTTGGATGAGAAATTTCAATACGCCATTCGTAAAGCAGCGCTTGATGCGGGTGTTAGCCCATCCGATCAAATCAGAGATATTCTTGGTTTAACCGTAACCAAGCGTCCAAAACGCCCTCGCCTTACCGTGTCTTTGAGTGCCGAAGACTATGCCTTACTCGCTGAAAAGTACAACTTAACGGCAGAGCAGCAGCTAGAGATTAAAAAGCACGTTCTGGATGATTTAGTTCAATTTAGTACAGACAACTAACCTCGCTTAATCCTTCAGGGACTGCGTAGCGATAACGACGGATCGAAAAATGACCACAGAGAAGCGCTGGCTAATACAACCAGAAACGCCACCAACTCCTTTCCAACTCGCAATGATGATTTTGTCACTTTTGTCAGTGGTTGTGGTTCTAGTACTGACCTTTGGTGGGCTAGATGGAGAAACTCGTCGTTTGCTGTTTTTCATCGATACCAGCATCTGCCTTATCTTTATGTCGCACTTTTTCTATGGTTTGTTCAAAGCTGACAGCAAGATGTTGTATTTTAAACATCACTGGATAGATTTTGTAGCCAGTATCCCAGCAATTGAAGCCCTTAGGATGGCACGCCTGTTTCAAATCCTCCGCGTTGTAAGACTTATTCGCATGACCCGCTCATTAATCGTGCCTATGGTAAAACAGCGCCGTCAGGCCACTCTTGCAAGCTTACTGGTTGCGCTAATAACCATTTTAACTTTCGCATCAGTGTTGGTGCTTATTGTCGAAAGCGGAGTTGAAGGCGCGAATATAGAAACCGCTGAAGATGCAATTTGGTGGGCGCTAGTGACAATATCAACGGTGGGTTATGGCGATTATTATCCTGTCACTACCGCAGGACATATAATCGGCGGCGTGGTTATTGTCTGTGGTGTGAGCTTTTTTGGTGTAATTTCCGGTTACATGGCATCAGTCTTTGTCTCCCCTGATGAATCAGAAAAGCTAGAGACTCATAGTGAGGAGATCCGCTCCGAGCTGCATAATAGCCTTGCTCGTATGGAAGCTAACCAACAGATGCTATTAAACGAAATAGCAATCTTGAAAGAATCAATCAAGAATAAGGATTAGCCCAGCAACTGCGTGGGCTTTATAGCAAGTTAGTGCAGGCTTAAATATTGCAACAAATCCCCCCCTGCTCAAAGTAAAACCTCTATACAGCATTTAGAGTGTGCCTAAAGCAACGATCAAAACAACGTTCAAAATAACTTCCCTATTAAAAGAAATATGATGGCGTCTTAAATCTCTCTCCTCTTACCAGAACAACCTATTCGATATCTATATAGTAACCAACTCCATTCTATTTAAAGTTTCATAGATACTAGCCTCACTCGACAAACACAACGCCGTAAACAAAGGCAAAGTCGAAACTTAAAGGCTTAATTTCAGAACCTTAAGAAACTTTAAAAACACTTTTACTAATAGACAAAATAATTTGTCATTTACTTTGGATGATACGAATATGAAAAAATCACTTATTGCATTATCAACACTAGCAGCACTTACTTTCGGTTCAATCGGCGCAGCAAATGCTGATGTTATGAATGGTGTAACGGGTAAGATTGAAGCGGAATACACCACCCAAGACAAGCATGCAAACGTTGAAACACAACTTGGCTATGACTTTAACTTTGGCGCAGTCTCAGTCATCCCTTTCTTCTCAGCAGAAACGGCATATTCTGGAGAGCGGAATCTTGAAGATGGCAAACGCGAAGGTTTTGACAATGGCGGCCTAGGTGGCGGTATCAAGGTACAGACTAACTTTGATAATTTCTACGCCTACGTAGAAGGTCGTGCAATGCGCAAAGATCGCATTAAAGTAGGACAGCCTGTCGCTATTCCTATGAATGATAGCCCTTATTTAATTAACAGCACAGTCAAAGAGTACCGCGCTGAAATTGGTACCGGCTACCAGTTTGACAATGGCCTAAGCGCAGGTATTGAAGCCTCTTTCACTCAAGACCGATTCGAAGGTCTTAAAGATGAGAAGCGTGAAGTATACGCAGTTGCTGGTTACCAAGTGTCTGACAACTTCAACCTCTATGTTAAAGCTGGCCAAGCCGATACCGGTGAGCCAAAACCTGAGTTGGCGAAAAAATCAAATAACGATGAGTGGGAAACTAAAACGGTTATCGGTGTAACTTACAGCTTCTAACCCCCCTGCATTTGACATAATAAAGCCCACTTTAAAAGTGGGCTTTTTGTTATTGAGCTATTTAAGTTAAACAGTGTTTATTTAGCGCCAGTATGGTTCATTCTTCATCGCACTGCGACGAGAAAGCTCCATCGCTTGCACCAAACTTGATTCTTTATTTTCTAGCCAATCGCTAATATCAATATAAGCTAATTCACTAATCATCTTTAATTGGCGATAAGCGGCTAACGTTCTAATGCCTAAAGCCAAATCTTGCCAAGGTGTTCTAAATTGATCTCGTGACTTGTTTGAATAAAGCTCACCATAAGCCACCCCGACAAACATACTGTTATCGAGCGCTGTGGCCACAGACAGATAATCTCGACTGCTTAAGTCGTCATCTATCGGCATCACTTCCAATATCTTTTGCCACGACTTTTCTTGCAACTTATCGGCGAAATCTCTTAGGCCTAAATCTTTATCTATAACAACACTGCCATTACTAATTTTCATTAATAGATCAACCAGATGCACCTGTAATCTACCGTAACAAATATCATCCAATAAATTGACAAACTGCTCAGGTATATCGAGTTGCTGCAATTTTGCATGAGCAATATCTATGAGCGCGTCTGACATTGGCAACTTAGTGATAAGAGAACCGTCTTTCTCCAATATCGAATATAAGCTCAGAGACTCTTCTATAAAGCTCAGTCTTTGCTCAATGCAATCAAAGTCCTTCTCGAAGTCATCAGCTAATAAGGCAAATTGTTTTAAAGTACTTCGAAGCAAACGAATGCAGGCTCTTAATCGGTAGCACAGCATTGGTAATTCAACAGGGTTCAGCGCGACATCCAAAATCATCGCTTCAAGCTGTTGCCATCTATCTAAACCAACTTCAAGTAGGTTTATAGCAACCTGTTTAAGGTTTTGTTCTGGCTTTAAAGCAATAAAATCTAACACTTCCAAATTAAATGGGCTTGCTTGCGCCGCTAATTGATAGCCACGCTGTGCCTTACTGGCTTTACCTAGTCTCACTGGGATCTCTCTGCTAACGATGCCAGCGAGCACTAACAATGCGCTGGTATCACCAGCGAGTAGTTCAAATTCCAATTCACAAATAGCTTCAGAGCGGTCATCCACACGGATATCACCGATATCCAAAGCGACCTCAACTAAGCTATCTTCAACAAAAACATGCCACTTTTGACGGACAAAATCGGTATGAAATAGGCATAGTAAATTTGATTGCACCCGATCAATATCAACGCCCTCTGGCCAAATTTTATCCGGAAATAAATTTAATTTGGGAAAGTCGTGATCAATATCAACATTAAATTCAGGTCGGGAATGAATGCCGCCCACAACCTGACCTGCTGTCTTAATAGTTTGCTCTCGGTGATTATTTATACCGCGAACACGTAAACCCATGTCCCACTGCCGTAAAGTCAGCTCTGGAGTTTCAAAATAACCGTTGGTCAACTTTTCACAACCTTTAGCATCTGAGTTAGGTAAACTATCTAGCAGATTTATAAGGTTTTCTTTCTTATTCTCGTTAAAGAAAAGTTTAAGTTCTATCTCAGCTTCCATCTATCTATTTTTCGCCTTGTCATCAAAATTTAATCAATCTGTCACTAAATCTACACAGTGTAATATTTTTGTAATAAAAACGCCGTAGGATTCGCTTTGCAGTTAAGATATAACTCGTTAGAATAAAAAACTGTTTAGTTAAATACAAAACACAGTTTTCTTACGCGGCCGCTTGGGTTAACATGCGCCCGCTTTTTCCAATATTGGAATAACCTAAATAGGTAAACGGCAATGCCAGTAAACTCTATTTTGGGCGTGTTTGCAAAATCGCCAATTAAGCCTCTTCAAGAGCATATCGACAAAGTGTATGACTGTGCGTCTACTCTTGTCCCATTTTTCGAAGCTACTGCCTCAGGTGACTGGGACAAAGCAGTTCAACTGCGCAAGCAAATAAGCTTTGCAGAGCAAGAAGCTGATTCACTAAAACGTGAAATCCGTTTAACTCTGCCCGGTGGTTTGTTTATGCCAGTCGAGCGTACTGACTTACTGGAGCTACTAACCCAGCAAGATAAGATCGCTAACAAAGCGAAAGACATCTCCGGCCGTATCATTGGCCGTCAACTTGTTGTCCCTCACGCAATCCAAGAACCCTTTATTGCTTATTTACAGCGCTGTATTGATGCAGTCGCTTTGTCAAAAGAAGCAATTAATGAACTCGATGACCTACTAGAAACAGGTTTTAGAGGTCGTGAAGTGGATCTTGTGGCAAAAATGATCAGTGAACTAGATTCTATTGAAGATGACACTGATGACTTACAAATTAAGATCCGTAGACAGCTTTTTGCTATCGAATCTGAATTAAACCCTGTAGATGTAATGTTCCTCTACAAGATAATTGAGTGGGTTGGCGACTTGGCAGATCTTGCCGAACGAGTCGGTTCCCGCCTAGAGCTAATGTTAGCTCGCGTCTAATCAAAAGATTATCAAGGTAATAACATGGTTGATGTATTAGTCACCAACGGCCCATGGCTTATTGGCATAGCGGCTCTGTTTGGTTTTTTAATGGCATGGGGCATTGGCGCCAATGATGTAGCCAATGCAATGGGAACCTCTGTAGGTTCCAATGCGATTACAATTAAACAAGCGATCATTATCGCTATGATTTTTGAGTTTGCAGGTGCGTATTTAGCGGGTGGCGAAGTCACCAGCACAATTCGTAAAGGCATTATTGACTCAACGTTCTTTATTGAACAACCTGAACTGCTCGTTTACGGCATGATAGCGTCTTTGCTCGCTGCAGGTCTGTGGCTTATTGCCGCTTCTGCATTAGGCTGGCCAGTTTCCACCACTCACTCGATTGTTGGCGCCATTGTTGGCTTCGCAGCGGTTGGTGTGGGAACTGAAGCAGTTGAATGGGGCAAAGTTGGCGGTATCGTAGGTTCTTGGGTCGTCACACCAGCAATATCGGGCTTTATCGCCTTTATGATATTCCAAAGTGTGCAAAAGCTCATCTTCAATACTGACAACCCATTAGAAAATGCTAAGCGTTATGTGCCTTTCTATATGGCACTTGCCGGCTTTGTGATGTCACTTGTGACTATCACTAAAGGTCTTAAGCATGTAGGTCTACACTTCAGTAGTCTAGAAGCTTACGCATTAGCTTTTGTTATTGCAGGACTCGTCGGTGTTGGTGGCATGATAGCTATCAAGCGCTTAAAGATGGATAGCAAAGCAGATCGTCAAACTCAGTTTGGCAACGTTGAGAAAGTGTTCGCTATCTTAATGGTTGTAACCGCTTGTTGTATGGCTTTTGCTCACGGTTCGAATGACGTAGCTAATGCTATTGGCCCGCTAGCAGCAGTAGTTTCTGTTGTTAACAGTGGTGGCGAAATTAGCAGTAAAGCACCGCTGGTCTGGTGGATTCTACCTCTTGGTGCTGTTGGTATCGTTTTAGGCTTAGCCATATTTGGTAAGCGTGTAATGCAAACCATCGGTAAGAACATTACTCACTTAACACCAAGTCGTGGTTTTGCTGCAGAACTTGCTGCTGCATCTACCGTCGTTATCGCATCAGGTACAGGTCTACCAATTTCTACCACCCAAACCTTAGTTGGCGCTGTATTAGGTGTCGGTATGGCACGTGGTATTGCTGCAATTAATATTGGTGTTGTGCGCAACATTGTAGTGTCTTGGGTAGTAACCCTACCAGCAGGCGCTGCACTTTCAATCATGTTCTTCTTCATGATTAAAGGTATTTTTAACTAAATACATACACTAATAGCATAGAAATACTCTGCGATTTAATGAAGGGAGTTTGATAATATTTGTATCAAGCTCCCTTTTTGCGTTTTATGCCCCTTATTGCCTCTTGCATTAGGGCCTTTAAATCCCTAGCATGTTGGCTAAATTTCATTGATGAGAATAGATTGGTGTTAAGAATTCTAACTATTGTGGGAGCGTTACTACTTTCCCCTTCTTTATTTGCTGCGAACCAAACAAGTTACATCTCAGATGATGTTTTTATTTACCTCCATGGTGGACCGGGAACACAGTTCCGCATACTGGGCAGTGTAGAAGCAGGTCAGAAGGTAACATCACTAGGCGAAGCACAAGGCGATTACAGCAAGATTATCGATCACAAGGGTCGTGAGGGCTGGGTTCAAACAAAGATGCTTAGCGCTAAGGTCAGTTTGCGTGAGCAACTACCAGTACTACAAGCTGAGCTTGAGCAGACTAAAGCAGATTTATCGACTGCACTGACAACGACAGATGCTAGCGTACAAGAGTTAAATCAAATAAAGTCTCAGCTATCTAAAGCCCAAAGAGAATTAGCGAGCGCTACGCAGGAGCGAGATAGCGCTCAGGTGAAACTTGCCAGTATGCAAAAAAATGAACGTTTCGAAATGTGGAAGCAAGGTGGCTTTATCGCTGCTGGCGGCCTAGTTTTAGGGATTATTTTAGTTTATCTACCTAGGCCGCAGCGTAAGCCTAAAAACCACTGGTAAAAAAACTATTATTTTCAAGTGTTATAGCCAGCGTTTTTAAACGCTGGCTTTTTATTTTATTCGCTATAACTCCCGCCATAAGTGGCCTAGACCACACACACACAACGCCAGATCAAACAAACATCACACAACAACTCACAAAGGTGTTACTCATCACATTTTGCAGGTATAATCGGCCGCGCGGAGACCTTGGATTGTATACAAAAATAACAACAAAGCTCTTGTCGCGACAACATCCCAGCAATATGCCTTACGGCCAAGATGGAAGTGATTAATATGTTCAAAGCGAGTGAAGTACTAGCTGGTCATTACGACTCAGCCGATCTCAACGAACTGTTCAAAGCGATCAGCGATAATTACATCGTTGACGAAGAACAATATTTATCAGAATTGATAAAACTGGTTCCGTCCAGCGATGAAGAGATCGACCGTGTGACAAACCGTGCACACGAATTAGTCAATAAAGTTCGTCAATACGATAAAAAAGGCCTGATGGTCGGTATTGACGCATTTTTGCAGCAATATAGCTTAGAAACTCAGGAAGGCATTATTTTAATGTGTCTTGCTGAAGCACTTTTACGTATTCCTGACTCAGCAACAGCTGACGCCTTGATTGAAGATAAATTATCAGGTGCAAAATGGGATGAACACATAAGTAAGAGCGATTCTGTGTTGGTCAACGCCTCGACATGGGGCTTAATGCTTACTGGTAAAATCGTTAAGCTTGACCAAAAAACAGATGGCCGACCGAGTAACCTACTAAACCGTTTAGTCAATAAAATGGGCGAACCTGTTATCCGCCAAGCGATGCTTGCAGCGATGAAGATTATGGGCAAGCAGTTTGTACTAGGGCGTAGTGTGAAAGAAGCGCTAAAAAACAGCGTTGATAAACGTAAACTTGGATATACCCATAGCTACGACATGCTAGGCGAAGCCGCATTAACTAAGAAAGATGCCGCTAAATACTTCGACGATTACTCAAGTGCTATCGCCGCGCTCGGCGCTCAGGAATATGACGAAAGTGAAGCACCTCGCCCTACTATCTCAATAAAACTTTCTGCGTTGCACCCACGTTATGAGGTTGCCAACGAAGACAGAACGTTAACTGAGTTGCACGATACGTTGATCTTGCTAATCAAGCAGGCCCGTTCGCTAAACGTTGGTGTATCTATTGATGCCGAAGAGATGGATCGTCTAGAACTATCACTGCAGCTTTTCCAGCGTCTGTACAATTCAGAAGCAGCTAAAGGCTGGGGACTGCTCGGCATTGTCGTGCAGGCGTACTCAAAACGTGCTCTTCCCGTACTTTGTTGGTTAACTCGCCTAGCTAAAATTCAAGGCGATGAGATCCCTCTACGTCTTGTTAAAGGCGCATATTGGGACAGCGAACTTAAGTGGTCACAAGAAAACGGTGAAGCGGGTTACCCTCTTTATACCCGTAAGGCTGGCACCGATGTGTCCTATCTTGCTTGTGCTAGATACTTGCTGTCAGATTCGACACGTGGAGCTATCTACCCACAATTTGCTAGCCACAACGCCCAAACTGTTGCGTCAATTACCGCAATGGCTGGCGACAGAAACTACGAATTCCAGCGCCTGCATGGCATGGGTGAAGAGCTTTACGACACATTACTTGCAGAAAGTGGCGTGAAAACAGTACGTATCTACGCGCCTGTCGGTGCCCACAAAGATCTGCTGCCATACCTAGTTCGACGCCTACTTGAAAATGGTGCCAATACATCATTTGTGCACAAGCTGGTCGATCCAAATACGCCTATTGAGTCACTGGTAGTACACCCTCTATCGACACTCAAGGGATACAAAACCCTGGCTAACAACAAAATCGTCTTACCGGAAGATATCTTCGGTGCTGAGCGTAAAAACTCCAAGGGCCTCAACATGAACATCATTTCAGAATCTACGCCATTTTTTGCGGCTATAGAAAAGTTTAAAGAAACAACTTGGTCTGCTGGACCATTGGTTAACGGCGAAACCCTCAGCGGTGAAACTAAAGAGATTGTCAGTCCGTTTGATACCACCAAAGTTGTCGGTAAAGTTGCCTTTGCTAATAACCAAGCGATTGAACAAGCGCTTGCTGGTGCTGATGCGTCATTCTCTAGCTGGTGTTCAACCCCTGTTGAAGTACGTGCAAATGCGCTACAGAAACTTGCGGACCTGCTTGAAGAGAACCGTGAAGAGCTGATTGCGCTTTGTACCCGTGAAGCGGGAAAAAGTATTCAAGATGGTATCGATGAAGTGCGTGAAGCCGTCGATTTTTGTCGTTACTACGCAGTACAAGCTAAGAAGATGATGGGTCAGCCTGAACTACTTCCTGGCCCGACAGGCGAGCTCAATGAGCTATTCCTACAAGGTCGCGGGATCTTTGTTTGTATTAGCCCATGGAACTTCCCACTGGCAATTTTCTTAGGCCAAGTCGCTGCAGCACTAGCTGCTGGTAACACAGTTGTAGCTAAGCCGGCAGAGCAAACATCTATTGTTGGCTATCGTGCGGTTCAGCTTGCTCATGAAGCTGGTATACCAAAAGAGGTGTTACAGTTCCTACCTGGCACTGGCGCGACTGTTGGCGCTGCTATCACTAGCGATGAACGTATTGGTGGCGTTTGCTTTACCGGTTCAACTGGCACGGCGAAGTTGATTAACCGCACACTCGCGATGCGTGAAGGAGCCATTATTCCGCTAATTGCTGAAACCGGTGGCCAGAATGCAATGGTTGTTGATTCAACTTCACAGCCTGAACAAGTGGTCAACGATGTGGTTTCATCATCCTTTACCAGTGCAGGTCAACGCTGTTCGGCACTTCGAGTTCTGTTCTTACAAGAAGATGTTGCAGAGCGCGTCCTCGATGTCATGAAAGGCGCGATGGACGAGCTCACCATTGGCGACCCAAGCTCAGTTAAAACTGACGTCGGCCCAGTTATTGATGCCACCGCAGCAGCGAACCTAAATGCGCATATAGACCACATTAAGCAAGTTGGCACGCTGCTTAAGCAAATAGAGCTACCAGCTGGCACAGAGAACGGTCACTTCGTGACTCCAACAGCAGTCGAAATTGACTCCATCAAGGTACTTGAGAAAGAACACTTTGGACCAATTCTGCACGTCATTCGCTACAAAGCATCTGAGCTAAATAAAGTAATCGACGAGATAAACTCAACCGGCTTTGGTTTAACTTTGGGAATTCACAGCCGTAACGAAGGTCATGCACTTGAAGTGGCTGATAAAGTTAACGTCGGTAACGTGTATATCAACCGCAACCAAATTGGTGCCGTTGTTGGGGTGCAGCCATTTGGCGGCCAAGGTTTATCAGGTACCGGCCCTAAAGCAGGTGGTCCACACTACCTAACACGCTTTGTGACTGAAAAAACCAGAACCAATAATATTACTGCTATCGGTGGTAACGCCACATTGTTGTCTTTAGGTGACAGTGAAGACTAGACCGCGATGATATAGCAAACAAGACATTTCGTTTTGAAGTAAAAGCCAGGCTAACACCTGGCTTTTTTTGTGGTTAACTTGTCATTGTTACAACATCTAGAAACCCCAATCTTAAGGCTGTGATCTCAAGCAGCATTTTCAACTAAACCTTGCTGTTCACCTCAAGTACAATCAGCACAAAATACCCTTTAAGGCATGCAACGGCCGCACAATTAACGCCAAAAACACAAGCGTAACCAGTATGCATAACCACAACTTCACAGCAGATAAAAATCAACTCAATGACTCTAACAATTAAACGAAAAATTCAAATTGCGATACTACTGACTTGTGCGTTCATCAGTGCTGTACAGTCCTACATATCTATCTCACAACTTATTGAAGAAACCACAAATACCATTACCCATAGAATTAATGAAACAAGTACTGCCACGAGTAACTTTATCGCCACCAATATTCAAATGGGCAGCAACTTACTGTTGGCCAATGAATCCCTCATAAGCAAAAGTATTGATGTTGAACGCGAGATGTTACTCACATCACGCGCAGGCGGTTTCATGTCTGTTTATGCAGGTCTTGATAATGGCGACGTGGTTTATGGCAATCAAGACGAGGTGTGGCCAAGCGATTACGACCCAACGACTCGTCCTTGGTTTAAACAAGCTAAACGCAGCCAACAATTGATTTTCACTGACCCTTACCTCGATTTTGATGGCAGTATTGTGGTAACTATGGCCAAAGCTTTTTCTGGCGCAAATAGCGGTGTTGTCGCGGCCGATATGACGGTTGATGGGATAACGGAACAAGTTGAACAGTTGCAAGTGCCTAATAACGGCTTTGCATTTTTAATCGACGGCAGTAATAAAATACTCGCCTTGAGTGATCATCAACGACTGTTTAAACCCGCGACCGAACTTAGCCCTTATTTCAACTCCCAAAATGTAGAGCAAGCACGCACTTCAGGTGCGCTTCTTACGCTTAATTGGCATGGAGAGCAACAAGATAGATTAGTTCAGCTAACCGCAATCCCTGGCACCGACTGGACCTTAGGTATTGTGGAAGATGAGCAGTTAGCTTACGCCGGCGTACAAAAACAGATCACCCGAATATTAGTGATAATGTCTGGGTTATTCATACTCATTCTTGGGCTAGCAACTGTCGCCTTAAATCGCATGTTTGCACCATTACATAAACTAACATTGGCATTAGAGGACTTATCCAAAGGGCAAGGCGACTTAACCCAACGATTTGAAGTCAAACAGGCTGACGAAATTGGCACACTATCTCTGCATATGAATGCATTCTTGCATTCCTTGCAGCAAATGGTTTCAGCGCTAGTCAGCAATGCACACGAACTCACCAAACAAGCCAATGACTCCTCAACGCTCGTCGGCATGACCAGTGCGCAAATCGATAAACAGCATCAAGATATTGATCAAATAGCCACAGCAATTCATGAGATGTCAGCAACAGCAGGGGAAGTAGCTAATCATGCTGAATCTACTGCCAGTGCCGCCAGTGTCTCTGCAGAGAATTGCCAACAAGGACAGCAGATCATTCGAGAAAGCAATAGTTCCATCAACCAGCTATCTCAGCAGCTTAGCCAAGCGTCCAATGTCATCACTGAATTAGAACAAAACACTACAGAAATCAACTTGGTGCTTGCAACAATTCAATCAATTGCAGAACAAACTAACCTACTCGCACTGAATGCTGCTATTGAAGCTGCTCGTGCCGGCGAACAAGGGCGCGGTTTTGCAGTGGTTGCTGATGAAGTTCGGGTGCTAAGTCACCGTACTCAGGACTCTACCGAAGAGATCCGTAATATGATTATCACGCTGCAGAAGAACAGCCAACTAGCTGTAAGTAATATGAAAACCAGCACAAATATCGTAGTTGAAAGCGTTGATAACTCAGAAAAAGCACTCGAAAACCTTGAACAACTCACGCGTTCAATCACTGATATATCCGACATGGCGACTCAGATTGCAGGGGCAGCCGAAGAGCAACGTGCAGTGTCAGAAGACATTAGTCGTAATACGGAAGCGGTGAGAGAGGTATCAGACTTACTCACCTCACAAACCAATAGCGTAGCAAATAATGCAGATGAACTGCTCGCTATCGCCGCAGAGCTTAACGATAGAGTGGCTAAGTTCAAGGTTTAGCACTGGATTGAAGATACTTAAGATTTTGCATTAAACCCATCCGACCTGAAAATGCAGGATTCAGTGGGAGTTTAATGGGCTTTAGTCACAGGTTCATTGCTCCATACTGAACCTAAGCATCTACATCCATGTAGGCGAGGCATTGATTGCAGCTAATGGTCGCTCCCTTGGTAAAATCAATAACACAGAGTAAAGCCCATGCTTTTTATATAAGAAACGCCCATCGAAGAAGGGGTTCTGCAAGCCCACTTCGTTGTTGCGGCAACTTAAAAGGGAATAACCATTTCCACGTTAACGCGCCTAGAATTGAACTAGCACAACACCTCTGAAACGAGCATTTTCAAGTGGGATGGGTATAAAAAGGCAGGATATTCATCCTGCCTTTTTACAAAATATCGCGATGGTGGACAAACAGCTATACCAACTTCTGATGCAAACTGGCGTAGTAAGGATCAGCTTGTAGCAGTTGCTGGTGATCACCAGAACAGCGAATTCTGCCTTGCTCCATCAAATGAATCGTATCCATTCTCGTCATCGCCGTTAAACGATGGCTAATCATTAGTACTGTTTTATCGACTGCAAAATCAAACAGTAGATCCAATATTTCACGCTCAGTTTTCTTATCTAAGCCTTCTGTAGGTTCATCAAGCAGTAGCAATGGCGCATCCCTAAGCAGGGCTCTTGCAACGCCAATCCTGCGCAGCTCACCACCCGACAGTTGTCGCCCCCCCTCACCAATCCAGTTATCTAGCGGTTTATCACCTTGCAGTAACGCACTCAAGCCGACTTGCTGTAACACCGCAATCAACTTGTCATCATCTTTACGGCTGAAATTTTCCAATGCTATCGCTAGGTTTTCTCTTAGAGTGCCACTAAAAAGATAGATCCGCTGACTCACGACTGACATGGAATCTCGCAACGCTTGTTCTGAATAAGCCGCAGCGTCTCGATCATCGAGCTTCACTTGCCCACTTTGCGGCAACCATTCTCTGGTGATTAACGACAGTAAACTCGACTTACCACAACCGGTTTGCCCAAGCAGCGCGACTTTAGTCCCAGCCGGAATAGTTAAGCTAAGCTTACTCAGTACTGGATGCGCTGCATCATAACCAAAATCAATATCAGACAGCTCAACATGCCCTTTGCTGATCTGAAGCTGACTTTCAGCGGCATAAGTAACATCAGGTGTTTGCTCTACAACTTGGTTTAACCTTGTAGCAGCGGAACTACAAGCAGAGAGATGCTGAAATGCGCCAGCTAGAGGCATCATCATCTCAATCGTCGCCATCGTCATAAACACGATCATCGCAAGCTTCGGCCCAGGCGGTACAGACTCCCCCACCCCGGCAGCGGCCATATACAGCATGACTAATACGGCAAAACCATGACAAAAAATCAAACATGCTTGGCTAAGCGAAGTCACCAAGTTCATCCGGCTTTGGCTCGCTATCATCAAACTTTCGGCAGCGTTTAAGCGCTGACGGTAAACTCCTTGAGCACCAAACAGGGTTAACTCTGCTTGCCCTTGCAGGTACTCCAATAATTGCACCCGCAGTTGACGTTTAGTTTCTAACTGGGCGACCCCAGGTTTTCGGCCGAGAAAGTAAAACACCGTCGGTAATAGCAGCCAAACCGCTAAAAGCATGCTGCAGAGAATAACTGCTAGCTCGGCATCAAACCAAGATACGAAAAAGTATAAGCCTATCAACATCAACAGTGAGGCAAGTAGCGGCGTTAACAAGCGTAAATACAGATGATCTAAGGTATCGATATCGGCAACCAATCGATTCAATAGATCGCCGCGGCGGATCCCTTGTAGGTTTTTGGCGCTAAGCGGCATTAACTTATTCCACACCCAGCAGCGCAAATCGGTTAATAAACTAAATGTCGCCTCATGAGTCGCTAGTCGCTCGCCGTAACGGCTAGCGGTGCGCACAATAGAGAGAAAGCGCACACCACCTGCTGGGGTAAAGTAGTTAAACATCTGCGCTGTTGCGACAGTTAAGCCTGCGACAGCTGTCGCTGATAAGAACCAGCCAGAAAGTGACAATAGACCAATGCCAGCCATCAAAGTGGTGACACTTAAAAATAGCCCGATAAACATCATGAACCATTGGCTTCTAAATCGTTTGATGTAAGGAAGTAATGCTCTCATCACTTATTCTCCTCAGATTCAGCTTTGATCTGACCGAACTCTACTGCACTAGACTCCGCTAACATCCGCTTAAATGCCCCTGCAGCATCAGCAAGCTGCGCGTAAGTTCCTTGTTGTACGAGTAGCCCCTTTTCCATCACTAAGACTCGATCCATTGCATGCAACGACTCGAGCCTATGGGTGACCATCAAACAGCCACTATCTTGCATCGCTACGGCTAAAGCTCCCTGTACAGCTTGCTCACTTAAACTATCAAGGCTGGCTGTGGGTTCATCTAATATAAACAATTTAGGTTGTTGCGCTAATGCCCTAGCGAGCGCTATGCGTTGAGCTTGACCAACCGATAGTCCAGCAGTTTGCTCCTGTATTGGAAAATCCAGCCCCAATGGTTGAGATTCAATGAAATCAAGGATATGGGCCTTAGCTAATAAAGCCTTTATGTCATCATCGGCTAATACCTGTCCTTGCGCTGCCTTGCCTAAAGCAACATTCTCCCGCACTGTACCGCAAAATAATTGTGGTTCTTGCCCAAGCCAAGCCAACTGTTTACGCCACTGCGGTTTAGATAGCTGGTTCAGCTCAATACCATTAATTTTTAACTGGCCTTGATAGGGAAGAAAACCCAAAAGAGCACTAAGCAAACTGGTTTTACCTGCTCCGCTGCTACCTACAATCGCTATATGCTCGCCTGCTGCGAGAGAAAAACTGATAGGGCCGACTAACTGAGTACCGTCCATGCTATACACGGCCAAATCAACAGCCTCAATTTGGATAGTGCCCTCAAAGTTAGCAGCATCAGCTTGCTGCTCTGCTTTATTTTGTTCAGGGTGTTCAAGCAGCGCCATCAACTCTTCTGCAGCGCCAATGGCTTGCGCTTTAGCGTGATAGTGTGTGCCCATATCACGCAGTGGTTGGTAAAACTCAGGTGCTAGAATAAGAACAAATAAACCGGTAAATAAGCTGATTGAGCTACCGTAATGACCAAAATCCAAATGACCTAAATAGCTAAAACCAAAATAGACCGCCAATACCGCTATCGATAATGCGGCGAAAAACTCAAGTACTGCAGAGCTTAAAAATGCCATCCGCAACACTGACATGGTGCGCTCTCTAAACTCTTCAGACGCCTTCTCTATCGCCTTAGCTTCTTTAGCGCCTTGGTTAAACAACTTTAGAGTCGATAAACCTTTAAGCCTATCCATAAAGTGACCACTCAAACGTGCTAAGGCACCAAAGTTCTTGCGGTTAGCATCAGCAGCGCCCATACCCACTAAGATCATAAACATTGGGATAAGTGGGGCGGTAGCCAGTAAAATTGCCCCAGCCGCCCAATTAATAGGAAATACAACGATTAGAATGATCAACGGAATAAAGCCAGCCAGCACTATTTGCGGCAGGTAGCGAGCATAAAAATCTTGTAAGTCTTCCACCTGTTCGAGCACGATGCTAGCCCAACTTCCGGCAGGTTTTCCTTGAATAAAGGCTGGCCCTAATGCCGCAAGCTTATCCATAACGGCAGCTCGCATATGTACCCGCAGTCGTGCCCCCGCCTTGAAGCTTGAACGCTCTCTGGCAAAAGCTAGCACACCTCTAAATATAGTTAGTAGTAGCAGTAACCAAAAATGATCGGTAAAAGCAGATTTTGGCAACTCATCAATAATGATCCCCTGCAATATGGTGGCTATTAACCATGCTTGGCACATCAAGCTAATCCCTGTTAACACCCCAAATAAAATCGACAAATTAAGGTAATAACCACAAGCTGATTTTTGTAGCTTGAGCCAGTGAGTGAGCTTTTTCTCTACGCTTTTATCCATTAGTTTCCAGATCTGCTGTATGTGATAGGTAATACCAATCAGTATAAGAAGTTGATCTACTCAGAGCGTTTTTGGCACGCTAATTCAAAGTGAGTAATGACATAATGGTTGTTCCCTTATGAGTTTATTCAACGCAGAAGTAGCAAGCCAAAAACACTCCTACAGGCTAGTTTTAGCGGCTTTGATGCTGCGCTAATGAACTTGAACGTAGAATAACTATGCTCTTCATTCTTTGCCTTACCTCAAAGCCGCTAAACTCTCGCTGAGCGATCAAATCTTTATACTGATTGGTATAAGCTTAATAAATTATCGAAATAAATCGGCTAAAGGTTATCACCCGCGAAGCTGTACTTAAGAGGACTGACTTAAGTATTAGTTCCGCACGCCAAAACAAATAGCGGTCTTGAGGTATATAAGCACGTAGTATCGCAGGCATTAAACGTAGAATAAAACGCCAGTCTTGGATCTGTTACTAGACTCACAAAAATTGAGCTAGATCAAAGAATGGGGTGGATTGAAAATCAATTAGCTTATACCAATCAGTATAAGAAGTTGCTCTACTCAGTGTATTTTTGGCAAACTTATTCAAAATGAATAAATGACATAATGGTTGGTATGATATTTCAACCATAAAAAAACCGTGCAAGCTAAGCTCTACACGGTTCACTTTTCAACTAATCACTATTAGTGATTAGCCATCTCAATTAACGTTCAGCGTCAGAGCTGTAATCGAGGTTATCTTCATCAAAATCGTTATTTGAATCCGCTTTTTCATCGCGAGCAGCTCGCCATGCATCAGCTGCTGACTCTTTTTCGTCCGCAGCAATGTTACGCTCTTCACGTGCTTTTGCTTTACGTTCGTTGCGCTTAACAAGATTCTCTAAGAATGATTTAAGCTCAGTCTCGCACCATGCAGTTGCTTCAGCTTCTGTCGCAAAACCTTTTTGGTTTTTTGAAACAACGATTTTTCTAGCTGATTGGCGGCGAGTGATCTGGCCAGTCCAAGTTTCTTTATCTTGAACAACGCGAAAATCATACTTCTTTGTTTGTGTCATGTTACTTATTTTCCTAACAATAATCGTAATACTTTGAGCTCGACATTGAAATGTTCAAGCTCAATCAATGAGTAACAGCACAGTCTTTACTTAGCTATTACCTTTAATATCCTGTCAGCGATTTAACGCCAAAAATAAATCATAGTCGTAAATCTGCTCAGTGACGAGTGATCTACGGCTAGTCGCTACTACCGCGACTATCTATCATCTCGAGCTCACACTGCTTGCAATATAGCATGTAGCCAAGCATCGATTTTCTACCACTAAAACTTGTGACCCAGTCACGCTGTTCCCAAGGAGGACGGTGGCGTACGTGCTGATTATGACCACAAGCAAGTTCTGCAACCCAATGTTGTTCATCATCTTGATGATAATTAGTAATGGCTTGTTGCAAGACGTACGCCTTAATTAGCAAATATATCGGCTAAATTTGGGTTGAGGTCGGCAGATAATCTTCAGGGGCGCGAGATTAACACGTGCAGAGCCGAAACAACATCTTTTAAATGACTAAAAATCACACAAATAAAAGATTTTTTCCAAATAAGTGCAATTTCCTTACAATCTTCAGCTTTAGGCGATAAACAATCATTCAATACTCACCCAGCACTGCCATACTCATCTATGATGAATAGTATGGGGCTATCGTTTATTAAATGGCGCTTTTTAAGCAGATCCTGTAAGCTGCACGCCCGCTAGCATATGCTAGCTCCCTATAACTGCAGTCAGCGCGCTTTACGCCAGCTTGGCTGGCCGAAATGAGACCAATCTATGAGTTTTGCGTCACTGGGTTTATCTGCCCAAATTTTGAAAGCTGTTGCCAATAAAGGCTATGACACTCCTTCTCCAATTCAAGCGCAAGCGATCCCTGCGGTACTTGAAGGCAAAGATGTCATGGCTGCAGCGCAAACCGGTACGGGTAAAACTGCCGGTTTCACACTGCCTCTATTAGAACTGCTTTCAAAAGGCAACAAAGCCCCTGCAAAACAAGTCAGAGCATTAGTACTGACTCCAACACGTGAACTTGCAGCCCAAGTGGGTGAAAGTGTTGAGACATATGGCAAAAACTTACCTCTTAAATCTGCGGTCATTTTTGGCGGCGTAGGTATTGGCCCGCAAATAACAAAACTTAACCGTGGCGTTGATATCTTGGTGGCTACCCCAGGTCGACTACTCGATCTTTATAATCAACGTGCAGTCAACTTTAGTCAGCTTGAAGTACTCGTTCTCGATGAAGCTGACCGTATGCTTGATATGGGCTTTATTCACGACATAAAAAAAATACTTGCGATTTTGCCGGCTAAACGTCAGAACCTTATGTTCTCGGCAACCTTCTCTGATGACATTCGCAAGCTAGCTAAAGGTTTAGTTAATAATCCAGTTGAGATATCCGTCACGCCCCGTAATGCAACCGCTAATACAGTAAAGCAGTGGATTTGCCCGGTCGATAAAAGTCAGAAAGCCTCTGTACTGGTAAAACTTATCAAGCAACATGACTGGCAGCAGGTGCTCGTCTTTAGCCGAACTAAGCACGGCGCAAACCGTCTAGCAAAGAATTTAGATGCAAAAGGCATTACTGCAGCAGCGATTCATGGCAATAAAAGCCAAGGTGCACGTACAAAAGCACTTGCAGAATTTAAGAGTGGTGATGTTCGAGTGTTAGTTGCAACCGATATTGCGGCACGTGGCCTTGATATTGACCAGCTACCGCAAGTGGTTAACTTCGACTTGCCAAATGTGCCTGAGGATTACGTGCATCGTATCGGCCGTACAGGTCGAGCTGGCGCAACAGGGCAAGCCGTATCACTGGTCAGTGATGAAGAGATTAAGCTACTTCGCGATATCGAACTGCTTATTAAGCAAAATCTAGAGCGCAGAGTGATTGAAGGTTTTGAGCCAAGCCATAACCTGCCAGAGACAGATTTAACCCGTAAATCTCACGGACAGAACAAAGGTCCGCGTAATAGCAACTCTCGAGGTTCAAACCAAAAGCGTTCTAATTCAGGTGGAAAGCCTGTCAATCGTCAAGGTCAAGGTCAAAACCGTAGCCAACAAGATGGTGCAGGCAAGGTTGAGCATAAAGATGGGCAACGTAGCGGAGAATCCGCCCGTGGTCATAAGCCAAATGATAAGAACCCAAGACATGCTAGATCAAGCAAGCCGGGCTCAGCACCATTATCAGGCCAGCGACGGACTCGCCGCAGTGACAACAGTACTCAAGGCTAATTTTTTTCCTGTGACACTTTTGACTACAAAGAATTAAAAAAGGCTCCCAAACGGGAGCCTTTTTATTGGTTTACTTAATGTTATTTAAGCTCTTGCTCAAAAAGTTTATGGATACGACGATATTCATCTAGCCAGCTTGATGGTTGACGGAAACCATGGGGCTCGACAGGATAGATCGCTGTTTCAAACATTGGCTTTTCAAGTTCAATCAAACGTTGTACTAAACGCACGCTGTCTTGAAAAAATACATTATCATCTAAAACGCCACTCATGATTAGCAATGGCTTTTGCAATCCTTGAGCATGTTCAATCGGCGAGCTGCGCTCATAGGCGATAGGATCGACATCTGGGGTATTCAAAATATTAGAGGTGTAAGGTGCATTGTAATGTGCCCAATCTGTTACCGGACGCAAAGCTGCCCCCGCTTGGAATAGTTCAGGCTCATTAAATAGCGCCATAAATGTTAAGAACCCACCATATGAACCGCCGTAAGTACCTACTTTACCAGCATCAACATTGACGTTTGCTGCCATCCAACTGACGCCATCTTTAAGATCTTCAACTTCCGGTGTCCCCATTTGACGATAAACAGCGGTACGCCAATCTCGGCCATAACCTTTTGAGCCACGGTAATCCATATCCATCACAACATAACCTTGTTGTGCGAGTAAGTTGTGGAACATGAACTCTCTAAAGTAGCCTGAGAAGCCATAGTGAGCATTTTGCAAGTAACCAGCACCGTGGTTAAAAATAACCGCTGGGTACTTGTCAGCGTTCTCTTTGCTGTATCCTTGTGGCAAATAAACACGTGCGTACACTTCACCAGCGCCATGAGATGATGGCACGGCGACAACCTCTGGTGCTTGCCAAGCGTAATTTTTAAACGCATCACTGGTATAATCAGTTAGCTGCTTCATCTCTCCGCCAAGTGGTTGCACAAATAGTTCAGCAGGTCTGGTGCGAGTAGAGGCATTTAGCAGTAACTGCTTGCCATCTGGGCTCAGGCTGTAATCTAATTGCCCTTGCCACTGTGTCAGCTGCTCATCTTTACCAGTAGCAATCTCTACTCGGTAAACATTATCGATACCTGGGTGGCTCTTGTTAGCTTTATAGTAAATAAACTGCGCTTTAGGGCCTAAGGTGATGTCACTCACCACGTATTGGCCTTGAGTCAAAGCACGCGCTTTCTGACCTTTAGCTTTAAGATAGATATGTGAGTAACCCGTCTCTTCAGAAAGGTAGTAAAGGCTGTCGCTATTTGGTAACCAACCGTACTGGTTAAAGTTGTAGTTAATCCATGCATCATCATGTAAACGGTGCTCAGTCTTTAAGTTACCTTTAGTAAGATCAACTGTCGCTATCCAACGATCTTTATTGTCGACAGCTTCAAGCATTACCGCGAGTTTGTCGCCAGATTCACTCCATTGCATCGCGCTTTGTGACCAGCCCCAATCTTGAATGCGCTGGATCTTACGAGGTGACTTTTCACTGTTATAGCTTTCCCCTTTCGCTTGGGCATTTTCAGCTTTTACACTGGCGAGCACATCTTCATCAAAACCAGTAAGCCCTTCGATAGTGATATCTTTCTTGCTATGAGTTTGTAAGTCGAGCAGCATTAGACGTTCACCAGGAGGGGTATCTTCAGCGACGCGAGCTCGAGCAGGCACTGCATCAACATATCCATCCTTACCTAAATAATTAGGCATAATGTCATGTTCGGCGCGCCAGCTATAATCTTTGTCTCGCAGTGACAACAAAACATAGCGTCCATCTGGTGATAAACTCAGTTCCGTCACCGTTTCTGAATCGCCCAAATACCATGTCTTTGCAGACATAGTCGGATCAGCTTTAGCTAGCGCTTCTTTATACTGCTGTTTAGATTTAGCATTACTTTGTTGCAGTGCAACATACTCAATTAGGCGATGCTGCTGTTTAGCAATATAGCTTGTTGGCTCTTGCACACCTTTTGGCTCTGCTGCCATTTTGATGTTTGCTAGCTGCTCAGACAGACCAGAGTTATGGTCTATCTTGAAAATATTATCTCCCTGCCAATAAGCGATATCACCGTTGTTAAGAAAACGAACGCCATCGACTTTAGTATTTTGACGGGTCAATTGGGTAATTTTTGACGAGCTGAGATCTTTAACGAACAAGTTACCTTGGTATATGTAAGCTTTACGGGCTTTGTTATTATCGACTACCCCGTACTCTTGATCTGCTGCGTGCAATTGATTTAGGGCAAGTTCACTTGCAACTGTGTCAGTAATACTTTGCTGATAATAACTGCGGGTTGGTGAACCATGGGCTTGGCGAGAAAAATAGATAGATTGGCTATCGTCACTCCAATATGCGCCTTTTGCTTGTAGCCCCATCCAATCAGGGTTAGCCATGATTTGATTTAGCGTAAGCGCTTGGTCTACTTGTGGCGGTGCAGATAAAGCCACAACATTTGTTGAGAGATTCTTTTCTACTACTGGTACATCTGTAGTCGTTGTCGATGAGCAACCCGCTAAAATAGCGACTGTTAGCGCACTCAATCCGATATGACGAATGACGTCTTTCATTATCCATCCCTTTTATTATTGGTATTTTTGCGGACTTTTATACCACACTTTCTTAAAGGGACTTGTCTAAAATTAAGTAAACTTTGTAACAGATAGTAGCAATTTATCTCCATCAGTATAAAGATTTGCTCGCTAGACGAGAGTTTAGCTGTTTAGAGAGAGGCTTTGAGTGAATAACATTGTATTTCGTCGCTCAAGTTCATTAACGCAATATCACAGCCGCTAAAGTCGCCATAAGCAATGTTTCTTATTTCTGACTTCTTACTTCTTACTTCTTACTTCAGTGTTGAGTATACGTATAACGGTATCACCATTAGGCCATTTACCCGCCTTAAATTAATTTGTCAAAAACTCTCACAGTAGACCAAATTCACATATTGATTGCTATTAGGTGATATCTATAAAATTGGCTAACAAGTTATGGCCTTGCTCAGTCAAAATAGATTCTGGGTGGAACTGCACAGAGTAAATTTTACTAGCGGCACAACTCATCGCCATTATCTCACGGCCATGAATTGGATCGTCATACCAAGCATCCAAACTAAAGCCTGCAGGAATTTCATCAATCAATAAAGAGTGATAACGGGTAACGGTTAATGGGTTATTAAGCCCGTCAAAAAGGCCTTCTCCGTTATGGGCTATTTTACTGGTTTTACCATGCATCACTCTTTTAGCTTTTATCACTTCAGAGCCAAAAACCTGTGCGATAGCTTGGTGGCCTAAACAAACACCTAAAATAGGCAGCTTTCCAGCGAAGTGCTTGATGATAGCAAGAGAGAGTCCAGCTTCATTAGGCGTACATGGGCCAGGAGAGATCACTATATGAGTGGGGTTGATAGACTCTATATCTACGAGGGTAAGCTCATCGTTTCGCTTAACCACTACACTTTGCTGCAATTGCTGAAAATATTGCACTAAGTTATAAGTAAAAGAGTCATAATTATCGATCATTAAGATCATAGCTGTGCCGTAAGCCTGTTCTTCTTTAGCGCCATTTAATGTCAAAGGCCAAAAAGCTCGCCTTTGATGCCACTGAGTAATAGTGTAGTTGGGCGCAGATGCTACCACAGAGTTAACACATCTTCACCGCACTCTAGCTTTTCAGTAAATTTTTCCAATAAAAAAGCCAGTCAAATGACTGGCCTTTCTGTTTGGTTACAACCTATTTTACTAAGGTCAAATGACCTCGGCGTTTAGGCTCCTTAACCTCTTCTTTGACCTCTTCAGGCTCACTAACCTCAGCAACGGGCTCTTCTACTACAGAAAGACCCGCTTCTTCAGTTTCTTCTAATTGGTACGCTTCTTCGACATCAAAGACAGTACCTGCGCCATTTTCTCTGGCATAGATAGCGACAATTGCAGCCATAGGCAACAACACCTGCTGAGGTACACCGCCAAAACGTGCACTGAACTCAATAAATTCGTTAGTGATCTGTAGTCCGCCTACAGCACTTTCGGTAATATTCAGCACAATCTGACCATCTTTAACATACTGCTGTGGAACTTGGGTGCCTGGCACATAAGCATCAACAACAACATGGGGCGTTAACTGGTTATCCATCAACCAGTCATAATAAGCCCGCAACAAGTATGGACGATTCGGGGTTAACTCTTTCATTAGATACCCATGCGCATTTCGCGCTCAGTCTCTGTCAAAGAAGCTTTAAATGATTCGCGGTCAAACAAACGAGTCATATATGCTTTAATATCTTTTGCAGCACGGTTATCGAGTTCGATACCCAATACTGGTAGACGCCATAATAACGGGCCTAAGTAGCAATCAGCTAAACCGAACTCTTCACTCATAAAGTAAGGCACTTCACCGAAGATAGGTGCGATAGCCGTTAAGCTTTCAGTCAACTCTTTACGAGCCGCTTCGGCGCGATCGCCTTTTCTAATGCGCTCTACAAGTTCATACCAATCTTCTTCAATGCGGTGCATCCAAAGACGAGTTTGGCCACGTGAAACCGGATAAACAGGCATTAGTGGAGGATGAGGAAAACGCTCATCTAAATATTCCATAATAATGCGAGAGTTATACAGTACTAATTCTCTGTCAACCAATGTAGGTACAGTGTTGTACGGGTTTAGCTCGATCAAGTCTTCAGGGATCTCATCTGGATCAACCTGCAATACGTCAACCGTTACGCCTTTTTCAGCAAGAACGATACGTACCTGATGACTGTAAAGGTCATCTGCGCCTGAATACAGGGTCATGATTGAGCGTTTGTTGGCAGCAACAGCCATTGATACCCTCCGGGATTCACAATTCAAAAAGCAAAAATGCAAAAGCAAACGAGGAGCAAAGCTCCCCGTTTACAATATGCGGATAATACATTCTACCCTTTAATAGGGCTTAGTGTACATCTTTCCAGTATTCTTTCTTTAAGAGGTAGGCCACAATAAAGAAAATAAATAGGAAGCCCATCACCCACCAACCTAAGCTTTCACGCTCAAGTTTTACTGGGTCGCCAGCGTAAACCAAGTAGCCAGTAAGATCACGGACGTATTGGTCATACTCTTCAGCAGATAGTGTACCGCCAGTCGCAACTAAAGTGCCATCTTCCTGTTTAACCGATAGGCCTTGTAGCTCTTCAAGTACATGAGGCATACCCACAGATGGGAAAACCGTATTATTCACACCAAATGGACGGCTTTCATCTTTATAAAAACCTTTAAGGTATGAGTAAATCCAATCTTCACCGCGGACACGTGCAACCAAAGTTAAATCTGGTGGTGTAGCACCAAACCACTTAGCCGCATCAGCTTCTGGTATCGCATTTTCCATCAATTCACCAATTTTGGCGTCATCATGGATATATTTAGCCCGCATGTCATCTAGCGAAATTCCCAAATCAGTCGCTACACGTTCATAACGCTGATATTGAGTGCTATGACAACCGGCACAGTTATTTTGGAAGTGATCCAAACCACGCTGCAGCGACTCTTGGTCATTAAGATCTATATTAGCTTTCTCTAGGTGAGCAGTGCTCCCAGCAGCGATTGCCAATGTTGGAACCAAGGCGACTAATGCAATCAATAATTTTTTCATTAGTGTGTCAACCTCTCTGGAACAGGCTTAGTCTTCTCATTCTTACTGTAAATCCATAGTAGTAAGAAGAAGCCAAAATAAGTCACTGTAAAGATACGTGCCGCAATAGTGAGTGCAGGTGTAGCAGGAACTGCACCTAAGTAACCAAGTACCACGAATGAAACAGCAAACTGACTAATATTCAGCTTGTGAGCCATGCTGCGGTAGCGAATTGACTTAACACTACAACGATCTAACCAAGGTAAGATAAACAGTACAGCAATGGCTAAGCCCATGCCGATAACACCCATTAACTTATCTGGAATCGCACGCAAAATTGCATAGAAAGGTGTGAAGTACCAAACTGGCGCAATATGTTCAGGCGTCTTCATTGGGTTAGCCGCTTCAAAGTTTGGCTTCTCAAGGAAGTAACCACCACCTTCTGGCATAAAGAACAATACATAACAGAAGACAATCAAGAAACCAGCAACGCCCATGATATCTTTAACTGTGTAGTAAGGGTGGAATGGGATACCATCTTTTGGCCAGCCATTCTCATCTTTGTTCTTTTTAATCTCGATACCGTCTGGGTTATTAGAGCCCACTTCATGCAGTGCAATAAGGTGTAAGAACACCAACACAACAAGTACTAACGGTAGCGCAATAACATGCAATGCGAAGAAACGGTTCAGGGTTGCGCCGGAGACGACAAAGTCACCACGGATCCACAATGTTAGGTCATCACCAATAACGGGGATAGCGCCGAACAATGAGATAATTACTTGTGCACCCCAGTAAGACATCTGTCCCCAAGGTAGCAAGTAACCCATAAACGCTTCAGCCATCAACACGAGGAAGATAAGCATACCGAATAGCCATAGTAGTTCTCTAGGCTTCTGATACGAACCGTAAATAAGACCACGGAACATATGCAGATAGATCACCACAAAGAAGGCCGAAGCACCAGTGGAGTGCATATATCGCAGCAACCAACCGTACTCAACATCACGCATAATGTATTCAATAGAAGCGAACGCACCTTCAGCCGTTGGTACGTAGTTCATTGTTAACCAAATACCGGTAAGTAATTGGTTAACAAGTACTAGCATGGCTAATGAGCCAAAAAAGTACCAAAAGTTAAAGTTGGTTGGTGTCGCATATTGACCGACGTGACGATTATACGTCGCGGTCATCGGGATACGAGCATCAATCCAATCAATGATATTCTTAACCATTACGCAGCTCCTTTATCAACACCGATAATCACGGTGCCATCATCAATATACTGATGTGGAGGGATAACTAGGTTCAATGGCGCAGGTACACCTTGGAATACGCGACCAGCCATATCAAACTTAGAACCGTGACAAGGACAGAAGAATCCTGAAGCAACACCCTCGACTTGCTCACCAAACGTGTCTGGTAAGTAAGTTGGAGAACAACCTAGGTGAGTACACAAGCCAACGGCTATGAAATATTCGGCCTTAATTGAACGCCCTGGGTTTTGTGCGTATACAGGCTGCTGTGGTTCAACAGAGTCTGGATCGCGAAGCTGAGCGTCAATAGTAGGCAGACCATCTAAGATCTCCTGTGTACGACGAACAACCCATACAGGTTTACCACGCCATTCAACTCGAATAAGTTGACCTGGCTCGACTTTACTTATGTTTACTTCAACCGGCGCACCTGCTGCTTTCGCTTTGGCACTCGGATTCCATGACTTTATAAACGGAACCGCTACAGCAGCGGCACCAGCACCACCTACTACGGCGGTTGCTGCGGTCAGAAATCTGCGACGTCCGGTATCGACTGGCGCATTGCTCATCCACTTGTCTCCAGAGAGTGTTGGAATTTTTGTTTTATTAAGTTTCTTAAATTCTGACTTAAGCCAGAGATTAAAAATCTAAATTTGAGGCGGGGCTCATTATAGCCAAAAATTAGAACCAGATCATAGTTAAAACACACAACAAAGTTAACTATGTTGCTTTTAGTGGCCATTCTGCGCAAAAAGAAAGCATCTCGGCTAACATTTTATGCAAATTAACTTAAAAGAACATGAAAATACATTTTAATTATCTTGTTCTAAATTAGCCACTTATACATTCTAAAGTGAGGTTATTGTCGATACAGCAGAATAGTTGACTGAATAGGTAGGAATAAAATTCAGGCCTAAAATTAAATCTTTCGCACATAAAAAAGGCCTAACAGTTGTTAGGCCTTTTCCGATCAAGCGATAAGGTTATTTACCTGTAGAGCTCTTCATATATCTAAAGAATTCACTGTCTGGCTCAAGAACCATGACATCGCGATCGCCGTCAAAACTTGATTTATAAGCATCTAAGCTACGCATAAAACTGAAAAACTCAGGGTCTTTAGTATACGCGTCAGCATAAATTTTAGCCGCCTGCGCATCACCTTCACCGCGAGTAGTCAGCGCTAAACGCTCAGCTTCTGCCGTTTGAATCGTCACACTTGCATCAGTCTTAGCACGAATGATTTCAGCCTGCTCTTGCCCTTGAGCGCGATGCTCTTTTGCAACAGCTTGACGCTCAGCACGCATACGTTGGTAAATACTAGTGCTGACGTTTGCTGGCAAGTTAATTTGCTTAACACGAACGTCAACAACTTCGATACCTAGATCTTCTGCACTTTCAGAAGCATTTTTCAGTGCATCTGATTGTAGCTCATCACGACTTCCCGAAACGATCTCTTTAATCGTACGGCGACCAAACTCAGTACGAAGGTCATTGTTGATCTTGCGTTGTAGCAAGGTTTCAGCGTTGGCCTTAATACCACCATTGGTTGACAAGTAGTAACGTTCAAAATCCAAGATGCGCCACTTCACATAAGAATCGACCATAAGATCTTTCTTCTCTGAAGTTACAAAGCGATCTGCTGCGCCATCGAGCGTCTGTACACGAGAGTCCAGAAATTTAACCTTATCAAGCATAGGGATCTTAATGTTCAGGCCGGGCTCGTATACGCGAGTGATGCCATCATCCTTCAGGACTTTACCAAAACGCGAAACGATGGCACGCTCACCTTCGTTAACCACCAAAATAGACGACAAACAGATGGCAACAAGTACAGCTGCTATTACCGCAGTAAATTTACCCATACTTAATTCCTCCCCGTACGATCACCTCTTGATGGACGACCATCAAGAGGCATACTGCTATTATTTGTCGTGCTGTTGACCGACATTATAGGCTGTGCGGGTTTACTTTTAGTGCTAACAGACTTATTTGACTGGCTATTTTGCATCAACTTATCGAGTGGCAAATACATCAAGTTTCCGCTATTTTTAGCATCAATAAGCACTTTGCTAGTCCCACTCATCACTTCTTGCATCGTATCAAAATACATACGCTCACGAGTAACATCTGGGGCCGCCTGATATTCAGGGAGTAACTGTTCAAAACGGGCAACTTTACCTTGCGCTTCAAGCGTGACTCTTTGCTTATAAGCTTTAGCTTGTTGATCCATTCTTTGTACAGTACCACGAACCTTAGGCTCTAACTGACGAGAGTACGCTTCGGCTTCACGGATAAAGCGTTGTTCATCTTCTTGAGCGGCGATCGCGTCATCAAAGGCATCTTTAACCTCTTCAGGTGGACGAGCAGGCAAGAAGTTAACGTCAACAATCACGATACCTAGTTTATAAGGTTCGATAATACGCTCGATTTCGTTCCACGTATCACGACGGATCTTATCTCGACCAGTAGTCAAGATATCGTCCATGGTGTTGTGACCGATCACATAACGCAATGCACTGTCAGTGGCTTCACGTAAACTAGCATCTGCATCAACTACACTGTAGAGATAGTTTTTAGCATTATTAACTCGAAACTGTACGTCAAGTTGCACTAAAACTACGTTCTCATCGGCTGTTAGCATGCTACCAGAAGCAGGGATCGAGCGAACAGTTTGCACGTTCACAGGAGTAACTTCATCAATGAAGGTCGCTTTCCATTGAAGGCCTGGATCAACTTCTCCAATATAGCCACCAAAACGCAACTCAACACCTTTCTCAGCTTCTTTCACTGTGTAGAAGCCAGATAGCCCCCAAACAACAACAGCAATAGCTAAAACAATCACTAAGCTCATTGAACTTATGCCATTGCCTGAACCATTGCCTTTACCGCCAAAGCGTTTAGAAAGGTTACGAAAAACTTCATCTAGATCTGGTGGTCCCTTATCGTTACCACCTTTCTTTCCCCAAGGGTCTTGACCCTTGTTACCGGGCTCGTTCCAAGCCATTTAGTACTCCATAGTGTATGAAATAAACGAGATTACTAAAATTACTATTTATACGGCGACATCATCGACGATAAAAGTTTCTATTTCACCAAGGCTCTGCTTTACCAGTCGACGCCAATCGGCCTCTAACAAGCGTACAGAGATCATACAGTTCCCCAGATCGTCATACTCTTTCTGCTGTATTACATCCAGTTTATAAAACTGACCAAGATAGTGCCCTGCCGAAGCAGGGATTTGCAAGGCTAGTTCTTTGACAGCTTTACCAACTAAATCGTTGATCGCTTCTTGAACTAGTTCCAAGCCTTTTTGCTGCTGGGCAGATACCCAGACTCTAATTGGCTTACCTTCATCATCATAATCAATGCGAGGTTTCACCTCATCCAGCAGATCGATTTTATTACATATAATCAACTGAGGAATTTCGTCGGCATCGATCTCTTTGAGCACGCTTTGTACCTGCTCAAAATTATCAGCCATATTTTCATCTGCGCTATCGACAACATGCAGTAACAAATCTGCTTGTCGTGTTTCCTGCAGTGTCGCTTTAAATGCAGCAACTAGGTCATGAGGCAAATGCCTAATAAACCCTACTGTATCCGCCAAAACAATATGACCGTCTGGCAGTTCCAGCTTTCGCAATGTCGGATCTAACGTAGCGAAGAGTTGATCAGCAGCGTAAACATCTGACGCTGTTAATGCATTAAATAGTGTCGATTTGCCAGCATTGGTGTAACCGACTAAAGAAACCGTCGACATATCACTTCGCTGTCTGGCTCGACGGCTTTGGTCACGCTGTTTATCAACTTTTGCTAAACGCTTATTAATCGTGCGAATTCGCCCTCTCAATAAACGTCTATCAGTTTCAAGCTGGGTTTCACCTGGTCCACGAAGACCAATACCACCCTTTTGCCTTTCTAAATGCGTCCAACCTCTGATAAGACGCGTTGACATGTGGCGCAGTTGCGCTAGCTCCACCTGTAACTTGCCTTCATAGGTTCTTGCTCTCTGAGCAAAAATATCTAGGATTAGAGTTGTTCTGTCGAGTACTCGACATTCACACAAATGCTCAATATTTCGTTCTTGAGCTGGGCTTAACGCATGATTAAAAATCACTACGTTAGCATCTGTGGCCGCTACCATCGCCGCCAACTCTTCCGCCTTACCTGAACCGACAAAAAACTTTCGGTCCGGTGCTCGGCGACTTCCTGTAATAACTCCGATTGACTGTGCCCCAGCAGACTCAACTAATAGTTTAAGCTCTACTAAATCCTCTCGGCTGTCATCATCGGAGAAATCGACATGGACAAGTACCGCACGTTCTCCTGCCTCATAACGATCAAACAAAAAGCAATCTCCTCAAAAAATTACTTCTCATCACTTTCGTCATGCTGCGCGTTATAACCAGCCTGTGCATTTGTCGCTTGGTGGTTACTCACGTTAAATGGGCGTGAAGGTACCACTGTAGAAATGGCATGTTTGTAAACCATCTGGCTTACTGTGTTTTTAAGTAAAATTACAAACTGATCAAAAGACTCAACTTGTCCTTGTAACTTAATGCCGTTAACAAGATAAATAGATACTGGAACGCGTTCACGACGCAATGCGTTCAAAAACGGGTCTTGTAAAGATTGCCCCTTTGCCATTTTCTAATTTCCTTTTTTATGTAATATCAATAGTAATTCTAATACTAGAAAACTTTATTCTTTGGTTTTAGTATTATACAGCTATCGCCAATTAGCTAGCGACTATATCGCAATACTGTATCAAGATTATTTTCAGCACCGCTTTCAAGCCAAATTAAGTCTGGCCAACCACGCAACCATGTTAATTGACGTTTTGCTAACTGCCTAGTAGCCACAATAGCTTTTTCAACCATAGTTTCATAGTCATATTCGCCATCTAAATGCTGCCAACATTGTCGATAGCCTACGCAGCGCATAGAGGGCAGTTCCAAATGTAAGTCATCACGGGACTTTAATCTTTTAACTTCTTCAACAAACCCTAGACCTAACATAGCCTTAAAACGTGTTTCTATTGCTTTATGTAACACCTTTCTGTCGTTAGGTGCAATCGCAAATTGTATCGCTTCATAAGGGAATGCATCCGACTTTACTTTCGTTAACTCAGTTAAAGACTTGCCGCTAATCCGAAAAACCTCTAATGCTCTTGCTAATCGTTGCGGATCATTAGGGTGAATACGCTCAGCAGCAACAGGATCAATCTCTTTTAATTGATCATGCAGTGCTTGCCAGCCATCGGCTTGTGCTTCAGCCGCTATCTGCGCTCGAATCTCATCATTAGCCCCTGGAAGAGGTGATAAGCCTTCTATCAAAGCTTTAAAATACATCATAGTGCCACCCACCAGTAACGGGGTCTTACCACGGCTGATGATATCTTCTATTTTGAGCAATGCGTCTTTTCTAAAGTCTGCAGCAGAGTAGCTTTCTGCTGGGTCGATAATATCAATCAGATGATGAGGAGCAACAGCAAGCTCTGCGGCATCCGGCTTAGCACTGCCAACGTCCATTTGTTGGTAGATCAATGCCGAGTCCACGGAAATAATTTCGCAGTCATAATTTTTAACCAACTCAATAGCCAGCGCAGTTTTACCTGAAGCGGTTGGGCCCATTAAGGTGATTATTTTATGTTTTCTCTGTTCAGTCACTCTGAGATTCTTTCATCCATTGCTGCCAAGGAAGTTCCTGGCTTTGCTTATAAAGAGCGCTTTTTGCGCTAGTATCTAATGCATTAAATGCTAACCACGCCTCGGCGCTGGCTGTAAAACGACTTGAAGCTTGTATCGCGAGCCAATGAACTAACGCATCATCGCTCGGCTCTTCAAATCGAATCCATTGTAATAACTCTGGGATTAAAACAGCCAATTGGCTGTCTCTCAGATATGGGGGCACTTTTTTAATAATCAACTGCCCAAGTCGGATAGATAGCTCAATTCCCAACTTTCTTAGCAATTGTTCTCGAGTTTCAATAACTTCATTCCAAAGATTATCGGCAGGTAAAGCCACAGGCATCAGCAAAGGTTGACCCACTAATCCTTGCGCCAATTTAGCTTGGATCTGTTGCCGTGCGGTTTCTTTAATCACATCAGCAATACTCAGCAAGCGGATACTGTCCTCTTCGACTATAACCCAATATTTATCAGCCAATATTGCAGGCATCTTCACGCTAGCGTCCGACACCGCCGAAGCATGCGGATTACTGACCACTTTCCCGCTTGCGGGTTCTGCATTACTGCTACTTAGCAAACTAGCATAAGCTTCTAAGCTACTTTGGCTGGGCAGTTCCACATCAGCCCTATGAGTCGCAGGTCTTAAAGGTGTTCTATAGTTAGACTGCCCTTGATTATAGCTAGTTGCTGTTGTCGTCAAAGGGCGTTCATTGACTGCTATAGGCTTTGTATCTGGCTCACTATAACTGCTAGAGGAAGCATTACTGCTTGTACTGTTAGGTTCAAAAGTGACTCCGCTTTCATCTGTAGGTTCAGCCTCTGCTTCAAGCCCCAGTTCAGATGACTGCGCCATAGCAGATTGCAGAGCTTGCAAGATATAATCATGCACATAACGGCTTTGATGAAAACGCACTTCATGCTTAGCGGGATGAACGTTGACGTCAACCTGGTGAGGGTCTAACTCGAGCATTAGCACATAGCCGGGCGATACGCCTGCTGCATATTCAGAGAATGCTTGTCTCACCGCATGATTTACTAATCTATCTTTTACCAAGCGGCCATTGACATAGAAGTACTGTGTTTCACAATAGCCACTGGCTGCACCAGGGGCTTGTAAATAACCGCTTAACGTAAGGTCATTATGATTACAGTTTATATGTAAGCAGGTTTCTGCAAATGCTTTACCGCAAACTTGCCCCAAACGCTGCAAATATTGGATTTCAGTTATCGCTGGACGATAATTGCGTACACTTTTTCCATTATGCTTAAGGGTAAAGTGAATATCTCTTCTAACCAAAGCGATTCGCTTTAGCCACTCATCGATATGAGTAAACTCAGTTTTATCACTTTTTAAAAAACGACGGCGCGCGGGAGTGTTAAAAAACAGGTCAACAGCTTCGATAGTGGTTCCAACTGGATGAGCTGCAGGCAGTATTTGCACCGCCATCTCAGTGCCTTCAGCTTTCGCCTGCCACGCTTCAGCTTGGGTTTCTGTTCTAGACGTTAACGTTAGGCGCGAAACTGAGCTGATACTGGCTAACGCTTCACCGCGAAACCCAAAGCTCATAATGGCTTCTAAATCATCTAAAGATTTAAGCTTCGAAGTCGCATGACGAGATAAAGCTAAGCTTAAATCTTGCTTAGGGATCCCAAAACCATTATCTCGAATACGGATCAGTTTACTGCCACCTTTGTCTATTTCTATATCGACTCGGGTTGCACCAGCATCTAAGCTGTTTTCTACCAGCTCCTTGATAACAGAAGCTGGCCGCTCAACAACTTCACCTGCCGCTATTTGGTTAGCAAGTTGAGGTGGTAATTTTTCTATAGCCATTATTTACTCTTTAACTGCAACATATTTACGCCCGCGGTATCACTAACGTCTGCCCTATTCTTAAAGAATCAGATTTCAGTTTATTAGCTTTTTTCAAGCTACTAATCGAGATCTGGTATCGATGGGCAATAACCGACAATGATTCGCCACTACGGACTTTATGCTTAGTATTACTTTTACTCGCCAGTAAAGAGTTAACCGGAGGGTTGGCCTCAAAATACTTAACCACGCCCTTATGCACCGCTTTGGCGAGATTATTTTGATGCTCTCTTTGGGAAAGGAGGCGCTCCTCTTTATGGTTGGAGATAAAGCCAGTCTCAACCAATATTGAGGGGATATCAGGCGACTTTAGCACAGCAAAGCTGGCGGACTCTGGCTTATGCTTGTGTAGCTTTGTCACTTTACCCAAATTGGATAACACATCACCTGCGATGTTATGGCTGATCGCCATCGAACGGTCCATCGACATATCGAGCAAGGTCATCGCCAAATATTGTTCATTGTCGGTATTTTGAATAATTTCACCAGCGCCACCCAGCAACTCCGAATGCTTCTCTTTTTGCTCTAACCAACGACCAATTTCACTGTTAGCTCGACGCATAGATAAAACCCAAACTGAAGCTCCACGAGGTTGAGGAGAGGTAAAAGCATCAGCGTGAATCGAGATTAACAGATCCGCTTTACTGGTGCGGGCAATCTCTGAACGGCGATTCAAATTAACGAAATAATCACCTGTTCTGGTCATTACCGCCTTCATTCCAGGTGTGGCATTAATTTTTGCCGCGACTTTTTTTGCTATCTGCAGCACCACTTTCTTTTCGTACATGCCTGAAGGGCCAATCGATCCGGGGTCATCCCCACCATGACCGGCATCGATAGCGACGATGACATCACGCAAAGCGGTAGCGGGCTTACCCGGCTTGCTTTTAGCCTTAGTGCTTCCACCGTCCAGATCAACAACCAAGCGATTGCCATAGGGTGCCGTTGGTGGCAATGCAAACAAATTTGCTTTAAGCGGCTTTGTTAAATCAATAACAATTCTGAGAGTGCCTTTCTCTGGTGGCGAACTCTTTCTTATTCTTTTTACTAACTTGCTGTTATTGGCGATTTTACCCAAGTCGACTTTATTGGAAGACGATTTTAAATCAACAACTAAGCGATACGGATTGGTTAATGTGAAATGGCTGTATTTCGGGGATTTGCTCAAATCAAAAACAATACGTGTCGATTCAGGCGCCGCCCACACTCTTACGCCTTCGAGTTTGTTCGCGCTCTGCGCAAAAAAAGAAGTACATAAGCTAAGTAATAGTAGAGCTAACTTAAATATATTATTGTTTATTATCATTATTATTTAAACACGCCAATATTTCTTCGCCCTTAGTAGAGAGAGCCTGTAATTCTATTTGTCGCCCAGTATTAACATATTTGATGTAGATATGTATATCAGCCTGCGGTAATAGACCATGTCCACGATCAGGCCACTCTACAATACACAAACTACGTTCAGTGAAATAATCACGTATCCCCATGAACTCCAACTCTTCTGGATCATAGAGGCGGTATAGATCAAAGTGAAATACGTCAATGCCCGCTATTTCGTAGGGTTCAACCAAAGTATAAGTAGGACTCTTTACTGCACCATCATGACCTAAGCTTTGGATTAGCCCACGACTAAAAGTCGTCTTCCCAGCCCCTAGATCGCCACTCAAATAAAGCGTTAATGGCGGCGTAATCAAGGCTGATAACTTATTGCCTAAGCTAACTGTCGCCTGCTCGTCTTTAAGATCTAAGCTGATTGATTGTATATTCATATTGATTTAAAAAGATGCCCTAAATAACACGTTTCCTAGAATGCGCTACTTTAACCTAATCACCTAAATTTCTAAACTAGATTTGATTAACCAACTGATGAATATAAGGCATAAGATCACTCGCAAGCATCCCTCTCTCCCCCTCTTTAGCAGCAAGATCTGCAGCATCTCCGTGTATGACAACGGCTAAACAAGCTGCTTGCATATTGTCATAGCCTTGCGCCATCAAGGCCCCGATAATGCCAGATAAAACATCACCGCAGCCACCGCTTGCAAGCCCGGGGTTACCAACGGGTGCAACGATACACTCCTTACCGTCATAAATTAGCGTACCAGCGCCCTTTAATACAATAACGCCACCGTATTTAGCATGCAGCTGGCGAACTGCATTAAACCTATCTTGCTCGATTTCAGCAATACTGACATTTAATAGCCTAGCAGCTTCTCCAGGATGAGGCGTTAGTACCCAGTTTTTACTGGTTAATGAAAACTGACTAAGTAAATTTAACGCATCTGCATCTATCACACTGGGTTTATCGGCTAGGTCAACAGCTTTCAATAAATTGTAACCCCAGTCAGCGGTGCCGAGTCCAGGGCCAATAACCAATACATCAGCCCAGCCTAGCTTTAAGTACACTTCCATATCCACTAGCTCACAACCCCAGAACATCAATTCAGGTCGGGTAGAGCAAATCACTAACTGATGCTCAGGTCTAGAAACCACTGTGACCAAACCAGCTCCGCTTCTTAAACTTGCCTCGGAGGCCAATCTCACCGCCCCAGACATCCCCTTATCGCCACCGATAACAGTGACTTTACCGCTCTTTCCTTTATGCGAATCTCTTCTTCTTGGTTTAAACACCTTTGGAAGATCTTTGCTCACTAACTTTTTGAGAGCACTTTTAGGTAAGAAAGAGGTTAAACCAATATCAGCTAAGATTAACGCCCCACAAAAATGTCGCGCCTGGCTGGTCAGTAAGCCTTGCTTAATCGCGCCAAAAGCCAGTGTCATATCGGCTTCTATAGCTACCTGTTTCGCCATCCCAGTATTAGGTTCAATCCCAGATGGAACATCGAGTGACAAGACCCACGCAGCACTGTTATTTACAGCATTAATAATAGAGACAAGTTCATCACTTAGCTCTCCGTTGACTCCCGTGCCGAGTAGGCCATCGACAATCACATTCGCATGATTAATTTCGTCAATATTGAAAGGAGAGCAGTGACCGCCACTCTGCTCAAACTTAACAATAGCCTGCAATAGTTCCTCAGAAGGCCTGTGGGCAAGTGAGGCCTGTAAACAGACAGACCAACCTGCTTTAATCAACATTGCCGCAGTGGTATAAGCATCAGCGCCATTATTACCATGCCCGGCGAGGATCAAAACAGACTGAGTAGGAAGCTCAAGTGATTGGAGTTGTTCAAAAGCCGCCGATGCGGCTCGCTCTACAAGATTAAAAAGGCTTATATCACTATCTTTGACAGCAGTAATCTCAGCCAGCCTCACTTGCTCGACTGAATATACTGGTAATAATGCAGATAAATACTTTTCGCTCATTAAGCTTTTCCTAGAACTGAACTTCAACTAATTTAGAATATTAGTCAATAAGACTGAAACTCATATGAATTGTTCACTTATAAGACCTTTAAATCTCCATAGTTTGATCTAACACAAGTATGCTGATGCATTAGCCTTCCAAAGGATCAAAAAAGGCACCGTTAAGTGCCTTTAGCTTAGACGAAACCGAGCTATGAAATTAGATATCGTCCATACGAATACTACTATGCACTAGACGCTGTTGTTGAATTTTTTCCACTCTAACTAAATCTTCAAGCGCGCCTTTGGTCTCGCTACAGGCTGAAGACAAAGCGGTTTTCTCTATTAAGCCTATCAGCTTATTATCAAGTTCTAGATGTAACTCCAAAACATCATCTTCGGTCATATTGGCGGGTAAAGTCTGTTTTTGACAGCGAGAAACAAAGTCTTCAAAAACGATATCTTTATACCAGGTATCAAGTATTTTCTTAGGCGCTTCATCGATATAGTTTTCAAGCTTCTCAGCTGTTTGGCGTTGATGATGCTGAAAATACTCTAGCATTAACTTAACTCGTGAAGAATCCGCTTGGGTATGCAAACGACTATATAGCTGAGCCATCTCAAGGCGACAAGTCGCTACATAATCTATAAGCTCACTAAGTTGTTGAATACGCATATACCGCTCTCCTATCGCTCGCACTTTCGGTGACAAGCTAAAAATTAGTCTAATGCTATTATGGTCTGAACAAAAAACTGAAGATTTGAAGGCTGTCATGTTTTATCTATTCCAAACACGCCTACTTTAGAGATTATTAAAGAAACTAGCGCTCGATCACGCTATCGCACCTCATCCCAGCTTGTTCCTCTCAAATTATAGTCACTTCAATCTCATTAAATAGTTTAGTGCATGAAATAACTCATAGAGGCATCTTTACCGCAAGCTTGAAAGAAAATGCATTGAAACTTGAGACAGCAGTGAGCTTTTGACTTAAACAACAGTGGATTCGAACCGATGACCTATTCCTTGGCAAAAGAGGGTATCAACTTCATCTACATACACAGCTGAACTGCAGATTTTTTTTCTTTCGTGGTTTTTGAGGTTATGGCTTTTGATGATTGGAGTTTATGGAGGAAGATTGGAGCGAGCTTTTAGCTTCAAACTACAGTGGGTTCGAACCGATGACCTATACCTTGGCAAAAAGAGGGTATCTACTTTATCTACAAGCACAACTGAGCTATGCATTTATTTTGCTGTAGTTTTTTGAGGTTTTGAGGTTTTGAGGTTTTGAGGTTTTGAGGTTTTGAGGTTTTGAGGTTTTGAGGTTTTGAGGTTTTGTAAGAGAAAGATTGGAGCGACATATCGGGTTCGAACCGATGACCTATACCTTGGCAAGGTATCGCTCTACCAACTGAGCTAATGTCGCATAACCTTTACTTTGATTGCAACGACATATCGGCTTCAAAACAAACAACCGATGACTTATACCTTGGAAAGGTATCGCCCTTTTGCTCTTATAAAGAGTCAACTGAGCTAATGTCGCATAACCTTTACTTTGATTGCAACGACATATCGGCTTCAAAACAAACAACCGATGACTTATACCTTGGCAAGGTATCGCACTTTTGCTCTTATAAAGAGTCAACTGAGCTAATGTCGCGTAATCTTTTAAATTGGAGCGACATATCGGGTTCGAACCGATGACCTATACCTTGGCAAGGTATCGCTCTACCAACTGAGCTAATGTCGCATAACCTTTACTTTGATTGCAACGACATATCGGCTTCGAAACAAACAACCGATGACTTATACCTTGGCAAGGTATCGCCCTTTTGCTCTTATTAAGGAGTCAACTGAGCTAATGTCGCGTAATCTTTTAAATTGGAGCGACATATCGGGTTCGAACCGATGACCTATACCTTGGCAAGGTATCGCTCTACCAACTGAGCTAATGTCGCTTTAAACTTTTCTACTTACCGAATTTGGTGATCCAATAAGCTAATATTTGGAGCGACATATCGGGTTCGAACCGATGACCTATACCTTGGCAAGGTATCGCTCTACCAACTGAGCTAATGTCGCAATATTTTAAATGCTGTTTTAACCATACTATGTCAATTAGAAGGTATCGTCTTTCACCTTTATCGACTGAGCTAATGTCGCATTTCAACTTTTATTATTAATCGCTAGGTTTGCCGCTTAGCGAAAAGTTGAGGCCGCATTATAGGAGAATTTCACTGCTCTGCAACCCCTTCTTGCAAATAAACTGACTGAATGGTCAAATTTTAAATACTTTTGCACGATAAAACTGCAATTCAGCGATAGACTCTTGAATATCGAGTAACGCTTGGTGAGTATTTTGTTTAGTAAAGCCTTCCATTGCTGAAGGCTCCCAGCGGCGTACAAGCTCTTTAACTGTACTGACATCAATATTTCGATAATGGAAAAAGTCTTCAAGTGCTGGCATATAGCGATTTAAAAAACGGCGATCTTGGCCAATGCTGTTACCACACATAGGTGAAGCACCCGCTGGAACATATTGCGACAAAAACTCAATCGTCTGCGCAATAGCGTCTTCTTCGCTAAATTGGCTGGCTTTTACTCGCTCAACCAATCCTGATTCACCATGATGCTTCTGGTTCCAATCGTCCATTAATGCGAGTTGTTCATCAGTTTGATGAATCGCAATAACAGGCCCTTGCGCGATAATATTTAACTCTTTATCGGTTACTATAGTCGCAATTTCAATAATCCTATCAACAGCAGGCTCTAGCCCTGTCATCTCAAGATCGACCCAAATAAGGTTGTTTTCATCTATAGCCATAAAGCGACCTGTAATCCCTGTTAGCCTAAATTCAGGCTTTTTTGTTTAAGACGGTGTATCATACTGCTTTTTTAAGCGACAAAAAATCACCTTTATCATTGAAGGCAAATTACGTGAGTAATACGTGAGCAAAAAGAAACCATTAAGCCAAGGTCAGTTACGCAGAATGCGCAACAACCAAAAAAAGAAATTGCAAAGCAGCGAAGCTAGCGACAATACGCCTGAACTACAGGATAACTCGTTAGGGCCAGAGCAGCTTGGTACCATTATTTCTCGTTTTGGGCAGCATGCAGATGTTGAGACCGAAACAGGACACCTTGCGCGTTGTAATATACGCAGAAACATTAAAAGCTTAGTTACCGGTGACAAAGTCATTGTTCGCTTAGCACTAACTAGTGAGTCAGGTGCCAGCCGAATTGAAGGGATTGTAGAAGCCGTCCATCCAAGGCACTCGCTTCTATCTAGGCCTGATCTGTACGACGGCGTAAAAATCATTGCCGCCAATATCGATCAGATCCTCATTGTCACTTCCGTTAAGCCTGCCTTTACCACGCAGATTATCGACCGTTATTTGGTTGCTTCTGAAGATACCGGTATTGCCCCAGTTATCGTGCTCAACAAAGTTGATCTGATCACGCCCGAGGAGCTACCTGAGATTGAAGCTGCACTACAGCGTTATCGTGATATTGGCTATGAGGTCTATAAAGTCAGTAGTAAAACTGGCGAAGGCGTCGAGCAAATCAACCAATTAATGGATGGTAAAGTCAGTGTATTTGTCGGTCAATCTGGTGTGGGTAAATCATCTATGATTAACGCCATGATGCCAGATGCAGAGCTACTGACTGGCGATATATCGGAAAACTCAGGTCTTGGTCAACACACAACCACAACAGCTAAACTACTGCACATTTCAACTGGCGGTGATTTAATCGACTCCCCAGGTGTTCGTGAGTTTGCACTTTGGCACTTGCCAGCAGAAAGAGTCGGTCAGTGCTTTATTGAGTTTAGAGATTATTTGGGAACCTGTAAGTTTAGAGACTGCAAGCACCTAAATGATCCCGGCTGCTCAATAGCAGAAGCATTAGAGGCTGGAGAGATCAGCCAAGATAGATACCATAATTACCACAAAATAATTGCAAGTTTGGACGAGCAAAGACATGCTCGTCACTTTAGAGCCGGTCCAGACGAATAGAACTAGAATAGAAAGGAATTTAAAATTGGATAAAGTTAAAATTGCGCTGCAGTATATTATGCCAAAGCACCTTGTTTCACGCCTTGTGGGAAAGCTAGCAGCAGCAGAAATGGGTTCAGTCACCACGGCAGCAATTAAATGGTTTATCAAACAATACAAAATAGACATGAGTGAAGCGGCGCAGCCAGCACCTGAGGCTTACCCGACTTTTAATCAGTTTTTCACTCGTGCATTAAAACCTGGTATTCGCCCGCTTTGTGAAGATAAAGATTACATCATCCACCCTGTGGACGGTGCGGTAAGTCAGTTAGGGCCTATTGAAGATGGTCGTATCTTTCAAGCTAAAGGTCATGATTACTCATCACTAGCACTGCTGGGTAACCAAGCAGCGGATGCCAAACGTTTTGAAGAGGGTGATTTCGCAACTATCTACTTAGCCCCTAAAGATTACCATCGCATTCATATGCCAATCAAAGGTACTTTGTCGAAGATGACTTATGTGCCTGGTGAACTATTTTCAGTTAATCCGTTAACCGCGCAAAATGTACCTGGCTTATTTGCTCGTAACGAACGCGTAGTGGCGATTTTCGAAACAGAAATTGGCCCTATGGCGATGGTGCTTGTGGGAGCAACCATTGTTGCGAGTATCGAGACAATATGGGCGGGTACCGTCACTCCGCCAACCGGTAAAGATGTGTTTACTTGGGACTACCCAACTGAAGGCCCTGATGCACTAACTCTTGAAAAAGGTGCTGAGATGGGTCGCTTCAAGCTCGGCAGCACTGTAGTCATGTTGTTTGCTAAAGATGCACTCGATGAGTTTGCTGACGGTGTCGAACCATGTAGCGTCACCCGTATGGGTCAAGCTTTTGCAAAAATAGAAGACTAAGTTCACATTGAATCCCAATGATAAAAAAACAGGGTTGGTTGAACTGCATTTAGCAGTACTGCTATTCGGTGGCACCGCTCTGTTTTCTAAGCTCATCCCCTTAAGCGCTTTAGATATCACCGTTTTACGCTGTGTAGTCGCTGCCGCAGTTCTCTCACTGATAGTCAAACTCAGTAAGCAAAAAATAGCCCTTGAAGCAGCTAAAGATTATTGGGTTGCCATTGGGCTGGGTGTGATTGTGAGTTTACATTGGGTAACTTATTTTGCCTCTATGCAACTATCCTCTGTTGCCATTGGCATGATTGCGTTTTTTAGCTACCCCGTAATGACCGTATTGGCAGAGCCTTTAGTGACAAAATCAAAACTGCAACTCGCCGATGTTATAAGTGGCGTTATAGTGTTGATAGGGGTTAGCCTGCTTATTCCTGAAGCAAGCCTTGGCAATGACGTTACACTTGGGATAGTCATAGGCATTGTTTCTGCTGCACTTTTCACTACCAGAAACTTATTACACAAACGCTATTTTTCTCAATATAGCGGCCAACAAGCAATGCTTTACCAAACCGCTGTAGCAGTGGTTTTTCTTGCACCTTGGTTGTCAGTCGAAGTCAGCACGATTGAATCTAATGTTTGGTGGTTAATCATACTACTTGGCACTATATTCACTGCTGCTCCACACGCTCTGTTCACTTCTGCGCTGCGCTTACTCAGTGCAAAAACAGTTGGCCTAGTCTCTTGTTTACAACCTTTCTATGGTGCCGTTTTGGCATTACTGCTTTTAGGCGAAGATCTCGATATTAAGACTATTATCGGCGGGACTCTAGTCGTTGCTACAGCATTATTTGAAACCCAACAGAGTCACAAGTCACAACGGGTTAAAAAGACTGCATAGTTCGATTTCTTTATTCTGATAACTTGGCTACTATAAGTTAGTCCTTTTCGATTTATGCAAGCTGCTAATCATGCATCGTTTTTTATTGGTTCTCCTGTGTCTATTTTGCTCCACTGCCAATGCAAACCAACCTACTTCTCTTGAAAAAAAGTTGGGGATAAACCCTACAACTAGTGAAACTAAGACTCCGCAACAACAGTTGCTCTTACTACAGTCAAAAATTCAAGAGCTAGCACTTACCGAAAGGAATGCTAAAACACTGCTAAGTAATTTTGAATTACATAAAGCAAACCTATTGCAGCAAATAACAGAAGCAAAGAAAGCGGTCACGCTCTCAACAGAGCAAGATATTAGCCAGCAAGGTTCAATGGCCTACCTGCGACTATCTGAATTCAAAGAAGTTGAAATTAGTTTGAGCAATAAAATTAATGAGTTAAATAGCGCATTAAATAATTTACCAAAAACCTTAAATAGTGCACGAGCAACACTCAAAAAGCACAAAAAAATCAAAATTTCTAATGAGCAGACTCTAGCGAATGAAATACTACTGGCTCAAAGAGAGCTATACCAGCAGCATGTTGTCACCCTTGAAGCAAACTTAGCCAGTAGTCAGAAAGAGATTGATCTCAACCAACTGCAGTTACAACTAGTGCGTGAGCAGTTGTTACAGCAAGAACTGTTTATTGAACGAATCAACCAACAGCTAGAATTACAACGCCACATGCGCACTGAAGCAGCAATAGCCCAAAGTTTAGTTCCTGATTCAACCGCTACAGATCCAATTGCTCAAGCCCTTAATGAAGCAAATCAACAGTATGGCGAAACACTAAAAACACTTAATCTCAAAATTAGCCAAGCGCTCACACAGCAAGAGCATGCTGAGGCGCAATACCAAGATCAAGCTAAGCAGCTCACTAATATTCAGCAGCAGATAAGTTGGCTCAAGCTCAACTCAGCATTCGGTGAACGTTTTCTGCAGATGCTACAAGCATTACCCAAACCACCAAGCCAAGATAAAGTGCAATCAGAGATTGCAGACGCACGATTAGCCCGTTACCAAATAGAGCAATCGCAAATTATCAATGAACAGCAGCTTAGTGGTGTACCAAAGCCAACACAACTGCATGCAAAGCTGCTTATTTCACAAGAATTACTACTACAACAACTTCTGCAAAGCTATGATCAATACTTAAGTGAGTTAGCTGATTTAAGAGTGAGTAACGAGCAACTTAATCAGCAATACATCACTTTAAGAGACACGCTAAATGAGCATCTATTTTGGGTGCCTAATGCTAATCGAATTGGAGGACTTTGGCTTACTGAACTGCACCAAAGCGTGCAGTGGATGATCCAACAAGCTCCCTGGAAGCAACTGCAAAACTCATTCACTGAACAAGGCAGTTTATGGTCTTGGTGGCTAATTTTGCTTATCGTTAGCCTCGTGGCACAAGATATCCTCACACCAAAGTTTAAAGCAGCAATGCGACGTGAACTGCCATTTGTAGGGAACGTTACTCAAGATAAGTTTATTTATACTTGGCACGTGCTACTAAACTCTGCGAGCTACAGTCTGCTCAAACCGCTTCCTATTATTCTCGCAGGGTTAATTTTCTATTTATCTAATATAAATTTTGTTTCCGCTATCGGTATGGGCATTTTGGCTGTAGGCATTTTCTATCAACTATATCGCTTGGTGTTTTTACTCGCTTTAGATAAGGGATTGCTAATCAATCATTTCAAAGCCCAGCGAAGCATAGTACGTGCCGGGCAAGCGAAGTTTAAGCAACTTACCTTTATGGTAACCCCATTTTTAGGCATTACAGCATTTGCCGAAATCATTGATACCTCACTCGTTAGAAATAGCTTAGGCCGTGGTGCATTTATCATATTTTGTTTAATGTTATTTTGGTTCTATAAGGATGTTTTAGAAATATCCAACCGAGAGAATAAGCATCACCATGGCGATAAAAACAGAAAATTAATCCAAAAACTACTGTGGGCGATGCTAATAATAACGCCATTGGCTTGTGCTGTATTGGCCTTCTTAGGTTACTACTACACAGCCGTGCAAATGTTCCTGCAGTTGCAGCTATCATTGATTTTTGGCCTAGGCTTTTTATTGCTTTATCAATTAATAAAACGCTGGATGTTAATAGAGAGGCGTCGAATTGCCTTTGAACGCGCTAAGACAAAGCGCGCGGAAGTACTCGCACAACGTGAAAAAGGGGAAGTAAATTCACCTGAGCAACTCGATACCTATGAAGAGCCCGAGGTCGATTTAGAAACGATTTCAGGGCAATCTTTAGGTTTGGTTCGCTCGCTCTTACTGTTAGCCTTTTTGGCCAGTATTGTAGGCCTCTGGACTCAAACGCATACAGCATTGTTCTCTTTACTCGATGGAGTAACCTTATGGTCTAGCAATACCACCATTAATGGTATTGAACAGCAATTACCCATCACTTTAAAGTCGCTTATACTCTCGCTTATCATTGTGGGCTTTTCGATGATGATTGCCACCAACTTACCAGGTTTGATTGAACTAACAATTCTTCAACGATTAGATCTCAGCCAAGGCACTGGTTTTGCACTGACCACAGTTTGTCGCTATTTAGTGATTTTCTTTGGTGTATTAAGTGGATTTTCAACATTAGGGATGGAGTGGTCGAAGCTGCAATGGTTAGTCGCGGCTCTGTCAGTAGGTTTAGGTTTTGGCTTGCAAGAAATTTTTGCTAACTTCATCTCAGGTCTCATCATCTTATTCGAAAAACCTGTACGAATTGGTGATACGGTAACGATAAGAGATCTCACGGGTACTGTCAGTAAAATCCAGATCCGTGCCACCACCATTATCGACTGGGATCGAAAAGAGATCATTGTGCCCAATAAGGCCTTTATTACTGAGCAACTGATTAACTGGTCGCTTTCAGATCCGATAACACGGGTTATCGTGTATGTTTCTGTAGCCCGAGATTCCGATCCCGCACGCGTGGAGGCAGCTCTTTATCAAGCAGTACAAGAGTGTGATGATGCACTACTCACACCAGAACCTGAAGTCTGGTTCGCAGGGTTTGGTCAGCATACCCAAGACTTTGAGGTTAGAGCTTACGCCAAAGACATGGGCACACGTTGGCCGCTTAGACATAAGCTACATAAACAGATCAGTAAAAAATTACGAGATAACAATTTGGAACTTGCCTACCCTCAGTTAGAGGTTCACTTGTCACCAGGGCAGGCAAAAGATGTGCAAAACTTAATACGGACTTAATCCCCTATGATTAGAGAAACTCAGCAATGAAGGTATTTGCTCATCGCGGTGCTAGCGGTAGTGCCCCTGAAAATACCTTAAAGGCCTTTGAAAAAGCGATTAAGTTAGGCGCTACAGCAGTTGAGCTGGACATTCATTTAGTCGAAGGAGAGCTCTACGTTTTCCATGACCGTAGACTCGAAGCAACAAGTTCTGGTTGCGGGCTTATTGACACTGTCAGCGCAGAATACTTACAGAGTATAACGGTATCTGGTGAAGCAATTCCTACACTTATTGATGTCTTAGCGCTACTCAAGCCTCACAATATAGAAGTTAATATCGAGCTTAAAGGGCTATCCGTGTTGCCTGCTTTTATAGCACTATACGCAAAACTTATCGATGAACAGATATATGATCCAGATCTGTTGCTGATCTCCTCTTTTAACCACCGCCAGCTTTATGCTTTCAAGCTGCAATACCCACAGGCAAGAGTCGCCCCTCTCATTGAAGGAGTGCCCTTTGATCTGGCAAAGATTGTTACAAAGTTAAATGCTTACTCGATTCATTTAGGCCTCAGCTTTGTCACCCAAGAGATGATTGAAGACGCCCATAGACGTGGTGCAAAAGTGTACGTCTATACGGTGGATTTTATTGATGATATTGAGATGTTAGCCAAGCGAGGGGTCGATGGTATCTTCAGTAATTTTCCAGATAAAGCGCTTGCTACAATCACACAAATAAATGCAGCAAACGCCTGAGTATTGACGGTATGTAATCGGTATTCGTTACCATTCTTTACATATCGATGTCTCAAACCACAGTAATATAATCTACACTAAAATTAACGGCTTAAACTTGTTTATTACGTTGAGCCCAGCTACCAATAGCAAAGAAAATGGCTAACACCAGTAGAAACAACCAGTGTGATGGGACACGTGCCATGTATTGCGCTAGTAGCGGGCTTAATTTCACTATAATTAGCCCATAACCAAATGCGTTGACGATAACAAAGATCAGCGTTCGAATAATGAAAGAACGCCCGGTAAGATAACGTCGTAAAAAGCGGTTGATATCGCTGCCAAATACAACCAGTGCACAAGCAACGATTGCCGTTGAAGCTTCTGTTAGCCAGGGGTAGATAAACGAACCTAAATAGCTCAGAAATTCAATCAACTTGGACATAAACGTACTCTAATTTAATGACATATAGCTAGGATAAAGGGAGTCAGCATGGGACACAAGTTACTATTGCTCACCAGAGAAAATGAAAAATATCGTCAGCTTCTGACTTCTTGCCATCTACCAAATGTGCATATTTTGGATGATAATCCGCAAAACATATTTGCCGCTGACATTTGGCTTGCAGAACCAAGTCTTGCCGCCCCAATACTGCCACATGCTACAAATTTAAAATGGATGCAGTCGACTTTTGCGGGCGTCGACGCATTAGTTAAACCTAGGCAGCGACGAGACTATGAACTTACAAATGTACGAGGGATCTTTGGTCCATTAATGAGCGAATACCTGTTTGGCTATCTACTCGCTTACCAGCGTGAACACGGCCGTTATAAAACTCAACAAGCGCAGAAAGTATGGCTACCTGGTAGCTATAAGACTTTACAAGGGCAGAACCTACTGCTCTTAGGTACCGGCTCTATTGCAAAACATATAGCCCAAACTGCCAAACACTTTGGCATGCATGTCATTGGTATTAATCGCGGGGCAAAACCCACTAAAGGTTTTGACGAAATCGACACCTTAGCCAACTTGACTCGTCATCTACCAAGAGCGGATGCGGTTGCGAGTATCTTGCCGAGCACACCAGAAACACGCGGTGCTCTGAACCAACATACATTATCTCTGCTAAAAAAAGAGGTGGTGTTGTTTAACTTAGGTCGAGGCGACGTACTTGATCTTGATTCGCTCTATATCCAGCTGATTCAAAATCAGCAACAGCAAGCAATACTCGATGTATTCAATCAAGAGCCATTACCAGAAGAGCATCCTATTTGGTCGCTAGACAATGTTGTCATCACCCCACATATTGCAGCTCCAAGTTTTCCGGAGCAAGTGGTAGAGATCTTCTCTGAAAACTACCACAAGTGGATAAAAGGCGAGGAACTAGCCCATCGGGTTCATTTCGAACGCGGTTACTAGGTCCACTTTAAAAATCAAGAAATAGCTTTTAAGCGCAAAATATGACCAAGTGCCCACTCCGGCACTTGGTTGTGATCAACCGCAATGTTTTTAATAACTACCAACCTATCGAATGATTGATAACTATTCTCAGTAGTTATTAGCATTGAGAATCGTTTTCATTTATAATTCGTGCACATTCGATTGTTGGACCATTATTTATGTACGTTTGTCTTTGTCATGCGATTACAGATACTCAGATTAAAGAAGCTGTTAGCCAAGGCGATGCTTCATTAGCTGATGTAAAAAAGCGTTTGGGCGTGGGCGATCAGTGTGGAAAATGCGTAAAAATGGCCAGTCAAATTATCCAAAGACAAGTCGATATCGAACCTAATTACTATGAAGTTGCTTAGACTGTGTTACGCAATTAATAGATAAAAAAATGCAGCCATTAGGCTGCATTTTTTATTCAAGCAATTAAACGACAGGTTCACCATCTCCAAGTTCGACACTATCAACTCGCTGCAGCCCTCGTGGCAATTTCGCCCCCCTGCGTCCCCGCTCTCCTCGATAATGCTCTAGATCGCTCGGCTTCAACGTTAGCTTGCGCTTACCCGCCCATAGCGTGACAGGCATATCTTCAGGGATTACATTGAGGTGAATTAGCAACTCTTCTCGATTCTTAGCTCGCTCGGTCGGTATTCCGATTATTTTGTTGCCCTTACCTTTAGTCAGCTGCGGTAATGCATCTAAAGAGAATAGTAACATTCTGCCTTCGTTGGTAATGGCCAAGATTGACTGAGCTTTTGATTTATCTACTTTTTGAGGCTGCAAAACTTTAGCATTCGCTGGCAGACTTAACAGTGCTTTACCCGCCTTATTGCGCGATATCATATCTTTATTGGCAGCAATGAAGCCGTAGCCCGCATCGGATGCCAGTATGTAACACTGACTTTCGTCAGCAAGTAGCACATGCTCCATCGTTGCACCAGGCGCCAAATTGAAACGAGTGGTTATCGGCTCCCCTTGAGAGCGCGCAGATGGAAGTGTATGAGTCTCAGTTGCAAATGCCCTACCGGAGGTATCAATAAACACGCTAGGCTGATTACTGCGCCCTGGAGCCGAACACAAGAACTCATCACCTGCTTTATAAGATAAGCTCTTACCATCAACCTCGTGCCCTTTAGCACACCTTACCCAGCCCTTTTCAGACAAGACAACTGTGACAGATTCAGCTGGTACTAACTCTTGCTCAGTTAACGCTTTTGACTCACCGCGAACAACTAGCGGTGAGCGGCGATCATCACCATAATCTTCGCCATCTTTGATCAACTCTTTCTTAATTAACGTCTTCATACGACGCTCTGAGCTTAGTAATAACTGTAGCTTGTCTCGCTCGGCTTCTAATTCACTTTGCTCAGACTTAATTTTAAACTCTTCTAACTTGGCTAAATGGCGAAGTTTCAAATCTAAAATCGCATCAGCTTGCTTATCAGATAGTTCAAACCGAGTCATTAACTCTGCTTTGGGATCATCATGAAAACGAATGATCTCAATGACTTCATCTATATTCAAAAATGCAATCATCAAGGCATCGAGGATGTGTAACCGAGCTAATATCTTATCTAGTCTAAACTCTAAGCGACGCTTAACCGTGGTCATGCGGAAGACAAGCCATTCAGTTAACAGCTCACGTAGACCTTTAACCTGCGGACGGCCATTCAGCCCTAACACATTCAGGTTAACTCTATAACTCTTCTCTAAATCGGTCGTAGCAAATAAGTGCGCCATCATCTGATCGCAATCGACACGATTTGAACGTGGGACTATCACCATACGTACAGGGCTTTCGTGATCAGATTCATCACGTAAGTCAGTTACCATAGGTAATTTCTTAGCCTGCATTTGCGCCGCGATCTGCTCTAAAATCTTACCGCTACTAGCTTGATGTGGTAGCGCGGATATCACCACCTCACCATTTTCAACAGTGTAAACCGCCCGTGCTTTAATAGAGCCACGACCCGTTTGATAAATTTTGGCGATGTCCGCAGATGGCGTAATAATTTCAGCTTCTGTTGGATAGTCAGGCCCTGGGACAAATTCCATTAATCGTGGTAAGTCTGCTTTAGGGTTATCAAGTAATTCAATACAGGCACCCACAAGCTCTTTAGCATTGTGTGGCGGAACATCTGTTGCCATGCCCACAGCAATGCCCGTAATACCATTGAGCAGGATATGAGGCAGCCTTGCAGGTAAAACCAATGGTTCTTTCATCGTACCATCAAAGTTTACCCCCCAATCGACGGTACCTTGACCTAACTCGCTCAGTAGTACTTCAGAAAATTTGGATAACCTAGCTTCGGTATATCGCATTGCTGCAAATGACTTAGGGTCATCCGGCGCCCCCCAGTTACCTTGGCCGTCTACTAACGGATAACGGTAAGAAAATGGCTGCGCCATAAGTACCATTGCTTCATAACAAGCACTGTCTCCGTGTGGGTGGTATTTACCCAACACGTCACCCACTGTACGGGCAGACTTCTTATGCTTTGACTGAGCAGACAACCCAAGCTCACTCATGGCATAAATAATACGCCTTTGAACGGGTTTGAGTCCGTCACCGATATGCGGCAAAGCGCGATCCATGATGACGTACATCGAATAATTAAGGTATGCCTCTTCCGTGAAGCGGCGCATTGGCATTTGCTCTACGCCGTCTAAGCTTAAATCTATCGCATCACTCATTAATCATTATCCTGTGACTGACTCTTTGGTGCATTTTTGTAATATAAACGGTAAACATTGCCTTTTAAATCGTCTGAAATATACATGCCACCATCAGGTGCGGTGATCAATGAATGAGGTCTGGCGACTGGAAACTCACCATCTAAAAAGCTAACAACCGTGCTGCGTTTGACAATTTTTTTATTCTCAATTTCAAGCATTACCACTTGATAGCCAACCTTACTTGAGCGATTCCAAGAACCATTTTCGGCAATAAACATTTGGTTATGATAGCGCTCAGGGAATTGATCGCCACGATAAAAATGTAGCCCCAGAGGTGAAACATGAGCGGGTAACTCAAACTGAGGTGCTACAACCTTTAGGTTTTCAGGTTTATCATAAGCGGGTTCGATAACATCTGTTGCATGGATGTAGGGAAATCCATAATGGCTACCGACCGTTTCAACCTTATTTATCTCATCCGGCGGTAAGTTATCACCCATCCAATTACGACCGAGCTCAGAAAACCACAACTCTTTGTCTGCTACTGACCAATCAAACGCACCGACTCGGCGAACACCGCTGACAATTTGTTCACTCTCACCGCTCTCAACATCAATAGCGATGATACTGCCAAACGGATCTTCTGGCTCACACACGTTACATGGAGCCCCAATGGCAATATAGAGCCTACCATCTGGTCCAAAATGCATTGCACGGCGACTCTTCTTAGCATTGCCTGGTAAGCGGTCATAAACCTCTTTCGGTCGACCAGGTCTCCTCAGACGAGATTCGATCTCAACAAACCTTAATATACGATCATCTTCTGCAACATAAAGTGCACCATCGTGAAAAGCGATCGCTTCTGGATAGTTTAGCCCTTTAGCAATGATATAACGCTTATCAACTCTGCCATCTTGGTCGGCATCGACTAAGGCAGTGATAATCCCCTCTTTATGAGAACCAACAAACAGCGTGCCATTAGTGCCAAGTGCTAACTGCTTTGCATCACCTAAATCAGAAGCAAATAGCGTTAAGCCAAAGCCTTTTGATACCGTGATCATTACAGGCTCGGCAGCATACGCTGCGGTGCCAAAAATAACTTGAGCAAACATCATCGATAAACCGATAAACATTCCCTTGGGGTAATTTTCAAACGTCATTATTATTCTTTTTTAGTGCTCTATTATTATAAAAAGTCGATCTATATTTGTGCGAGATCGCCTTTGGTTTCTAGCCATAGTTTTCTATCGCTAGAACGTTTCTTTGCTAACAGCATATCCATTACTGCTAATGTATCATCGGCATCATCAACGGTTAGTTGAACTAATCGGCGTGTGTTAGGGTCCATTGTGGTTTCACGTAGTTGCAGAGGATTCATTTCACCCAACCCTTTAAATCGTGTTACCTGAACTTTGCCTTTGCGTTTTTCAGCTGCAATTCGATCAAGAATGCCGTCCCGCTCCGCTTCATCAAGTGCATAGAAAACTTCTTTACCAATATCGATTCTGAACAAAGGTGGCATTGCCACGTAGATATGCCCTTCTTCAACCAGAATACGGTAATGCTTCATAAAGAGCGCACAAAGCAAGGTCGCAATATGCAATCCGTCGGAGTCAGCATCAGCCAAAATACAGATTTTTCCATATCTTAGCTCTGAAATATCACTACTATCTGGATCGCAACCTATCGCAACTGAAATATCGTGCACCTCTTGAGATGCCAATACCTGTGTTTCATCGACCTCCCAGGTATTAAGGATTTTCCCACGCAGTGGCATAATAGCCTGAAACTCTCTGTCACGAGCCTGCTTAGCGCTACCGCCCGCGGAATCACCTTCGACCAAGAACAGTTCGCCACGCATAGGATCTTGACCACTGCAATCGGTCAATTTACCTGGTAAAGCAGGCCCAGAGGTTATGCGTTTACGCGCCACCTTCTTAGCAGCTTTCAAACGTTTCTGCGCATTATTGATGCACATATCCGCCAAAGCTTCAGCTTGTTCAGTATTGGTATTTAGCCAAAGGCTAAATGCGTCACGCACAATGCCAGATACAAACGCAGCACACTGACGACTTGATAACTTCTCTTTAGTTTGGCCAGCAAATTGTGGATCTTGCATTTTTATCGAAAGAATAAAAGTACAGCGATCCCAAATATCTTCAGGCGTTAGCTTAATGCCGCGTGGAACAAGATTTCTAAACTCGCAAAACTCACGCATAGACTCCAGTAGGCCCTGCCTAAAGCCATTCACATGAGTTCCGCCAAGCGGAGTTGGAATGAGGTTTACATAACTCTCATTTAGGTAATCGCCACCTTCTGGTAACCAAGTGATCGCCCAATCAGCAGCTTCAAGGTTGCCTTTGAAATTACCAACAAACGGCACTTCAGGCAGCATAGTCGCGCCGTCAATCGACGACTTTAAATAATCTTCTAAGCCACTTTCATAAAACCACTCTTGGGTTTCGTTAGTTTGCTTATTGACAAACTTAATCCTTAAGCCTGGACATAATACCGCCTTGGCCTTCAGTAAGTAACTGAGTTTGGTAATAGAGAAATTGCCGGAATCAAAATAGCTTGCGTCTGGCCAGAAGTGAACTCTAGTACCAGTATTGCGTCGACCACATGTGCCAGTTACACGAAGGTCTTCGACCTTTTCACCGTGTTCAAAAGCCATGTCATAGACTTCAGCGTTACGTCTTACCGTAATTTCGACTCGACTAGAAAGTGCGTTTACAACTGAAATACCCACCCCATGGAGACCACCGGAGAACTGGTAATTTTTATTCGAAAATTTACCGCCAGCATGCAGTTTAGTCAGGATAAGTTCAACACCTGGGATCCCCTCTTCAGGATGAATATCGACAGGCATACCACGACCATCATCCGTCACTTCAAGAGAGTTATCGATATGCAAGATCACATCGATTCGACTGGCATGTCCAGCAAGTGCTTCATCCACACTATTGTCTATGACTTCCTGTCCTAAATGGTTTGGACGCGAAGTATCGGTGTACATACCTGGGCGACGTTTTACAGGGTCAAGTCCGTTTAGGACTTCAATAGCATCTGAGGTGTATTGATTTGTCATAGCACACATTTTTTTTTGTTATTCAGGCCATGGTGCGGCCCTACGGGTCTATTTGTCAAGAAAACAGGTATTCACAAATGGCAGACAGCTGGCTTTCATAACCGATAAAGCTATGATCACCGCCTGGTTCAATCAGCAACTGACAACAATGATACTTCTGCACAGCCTGTTTATAGTCGAGTACTTCATCGCCTGTTTGTAACAAAACATAGAAGCGATCAGGATTTTTAATTGCAGCAGTATCGAACTGGGCAACATCCTGTTTGTGCTTGGCTAAAACCTGATAGGTTTCGTTCGTATAGGGATTGTACTGAGTGCCAATGAATTCATCAAACAGTTCGAAGGGTTTTACCGCAGGATTAATCAAAACTGCGCGTCCGCCGTACTTTTCAGCCAAATAACTGGCGAAGTAGCCACCTAATGAAGACCCTATATAGCTTATCGACTCGCCAGCGACCTTTGCTTGTTCAACAATATCGATCAGCATCGCCATAGCAGCAAGTGGTTCACTAGGCAGTTGTGGTTGTCTGAAATCTAAATTTGGGTAGTTTTGTTGGATAAAACTTGCGGTAACAAGTCCTTTATCCGAAAGAGGTGAACTGTTAAATCCATGAATATAAAGCAGCATAGTTCCTCACGCTGCGGTTTTAACTTTGCTTAATAACCGCCAGCTTCGTTGTCTGGTGAGAAATTTTCACCTGGTACCCGGTATACGTTAGTTAGGATGCTACCATCAGACTTAAGCTCCAGCAAACGGTAACCCGGTTGTAGTGCATCTAATGCAAAATAGGGAGATTTGGGCTTAAATTGAATACAGGTTGAAGGGGTAGCCATTAACTTCACAGGACCATTAGGCCCAAGGTGAACGGTATCAACGCTTTGATGGATATGCCCCCAAAGCAGCCCTTTAACTTGTCGATAGCGTGAAACTTGTTGAATAAAGTCACTACCATTATCCATACAATGCTGATCTAACCAAGCGCAGCCAGCCAGTACAGGATTATGATGCATAACTAATAATGTATGGCGATTTGGCTCAGCTTCAATAGCCCTATCAATGAGATTTAGCTCTGCGTCAGACATGTGCCCCCCAGGGCGTCCTCTCACGGTAGAATCCAGCATAATAATTTGCCAATTTCCCGCTAACACTCTTTTTTGACCATGCACATTATCTCCCTGCATATGCAGATTCATAATACGAGGGTCGTCATGATTACCCGGCAAGTAATGGCAAGGGATCTTCAGCGGCGCTATCGCGTCAACAAACCGGTGATATGACTCATTGGAATAGTCTTGGCTAATATCTCCGGTGGCCAACATAAAATGGGCTGGATAATCAACAGCAGCAATAGTATTTAGCACTGCGTTTAAGCTTTGAGCTGTATTCACGCCTAGCAATTGAGCTTCAGGATCAGCAAAAAGGTGAGGATCAGTGACTTGCACCATTCTCACACTTTCAGATTCAGAAATTGAATAAGAGATTGCCTCTTTTAGCAAAGTAATTACCTAAATATCAGATTCACAAATAAATTTGGTCAAGTTATCTATCTTCAACAACTCTTCAAGAAACGCATTCACTTGATACTTTTCATCACGATGATGCATATGCATATTTGGATAATCATACACTGGACGTAATTGGTAAATCTGTTGACTAGTTAACACTTCTGCTAATTTAGCGTCATGGTAAATGCGCACAGAAACTTTTGGTGTTGACACCAGAGCATGTTCTCCAACGCACCTAGAAATCTCTACCAATTGGGTATATTTAGTATTTTCCAATAGGCGAACATTTAGTCGACCAAACTCACCACCAACCTGCCAATATGTTCCTTCACTAGGCTCTTGGGTGAGCCAGCGCTGAATATGCATATAGTTTCTCGAACAAACAGCCAAAAACTGGCTGACGTTTGGCTGGTACTTCGATTTCCCAGCATAAGTTACTTTTGACACAAAATCATTCCAAAGTTCTTAAAAATCAAGCAACCATGATTATATTTCACAATTACTTTGAAGCAAATTTTGATAGTTTAGCTGCAGCCATTGCAAACCAATAACCGTAGAAGCATTATCAATGCGACCATTAGTCATCATTTTGTAGGCTAGCTCCCTATCAACGACATGCACCTTTATATCTTCATGCTCTTCAGCTAAACCATGATGGCCAGTAGCACTTGTAGAGTCGACTGCTGCCCAATAAAAATCAAAGCGCTCGCTCGTTCCGCCCGGACTTGAGAAATACTGATTAACCTTAGTGACATTTATCGCCGTCAAACCCGTTTCCTCTTTAAGCTCCTTAACGGCAACATCCTGCGATGTTTGACCAGGATCAATCATCCCAGCCACTAACTCAAGCAACCAGGGCGTAGACGCGCTTTCCAACACAGGAATGCGGATCTGTTCTATCAGCACGACCTTATCGTTAACCGGATCATAAGGTAACACCACCACGGCATGCCCCCTTTCAAACACTTCTCTGGTAACAACTTCACTCCAACCACCGTCGAATAAACGGTGCTTGAACTTATACTCTTCCATCTTGAAAAAGCCTTTATATAGCGTTTTTTTGCCGAGCAACTCGACATCTTCATGGCTAAAAGTGCTGTTCATTTATTCTCCTAAAGCTACTTATTAATCAAAGCGTTTATGCCAAAACAAGGCAAAATAAAATTATTAATACTAAGATAAAGGCAGATCTGATTATTGCGATAAAAAACTGTTACACTTCCTAGTTGACTTAGGAATTGTAGGTTTTTACTATCTAATGCACTAAGTTTAGATGTATTGGGAAGCGTCGGGAAGCGCAAACCGCCTAACTTTAAAGATATAAGCTAGGCATAACTAAACAAAACAAAGTTAAATTCGCTCCTCAATGGAGAATTTTGTCTAAAAAGGACAGCAAATGAAATTCAAGATCCGTTCTCTATGTGCCGCACTGACGCTAGCAGTCTCAGCGCAAGTTGCTCATGCCGACGACCTTTTACAGATATACCAACAAGCATTAACCAGTGATCCAGTTGCACTACAAGCAAAAGCTCAGCGTGATGCGCTTTACGAGCAAATTCAAGAGCAGCGTGCACCGCTGTTACCAACAATCAGTGCTAACATTGGTTACGATAAAGCTTGGAATGATCCAAGTGATGATAATAGTGGCGTTGTAGGTAGTGTCTCGCTTAAACAAGTCATCTATGACCACAGTGCATGGGTCGGTTTAAGCTTGGCAGAAAAAGCGGCATCACAAGCAGACTCTGCATACGCATCGTCTCTACAAAACCTGATTATTCGTGTCACCACAGCTTATTTTGATGTATTAACGGCCAAAGATAATTATGAGTTCCAAGGTTCAGAGAAGCGCGCTATTGAGCGTCAGCTCGAGCAGACAAAACAACGTTTTGCCGTTGGTCTTACCGCTATTACTGACGTGCATGAAGCTCAAGCTCAGTATGACCTTGCAAATGCCACAGAGATCCTTGCTGAAAACACGCTAGCTAACAGCTATGAAGCATTACGTGAAATCACCGGTATCGATCACAAGAGCATTAACATTCTCGACACTAACCGTTTTTCAGCATCGCCGGTAGCACCCGCTATGTCGACTGACTGGATTAAGATGGCAGAAACCAATAACGTTGACCTAATGACAACGCGTATTGGTAAAGATATCGCCGAAGAGACCATTACGCTTTATAAAGCAGGTCATATGCCTTCATTGAGCTTAGATGCAGGCTACAGAAAAGGCATCGAGCAAGAAACAGGTGGTGTTAATACTCCTGACTTTGACAATGGCACATTAGGTGTGACTTTGAGCATCCCTATTTTTGAAGGTTTCAAAGTCACCTCTCAAGTTAACCAAGCTCAATATCAATATGTTGAAGCAAGTGAAAAACTTGAGCAAACGCACCGTAAAGTCGTTAAAGATGTACGTAATAACTTTAACAACGTAGGTGCCTCAATCAGTTCAATCCGTGCTTATGAGCAGTCTGTGATCTCATCAGAGAGTGCATTAAAGGCAACTCAAGCAGGTTTTGAAGTGGGTACTCGTACTATTGTTGATGTATTGAACCGAACACGAGATCTTTACGATTCAAAACGTAAATTGTCTGATGCACGTTATGGCTACATCAACTCAATCATTGCCCTTAAGCAAGCTGCTGGTACGTTGAACGAAGATGACGTTAGTGCAATCAATAACGGTCTAAAAGCGCCGCTATAATTGGCAAAATACATGTTATATAGAAAAAAAGCCCAGTGTTCACACTGGGCTTTTTTATCCTGTAGCAAAGCTCAATTAACTTTTTAGCTTTTCTGCCAGTCTAGTAGCATTACGTGCCGTTATGCCATATATCGATAACTGAGGGTTAGCGCCAAGACTCGTGGGGAATATAGAACCATCCATCACTGACAGGTTTTCAAAATAATGCGACTCGCCATAGCTATTGACCATCGACATCTTACGGTCTTCCCCCAGTGGGCACCCTCCCATCACATGAGCTGAAGCAACAACCGTTTTTAATGGCGCAAGATCCATATTCGTAATGGCCTGCTTAGCTTCTGACCAACTGCCTAAATACGGCATACCTTCACTAATAGGTAACACTTTGTTTGCGCCTGCAGCGAATTGTAGTTCAGCCATGCTTGCATAGGCGCGTCTTGCTGCTCGCCAAAATGCGTCAGTTAATGGGTAATCCAATGTACTGCCATACTCAGTTAATTTAACTTCACCGCCAGGGCTATTCTCATGATAACCATCACGAACAAGGGCTATGGTCACTTGAAGCTGATTAAAGTTCGCCATCAATTCTGCATGGCTCTGACCGTAGCCGATCGTTTTTGATGCGATCAAAATCGGGTGGATAGGCGGTACTTCAAGCTTATAACCTAACTCACCATCAGCTCCGTTTTTCCAAACAAACTCATCTGAATAAATAGATTGCGGCGCCCCACTATGACCATTGATAGGATCGGTAAACATCGCTCCACTAAGCAATGTTGGGTGGAGGAAGGTTCGCTTACCGATGATCTCATAGGGATCAGGCAATTTAGAGCGCAGCATGATTGTGGGTGTGTGGATAGCGCCAGCAGCCAAAATATAATGCTTGGCTTTAAAAATGACCTCAACAGGTAAAGACCTCATATTGCTGTCTAATGCTTGGGCTTTTACTGCATAAATTTTATCATCATGATGCGCAAGCTTTATCACTTTAGCTTGACTGACCAAAGTCGCGCCGCCCTCAAGTGCAGCAGGTATTGTAGTGACTAACATTGACTGCTTCGCGTTAACAGGACACCCCATACCGCAATAGCCTGTATTCCAACAACCTTTAACATTGCGTTTAATTACCGTGTAATCCCAACCTAACTGCTCACAACCCTCTTTTAACGCAGCATTATTACGGTTGGGATCGAATGGCCATTCGCTAATATTCAGTCGTTGCTCCATTTGTTCAAACCAAGGAGTTAACTCTTCTTTTGATAATCCCTGCACCGATTTATCCGACGCCCAAAAGGCTAAAGCCGGTTCTGGTGTACGAATAGACGTGGTCCAATTAACCGTTGTCGAGCCGCCTACTGCGCGCCCCTGAAAAATACCGATCGCCTTATCCGTTGTCTTCATGCCAGCAGCTTGTTGATAAAGATCGGGATAAGCGCTGCGCTCTTCCATCACAAAGTCTTTCGATGATTTTAACGGCCCGCCTTCAACGATTATCACTGATAGGCCGGCTTTTGTGAGGATCTCGGCCGCCGTACCACCTCCTGCACCGCTGCCGACAATAACCACATCTGCTTCAAGTGTTTGATTTTCTGTTAACTGCCCCGCATTAATATGCGCCCAGCCCGAATTAAGCCCTGTAACAATAGGATCTTCAATCGCCACGAACTACTCCTTAAATCCGATATGATTAACCGCCAGCATTATTTCATCTCCTCTAGGAAATTCGGCTTGGCGTAATGTAATCTACTCCAATGTTCTGGTGCCGAATAGTAGCTCGCCATCACCAATTCTCTTAAGCCTTGATAAGCTGTCACCATCATCTCCATAAAGCTAGTGCGCCAGCTTTGCAGCATATCGACTAGCTCCGCACTATTACGCATCATTAACGGCGTCATACTGCCTGTCAAAATGAGTAGTCCAAGCCTCCCCTCGAGCAAGTCTAATAACTGCTCTAGTTCAAGTTGGCTCTCTTTTGGGAGTATAGATATAGTATGCTCGATGGCATCTAAGGTGCGATTCTCTGCGTCCCTTTTTAATGCCGGCACATCAGGCCATGCCCCGTCGAGAAAAACAGGCAATAGCACACTAAATAACAATCGATGCTTGTCATCTAGTTTAGCGTTGACACTCAAGTGATCACTTGAGCAATAATTAACGCCCAAAGCTAAGCAAGCAGTGCCAACTAATGCGGTAGTGATAAAAGTACGTCGCTCCATCTTGTCCTCTTATTATTATTTTTGTCTCAATATTGATTTCAATAAAGCTGCTTTCAAGTTGCTATTCAACACACACTTTCATCACTTGCCCCAAGTAAAAGCCTTAGGTTTAAGCGATTTTAATAGTGGTTTTCAATCTGTGTTACACTCTTGCCATAACAACAATTAAACACACGTTTTAATTTTCAGCAATAGCCAATTATGATAAGACAAAAATTCTCAGCTCCTTGGTGGGCTAGAAACCCCCACATCCAAACGATTTTGCCCGTACTCACAAAAGTGGACAGACCACAGCTAAAGAGGGAAAGGTTAGAGCTTTCTGATGGGGATTTCATTGATCTTGATTGGCAGGGTAAACCTAAACCCAATCAAGCGATTGTTATCATTGTCCACGGTTTGGAGGGAAGTTCTAGTTCCCATTACGCGCGTCGGATTTTAGCGGCTTGTAAAACACAACAATTATGCGCCGTAGTACATCACCACCGTAGCTGCTCCGGAGAGCTTAATCGACTTGTGAGGGGCTATCATAGCGGTGATACTCAAGACATTCAGCAAACCTTGATTCAACTAAAGCAACGATACCCTGAGTCTCCCTTGCTTGCAGTCGGTTATAGTCTTGGTGGCAATGTATTGGTTAAATATCAAGGTGAACAACAGGAAAACAGCTTGCTTGAACGAGCTGTAGCGGTATCTGCACCGCTGCACCTAGCGGCATGCGCCAAAAGACTAGAGAAAGGTTTTTCAAAGGTATATCAGAGCTATTTGATCAAGCAGCTGCAAGAAAAAATGCTTGGCAAAGTATCTACACCAGCATTGCAGCCACTAATGCCTATTGGCAAGGCCGAGATCGAACGGCTCACCACTTTTTATGCATTTGATGACAAAATCACAGCACCATTGCATGGTTTTAATGGTGTCGATGATTACTACCATAGAGCCAGCGGCCTTCCCTATTTGAGCCAGATCCAAAAGCCAACGTTAGTGATCCATGCTAAAGATGACCCTTTTATGACTCATGCTGTCATTCCTACCCATGACCAATTAGCTGAGCAAGTTGAATACGAATTGCATGATAATGGCGGCCATGTTGGATTTATCGAAGGTGGTTCACCATGGCGGCCGCGATACTATATTGAAAAAAGAATCTTGTCATTTTTAACCTCTCATACTGATAAATCTGGAAATCATTGATGCTAGTTCCTTACGAAGCGCTAAACCAATTACCTGCAGAGACCCTCGAGAATCTCATAAAAGAGTTTCTCATTGGCCAAGTCGAAGATGGCAGTTTTGCGAATACGGATGAAGACAGCCTACAATCTGCTATAGCCCTGTGTCGCGACGCACTTTCTCGCGGAGAATTAGTGGTTGAGTTTAGCGAAGAGGAAGAATCGATCGCAGTTAGACGTAAAGAAGATATTGTCTCTGTGGACTCAGCTCAAGATTGACCTAAGTGTTACGAGTACGTATAACTATACCTATTCGACTTCAAGATGCGCTATTTCAGTGGGATTAAAAAGTGACTTAAACAAGGCTCTAGCCGCGGTGCAATAGCGAGTCTATTGTCTAGTCCAGTGACACAATTAACATCGCTTTTAACCCACCCAATGGGAGTGTCTGAAATAGCCACTTTGAAATAGAATAGCTATATAAATTCACATACAGTTTTTAAATAATATGGTTTATTGCAGAATCAATACCGTTAGCCATATTTGGCTGTCTACAGGTGATATTTAACTGTCTCTATTTTAGGTAAAAAAATGTCAGCAAAACATCCGATTATTGCTGTAACAGGTTCATCTGGTGCAGGTACGACAACAACGACTACAGCATTCAACCATATCTTTAGGCAGCTGGGGATCAATGCAGCTATTGTTGAAGGCGATAGCTTTCACCATTTCACCCGCCCAGAAATGGCGGTGATGATCCGTAAAGAGAAAACAGAGAACCGCAACATCAGTTACTTTGGCCCTGAAGCCAATGACTTTCAGCGTCTTGAACAGTGTTTTAGTGATTATGGCAGCACAGGACAAGGAGAAACACGGGCTTACCTTCATACCTTTGATGAAGCCGTTCCCTTTAATCAAATGCCAGGCACCTTTACTCAATGGCACCCATTGCCTGAAAATACTGAAATGCTTTACTACGAAGGCTTACATGGTGGCGTTGTCACTGATGACTGTGATGTTGCCCAGCATGTTGATCTACTGATAGGCATGGTGCCCATTGTCAATTTAGAGTGGATTCAAAAGATCATTCGAGATACTTCAGATAGAGGTCATAGCCGAGAAAAAGTGATGGACTCAATTGTGCGCAGCATGGACGACTATATCAACCATATGACGCCACAATTTTCGCGCACTCACATTAATTTTCAACGAGTACCTACTGTAGATACTTCAAACCCTTTTAGTGCCAAGAGCATTCCAAGTTTGGATGAAAGCTTTGTTGTGATCCGTTTTCGCGGTATCAAGAATGTCGATTTCCCCTATTACCTGCGCATGATCCAAGGTTCATTTATGTCGCGGGTCAACACGCTAGTAGTACCTGGTGGTAAGATGTCACTCGCCATGGAGCTTATCTTAACGCCACTAGTGAAAGACTTAATGGATAAGCGATTACAGCTTATTTCACCGGAAAATGAATAAGAAGCCACAGCAATAGATTATCTTAAGATTTGTTTAAGACAAGTTCTGTAGACTTCATTTCATCGGGATTTCAGGCGAAAGAACGATAAGTTAGCGTACTCTTGGAAGTAAATTCCCCCATCTTGATCTGTTTATTTCCTTGGGTATGCTGGCTAACCTCTAACCTCTAATCTCTAAATTCATCTTAAAAACGCAAATTCCAGCTCCATGTTGATCTGTTTATCTCCTTGGGTATGCTGGCTAATCTCTAATCTCCAATCTCTAACAGTAAATTTCGCACTCATATTAATCTGTTTATTTCCCTAGTCATGCTAGCTAACCTCTCTAAGCCAATTTTAATAGTTAAACTCATCTTAGAAAGAAAACTCCATCTTCATGTTGATCTGCTTAATTTCCAAGACATGCATTTCTTAGGATATGCAGGCTAACTTCTAAAGCTCATCACTAATCGTCAATTCGACAGCCCTATTGTTCTGATGAATGCTTCTGTAAGGCTAACTAGGCTATAAAGACAAGGTCCTAGCTAACAAGGATTAGTCCATTTGTATTAATAATTGGTTCAGTTTCTATGGTCAGGCAAATTTTTGCCAAAAAAAAGCGCCCAGTTGTATGAGCGCTCTCCCGGTATTAGGCATTACTTGCCGATTAGAGGGACTACTTCTCTGTATGGCTCGGAGTTCTGATAAATTTCAAGTCGCTGCATAAACTCTCCGGTTTTACTCTTATCTGATGTAACGGCTAATGCCTCAATGGCTTTTTGTTGAGTAGTAATCGCAGCGTCAAAGTCTCCTAGCTCCGCATAGGCAGCGGCAAGATTATCTAAATTAGTAGGATCTTTTGCATTAGCTTCAAGTAAAGTTAACGAAAGCGCTAGTGCTTGATCACCGTCGCGATACTTAGCTTCTGGACAGGTCGCTAAAATCCATGCAACATTCCCCAGCGAGACTTCATCACCCACTAATTTAAACTGCTCTACAGCTTTGCCACAGTTACGCTCAACCCCTTCACCACCAGAAGCATAAATAAAGCCCAATCTAAAGTCGGCCCACTTATTGCCTTGCTTACTCAGCGCTGTATACCACTGCTTTGCCGTCGATAAGTCCCTAGATACAATACTACCTTCAAAAGCTAAGTCAGCAACTGTTTGCTGAGCTTTAGCATGGCCTTGCTGTGCAGCAGCGGTTATCCAGCCCATACCAGTGTCTTGATCTTGCTCTACATAGCGACCAGAGAGGTACATAAGTCCAAGTAAATACTGAGCATCGAAATCACCTTGAGCAGCTTTTAAATGGATATGCGCGACTCTGCTGGCTTCTTCAGCCCCCTTAGGTTGAGGGATCGAAAAAGCTTGAACAGCTGTGCTTGCCGTTATAAAAAAGACCACTACAGTATTTAAAATCCAAGGTCTAAACTTCACGTGAGCTCCTTTAAATCAAACCACAAACACAGGTCTTAATGGTTATTGCTGAAATAGGCTAACTCGCAGTTAGCCAGAATTTGCCACAAATGTCGAGAATAAAGACTCAGACACAGTAATGAGAATCATTTTTATTGATAAGGTTCAAAAAATGCTAGAATTGACGCCATACATTATTGTGCCATTCACTGTCTGCCAGAAAGTAACCAAACAGGATGTGATATTGCTTGCAGAGTTAAGCATACTATTGGCTGAAAAGCCGTAATGAGTTGACATATATTACTAATGTATCAGAATAAAAGACTATCTTGATAGCGAGTTACCTTTATGCGTTAAGTCTAAACTAAGACTTCCATCAAGGTTTCACCTGCTTAATTGACGTAAGATGCTTAATTAGCATATTCTTACTCTTAACGTAAATCAGTCGAGGAACATAGGCATGGCTCTGATTGGAAAGCCAAAACCAGATCCTACTTTGGAATGGTTTTTATCACACTGTCACATTCATAAGTACCCAGCCAAAAGCACTTTGATCCACGCTGGTGAAGATTCAGATACGCTTTATTACATCGTAAAGGGTTCGGTTGCCGTCTTGATTAAAGACGAAGAAGGTAAAGAGATGATTCTTTCTTACCTAAACCAGGGCGACTTTATTGGTGAACTAGGTTTATTCGAAGAGCAAGCAGAGCGTACTGCTTGGGTTCGTGCTAAGCAAGCTTGTGAGATTGCTGAAATTTCATATAAGAAATTTAAGCAACTTATTCAGGTGAACCCTGAAATTTTGATGAAGCTTTCTTCGCAAATGGCTTATCGTCTACACAGCACCAGCCAAAAAGTCGGCGACTTAGCCTTCTTAGATGTTGCTGGTCGCATTGCACAAACATTGCTTCACCTTGCTAAACAGCCAGATGCAATGACGCACCCTGACGGCATGCAGATAAAGATCACTCGTCAAGAGATTGGTCAAATTGTAGGTTGTTCTCGTGAAACTGTTGGTCGCATCTTGAAAATGCTTGAAGAACAAAACCTTATCCAAGCTCACGGTAAGACTATCGTAGTATACGGTACTCGCTAATACAGTATTAAGCTCGGTTTAAGACAGCTTCTATAAAGTGGCCTGAGATATATCTCAGGCCATTTTTTTAGGAGTTTCGCTTGAAAGTTGCCATTTATTTAAGCGTTTTGATTTGCTTTCTAAAGTTCTCTACCTTAGCTTTTGCCAGCCAAAAAATTGAAGTAGAGCACTATCAAGCTCAGCAACTTGTCAAAGGTGGCGAGATCTTATCACTTGACGTGACCCTTGCGGGTATTCAAACGCTCTGTCACGGTAAACTTATCGACGCTCATTTATACCAGCAAAATGGCCACTGGCGATATGAGTTACAGATCCGAACAATCGCAAGTCAATTGGTTGATTTAACCCTTGATGCAAAAAGCGGTCAACTCACTCATCCAACGAAATTACCAAGTAGTTGCATTGCAAAGCCATTGTAGTATTGGCTTATAAATCAGATCGCTTTACACTGTTAACATTACTATTGAGTTCATACTCCTGTCGAAATCAACGTGTTCAATACTCTACAGGCATCACTGAGAGCATACTTTATGAAATTACTCCTTGTTGAAGATAACACGCTACTTGTTGAAGAACTGCTAAAACAGCTTAAACAAGCTGGCTATGTCACTGACACAACTGACAAAATTAGCGAAGCTGATTATCTAATTAAGGAGACCAACTATGATTGTGTCATCCTTGATATTGGTCTGCCCGACGGTAATGGCCTTGAGCTACTTGAACGCTGGCGTGAACAAGGCATACATACGCCAGTTATCATGCTAACGGCCCGTAGTCAGTGGCATGAGAAGGTTGAAGGTTTTAACTCTGGTGCTGATGACTATTTAGGTAAACCGTTTCATACTCAAGAGCTACTGGTCAGAATTCAAGCGTTAATCCAGCGTGCTCACGGAAAAGCTAATACACCAAATAAGCAGCTTACTTACGCGGGAGTTGCGTTAGATGAAAGCCAGCAATCCGTCACTGTTGCAGACAATACGTTTGAGCTTACGGCGATGGAGTTTAGGTTATTAAAGATATTCTTAATGTCACCTAAAAAGCTGCTGTCAAAAGCCCAGCTGACAGACAAGCTATATCAATTTGACGATGAGAAAGAGAGTAATGTGGTTGAAGTCTATGTGACTCACCTGCGCAAAAAATTGGGTAAAACCGCGATAGAAACTCGCCGTGGCCAAGGGTATATTTTTCACGGCGTCACTCAATGATTTCAATCCGAAGCAAACTAAGCCTGTGGTTAACAGGCTTAGTCGTTATTGCCACGATTGTGGCAATTATCTTTTTCGAGTCGATGTTACGGCAAGCTTTTCATGATTCAATTATTGCCCGATTACAGGAAGATCTTCAGCAGGTCTTGCTTGCTACCCATATTGAAGACAGCACTTTTAGAATAGATCAAACCCAACTTTCAAATTTCTATAAACCGGTTTACTCTGGCCGTTACTATCAGCTGGATCTCCCTGAGCAGGAACTCAGATCACGTTCACTATGGGATCAACGTTTAGAAGTCGTTGATTTAGAAAAGGGCGAAACTCGCGCCTGGCAAACTAAAGGTCCGCAAAACCACGATATTCAGTTATTATCCATTGGACTAGAGTCTGAAACATCAGGGCTTAATGCGACGCTTACCGTTGCACAGGACTTAAGTATTGGCCGTAAGGTTTTTTCTGAGATCTATGGCACCAAACTCATCGTTAACCTTGTGATGTTAATGACCATGATAATGGGGATATTTTTAGTTCTGCGCCAATCTTTTAAGCCGGTAAACCAAATGAAAGATACCTTAGCGAAATTACGTGAAGGTGAGATATCCTCTTTCGATCTCAATACCATTCCACTCGAACTGCAACCTCTTGCCTCCAACTACAATGAGCTTTTACAGTATTCAAGCAAGCAGATCGAACGCAGCCGTAATAATCTCGGTAACTTAAGCCATGGCTTGAAAACACCACTGGCAGTAATGCAGCAGCAGGTAGAAGCTTTAGGGTTAAAAGATCCTCAGTCTGCTGAGGCGTTACAAAAGCAACTCAACCTCGTACATAAAATGATAGAGAGAAAACTAGCAGCAGCTAGAATTACCGGAGACATGTTACCAGCGGCTCAAATGCAGTTACCAAAAGATATTGAAGATCTGACACAAACCCTCAAAAAGGTTCATCGCACTAAAAATATCAATTGCCGTTTTAATATTCCAGCTGATATAAGCCGCTTACCCATGCACCGTGAAGACGGTATGGAACTACTCGGTAACTTGCTAGACAATGCCTTTAAATGGGCTGACAGCGAGATCAGAGTCTGCATTAGCAATCATAATCAGCAGCTACTACTGACGATTGAGGATGATGGCCCAGGGGTTAAAACAAAAGAGCTGGCACAGCTCACTCACCGTGGTAAACGTTTAGACGAAGCAACCATGGGACATGGGCTAGGTCTATCGATTGTCAAAGATATTGCAGAGCAATATAAAATTGGCCTTCAATTCGAACACAGTCAAACCTTACCAGGCTTGAAGGTCACATTGGATTTTAGTGATTAGTATAAAGTCCAATGAATTCTACCCATTAAAAAGCCGGAATAATTCCGGCTTTTTTTCTTTTTACCGTTCTAACTAACAGGTTATTTAGTTTACGTTAGTGCTTTCAAAAATCTTGTCTGCAGACGCCGCCACAAAGCCTGTGTAAAGCTCACCGTCAGCTTTAGGGTAGCGGATGGCAAATTCATAAAAACAGCTAGGGATCTCTACCACAGCGTCTGAGAAGCTAACATTGATCTTGTCAGCCATTGTTGAAGATTGCTCTAGCAATACTTCAGGGCTGCCCTTAACTTCACCGCCGACAGCATTAAGCACAAAGCCGGCCTCTTTCAACGCATTATTAACTTCAAAAATAGTGTCGAAATTAGGTAGGTGATTAATTGAAACCGTAAAATGGTTTGCTCTATAACCCAGTGCTGCAACCCAAGCTGCATATTCACTTTCAGCTAATAGCAACTCATAGGTCTTAGCGTCTAAATCCCAGTGACGACCCGAGTAAAGGAAGTTATCTGCAGTTGTAGCTGCTACATCAACCTGCTCAATCAAGCCTTTAATTGTTGTCTGAAGTTCATCACTAAACTCTTCTACCAACAACTCAGAGATAAATACTTTTGGTTGAGTGCTATCTGGATGCTCAAAATGCTTAGCATTAAGCTTCTTGGCTTCAAACTTATAATCACCGCAAGCAACATAACCAATAGATTCAAAATGTGCAGCTAGTACATCAAGGTTAACCTTGCTGATATTAAACGTTCGCAGTGCAATATGATCGTTGATGATCTTGTCGCCCTTTGAAAGTAACTGATGGACTTTAGCGGCTGATGGGGTCATCTCAATATAATCTTGCCAAAGTGCTTCAAATAACGCGTTTACATTAGTGTGCATCGTTAACTCCTTTACGCCAGCGTGCTTATTGTTTGTTTGTGTCACGTGGCTATACACATTTGAGGGATTTAGCAGCCCCACCTAGGTTGGTAAGTGAAGCCGCTAGTACTTGCTAGATTTGCATTGCATCAACAGTGTTGATACTTGCTCAACGGCTTTAATGGTTCATAAAAGCTATTGATATAAACAAAAGGGAAGTGCCCCGAGCACTTCCCTTATGATTTAACCGTAAAACTAAATGCTTAAACCTGGGCTTAGTTTTGCTGGTAGGCTGACGGCGTCAGCTTCTACCGAAGCGACTGGGTAGGCACAGTAGTCAGCGGCATAAAATGCACTAGCTCTGTGGTTACCCGATGCGCCAACACCGCCAAATGGTGCAGCACCTGAAGCGCCTGTTATCTGTTTATTCCAGTTAACAATACCGGCGCGAATGCGCGCTAAGAAGTAATCATAATCTTTGCGGCTATCAGCCAGTATGCCTGCCGAAAGACCATAACGAGTCGCATTAGCCAGTCTGATTGCTTCATCGAAATCGCTATAACGAACCACTTGTAGTAGCGGGCCAAAATACTCTTCATCAGGCAGTTCAATCACGTCAGTGACATCAATAAGACCTGGAGATACAAGACCTGTTCCCGCTTCTAGATGCGTGAGCTCAACCATTGGTGTCGCGCCTAGGTTGACTAGGTTACGCTGTGCTTCAACCATGCCTTTGGCGGCAGTTTCTGAAATCATCGATCCCATAAACGGCTGTGGCTGTGCATTCCACGCGCCCACTTGAATGTTGTTAACTGCTACTGTTAGTTGCTCAAGCAGTGCGTCACCGGCTGCGCCTTTCTCGACATATAAGCGACGAGCACAAGTACAACGCTGGCCTGATGAGATATAAGCAGACTGGATAATGTCATGCACGGCAGCTTTAGTATCTTCAACACCCTTAATGATCAGCGGGTTATTACCGCCCATTTCTAGCGCTAGAATTTTACCAGGGTCACCAGCATATTGCTGATGCAGGATATGACCTGTGCGCGAGCTACCAGTGAAAAATAGACCATCAATTTGTGGATGTGATGCTAACGCTTTGCCTGTATCAACTTCGCCTTGGACAAGGTTAATCACGCCCGCTGGTAAACCTGCTTTTTCCCAAAGCTTAAGCATAAGCTCAGCGACTTTTGGAGTTAACTCTGATGGTTTAAATACTACAGTGTTACCCGCTAATAATGCCGGCACGATATGGCCATTTGGTAAGTGACCAGGGAAGTTGTATGGTCCAAATACCGCAACCACGCCATGAGGCTTATGACGCAATACTGCGCGGCCAGCTGGAGTGTCATTCTCAGAAGTGCCTGTACGCTTGTGAAAAGCCGCTACAGACAAGCCGATTTTGCCAATCATAGCACCTGCTTCAGTCGCAGTTTCCCACTGCGGCTTACCGGTTTCTTGTGCAATCACTTCAGCCATTTCAGCTTTGTTTGCTTCAAGTTGGTCACGGTACGCTTCAACAATAGCTAAACGCGCTTCAAAACCCAGCATAAACCAGTCAAATTGAGCATTGCGTGCAGCGTCTACTGCAGTATTGACCTGCTCTGGCGTCGCTGTTTTACTGTTCCAGATCACTTCTTGGTTAGCTGGGTTAATTGATGTCACTTCGTGACCTAAACCAGCAGTCCATTTACCTTCAATAAATTGTGTCATTTTATAATCCTACATTGCCAAGACACGGATCTGCTCGCCCTCTGCAACCATCAGGCCTGCAGCGGTTTCAGCATCTAAGATCACGTTGTCGTTGTCGTCTGATACAGCTAACTCTGCAGCTGTAGCGCGGTAATTTTCAAGTTGCGTATTTGAAACGATATAGCTAGTTGCAGCCGCTGGTGTATCACCAATGGTCACAGTAAGCAGTCGGCTCTCGCGTACCGAGCGAATATCATTTAGGTTGCACTCTACAGTCGGCCCGCCGTCGAAGATATCGACGTAGCCACGGCATCTAAAGCCTTCAGCTTGCAGTAAATTAAGTGCAGGTCTGGTATTAGCGTGAACTTCACCAATCACTTTCTGTGCTTCTTCAGGCAGCAAGCAAACATAAACCGCATTTTTTGGCATCATTTCAGCCATAAATGCTTTTTGTCCTAGGCCCGATAAATAATCAGCTTCAATAAAATCGATACCAAGGAAATGTTTCTGCAACCAGCCGTAAAAAGGCGAGTTGCCCTCGTCGTCGCTTTCACCACGCATTTCAGCAATGACTGTTTCGCCAAAACGCTGTGCATGTTGCGCTAAAAATAGGAAACGGCTACGTGATAACATGCGGCCATTGTTATTTTTTCGATAGCTGCCACGCAGGAATAAAGTACACAGCTCAGCAGCGCCCGTGTAATCATGGCATAAAGTCAAAGTCTCAACTTCATTGCGAACATCAATCTGCTCAGAATGGTAAACTTCCGTGCCAAGGCGGTAATGGTAGAAGGCATCTTCCATGCCCACAGCCGCTTCAATACCACAAGTACCGACGACTTCGCCGTTTGCAGTATCTTCAAGCACCATTAAATAGCCTTCATCAAAAGGCTTATCAACCTGTTTTTTAAACGATGCTTCAACGCGAGCGATCTTGCTTCGAAGAAGATCTTCGTTCACAGGTAAAGATGTGAATCCATGGCCTGACTCTTCTGCTATTTGGTATAGCGCGTCAAAGTCAGTGGATCGAATTGGACGTATAACTAACATCTAGGAGTCTCCTCACTATCACCTGCGATTGCCTCAACAGTGCTAAATAAGCCAATATTAAGAGCTAACCAACAAGTATCCTAAAGACAAAAAAGAAGCGCTAGAATGCTCTAGCGCTTCGTTTGCCAATTAGGCTGCGACTACTTTAGCGACTGCTCGCTCGAAACGCGCTAGGCCTTCCGCGATGTCTGCTTCTGGAATAACCAGAGAAGGAGTGAAACGTACCACGTTTGCACCAGCGACCAAGCTCATAACGCCCTCTTGGATGCCGGCTACTAAGAACTCTTTAGCGCGTCCTTGGTACTTTTCGTTAACTACTGCACCAATCAACAGGCCTTGACCACGTACTTCAGAGAAAACGTCATACTTGTCATTGATCTTGTTTAGACCATCACGTAGCAACTGCTCACGGTTTTTAACGCCGTCTAACACTTCTGGAGTGTTTACTACGTCTAGTACTGCATTACCAATTGCACATGCTAGTGGATTACCACCGTATGTTGAGCCGTGAGTACCAATCTTAAGATGATCTGCGATCTCTTTAGTTGTCAGCATAGCTGCGATTGGGAATCCACCGCCAAGTGCTTTCGCTGTAGTCAGTACGTCTGGTACCACATCGCCACGCATGTAAGCATAAAGCTCACCAAGACGACCAACACCAGTTTGAACTTCATCAAATACCAACAAAGCATTGTGCTTATCACAAAGTGCACGTACCGCTTTTAAGAATTCAGGATCAGCATCGATAATGCCGCCTTCACCTTGAAGTGGCTCCATCATCACAGCACAGGTCTTGTCAGAGAAAACCGCTTCTAGAGCAGCAATATCATTGAATGGTACGTGAGTGATGCTTTGTGGTTTTGGACCGAAACCGTCAGAGTATGCCGCTTGGCCACCGACACTTACTGTGAAGAAAGTACGACCATGGAATGCTTTATCAAATGCGATGATTTGATCTTTCTCAGCACCAAACTTATCCATCGCGTAACGGCGTACTAGCTTAAGTGCGGCTTCGTTTGCTTCTGCGCCAGAGTTGGCAAAGTAAACACGGTCAGCAAATGTTGCTTCAACAAGCTTAGTCGCTAATTCAAGCGCAGGCTCGTTAGTCATAACGTTAGATAGATGCCAAAGCTTTTCGCCCTGTTCTTTAAGCGCACCAACCAAAGCTGGATGACAATGACCTAAACAATTAACCGCAATACCACCAGCGAAGTCGATAAACTCTTTACCTTCTTGGTCCCAAACTCGGCTACCTTCGCCACGAACTGGGATTACAGCTGAAGGCGCATAGTTAGGCACCATAACTTCGTCAAACTGGGCACGTGTAAGATTAGTGTTAACGCTCATTCTTTCTCATCCTTTCTAATTTGCGACCACTTTTATGCAGTCGTTTTCCGCTTGATGCCTTTATCTTATGTAGGTGACATCGCGGTTGTATGTTTTGCTAGGAGGACATTATTAGCGAAAATGTGATCAAAATACCAGTTTTTCACAACCTTCTAAGAGCTGTTCAGCCTTAATAGTGCATAAAGATTTGCAGAACTGAATTATCAACGCAGATATGGCGTGGGTTTAAGCATATTTAGTCATAAAAAAGTTATCTAGAGCATGTAAACGCTAAATATTCAAACTTATTGAATAATTAGCAAGCCATATCTGGCTACTATCGCGCTAGAAAGCATTAATTCGTTACTTTTTTAGCCAGCACATGATTAACTAACCAAATTAGCCTTTTTTATTAATAATTGTATACTATTTTTTGGCAATAATTGGCGGATGTATGGACGTCTATATATTGATTCAGCTCTAGCAATAATAGCCAATACCGATATGCTTTTTGATAAAGCTATCGCCTTATCTATTTAATACTAGATTAAAGACAGTTTACGGTAGTTTTGTGCATTCAATCGGATCAACTCTTGCTCAGAAAGCTCATAATAGTCATACATCACCCGTCGCTCTGCAGCAGTAATATTTCCAGACTCTTGTAACAGGTAAACTCGAGCGAAACAGTTAGCTCTCTCTAACAACTTTGCATCATCGTTTAAGTCTGCATATTTCAAACTGGTATTAATCGACTTGAAAGCCTGTGTTAGACGGCTTTGTTCAAAATCAAGTAACTCAAGTAACTGCCAGTTCAATAAACCACTATGCTTCAACGCCTGTTGGTAAACATCCAATGCAGGAAACTCCGTTGCCATCACGGCATCGTACAGTGCTTTATCTCGACTAGCACTAGCCTCTCTGAGCCAAGTCCCCCAAGTGGTATCAAACAGCTTGGCACAATTACTAATAACACAGGAGTTACCCAGTTGATTCATCAAACTGCAACTATAGAAGAATGCACGGTCTTTACTGTGCAACTCAACCAAAGCTTGCGCCGCTATTGCGCTGATAATGCTATAACGCCATAGCTTGCGTGTGACCCACAGCAACTGAGGTTGACCACTGGGCATAAGATTACGTAGGCAAAAATAGGGGATCAACGCCTGTAGATTTTCAATACCAATATAATTGAGTACCAACTTTATATCGGTGACCTGGATTTCAGAAGACTTTGGACGACGATGTCTGAAGGTCGGACTATTGATCATATTAATAAGATCGCGCTGCAACCAAGGCAACGCCATCACCAACGGCCGTATTTTCACCAGGTCGACTTGTTTGGAATAGAGCATTTCCAACAACAAAACCTGCTTATCATCAAGGCTTGAATGTTCAAGCACTAGTTCGACGGATGCTAACTGATGTTCAATGGTTTGGTTTACGCTAGTGATAAGTTGGCTCGACACGGCTTTATATAGCGCTTGGGCGCGGTTTTGCTTGTCGATTCGCGCTCTAATCGCCTCTCGTTCAATTTCAAGCTTATTAGCATTAACTTCAAGCTCAGCATCAATTTCACCAGCCATAGCTGTAGGCTTGCTTTTGCCTACAATCAACAAGTGTTGCAACCTATGTTCTAGCTCAACGATTTTTCCGGGCTTTACTCCACCCGCGACTGAAATTGCCACAAAGAATCCTACTTTAAACCTTAAACTCAATAGTTGTGATAAACGCTAACAGTGTATTATCACCTTTTAGACAGCGATAAAAAATCCAGAGTGACTCTGGATTTTTTATCGGCTCAACCACAAAATTATTTAGCCGTTAACGCATTTCCCAGGCGCGATATGAACGCCCTTTCAATTTACCATTGACTATTTTGTGTAGTGCTCGCTTAGCAACTTTACGATTAACAGCCACATATGAGCGGTAATCAGTAATTTTAATTTTGCCCACTTCACTGCCTTCGATACCGTCTTCACCCGTCAGTGCACCAAGAATATCGCCCGGACGCAGCTTCTGTTTTTTACCGCCATCAATTTGCAAAGTAATCATGCTTGGTTGTGTCGGGAACGTATCGAGTAGATTCTCTGATGGTAGCCCTTCGCTGACGATATCTCGCTCAAGATAATCTTCAAGCAGTGCCACTTTGTAACCATCTTCATCGCTATAAAAAGTATGTGCAGCACCTTTACTGCCCGCGCGGCCAGTACGCCCAATACGGTGAATATGAACTTCAGTATCAAAGGCAATGTGGTAGTTAATAACCGCATCTAACGCATCAATATCGAGCCCTCGCGCAGCAACATCCGTTGCCACCATTATCGACACACTCTTGTTGGCAAACTGCAACAAGGTTTGATCTCTGTCTCTTTGCTCAAGATCACCATGCAACGCCACAACACTAAAACCATCATTTTTAAGCTGCGCCGCTACATCTTTGGTTTCGCGCTTAGTGTTACAAAACACCACTGCACTTTCAGGGCGGTGCTGCAATAGCAATAATTTCAATGCACGCATGCGGTCATTATTATTACCCACTTCATAAAAGTGTTGCTCAATAGTGCTTGTTTCATGCGTGGAAGCGACTTTAACCAACACAGGTTTGAACATTATCGAATCTGCAATAGATTTAATCTGTTCAGGGAATGTCGCACTGAAAAGTAACGTCTGACGTTCAACAGGGACCTGTTCAACAATGGCTTCAAGTTCTACCTGAAACCCCATGTCTAGCATGCGATCAGCCTCATCAAGCACTAATGTATGCACATCATCTAGATGTAAACGGCCACGATCTAAATGATCAATAATTCGTCCAGGTGTACCAACAATAATATGTGCGCCATGTTCAAGCGAACCGATTTGTGGACCCATTGGCACTCCACCGCAAAGGGTAAGCACTTTAATGTTATGGATACCACGGGCTAGTGTACGGATCTCTTTTGCCACTTGGTCAGCAAGCTCTCGAGTGGGACACATCACCAAAGACTGAATACGAAAACGCTTAACATCTAGCTTATGTAATAACCCCAAACCGAATGCGGCAGTTTTACCCGAACCGGTTTTGGCTTGGCCAATGACATCTTCCCCATTAAGGATCGCTGGTAAGCTCTGCGCCTGAATTGGCGTCATCGACTCAAAACCCATAGTGGTTAAGTTGTCGAGTAACTCAGTTTTGAGCTTTAGGGTTGAAAACGGCACTTGGCCATCGGTATCGAGGACTGATTGAGTCAAAGTTTCTTTCCTAAGTATTCACCGCGAGAATGAAGCTTATTGCTGGTCAATAATGACTAACCAGCTAAATACAAACGGCGAGCTTGCCGATTCTCTGCAGCGATAAAATATAGTGACAAAGGCCTGTTATACACAAGGCTCAAATTGTCGATGATGAATGCTAACTATTATAGCGCGCTATTGTAGCAGTTATTACAATAGATGCAGCATCCCCAGATGTTTTCAGCAATAAAGATTAAAGCCTGCGCTTTACCTTTAACGCTTTGCCGCTTATGTTAAAACTAACATCTTCAATTAACTCATTATCATGCCCGTTAAAACAGCTGTTATGCCATATATTGCACAGTGCTTATCCAGCAATGAGTTGCTTAACTGCAAACGCTATATTTTTGAGCTAAAACGCAAGCTGCTACGCCAGCCTCACAATCTAAAAGTATTTATTAAGATTGATGATCCCTACAGCTATATTTTACTGCAAGCCTTGGTGCCATTTATCATTCGCTACGGTGCAACGATGCCACTGAGTTTATCCTTTCACCCGATAATGTCGCAGGCTAAAAACGCCTTTCCAGAGCCTCAGCTTTGGCAAAAAAATGCTTTCGACGACTGTCAGTATTTGGCCGAGCTATATGATTTGAATTTTCCCAATGCAAATTTAAGCTGCGACGCACAAAAAATCACAGCAATTAAAGCCCTGTTAGCTTGTGACACATCTACCACAGAGGTTCAGCAATTAATCACGGTTTTTGAGCAGTTTTGGCAGGGAAAAATACCCCGCAGCAATAACGCTACCTTGAGTCTCGTAGAGGATGAAATTTTAGCTCGCAATAGTGCATTACTGAAAACCCTTGGCCATTATCAGGCTGGCACCATTTATTATGGCAACGAATGGTATTGGGGCGTTGATAGGCTCGCCTATTTAGAGCAGCGTTTGATTGCATTAAATCATCAGAATTTAACTCCGCGATTTACTAAGACCAGACTCAAATTTGATTTACTGCAGCCACCAAGCAAAACCAATCATTGCGAGCAGCCCAGCTTAACGCTGTATTTCTCCATTCGCAGCCCATACTCCCATTTAGGCTTAGAGCAAGCTGTGAAGTTTACCAAAAAATATCAAATGCCACTGATTATCAAACCGGTACTGCCGATGGTGATGCGCGGTTTAGCGGTTCCAACAGCCAAAAAAATGTATATCTTTCACGACACCACTCGTGAGGCACGCCGCTTAAACATTGATTATGGCAAAGTGGCCGACCCCTTAGGCAAGGGCGTGGAGAGATGCTACGCACTATTTGAATATGCTGAACAACAAGGTAAGGCTATCGAATACCTGTTAAATTACTCGCGAGCGGTCAATAGCCAAGGCATACACAGCGATACCGATGCGGGTCTTAAGCGTATTGTTGAGCGTAGCGGCTTAGATTGGCTGCATGCCCAAAGCCTGATAGAACAGCCAAACTGGCGTCAATGGGCACAACAGAATCTCGACGAGATGCTAGCGCTCGGTCTATGGGGAGTACCGAGCTTTCATTATCAAGATAACCATCAACAAATTAGTGTCTGGGGACAAGACAGAATCGCTAGAATAGAGCAGTTAATTCTTCATCAAAACGGTTAGTACCAATCAGTATAAATCTCTTACTATTCCACCTTTCAGCAGTAATATGTCTAAATACATACTCAGCTATTTGCCGTAGATACTGAGGTTGCTCTACTCAGGTTTAAAGACACCAATGACTGCACCAGTCGCTTTTTTAGCAACTTTTTCATCAGTTTGTTGTTCTCGATAATCACACTCAACACACTCGACCGTTTCAATGCCATTATCTTTAAATAGCACGATAGATTCCTGTGCTTTACACTTTGGGCATTTAGCACCAGCAACAAATCGTTTCTTCACTTTCTTGGTCTTGGTCGTCATCAATTAGATCCCTAAGGGTAAATTCGCGGCTATTTTGCCACAAAAGAACAAATAAGCCGATACATAGCCAGAGTTTTGCCTGTTGGTCATAGCAGTCAGACTAGAAACTAAGCTATTATCCCCTGCATTAATTGCGTTAACTCAGACTCAAGTCGGCATAAATGATCACCATCTCTCAAGCTCAACTCGTTCGCGGGTCTAAAACCCTACTCGATGAAACCTCGTTAACCGTTTACCCCGGCCACAAAGTGGGCTTAGTGGGTGCTAATGGTACGGGTAAATCATCACTACTGGCACTTATCTTAGGCAAGATCTCATTAGACAAAGGCGACTTTTCCATGCCGTCTGGCTGGCAAACTGCAACGGTTGCCCAAGAAACGCCTGCACTTGAAGTGGCAGCGATTGAGTATGTGATTGATGGAGACACCGAGTACCGCGAACTTCAAGCGGCTCTGCATCAAGCGCAAGAGCAAGATGATGGTCATAAAATCGCTTTACTACACGGTAAAATAGACGCCATTGGCGGCTATGCAATCCATAGCCGAGCGGCAAGCCTTTTAGCAGGTCTTGGATTTAGTGAAGCAGAGCAATCTAATCCAGTGAAGAGCTTTTCGGGTGGTTGGCGCATGCGCTTGAACTTAGCCCAGGCATTATTATGCCGCTCTGATCTATTGTTGCTCGATGAACCCACCAACCACTTGGATTTAGACACCATGTACTGGTTAGAGGGTTGGATCAAAGCATATCAAGGTACATTGATTTTGATCAGTCATGACCGTGACTTTATCGACGGTATTGTTGATGAAATTGTTCACGTAGAAAACTACAAACTCAATTATTACAAAGGCAACTACACAGCCTTTGAACATGTGCGTGCAGAGCGAATGGCGCAGCAACAAGTGGCCTTTGAGCGTCAGCAAAAAGAGCGAGCCCACATGCAGTCGTTCGTTGACCGCTTTCGCTATAAAGCCAGTAAAGCTAAGCAAGCTCAAAGCCGATTAAAGGCACTTGAACGCATGACCGAATTACTGCCATCACAGGCTGACAGCCCGTTTCATATGGCCTTTAGAGAGCCAGAGGCACTGCCTAACCCACTAGTCACCATGGAGCAAGTTTCTATCGGCTATGGTGAGACAGAGATCCTCAAGAAGGTCCATTTGAACTTAGTGCCTGGCGCGCGCATTGGTCTATTGGGTCGAAATGGTGCTGGTAAATCAACCTTAGTAAAGCTGCTTTCTGGCGAACTATCGCCAATGAAAGGCAAATACGAAACCAATCCAGGTCTAAATATCGGCTATTTTGCCCAGCATCAATTAGAATTTCTGAGCTTAGATGATACGCCACTGCAACACCTTGCCCGGCTTGCACCTAACGCTAAAGAGCAAGAGCTACGCAACTTTTTAGGCGGCTATGGCTTTAACGGCGATATGGCCGTTGCACCTGTACGTCCATTCTCTGGTGGTGAAAAAGCCCGCCTAGTGTTAGCACTGCTGGTTTGGCAACGTCCTAACCTATTGTTACTCGATGAACCGACCAACCATTTAGATTTAGAGATGCGCCACGCACTCACCATGGCGCTGCAGTCATTTGAAGGTGCGATGATTATCGTGTCGCACGATAGGCATTTACTGCGACTCAGTTGCAGTGATTACTACTTAGTCGACCAAGGTGAAGTGAAGAGCTTTGAAGGCGATCTAGATGATTATCATCAATGGTTACTGGATGCAGCGAAGACGGCCAATAAAGACGATGCTGCAGCAACAGCCAAACCCGTTCAAGACAAGAAACAGCAAAAGCGTTTGGAAGCAGAGCTTAGGCAAAAGCTATCACCAATGAAAAAAATCCAAACCAAGCTAGAGAAAGAGCAGCAAAAAGCCAGTGACCGTTTGAGCGAGTTGGAAGAGATGCTAGCGGATGCCAGTCTCTACGATGCTGATAATAAGCCCAAGCTTACTCAAGTGCTAAATGAACGCACCAAGCTCACTCAAGGCTTAGAAGAAAGCGAAATGGAATGGTTGGAAGTTCAAGAACAGATAGAAGAGATTGAACAAAGTGTGCGAGCTTCTGCCTGATTAAGATAATGGAATAATTAAAAGGGGCATTAGCCCCTTTTTCAATGGACAATGAAGATGACGTTTCTCAACAAGCTAGATGGGCTACTTTGGCAAGATTGTGATGATATCTATCTAAAACATCAACAAATATGCCTAGCGCTACAAGATGACCACCAAGTAAACGTGAATCTATTACTGCTAGCGACTTGGCTCGATAAGCAAAGCCATTTACTTTCGCTGCAGCAGTGGCAATCGCTGCAACAAGATACGTTGAAATGGGAATCACGTGTATTACTCCCCTACAGACAGTTGCGCCGGTTAAGTAAATCTTGTTTAGCTGCCGATGAGTATCAACAGATGCTGGATGTGGAACTGATGCTGGAGCGTAAATCACAAAAGCTTATCTTACACAGCCTCAAACAATTGGAGTGGCAGGGAGAAAGCAGTAATTTGGCAAGTTACCTTTCGCTATTTAACTTAAGCGATAAAGACTATGCTGTTTTAACTAGCTAAAGCATTTTAGCAAATTATACCAATTGCATTAAGTATTTGGCCAGTTCAGAGTCCCTCAGTCTTTTCAATTCAAAGCGCATTGGTAAAGAAATGGTTATTCCCTTTTAAGCCAATGCAAAGCAGAAGTGGAAAGACTGAGGAACTCACGTAGTGCAGGTTTCAAAACGCTGTATGCTTCGCTATGGGATTTGGATATAGAATAACTATTAGCTCAAATCCCACTACTTACCTACAACGTTTTGAATTCCCGCTGAATGGTCAAACTTTTAATGCAATTGGTATTAGGCAATTAACATTAAATACAAAAATGCCAGTCTTAGAGACTGGCATTCAATTAAGCCACGCTGATTTAAAGACTAGCTTAGAAAACCAGTTCTACACCGGCAAAGTAACCTTTAAATTGCATGTCTGCAGTCACACCGTCAAAACCATTAACATCAAATTTGAAGTCACGGTAACCAGCGCGAATACGGTAATCAAGTGCTGTACCATCAAAGTTCCAGCCAAGGCCCACAGAGTAGTCATAAACGTTTGACTCATCAACGCCCATCATGATGTCAGCAAAGCCGTACAATCCTAGACCAGGAATACCCACTTGAGCGTCAACATAGCCCATCACAATGCCGCTATCGATATCTTTTCTTTCTGGGTGACCAGCGTCTGCTACGCGGAATTCACCATGCATAAGCTTATATGCAGCACCAATATCTAACGCAACGATATCGTTATCTAGAATCTCGTAATAAAGCACAAAATCAGTATTACTTAGGTCAGTTGTTGCGTTTACATCACCGATGAAGTTATGACCATTAAAGTTAAAATCAGCACCTGACATGCTGCCTTTACCTTCTAAGCTATTCTCACGGATCTTAACATTCGGGATCAATGGAATTGGATGCTCAATTGCAACCCAGATACTGCCTTGCGAAGAGTCTTTATAGTTAAACTCTTGTTGCGGCTGGCCTCTTTCTGCAAAAGTTCCACTGGTATCAGCTTGCCAGTAATCACCACCCACTTTAAAACCAACAACAGAAGCAGCATGAGCAGAAGTGCCGACTAGAGAGCCTAATAGTGCACACGCTAATAATGTCTTTTTCATAGTTAACCTTGAGTCAATAAGTTAGTTAAATCGATAACCGCGGCATTTGCACGCGAGATATAGTTTGCCATCACTAAAGAGTGATTAGCGACAACCCCAAAGCCTGAACCATTAAGGATCATAGGGCTCCAAACGGGCTGCTGTGTTTCTTCGAGTTCACGAATAATTTGTCGCAAACTCACTTGAGCATTCTTTTTCTTTAAAACGTCAGCGAAATCAACTTCTACCGCTTTCATGAAATTAAGCAGCGCCCATGTTGCGCCACGAGTCTCATAAAACACGTCATCAATTTTCCACCAGCTAGTTTTAATCTCTTGTGCAACATAGCCTGGTGTTGATTGTCTTGCTGAGCTATCACCAGATAGGTCTGTATTGAGTCTCTCTTGACCAACACTTGCAGAAAGACGTTGTGACATGCTGCCAAGGCGTTTTTGCACCTCTTTCAGCCATTCATTTAGGTTATCAGCTCGTGCATAGAACTGTGCATCTGGATTCTCTGTAGCTATCATTCGAGCACGGTACAATTTCAATAACTTAACCGCATCACGATACTCACTTTCAGCACTTGGTACCAACCAGCTTGTGTGTTCAATATTGAGTTTAGAGTGAGCTGCCAGTAGGTCTTTATCAGCGGTAGATTGAGACTGAGAACGGCTAAACTCTTTACGCATAATGAGCGCTAAGTCACGAGCTTGCTCAATAGCGCCAAACTCAAATGCTGGCATGTTGTCCATCAGAATCGAAGGGGGAGTAACATCATTCGACAACCACCCACCCTGTTTATCTAGCAAGGTTTCGACTGTTAAAATTAATGAGGTTGTGGTGGCATAACCTGTCACCTGGCGACTGCCATCTTGTTTATAAGCTTCTTGCTCAATCACATCAGGCTCGACACTCCACCATACTGCAACAAAGTAGCCAATCAAAAAGATCACCGCGGCGATACCGACGCCTTTCTTCCATGTCATTTGCATTTACTGTTACTCCTAATGATGGTGATGGTGGTGTTCAGACTCTGCCGAAACGGCCTGCTTCTTAACTGGCAGTGAAATCACTTGTTGCTGGCCATCAGCAAAGCTTAAGGTTAGCTCCACTTTGCTATCTTCAGCTAGAGGCGCATGTAAGCCCAATAGCATGATGTGATTACCTGATTCCGACAACACTAAACTGCTATGAGACTCTATGTCAAAGCCATCAACTTGGCGCATTTTTATCATGCCGTTTTCATCAACAAGTGTATGCAATTGAGCTTCTTTCGCAAATGCAGCCGAAACAGCAACAAGTCGAGTCGCTGGGCCATGATTTTCTAGGGTGATATAAGCAGCGGTATTGGGAACGCTGGCAGGCATTGCGCGGACATAACCGTCAGTCAGCATCACCTGGGCAAAAGCAGTAAATGAAAAACAACTCAGCAGAGTAATGTTAAACAGTTGTTTGAATATTTGCTTCAATGTCTTAAACTCCATTTTAAAACCCAATTCGCAACATGAGGACATAACGAATGAGTACTATTCAGGTTAGGGACGATAATGGGGTACGCATTATTACGTTTAATCGTCCAGAAAAGCGCAATGCACTTAACCTTCAAATGTATACACAGCTAACAGAATACCTTATCCAAGGTGAATCGGACAATGAAATTCGAGCCTTTATGTTCCGTGGTCAAGCACAATGCTTTACATCTGGTAATGATGTAGCTGACTTTTTAAAAAATAGTAACTTAGGTGTAGATCATCCTGCATTTAAATTCCTTTTTTGCCTACTCGATTTAAAAAAACCTGTAGTAGCTGCAGTCACTGGAGCAGCTGTCGGTATCGGCACAACCTTGCTACTGCATTGCGATTTAGTTTACGCCGACAACACAGCAAAATTCCAGCTGCCTTTTGTCAAACTTGCGTTAGTACCAGAAGCGGGTGCCAGTCTTTTACTGCCTCAAGTTGTCGGTCACGTGAAAGCCGCAGAGTTACTCATGTTGGGCGAAAGTTTCGATGCTAAATCAGCACATCAATATGGATTAATTAATGATGTGATTACTAATGAAGATATTTTTGAGTTTTCGTTAGATCAAGCAAAGAAACTTGCTCAGCAACCACCTATTTCACTGCAAACAACTAAACAGCTTATGCGCTATAACAAGGAAGCGATCAGGGCGCAAATGAAAAAAGAGCTAGTAGAGTTTGGTGCTAGGCTTGCGAGTGATGAAGCAAAATCTCGTTTCGCAGCATTTTTAAAGAAGTAATTTACCCGCTAAAGACAGGCTAATGTGCAAAGTATGCTTGGATCGGTATCGCGATTAACAAGCATACTTTTAATTTAAATAGCCAAAAATGGCACTGTTTAGGTTCGCACAATCACAGCCTTTGAATGCTACAACTGCCTTCTGCGTAGACTCTTGTCCTTTAGCCGCAAATATCAACATTGCTTTTCCCATTTAGGTAACAACAAGGCCAGAACAAAGTAGATAACTAGACCCATTGCTGGGTTACAAAAAACAGCAACAGCACATACTACACGAGTCCATAAACACGACCATTCAAACTTATCCGCCATTGACGCAGCCACACCACAAACTAATGATGATGGGTCTTTTAACCTGCTAATTAAATCAGCCATTTTAATCTCCCTAATATCTATCTATAAGCATTTCTATATTAGAAGTTCTACTTATTCAAAAACTGTACTAATAAATCAGTTATTGGTAGCAACAGTACTAAATCAATCTCTTTAACTTAATCTTTTAGTTTGTGCCACTGCAGCGAACAAACAAGACAAGCGCATATCGCTAAACTAACCACTGGCAGTAAAAGTAAGCCAGCGAACTGAGCAATAAACCACATAATTAGTCCTTAATTAGTGCGCTTGTTACTAGTGGTGTTTCAACCTTTTCAGCAGCTAATGTGCTTGTTTCAAGCTCTTCATTGCTATCCAATTCGAACATCATTTCTGACATTTGAGATTGAATCGAGAGGCTCAATTCAGTTTGCGCTTTAGTAACAAGATCTTGCATTTGAGCACTAATATTTTGCTCAATGTTGCTTGCAACTTCTGAGACTAACGATGTCTCGGCTTGAGCAGATAAACTTGCACCTAACAATGCAACAGTTAATACAGAGGTCTTTACAGTCTTCATAACAATAGAATTAAACATAATGGATTCCTTTTCGAGTTTCGCCTAATTGCATAGAGACTAATACAAGTGCCGTGCCAACTTTCAACAAATAAACTAAGTGACTGAATAAAAGGAATTTTATTGTTTTTAGACTTGAAGTTAAAACGAAAGGACTAAGGAGGTGTATCGAAGGTTAGTGAAACTCACCATGCTCTGGTGAATTTCACTACATATGATCTTTTAGCGGAATAATATAGTGAGAATTATAGACTAACGACTGCTTTCATCTCTTGTCTAGCCTGGGTTACCACTTCTATCCCTGCGCCCGATTTATGTGCATTTTCACTTATATATCGGCGCCAAACACGCGAACCAACCTCTCCTTGGAACAAGCCGATAATATGCCGAGTGATATGATTCAGCTTACCGCCCGCTTGTAAATGTTTCTCTATATAAGGAAGTAGCTTCTCCAAAACAGCATCTCGGCTCATAACTGGTTTATTAATACCACATAACTGTTGGTCGACTTCGGCCAATATATAAGGGTTCTGGTAAGCTTCGCGCCCAACCATGACACCATCAAGCTGTTGAAGATGAGTCTTACACTCAGCCAATGTTTTCACACCACCATTAATACTAATACTCAGATCAGCGTAATCACGTTTCAGCTGATACACGCGCTCGTAGTCTAGCTCTGGTATTTCACGGTTCTCTTTTGGGCTTAATCCTTGCAGCCAAGCTTTGCGAGCATGGATAATAAAATCATTGCAGCCAACGGCTTTTACCGTCTCAATAAACTGAGTCAAAAACTCATAGCTATCTTGCTCATCAATACCGATACGAGTTTTTACTGTCACCGGAATATCAACCACCTGTTTCATGGCGTCAACACACTCAGCCACCAATGTAGGTTCGGCCATTAAGCAAGCACCGAAACGACCATTTTGCACTCGATCTGATGGGCAGCCAACATTGAGGTTAATTTCATCATAACCGCGCTCAGCAGCAAGCTTGGCACAAGTGGCAAGATCGGCCGCATTTGAACCTCCGAGTTGCAATGCAACCGGGTGCTCCTCTTGGTTATAAGCAAGGTAATCACCTCGCCCATGAATTATCGCCCCAGTTGTCACCATTTCGGTGTACAACAACACTTCAGCAGACATCAATCGTGCAAAGTAACGATAATGGCGATCAGTCCAATCAAGCATTGGAGCGATAGAAAAAGTGCGGTTGAGTTGGGTTTGCATATAATTACCAAATAAAACGAGAACAAGAGCCGATCCGGGCGCGCATTTTACACTGCTGACCACCAAAACGACAGTACTAACCGTATATAGCTCGTTAACAGGAATAGAGGAACTTGAATTACCCGTCACTGATCTTGAGCCATTACATGACTATTAAAGTGTAGCAAGTAAAAGGGAGCGCTTTGAATATGCTAATGAGCCGAGAGCTGTGAGGAGTGGTTAAAAACACGAACTCGATCTTTTTAGCCGCACCGCAAGCACGTTAAGCAAAGGTTGCCACCCACCTAATCGATAACCAATAAAAAACAACATTCAACAGTAAAGCAACAGGCGTAAAGACCGATATCACAACTTATCGATCTTAGTTCCAATAACTATTGCGGAGCTTGTATTTGCTGGCTAATTTGTAAAAATCCGTTTGTTTCTGAGACAACAAGGCATTGGGAAATGACAAAAAAACAACAGAAAAAAATTTCAACCGTCTCAGCATGGAAGCCATCACTAATCAAAGAAAAATGTAACCACTTAAAAGGAGGCGATCTAATTCAACTTAGCTCTTCTGCTAATTGCGTCTATCAAATTTGCTCTGCATTCGATAGTGCCATTGCAGAGGGAAGTAACCCCATTGCTGTTTTTCAAGATCTTAGTAGCAAGGGAAAGCCATGTTTTTGGTTAGAGAAGCAAGCTGCTAAAGCAGAACAAAGTTATCTCACGCTTGAAGATAATGCGCTTATAAAATTTCATGGCCAATATTTTACTTTAGAGCAGAGCGCTGGCTCCTTGCTGTTGCTCCCAATAGCGCAAACTCTTAGTCAACTGAATTCCCTTGACGAGATTAAGCTCGCGCTATCGAAAGCTCGAGAAAAAAGTGCGGAGCAAGCAAAGCAACATTACCCTTTAGTTCGCAGTCGAGGCACTAGTATCACGGCCCATGATCATAACAGCTTACCAATTACAAGTTTTGAGGTGACTAAATTTACCAGCAAACATCAACTAGATAAGGCCATAATAATTGCCAAAGCAGACCATCAAATTGAAACTATTAGCCTATCGGGAGGTTATGATGGCCTTAATAGCATTGGCGATCCTCATGTCACACCTTTAGTCAGTCAATTCTCATTACCGGTTTGGTCGAAAACACTGGGTTATCTCAATATTATCTGCGACTAACACATAGAGCGTTTGCTTCTAACCTCTGCTCTAGCAAGAGTTTGCAGCTGCTTGTATAGCTTTATGACCAGTTTAATATTTCCTTGCAGATGCATACTGTTTTCATTACTGGCGAGTTTTTTCGCAAAGCGATTCGCTAGGGACACAATCTGCTGTTCGCCTTGACTTAAATCGGCCCCCTGAACTTGCTTTACGAATAGCACTCTCAGGCAAGTAAATAGCGAGTTAAAAATTAATAAGTCGCTCATTGAGGTTTCCTCTAATAGCTCAGGGGTTTCACTACCAACAATTGCAGCAATAATATGGCTGGTAGTTTCTATTGAGGTTGCAGCACTAAATAGATCATGTACTTCTGGCTCTAAAACCAAGTGCTTTACAACCTCTTCGGCAAAAGCACTCTTCTTAAATTGTAACCTTGTTGCCCCAATAACACTCATCAGTGCCGACTCTTTACATGGACAGTAGCAAGAATGTTTAGCTCGGTGGTTAAAGCATTCAGCAGTTCTCTTAGTAACAATGCCATACCACGATAAAAATCAGTCTTGGCGTTATCAATACTGGCTTGTAAAAATGGCTCAGACCAAGTCAGTAGGTGATTTGACAACAATAAAGTCAATACCTGCTTTGACTCAATGTGCTGACCTTCTTTTGTTGGATCTGACATGACAGTTAACAGTTGTGAAATCACTGACAAAAAGATGCCAATGTGATCTGCGGGTTGATTTTTATCTAGTTGTAACTCAATACCATGATCACCGTAGAACCGAAGTAACTCGTGAGTACTGGTATCATTAAGCAAGCGTTGCTCGGTTAACCAGCAAGAGCCCCACGGCAGTGCTAACGGCATACTCGCGCCGAAATAAAGATCACCATAATCAAGCATTAACTCTGTTAATTTATCCTCGCTCCAGCTCTCTAAGTAGCTTGAAAGGTGACTGACTCCTAAACGATAATCTTCACTGTCGGCAAACATATGCCAAGTTTTGCTGATCTCATTTTGCGCCAGTAAGTTTATGAAATCGGCACTTGGGTAAGCGAAATAAACGTTGTGCAGCAGCTTGGCAATGCCAGCGGCTTCATCAATATCAAAACAGACGGCTGGCTTTTCACTGCATCCGCTAGTTATTTTGCTTAAAGTGGTTTGTGTTAATTCTGTCATGCTTAACCTCACATTAGATAAACAGGGCGCCATAAGGCGCCCTACACGGACAGTTATACTTCTCTGCTATTGATAACGGCGCCACCTTTGCCGGCATGACGGTTATTTTTCACGATGAGGTTAGGTTTAGTCACAGAAAAATCAGGTAGAGGTTTAAGATGAGTATCGCCTTTACCATATTTAGCTTCTAGATTTTCCATGGTATCAAAGTCAAGTGCATGCAACGGACAGGACTCAACACAAATAGGCTTTTGACCAAGTTCTAAACGATCAGAACAACCATCACACTTGGTCATTTTTTTACGCTCAGTATCCATTTGCGGCGCATCATATGGACAAGCTTGGGCACACATATTACAACCGATACATTTGTCATCATTGGTCTTAACCAAACCTGTGTCTTGCTCTTTATGCATAGCGCCTACTGGACAAGTACTGACACAAACAGGTTCACTACAGTGGTTACAACCAATAGAGGTGTAGTGAGTGTGAATGTCGTTACTATAGCTACCATCAGCATTTTCACTGAAACTGCCACCAACAAACTCATAAACACGACGCTGAATAATACCATCCGGAAGATCACCACGTGATTTACACGATACATGACAAGTCTTACAGCCAGTACATTTAGCGCTATCAAAATAGAAACCGTATTGAACTTGTTCCGCTTCAGTTGTTTTAATTAAATTAGTCATGATCTACTCCCCTACTTAGCCTTTACCTGAACACGGTTGGTATGTTGTGGATTACCTTTGGCATAAGGCGATGGCTGGTAACGTGTTACCGTGTTAATACAGCCTCCTTCGTCAATTGGGTTGCCATTAGCATCTAAACGGCTCTTGTTCGGTGCATACCAAGCGCCTTGCCCAAGAGCAGCAACATTAGGCATGACTCGTAGCGTAATACGAACAGGGACTTCTAAAGTACCGTACTGGTTCGTCACTTGTGTCATGTCGCCATCTTTCAGTCCGCGAGCAGCGGCATCAACGGGGTTCATCCACACTGCATCTTCTACCGCTTCACGTAGCCATGGCACATTGTGATAACTTGAGTGTGTACGACCTTTAGTGTGGTATCCCACCAACTGCAGTGGGTAATCAGTGTCGACATTTTCAGTAGTATCTTCATACCCCCCCCAAGTACGTTGGTACTTAGGTAAAGCAGAGACATAATCACCTTGAACATCTTTATCGAATGTACGCTCAACACCAAATTGAGCCATGGCGACTGAGTACATCTCAATTTTGCCACTTGGAGTGCCAAGCGCCTCACCACCATTAACAAACGAGTCCATCGATATCACGGGCTCTGGGTTGCTGTAGTGAAAAATACCGATATCTTGGGCTTCCTTAAAGGTCGCAGGCAAAGCAGGAATAGCATTGGCATTATTAGCATTAGCCACAGCTTTGCCATAAGCTTCTTCCATCCATTGCTCTTCAGTTTTTCCTTCTGTGTATTCCGCTTCTTTGCCCATGGCTTTTGCTATCGCTAAGCCCTGCTCAAAGTAGTTACGACACTCAAACATCGGCTTAATACCACGCATGGCTGTCAAGTAACCCGTGTTACCAGCAGCGTATGATGCTGATGCAAAATCATCAGTTTCCAACCAACTGGTGTCTGGTAGGAGAATATCGGCAAATTTTGCACTCGGCGTCATCCAGCAATCACTGACGACGATAAACTCACATAAGCTTTCATCTTCTAGCGTTTTAGCTGTCAGACTTGTCTCTGAATGCTGGTTAATGAGTGCATTAGAGTTAAGGGCGAAAATGGACTTAACCGGTGTTCTAAGCGGCGTATCTAAATCTTCAAGCCCTCTTACATCGTGGCTTCTGCCGGTCATGTTTTCATGATTACGGATCGCCTCTTCCCAGTTGTAGAAGCTGATGGTTGTATCGATTGGGTTTGAAAGGCCTGAAATGCCAGAAGCACTTAAACCTGAACGGCCTTGTGACGGCATCGCACCGTTTGAAGTGCCTAAACGGCCAACTTGATTAAATACCCATGGCAACATGTAGCATGAACGCATCGCTTGCTCACCGTTAGCATGGCGGTTAACCCCTGCACCTGTGACGATAAAGGCATTTTTAGCTGACATGATCTTTTGTGCGATAGACTTAATTGCATCTTCTGAGATACCACAAATTGCTGCCGCCCATTTTGGTGTTTTAGCACCTTCAGCAACAAACTTACCTGCGCCCATAATGTAATCGTGGAAGTTCTCTTCAACATCGACGTACTGAGCAAGATCTTTCTTATCAGCATCAGCTTCGAGCGCAGCTTTTAAGGTTTCTAATGAAGCTTTGTCGTAACCTGAAACATGCTTGTCCATAAATGCTTGGTCAACATGTCCTTGAGAAATAGCTTCATACATTAATGCTTCTGCAAATGCTGAATCTGTGCCAGGGCGAATACCATGCCACTCACTTTCTTTACCTAAACAAGAGTCGGTATAACGTGGGTCGACCATGATAACTTCACAGCCAGGATTTGCTTTGAGTGCTTCGGAGAAATCTCGCCCCTCACCAGAACCAGATTGACGCATTTCGTTCGGGTTATAACCTATGCCTAAAAATAGATCAGAATGCACCAAACCATTTAGTGTTGAACCACTGGTACCGTAGTGCCCGGTCGCTTTCGAGGCAAAGTTAAGCTGCTGCCATGAGTAGTTACCTTGAATTCTTAAGTAACCACCGTTGAGGTTTAACACTCGATTAAACCAATTGGATGACTTAACAGAGTAATACGCGCCTGTGCCATAAAGCTTTAGAATCGAGTCGTTACCATACTGCCCTGCAATACGTTGCAACTCACTGGCGATCTCAGCGGCGGCCTCATCCCACGTGATAGGTACAAACTGACCTTCACCACGCTTACCAACACGCTTCATTGGTTGCTTTAAACGATCTGCGGCATAGGTACGCTGTTTGAGTGAGCGACCACGTGCACAAGCACGAACTTGATGTAGTTTGCCCGCTTCATCTTCAATATTGTGGTCTGTCTCGATATTTGCAATCGAACCATCTTCATTAGTAAATACTTTTACTGGGCAATTAGAGCCACAGTTCACCAAACAGGCGCTATAGCCGTAGGGAGCCGTTTCATCAGGATCTGGCTCAATAGGAAGCCCTGGTTCAATCGGAGTCCAATCAATAGAGTCATCATCACTACCACAGCCAACAAGTACAGCTCCAGCAGTTAGGGCACTGGTTGCTTGCAAAAAAGTACGTCTTTTCATTTTGCGTTACCTCGACATTTAACAACATTGTCACGCCTAAATGGCGCATTTTAAGTGCGTGTTTACCCACACTTTTAATAAGGTAATTGTCTGCCTAATGTTGATAATTAAAAAAACTTGCAGAGAGAAATGTGATATTGACGTGTGGTTTTCAACATAATACTCAACATTTCGTGAGCAAGTTCGTTAAATGTTTTTCGCTTGTTTAACCTAAGCTAACTAACTTTACTAAGCAGATCACATTCGCCAAAAAAACTGTGAGATACAACTAGAGACAACTAAAAATACTCTTCAATAACAACGCTTTAAAATAACACTTCAGTACCAATAAATGTTTATTAACGAATAAAAATCAGTTTCATTCAGGTTTATATTTGATAGCTTTACCACTATTTAAATATTAACGGCTCTCTGTTTTTTATAAGGTAAAGTTTAATTAACTGCGACTGTAATATAGAAATAGTAATATCGACATTCGCGCTCTATCTTCTCTCTTTGCTATTGCGATGCTTACCAATAGAATAACCGTCCGATGAACAGCCAAGGAAACTGAATATGAACTACACCAATTCAAGTGATTTTACCGCTATTTATGAGACTTGGTGATATAAGCTTCTAGCGTTTGCTGTAACCACATAGGCGAAATAACTTTGCCATCAGATGCTCTCTTTAGCCACAGATAAACAGTTGGATAACTAAAACCTGTCAATAGTGCTCTATCTTGTGAATAGTCAACTTTTTTAGCCTTTATACCACTAATGCTCGCTAAAAAATCAACTGCAGCCTTCACCCCTACAATCATAACTGCCTCGGAGTTAACCAAACTACTCGCTGCGCTACCAAGATTTGGAGCCGTTGCATATACCTGCATAGGCTTGCCTTGTGATGCAGCATAAACTCCTATTGGAGATTTATTTGCAGGAAATGGCATAGTGGCAAGCTTTACTATCGGGTAATTAATCATGTTATCAATTGAAAGGTCATCCCAAATGGGATGATGGGATTGCGCAATTAAGTACCCTCCTCGATGCTGAATAATAGATTTCGACAAGAGTTCTTTACGCGTTGACGGCTTGAAGCAAATAGCGGCTTCGATCTCACCATCAATCAATTGCTGCTCACTGAGTTCTGACCAAGCAGTGGTTGATATTGCAATATTGGGATTTTGTTGATGATTGATGGCATCATTAACAATTTCCTGCGCTAAGCCGATTTCTAGCTGTGGCACCGTTGCAATGACGATAGGCGGTTCAGCGGAGGATATCTTTTCAATAGCATCTTCCTCAATAGAACGACTACAGGTTAATATTTCCGACAGTGATATATGTAAATGATGAGCCAGCTCTGTTGCGATTAGCTGGTTATTTTTTCTAATAAATAGGGGATCGTCAAACACCTCCCTTAACGCACTGATTGCACGGCTCACTTTGGGTTGTGATAAACAAAGGTCATTTGCAACAACTTTGGTGCTGCCTTTTAGGTATAGCTGACAAAATATCTCAATAGTACTGATACTAATATTACTCAGTTTTTTCATTTATACCTCCAGCAGGCAAAACCATATTTCCTTCTATATAACCCTGAATTTCATTTATTAACCAAGGGGGAATATCTGCGCCCTTTCTCGATTGGGTAATATAGTGGTGGTATTGACCACTGCGCTGATTAATCAATTTGCAGGTTGAGTCATCTAACTGCTTCGCAGAAATATCTCCTCGCTGACAGAGAAACTCAATCGCATCTCGATAACATAAAAGTGCAATGGCATTACTGCTTTCAAGTTGGATCATCAGATCGGCTAACAAACATACCTTTGCAATAACGTTTAAACTACGATGGCTATCTAGCGCGTAGCATTCCAGAGGGTCAGTAATATCCTCTAGTTCATTCCCTGCGAAACTGATGTATGGGTAATCAAAAATATTATCAAGCTGTAGTGACTCATTTAGCGCCAGTAGTGAATGCTGACTTCTTGCAACCATCACATAAGCATTTGACTTAACAATGAGTCTTGAAGATAACTGCTCTGTGTTATACGCGCTATATGTCACAGCTATATCTAGCCGTTGTTGCTTTAATAGCTCGCCTACGTTGCTATGACAGGATTTAATGTGGAATATAAAGTCGTCGTTTTCTTCAGCCGCTCTTTTTTGTAAATGGCGTAAAAGGTTCAGTGATAATGTTGGAGGACATGCAATTACTAGCTCGCGTTTTCGGGGGCTTTCAAGATGAATGTCTAAGCTTTCACATTTTTTAGCTAACTGTACGATTTTCTTCATTTTAGGATAAATATCATCAGCAAGACTACTTCGCTCAAATCCCTGCTGTTTACGAATAAATAACGGTGCATTCATCGAATGCCTAATTGATTTTAAGCTCCGACTCACTTTTGAGCTTGGTACCCCAAGCGCTTTGCTTACTGCCGTTGCATTTAATAATTCATACAGCAAAACAAACACTTGAATATCAAACAAGCTATTCGCATTTAACTTCTTCATCCAACCTCAGAAAGATTACTCCCTTTTTATGTACACTAATTTAAACCAATAGTTATCGCATAGGTATGCGTGTTATCTAAATTCTGCCGCTTTACTTTAGTTAAGGCTCAATTATGTGACTTATGCATGTTAATTAATGAATTTCAGTTTTTAGATTTGCAATATATGCATTTCACATTTTCACCCAGCGAATATTGAAGCATAAATCCAGTAAAACACAGCCAAGCAAAACAAAGAGCCAACCGAAACACCAAAAGCAAGATACCCATCCAAGAACAAAGAAAACTTCAGATGTTTACACCAAAAACTTTCATTCGTCATCAGTGATCCACTTCATATTAACAAGCAAGCCAACTATCTAACATTTCAACAACCAAAAGTGGTTACTTTAAGGAACGTATGATGATAACAACAAAAAAAGCATCGTTAGCACTGTTGATTAGCTCGGCATTTCTAATCTCAGGCTGTTCAGATGGTGAAGATGGCAAGAATGGTGAAGACGGACAACCAGGTGGTCCGGGCGGGCCCGGTGATCCCGGCACCTCTGGGCTGCATATCGATATGGCCGCAGAGGCAATAGCTGAAATCAGCAACGCAACCTATGCAGACGGAATAATTACTGTTAATTTTGACTTAGAAAATAAACAGGGTGTTGGGCTATATGGCCTTAGCGCTGAGAATGAGTACCATGATTTCCGTTTCTCATTAGCCCAGTTAAAAACCAATCAAGGTTCAGATCTTAAACAGTGGATCTCGCTGTTAAATGACGCAACAAACGATGCCGGAACCACTTTCGAGCAAGGCTTTGAGCAGATAAAGAATTGTGCAGAATGCCTTGTCGATCATAAAGATGGTACCTATACCTACACATTCAGTACTAACTTAACCACAGCGGTTGATCCTGCTGGAGTCGTCTTTGATGCATCCTTGACTCAACGTATTGCTATCGAGATGCAATTTGAATATGCCTCAGGCCATGAACTAGCTGAAAATGCTCACTATGATTGGATCCCAGCAAGTAACTTAACGGAGGGAGTTGAGACTCGCGAGCTAGTAACACTTGAAACTTGTTACACCTGTCATCAACCTGACAGCCTCAAGGCTCACGGTGGACGTCGACTCGATTTAGAAAACTGTCAGTCATGTCACAACGGCATTGTTTCCGATCCAAATGATGTTTCAGTTGAACTTGGTCACATGGTACATGCAATTCATATGGGACCTGAGCGCGAAGGAAAGGATGCTGAAGGTAATGTCGTTCCTATGCCTTATACCATTGCAGGTTACGGTGGTGACCATGCGTTTGATTATCCTGCATTCCCAACGAAACCATTTATGGATTGCGCTGTATGTCATGTTCAAGACGAAACATTAGCAGATAAAGATCTATGGCTTGCAAACGCCAATGCCAATGCCTGTACTGGTTGCCATACAGACTCTCCAGCACAGCATAAGTCAGATAAGAACCCTGAATTAATTTGTACCGATTGTCATAGCGTTGAAGTTCATTCAAAAGCCGCTAAACCATACCAAGCTGCCAATGACTACAGTGTAGAGGTGAGTAATGTTGCAATTAGTGCTGCTAATCTAATTACATTTGATATGGAAATCATGGATGCTAATGCTGAGCCAGTAGCAAAAGATGAAGTCTATAAACTAGGTTACAGCAAACCCTATATGGTTGTGAGTTGGGATGTTGAAAAGGATTACCCTGATTATAATCAAGCCTCATACAGTGAGCGTCGAATCGATATTAAAGATGAGACCAAGGCAACCTGGAATGCTGATAACTCGGTAAGTGTTGCTGTGACTATCAATTTCCCTACAGATATAGCATCACGCTCACTTGAAGTCCTACCGGTATTGAAAGTCTGTTTCGAAGAGGGCACAGATAAGCGCACTAGTTGCGATTCGAACCATGCTTATCCAGCTTATGTTCAGACTCCCGCTTACCGTACGGTACTAGCAGATTCTGAAGCGGTTGTGGCTGAACGCCGTTCAATTATTGATACAGCATCATGCCATAGCTGCCACAGTTATGAGTTCTATCATGATTCCAATGGGGTGAACTGTATTGCTTGTCATACCAACGATAAGAAACTAGGAGCTGTAGAAATTGATCATCAGCCTGTTGCCTGGGGTGAAATGAAGTCTACAAGCTTTATGTATAAAGCACACAAAGCGACTGGTCATGACAATGGTCACGGCGGTAGCGGCACTATCTTAAAGACAGATTGTACAACTTGTCACTCTGCGACTGAAGGTTATGGCGGTCTTAAGTATGGCTTTGAGTTAGGTCGTAATGCTGGTCAAGCCCATACAGTGCCAAGCTTTATTGCTGTAAAAGGCAATGATCCTTTAGTGAACCCTGTTAAGACTTGGTATGCATCACCTGATGCAGCTGCTTGTTTGAGCTGTCACCAGAAGTACCTATCAGATGCAGCGATGTCACATATTAGAGGTAACGGTGGATATTTCGGTGCCAATAAAGATGCTGACCATATTGTCGATGTCAATGATGCGGGCAATGCAAAAGACGCAAAAGAAGCTTGCGCCACTTGTCATAGCCCTGCCAAGGTGATGGAACATCATGGGTTTAGTTTGTAAAAAATGCGGTAACAACAGAGTGCCTAACTTGTCCCTAGGTATACTCTAACCTTTTATCCCCTGCAAAACTCAAAGGCACCTTCGGGTGCCTTTTTATCTAATTTTGATTCTTATCTAAACTTACTTTTGCTCTAAAAAGGCTGGTTAACCATTACCCAGAACTGACTGTCTTCATTGCTATACGCTAGCTCAGCTCTAACCACAACGTTTTCTACCTCAAAACGTGCGCCAATACCTGCTGACCATTTTAAGTCATCATGCAGTGCTGCCGCATTAAACTCATCGGCCACCTGCCCTGCTTCTGCAAATGCCACCCATTGCCACCATGGAATATCATACAAGTTAAACACTGGCCACTGTTGCAATGGTTGCCATCTTGGCTGAATACGGTACTCCGCCGAGTACATCACCGCCGAGCGGCCAGTAAACCGTTTACTGGCGTAACCTCGGAGGTGATCAAATCCACCCAAACTAATACCTGCAAATGAAGGCGGCCTATGATAATCATTGCCACTTTGCTCATTCCAAGTCGGCGTATCCGCCAAATAAAAGTTAAATGCCAATACCTGTTGCGCAAACCAATCATTACCACCAATCGCAATAAAAGCACTTTGCTCAAATTCCCAAGTTGTCCAACTACTGCGCTCCTCAGAACCAAAGTCTCGGCTAAACTTCAGGCTAGTTTGCCCACCTTGGGTACTATTTTTACCGTTATCACGATTGTCCCAGTCGAACTCTAGCGCTAATCCTTGCGCTTTTTCAGGTAAATACTCATAACCTTGCAACTCACGTGTTTGCACAAAAGGACTCACTTTAATACTGGTTACGCCAGAGTTGAGTGGATTCCAATTGATTGGATCTTTACTGCGAGCAAGGCTACGTGCAGCGCCTGCGCTGCCGCGTCCCCATGGTAGTACATATTTGGCATGCAAACGGGTATAGGATTCATCACCAAGTGTGACTACCTTGCTGACGTTTTGCTCTGGCATTGCAGGGTCTGCGAGATAGTAGATTCCCTCCTTAAACTGCGCTTGATAGGTCTCAACCGAAAACAGCCAGCTATCGACTTTAGGGATCTGATAATTATGTGCACTTAAGTAACCTATCCAGCTGTCATTTGCACTGTATAAACCAATCCCAAGAATTGAGGCCTGAACTTGCCCTGCATGCTTTATCACTCCCGCAGCTCCTAATGCAGTGCTCAATGACTCAGATGAGAAAGCGAATGGTACCGCGACAAACTCAGCCTCTGCAGTTGTCACCTTTGTGCTGCCCTGCTCGGATAATGATGAATCTTTAGTGACCACAGACGAATTTTGCGGTTTAGTGGTAATCGTAGGGCTCGCAAGCGCTAAAGGTTGTAGCATCAAGGCCACAGCAGAAATGAATAATTGTAATTTCAATTTAAAAAATCTTCACGCAGATGGTGGGCATCCCGCCTCACCAAAAGCGACTAAACTTTATTTATTGCTCAATCTAGGCAAACAGCAACGCGAGGAGTTAGCTTGGTGACAAGCTCATAAGCGATAGTACCAATATGTTCAGCCACCTCTTCAACAGGCAGATTTTTACCCCACAAAACAGCGAGATCGCCCACTTTATCATTAGCATCAATACCTAGATCCACTGTCAGCATATCCATCGACACTCTACCTACAATAGGTACAATTCGACCATTAACCAATACGGGGGTGCCAAGCGGCGCATTGCGCGGATAGCCATCACCATAACCGATAGCAACGACACCTAGGTTCGTGTCTTTTTCTGCAGTCCAATAGCTACCATAACCCGCACTTTCACCCGCTTTATGTTCACGTATAGCAATCAGCTGAGAGACTAAATCCATCGCAGGCATTAAGCCGTGTTTAGCGCCGAGATCGCCAAATACTGGTGAGACACCATAAAGTGCTATTCCAGGTCTAATCCAGTCTGCTTGGCTTTGCTGCCAAAACAGTGCGCCAGCAGAATTAGCCAGAGTGCGATCTCCGGGAAGATCTTTGGTCAATGTATCAAATACTCTCTGTTGCTCAGCGGTACTAGGATTGCTCGGTTCATCGGCGCAAGCAAAGTGAGTCATCAAGTGGATCGGCTTGGCTACATTGTCATTGGACATTAATCTTTGGTAAGTAGCGTCGAACTGCGCAGGCGAAAAGCCAAGACGATGCATGCCACTATCGACTTTAAGCCAAACCGTGACCGGCTTAGTTAAATTTATGCTCTCCAACATTTCCAGCTGAGACTCATGATGCACCACGGTTTCAATGTCGTGCTCAACTAATGTGGTTAGATCTCCAATACGGAAAAAACCTTCAAGCAGCAAGAGTTTAGCCGTCACGCCACCAGCTCGAAGCGCCAGTGCTTCTTCAAGGCGCGCTAAACCAAAGCCGTCAGCATTATCTAAGCATTGAGCAACATTGAGTAAACCATGGCCATAGCCATTAGCTTTTACTACCGCCATCACCTTGCTTGAAGGTGCTAACTCATGCAGTCGGGCTAAATTATGCTTTAGTGCTTTGCGGCTGATCTCTGCGCGTGGGAATGGTTTCAAAACTAACCTTGCTAATATGTGTTAAAAAGTAAGAGCCTCATTGAGGCTCTATTGTAGTGAATTATTGTTATTAAAATTGGTTATTAACAACAATTAATCTTCTTCAAACTGCGGACCCGCGTAATTGTCAAAGCGAGAAAATTGCCCCTGGAAGGTTAAACGTACACGCCCAATAGGGCCGTTACGTTGCTTACCAATAATAATCTCAGCGGTGCCCTTATCTTCAGAGTCATCGTTATACACTTCATCACGGTAAATAAACATGATCAAGTCGGCATCCTGCTCGATTGCGCCCGATTCACGCAAATCTGAGTTAATAGGACGTTTATCAGCACGTTGCTCCAATGAGCGGTTAAGCTGAGATAGTGCAACTACCGGGATCTCTAATTCCTTAGCCAAGGCTTTAAGTGAGCGAGAGATCTCAGAAATTTCTAGAGTACGGTTATCTTTTAGCGCAGGTACTTGCATCAATTGAAGGTAATCAATCATGATCATCGATAGGCCGCCGTATTCTCGAGCAACTCGTCTAGCACGACTTCGAACTTCTGTCGGTGTTAGGCCTGAACCATCATCGATATACATCTTGCCTTGTTCCAGCATTATCCCCATGGTTGAAGACACGCGAGCCCAATCATCATCGTCAAGCTGACCGGTACGAATTTTAGTTTGATCCACTCGTCCAAGTGATGCCAACATACGCATCATGATCTGTTCTGAAGGCATCTCTAAACTAAAAATAAGCACTGGCTTATCTTCATGCAGGGCAGCCTGTTCACACAAGTTCATCGCAAACGTGGTTTTCCCCATAGATGGACGCGCAGCAATAATCACTAAATCGCCAGACTGGAAGCCTGCAGTCATGTTATCGAGATCGCCAAAGCCACTCGAAACGCCAGTCACACCGTTGGTCGGGTTATTATAAAGCTCTTCAATTTTATCGACGGTTTTTTCAAGAATCGTTTTAATGCCTTCAGGGCCTTCGTTAGCATTAGCGCGTTGCTCAGCGATTTTGAAAACCTTGGTCTCAGCTAAATCAAGTAGTTCACTTGAATTACGCCCTTCAGGGTTAAAGCCAGCATCGGCAATTTCGTTAGCGACTTTAATCATGTCACGAACAACAGCACGTTCACGCACAATGTCAGCATAAGAGTGAATGTTGCCAGCGCTTGGTGTGTTCTTGGCTATTTCACCAATGTAAGCAAAACCACCGACATCTTCTAATTGGTCTTCAAGCTCTAACTGCTCAGAGACGGTAATTAAGTCGATCGGGTTACCTGCACTGACCAGCACTTCCATCGCAGTGAAAATCATCGCGTGAGCTCGCGAATAGAAATCTTCCTTTACAACGGCCTCTGCCACTCTGTCCCATGCGTCAGAATCTAACATCAAACCGCCGAGAACAGATTGCTCTGCTTCAATTGAATGCGGTGGCATCTTCAGCGCATCCATCTGAATATCTCTTGGCTTTTCTTTGGCCTTAAAGGCGCGTTGCTGTGACATTAAATCTCCAAAATTCCAACGATTAAGCAAAATGTGGTATAAAACGGGCTCAAGCAGAGCAGGCAATTAACATCATACGACCTGCAAATAAATAAAACACACAAAAACAATATAAGGAAAGAACATGCGCAATGCATTGATTGCCGCAATCGCTCTCTCTACTGGGGTATTGTCATCCTCAGCAGTTATGGCTGATGAAGGACAGTGGCAGCCGTATCAAATGCCCTCTATCGCTGACAAACTTAGCGAGCGTGGTATTGATATTCCGGCAGAACAACTCGCCGATCTCACTCGTTACCCTATGAATGCTGTTGTCGGCTTGGGCTATTGTACCGCCAGTTTTGTCTCGCCCCAAGGCTTAGTTGTCACAAACCATCATTGTGCCTACCGTGCTATTCAATATAACAGTAAAAAAGAACATAATTATCTTGCCGATGGCTTTTTAGCGACCAGTAAAGACAAAGAGCCAACTGCTGGCCCCAATGAGCGTTTGTATATTACAGAAGCGGTCACCAATGTATCGACACAAGTGAAACAAGATATTGGTGACGATCCATTACAGCGCTATAAGAATATTCAAGCCAATCGTAAAGCACTCATTAAAGAGTGTGAGTCAGACGATAACTACCGTTGTTCAGTGCGCAGTTTCCATAATGGTCTCGAGTACTACCTAATTAAACAACTTATTATTCGTGATGTTCGCTTAGTGTACGCGCCACCAGAAAGTGCAGGAGCTTTTGGCGGTGATATCGATAACTACGAGTATCCTCGTCATTCAGCTGATTTTACCTTCCTACGCGCTTACGTTGGTAAAGATGGTAAGCCAGCGGTATTTAATAAGGACAACGTGCCTTATCAGCCAAAAAGTTACCTTAAGATTAATGCTGACGGTGTTAAAGCGGGCGACGGAGTATTTGTAGCCGGTTACCCAGGTTCTACCAGCCGTTACCGCTTAACCAGTGAGCTAAAGTTCGCCAGTGATTGGTTGTACCCAACGCTTGCCACTCGCTATCAACTGCGTATCGATACCATCGAGGCTATGAGCGCAGCCAATAATGAAGTGAAGATTAAATACGCAGGCAAGCTTGCCGGTATGGCCAACCGTATGAAGAAGTACAATGGTCTGCTTGATGGCTTTAAAGCCACAGATATTGCTGGGATCAAACAGGGTCGCGAAGATGACTTTAAGGCATGGCTGGCAAAAGACAAAACTTACCAATCTTTCCAGACTCAGTTTGATGAACTGGAAACACTACTGGTTGAGCAACGCAAACAACGTCAAACCCGTTATTACTTTGAGAATGCGCAAAGTAGCGCACTGCTTGCAACTGCTAATAAGCTCTACCGCCTAGCAAAAGAGAAAGCTAAACCTGATGCTGAGCGAGAAGAGGGCTACCAAGAGCGTGATATGAAGATGTTTAAAGCACGCCTTAAGCGTCTTGATTCAAGTTTTGCAGTGAGCGTTGATAAAACACTTTGGTTGCAAGATTTAGAAGCATATCTGAACCAAGATATCCGCGTTAGCGAACTTGATACTGCGCTGAATGAAGGCGATGTGGAAGCAAGCCTTTCTGAGAAGCTAGATGGATTATATGCACTCACCTCATTAACAGATAAAGACAAGCGACTTGCTTGGATGGATGCTGATGCGAGCGCGTTTGAAACCAGTGCCGATCCTTTCATTCGTCTTGCCGTATCTTTGTATGACAAAAACATGACTGGTGAAAAGGCTGCTAAGACTTTAGCAGGTAAGTTGTCGATGGCGCGTCCGGACTACATGAAGGCCGTTATTGCTTACTACAAGTCTAACAACTGGCCAGTATACCCTGATGCCAACGGCACACTGCGGATCACCTACGGTATGGTCGATGGCTATCAGTCTAAAGATGCACTCTATAAACAGCCATTTACGCGCTTAGAAGGCATTCCAGCCAAACACACAGGTGTAGAGCCATTTAATGCACCCGCCAAGTTATTAAAAGCGATTGAAGAGCAGCGTTACGGCAGCCATAAAGTGGCTACTGTATATCAAGACCCAGCGTCTTGGTTATGCCGCCTATTCTCTTGTTTAGATAAGCCAGAGCAATTTAATTCAGTACCCGTTAACTTCTTATCAAGCGTTGATACCACTGGCGGTAACTCAGGATCTCCAGTGTTTAACGGCAAAGGTGAACTTGTGGGGCTTAACTTCGACTCAACTTATGAGGCGATTACCAAAGACTGGTTCTTTAATCCAACAATCACTCGTGCTGTACATGTCGATATCCGCTACATATTGTGGATGATGGATAAAGTCGACCACGCACAGAATCTGATTGAAGAGCTAGATTTAGTCAGAAACTAAAAACTCTACTCACATACAAAATGGTAGTTAACTAAGCTCTCAACTTAGTTAGCTGCCATTTTTTTTATTCTAGTCAGTCACCTGCAAAATAATATTACTGCTGTAACAGAATGCATTTCAAAATATTTCAAAGTGTGTACAGGCATTTCAGAGGAAACCTCTAAGCGAACAGCCGAACCTAGTTACATTCCCCTTAACAAAAGTATATGTACAAAATTAACCACCAATCAGCCTTAAGTATTAAGGACTTACCTCGCTTATAACAGTTTGATCTATTGTATACAACAATATAGCATCGGCTTCGCCACAAGAAAGCAACAACATAATAACAACATAATAACACTATATTTATACAAGGATTGAACATGAAGACAGTGAATTTCAAACGTTCATTGTTGGCGGCGTCTATTTCGACACTACTAGCAATAAGCACTCCAGTATTAGCCAATAGCGCTACTGGTTCTATTTATGGTAAAGCCAGTGCAGGGGAGCAGATAACCTACCGTAATACTCAAACTGGTGTTAGCCGTACAATTACTATTGGCGATAATGGTCGATTTAACATTCAAAGCATTCAACCGGGTACATACAAAGTTACCGACTCTAGCGGACACGAAAGAGAAGTTAAGGTTAACCTTGGTACCGGTACGCTAGTTGACTTCAACGATATCGAAATTCTTTCAGTTACGGGCTCTCGTATTACTTCAATCGATACCTCAACAGCTGAATCTTCTTTTGTATTTACAGCAGAAGATATCGATAAGCTGCCAATGGGCCGTGATTCTGTCTCTGTTGCACTATTAGCACCAGGTGCAATCCAAGGTGGTGGGGCATTCGACCGAAACCTCCCTTCATTCGGTGGAGCTTCTATCGCCGAGAATGGTTATTACATTGATGGTATGGATGTAACTAACCTACGTACCATGCTTGAGTATGCAACGTTACCACAAGATGCTATTGCACAAACAGAGGTTAAGGCTGGTGGTTACGGCGCTGAATACGGTCGTTCATTAGGTGGTATTATTAATGTAATCACCCGTTCAGGTTCAAATGATTTTGAATTTGGTGGCTCAGTTTATTACACACCAGAATCTTTACGTGGCTCAGAGAAAAATACTCAAGATTACTTAAATGATACAATTAGCGCCTACAATGCTGATGACACCTACGATACGTTATCGTATAACGCATACGCTAGTGGAGCTATAGTTGAAGATAAGCTTTTCTTTTTCGCAAATGTCGAAGGACAGAAAAAAGAGCGCAACAACTATTCTAAAGATTCAAGTTACGAATATGAGATCACTAATCCAAACTACCTAGCAAAATTGAACTGGTTTATTACTGATGATCACTCAGTTCGTTTCACCCATATAAACAATGAAACGGATTGGGATTATAAAAACTACAATAACCCAGATGACCCTGCCAATCCAGATAAGACATTGCAGTATACCGGTAGTCATGGCGATCTAACTTCTCAGTACAGTTATAAAACTGGTGGCACGGTTAATATTTTTGCATATACCGGCTACATAACAGATAACATCAGCGTTAACGCAATGTACGGTGAATTAGAATCATTATATGCCAAAATACCTAACTTACCTGGTGATGACTGTGCTTATGCATGGGATTCAACTGGTGGAGTTGGTTGGGGTGGAAGAACAGCTATTGGTTGCTGGAATGCACCAGTTCAATCAACAGTTGTAGATCAAGTTGACGATAAGGATGAAAGAACCAGCCTTAAATTAGATATCGATTGGGCTCTTGGTGATCACTTAATTCGTTTGGGCTACAACAAAGAGGAATACAACTCCACATCTCCAGGTGTAAAGTACTCTGGCGATAACTATTATCGCTACGTGACGGCAGACACAAATGAAAATGGATGTAAAATCAACGGCGTTGACCTAGCTTGTGGCACAGAAACTCTACGCCACAGAACATATTTCACACAAACTGCTACCTTTAAAACTGAAAATACAGCCTTTTATTTAGAAGATAACTGGCAGTTCTCTGATGACTTATTGATATACGCAGGTGTGCGTGCAGAACAATTCTCTAACTACGCTGGTAACGGAGAAGTTTTTGTTGAGTCAGACACCCTAATAGCTCCTCGTTTAGGTTTTTCATGGGATGTTAACGGCGATTCATCAGCGAAGCTTTTTGGTACTTTAGGACGTAATTATATTCCAGTGGCGTCTAACACTAACATTCGCGCGACTCGTGAAGAATTATTCACCGAAAATTGGTATACCGCACCAGATGGCTGGAATGCTGACGGTTCACCCGTTACCCAAGGACCTGAAATTGGAACTGGTATTTACGATAATCAGGTACCAAAACCTGACCGTATTGCTGACGTAAACCTAGAACCTATGCACCAAGATGAATTAATTATCGGTTATCAACAATTTGTTAGTGATGATTGGAGCGTTAGCGCCAAAGTGACCGGTAAAATGATCCAAAGTGGCATGGATGATTTCTGTGCGAACGATGGATTCACTCGCTGGGCTGCTGATAACGGCTATGATAACTTTGATCCGCATTCACTAGCTGGTTGTATATTAATTAATCCAGGTAAAGATATTACCATTGCAATGGACCTTAATAATGATGGCAACCTAACAAACACAACTACACCCAATTCATACCATAACCTACCAGAGTATGATCGTAAGTATGCAGGATTGGAGCTAGTGTTAGATAAGCAGTTCAGCGATAGCTGGAAGATTAACATGTCTTACGTCTTATCTAGAACTTGGGGTAACGCAGAAGGTTACGTTAACTCATCTTTAGCTCAAGAAGATGCTGGTGCAACGCAAGACTTTGACCACGCAAACTTCATGCATGGCGCTGATGGAGACCTACCTACAGATAGAAGACACCAGTTTAAGCTATATGGTGTTTATGAAGTTACTGACGAGCTATTCGTTTCAGCAAATGCATCACTAATGTCAGGTACACCATTAAGCTGTCAAGGTTTTGTAAGCCTTGACGGTATGGAAGAAGGCGACGGCTCTACAGCTTACGATGCACCAAACTTTAAGCGTTATGGCGCTTCAAGTTTCTATTGTAAGAATGAAAATGGAGAGCAGCAGCTAACTTCACGTGGTGATGAAGGTCGTACAGATTGGGAGTTCAAACTTGATCTTGGTCTATCTTACTCACCAGCTTTCGCTGAAGGCTTAACAGTAAAAGCGACTGTGTTTAATGTGTTTAACACACAAGATCCTTATATTCTCGATCAACAAAAAGATCTTGACCAAGGTAGCGACACAATTAACCCTGGCTACTTAAAGCCTATCGGTTATACAGCTCCACGTTCAGTGCAATTATCTGCACATTACAAATTCTAAATAAATTTGTGATTGAAAACGGCCACTTTTAGTGGCCGTTTTTTTGCTTATAATTAATGTACTGATACTCGATACGCAAATAATGGCCCAACAAGCTAATCACGTTTATCTTATAAGTATTTATCTTGAGGTTTGAACTAATAGCTTAAGCTAATTTTCAACTAGCTATACTCAAGCTGCTCACTTTAAAAGAAATAAGGGCACAGACTACTAGAATCCTAAGTGCACCTTTCACATAATTTAGATGAACACTGTTTTGAACATTCAATGGCAACGTAGAACAGAGCAGTAGCATTTGAAATTATTTGATTAAAATAAGCAATGAGTGAAAATAATATAATCAAAATTAAGCAAACATGAGTTCGCTTCAATGGTAATCGGCGTAAGTTCAACACAGACCGCTTTTCAGACATAAAAAAACACCGCGCTAATAAATTAGTGCGGTGTTTTAAATTAAAGCTTTGCCAATACCCGAAGGTATTAATGCAAAATATTAGTCTTCTGCAACAACAGAAAGCTTAACAATAGCTTTAACTTCAGTGTGAAGTTGAACTTCAACTTCGAAATCACCAGTGTTGCGCAATGCACCTAGTGGTAGACGTACTTCGCTTTTAGCAAGCTCAACGCCAGCAGCAGTAACTGCATCAGCTACGTCACGGTTACCAATAGATCCAAATAGCTTGCCTTCGTCACCAGCTTTAGAAGCGATAACAACAGCTTCTAGTGCAGTGATTTTTTCTGCACGAGCAGAAGCAGCAGCTAATTCTTCAGCTAACTTAGCTTCTAGTTCAGCACGACGTGCTTCAAAAACTTCAGTGTTAGCAGCGTTAGCAACAACAGCTTTACCTTGTGGTAAAAGGAAGTTACGAGCGTAACCAGCTTTTACAGAAACTTGGTCACCCAAGTTGCCTAGGTTAGCGATTTTATCAAGTAAAATAACGTTCATTTTATATTCCTCTAAATTATTGCAGTATTACTGATGTAAATCAGTGTACGGCAGTAGAGAAAGATAACGAGCACGCTTGATAGCGCGAGCTAGTTGACGTTGATATTTAGCATTTGTACCAGTGATACGACTAGGAACAATTTTACCACTTTCAGTGATGTAGTTCTTCAAAGTAACGATATCTTTGTAATCGATCTCGGTAACGCCTTCTGCAGTGAAACGGCAGAACTTGCGACGACGGAAATAACGTGCCATGTGACAGTCTCCTAAGTTTTCAATTCGACATTTTCAGCGTGTAAAACCAAACGATTTTGACCATTTCTGCTCTGTTGCAGATTAAGGAAACCTTCGACTTGGATTTCTACGCCGGCTTTCAGATTTTCTGTAACGCTGTTAAAGCGTTCACCACTTAATACAACTTGGATTTGACAATAAACGTTGCGTAGCATTTCTGCTTCATAACGTTGAGATTTGTGCTCCAACATCAGTACCGTATGGGCAATGCCTGCTGGGCTATCAAATCGTCTAGAACGCGTAATGGTTCCTGCTAGTACCAAATTGTTTGTGGTCACAAAAAAACTTACTCAGCTGTGTTTTCAGCGCTTTCTTTAACTTCTTCAGTAGCTTCTGCACGAGGTGCACGCTCTTCAGATGAACGACGTGTATCGCGTTCGTCTTTAGCTTTAGCCATTGGAGATGCTTCAGTGATGGCAGCTTTAGTACGCATAACCATGCTACGCAAAACAGCGTCGTTGAAACGGAAAGCTGTTTCAAGTTCTTCAACCGATTCTGCAGTAGTCTCTACGTTCATAAGAACATAGTGAGCTTTATGCAACTCGATGATTGGGTAAGCCAGTTGACGACGGCCCCAGTCTTCTAAACGGTGAATTTGACCGCCAGCTTGGGTAAGAATACCCGTGTAACGCTCGATCATACCTGGCACTTGCTCACTCTGATCAGGGTGAACTAAAAATACGATTTCATAATGACGCATTTTTTTGCTCCTTACGGTTATCTAGCCTCGTTGTTGGCTCAGTCAAACCTAATAGAGGCAAGGAACTAATTAAAGTGACTGATTTAAGCCGCGGAATAATACATAAATTAGCGACGAGACTCAAGCGATAACTTACCTAGAACGTAATTAACTGCGTTATAGCTGTTGTTTTAAGTGAGTCATCAATTTAGCCGCTGGCAAACTTTTCAATGCTGGCCACATTAGGGCGGCCTTGATTACGTCACCTCCAGCGAAGGTTGAAGGTATAAACGCCTTGAGTTCACTGCGGATGCATTTCGATTCGCTGTAATTTTTATGCGTTTAGATCGCTTTGTATAGAGATGACTATCAATATAACTTTAGGTCAAATCGCGACCCCATTTATCTCCAAGATATAACTGGGATACATGACAAGCAGGAATCTAGTTTGCGCGACAGCTGATTCTAGGTATGATGTCGCATTGCTTCATTTAACTTTCAACCTAGAACAACATACCAAGAATAATAATGTCTAGAATCCTTACCGCAGTCTTAACACTACTTTGCTCGCCTGCAGCCTATGCACTTGTACCGCCAGATTATCAAGAGCCGCCAAGTGATTTTACCGCCGAAATAGAGGCGGGTTTCCAGCTTAATACCGGTAATACCGAGTCGAGCAGTTTTAATGGTCGTACAAAATTGGTTTACGATACCGATGCGATTAGACAAGAAGGGACCATTAAGGCCTATTTTGCCGCTGACGATGAAAAGACCACTTCAGAAAAGTACGATCTGCAGCTGCAATCTAGCTATAAATTCTACAGTGGCTACGTTTTTGGCCGTGGTGACTTCACCTGGGATAAGTTTGGTAGTTACACGCAAGTATCGACTATTTCAGGCGGTTATGGTTTCGATGCAATTTCCGACTCGAGTACCAAACTTAGTTTAGAAGTCGGTCCAGGTTATCGCTATAACTTACCCATTGCGACAGACACGAACCCTAACCCTGAAGCCAATAAAGATGTCATTTTGCGTACTGCGGCAAAATTCGAACAGAAACTACAAGAGTATACTAGCCTTAATGCTGATTTAACGTCTGAGGTTGGTGAAGACAACAACACGCTAACTTTAGATATGAGCTATAAAAATACCCTTTTTCAAGATTGGGCATTCAAGATAGGTGTCAATATAAAATACACCCAAGTGGTACCTGAAGGGTCTAAACAAACAGACACCATCACGACCTTTAATCTACTGTATACCTTTCAATAGCCAGACTCGATAATTTACCCTTGAGTTTGTTTAGAGCGCACTCAAGGGTAATTCGGTTAACAGCGACTCTCTATGACTTTAATTGCTGCATTAAATAAGCGTAAACCATAGAGCTGAGTTCTGCGGCTTGGTTATTATCAGCAGCACCGGCATGCCCACCTTCTATGTTTTCGTAATACAGCACATCTATCCCCATATCTTCCATTTTCGCAACCATTTTACGAGCATGGCCTGGGTGGACACGATCATCGCGAGTTGAGGTAGTAAAAAACACTTTAGGGTAAACAGTATCTTTCTTTAGATTATGATAAGGCGAAAATGTTTTTATATAGTCCCATTGCGCTGGAATATCAGGGTCGCCATATTCTCCCATCCAACTAGCCCCAGCCAGTAGCTTATTATAACGCTTCATATCGAGTAACGGCACTTGGCACACGACTGCGTTATACAGATCTGGATTGCGAGTAAAGGCCGCGCCCATCAATAGGCCGCCATTACTGCCACCTTGGATCCCCAAATGCTTACTCGACGTAATTTTTCTGCTAACCAAGTCTTTTGCTATCGCTTCAAAATCTTCATAAGCCTTATGACGATTTTCTTTCAACGCAGCTTGATGCCACGCAGGCCCATATTCACCACCGCCGCGAATGTTAGATAGCACATACACACCGCCCTGCTCTAGCCAGTTTTTACCGATTGTCGCAGAATATGAAGGACGCAGCGATACTTCAAAACCGCCATAACCATAGAGCAGAGTCGGGTTTGTACCATCTAGCTTTATGTTCTTTGCCATAACCACGAAATACGGCACTTTTGTGCCATCCTTTGATTTAGCAAAATACTGCTTCGTTTCAAATTTTTCTGCTGCAAACTGCTGCTTCATCGCCTTTAACTTACTTGCCTTCATGCTCTTAGCGTCAAATAGATAAAGGCTAGAGGGTTCTAAAAAGCTGGTGTAGTTAACGAAGACCTCACTGCTGTCATCTTCAGCGCCGAATACGCTTAATGTACCGTTGACATCAATTGGAGCTTGTTGCGTTTGCCACTTACCACCCTTTTGTACATAACGTATCAATTTACTTTTTACGTTATCAAGCCAAGTAATTAATATTGCACCTTTAGTAAATCGAACTTGGGAAATTGAGGCTGTCGCGGTTGGTTCAACCAGCACACTAAATTCAGGTTTCTGCGCAATCAGTTTATCAAGATCTGTATAAACAATAGCGCCCTGCTTAAAGGTTTTTCCGCCAGCTTTGAGCTCACTCTTCAACTCTATATAGAGCTGATCATTGAAATAGCCTTTAATGTCTGCATCTTTCGGCAGCGGTAACTCCACCAATTTGTTGTCACGATATGCGTAGTGTTGAGCAGTATAAAAAGTAAGGCTTTCAGTCACCAGTTGTAGTGGCTTTTCATCGTCATAAATGACATAACCAGACACCGCAACTGACGCTTTATCACCACTAAAAATTGTTTTAGCCTCAGACAATGGCGTACCACGTTGCCACTGTTTAACCACTTTTGGATATCCAGAGTCAGTTAAACTGTTACCGTCACCAAAATCAGTGCCAACAAAAACAGTATCTTTGTCTATCCAACTGACACTTGATTTTGCTTCATTCAATGTAAAAGGTTTACTCTGTTTGTCTAGAAATGCTTTTTGCTTTAAATCAAACTCACGCACTTCAACAGCATCAGCGCCGCCGCGTGACAGCGATACCATACAACGATCATAATTAGGGTAACGACAGTCCATCCCCTTGTATACCCAATTCACCCCTTCAGCTTTTCCTAGCGCATCAACATCTAATACCGTTTCCCATTTAGGTTCGGCTTTGACGTACTCTTCCATGGTGGTGCGACGGTAAATGCCACGGACATGCTTTTCATCTTTCCAAAAATTATACAGGTAGCCATCCATACGACTTGCATAGGGGATCCGCTCTTTGTTATTCAAAATAGCAAGGCTATTGCTGACTAGCCCATCAAACCCTTTATATGCTTTTATCTCTTTTTCTGAGAGGGCATTTTGCTGTTTAACCCACTCCATCGGTTTCTTGCCCTCTACATCTTCGAGCCAGAGAAACTTGTCCTCTTCAGCAAAAGTGGGAGCTGCGGCAATTGAACTTAGCACGCATAAAGATAAGACTTTGTTTCGCATGTAAACATCCTGTTATAAGAATTTATTCGAATAAGCTACTGCATGCACAATGAAAGTGGAATAGTCGAAACAGAAAAAGTAACAGCCAACTCAAGCTATTCTGTAAAGATTAGTGTCAAATCGATACGAAAACGCCGATGAAGTCAAAGCTTCATCGGCGCTTATAGTAATGACCTGTGATATGCAGGTCATTAGTTCTTAGTAGACTTATTTTGCTAAACGTTGACGCACAGCTTCAAACAGGCAAATTCCCGTCGCAACAGACACGTTTAGACTAGATACACTGCCCGCCATTGGGATAGAAATTAGGGTATCGCAGCTTTCACGAGTTAAGCGGCGAAGCCCTTTACCTTCTGCGCCCATAGCAATCGCCAGAGGTCCTGTTAGGCTAGCTTGGTAAACATCACTATCAGCTTCACCTGCTGCTCCAGCAATCCAGATCCCTTTATCTTGTAAGCTACGCATGGTGCGCGCAAGATTGGTCACTTGATATAGAGGAACGATTTCTGCAGCGCCGCAAGCCACTTTACTAACAACCGGCGTTAACCCAACTGAGTTATCTTTCGGTACGATAATCCCTTGCACACCAGCAGCATCAGCATTACGTAAACATGCACCCAGGTTATGCGGATCGGTAACCCCATCCAGTATTAACAAAAATGGCGTTTCAGTGGCATCTAACATTGCATGTAGATCGTTATCATTGAGGATCTTGGCAGCTTTCACCTTTGCCACAACACCTTGATGCTGACCACCTGCTGACTTATCGTCTAACGCTTTGCGAGAAGCGTACTGAACAGACACGCCCCATTGCGATGCGATTTCCAAGATTGGTGTTAATCGCTTGTCATCACGGCCTTGTAGTACCCAGATTTCAATAACGCGCTCTGGGCTATTTTGCAATACAGCTTCAACAGCATGCAAACCGAAAGTAATATCTTGCTTCTTCATCTATTTCTTACTCGTTTTACGCTTCGCTGACTTGGCTTTTTTAGCCGAAGACTTTTTTGCAGAAGCTTTTGTCTTAGTCGTGCCAGCTTTGCTGCCACTGCTTGATTTGTTTTTACTTGCCGAGCGAGAGCCTGACTTAGCACCACTCTTAGTGCTACTTGTACGTTTGCCTTTGCCTTTGCCAGCATTGCGCTCTTTATCAGCAAGCTTAGCGCCTTCACGATTAACACGTTCTCTCGCAGTCATGGGCTTACTCGGTTTACGGCGCTTACCGCCTGCAGAGTCCCCTTCCATCATCAGATCAATTTGACGGTCATCAAGATTTACCGCTGCAACTTTTACCGTTACCGTATCGCCAATCTGATATACCTGACCAGAGGCCTCACCGACTAAACGTTGGCGCATATTGTCGTATTGGTAGTAATCACTACCTAAACTTGAGATATGTACTAATCCATCGATAAATAGATCATTAAGTCGTACAAACATGCCAAAGTGTGTCACCGATGCAATAACGGCTTCAAAGGTATCGCCAACATGATCTTGCATAAACTCACACTTGAGCCAATCATTGACGTCTCGCGTTGCTTCATCTGCACGGCGTTCAGTGGTTGAACACTCCTCACCTAAAAGATCCAATTCTTCAATCTTGTAGTTGTAACCGCCATCGCCAGTCCACTGCTCAGACTGTTCTCCCTCTTGTTTTGACAACAAGTAACGGATTACGCGGTGCAAGATTAGATCAGGGTAACGTCGAATTGGCGAGGTGAAGTGTGAATATGCCTCTAATGCCAAACCAAAATGACCTTCGTTATCGGGGGTATAGGTTGCTTGGCGCATAGACCTTAATAGCATCACCTGAATAAGCTCAGCATCAGGTCTATCTGCTATCTGCTCCATCACCGCTTGGTAATCTTTTGGAGTAGGCTCAAGTCCACCTTCCATGGTCAATCCACGTTCTTTAAGGAAATCCTTAAAGTTAGTAAGTTTTTGCTCTGATGGCGCCTCGTGCACTCGGTATAACACTTCACCTTTATGCTTTTTAACAAACTTAGCCGAAGCAACGTTTGCTAAAATCATGCACTCTTCAATGATCTTATGCGCTTGATTACGGCTCCGTGGAACAATTTTATCAATCTTACGCTGCTCATTGAAAATGAACTGAGTTTCAGTGGTTTCAAATGCAATAGCGCCACGTTCAGCTCTGGTTTCATCCAATGTTAGATACAGAGACTGTAATGTTTGCAGATGTGGGAAAATAGGTTTGAGCTTATCACTCACCTCTCCGCCCTCTAGCATGTCAGCAACCTGGGTATAGGTTAGACGAGCATGAGAGTGCATTACTGCGGGGTAAAACTTATATCCCGATAATTTACCCGCTGCAGAAATAGTCATCTCAGCAACCATACAAAGACGGTCAACCTCTGGCATCAAAGAACACAGGCCATTTGAGATCTTCTCTGGCAACATCGGAATGACTTGAGATGGGAAGTACACCGAGTTACCGCGCGAGCGCGCTTCTCTGTCTAATGCCGATTCTGTACGCACATAATGGCTAACATCGGCGATTGCGACCCATAAACGCCAGCCACCAGACTTTTTCTTCTCTGCATATACCGCATCGTCAAAGTCGCGGGCATCTTCACCATCAATAGTTACTAACGGTAAATGACGTAGGTCAACACGGCCTTCTTTGTCTGCCTCTGTCACTTCATCAGGAATTTTTCTGAGCTTCTTCTCTATCAGCCCTGACCACTTATGTGGCAGGTCGTAATTGCGCAGTGCAATCTCAATCTCCATCCCAGGAGCCATCTGTTGCCCCAAAACTTCGATTACTTTTGCTGCTGCTTTAACATAACGACCGGGTCTGCGAGTAAGCTCTAATACTACTATATCGCCCTGACGAGCACCTTTACGGTCCTCTTCAGGCACTAAGATCTCTTGGGTAATTCGACGGTCATCAGCAATAACAAAGCCCATGCCAGCATCGAGATGAAAGCGGCCAACAAGTGCAGCGCTTCGCTGTTCAACTAAACGCACTATTCTGGCCTCGCGGCGGCCTTTACGGTCAACACCTGCTTTTTGTGCGAGCACTTTATCACCGTGGAAATACATCATCATGTCACGGTTATTAATATAGAGGTCGTCACCGCCCTCTTCTAGCTTAAGAAACCCAAAACCATCGCGGTGGCCAATAACCGTACCGGTTAGTAAATCCATTCTTTCTGGCAAGCCATAGGCTTTACCACGGGTAAACACTAGCTCACCGTCACGCTCCATCGCTCGCAAACGACGACGGATAGCTTCTAATTGCTCTTCGCCCTCAATCTTGAGTGCATTTGCAATATGTTCACGGGTTAACGGGGACTTTTGAGAGCGTAAGTATTCCAAAATATACTCACGACTTGGGATAGGGTTGTCGTACTTTTCTTGCTCTCGCTTAATATGTGGATCTTGTATCATTCATTTTCCAAAATATTGGCATGACTGCTTTCAGCCATGCTTATTGTTGCGTTCTCAGGTGTTCCTGTTTTGCCCTAGCCACTGAGCTGGGCGGCATTTTTGCCTCTAACACCTTTAACAAATTGCTTGCTTCGGCTTGCACCGTTTCATCGCTAAATACTTCGTTGTATAGCCAATGAAATCCAGTTTCGTAATCGCGTGGGCTACCATAGCCTTCACCAAATAACCGAACCAACATGATTCGCGCAGGCAGGTCACCTGTCGCAGCAGCGGGCAATACGTATTGCACAGCACGCTCTTTATCTTCCATAACGAATTTACCGTCATGATAATACTCCGCCATTCTAACCATGGCTTCAGCACTGCCTTGTCGTGCTGAGGTTTTTAACATCGAGATCCCACGCGGCGGGTTGGCCTTAACGCAGATCCCGTAATTGAGCATTTCAGCCCAAAGATACTGATAGAGTGGCTGCTTTAACACTTCTGCTCTAGCTTCAATATCTTCTACAATTTGGCAATCATCGCCCTTAACTTGCGTTAAATAGCGTTTACTACGGATTAAATCAACCAGTTGCTCTTGAGTATAGACGTCTACTGCTTTGGGAGCAGCCATACTCGGCAAAGAAATTATCGACAATACAATAATTAATACATAACGCAGCATAAGTTCTCTCAATGACAGTAAGTAAATTCAAGCACAAACATATTATCAGCTATAGATATATTTGCAGCCTGCTCTGTCTTTTTCATCGGCAGTATAACGTATTTCTTGAGGACTACCTGCGCCCCAACCCTTCCTAGCTGTAGCGACTTTTTTTACCTTCAGCAAGCACCCAATAAAAAGGCCGCTAATCGCGGCCTCTTTTTATTAACTAAACGGATTCACCAGAATCATGGTCTCGTTTCTATCCGGACCCGTTGAGATAATATCAATTGGCGTTTCTAGCAACTCTTCTAAACGCTTAATGTAGTTCATTGCTGCTTGTGGCAGCTGCTCTACAGATGTTGCGCCGAATGTTGTTTCGCTCCAACCAGGCATAGTCTCTAAAACAGGGGTTACCTGCTCATAGCCTTCTGCTGCAAGCGGAGTTGTTGTTGCTACAGTTCCATCTGGATACTGGTAGCCGACACAAATCTTCACCTCTTCAAGACCATCTAGAACATCTAGCTTAGTCAAGCAGAAGCCGCTTACGCTGTTGATTTGAACTGCACGCTTCATTGCGACAATGTCTAACCAACCTGGACGACGCTTACGACCCGTAGTCGCACCAAACTCGTGACCCTTAGTACCTAAGTAGTCACCAATTTCGTTTTCCAATTCCGTAGGGAAAGGACCAGCACCAACACGTGTGGTGTATGCCTTCATAATACCCAAAACGTAATCTAGATGACGCGGACCAAATCCAGAACCAGTTGCAACACCACCTGCGGTAGTATTAGAAGAGGTTACAAATGGATAAGTACCATGGTCAATATCTAGTAACGTGCCTTGAGCACCTTCAAATAGAATTGGTTCACCTGCTTTACGTGCCTGATCAAGAAGCTCAGAAACGTCAGTGCACATGCTCTTCAAGTAATCAGCAATCGCAAGAGCATCTTTCAATGTCTCTTCATAATCAACTGCTTCGCACTTGTAGTATTCAGTCAACATAAAGTTGTGATAAGCCATCACTTCCTTCAGTTTTTCGGCAAACAATTCTGCATTAAACAGATCGCCTACACGTAAACCGCGGCGTGAAACTTTATCTTCATATGCTGGACCAATTCCACGACCCGTTGTGCCAATAGCTTTATTGCCACGCGCTTTTTCGCGAGCCATATCTAATGCACAATGGAATGGAAGAATTAGAGGACATGCTTCAGAAATTAATAAACGTTCCTCTACAGGGACGCCACGCTCTTTAAGCATGTTAATTTCAGTCATCAGTGCGTCAGGTGCAAGCACCACGCCGTTACCAATAATGCATTTCACATTATCGCGTAAGATCCCTGATGGAATAAGATGAAGAACGGTCTTGTCGCCATCGATAACAAGTGTATGACCAGCATTGTGGCCACCTTGGTAACGAACGACATATTTAGCCTGTTCGGTAAGAAGATCGACTATCTTACCCTTTCCTTCGTCACCCCATTGGGTGCCGAGAACTACAACGTTTTTGCCCATTATTTGCTGCACGGTAGTGGTTAAAACGGGATTTTAGCAGATCTATAGGGGCTTTAGGCAAGTAATTTATGAAAAAATAATCAATATTACTATGCCAACAGTGACTAAAGAACCACCTAAGCGTTGCAGAAGCTGCTGATTTTGATTGGAAATTTCTTTCAAATAGGCACGCCAACGATTTGGAAACAAAAGTGGACCAATTCCTTCAATTATCAACACTAAACCTAACGCCAGCATGATTAACTCAAAAGACATAACAAAGTATTTCCTATGCCGAACAGTTTATAATATGAACACACTTTCATTCACTCAAATACGCATTTACGCCCAACACATTTCTTATACCACTTTTAGTGACTCTAGTTTAACAGAAAGTATAGGAGACACGTTTCAAAACAGATAAAACCTATCAATAGCTACTGCACAAACTTGATGTAGCTAGCCATAACGTCCACAGAGCGGATTAGAGTCTCTTATCCATACTCCTACCTAACTTATATCTTATACCAATCGGCATAAAGATTTGGTCGCTCAGCGAGAGTTTAGCGGTTTTGAGACAAGGCAATGAGTAAAGTACGTAGTTACTCTACGTTCAAACTCAATAACGCAGCATCAGAGCCGCTAAAGCTCGTCTGTAAGGAGTGTTTTTAGCTTCCTACTTCTGTGTTGGATAAAGGCAAAAGGGAACAACTATTATGTCAATTACCCGCCTTGAATTAGTTCGCAAAAAACACTTTGAGTAGACCAACTACTTATGCCGATTGGCATTAGCTCTAACAGCCTTATAGGAGACCCACACATACAAACAGCGGCAGTATCCAATCTCAATAAATAAAAAGACCTTTTACTCTCCAATAATGCTTAGGGACTGAAGGTAGTCCGAAGCTACGTCTAAAAGGATTTAGAGTATTGCAAGTAGCAATTAACAAGGATGTCTGACTTGAGATTAACAATTAGCTTCAGTCATCTTCCTTGCCTACAAAGCCTTCCTGAATGAACATCGACTGAATGGTATTGAATTAAGCTGAGAAGACTGAATTACAAGCAATAAAAAACCCAGCATATAGCTGGGTTTTTTGAACTCTGAAAGCGAAAATTAACGCTTTGAGAATTGTGGCTTACGACGTGCTTTACGTAGACCAACTTTCTTACGCTCAACTTTACGAGCATCACGGGTAACGAAACCAGCAGCACGTAGAGAAGGACGTAGAGACTCGTCAAGTTCCATCAACGCACGAGTAATACCGTGGCGAATTGCACCAGCTTGGCCAGTGTTACCACCGCCCTTAACTGTTACATTGATGTCTAACTTTTCAGTCATTTCAACTAGCTCAAGTGGCTGACGAACAACCATGCGAGAAGTTTCACGACCAAAATATTCGTCTAGAGGTAGTTTGTTAACAGTGATGTTACCAGTACCTACTTTAGCGAATACGCGAGCTGTAGATGTTTTGCGACGGCCAGTGCCGTAGTATTGAGTTGCAGCCATTGCTATAATCCCGTTTAGATATCAAGAACTTGAGGTTGTTGTGCAGCGTGGTTATGCTCTGTACCAGCGTAAACTTTAAGCTTACGGAACATGGCACGGCCCAAAGGACCTTTAGGTAGCATACCCTTAACTGCTTTCTCAATAATCATTTCAGGCTTATGATCTTGCAGCTTCTCAAAAGTAATCTGCTTAATGCCACCGATGAAACCAGAGTGTGAATAGTAAACTTTGCCTTTAGCTTTGTTACCAGTCACTGTAACTTTATCAGCGTTAATAACGATGATGTAGTCACCAGTATCTACATGAGGCGTATACTCTGGCTTATGCTTACCGCGTAGGCGAGTAGCAATTTCAGTAGCGATACGACCCAAAGTTTTACCTTCGGCGTCAACGACGAACCAATCACGAGTGACTGTTTCTGGTGTAGCAGTAAAAGTAGTCTTCATTTACAAAAACCCAATGTTAAAATTCTGTCTCACATGCTAATGCCACTATTGGCAAAAACACAAAAAATGCCTTTCCCCGCCCCTTCGAGCAAAGAATTAGGCTTTACAACTTCCACCTAAAGTGGTGGATAACGAGGGCAGGTGGCGGATTATAGACAAAGATGAGTTAAAAATCACCTAATTTTTAGATAAATTCTAATCTCTTTTCAAAATATTCTTCTATAGAACTCTCCCCTTTAGCTTCAAACGGTTTAGCGACTGTTGCTAAGGGGAGTTTTATCTACTTGCTGTGGTTTACCCAGGTGGCTTTATATCACTAGCCATTTAATGCGATTACAACTTACGGCAGATGCTCCAGTGCTAAATAATCATGGGATTGCATTTCCGTTAACCTTGAGCGGCAGCGTCTAAATTCGAAATTCAGTAAGCCGTCAGTATAGATATCATCAAGTGACACCGCCGAGGAGATAATGAGTTTAACGTTGCGCTCATAAAACTCATCAACCATCGCCAAAAATCGACGTGCAATATCATCACCAGTTAAATGCTCGCCCATCTGCTCAACATTACTCAGCAGCACAGTATGATATAGCCTCGCGACCTCCATATAATCTCTTTGGCTACGCGGCCCATCACATAAAGCTCTAAAATCTATCAGTAATACCCCTTGAGCTTGCTGGCGAATATCGATGTTGCGTCCATCAATCTCCAACGCCAGCGTTGATACTTCAGACTCTGGAGCAAGCTTAATAAAGTACTCTTGTAGATTTTGCTCAGCCTTTTCATCAAGAGGCGAATGATAGATCTCTGCTTGTTCAAGAGTTCTAAGTCGGTAATCCACACCAGAATCAACATTCAAGATTTCACAATGCTTATTAATCGCGGCAATAGCAGGAAGGAAGCGCGCACGCTGTAAGCCGTTACGGTATAACTCATCGGGAATGATATTAGAGGTTGCGACCAAAGCCACACCTTCAGCAAACAGAGATTCAAACAAAGTACCTAATAGCATGGCATCAGTAATGTCTGATACAAAAAACTCATCAAAACAGATCACCTGATACTTAGTGGCCATCTCTTTTGCAATCATTACCAATGGATCTCGCTGCCCTTGTAACTGAGCTAAATCAATATGAAGTTGGTGCATGAAGCGGTGGAAGTGTGCTCGAAGCTTCTTATCACTTGGCAGTGCATCAAAGAAGGTATCCATAAGGTACGTCTTACCGCGTCCAACCCCGCCCCACAAATACAAGCCTTGCACACTTGGCTTCGCTTTTCTCCCGAAAAAGGATAAGAGTTTATTGCTACTACGGCCTTGAGAATTTTGCGCAATAAGATCGTCATACACGCGTTGCAGCTGCTTAACGGCTTGCTCTTGTGCTGCATCGTGGGAAAAGTCATCTCGAGTTAGATCTTGCTGATAATGCTGCCAAGGCGTTAAATGCGACACGTAAATCATTCTCTATAAGTAGGGGACAAACACAAATCAGCCATTTTTAGCTGTTTGACGATTAATTTTAATTAAACTCTGCAGTAAATAGTACCACGCTGGAATGCTGCAATGTATATTTGGCTGCATCTCTCTTATTAAAAGTCGTTATTGGAGTCACTATGGAATGGGCATTAACTTTTGCAGCCTTTGTTATTGGTAGCGTTTTTGGCTATGTGGGGCATAGCGTTTTATCGAGAAACAGCAAGGACAAGAGTCAAAATAAGCAATTAGAACAAACACAATTAGAGTTAAGCCAGTACAAGCAAGAGGTGTCAGATCACTGTGATGAGCATGACAAACAGTTGGCAGAATTGACTAGCCTCATCAGTAAAGTAAACCAAAAGTGGCATACATCAGCCAGCATATTAACCTCTGCGGCCGCTGATACAACAAGCTCTGAAGCAGAGCCTATCGATAACCACAGCGCATCAATAGATAATGCCTATACTAAGAAAGCCCCGTCAGTTTGAATATATAAGAAACATGTACCGCTGAATTAACCTTTGTTAATGATTGATGAACTTTTTGATACTCGCTTGAGTCCGACTCAATAACAACGATGTAATTTTATGACATGCATGGCCGCTGCCTTCATATTGAAAACATATTTACAGAATCATGCAGACATTAGTTTTGACGAAATTGGAGCAACGTATAAATGAAGACTAAATTATCCTTACTTTCAGCAGCCCTTTTGGGCGCAACATTAACGCTAGCCCCTATTGTATCTCAAGCAGCAATTCCATTAGCTGTCGGTGGTGAAACAGTGCCAAGCTTAGCACCTATGCTACAAAAAACGACGCCAGCAGTCGTTGCGGTTGCCGTTTCGGGAACACATGTTTCTAAGCAAAAAGTGCCTGATGCTTTTCGCTACTTCTTTGGCCCTAATGCACCAAGGGAGCAAGTGCAGGAACGTCCGTTTAAAGGGCTAGGTTCAGGAGTGATCATTGATGCTAAAGAGGGTTATATCGTTACCAATAACCATGTAATCGAAGGTGCTGATGAAATTCTTATTGGTTTACATGACGGTCGTGAAGTCGAAGCGAAGCTCATAGGCAGTGATGCCGAATCTGATATCGCTTTATTACAAATTGAAGCCAAAAACCTCACCGCCCTAAAACGAGCTGATTCAGATAAATTGCAGGTCGGTGACTTTGCGGTCGCCATTGGTAATCCTTTTGGCCTTGGACAAACAGTAACCTCAGGTATTGTCAGTGCGATGGGGCGTAGCGGCCTAGGTATTGAAATGCTGGAGAACTTTATTCAAACCGATGCCGCCATTAACAGTGGTAATTCAGGTGGAGCACTCGTTAACCTCAACGGAGAACTCATCGGGATCAATACCGCCATTGTTGCGCCAGGCGGCGGTAACGTCGGTATTGGTTTTGCCATTCCAGCTAATATGGTCAACAACCTGGTCGATCAGATTATTGAGCATGGTGAAGTTCGCCGTGGTGTACTCGGTGTATTGGGGCAAGATCTCACTAGCGAGCTCGCTAAAGGTTTTGGTATCGAAACCCAGCATGGTGGCTTTATTAATGAAGTGATGCCAGATAGCGCGGCTGACAAGGCTGGGATTAAAGTTGGTGACATTATTGTTAGCGTAAATGGTCGTAAGATTAAGAGCTTTCAAGAGCTGCGAGCAAAAGTTGCCACTATGGGAGCTGGTAGCAAAGTTGAGTTTGGCCTAATTCGTGATGGTGATGAAGAAACAGTAACTGCAACCTTAGGTGAATCAACCCAAACAGCAGAAGCTGCTGCTGGCGCGGTGCATCCAATGCTTCAGGGCGCTAAGCTAGAGAACTCAAACAACTCTGGGGTCGTTATCACCGACGTCGCTCAAGGGTCACCAGCTGCTGCAAGTGGCCTAATAAAAGGGGATGTCATTGTTGGTGTAAACCGCAGTAAAGTAAAAAACCTTAAGTCACTAAAATCAGTACTTGAAGATCAAAAGGGTTCTGTCGCGCTAAAAATACAGCGTGACAACACCAGCATATATTTGATCCTTCGATAGCGAATCTCCGCAGTAGAAATAGCCGAGTGATTTACTCGGCTATTTTCTGTTTAGCTAGGGCTTTCGTACTGCGTGTTAGCTTCAAACATGTTAATCTAACTCACCTTTTCAGTATTACTCCCAGACATGATGATTAAAGACACTCTTATATATGTCAGTAAAGCCATAGCGTTTGGCCTTATCATGGCTGCAGTTATCATTATTGTGATGCCTTTAATTACCGGGCAAAGCCTCACTAATGGCTTATTCAATCGCGCGGTAACCAGTAGCAACGAACTCTCTTTTTCCACAGCAGTGCGCAGAGCTGCTCCAGCTGTAGTCAATATTTACAGCCTCAGTATAGATCAAAGAAAACCGCTGAAACCTAGTTCGCTGCAAGGGCTCGGATCAGGCGTGATAATGAGCAAAGAGGGCTACATACTCACTAACTACCATGTCATCAAGCAAGCCGATGAGATCGTGGTAGCCTTACAAGATGGCAGAAAGTTTACCTCGGAAGTGGTGGGTAGCGATCCTGAAACCGACTTAGCAGTTTTAAAAATTGAAGGTGACAATTTACCTTTGGTGCCACTTGAACTCGATGTTCCCGCTAGAGTTGGCGATGTAGTACTCGCAATTGGTAACCCTTATAACTTAGGGCAAACCATTACCCAGGGTATTATCAGCGCGACGGGGCGAAACGGACTGAGTTCTGGCTATCTTGACTTTCTGCAGACTGACGCCGCAATTAATGCAGGTAATTCGGGCGGTGCGCTCATTGATACTACCGGGCAACTCGTTGGGATCAATACTGCGGCTTTTCAGATAGGTAATGAAAGTGGCACCCATGGTATTAGTTTCGCAATCCCCATCAAGCTTGCCCACAGCATTATGGGCAAACTAATCCAAGATGGCCGCGTTATTCGTGGTGCTTTGGGGATTGGTGGAGAAGCTGTTGGCCCCGTTATGGCGCAGATCCTCAACATTCCTGATCTTACAGGAGTACTGATCACCAGTATCGATCCAGTAGGACCCGCAGCCAAAGCAAAACTTCGAAAACGCGACGTAATTACTCATTACGAAGGCGAAGCCATCCCGGGGGTAGAAATGTTGATGGACAGAATTGCAGAAACCCCGCCAGGCAAAGAGGTCAAGCTGACCATTATTCGTGAAGGAAAATCTTACGAAGTACCTGTGACTATCGATGAAAAGCCGGTTCACTATAATTAGCAGCTTAATGCACTGTGTATACCCTAAGAAAGCCTGCAGCTAGCAGGCTTTTTTTATGCCGGCACCGAACGCGTTACAACATGCTCTTAGGCCTATGCTCATAGCTATGTGGGTAATGATCAACACAATAACCAACTAATACCAATCAAGATAAAGGTTTAATCGTTCAACGAGAGTTTAGCAGTTTTGAGGTAAGATCATGAATTGCCCCTCGGTAACTGCTCCTACGTTAATCTCGATAATCGCTGCTGCATTATTCTAGCTTCGAACATCCTTGCTCTCGCCTCCCTATATCAGACCTCCAACGAGGGGGGAATGTCTGATATTGTATGGAACAAAGTAGACCATATAATCGTGCATTAATGACAGTCACGGCATCTGGGCTCGAGGGATGGAGGGTATGCCTTAAGCATGTCAGGACCATGCTTGACCTACAGCTAGTTATGAGTGAAGAGCATAACTACTCTGCTTTGTTTGCGGAAGGCTCGTCTATCCGCAATAAGCCAAACCAGAAGGCTGATTCAAATATTACCCCTAGTACCATTAAACCTGTTGCCTCAGAGGTAAACCCTACCCCATAACAGCCTAATGCTAAGATAATCAATACTGTAAGTAAGCTCATTCGTTGCCATAACTTCATCTATACAACTCCTTTTGATAAACACCTTTTGCACAATATTCGCAGCAGCTTTGCCTTCATTTAGCTCTCAATGAACCTTCGGCCTCACCTGTAATGAATACGGTATGGGTAAGGCTTTAACTCGTTAACTAACAATAACAAAATTAACCACTAGCACATGGCCTCATACATTAAGCTTTGTTTAACTGAGGGAATATAAGCAGGATTTCAAGATAAGAAAAAGCCGCCCTCGTGATGAAAGGGCGGCTTGCTTGCAGGGCCTAAATGATGAGTTTAGGTTTTACTTATGCATTTTACCGCCAGGAAGCTTCTCTACATATCCAGCAGTATCTTCATGGCATTCTCCACAAGAGAACTGCGCTGTAGCCCACGGCATTTGGAACTTACCATCCTCAGTGAATTGCTTAGCGTTCGGGTCTAAGTCAATCGTGAACAAATGAGACTTCACATCACCAAACTTAGTAACACCATCTTCACCTAGGTGCGTGACAGCACTCTTAGCCAGTTTAGGCATATGACAATCGGTACACTCTGCTACAAACTCATGCAATCCAACAGTGAACTCTTTCTTATATTCACCAGTATGACATGACGTACACTCTTTCACTGCACCAGTATGTAGGCCATCAGCACTATCTTGGTTTACGGTAGATTTGTGCGAGTCATGACAAGTGGTACAAGTCATATCTTTCTTAGGACCAATTTCGTCACCGGCTTTAAAGTCACCGTGATCTTCAGGAACGACACCTAAGATTTCATCACCTGTTTGATGATGCTTAGACAAGCCACCGCTAGAGATAATACGACCACCCACTTGGCTACCTTCAGGGAAGGCAACGTTGTATGCACTTATATAAGTTGGGTAATCTTTCTCACCGTCACGAGTATGACACTCAGCACAAGTTACCGCCTTACCAAAGCCCATATCTTCCGCTAAGAAATCTTCAGTAGTACGCGCCATCGCTATCTTAGTGATATTCTCTTTTGATGGAGCCGCGATATGCTCACTACCCGCACCATGACATGCTTCACACTGTACGCCTTGCTCAGCAAAAGTGCCGCCCATACCTGGTAGATCATCTTGACGGTCTAGATTACGAACATCGTCATCTTCGGTAGTGGTTCGCTTCCAACCGGTTGTATGGCAGTTACCGCACTTATACTGGTAGTTCATCTCAGATGCTTTATAGTCGCCCATCACATCAGGATCATCAATGTGATTATCAGGGATGTTCAAAGTACCGTCGCTATTGCGGATGTTATACTGCACGTTATTACCAGTAACGATATAACCTTCAGCATCTAACCAACGCATCTTCCAATGGTAACCACCTACAACATAGGTCACATCATCGTAGCTCGTCGGTGCACCTAAAGCATTGTTAGTAGTGCCATCACCATCTGGACCGGCAAACTGCAGCAAGTCGATAGCACCAGTAATGGTCGTTTCTGGTGTATAAGGGAAAACTGGTTGCTCACCATTTGCTATTTTTTGGATCTTGAAGTTATGTCCAGTCTTAGTAAAAGATTCGTGCTTACCACTGTGACAATCAGCACAAGCAGCTGAACCCACATAACTTAATGGTTCAGGCTCTGGTGTCGCTTCGATTGTAACGGTTACCACTGCAGATGCTTCATCGGTGCCATCGGTAATGGTGTAGTTAAATTTGACTTCACCGCTGTCCGTACCAGCAGTAAAATCAACCTTGCCATCTTTTATAACAGCATCTTCAGAATCCACTGACACGATAGAAAGTGCGTCACCATCAGCGTCTGTATCATTGGCTAAGACATCGATTGTAATAGTCTTTGTTGCCATCACGTTAGCGGCATCATCAACTGCGACAGGCGGAGTATTCTCTACTGGGGGAGTGGTATCATCATTATCGCTACCACAAGCAACCAACATGGTTATCATACTGGCGAGTAGTAATTTTTTACATGGAATTTGTGCGTTCATAAGTTCATCCTCAACATTGCTCATATTCATATCGCCAACGTTGCAGGGAATGGCGATTGATATGTCTCTATGGACATGCAACAAGTATTGAAGAGTTACTACTAAAGAGATAGATGACTAGAGTTCACTAAAACTAACAACTTGTGAACTATAGTTATCAACAATCTCTTAACTCGTTATTTATTAAATATTTTTAATCTTCCGATAAGTTGTAGTGCTGTAAAACAAATTGACCAGTATTTGTCAAAATGTAGATCTTCTTCTCATTTTGCATCACTAAGCCCGCTTTTTTTAACTGACGTAAGTGGAAGTTAAACTTGGTGTGATCGTCTATTTCAACTAAACGACATAGATCCATAAACTTAAGCTCTTTATGTATTGCTAGTACTCTCAGCGCTTTTCTTCTATTTGGATTTGCCAACGCACTGTAGACAAGGTCAGGATCCAGATCAGCACGGCTCTTAAGTAGCTGTTTCTCAGTTAAACTACGCCGAATTGTTACAATTAGCTCCTGGCTCTTAAAAGGCTTAGTAATCACACTGTCAGCGCCTTTTTTCATCGCATCGACAGCGGTATCAACTGTGGCGTAGGCTGTAATAATGATAACTGCTATAAAGGGTTGGTTCTGTCGCAAATTTGATATTGCTTCAACACCTGTCATACCCGACATCAATAGATCCATCAATGCTATGTCAAAATGGCGCTTCTCACTTAGCTCAATAGCACTTTCGGCACTATAGACCGCTGTAACTTCAAAGCCCTCCAACTCGAGGATTTCAACCATATTGCGGCTTAATTCAATATCATCTTCAGCCAGTAATATAGAGATCATTAATAGTACTCCCGATAAAAAATCAGTTCGACGCATGTACCAAGATCTTTGCTACTCACGATATGCATTTCCCCATTATGTAACGACGTTATTTGCTCACATATTGCCAAGCCTAAGCCAGTTCCCTTCCCAACAGGTTTCGTTGAGTAAAATAGCTCCGTAGCCTTACTAAGCTCAGCCTCACTCATACCACAACCAGTATCTTCAACTCGCACTGTGACTTTATTTTTTTCCTGTACTGCAGTGACAATGATAGATTGATTATCGGGTGATGCATCAATGGCGTTACAGATTAGGTTGATAAATAACTCTTCCAACTTAACTTTTTCAGCATACAAAATAATGTCATCGCTGCAATTAACCTCAATTTGATGATGCTTAATTCGGTGAGACAACAGCTGCACAGCAGAGCCAAGTACATCACTGATGGCAACAAAACTTTTCTTACCTGATGCAGGCCTAGCGTAACTTAATAGTTCCTTACTAATTGCCGATGCTCGTTCAATGCCTAGCCGAGCCCGATAAAGATAATTGCTATCAGTTTCATTGTGATCGTTGTTTTTGCGCTCCCATAGATCCAGCGCCAACGTAGAAGAAGCCAGAGGATTATTTATCTCGTGTGCAACCCCCATCGCTAACTGCCCTATCGCTTTATACTTGTCAGCTTCAATCGCTCGAGTCAGCTTAGCTTCAGTGGCTTGCTCTTTTTCCAAATCAAATACTTTCAGCGCTTTAAACAACGCTACTAGAATCAATCCTCCAGCCAAAGTTCGCAGCACTGGCACACTGTGATGGTAGTCAGTAGGAACCAAACCAGACAACACGCCATAGATAAGTAGTCCGACTCCACTGATCACAAAATACAGACCATAATGATGATTTTCCTGGCGTAAGCTGTTGCCATATACAGCCATACCAATCCCCGCTAAGGAGGCACTACCAAAACCAATAAGCACTCGAGTGTATTGGCTCGCCTCAAGGAAACCGGTCTTATTTACCGCCAAATCATGTAAATCAGGAATAAGTAACCAAAGGTAACTGACTATTATTGTCACTAGTACTCCGTGTCCAACCAGAGCAACCCGTTTATTGGTAATACTGAGTATTTGCCAAGCAAACACCATCAGTGCTATGTAGGAAAGAAGTAACTTAGCAAGGCATAACCACTGAGTCAGTAACTGATACTGCTGTGCAATATGATCCGAGAAAATAATCACATAAAGCTCTGACCATTCATGAAAAGCATGAGTAAAACCAAATGCAGCCAAAGCCCATAACGTTGATGCGACTTTTAATTGGCTAAACCTAAAATTTCGGAACACGACCGCACAGCCAATCGAGAAGAACACGAGGCCGTAGAACAGGTAGATATTGAAAGTAATAAAAACTGGCATACTAATAACATAGCACTATGGTTTTAAACTGAAGATGATCTCCTTCTAAGTTTATCTATTCAAGCGTTGCGCTAGCTCATAAAACAAAGAACCATTTAAGCAATAACGCCTAAATGGTTCTTATTTAGAAAATAATCTGTAACTGAACGATTATTTTACTCGCTTAACATCTCCACCGAGACCTTTAAACTTATCTTCGATGTGCTCGTAACCACGATCTAAATGATAGATACGATCAACCGTTGTTGTACCATCTGCGACCAAACCTGCTATCACCAAACTGGCAGAAGCGCGTAGATCAGTTGCCATCACTTGAGCACCATTGAGCTTTTCAATGCCATGAATAATACAGGTATTACCCTCTAGCTCCATGGTTGCCCCCATTCGGCTAAGCTCAGGAACATGCATGAAACGGTTCTCGAAAATTGTTTCGGTAATCGTCGCAGTGCCTTCTGCTAATGCATTAAGCACACAAAATTGTGCCTGCATGTCAGTTGGAAAACCTGGATAAGCCACAGTCTTGATATTGACTGCTTTTGGGCGCTGCCCTTGCATGTCCAGTTCAATCCAATCATCACCAGTAGTAATGCTCGCTCCCGCGTCTTCAAGCTTAGCCAACACAGCTTCTAGAGACTTAGGATCTGCTTTAGTACAACGAATTTTGCCACGAGTCACCGCTGCAGCAACAAGAAAGCTGCCGGTTTCAATTCGGTCTGGCATCACTCGGTAGTCACAACCTTGCAATGATTCAACACCTTGAATACGAACCGTATCAGTACCAGCCCCCTCAATTTTTGCGCCCATTGCAATTAGGCAATTGGCCAAATCGACAACTTCAGGTTCACGGGCAGCATTCTCAATGACAGTTTCACCATCAGCTAATGCTGCAGCCATGAGTAAATTCTCAGTTGCACCAACGCTTATCATATCCATAAAGATATGCGCGCCTTTTAGGCGACCATCAACGCGAGCTTTAATGTAGCCCTCTTTGACTTCTATCTTGGCGCCCATTTGCTCAAGTCCATGCAAATGCAGATTCACAGGTCGAGCACCAATTGCACAGCCACCAGGCAGTGATACATCGGCCTTACCATAACGAGCAAGCAAAGGGCCTAAAATAAGTATCGATGCACGCATGGTCTTAACTAACTCATAGGGTGCACAAAACTCATTAAGATTAGTGGTTGAAATGCAAACTTTATCATCGCCAGAGCGAGTAACTTCAGCCCCTAAGCAGCGTAAAAGTTCACAACTAGTATTAACATCCCTAAGGCTAGGCACATTCGATACGTTGAAGTCAGTCTCAGCTAACACACCTGCCATGAGGATTGGCAGAGCAGCGTTCTTAGCGCCTGAAATAACAACGTCGCCAGCAAGCGCGCCGCTTGCTTCAATTTTTAATTTATCCACGTTAACTCTCTAAATCCGCAATTACATATTAAAAACTTTTTCACGCTTCCATTGTGTCGGCGTGAAAGCGTTAATCGTAATTGCGTGTAACTCACCACTGGTAATGTGAGCCATTAATGGACCATAAATAGTTTGTTGCTGCTTTACGCGCCCCATACCGTCGAAACACTCACCAACAGCGACAATTTTGTAGTGAGTACCTTCTTGAGTCACTTTAACTTCGTCGAGAGATAATGCTTCTAACAGGATAGCTTCTATATCTTTACATTCCATGGAACTGTTCACCTTACTGTGCTTCTTCAATAAAGAAGTCGTTTAAATCATATAATACAATAAATTTCTTAAGCTGCTCTGAAGCAGAAACCAGTTTTAAGCTGGCGCCTCTAGCAGCAAAAATACTGACTAATTCGAGTAAAAATGCCACTCCGGCACTGTCGCAATATTCAATGGCCGATAACTGCAAAAATGCAGTATCGACATCTAATAAGCAATGTCTGTCATTCCATAGACTGATTACGGCTTGCTGATCTAGACAGCCACTAATCGCACAAATTATGCCTTGTTGTTGAAAGCTAGCCACTAATTCGCCTGCTCAATTACACTTAAGTCAATATGAGTCTCGGTGCGCTCAATCAGCATTTCAATTACAGGTTCTATTCCTTTTTGACGCACCAAATTGGTGATCTCAGATTTCTTAGAAGACAATAAACTAACGCCTTCTGCCACCAGGTCAAACGCCTTCCAGGTGTCATCCTTTAAACGTCGAGCCTTAAACTGTAAGCTAATATCAGGTCGCCCTTTATCTATAATCCTAACATTAACATTAACCATCTTCTCACCCGTAAAGTCTTTAGCAGGGCTAAACTCCACTGTTTGATCAGTATATTCAGTAAATGCCTGTGCATAGGTTGAGATTAAGTAACCACGAAAAGCTTCTACAAAGCGAGCTCGTTCATCTTTTGTAGTGTCACGCAGGTATTGGCCCAGTACTTTATAAGACGCATATTTGTAGTCAATATACGGCATTAATTCTTCCGTCACGATAACTTTAAGGTGATCAGGGTTATCCACAATCAACTGCTTATCTTGATTAAAACGGGCAAAGGTTTTTTGAGAAACAGCTTCTACTAGTGTGTAGGGATTGGTTGTATCGATTTCAATGTCTACTGCACTATCGTCTGCAGCGTGGGCTGTGAAACCTAATATAACCGCTGAAGCCAAGACTAATCCACGAAAAAAATTGTTAAACATATCCATTACTCCAACTACTAATCCTTAGTGCCTGCACTATAAAGAAATTGGCCTATCAACTCCTCCAGTACCAAGGCGGAATGCGTATCATCAATACTGTCGCCATCAACTAACATCTCAATATCATCGTCCATAAACCCCGGAGATAGGCCTAAAAACTGTTCGCCCAATAAGCCTGAGGTTAAAATAGATAAACTGCTGGTTTCGGGAAAATACTTGTATTGTTTGTCCATCGACAAACTGACAACCGGAACCAACCTTTCTGGATCTAACTCAATAGCACTAACACGACCAACAACAACACCACCAACCTTGACCGGTGAGCGCACTTTCAAACCACCTATGTTGTCGAATTTTGCATGCAAGGTGTAACTATTGTCGCCAGTTTTCACTTCAACATTGGCGACATTAAAAACCAATATCAAAAATGCTGCCAACCCTGACAATAAAAATAGACCGACCAATACCTCAATCTTCCGTGTCAACATAACTCATTTACCACTCTATTCAATAAATCTAAACAATAATTAACCGCAATAACAACGTTAGAAATTAGTAATTAGCTACCAAACATCATTGCCGTTAGTAGAAAATCCAATGCCAATACCGCAAGGCTCGACTGCACTACGGTTTGGGTCGTTGCGCGGCTGATCCCCTCAGGGTTCGGGATGACATGATAGCCACGATAAAGTGCAATCCAGGTGACCACAACGGCAAACAACAAGCTCTTAATCATGCAGTTAACAATATCTTGTCGCCACTCTACAGATGACTGCAAAATTGACCAAAAGGCCCCACTATCAATGCCCTTCCACTCCACGCCAACAATATGGCCACCATAGATACCAATTGCTGTGAACATTAATGCTAAAAGCGGCAAGCTAATCACTCCAGCCCAAAACCGCGGCGCTATAATCTGCCTTAATGGATCGACCGCCATCATCTCTAAGCTTGATAACTGCTCGGTACTCTTCATTAACGCGAGCTCAGCAGTTAGCGCTGAACCTGCCCGCCCAGCAAACAGTAATGCCGTAACCACAGGGCCTAATTCTCGTAATAAACTCAAGGCGACCATCGGGCCCAAGCTCTCTTCAGTACCAAACCCTACTAGAATATTATAGCCCTGTAGGGCTAGTACCATGCCAATAAATAGCCCAGAGACTAAAATGATGACCATTGATTGCACGCCAATGACATACAGTTGCTTTATTAGTAATGGCAGGCCTTTCTTCAATCTTGGACGATGCGCGATAGCTCCCCAAAGCATTAATCCCGCTCTGCCAAGTCCAGTCACTAACTCAATAGCGCTGCGACCCAATTTAGCAATTTGTTCAGTCAAGCCCACTTAACAACTCCTTTTTATAATCAGGCGCAGGGTAATGAAACGGCACAGGTCCGTCTGGTTCCCCCTCTATAAACTGTTTCAATTGCGGATTATCAGCTAAGCGAAGCTCATCAGGTGTGCCATGGGCAATAATTCTTTTATCTGCCAATACATAAACATAATCAGCAATACCTAACACCTCATCCACATCATGAGATACCACCACAGAAGTAAGATTAAGTGCATCGGAGAGTTCACGAATAAGCTTAACTAACACCCCCATGGAGATAGGATCTTGTCCGGCAAAGGGCTCATCATAAAGAATGATTTCAGGCTCTAAGGCAATTGCACGAGCCAATGCAGCTCTACGCTGCATACCACCCGATAACTCCGTTGGCATTAACTTAGCAGCCCCGCGCAGCCCGACGGCTTCTAGCTTCATCAATACAATACGGCGAATGATGGCTTCAGGCAGACCAGAGTGCTCTCTTAGTGCAAAAGCGACGTTATCGAATACGTTAATATCGGTGAAGAGTGCGCCGCTTTGAAAAAGCATACTCATACGCTTTCGCAGTGCAAACAGCTCATTACGATTGCATTGATGCACATCAGTACCATCAAATAGTACTTTGCCTTTATCTGGATTAAGTTGACCACCAATCAGTTTTAGTAAGGTTGTCTTACCGATACCGCTTGGCCCCATAATCGCAGTCACCTTGCCGGTCGGGATCGACAGACTAATGTCCTCATAAATAACATGAGAACCTCGGCTAAAGGCCATATTCTGGATTTCGACCAATGAGTTATGCTTTTGAGTCATGCATGAGCCCTGCATTCGAAGTTAGAAACATCCATTTTTCCATACCGCAAAGGAAGAAATTGTACGTAATTGGCCATTCAGGTACAACCAAATCAACACTATCTCGACTCAATACTTTCATTTTCCTTCAATTACAGCGAAAATACGCGGCTATATCCCAAAATACTAAGAATCGATGTTATTTAATATATTTTTGTTAGTGGCTGGCTTAGGTGCTTTAGTCTGGAGTGCAGATAAGTTTGTCTATGGTGCAGCAGCTTTCGCACGTAACTTAGGCCTTCCGCCAATGTTGATCGGCTTAACCATCGTCGCGATGGGTAGCTCTGCTCCTGAAATGTTTGTTGCAGCGACAGCCTCAATGGAAGGAATGACAGATACTGCAATTGGCAATGTACTCGGCTCAAATATTGCGAATGTCACTCTTATCTTAGGTATTACAGCACTACTTGGTGCAATTTCTGTCAGCTCGCAAACCCTAAGGCGTGAAATACCTTTGATGCTAGCCGCGACGGCGATTGTGGGTTACTTTTTACATGACGGTTTTCTAACTCGCATCGAAGGTGTGTCTTTAATGGTGCTGTTTTTCGCATTGATGGGATACCTTATTTGGCATGCGCTGACCAATAAAAATCGCGATGCGTTGGCAATAGATGCTGAAAGTGAGATCCCAGCAGACGTCCCGACTAAGAAAGCCATTTTTTGGCTTATCATTGGCATGGTATTATTACCATTGTCTGCAGACTGGATGGTTCAAGGAGCCGTGGGGATTGCCAAGGCATACCACCTTTCAGATCTCGTTATCGGACTCACCATTATTGCGGTCGGCACGAGCTTACCAGAGCTTGCAGCTTGTGTAGCCGGTGTGCTGAAAAAAGAAGATGACTTAGCCATCGGTAATATTGTTGGCTCAAACTTATTTAACATTTTAGCGGTACTTGCACTCCCCGGCCTCATTGCACCTGGCGAAGTCGATGCAGCAGCAAGTACACGAGATTTCTATATGGTACTTGCAACGAGTAGTGCACTTGCAATACTGATCTTATTGACTGGACGCGCACGGCAATTAAAACCGTGGCACGGCGTCGTACTACTGATTACATTTGTTGCATACCAAGCGTTACTTTTCCTATCTTGAATATGAATGCAGCAACTAAAGCAGTAAATAAAAGAGAGACCAAGAAATGGTAGATGAACAGCAGTTACGCCAATGGGGCACCAAAGTGATTGATATCGAGAAACAAGCCCTCGATAACCTTCACCAGTATGTTGATTCGAGCGAATTTGCCCAAGCTTGCCAACTTATATTGCAATGTACAGGTAAAGTCATCGTGATGGGCATGGGTAAATCAGGCCATATTGGTAACAAGATATCAGCGACATTAGCCAGTACCGGAACGCCAGCATTCTTTGTCCACCCAGGTGAAGCGAGCCATGGGGATTTAGGCGTTTTAAGCGAAAACGATATCGTACTTGCTATCTCAAACTCCGGTGAGTCAAGTGAAATACTAACCTTAATGCCCGTCATTAAGCGTATGGGACTGCCGATGATATCGGTCACGGGCAAACCTGATTCAAACATGGCAAAACTCGCTCAACTGCACCTTTGTATTGAAGTGCCAGAAGAAGCATGCCCGCTTGGGCTAGCACCGACCTCAAGTACGACAGCTACTTTGGTTATGGGTGATGCACTCGCCGTTGCTTTACTGCAAGCTCGTGGCTTTACTAAAGATGATTTTGCGCTTTCTCATCCAGGTGGAAGCTTAGGCCGTAAGCTATTATTAAAAGTCAGTGATGTAATGCACAGCGGTAATGAACTGCCTTTAGTAAAGCATGATATTTGCATTACCGACGCGCTTTATGAGATCTCTAAAAAGGGCTTAGGCATGACGGCGATTGTAGATGAAGCAAACACCTTAGTCGGGATCTTTACCGATGGCGATTTGCGCCGGGTGATTGATGCAGAGGTCAACTTACGCACCACTTCTATTGCTGATGTCATGAGTAAAGGTTGCGTCACGATTACCGACAATGTACTCGCAGCAGAAGCGCTAAAAGTGATGGAAGAGAAAAATATTAACGGCCTTATTGTCATCAATTCAAAGCAACAACCCGTCGGCGCATTAAATATGCTCGATATGGTAAAAGCAGGAGTGATTTAACATGTCTAAACAAGGATTTTACGGGCCAATCAGTGATGACGTTTGGCAAGCAGCCAGCAAGATCAAGTTACTGATCTGTGATGTCGATGGGGTATTTTCAGACGGTTTGGTTTACATGAGCAATGCCGGAGAAGAGCTTAAAACATTTCATACCCGTGATGGCTACGGTGTGCGCTCAGTCCTTTCTAGTGGTATCAACGTGGCTATTATTACCGGCCGTAAATCACAAATAGTAGAAGACAGAATGACGGCCCTTGGCGTCACTCATATATATCAAGGTGTCGATAATAAGCTCACCCCTTACAATGAACTGCTAGCACTGTACAACGTAAGTGCTGATGAAGTCGCCTATATAGGTGATGATATGGTCGATCTTCCTGTCATGAAAGAAGTGGGTCTATCTGTATGCGTAGCCGATGGCCACCCATACGTTAAGCAGCATGCACTTATGACCACCCATATTAAAGGCGGTCACGGTGCACTGCGCGAGCTAACAGATCTACTGCTGCTTAGCCAAGATAAATTTGAGTCAGCTCATGGGATGAGCATATGAATCGCGTCACACTCGCGATTATCGCTTTATTTGGCACTGCACTCATCCTCTATTGGCAGGTGCAGTCTAAAAAAAGCGATCAAACGTTAGACGTCAATGCAAGCGAACGGCCCAATTACATCATCGATGACCTGCGCAGTACAGAGTACAATGAAGCAGGTTTTGTCAATAGCAAGGTCACTGCCAAGCATATGGAACACTTTGAAGATGCCAGCATGACTTACTTCACAGACCCAGTGTATCTAATCTACCCTGATGATGGCCAAGCACAATGGCGCTTAAGGGCGGTAAAAGGCAGCCATAACAATTTAACCGGTAAGGTCTCATTACAAAACAATGTTATTATCGACTCCATAAGCCCTGAAGAGCCGATTCAAACATTATCGACATCTTATTTAGAACTAGACTTGGATACCATGATAATGACCTCTGATGAAATTATTCACGTCACTGGCAATGAATTTGTTATTCAAGGCACAGGTCTTTATGCTGATCTCAATGCTCAAAGTGTAAAGTTGATCAGCGAAGTCGAAGGGATCTACGATGCTAAATAAGCGGTTCAAAAAAACCAATATACTCACTCGTGCAGTCACACTAATGGCCGAGTAGAAGGAAGTTATGAAATACAATCAATCCATACTTGCAGGTCTATTGTGTCTGCTCAGCATGAGCAGCTATGCCGCTGTTGATGACCTTAAACAAGAGGTCAAAATTGCCGCAGCGAGCCAAGAAGCTGATATAAAAAACAATCAGGTTATCTTTTTTGGCCCGGTAGAGGTGACTCAAGGCTCAATTAAAATGAACGCTGATGAGTTACGGGTTTTCTCTAAAGAAGCGAACTCCGGAAAAACACTAGTTGCCACAGGCAATCCGGCAACCTATACCCAAGTAATGGAAGATGGCCGCCCCGCAACGGCAAGCGCTAAAGAGATCCGTTACGAGTTAGCAACCAGAATCTTAACCCTTTTAGGTGATGCGACACTCGAGCAAGAGGGTAGCCAAGTTACAGGTAACCGCATTAAGTACAATATAGGTTTACAGCAACTCATTGCTGAAAGCACCGGCCAAGGCAATGACAGAGTGATCACCATCATTCAACCAGAAGCCTACCAAGAAGAGACTCCTGAAACCCCAGCTGAACCGATAGAAAAGCAGGAGCAGCAATGACCCAAAAAACGCTAATGGCACGCAACTTAGCTAAGAGCTATAAAAACCGTGCGGTTGTTCAAGATGTGAGTTTAACGGTAAAAACCGGGCAGATTGTTGGGTTACTCGGCCCAAATGGAGCAGGCAAAACCACAACCTTCTATATGGTCGTCGGTTTGGTTCAGAGTGAAAAAGGACAGATCTTTATTGATGAAGACGATCTTACCTTAGATCCTATGCATCTTCGTGCTCGAAAAGGTATAGGTTATTTACCGCAAGAAGCAAGTATTTTTAGAAAGCTTTCAGTCCGCGACAATATCATGGCAGTGCTTCAGACTCGCAGCGATATTGACAATGAGCAACGTGAAGCGCAACTAGAGAGCCTGCTTGAAGAGTTTCATATCACTCACATACGAGACAGCCAAGGTATGGCACTTTCAGGTGGTGAACGCCGTCGAGTTGAAATTGCACGGGCGCTAGCAGCCAACCCAAAATTTATATTGCTTGATGAACCCTTTGCAGGTGTAGACCCCATTTCTGTCATCGATATTAAAAAAATCATTGAGCAGCTAAAAAACCGCGGCTTAGGCGTGCTGATTACCGATCACAATGTTCGTGAAACATTAGACGTTTGTGAGCATGCATATATTGTAAGTCACGGAAATCTCATTGCTGAGGGCACGCCTGCTGAAATCTTAGACAACCAGCAGGTTAGAGCAGTGTACTTAGGTGAACAATTCAGGCTATAGTTAATCAACAACATGAGCGTTTAAAGCGCGGCACTAATTAAGTATACTAATATAATCATAGTGTTGGGCCTTTACGCTCTCTTCGCCAAATTAACGAGCTTCAACGTTTAATTACAGTGTAGGGAATAGCGGTAAGATGAAAGCGTCACTTCAGCTCAAAATGGGTCAGCAGCTAACCATGACTCCACAGTTACAGCAGGCAATCCGCTTACTGCAACTGTCCTCTTTAGAGCTGCAGCAAGAGATCCAGCAAGCATTAGAGTCAAATCCCCTACTAGAATTAGATGAAGAGCAATCTGACGGCGAACCTGTCAGCAATGAAGATCGCACCACCAGCGAGTCCGACAGCTATTCAGAATCTGATAGTGACAACGATTACAGCGCCAGCGCCGAAGTTGATCCCCAGCAAGATAGCGCCGCAGTAGAAACCTCTGACGCATTAACCCAAGATTCAATGCCTGATGATCTGCCGATGGATACCACTTGGGACGAAGTCTATACCGTCTCATCAAATGCAAGCTCTGGCGGTATGCGCGATGACGATATGCCATTCCAAGGTGAAACCAGCGAAGGCTTGTATGAGCACCTTGAGTGGCAAAAGAACTTAACACCATTTTCCGATAACGATCTTGCTATCGCCACCGCTATTATTGATGCTATTGACGAACGTGGTTACCTCACTCAAAACTGCGAAGATATTCTTGAAGCAATGGGCGATCCTGAGATTGAGATTGATGAAGTTGAAGCCGTGCTCAAACGCGTACAGCATTTTGACCCCATTGGTGTTGCCGCTCGCGACTTAAGCGAGTGTCTACTGATCCAACTGGCCCAATATGCCGCTACCACGCCACATATTGACAATGCCCGCCTACTCATCAAAGACTACTTAGATTTAATTGCAGGGCGCGATTTTAGGCAATTAATGCGTAAAACGAAGCTAAAAGAAGATGAGCTCCGTGAAGCCATAAGCCTGATCCAAACGCTTAACCCAAGACCTGGATTAGCAGTCACTCGCAGCAAAGATGAATACGTTATTCCCGATGTATCAGTAGCCAAAAAGAAAGGTCGCTGGGTGGTTGAGCTAAACCCAGATTATATGCCTAAAATTAATGTTAATCAGCACTATGCTTCAATGGCTCGCAGCACAAAAAGCCAAGCCGATGGCCAGTTCATTCGCGGCCATTTACAGGAAGCTAAGTGGTTCATTAAAAGTTTAGAAAGCCGTAATGAAACCTTACTAAAGGTCAGTAACTGCATTGTGAAATTCCAGCAAGGCTTCTTTGAATATGGCGATGAAGCTATGAAGCCAATGGTTTTAAATGATATTGCAGAAGCCGTTGAGATGCATGAGTCCACCATCTCAAGGGTCACCACTCAAAAGTATATGCATACCCCCAGAGGTATTTTCGAATTAAAGTATTTCTTCTCTAGTCATGTCGGAACCGACGACGGTGGAGAGTGCTCATCAACAGCTATTAGAGCGTTTATTAAGAAGTTAGTCGCAGCTGAAAACCAAAAGAAACCATTGAGCGATAGCAAAATGGCGCAACTTTTGGCAGAACAAGGGATAAAAGTTGCTCGTCGTACTATCGCGAAATATCGTGAAGCAATGCTAATCCCGCCCTCAAACCAACGTAAGAGTTTATAACTCAAAATTAGGCACTTGGAGGAATTTTCTATGCAAATTAACCTTACTGGACATCACATCGAAATCACCGCATCACTGCGTGGCTATGTAGAAGAAAAGTTCACAAAGCTTGAACGTCATTTCGATCAGATCAATAATGTCCACGTCATTTTGAATGTAGAAAAAATGCAGCAGATTGCCGAAGCCAGAATTCATCTTAAAAAAGGTGAAGTTTTTGCCACTTCGGAACATGCGGACATGTACGCCGCAATCGACTCCCTGATCGATAAATTAGATCGTCAGGTTATTAAACACAAAGAGAAGCTGACCAAACATTAACGATGGAACTATGTACCATCCTGCAGCCGGAATGCACCACCTGTGCCACTCCGGGCAGTAAGAAAAAAGTACTGGAACTCATCAGCGACATTGCCGCTGTCCAGTACCCTACTCTATCTTCACAAGAGATATTCGAGAGCCTGTTGGCTCGCGAAAAAATGGGTAGCACAGGTATAGGCAACGGTATCGCAATCCCGCATGGGCGGTTGACCAATATTGACCACCCACTTGGCATATTAATCAAATGCGAAACACCGATCTCTTTTGACTCGATAGATAAGCAGCCAGTCGATATATTGTTTGCACTTTTGGTTCCTGCAGAGCAATGTGAGCAACACCTAGCCACTTTGTCTTCAATGGCTGAAAAGCTTAACAATAAAGCTATCGTTAAGCAGTTGAGGAAAAGCACCAGTGAATCAGAGCTGTACGATTTGATCACTCAATAGCTAATGACTCAGGTCTTTAAGTAACCTTATGTTATACAAGTAGGTTATTTAAAGACCTCAGTAATTATGACAGCAATATTATTTATTCTCTCCTTCTTGCCTAAGCTCTTGCTTTCACCAACAAAAAAGTTAATCTATACCCTTGTACATCTTGTAAACATATATAAAACACTCATTCTAACTTCTATCAGGTAGTCAAAAGATGAAACTCGTTCTTGTCTCTGGTCGTTCAGGCTCTGGTAAATCCGTTCTTCTAAGGATGTTAGAAGATCTCGGCTATTATTGTGTCGATAATCTTCCGTTACCTATGATGGGAACACTGTTAGAGCAGCTAACGGGTAATTCAGAGCTCGTAGCAATTAGTGTCGATATTCGCAATATGCCAGAGAAAGAAACTGAGCTGGAAAAGCACCTAACGAATTTACCTGAAGGTGTCGAGCTACTCAGCTTCTTCCTAAACTCAAGCGATGAAGTATTGCTTAAACGCTATAACGAAACCCGACGACTTCACCCACTGTCTCATTCGAATATCTCATTGAAAGAAGCCATTCAGCTTGAAGGCCGTCAGCTAGAACCATTAGCAAAAATCGTCGACCACTATATCGATACTTCAAACCTCAACATCTACGATCTTAACGATCAAGTTCGTGAAATTTTATTGGGTAATATTGATAAAGAGCTAATGATCAAGTTTGAGTCTTTCGGATTTAAATATGGTATGCCTACCGAAGCCGACTTTATGTTCGATGTTAGATTTCTGCCTAACCCGCACTGGGAACCGGAACTAAGGCCGATGACAGGGCTTGATAAGCCAGTACAGGATTTTCTCAATCAACGCCCATTGGTTAATAAATTTATCTGGCAGATAGAGAATTTGCTACGTACATGGCTGCCAGACTTAGAGCGTAATAATCGCAGTTATTTGACCATCGCTATTGGTTGTACTGGAGGCCAACATCGCTCTGTGTATGTAACCGAAAGGCTTGCTGAACACTTTAAAGATGGACGGCATAAAGTGACCACTAGTCACCGCGAGTTAAAAAATGCCAACGATTGAACGACAAGTTACCATATGCAATAAGCTTGGACTTCATGCTCGAGCCGCAACCAAACTGGTGGTGTTAGCTTCTGAATTTGATGCTGAAATAACAATAATCCAAGGCGAAAAACAAGCATCAGCCGTAAGTGTACTAGGCTTACTAATGTTAGAGACAGGAATGGGCAAATCCATAAAGCTAATTGCCACAGGAGCAGATGCAGAGCCAGCATTAGAGGCTATATGCCATTTAATCAATGCCAAATTTGACGAAGACAGCTAGCCCTCTTTTCCTGTAAAATTTATCCTTATATACCTCTGACACCAATCCAATTAATTCAGTGAGCGATTTCTTGAGGCGATTGGTATTACTTACGTTATTATATGCGCCTTTTATACGAGCCTGAGAGGGATCCATGCCGATTGAAGTCTTAGATAATGAAACAACAGATCAACGCCTCAATCAGCTGAATAAAGCATTGGGCAGTGGGATGTTCGTCCATGTCCGCAATATGCTGCAAGATATGGCAGCTACTGATATCGCCTTTATCCTCGAATCTTCGCCACCGCGTACTCGTCAAGTCCTCTGGCAATTGATTGACCAAGAGCATACTGGTGAAATTCTTGATGAGCTGGGCGAAGAACTAAAAGATAGCCTAATTAGTCAAATGAGTCCTGAGCGAGTCGCCAAAGCTGCCCAAAGCATGGACACCGATGACTTAGCCTATATTTTGAGAAGCTTACCTGACAGTGTCTTTAATGAGGTGCTGCAGTCGATGAGCACTCAAGATAGGGTGAGGGTTGAGCAAGCACTCTCCTATCCTGATGATACCGCCGGCAGTATTATGAATACTGATACGGTGACCTTAAGGCCTGACGTCAATATCGATGTGATACTTCGCTATTTAAGAATTCGTGGCGAATTACCAGACGCAACCGATATGCTGTATGTGGTCGACAAACATGACCGCGTACTGGGTGGTGTTCGTATTGCCGACCTACTGACTTGTAACCCTGATTCATCCATTAGGGATATCATGGCAGCCGATGTCGAGCCTATTCCCGTAGGTATGTCTGACAGTGAGGTTGCACAGCTGTTCGAACGTCATGACTGGATGTCTGCACCTGTAGTTGATGATGACAACAAACTACTTGGCCGTATAACCATTGATGACGTGGTTGATGTTATCCGTGAAGATGCTGAACACTCAATGATGGGTATGGCAGGTATGGACGATGATACCGATACCTTTGGCCCTGTATTAAAAAGTACTTTTCGCCGTTCATTGTGGTTAACGGTTAATTTATTTGCCGCATTACTCGCCGCTTCTGTCAGCAACATGTTTGAGGGAACCTTGGAACAGTTCGCCACCATCGCTATTTTGATGACCATTGTCCCTAGCATGGGCGGTGTAGCAGGTAACCAAACATTAGCGCTGGTTATTCGTGGTATTGCCTTAGGTCAAATTGGCCAAAGTAACTCCAGATGGCTTATCGGCAAAGAACTTGCCATTGGCTTTCTCAACGGCTTACTGTGGTCGGTATTAGTCTGTGCTGCTGTCTGGGCATGGAAAGGCGATATCACGCTAGGAGCAACCATTGGCGGCGCTATGTTGATTAACATGACAGTCGCAGGGCTTGCCGGTGCCAGTATTCCGCTCATTCTCAAAAGAATGAATATTGATCCTGCGCTAGCAGGCGGTATGGTGCTAACCACAGTGACCGACGTCATCGGTCTGTTTGCCTTTTTAGGTTTAGCGACTGTGTTTCTACTAAATTAATGCCTGTTCGTTGAACCATGCAAATAGCCGCCTTGATAGGCGGCATTTTTGTTCGGTTATACCAATCAAATCCTACAGCTTTAACGGCGCGCTAAAACCATAGTCAGCTAAGATAGACTGGCCTTTTTCTGACAACACAAACATCGCAAGCTTCCAAGCATCCGGTTTAGCTGCCTTTAATACGACTAAACCGTAATTTGCTCCTACTGCCAGCTCGTCAGGTAATTGCACCACCTTAAGGTTGGGCACCTCTTTTTGAGCCAACACTGCATTAGTACAGTAGGTTAAGAAGATATCGGCGCGATTGTTCTCCATCACCCAGCCATAAGTATTACGTCCAGTAGGTGCTTTCTGACTGTTCTCACCACCAGTGAGTTGTAATGCTTTAGTTTCTAGCCGAACTTGTGCACCAGCACTTAATGCATCCGCTTTAGCAAATACCTTCCATGCATAATCACCTGAAGGATCAGCTTTTGGCGTAGATGTACCTAGCCTTATATCGCTACTAAGCATCTTCTGAAGTAAATCTTCGCTATTGAGATCAACATCTGCTTGCGCAATGGCGCACATCTGATTTTGAGCAAACATCACCACACTTTCAGCCAGTTCATTTCGCTTTAACGTTTGCGGATGCTTAATATTGGCAGAGGCAAAAACATCCACAACCTCACCAGCTTCAATCCGTTTTCTAAGCAGACCTGAAGGCGCAAAACTACTATTAACCGCTTGCCCTGATTCTAGCTGGTACGCAGCCACAATATCTGACATCGCATTTTTCAGACTACCGGCGGCGCGCATCTCAATAGGCGCTGCGGTGACGGTAAGAGGGAAGATTAATAGTGAAGCTGCGATCCATTTTTTCATGTTTGATTCCATAAGTGACTTTAACGCGACAGTAAATAAAGCAATAACAGAGATCGATCAAAAAGCATTTATCAATTGAAAACAATCTATAACGTCCTTGCGAGACTATGTATGTTCAAGCGCTTGAATGGGATCACTCAAAAACCAAATTCATTAGACAAATAGTCGCAAGCCACCAGCTTATCTTCGCGCACAAAAAAGCCACCTTATCGGTGGCTTTAGTCTAAATAAAATCAATATTCAGCAGTATAAAGACTAACTTAACGGGCTAAGAATAATCTCAACTCGGCGGTTTTCAGCTCTACCCGCTTTGGTCTCGTTACTTGCAACAGGTCGTTCTTCACCAACACCATGAGAAACCACTCTGGCTGACGGCACTTTGCGGCTCATTAAGTAGCTTGCCACTTCACTGGCTCTCACCTGTGATAATCTCATATTGTACGAGGCCGCACCTGAGCTATCGGTATGTCCCATCACATTGAGTTTGGTCTCATCATATTCTAAAGCAACTAATGCAACGCTATTTAGCACTTGCTCTGCTCGTTGGCTAAGATCGGTTTGATCCACGCCGAAAGTCACATCGTTTGGCATATTCAAAATAATGGTATCACCACTGCGAGTCACACTCACACCCGATGACTGTAACTGCTTACGTAGCTCTGCTTCTTGCACATCCATGTAGTAGCCAATACCACCACCAAGTGCAGCACCCGATGCAGCCCCAATTAATGCCCCTTTACCTCTATCACTTTTGCTTGATGAAGCGACTCCTATCGCAGCTCCCGCTAATGCGCCAATCAAGGCGCCATTGGTGGCTTTAGCATTTTGGGATTCATTGCTATATGGATTGGTTGTCTGACAACCAGAAACAAACACTGCAGCAACAATACAACTGGCGATAACGCCATTGCGCTTAATAATCATGAACATTACTCCTAAACTGTCTTCATAGTGCGAAGACGACAACATATCGAGTTATTTTGTTAGCAGTATATAAGCCGAGAGTTAATAGACAATGGTTCAAACTCCAAGCGCTGTAAAATCACACAGTACCCGTCACTTTCTAGGCTATAACCTCTGCACCAAGATCAAGCACACTTGCCCTATTTCGTAGCTTTCAGCTACCTAGCAAGTTTATCCGATATTAACGCGGAACACGTAAACCGTTGTTTTTAAGCAATATAAATATTATGCATTATTTGGCACACAACTAGCATACCTATAAAGTAGTACGCAAGAGCAATGCAAGGAATGACATGAACTTACTTAAAACAATCTCCCTAAATTACCAGGATTATGTCGATGTAATTAGGCATATTGGCATCAGTCAGTGGGATGTAGAGTAGATACTTTTTAAATAGTTTGAAGTAATTAGAGGGGTAACCAATGACCGTAATAAACCATAATCTCAATCTGAGTATCATCCATGAAGTCAAAAATAATGGTCGACTTCTGTCTGACGTTGCAAGGCAGTATGGTGTGTCGACCAAAGTCGTTTATCAACTTGTACGCCAAAATGAACAACAGCCAACAAATCGCAGCATGGTATTAAAGTCTGAGATTGCACAGCTACGCATTAAGATTAAACAGTTAACTCAGGAGTTGACCCTCATCACTCAGTAATAGCCCCTTTTGCAGAGGTAAAAGTTTATCGTTTCGCCCCCAACGAAATTGTAAAGTTATCGTAATAACAATAATAACTGCGCGCTAATTTCGCTTTTACCTCTGCTACTTTTGCCACTACTCATCCCTCCTGCGTCACAGAGACCTGCAACACATTCAGTTACGCTGCTAAACTTAATCACATATTCAACCAGAGGTAATCTCAATGGGGACTGATTTTGTAAATCCAGTAATCAAGACAACGTTAATTACAATGGCTTTGGCTTTCGTACTTTCAGGCTGCGTTAGCCAGCATGATTTGATGGTTGAGAAAGGCTTTCCACTTCCCTATGCCGACGGTTTTGATGACGGTTGTCATAGCGGGAACAAAGCTGGCGGTAGCTTATTCGACGAATTCAAAAAAGATGTCAATCGCTTTAACAGTGACAAGCAGTACGCCCAAGGTTGGTCAGATGGCTTTAGGCAATGCGAGACAGAGCAAGAAGCAGCGCAACGTCAAACTAGAATGATAATCGAACAGCAACAGTTACAAGAACAGAAAAAAGCCAACGACATTAACCAGCAGCATGCACTTGAACAAGAAGTGATGAAAGGCATCGATACCGATGCCCTCAAGAGCTTAGAAAAGTAATAGTAGTACTGGTGAGACGCTAGTTTTTACAACGAAACTAGCGCCTCGATGAGTCATTATAAAATCGTCAGTCGATAACCCAATGACTGAGACTCATCCTTATGCAACACCATGGTGTAATTGCCGGCATTATCAAACAGTATTGGCTCAGATTGATAGAGCAAAGTCAGCGTTTCATTGTCATCTTCAAAAACAACATTTATCTCATATTCTCCAGACGCAATACTGAGTGTCCCCAATTCCGTGAACTCTACATAGCTAAGTTTATATTCGGCAGACTCGATAGTTTCGGTTGGTTTAACAAAGTAGACATCAAGCGCCTCATAATCAAAAACCAAATTCGCCAAATCAATTTGATGAGTGAAAGCTTGCGGACGATGGTCGTGAGTCAATGTCATGCCTTTGGTCACTCCAGCCGCGTCTTGATACACCAGTATTGACTTGCTTTCATCTTGGTTAAAGGTCACTAACAAATTGTTCGCCAGTATTTCATTGGCACTCTTGTTTGTAACTGTCACCCCATAATCACTGTAACCAATAGCAGTGAAATCACTTAACTCATATTGTCCAAGATCGTATAGGTATTGGGTCTCTTGATTACTCGACATCGTGATATCAATTTCTTCAGCATTAATCAGTGCATTGAAAACACGATACTCGGCATTGGCATCAATATTGGCATATTGGGTTGGGCTACCGGTTGAATCAACAGCATCAATGGTGAGCTTGGGCGTTCCTGGACCAAAACTATTGCGGATCACAAACTTATAAACAGTGTTAGAAGATAAGTCCAACGTTGCCGTTGTATAGATAGGCACACTTGCCCCTGTCTCCGCGAGATAAAGCACATACTCGCCAGTATCAAACATCACTTCACTGGAATAGCTTTTATAGCTAAGCGAATCCAACATAACTGCTGTACTAAAGTCCTCAACGTCTTTACCAAAATAAATATCATAAGTGGCTTCACCAACTGCAGCATGAACCACCAATACTTGCATTTTGCTGTAGTCATCACTGTCATCATCATTCAACTCGTCCATCTCAGTGCGGTCATACTGAATGTCTAATAACTCTGGTTCACTATAATCCCCCGTCAAAACAAAGAAATGATCATCGCCATTCGCAAGCGACAAACTTGAAGTGTAAAGCGATATCTCATCACCAAATTCATCACTACCAACCACTTCCATTTCAACCGTTCCCGTACTGTAAACATAGCGCGGCTGAGAATCTGCGTAATCGATTGCGGTATATTGATAATCGTCTAAAACCAAGGCTGTTGCCGTGCTATTGGCTGATGCACTGTAGTACTGTACGTATGCTTCGCTGCTTGAATCGCTTTCATCATCTGAGCTACAACCAGTAACTGTAACCAATGCTAAAAAGAGACAACTCATACTCCGTGGTGTGAAGTTCATTTATTTTCCTTAACTAATTAATGACAAACTCACTACCTATGACCAAGAATTTGTGTCAAGAACTGTCAGCAATTGCAATGTAAGGAAAGACTATATATAGCTTTGTAAAATAAAGTGATTGTTTGTATTTACAGAAATGAAAGGCATCAATATAGCGGTTAAATATGTGACTAAAGAGTAACAGAGGTTGCTTGTGACAACCCCTAATATATATTATACCAATCAGTATAAGTAGTTGATCTACTCAGAGTGTTTTTGGCGAACTAATTCAAGGCAGGCCAATCCAAAGTGAGTAATGACACAATGGTTATTCCCTTATGAGTTTATTCAACGCAGAAGTAGGAAGCCAAAAACACTCCTTACAGGCGAGTTTTAGAGGCTTTGATGCTGTGTTAATGAACTTGAATGTAGAATAACTATGTTCTTCATTCATTGCCTTACCTCAAAGTCCCTAAACTCTCGCTGAGCGATCAAATCTTTATACTGATTGGTATTAGCTGGCGAAAAAGACCCTAAACTGATTAGCGAGGGCTTTATCATCTTGTTTGCCGTATTTAATCAAGATGTCCTCTTTACCATCACCATTTAAGTCATCACTTTGCAGCATGCCACCATCAACAGGCAGTTTTAAATCATGCTTCTCAGCATTTCGACTAAACAAAGTATCGCCAGCAGCACCGAAATAGATCTTTAGCGTGTCTTCATCATCTGACAAGATTAGATCTTTAAGGCCATCGCCATTAAGATCTGCCAGCTTGACCACTGGACTGCCACTTTGTCCTGAGCTCAAACTAAAATTAAGCTCAACCTCTTTACTCACGTTAGACTCTTCCGCAAAACGCCCTTGATCATCCATTTTAAACAGGTGCACATCTTGATCGATACTGCCTGACAACAAAGCACCAATGATCTGTGACACGCCAATATCAAACCCAGCGACCATCACCTCGACTTTATCGTCACTATCAATATCGATAAACTGTAATCCAGTTAAGGTACCCTCAGCTTTAACAACACTATTGGCTACTTTTGGGAACACTAGCTTGCCCTTTTGGTTCTCGCCGAGATAAACCTCATAATCGTTTGCTCTATCGAATACGCCAGAACTTTTGGTATAGCGCACCACAAGGTCGGTAATACCATCGTTGTTGATGTCCTTAAGCTCCTCCACTTTACGGTACACCAACTCACTCTGGTCAAGCTGCTCACCATAGGCGTCGCGCTTGTTCCACCAGTCAATACCGCTTATAGGTTGCCTAACAGACACGTACTCAGCAATTGGGTTAAATAGCTTGTCTCCTGTTTGGCTATATAGCTCTAACTCACCTTCACCAATTTTGACAATATCAACTAAACCATCCAAGTTGATATCAGTGACATAGAGCTTAGACTGCGTATAGGTAGCACCATCTTCAAATAGTCGAGATTGGGGTTTTATTGGCAATTGTTGCTGTTTAAATTCGCCGTCATCGGCAATAAATAACTGCACCTGATTAAAGTCATGGATCAAAATATCATCTTCACCATCACCATTGAGATCCGCAATAAACTCACCCTCACTCAAGTAGTCTGGGCGAGACTTAAAGGAGAGCGAATTGATACTGGCAATAGCCGCTAACTCTGCTTTGGCTATCGCGGTTTGAGGCTGAAACACATGCAGTTTATCTTGAGACAAAAAATAAAGTTGCTGGGTCTTGCCCTCTTGGTACTCAGTGATGTCGAAGGAGTGCATTGCTTGAGGCAGCGCTAACTTTATCGCTAACTTGTACTGCCCCTTATCTAAACCATAAACGGCCATCCAGCGCTGGCTTAAATCATCAACACCAAACGCCACTAACTCTTTGCCCGAACTGGGCAACAGATCTGCTGCCACTATCGGATGAGTCAGGTTAAAAGGCGCATTTAATGTTGACTCTGTTAAGGTCAATTTAGGCGTAGATTTAGCCTCTGCAGGTTGAGCTATGACCGCAGTAACGAGCACTAAACTCACTCCAAAGCCTTTTAAAACCGATTCCATGTTGTTCCACTCCATTAGCAATCACAAAAGTACAATCCTTGAAGCTAGCGGTTTTGAGCACAGAGTAAAAGCAAATTTAACAGTTTGTAACACATAGCAGCCTTTTTAGCGGATTATTCATCTTTAACGACTTTAAATGTCCATAAATTAGCACCAAACCAATTAAGCATTAACCCCACCAACACACCAACACTAAACGCTAAACTAAGATCCAACCAAGTCTTCCCTAAAAGCAGCGTGACCAAATAAAAGGCACTCAGATTAGCAATCGCAGCGACACTTGATACGGTAATGAACATCAACAACTGTTTAGTTTTCGCTGCTTGTTTTCGTTCATGAAAAGTCCAACAACGATTGCACCACCACGACAGCAACACAGCAATAGAAAACGCCGCCACTCTTGCTGCTAAAACTTGCAAATGAAATAACTCAAAGAACAGATAGAACATCGCAGCATCCGCAACAAATACCGCTGCCCCCACCAGCAGGAATCGCCCCTTTTGCTGATGGGATTGCCATATTTGCTGCAGATACTTTAATGATTGCGCTGACAAAGCAATAAGCCTCGGTCTTTGTTATTGGCGACGCTTGTGCAACCTTCAAAACGATTCTCAATTTTCGAATTTTGCACCACCAAATAATATCGACTTTCGCTCGCTGCTATCTCAGCCAAAGCGGTGATCTTTTTAGCCTGACCTGCACTATAAAATCGAGCAGAGAAAGGTTGCTTATTTAGGTAGTAAGTAGGCAGAGATTCCGCTCGTTGCAGTAGCAACCAGCGCTCACTCTTGTCTTTTGCTGAACCGAAGTGGATGATCGCAACCGCTATCATTAATAAAACCGCAATGGCTATAGCGACCTTATGCAAATGCGGGACTTGAGCGCCACGCCAAGCAAAGGTTATCACAAGTGCTAAAGCTGGGATCCCGGGTAATACATAGGCAGGCAAGATATTACCAGCAAGCGTGAACAACACCATAGGTGCTATCATCCAACAGATTAGGTAACTGGCAAGCGCACTGTCGTTGCTGTCACATCCTTGCTCAGTGTGTTTAGGTGCTTCAACATAGATTTTATACAGGGCTTGCGGTAAAAATGCTGACCAAGGTAGCGCAGCGCCAATGAAATAAAACCAAATGGTGCCACGGGTTTGATCGTGAGCACTACCGTAAAGATCTCCCTGCCAGCCACTATCGACAAACCTTGACCAATGCTCACCCACAATAAAGTAGTTCAAAAATCCAGGCGTCGCATTTTCAGCCAAAATATACCAGGGCAGCGCAATGGTCAGCATTAATAGTAATCCAGAGACCAGTGGAATACGTTGCCATAGTAATTTCCAAGGTCTGAAAACTCCATATTGCCACAGTAGCCACAACCCAGTACCAATTGCAAAAATCACCAGCGCCACCGGCCCTTTAGCAAGTAAACCAATGGCCAGCCCCACAAAGCCAAAATAGCCCCAACGCAGCTCGCCTTGCCAGCATAAATAAAAGCCCACCATCGCCATGGTCAGACCTAACGTTAACGCCATGTCAGTCATGACTGCACCTGCGCTGACAATAAATACAGCAGTAGACGCTAAGATAATCAACGATGGTAAAACTGGCAGTCGCTGCTGCTTAGCGAAAGTCGCTACCACGACTAAGGTCAACATTGCCGCTATCCAATGGGGAAAACGCACCGCAAATTCTGACACTCCCAACACAACGATTGAGGCCGCGCTCATCCAAGTATGTAATGGTGGTTTTCCCCAAAACGGCACATTGTAATCAAACAAAGGGGTAACCCAATTTCCCGTCTCAACCATTAAGCGCGCCATTTCACCATAACGAGCTTCAGTGGTATCCATTAGCGGATAAAGAGGCAACAGCAGTAATCGGGTTAATACCACCAACAACAATACAACCAGACTTTTCTGCCCAGTGCTCAACGCTTGCATTACTTCGCCTCCAAATAACTGACATTACTTTTGGCAACGTTCGCTGTAGTGGAAGCTCGATCAGGTTTGACTTGTGACAGCGATTGGCTGTAAGCCACCTCTTCAATCAAGTAAAGTGGTCGCTGCTTTACCTCAACAAACACTCGTCCTAAATACTCACCAATTAAGCCCAGTGCTAACAACTGAATACCAGCGAGACCTAGCTGCACCACCATCATCGAAGGATAACCCGCTACAGTCTCACCGTAGATCAATGTCTTACTGACCACCCAACCACCATAAGCAAAGGCACTAAAGGCAGTAATAACACCGCACCATGTGGCAATCCGCAGCGGCTTAAAACTAAAAGAGGTGATGCCATCCATCGCCAAGCCAAATAGCTTGCCGTAATTCCATTTTGTTTCTCCAACAAAGCGAGGGTCGCGGTCAAACTCCAAGGTCGTTTGCGAAAATCCTGGCCAGCTAAATAGTCCTTTCATAAATCGGTTCCGCTCAGGTAAGGCTCTAATGCTGTCCACTACCTGACGGCTCATTAAACGAAAATCACCCACATTCTCCGGCACTGGAGAGTCCGACACCCAGTTCATGAGGCGGTAGAAACAGCTTGCTGAAAATCGTTTAAACCAAGTTTCGCCCAACCTTTTACGGCGTTTCATATTGACGATATCGTAACCTGCTCGCCACTGCTCGAGCATTAATGGGATCTGTTCCGGCGGGTCTTGAAGATCGGCATCCAACATGATCACTGCTAGCCCACGAGCATGCTCAATACCTGCTGACATCGCCGCCTCTTTACCAAAGTTTCGGCTCAGTTTTATACATTGGTATTCATTATTTGCTAACGGCAACTGACTTACCTGTGACCAAGAATCATCACTACTGCCGTCATCAACAAATACAATTTCACTGCTCTCATCAAGCTCCGCTAATACAGCTGTAAGCCGGGATAAAAGCGGCGCAATCATTTGCGACTCATTAAACAGCGGTACTATCACTGACAAACACACTTCAGTGCGATTGCCGTCATTCACGCGAGCGTATGTCATGCGAGCCTCTAATCAATATGATTTTTAAGTAGCATGCCAGTAGTAAGGTGAAGAAAATGTCATTGACATTTTTTCGACAAAAAAAGTGCTAAAGTAACCAGTATTGAACAGAACCATTGATTAATTGCCATGACACTTAAACTACTCATTATCGAAGACAATATAGATGTCGCAGGCATTCTTGGAGATTACTTCGAGGCTCAAGGTGCAGAGCTTGATTTCGCAGATAATGGTGAACTGGGTTTATCATTGGCACAAGCATTTGATTTTGACGCCATAATATTAGATCTAATGTTACCAAAGCTTGATGGGCTCAGCCTATGTAAGGCACTACGTTCACTTGGCTGTAGTACCCCAATTTTGATGTTAACTGCACTCGATAATAAAGCGGATCTTCTCACCGGTTTTGATTGCGGCGCCGATGACTATTTAGGCAAACCCTTCGATTTGGATGTGGTTGATGCTCGGGTAAAAGCGCTGATAAAGCGTCATCGTGGTCAGGTGGCACAAGGGGTGCTCAGATTTGGTGATGTTGAAATTAATATTGCTCAACATCAAGCCTATCGTCAGCAGATGCAGTTAGCACTGACACCAACGACCTACCAAATATTACTATTGCTAATGAAACATGCACCCAATGTCGTCAAGCGAGAGCAGATAATCGAAGAGTTATGGGGACAATCACCACCCAACAACGACATTTTACGTAGCCATATGTACCAACTGCGTAATCAACTCGACAAACCCTTTAAGTACCCTATGTTAGCGACTGTTCCTAAAGTGGGTTTCCGCTTACAACAGGGAGAGGTACTTTGCTAAATAAACTGTTGCACCGAGTCTCAACCGCCTCAAGCTTACCTCACAAACTGTTATGGTATTTCAGCGGTCTCGCGATAGTGATTGGCTTATCACTCTATCTATCAATGTTTGGTTTAATGCAGTGGATCGAGGATGCAGTTAATCAGCAAGAGCTTAAAACTAGCGCTCCTTATGCCATCAGCCTATTTCAGCAAGGTGCCAAACAACCCCTTAATATTGGGCTACATACTCAAGCTTTCTATTCCCCAGAACTAATTCCAGAAAAATACGGCAATTTAGCAAATTTTCCTGTCGGTTTTAATGGTGAAGTAATCAATAATGAATCGACTGGCATCCTTCATGACTGGATCGTTTATACGGCTACGAAAGCAGAAGGTATCGCCCCTAAAGAGATCTTCCTATACCGCGGAGAGTTCATTCTCGATGGCAAACTAACGCCGCTATTCCTAATAACCCCCACGGAAAGTGTAGAGCTTAGCGATCGAGAATGGCATCTCATCAAGCTATTTATACTGTGTTTTATCGGGGTATTATTTATCTTATTCGGCTTTGTTATTCATAAACTTAGCTGTCGGTTAGTCAATCCTGTCGAGCAATTAAGTAAGCAATTAAAGTCGCCCGAATCGAGCAAAAAATTTACCGTATCGGAACAATCGGCCACTGAATTTACTGAACTTGCCGATAGCTTAAATCATTATCGCCAGCAAAATGAGATGATGATTAAGCAGGAGCAGGCCTTTGCCCGCTATGCCAGCCATGAGTTAAGAACCCCTTTAACTGTCATCAGTGGTGCGGCAAAACTGCAGGAACAAAATGATGCTGCAGAGTTTCAAGCCCGCCAACGCAGTCGCATTCAACGTGCAGCACTCGACATGCAACATACCATCGATGCATTGCTCAATTTAGTCAAACAGGAAAATGCCACCAGCAGCGCAGCACTTAGAACGTTACAGCAAGCAGAAATTGAAAGTATCACGCAACCACTAAAGGCATTAGCAAGTAGTAAGGGTGTAAGACTATCGGTTGATTTTAAGCAAGCACCAGCCATCAAGCCAACCCCTGCCGTATTACGGATGTTGCTAAGCAATCTCATCGGCAATGCTATAAACGCCAGTGACTCTGGAGAGATAACTATCTCAGTCAATAGCGATGAAATTATTATTACCGACAACGGGCGCGGACTATCAGCATCAGAACATGATAGTGCCAATGGGCATGGACATGGGCTAGGCTTATTGATTGTTGATAGTCTTTGCCAGCGCTATCAATGGCAATTCAGTTTGTCCGATACCAAACCGACTGGCTGCTGTGCTCGATTAACCCTCCCCCAAGCAGATAGCTAACGTTCTGGCTTCCAGATTAGGAAACAACTAAGTGCCAATCGATAATCGATGGGCACTTTTTCTATTGACCTAGCTTTGACGGGTAAAGCGGTATGACTGGATTTGCACCTCTTTACCATCAACCACCGCGTAGCTGTCGACCAAAAATACATCTTGCCCTGCAAACCTAAGCTCTAGACGCATTTGGCTACGCTCATTTCCAGAAAAGGTTTGTCCGTTTGCACCGACTGGGTAGTAATTATAACGTTGCAGCTGCGGTTGGAACTCTCCCGAAAAGCTAAGCTTACTGTTGCCATTAAAATCCGTTTGCAATTGATAGCCCTGCGCTGGCGTATATGACAGTTCAACCTGCCCATTTAGGTCTTGGTTTACGCCTGACACCTTTAAGTTCTCTACCGATAACGTGGCCGCAGTCGTTTTACTCAATCCACCTTGAGCAACACCAGTCGCTTCTACGCGCTCGCCTTTGCTATCCAATGCCCAGATATTCACCTGCCATTGTCCGCTAAAAGTGTCTAAGCGATCCCAGTTCTGCGCAGCGGTTGCAGGCGCAGCTGCTCCGCCCACTTGTGCTCCAGACAAACCGTTTATATTAATGTTCTTGCTAGCATTCTCGTTGCGGTGATCTTCTCTATCATTGGCGTAATCTGCACTCGCACCGGCAACACCACCCGCCGCAGCGCCAACTGCTGCTCCTTTTAATGCAAGGCTAGCATCCCCTGCAACTGCGCCCATAGCGAGTCCTAAAATGGCGCCACCTGCTGCGCCAGTTTTAAGGCCACGATTACTGTCACGTCCATCATCATCTATGCCTTCGCTGCTTGCACAAGCTGTTAGCATGCTCAGGCATAACGTGGTTAGAATTACTTTTGAATACTTGTTTACTGTGCTCATAGTGCTAGACGCTCCGTTGATAAAGGTTTTGTTAGTCGCAGTAGTTGAAGACACTAACAGTGCAGATTGCGTATTTGAGAAAATAGTGTTGTTAGACATAAATTTAACCTCATAAGAATATGTGTCCCCCTATTCCAAAAATGCTGCTAACTTAAGGGGAAGTGGTAACGTATTGGTGACTATTAAACCAGTAATCAAAAAGCGGCATTAGGGCATGGCGATGAAAAAAAAATATCCGAATGCCTAGTTGAGATCAGATTGTTCGGTATTGGTATTTATCGAGAAAGACAAAGGGGTCAGCATGAAATCAGACAAATTTGCAGGCATTGCAGATTACATTACCCAGCGACGTGCTCAGAAAGCCTTGTCTCAAGAAGCATTAGCCTATGATTTGATTGATTATCATGAACTGTTTGCCGATCTAGACTCTTTAACAATCAGTCGCTGGGAGCGAGCAAAGGTCAGTCCTAATTTGCGTAGACAGGTTGCGCTTATGGAGTACTTTGGCGACAAACCTCATACACTATTATGTGATCCCGCCTTTGAGCTCAAACAGTTACCCTCGCTCGACGCATTCAACAAAATGTTAGATCAACAGTTCAAGTACAACCATGTGATGGGAGCTCACCCCTATATTTCACCCGAAAACGTTAGCTTCGACAAACTGTGTAAGCGCGCCGATGAGGCACCACAAATGTATGGCTGGATAGCCAACTATCACACTAATCTCAGTCATAGTCGAGAGCAATGGAGTCAAGACTTCATTAAATCATTAGCTGATGTCGACTCAACCGAGGTCTCTTTTTATCTGGTTAATGGATTGCTCGCAGGCCACATTTTTATGGTCAAAGTCAGCCAAGAGACTTTTGATCAACTGCTTTTCGGTAAACTCCAAGACAATGAGCTAACAGCTGCACACCTCATTACCGGTGAACAACCTGGTTGCCTATACATGCTAAGTACCTATCTTGGCGGAGCCCATGTTTCAGAAGACTTCGTCGCACAACTATTATTTACCTTGGTTGAAGATCCACAGAACACCTCTTTTGGTTATAAAGCGCGCTCAGACATTGGCATTAAGCTAATGGATTTTCTCGGTGGAGTAGTGGTCCATACAGGTGAAGCATTAACAGAACGCTTAGACGGTGCAAAATACCAAGGCAAGCGTCGCAGCTATGTTTCTTTCAATCTGCAACGCCAGGTGCTAATAGCCAGCCCACTATTCCTTAATCTCATTCGTAACAGCAAATAATCAACAACAGCTAAAGCAGCCTTTTTATTACCGATTTCTGAAATCTAAGTTGATTTTGGCCAGAAACCAACTTAACTATTTATTAGGGTTGCACGGAATCGCGCCTATTATCTGCAAAAAGGAATATAGATATGATTGCTCTCGATACACAAGGGATCGACATTCACCACGAGATCTGTGAAAGATGGCAAGAGATGGTCAATTTGGTCTCTGAAATATCTCGTATCCCCGCCACATTAGTTATGCGAGCCTACCCAAGAGAGATAGAAGTATTTATTGCCAGCAACACCCCCAACAATCCCTTTAAAGCGAGAGATCGAGAGCGCTTAGGTATTGGCTTATATTGCGAAGCGGTAATAACAGGTAAGAAAGAGCTAGTTGTTAACGATGCTACTCAAGATCCTAATTGGGATAAAAACCCAGATATTAAGCTCGGTTTAATTGCTTACTTAGGCTTACCGATCTGTTGGCCCAACGGCGACATATTTGGCACCATCTGTATGTTAGACTCACAACCCACTCAGTTTGATAACCCGACGAAACAACTGCTCACTCGGTTTAAGTCAAATATCGAAGCCGATCTTAAACATGCTTATCAACAAGCACTGTTAGCTGAAAAAAGTGGCCGCTTAAGTAAAAATTTGCAAAATGATAACCACAATTCTGAAACCGTGAGCCCAATAGAACATCGACGCTCTGTTTAAGCAAACAATGTCAGCGTAGCAAATTACCATTGATTTCATTAACGATTTTACGACTAAAAATCACGCTAAGGTGCAGCACAATCCAAAATGACTTATTCTCTGCCACCGCCCAAACGGAACTGACGCTAGGCACAATAGTGAGATCTATCGGGGTGCGATAGGAATACAACACAACACCTTCAAGGTTGCTTACAGTAGCATTGAGTTTACCTAGCAATTCACTTTTAGGTCGCAGCTGCCTAACCCCTTTAGACGGATATGGCAGGTAAGCCCAAATACTACCTGCGTGAGGCGTTGATAAGCTAAAGAACTGACTCACTCTGCTCGCCCCGCCCAATAATTGTAAATAGTAGCGACCAACTATGCCGCCCATACTAAAACCAATCAGTACCAACTCCCCGCTCGCCCCAAACTGCTTGTTTATCTGCAGCTTTAAGTTTTCGGCCGCATGCTCAATTCCTAAGCGCCCATCAAATGGCCCGATGGTGGGAGAAAAACATTCATGACCCGCTTTAGTAAGTTGATGCTGCATCCAGCGCATCACATGCCCAGTATTAAAAATGCCATGCACTAATACTATCTTCACAAAAAACTCCTTTTAGGGTTGTCTCCACTTATACTCTAGCAGCAAAAACACACAATATACTTTGGCAAAAACACTAAGGCGTTGCAAAACCTGTAATACATAAGCCTCAGCGATATTTATTACATTAATTTTGCTACTATTAACTCGTCCCATCTGCCTATATTTCAAATGAGCCCAGTATTTATGTCGACAAGCCAATCGAACCCCACCTCTTTGTCTGTATCACAAGCTTTGACTGCAGCAATTAGCAATCGAACTGAATTTTTCGCCGCAGCACAGCAAAATGACACCGATTGTTATCGCATTTTTCACGGCACTGTCGAAGGTGTTAACGGCCTCAACATCGATCGTTACGGCGACGCTTGGTTGATCCAAAGCTTTCATCAAGCATTGACCGAGGACGAGCTAGCTCAAGTCTCTGAGCTACTCATTCAACAAGCGCAACTACCGATTATTTATAACGATCGCTCTAACAAAAACTCTCGCGTACTTAACCGCTTGAGCGACGAGAGTGAAGCCTTTGCAACTAGCGCGCAAGTAATGCACGAAAATGGTATTTTGTTTAGCAGTAAACTGCGGCATGAAGGCCAAGATCCCCTGCTGTTTTTGGATATGCGAGTTGGCCGCGAGTACGTAAAAGCGCACAGTGAAGGTCGCAGCGTACTGAATCTGTTCTCTTATACCTGTGGTATTGGTACTGCAGCAGCGGTAGGCGGTGCATCTCGAGTGGTAAATATCGACTTTTCCTCATTTGCACTGGCTGCAGGTAAGAAAAATGCCAAGCTCAACCATGTTGAAGAGGTATGTGAGTTTGTGCAAAGCGATGCCTTCCCAGCACTTAGGCAACTGGCAGGGTTAAAAGTGGGAGGGCGCAGAAATCAAAAGCTGCCCGCCTACCCAAAACTGGCTGCCACCCAGTTTGATTTAGTCTTTTTAGATCCACCAAGATACGCCAAAAGCCCATTTGGTATCGTCGATCTGATTAATGACTACCAGAGCTTGTTTAAGCCGGCACTGCTCACCACCAAAGCCAAAGGCACAATAGTGTGTTGTAACAATGTCGCTAAAGTGGATCGCCAAGCTTGGTTTGACAGTTTAGTTCGCTGCGTCGAAAAACAAGGTCGCCAAGTCACCAAGCATACATGGCTTGATTGCCATGAAGACTTCCCTTCGTTTGATGGCAACCATCCACTAAAAATAGTGGCATTGACCTTAAGCTAGCCACTAACATAAGCGTCTACAACAGCAATAAATGGCAATAAAACCTGCCATTTATTGCCACTTTATAATATATAGTGCTAAAAATAGATAAACCATAACAATCAAACATGTTTTTCTTCGCAATACCGTCCTCAAACAACTAACTTCAACAAGCCTTAAAAAACAACTCCTCCCACCCCAAAAAAATAGAAAACAAAAGCAATTAAACCCCATTAAAACAACAAACTAACCAACCCAAATAAGCTTTAGCAATGACAAACCAACAATGTTCAAAAAATAATCTTTACTTTATCAAAAAAAGGCCTAAAATCCGCTTCCCAATATTTAGGGGCTGTTGATCTTTCACGGTTATTTTTGCCGCAGTTTATTGGCTATTTTGACAAGGCGGAGGCTATGCCGTTTAGTTATTCTCCACAAATAGTCTACAACACAGTAAAAATAGCCAAGAAACGCGGCCCTTTGGGTTCGATTCAATGCTTCTACTACGGTAAAGAACCGAACAAAAACTAAGCTCGAAAGTTCAACAGCCTCTAACACCAAACATGCAAAAGCATATACATTCAGGAGTACAAGGTGGATAAATCTGCCTTTTTAACTGCAAAAAACAGCACCTTCACCCCAGTGACAGGGTTAGCTTTTTTCGCAATAGCTTCCGGCTTCCTCATGAGCCTTATCCCCTTGTCCTTAACATCGTTTAATATGGACAATTCGCTTACAGCTTGGCTAGCCAGTATCTTCTACTTAGGCATACTAGTAGGTACTTTGGGTGTACAGTCTGTTATCACTAACAGCGGCCATCGCTTGGCACTTATCTTATTTCTATCTTTGTTGATAGCAACCATATTGTTGATGCTCATGCTTCCCGTTGCGTGGGTATGGTTAGCAGCGCGATTCATTGCAGGCATAGCAGTTGCGGGAGTATTTGTCGTGGTGGAGTCTTGGCTACTCATGGCCGACAGTGCTAAACAAAGAGCCAAGCGATTAGGTTTATATATGATGTCTCTTTATGGCGGCAGCGCCTTGGGACAGCTTGCAATTGGTTCTATTGGCATTAACGGCTTAACCCCATTCTTTTGTGTCATCGGGCTTTTGCTCATTGCCGTACTGCCGCCACTGCTGGTTAAAACAGGACAACCTTTACAGTTGCAGCATCAAAAAATAGGGCTGAAAGAAGCACGCAGAATAAGCACTCCAGCCATCATAGGTTGTTTAGTGTCTGGTATGTTACTCGGGCCTATATATGGTTTGATGCCAAGCTACATTAATACCCAACTTGCCAGTACCGATAAAACAGCATTTCTAATGGCTGTGATTATTATCGGCGGTATGCTCATTCAGCCTTTGGTGAGCTTTTTATCGGTAAGAGTCAGTAAAAGCTTACTGATGGCACTGTTTTGCTTACTTGGAACCATAGGTATTGTGGGAGTATTAGACGGCAAATCAATACTGATAATCAGCATGAGCTATTTTATTCTAGGCGCCAGTTGCTTTGCCCTATACCCCATAGCAATCACGCTAGCTTGCGAAACGATAGGGGTAGAAAAGATAGTCGCGGCCACAGAGTTAATGCTGCTTAGTTATAGCGTCGGCTCCGTATTTGGACCTGTAATTGCTGAGCACAGTAACCGCTCAGCCCATTCATTGATTTTGTATTTGGGCTTTGTACTGACGACAACTTCTATCTATATGCTGTTAAAAAGTTTGCACAAAACCCATAGCGGCCAAACGCCTGCCATAGGTTAAGTAGCGAATACCCCAACATTGATAAGAGTATTCAAAAAAATACTCTTATCGATTTTAACTCCCTATTGAAGTCATTCCCCCAATCGAAGATAGCTAAAACCACTTTGCGATTCCGCCATTATCCTTAGCGGCAATGCGAAATTCAAAATAAAAACTCACCATTAGTAAGCACTTAACTAAAAAGAAGATTACCGAAAGGTTAGCCGTTGCGATCTAACCTAGTCTCTGTACCGAGTGTAAATGAGCAATCCAGTTAACAACGGATGTTAATTGACGACAAGGAGTCACTGTCATGCAAGTAAAGCAAACACATCTACAGCAAATAACGTCTAAGCATTACTTAAAAAAACAACTCGTGATCTTTATTTCAGCAGCAATAGCTATGGCCAGTGCATATGCTGCAACGGCTGAGGTAACAGCCAAACACCACGATAAAGTTGGCCAAGTAGATATTGCCGCTGAGTAAAAAACTGCACGTAGACACTCAACAACCCTTTAGCAATGGGGTAAACCACCTAATTTATGCAGCGCACCAAAAGGAAATACATGATGAGTATTAAACAATTTCTCGGGATGAGAACGCAGCAAGAACTGCTAACCAGCCACGACATCGTGCATCCCAAAAGGATTATGAATAAAAACCTGTGGACCATTGAGGCTCTGCGGGAGCATTTACAATGGGCCGTCGACGTCGAACTCTATACCATTCCATTTTATATGTCGGCAATGTACTCCGTCATCGACCAAGCATCTGAAGCAAGGCGACTCGTGCGTTCAGTGGTCAATCAAGAGATGCTGCATATGCAGTGTGCAGCCAATATCGCTAACGCCTACGGTGTTGATCTGCACATTACCGCCCCCCACTATGGCAAAGAGGTTCCACACCTAGACTTTACCGAAAACCCCAACCAACCCACAAAAGTCTTCAGCCCTTACAGCACTCAAATAGGCCCGATGGATGTCGAGCGCATCAACACCATGTGCATCATCGAATGCCCCGGTGAGCTAAGCCCGGCGACATTAAACCCTAAAAGCGATGAATACGCCTCTATAGGGGAGATCTATAACGCTATTAGAGTTGGCGCCGCGATACTCAAAGATTGTATCAGCGCCAATGTTAACCAAGTGGCTCATTTCCAGTCGACCTACCCACAAGTTAGCTCGCTAACAGTAAGCAAAGACGGCTGCGAAGGACTCACGCAAGTGAATGGGTTAATCGATTTAATTGTCGACCAAGGCGAAGGCGCAGCTTGGCCCGATGAGAAAATCAATCGAGACGTCCCCATTGAGCAACGTTTTGAAGATTACCAACAAGAGCAGCTATCACCTGAGTATCAAAACCATGTCGACGATATTCAGCCCTATTGGGATCACTTCCAAAAGTTTACTTACCTGCGTAAACAAACACTGCCAGAGACCTTTCCGTTAAACTTTGGCAGCCCTAGAGGACTTCAAAACCAGCAGATCCTCGTTAGCCATTTTGGTCATTTCCTACAGCTAATGAATATTGTGTTTAACCCTATTTATCAACAACAGTTGGCCAAAGAGAATGGCATCAGTGTCGAGCAGGTACAGCATGAGGCTGGCGCCGAGTTTGGCACCACCATGTATAAAGTCGGCGCAGCAATAGCCGCCTGCTGGGAAAACGGAGTCGTCCCTGTATTCTCTACTTCACAAAGCCAAACGGAGCAATAATCATGAGCCAGTCTATTTTTAAAATTCATCCAGCTATTGGTATTGCTCGCGTGGGCAATAGCAGTGAGTACTATCTTGCACCAGAATCCATTGCCGCAATGCCGCAACCCGGTAAGCCCTGCGATCCTACAACTGGCGGTTTACCTATTCGTCCTGGCACTGAAAATACCATCATCAAAAGCTCAGAGTTCCGTGATGCCTGTGGTGCCTTTAAACGCCAAGCGGCACGCTTTCGTATTTTTGCCTACCCTGAAGAAGAGGTTGAAAAGTACCCCGCTGCAAATGGCGAAGAGATTAAGATAGGCAGTGTTATCGATGGCAAGAAGGTCGTCGACATTGTTTGGAGTGTCCATTTAGCCAACAAAAAATGCAGCTGGTTTGCCAATGACGATGACCACGGCGCCGTCGCCTACGACAACGGTGCCACGCCGACCTTGAGAAACCTGCGAGAGGGTCTAGACCCATACAATGGTGAGCGACTCAAAAAGCTAATTATTGATGCCGGCCCGCGGGTGCTGAAAGGCTGTAATGGCAAAGTAGAATTTAGCCCTAACCACATCGCATCTATCGAAAAAAACGCTGAAATCCAACAGCTGCCCGACTATCCACAGTCCTTCCCATATATGCACTTTGAGCAACTAGAAACGCCTCAAGGGCGTATCGATAGCTTAGGAGAGATGGAAACGGATAGCTGCGGTCGGCTTATTGTTGCAGGCGGTTATGGTAAAAGTAACGCTTGGAAGCTAGATGCAAAGGATAAAGTACAGATCAATAACCCGGTCAATAATGACCAATGGTTTGACGACACCTCTGACGGCCCAGTCAATGCCACCGTGCAGTTTGACGATGGCACAACTGCCACAGTCTTTGGTGGCTGGGTGGTGGTGACAGACCCAAGCTATGCGCCGCAAACCCTCAATGTGGTGTCACTGTTTGACGAAGCATATGATCTATTTTTACGAGAGTTAGATTTAGATCCAGCCATCTTCAGTAACGGTCAGTTTAACCCTAACTATCAGCCGGCTTTCGACGACCACATTAAGCCTATCTTCAGAGCCACAGCGCAGCAATTGTGGAATGCCTATCTGCCCAGTTTTGCCATTGACGCCCATAACAGTGTCGACAGTATCAGCGCCGACGACAATCCAGATGAAACCATCTTGGCGGGCCTTGCCTACATTCGTCAACCCAACGCCGGGAAACAAGCAAGCTGGCGCTCACAATCTATCGACGTTGGCGCGCCGCTAATGCCTTTGGCACTTGGCGATTCAAGTCCTGCAGGCGGTAAACCGTTTCTCAGCCCAACAGTGAGTCAATACCATGCTCTACACTGTTGGTCTAATCACCAATATAAAAAGAGTACCGATAACCCCCTTGGCGCGGGGGAATACCTCGACCGAGCCACGCTGCAAAACTGCCTTGGCGGCCGCTTTAGCCCCGGTATTGATATGACTTGGGTGATCCGCGAGCCCAGCATGTATGTCAATCAATGGCAACAAGGCGCTGGCCCCTTTCGAATTCACCACAAAACACTCGATTACGCTGCTGTCAGCAACCAAACTCTTGGCTATAGAGCCCCGTTGCTGACCCTCGGCTGGATCCCTCGCCATGAAGATGTTGAACATCTAGGACTAGAACCTGGAGATGCCACCAAGTTTATGGCGCTGCCTTGGCATGCAGATTATAACTCCTGCGCCATTCACCAAACCTCCCCCAATACACAAGATTCACAAACCCTCTATTGGTCATGGCCAGCCCAGCGTCCAGTGACGGTTTATACCGCCCAAGACTATAAAGACTCGCAGATAGCAAAAGACCGTCATGGTCTGCCACCACAGCGTTATTCGGTCAGAGGCAGTGGCACAGTTCCTGGCGAAAACAGCCCAACAGACAGTGGCAACTTAGCCAATGCAGGCCGCTTCTGGCAGTACAGCGAGATGCTTGAAAAGTGGAATGATATTGGGGTGATAGTGCAAGCCAGCATAATTGATGATGGCGAGTGCTACCCCGACGATGTTTATTTAGAAGTGGAAAGTAAACTCGAAGGTAAAACCCCAGAACTGAAGCAACCCACTCCTTGGCCGATGATTGCTGGCAACGAAACCGCCATCAACAAAAAGAGGTAAGCGATGAAACCACTCTATGACGTCATCATCGTCGGAGGGGGCCCGGCAGGTTGTGCAACAGCGATTGCGTTGCACAACCTTGGGGTTAACAATACGCTTGTCATCGAGGGCAGTGATTACACAGCCCCTCGAATTGGCGAGAGCATCCCACCCAATAGCCGTGAACTCTTCGATAAACTAGGGATCTGGAGCGCCTTTAGCGCACAAAAACATGCCCCCTGTTTAGGGAGTTACTCAAGCTGGGGCAGCGATCAACTCGGCTATAACGACTACCTGTTTAACCCACAAGGCAACGGCTGGCATTTAAACCGCAGCGCATTCGACAGGTTTCTCGCCATGCAGGTCGAAAAACAGGGCGGTGCACTGCTGAAAAACACCCATTTTGCTAGCTTAACCCAAGAGCAACACCCCTATCCGATTAAAGTGACTCTACGTAATAAGGCTCAAATTAGATGCCGTTTTATTGTTGATGCCACAGGTCGCAGCGCTAAAGTCGCCCGACAATTCAACGCTAAAGTACGAGTCGAAGATCAACTGGTGGCAGTGAGTGGCTACTTCGAGGCTAGCGACATCATCACTAAACAGAGTTACCAGCAGATGACCCTGCTAGAAGCTGTTGATTATGGTTGGTGGTATTTAGCGCACCTACCCAATGATAAGGTCATCGTCACCGTTGCCAGCGACGCCGAGGTTATCAAGCAAAAACAGCTCAAAAGCATTAATGCTTGGCAGCACGCGCTGCAACTCACCCAACATATTAGCCCTATTGCAGGTCAGGCTTCCCCAAGCAACCTGCACACTTGGGTTGCCCAGTCCGCCATAATGGATCCCCCTGCCGACCAGTGCTGGCTAACCGTTGGCGACTCTGCGTCAAGCTTCGATCCTATTAGCTCGCAAGGGATCTACAAAGCACTTAAAAATGGCATAGATGCCGCAACCGCAATTGAAGCTTGGCTCAGAAATAACACACTGGAGATCAATCAATATCGCAATAACCTAGCCCACAGCTTTATCAACTACCTTGAGCAAAAGGCTTACTTCTATAATCAAGAACAGCGCTGGCCTGAAAGCGAGTTTTGGCAGAAGAGGCAAACTCCACTGCAATGATCAAATACCACATAAGCTACAACCGGATCAGTCGAGCACTCTGCCGTTGAATAAATAGCCAAAGACCGCGCAGTCATTGCGCTGTCTTTATATTAAGCACAGCCCTTCGGGTTCGTTTCAATGCTTCTATCATGGCGCTTATCAATGCGTTACGGACTTTTCACTTAGCTCGCTAAGCATCATCGCTCAAGCCTTGCCTTAGAATTAGAATTAGAATTAGAATTAGAACAAAAACTAAGCTCGAAAGCTCAACAGCCGCCAACTTTTATCAAGCATCTGCGACTTACTTCAAACAAATGTAACAATTTAACTTTAAAATTAGATAGATAGCATACTACGCACGTATACTTTCGCCCTCATACATTAAGGGAACTATTCCATGAAAATCAGCGCACTGGATACCAAATACATTAAGTATTTGTTGATTCAGTGGGAATTGAAAGCGCAGAAGGCAAGCCGGAAGATCGCTGCTAATAGTTATGCTATATCAAGAGTTTCCGCCGCAGCATACTGCGCTTTGAAACCCACCCTACGGGAAACCCTCAAGCGTTCCACTTCTGCTTTGCATTGGCTCACAAGGGAACGCCATTCTGTCGCCAATACGCATTGAATTGAAAAGCTTGAGTGTTTCTGAATTGACTTCATGCTTAACGTAGTTGGTATCAACCTAAACGGCAAAATCAAATCTATCGACGAAGATTCAGTTAATAACGAAGTCGTTATTGAATTGGCACCAGGCGTTGAGATCACGTCTGTTGTGACTAAAAAATCTTGCCAACAACTTGGCCTAGTGGTTGGTGGTGATGCGTATGCCATTATCAAGGCAAGCAATGTGATGGTTGCTGTAGATTAACCAAGTCATCTAAGTTTGGTTATCTAGGTTTGGCCAGCAAAGCCGCGGTTGCAATAGTAACAGCGGCTTTACTCAGCCAAATAGCGAGATAATAAAGCCAATAATAATCAAAGAAGTGCCCAATAAAATAGTATATTTCACTCGGGTTGCTTGTTTAAAAGCTTGATGACCGGCGTACTGAATATCGATATTGTCTGAGATTTCGAAGCCACGCCCAAGCGTCCAGAAAAATAGCGTCAGCCTATCAAAAGAAGCCATAAAACGACCTTGCGACCCCAGTAAGCTGTCCCATTGCTGCCGATCATGCTGCTTAAGCGTACGATTAAGCTCAGGCAGCCCCATAAAAGCAATGCCTATAAACAGCACCACAAAGCCCAAAGATAATACTGACATTTTGTCCTCCACTGACGAAAAGCAAACCCCAACAGGTTAAACATCGAACAAATCAACCAAAAAGTAAAGACCTACTAACTCCTCAAGCCAATAAAATTGAGCTTTTTTGAAAAAATACATAATCACTATTAGCCACAAGCTAACTTAAGCTCCAACCAAAAACGTCATCAAAAGTGCACTTCACAACAACATTAAAAATAAACAACAAATTAACAACATTCACACTTTAACTACACTAAAAACGATGCCATAATCATTATCTACTTAGTGTTTAACCACCTGATTTGTGAATTTTTTTTGACTATTTTTTGGGGTAGATACAGCAGGAATAACCTTACCCTAGGTCATTTGCACCACCCTATAGGGCCAATGGAATGAAACTATGAGTGATAGCACTTTTTTCTTCGGTGAATGGCAAGTCGATCCGAGTGCCAATAGCCTAAGAAATGGTAAACAGCTTAAGCAGTTAGAACCTAAAGCCATGGATGTACTTAACCTACTTTGTCAGCGTGCTGGTGAAGTGTTAAGTAGCGACGACATCGTGCACCATTGCTGGCCCAATACCGATGTGGGCGACAATCCACTACATAAAATCATCAATCAGATCCGTCGTGCCCTTGGCGACAGTGCCACCTCGCCTATTTTTATTGAAACCATTCGCAAACGCGGTTACCGCACCCTTGCAGAAGTGCGTTTCCCCATTGGCCAAGAAGAGGTCGCCGATAGCCAAAGCTGGCAAAGTGGCTCGCCATTTCCTGGTCTGCAGGCATACTCAGCCAATTATGCCGACGTATTCTTTGGTCGCGGCAAACAGGTCAGCGTGCTACTCGATAGAGTCAGCCAACAAATAAAATATGGCCGCGCTTTTTGCCTTACCCTCGGCCCCAGTGGCAGCGGTAAATCATCACTCATTAACGCCGGCGTGATGCCAAATTTAATGACATCAGCTGGCTACAACAGTATTAAAGTGGCATCTTATAGCGAACTAGACTTTGCCGATGTTGCCGCCTCACAGCTATTTATTGAGCTTGCCAGTACCATGCTCGACTGGGAGCTTAACGATCTTCCGGTGTTTGATGGCTACAGTGCCGACACCTTAGCCAGCGCCATACAAGCCGAGCCCAACAGCATTATTCAGCTGTGCCAGCAAGCACTGAAAAATCAAACCAGCGGCTTCACCCACTTTGCCCTGTTTATCGATCGGTTGGAGATCTTACTCTCATCACCACTGTTTATTGATGATGAGCGCCATCAGTTTGTCGAACTCATCGAACATCTATCCACCTCAGGCACACTACTGGTGCTCAGTGCTTGTCGTAATGAGTTTTACCCATTGCTGGTGAATTACCCCACGCTAATGGCGGGCAAGAGTCGCGGCGCCCATTTTGACTTAGCGCCACCGTCGCGTAGCGAACTGCTGCAGATGATCCGTCTGCCAGCTATTGCGGCTAACTTAACCTGGGACAGCGATCCTGACACTGCCATGCCGCTGGACGAAATCATCTGCAGTGAAGCCGCCAGTAACCCCGACGCCCTGCCGATGCTGCAGTTTATGCTGCAAGCCTTGTATCTACGCCGCAGTAGCGAAAACCAATTATTACTGTCGGTCTATCAAGAGCTTGGCGGCATTGAGGGCGCAATTGGCAAAAACGCCGAAGACGCCATTAACGCCTTAACTGAACCGCAAAAGGCCAGTCTACCGCAGGTTTTATCTTTACTGGTCACCTTGCGTGAAGATGAAACCTCAATTACCAGCCGCACCGCACGCTGGTCGCAGTTAAAAACCGAGTCAGAAACCGCGTTAGTACAGGCCATGGTCGACAGTCGCTTGTTTGTCTCACACCTGCAAAATAATGAGCCCTGTTTCAGTATCGCCCACGAAGCACTATTAAGGCGTTGGCCACGTGCCACCAAATGGATAGAAGCGCACCTTAGCGACCTGCAGATAAAAAGCCGCCTCTTTCATCTTGCCAAGCGCTGGCGCAAAGAGCACAAAAATAGTGCCTATCTGCTCGCCGACGGCAAACCGTTAAAAGAAGCTTTAGCACTGCAACAAAACCCCTTGTTTACCATCGAGCCGCAAGAGCGTGAGCTTATTACCGCATCAAGTAAACAACAGCGCAGCAAGCGCTGGGTGAAGCGTATGACGATTGCCACCCTGTGTGTTTTGTCAGTGGTGTCGGTCATTATGAGCATTAAAAGTAACCAAGCAGAAAACGTGGCGCAACAAAAGCGTTTAGCGGCCGAAAACCTACTCGGCTTTATGGTGGGGGATTTCGCCGACAAGATGCGCGGCATCGGTCGTATGGACCTGCTCGATGGCATCAGTAACAAGGCGTTAGAATACTTTAGTGACGACGCTCAGCTCAACAATGACTTAGGTTTTGAAGCGAACTTCCAACACGCGCAAACCCTTGAGGCCATGGGCGAAGTCGCCTACTCACGTAATAAATTAGATGAAGCCAATAGCGCTTTTCATGCTGCCCGCAACAAGCTCACCACGTTGCTAGAAAAACAACCGCACAATTTAGAGCTGCTCAAAACCCTCGGTGCCAACGCCTTTTGGATAGGCCAGCTCGATTACGACAAAAGCGACTGGGATGCGGCAAGAGTGTGGTTTGAAAAGTATCTTGCCTATAGTCAGACCATGTTTGATATTGCGCCAGAGGATAACGATGCACTCATGGAGCTTTCTTATGCGCAGAATTCGTTGGGGTCGGTTTCGTTAGAACAACAAGACTTTAGTACTGCTCGCAGTGCGTTTGAGGCGTCATTAGAATTAAAGCTTCAAGCACTTAAGAGTGATCCAAGTAACTCTCAATTAATAGCTGATGTAGTAGATACGAGATCGTGGTTGGCTCGTGCAGTCCTGGCACAGGGAGATATTCATGCCTCTATAGCAATACACAAAGAAATTCAATTACAGTCAAAGAATAACACAACGATTACGCCCTATATGCTGGATAGATTAGCCGGCAGTAATCATTCACTAGCCAGCATATTTCATTTTATCGGCCACCACGAGGAAGCGCTAATTCAAGCAGAGCTTAGCTATATAGCAATAACGAAAGCCCTGAACCATGATCCCAAAAATGATGTTCTTAAAGCACAGCAATATTATTCTAACTTCCTTATGTGGATTTATGCTAGAAAACCAAATCATTTATCAAAAGAACTTAGGCCTTCTAGTGTCGTAAAAAGACTAAAGGCTGAATACTTTATAATGGACCCCAAGAAATTTGAGCTTATATGGGCAAAATATCATTTTGCTAGTGCCACCTATTATTTTAAAAAAGGCTCCTATAAAAAAAGCATGGAAGAGACAATATTAGCAATGCGATTTTTTGAAAAAATCATTTTAAATCAACCAGAAAACAGAGTATATCTAGGTAAGCTATCTAGTATTGAGCTATTACAAGCAAAACTCGAAAGAAAAAATGGCAACAGTCAACTAGCACTGCAACTTTGTCGGCAAGCAAGAGATCGAAATAAAAGAATAGTTGCTATAAACAAAAGTCCAAGATATACCATTATCTATGCTCGAGCATTAGCCTGCCTAAACGAATTAAAAACTCAACCTGATTTAGTGAAAGATTTGCAGGATTCCGGAATAATACTGAATCAACTATAAATCAAACCAATTAAAGCGCTTACGTAACCAACAACAAAGGAAGTTAATATGCCAAAAAGCACTGTAGATTTCACATTAACAGTAACACTAAAAAATAATGTGCCTGATTTTAATTATACTCAAAATGGTTTGCCTGTGACAGGAAGTGTCGTAGCTAATGAATCTGAAATTATTCGTTATTTACTAGTAGATCAAACAGGAAAAGAACTTAAGTTTATCGGAGCAGCGTTTGATACGCCATTTGACAATGTAATCGATAACGTCAATGTTTCGGAAAACGGATTGGAATTACAATTGCTAGATTTAGATAAAACGCCAGGAAAAACAGGTTTTCGCTTCATACTATCTTCCATTGGAAGCAACTTACTAATTTCTAGCCCAGATCCACAAGTTGTTAATCGCGGCCAAGATTAAACCCAGCAAGAACAGGACAGCCATATCTTTTAATGGCTCCTGACACTAACCAAAGATGAGGCGCTTTCGCCTCATCTTTTTGTTGCTACTTTTTGTTGCTGCATGGATAACCCACTAAATTAAAAAGGACTTTCAAAAGAAAAAAAACACAGGACAGCCATATCTTTTGATGGCTCCTGCCACTAACCAAAGATGAGGCGCTTTCGCCTCATCTTTTTGATGCTGCATTACTAAAAGACAGTAAAAGACAGATAAAAGACAGGACAGCCATATCTCTTAATGATTCCTGTCACTAACCAAAGATGAGGCGCTTTCGCCTCATCTTTTTGTTGCTACTTTTTGTTGCTGCATGGATAACCCACTAAATTAAAAAGGACTTTCAAAACACAAAAACACAGGACAGCCATATCTTTTGCTTTCTCATCTCTCTCTACTAAGCTTCAACCTACCTTGAGTTACCCGTTGTCACTTTGGTGAACCCTATGACCTCTGCACGAAGAACCCTCATCGACCCGGATACCACGCCGTTTTATCACATCATTAATCGTTGTGTTAGAAGAGCTTACTTATGTGGTGAAGAAAAGACGAAAGACAGGACAGCCATATCTTTTGCTTTCTCATCTCTCTCTACTAAGCTTCAGCCTACCTTGAGTTACCCGTTGTCACTTTGGTGAACCCTATGACCTCTGCACGAAGAACCCTCATCGACCCGGATACCACGCCGTTTTATCACATCATTAATCGTTGTGTTA